>NZ_JANYUY010000102.1 GCF_025060755.1 Paenibacillus doosanensis
CTGCTAGTCATGAACCTCGAAAAGAGACTCCGGGTTCTCTTTTTGCCTTTTTTGCAATGGCTCTGGTCGACCCTCTCATTCCGCTTACCCGTGATGCCGTAAATTGCGACCCGTTCAGCAAGCCCTAATTAGAACTATTAATATGAGACTGATGATATAACATCTTACTCTTTCTGGTTTCCATAAGTAACTCCGTCGTAGTTACCGCCGTGGCCTGGGTCAATAATAAAAGATCTGCCGTTGATACTTGGCATTCAACATGAGCATCAAATAGCCCCCACCTAGCGATGGGAGCGAGGTTCAACTATGCTGTTGCTACATCTTCTTGATCCGGCGATTAATCCACGCAACCGTACGAGGGTGCGACCAATGATCCGCAAACCATCCCCTGCACAAAGCTATTATTTCAATCCATGCACCCGTACGGGGTGCGACAGAAAGTATTGCTAAAGATCGCAAGATGATGCTAATTTCAATCCACGCACCCGTGCGGGGTGCGACCAGGCAGGCAAGTTGTCACAGGCGGCGGTCCATACGTCATTTCAATCCACGCACCCGTGCGGGGTGCGACTCTAGCCAACATACTTGTTTCGGCGCGCATTATTATTTCAATCCACGCACCCGTGCGGGGTGCGACTACTGAGATCAAGACCAACAAGGATAAAGTCTATATTTCAATCCACGCACCCGTGCGGGGTGCGACCGACTCAAAGATGTAGTCCTTGCATCCGTGCAGTGTATTTCAATCCACGCACCCGTGCGGGGTGCGACGGAAATCCGGAAAAAATCATTTGGTTCTTTGATATTTCAATCCACGCACCCGTGCGGGGTGCGACAGACATCATCGTTAACAAACGGATAATACTGGCTAGATTTCAATCCACGCACCCGTGCAGGGTGCGACTAATATCCGTGACTTTCTTCTTCATATCCATAAAATATTTCAATCCACGCACCCGTGCAGGGTGCGACGCTGAGCACCGAGATCAACGACATCCGTCAACAATTTCAATCCACGCACCCGTGCAGGGTGCGACGTCTATCCCTAATTTTGACGCCGATGTTTTTGAGATTTCAATCCACGCACCCGTGCAGGGTGCGACATTAGCGGCCTTGCGCGAGATCCATGCGGAGATATTTCAATCCACGCACCCGTGCAGGGTGCGACGGAACTGCTGCGGGAAGCCTGCTGCAGCCCACTAATTTCAATCCACGCACCCGTGCAGGGTGCGACTATCTGCAAGCGCAACGGCATATCCATCGATAAGCAATTTCAATCCACGCACCCGTGCAGGGTGCGACCAATAATTCCCCATCGGCTGGGGTATTTGCTATATTTCAATCCACGCATCCGTGCAGGGTGCGACGTCGTGCGTCGTCAACACCGAATACGGGGAAATCATTTCAATCCACGCACCCGTGCAGGGTGCGACGAGGACGGCGAAGTATGGGAGGCCAAGGAAATCATTTCAATCCACGCACCCGTGCAGGGTGCGACTTTTACTTTGGCGAGGAGAGAGGAGCATGAAATTTATTTCAATCCACGCACCCGTGCAGGGTGCGACTGGGACGGTCTGGCGCTGGAGCTTAATATCAGCCATTTCAATCCACGCACCCGTGCAGGGTGCGACGAAAAATTCGCTATGACTGTAGGGGCTTTGGGGATTTCAATCCACGCACCCGTGCAGGGTGCGACATTTTTTGGATTGTATTAGCTCGTTCGTACTTTATTTCAATCCACGCACCCGTGCAGGGTGCGACCCGAATGCTCGAAGCGCCCGGTTCCGTTCAACACGGCATTTCAATCCACGCACCCGTGCAGGGTGCGACGACGGCCATTCGTAGCCATCTTCCCATGATTCCACATTTCAATCCACGCACCCGTGCAGGGTGCGACGCCGGCGGTATGGCATTACATTTGAAAAATTCGTACAATTTCAATCCACGCACCCGTGCAGGGTGCGACGGCTATCGGTCGCATTCGTGTCATTCTCGTAAACCTCATTTCAATCCACGCACCCGTGCAGGGTGCGACTGGCCGAATACATCGCCAAGGCGCAGGACGACATGGTATTTCAATCCACGCACCCGTGCAGGGTGCGACAGCAACGGTTACCAAGCGGGCAAATCGGTTGAGGGTATTTCAATCCACGCACCCGTGCAGGGTGCGACCTTCGGATAGGCAGCGAGCGACAATATGCTGCACATATTTCAATCCACGCACCCGTGCAGGGTGCGACACACGACGTGCCAAGCTTTTTCCGGCGCGGCCGTCAATTTCAATCCACGCACCCGTGCAGGGTGCGACGCAGACATATGCCTGGAGCCGCGGCCAAAAGCTGATTTCAATCCACGCACCCGTGCAGGGTGCGACATTGATTTACCAGTACGCAAAGACAAACAACATATGATTTCAATCCACGCACCCGTGCAGGGTGCGACTCCGATTTTCAAGGAATATTAACCCTGAAAAAGGTTTATTTGCTTTAATAATACACCCAATCTACTGAATAAGCCATAAGATATAGAAGCATGGCTATAATCCGATAGCACCATTCGATTTCGTATAGGTGCGAATCCCCCGGGAAATTCATGTTCGCTTCACATTCGCACCACGATCTAGCAACCGTCTCTCACCGTTTACTTGATACGAGCCTCGGCCGATGCCGAACGGTCATTCGACAGCAAATTAAGTCTCTTTCACTTTTCCCACTCTGCTTCGCTCGTCAATCACCCTTCTCAATAAAAAGCACCGCGGCATCTCCAGTTGAGCTCGCAGTGCTGTATTCTCTCATCAAATTGGAAAAAACGGCCGATGGCTTAGGGGGAGGCGTACATCCACGACTAAAGTTATACATAAAAGGCATTCATATTATTCCATAGCATGGAGATGAGGTAAACAAGCATCCTCCTCTAAACTGGTACCCATACACTGGACACTTCAAAAAAAGTGTTTAGTGTGTGGGTACCTTTTTGTATACTGGAGACAACAGTGGAGGCGAACAAAATGAGCAAAAAGCATTTTAATAAATATGAACGTGAATGACTAGCGCTAAATCCGCACGTTTTGCGGGTGAGCGAAAAATCGATTACTTATGCCGATGAATTCAAACGTCTATTCATCGATCAATATATGTCGGGTCGAACACCT
>NZ_JANYUY010000103.1 GCF_025060755.1 Paenibacillus doosanensis
GCTGAAAGATAATGCCCAATTGCTGACGGGATTGCCTGTCCGAGAATTGCTGAATATAATGACCGTATCACAGAAAAGGAAAAGGATGCTTCCCATGGATGTGAGCCTGCGCCAACAGGTTCACGGGATGCATCCCCAACTCAACATGGTCATTGTATCAAAATATGAGCTGGTTGAGAAGTCATCCGGCGTTTTTTGTTCGGTGTGCAGAAGTGGTTCCTTCCCCCTGTTGCGGGAAAGAGTTGAAAGTCATTGGAAGCCGGAAGCGGAAACTTACGAGTGAGAGCGGGGAAAGCCGTGTGCTGGTAGTCCGCCGGTTACGTTGTTCCGGGTGCCGGAGCATCCATCATGAGCTTCCAGATTGTGTAGTGCCATATAAACGCTATGAATCCGCATGTATCGAGCAAGTCGTTTCGGAGCCGGAAAGGCCATCCGTTGTAGCAGCAGACGACGCTACCCTACGGCGCTGGAAGAACTGGTTTAAAGGAATGAGTACGTATTTGCTTGGGTGCCTAACATCGATCGCAATTCGCCTTCATCAGGACCCTGTGGAGAATCCGTCCGTATCTTCGCAGTCTGCACATCAACGAATCGGACACTACGTCGGAGATGCTTCGGGCTGGCTAGCACGAATTGTCCGTCCCATCGTCAATTCAAATTTGTGGGTACATACCCGTTTCGCATTCTTGTCCACCCAGCTCTTGCGGTAG
Source organism: Paenibacillus doosanensis (assembly GCF_025060755.1). Lineage (GTDB taxonomy): Bacteria > Bacillota > Bacilli > Paenibacillales > NBRC-103111 > Paenibacillus_S > Paenibacillus_S doosanensis. Next base: position 711 of record NZ_JANYUY010000103.1, read on the forward strand.
ACTCTTCTCGAAGTCTACCAAGCGAGGTGCAAGATAAATGAAAGATCAAAAGAAAGCCGAGGCCATCGCTACAGAACGTGTGCAGCTTTTGTCACCGCTGTTGGCAGAAGGGCTTGACCCTGCCAAGGCTCGAGAACTTAAAGCGAGGATTTGTGAACAGACCGGACTCTCCGAACGGACGCTTCGCCGGCACTTGGCCAAGTATCGTAAAGAAGGCTTCGGCGGACTAAAGCCCAAAAGCAAGGGACGTCTGCCCTCAGAAACGACGATCCCGCCGGAAGTACTGGAGCAGGCCATCCTGCTTCGCCGTGAGGTGCCGGGGCGAAGCGTTGCGCAGCTCATTCAGATTCTCGAATGGGAAGGTCGCATCAGTCCCGGTGAGATCAAGCGCAGTACCCTTCAGGAAAGGTTGGCCCAGCGCGGTTACAGCACGCGTCATATGCGCATGTACGCCGAATCCGGAGTCGCCGCTCGCAGGTTCCAGCAACGTCATCGCAATCGTCTCTGGCATTCGGATCTGAAATACGGTCCATATTTGCCCATTGGCCCTGGCGGCGCTATGAAACAAGTATTCCTCGTCACGTTCATCGACGACGCAACGCGGTTTGTGCTCCATGGCGAGTTTTATCCAGTCATGGACAAGACCATTGTAGAGGATTGCTTTCGTAGGGCCATTCAGAAGTTCGGTGTGCCCGAGTCGGTTTACTTCGACAACGGCAAGCAATACCGAACCAAATGGATGACGCGCGCGTGCTCCAAACTCGGTATTCGGCTGCTCTTTGCCAAACCCTACTCGCCGGAATCAACCGGCAAAGTCGAGCGGTTCAACCGTGTCGTCGACGCCTTCCTCAGCGAGGCCGCGCTCGAGAAACCGAAGACGCTCGAGCGGCTGAACGAACTGTTTCAGGTCTGGCTGTCCGAATGCTACCAAAGCAAGCCGCATTCCGCGCTCGAGAACAAGCGAAGTCCGGAGACTGCCTACCGCAGTGACAAAAAGGCGCTTCGGTTCGTGGATCCGGATGTGCTTGCCAGTGCCTTCCTGCACTGCGAGACGCGCAAAGTAGACAAGTCCGGCTGTATGAGCTTCATGGATCGCAAATACGAGGTCGGCTTGCCATTTATCGGCTGCACGGTGGATGTGGTGTTCGACCCGGCAGATATCTCGGAGCTTACGGTCGAGTATGAAGGTCATGCGCCGTGGCGCGTTCGAGAACTTGTCATCGGAGAGCGTGCAGGCAAGCGCCCCTCGCTACCAGAGCATCTGGGCTCTGTTCCGGCAGATACGTCCAGACTGCTCGCGGCAGCAGAGGAACGAAACCGGGATCGCAAGGCAGAGCAGGCACCCGCTGTGGCCTATCGCCGGGTGAGCAAGGAGGACGGTCATGTTTGAGTCTTTCTATGGTCTTGGACGCTCACCGTTTTCGCGGGATGTACCGACGAGCGAGCTCCATGAGTCGGTCATTCTTGAGGAGACGCTCGGCCGTCTTGAGTACGCCGCTCACCGGCAGTGGTTCGCCGTTGTAACGGGCGATTGCGGTACGGGCAAGACGACGACGATCCGCCGATTCACCGAAGTGCTCGATCCAGCCAAGTACAAGGTGCTCTACTTGTCAGATTCGAAGCTGACTCCGCGGCATTTCTACAAGGGATTACTCGAGCAGCTTGGCTGCGAATCGAAGTTCTACCGTGGCGATGCCAAGCGTCAGTTGCATCGGGAGATCGAGCTTATGCGAGGCATTCACCGGTTACAGCCTGTTGTCGTTGTCGACGAGGCCCATTTGCTGGATCGCGAGATGCTAGAAGAAGTACGCTTTCTGCTCAACTTCAAAATGGATGCGCAGAGTCCTATGGCGCTAATCCTGGTGGGGCAAAGCGAGCTTTGGGATCGCTTGAATCTACAGGCATACGCGGCTATTCGGCAGCGGATCGACCTGCAGTGTAAGCTTCCGCATTACGATCGGGCTCAGACGGGGGATTACATTCGCCGTCACATGACGTTTGCCGGAGCTGATCACGACATCTTCACCGAAGGTGCGATCGATGATATCTTCCGCTTTTCGAGCGGCGCTGCCAGATTGATCAACAAAGTATGTACACACGCTCTTATCTACGGTTCGCAAAACAAACATCGCATCATCGACGATCATATGGTCAAACGAGTCATCCAGGGAGAATTATCTTGATTCTCCCTTTTTCTTAGTCACGAGTGGACAGCTTGTCCGTCACCATCAGGACAACTTATGCCGTCAACTGATGGACATTATGCATTAGCAGTAACA
>NZ_JANYUY010000104.1 GCF_025060755.1 Paenibacillus doosanensis
GACATTTACCGCTTCTCAAGTGGCGCTGCCCGGTTGATTAACAAAGTATGTACACACGCTCTGATCTACGGGGCACAGAACAAACATCGGATCATCGACGATCATATGGTGAAGCGCGTCATCCAGGGAGAATTGTCATAATTCTCCCTTCCTTTTGTATCTCACGCGGACAGATTGACCGTCACCAGCAGGACAACTTGCGCCGTCAACTGTCGGACATTATGCGTTAGCAGTAACAAAATGGCTTTAGAGGTTTGTTCATTGTCCAAGTTAGTGATAAGTGAAACGGTAGAACTGTGACCATGTACCTCATTCACTAAACCAGCTAACCCGGTAGGTGTAATCACAGCCATATCTTTCTTCAGGTCGTCGTTCGAACCAAGATCAACGTTAAGAGAAGGGTAGAGCGTCTCTTTTTAATATTTTGTTTTCTTTAAGGGTTAATAACTCAACTTTCGCAGCATGAAATTGGCAAACAAACCTTGATATAACTAGGCAAAGCGGCAATCCATTGCTGGAGTTGACGCTGAATAAGCGCGGAAATCTTCTTCCCGGCTTTTTGGGCTACTTGGTTGATCAAATCGATCAGCTACTGCACCTGCGGTAAGCGCACGATCCAACATCGACGCGATCACCTGCGGCGCCGGTTGGAGTGCCTCCTGACGACGTTTGTAGCCGACCATTCGTTTGTCGACGTTCTCGCTCATACCGTTGATGGAGGACTTCCTTGAATTGAGCAGCGCAAAATCAATCGGCAAGAAGGTGTGTCCGTCTGACCATCCCATTGTAAGCATACGAAATCCTTTGTAATACGCCCCGGTAGCATGATCCTTGAATCTGGCGAGCAGTTCCACGGCTTTACTGCGGTTACGTTCGAACATGGAATCGTCGACGATAAAAACGGAAACTCGATCCGCAGATGAAAAGGCGCTGACCTTCTGCACGGTGGCGACACTGAGCAGAGTCAAAAAACGACGCCAAGCAAAGCCGGTATGATTGAGGAAGCGATACACCGCGTCTTTGCCGGGAAACGCTTCGCTTTTGTTGCTCTCCAGCAAGCGAAACCAGTTCTTCTGATGGAACAAGAGAACGAAGACGAGTTGAAAAAGCCGGGCACAGCTGAAGCCAAATCGCTTACGCAATCCCGCTTGTCGCAGATATTGGAAGATGTTCAATTCGTGGAACGCAAGTTTTAATTCTTTGGGCAGTTGATTCAGATCGGGTTGATGGTCTATCATAGAGAAGACACCTCTTCTGTGTGGTAGTGATTGCTCGACACTCTCACTTTACCAAACGAAGCGGTGTTTTTCTATGTTCCGTCAAGATGAATATTCCATCGCATTTAAACCCATACAGAATCTGCTTTTAAGCTGTTTTTTGTTCTGCGAAAGTTGAGTTAATAGGAGTTCCACTTGTTACTAAACTGATCTGCCGTAATCTTGCCGTCAAAGTAAGCTGCACAGTCTTCGATGTTTGCGTATATGGTCTCCGTAACCTTATCGTTCACGATGACGTTCACGACAGCCTCACCCACCTCTGTTCGGATTGCTGCCGCAATACCGAGAAGCCCGGCTACGGTTTTTAAGCTTTGTTCCGTCGTCTGATTGATTCCCGGCATATAATCGTAGCTGATTCTCGCAATACCTGTATAATCCATCACGAGATTAATATTTTCCACGGAAATGCCGGCGCTGTCTACTTCCTTGCGAGCTTCATTGAAAAAATGTGTAACCTTGTCCACCTGGATGGCGTTTGTATTGGATTTGCCGGCATTCACTTGAACATCCACACTGTATGTCTTTCCATCCCACGCAACGGATGCTCCGACTTGTCTGAGCAGCGATATGGGTACCAGCGTATGTCCGTCCACAATATGTGCGGGTACCTCGTCCACCTGCAGCGGCTTGCCATTGGACGTTACCTTTACAATCGGATTACCCTTATAGGTGCCGTTAATAGTGGAAGCGCTAACGGTACCGGTCAGCAGCATCATGGCGGCGGACATGGCGATAATTTTTTTCAAGTGTGTTCCCCCTGTTGATCCGGATCGGTTCCGGTAATGGCTGTTCCCGCTATGTATTCTATCATTATAGCTTTCAGGCAAAGGGGTGTCCAATACACTACAGCGGAGCCAAAGCTGCACCAGCAGTCGGGGGATGCTATAATGGGTGATAGAACCATCGTGCCAGGGAGGGCTTAAGATCGATACGGAAGCTTACATTAATTTGAGTATGGTATGCTGGTGCTGCTTGTGGTGTCTATCGGTTTTACGATCGTAAACGTGAGAAGGCCGGTTACTCGCACTGCTTTAATAGTGCAATCGATGGGCGTAGGTTTAGGATTATTGCTTGTTTCATGTGCAGTCGCTTTTTTCTCTTCCTCCGATGCGCTCAATATTTTGGTATATTGGGTTATTTACGCCATCACGTTCATCATTGCCAGCCTGGTCAATGTAGTGTTTATCGTCCTCAAGAAACGGTGAATGGAAGTTCGTTTCAACAAAGACGATCGCTTTCGTATTCATTGACACGCCTATAAAACGTCCTATGCTTCATATTCAATTTCTTCATCGCAGCTGTAGCTGTTATTGCCCCAGCCTTCCACTCGTCGTAAATAGGGCTTGCTGAACGGGTCGCAATTTACGGCATCACGGGTAAGCGGAATGAGAGGGTCGACCAGAGCCATTGCAAAAAAGGCAAAAAGAGAACCCGGAGTCTCTTTTCGAGGTTCATGACTAGCAG
>NZ_JANYUY010000105.1 GCF_025060755.1 Paenibacillus doosanensis
AAATAGCACCGAATGTTTTAGATCGAAATTTCAAAGCGAAGAAGCCCAATGAGAAATGGGTAACCGACATTACAGAGTTCAAATTATTCGGTGAGAAGGTTTACTTAGCCCCGATGTTGGATTTATTTAGTGGAGAAATTATCACCTATACAATAGAATCACGCCCTGTCTATTCCCTTGTTTCCAAGATGCTGGACAAAGCGTTTGAACATATAAATGACGGAGATCAACTGATGATTCATTCAGATCAAGGCTGGCACTATCAAATGGGGCCATATCAGCAGGCATTAAAGAAACGTGGGATCACACAAAGTATGTCACGCAAAGGAAACTGCTATGACAATGCGGTTATTGAGAATTTCTTCGGCATCTTAAAATCCGAATTTTTATATAGACAAGAGTTTGAAAGCATGGAACATTTTAAGAAAGAGCTCAAACAATATATCGATTACTACAATCACAAACGGATTAAGGCAAAATTAAAGGGTATGAGCCCGGTTCAATACCGGATTCACACCCTAAAGGCTGCTT
>NZ_JANYUY010000106.1 GCF_025060755.1 Paenibacillus doosanensis
AACCGGGGTCTGTAAACTCAAGCGCCAACAATTCCCCGAAAATCGACTCGCATGTATTCTCTCCAGTATATACGGCGCCGCACTTCGCGCAGATTTCAGACATAAATCGCACCTCCTACTCATCCCTTGGCGAATAAGATGGAAATAAGTTAGCTTACTAACGGAAAAGAAAAATTATTCAGCATGTTTAAAATTCTTAGCATCCTTACTGCTCTTTGGTGATACGCCGATTTGCGTTATATCTTTGCTCTCCATTTTATAATCGTATTTATAATTATATACGACGTTCGGCTCATCGTTAAAAGCTACATTAATTGCGTATGGGCCTCCCATCTTGCCTTCTCCCATTTTATGATATTTAGGGCTTGCTGAACGAAACTTTACAGAGCAAATCTAATGTAGCCGATACGATTCAGCATAATGTTGAACATGAAGACGAAAAGAAGCCGCAAGCGGCGCTCTAGGTTCATCACGAGGAACTGCAGGGCGATGACGGCCCCGCTCGTTTGCTCGAGTCGCGCCCGGATTCGATTCAACCCATATTTTCGTTTTCCTTCGCCAAACTTGCCTTCGATCGCATTGCGCTCGCCTGCATCCAGCTTGGCGATTCGTTTCATCTCCGCCGTGTCCGCCTGCTTCGAAGGTCGGCCGAGCGGAGGTCCGCTGAGCCGTACGCCGCGCTCCTTACAGTACGCGCGGTTCTCCCGGTTTCGGTAGATCTGATCGGCCATCACTTCTTTCGGGTACACGCCGAACCGAGCTTTGTACGTCTCTACCGATTCGATCAAGGTGACGCCTTCATTGAAGTTGTCCCATTGGCGGCGTTCCAAGAAGGCGAACCCCTGCACCATGCTGACGGACACCTTCGCCCCGAATTCGACTTTCGCTTTTGCTTTCCCGCGAACGATCGGACGAATATGCGGTTGATGAATGCTGACGATGCGATCTTCCACATGATGGACTCGCTTCGTATACATCAGTCGTTGCTGTCGATACAACTCCTGAATGACAAGCAGCTGCTTGTATTGCCGTCTGCTCAGCGCTGTGAGCGACGTGATCTTCGCTAATTCTTCAATGATGCGAAGATCGCGTTTGATGAAGGCGAGTTGCTTACCGATTCCACGGCGCAGCGCCCGATAGCCGATTCGGCGCTGCTTGGCGAGTGCGAGATACGAGCGGCGCGCTTTTTCCCGATACGTGCGCGGTTTCGGACGTTGTCCCACATGCGGGGCATGTAACACGTCGATGATTGTCTCCAGCTTGTCGCGGGCCTCGTTCAGTAGCGTGATATCCGTCGGGTACGCGATGTCGGCGGGCGCACAGGTCGCATCAAGCAGCAGCGTTCCTTGGTTAGGGTCCGCCTTCGAGCGTTTGCACTTTCCGCCTCGACCGCCGGAAGCCGAGGGCTTCATGTCGTCGTCATCATCTTGCTGTTCTGCCTTCGCAGCTTCTACAGCGATCCATTCGTTCACTTCCGCGATCACTTTTTCGCCGAGGCGCTTACGGAAATGAGTCATCAGTGAATGATGAAACGGCGGCCGATCCTGATAGCCCGCCAAGCCGAGGAAGTATTGGAGATACGGGTTCTCGATGATCGTCTCGACCGTCTCTCGATCGGACTGTTGCAGTCTTTCCTGGATGATCAAGGCACCCAGCGCCATCCGAACCGAAATCGCCTTTTGGCCGCGGAACGATTTCTTGAATGACATTGCATACTTGTGCTCCACCTGCGCCCACGGGATCATCTGTGCGAGCTTGATCCAGCGATTATCCGGATTTAGACGGCCACCGAATGGCAAGAAAAACTCGCTCGGCAGCAACAACTGGTTTTCCTCATGGGCGTACGGTTGGTACATGATCGTCATCCTCCATGTGCACGGTTTTTCATCGTTTTGAAACGATTTCCTTGCATATGAATTCGACGAAATGCGCATCAAACCCTTGTCGTTACTGGATTTTTTGGTCGTTCAGCAAGCCCTA
>NZ_JANYUY010000107.1 GCF_025060755.1 Paenibacillus doosanensis
ACTGCTCACCGTTGATAGCTTTTGCCTTCTAGTTCAGCTTGTTCACCCCTCTTGTATGAAAAGGGGTAAGGGAAAACCAAGGGGAGTTACAAACTGCCTATTGACAAGTCTCGTTCATATCAGCGATTGGAGGATCAAATGGACGCCGCAGCGGACTTTTTCACCACTCTTCTAAAGGAAGCTGTACAAATTTTTTTTCGCAAATGTCACAAAAAAGCTCCCCGATTGTCTTTATTCATGAACGGACAATCACAATCCCGCGAAGGGATGAGGAGGAGCTTTCGATGAAAACGAGATTTAACATGTATCAAGTCAATCCCGAGGCCTATCAAGCGATGCTCGGTCTTGAGCAATACACGGCCGGTACGACTATTGACAAGAAGCTGAAGGAGCTTATCAAAATCCGGGCTTCGCAGCTTAATTCCTGCGCATTCTGCATCGATATGCATACGCGGGACGCCCGCGAAATGGGCGAAACGGAACAGCGGATTTACGCTTTGAACGCCTGGAGAGAGACGCCGTACTTCAGCGACGAAGAGCGCGCGGTGCTCGCTTTGACGGAGTCGATTACGCTGGTCGCCGAGACGCATGTGCCTGATGAAGTGTTTGAAGAGATGCAGCGCTTTTTTACCGACAAAGCAGATCAGCGAAATTATTATGCAGATCGTTACGATCAACGCATGGAACCGGATCGGCGTATCGACTCGGCTTATGCCTAAATAATCGCAGCGCGAAGCGATAAGCAAGCCCCTTTGGCGGACCTTACAGGCCCCGAAGGGGCTAGTTCGCTTTTGCCTTGTCGTATGCGCCGGAATTGGCTTTTTTCGATCCGGGGAGGGGCGGGGCCGTTTCACGCATGATGCGCGGGGCAATCGGCAATGATAGGGATGTTGTTTACAGGAGCGCTTGGAAGATGCTTTCTCAGGGGAAGTCAGCGTTTTTAGCGCTATACCATCGCACGGTTACGGGATTCGAGGGTTGAGCTGTTTTCAATAAATTTTACATTCCATGTTAATGATGATAAAATTTCATTACATACTTAATCGATAGGTAATAGTTATATTTATCAATAACCGGAGGATTCAACATGACCAACATCGCCCGTAATTTAACCGATTTGATAGGCAACACGCCTCTTCTGGAGCTTGTCAAATATAATCAGCAGCAGCAGCTTCCCGCGAAGCTGATCGCCAAGCTGGAATATTTCAATCCGGCTGGAAGCGTGAAGGACCGGATCGGCTACGCTATGATTAAGGACGCGGAAGAGAAGGGGCTTATTACCAAAGATTCCGTCATTATCGAACCGACGAGCGGCAATACCGGCATCGGCTTGGCCTTCGCCGCGGTAGCTCTGGGCTACAAGCTGATCATTACGCTGCCGGAATCGTTCAGTATCGAGCGGCGCAAAATTCTTCAGGCGCTGGGAGCCGAGCTGGTGCTGACCCCGGCCGCGGAAGGCATGCCGGGAGCGATGAGAAAGGCGGAGGAGTTGGCGGCGTCCATACCGAATTCGTTCATTCCGCAGCAGTTCGACAATCCGGCCAACCCGCAAATTCACCGAGTGACGACGGCGGAGGAAATATGGCGGGATACCGACGGAACCGTCGATATTTTCGTCAGCGGAGTCGGTACCGGCGGCACGATTACCGGCGTCGGCGAAGTGCTGAAGCAAAGAAAACCGTCGGTTCAGGTCGTTGCGGTCGAGCCGTTCGATTCGCCGGTATTGTCCGGCGGCAAGCGCGGAGCGCATCAGCTGCAAGGACTTGGGGCGGGATTTATCCCCGGCGTGTTTAACGGCGGCATTGTCGACGAGATTTACAAGGTAAAGACCGAGGAAGCCTTCGATACGGTGCGCACCGTCGCCAAGACGGAAGGGCTGCTCGTCGGGATTTCCTCTGGAGCGGCTATCTATGCCGCGGCGCAGCTGGCCAAGCGGCCTGAGAATGAAGGCAAGAACATCGTCGTCATCTTGCCCGATCACGGCGAGCGCTATTTGTCGACGCCGTTGTTCGATTAGGTATCCGGCTTCGGAAACGTTTCGTTTGGCAACAACACCTCGGATAGAGGTGTTTTTTTTGTGCAGCGTGCCCAGAGGCACGCATCTTCTAGCCGGTGAAAATCCGGTCGCGGGAGGGGCCAAGCCCCCGCGTAGCTAGGATGCCTGCGTACGGCGAAATCTGTGCGTAGAAGCGCGTCGACGAAAGTACC
>NZ_JANYUY010000108.1 GCF_025060755.1 Paenibacillus doosanensis
GGTTTATATAACGGCCGCTGTGTCCGTCCCTCGTAATTAGGGGATAATCTCACGAATGCTCACTCATTCGCAGGATTTCTATTGTATTGGATGTCGGTGAAGTTTGGATTGTAGGGATTCTGGCCCATCTCATTGGCTAATCGGCATGCAGGAACAGAGGCAGCGTTCATAACGCTTCCAGTTTTACCCTATTGTGCACTACTCCACTTTGCCTCTGGAGGTTCACCCTCCCATGACTCAACGGGTCTTCGCCCTTACATTCCTTCGTTACACCTGTCCAAAGGTGTGGAGACCGATAGCGTTTACTTGACGGGTCATTGCCCTGACGGACACAGAATTCGGTTCACTGTGCATCCATGATTTGAAATCCTGCAAATGAGTCAATACTCGTTTCTGCTAGGAGACTTTAGGCTGCAGGGATGGCCGCTTCGTGTGCGGAACGGTATTCTTCTCCTCTTTGAACCATACCGATCGTGATGCGTGCCCATTTTCCAATTAACTTAAAGATTGATGCCTGCTTCTTCATCCCCTTCGCTACGTTGTGTTCATGCCATCGCTTGAAATCTTCATTGTATCGAACGAGATTGAGCACGCCCAGGAACAAATATTTACGCAGCATGCTGTCTCCGCGCTTGGAAAGCTTGATTTGTCCTTTGAACTTGCCGGAGGTGCACTCTGCCAGATTCAGACCGGCCCGCCTGAGCAACTGCCGACCATGCGAGTACAAGCGAAGGTCGCCTGCACAACCCAGGAGGGCTGCAAGGGTAATCGTCCCCAGCCCGCGAATACTTTGCAATTGCTGCGCCAACGGCATGTCACCCACGAGGGCCTCTATTTCCCGCTGGATTTCATCGAGTCTCTGAAGGGACTGTTTATACGCATCCAACAACCGCTTGATATCTCGACGCGCTTCTTCCGGCACTCGCTTGTCACCGATGCTGCGTGCGGCCAAAGATAACAGCTCCAGCGCCTTCGCTCTCCCGCTAACGCCTGAGGCCCGTTTCATGCCTTGTTCTTTCCAGCCTGCAATGACCTGCTCTACCGTTAGCCCTTGAAGGTCACCAGGTAGCGCAAACGCGCCGAGCGTCGCCAGCGCACGAGGGACGGTCCAATCTTTGAATACCAGTCTGAACTCAGGGAAGTACAAATCGATCCACCGGACGATGCGGTTACCTAAACGTGTGGCATCCTTCGACCAGAACTCGCGGTCGCTCATGATGGTTTTGATCCGTTCAAAGGCAGTCCCTCGGGGAAGGTAGTCCGTGTAGAAGCCCCGGCTCACCACATCAGCAATGGTGAGTGCATCTTTTGGATCGTTTTTGGAAGGACTGTTGTCCCGATTTTCCTTGTTGCGGTGCGTCGTGACGGGGTTGACCAGCACGACGTCAACGCTCTGCTCGAGCAGCCAGTTGGCAAGATTGAACCAATAGTGCCCCGTGGGCTCCATGCCGACGAGAAGCGAAGACAAGCCGTGTTTAGCTTGTGCTTCTTGAATCCACCGGAGAAATCGTTTAAACCCCTCCCGTGAGTTGGGAAACGACAGGTGACGTGAAGTCAGAGAGCGACCGCGAAAATCCGTCAATTGGGCTACGTGGCTATCTTTCGCGATGTCGACTCCCACCACCGCATGGTGTGGGGTTATACGGTCGATTCGTTGATTTATAGTGGCATTTCGGTTAAACTTCATAATAAGACGCCTCATGATGGGTTTTTAGGGCCTTGACCCGTGACACCCCCATCATACGAGGCGTCCCTGTTTTTGTCCAAGGCCAAATATTAGCCTCTACAGGAATGTTTACTTCCGATC
>NZ_JANYUY010000109.1 GCF_025060755.1 Paenibacillus doosanensis
ATTGAGCTTACTCAAACGAAGACCAAACAGGGGAAGTCGGCCATTTTAAGTCAAGTCCAGCAATGGATTTCAGGTTTACCCAGCTACATCAAGGCTTTAATGCCAAATTTGAGCTGCGAAACTTGAGTATGTAATCTCTAAATTGTTTTTCTGGGTCTGTAAAATAAATTGTCAATACTGACTCACTAGATCAAAGTTGGAGGGAAATTCATGACGACTCGTAGCGGACCACTGTCCAAGCAAGAACTTCTCCAATTCGTAAAGGAACATAATTTCGAGTCGCGGAGGATATTCAAAAGACGTTAAAGGAACTCTTTGCAGATGTACTTCAAGAAGCTCTGGAAGCCGAACTGGATACGCATCTGGGTTATGAGAAGCAAGGCGTAAAGAACAAGCAGACGAAAATCAGCCGTAATGGTTTCGCGAAGAAGCCAGTCACATCTGAATACGGCGATGTCGAGATCGAGGTCCCTCGTGATCGTTTGGGTGAATTTCAATCGGTTGTGGTCAAAAACAATCAGACGAATGTCACGGGAATTGAAGATCAAATGATCACGCTGTATGCTAAGGGCGTGAGTACGCGAGAAATTCAGGACCATCTTCAAGGTTTTTATGGAGTTGAGGTTTCTCCAACCTTAATTTCGAATGTAACCAATAATATCGTGCCGCTTATTAAAGAGTGGCAGAACCGTCCGCTTCAGCAGATATGTGCGGTGTCTTTCTAGATGCTATCCATTTTAAGGTTAAGCAAGGAACGGCAAATTGTAAACAAAGCTGCTTATATGGTCATTTGCATCGATTTAGACGGGAATAAAGATGTACTTGGCATGTAGATCGGTGAACATGAATCAGCGAAGTTTTGGCTGAATGTTCTTAACGAACTCAAGAATCGTGGTGTACAAGACATTTTTACCTGTGTTGATAACCTAAACTGGCCTCTCTAAAGTTATTGCATCTTGCTATCCTAGGACAGATATACAAATGCATTATTCATCAAATCCGCAATTCCACCCTTTACGTATCCTACAAGGATCTCAAGAAAGTAACCGCAGACCTAAAACCAATCTATAAAGCACCGTCAGAAGAAGCATCACAGCTCGAACTTGATCGATTTGAAGAGACGTAGGGTCAGAAATATCCTCTCATCATCAAATCGTGGAAGCAGAACTAGGACGAGCTGGCTACATTTAAGTACCCAGCGGAGCTGAGGAAGTTCATATATAACACCAAAATGATCGAGAACTCCCTTCGCCAGCTACGCAAGGTAGCGAAGGGAGAAAGCATCTTTCCAACAGACGAAGAGATGCTCTACCTCACAACGATGGACGTACTAATAAGGAAGTGGACGGGACGCGTGCAGAATTGGGGGCAAATCCCTCTGCAGCTGATGGTGTATTACCCTGAACGCGACCAGGCATGCTAAAAGCGGCTTAACGTGGAGAGGAGGGGCATGATAGGCTCTCTAGTTAGCCTGGGCGAAAACCTGCTTTTCAGGTGTATCGCTGCATCGGGGACTGTAAAATAGTTTGTGTAAACTCTCAAACCTAAATCTATTACAATAGAACCCATAAGGGTTGAGAGGAGAACACATCATGAAATTACTACCAAAAGATCAACTCCGCCAATTCATCAAAGAGAATAATTTGAAAACTGTCGAAGATGTCCAGAAAACGCTAAAAGATCTTTTTGCGGAGACTCTCCAAGAAATGCTGGAAGCAGAATTGGAAACTGATCTTGGCTACGCCAAGCATGACGT
>NZ_JANYUY010000110.1 GCF_025060755.1 Paenibacillus doosanensis
CCTCCTCGTATAGTATTTCTAGAACCAAGTTTTAAGCCGATTTCCAGTTCCCATGGGAACTGGCCGCAAACTTTTCGATTTCCAGTAAATCGCACCTTGAAAATTGCAAAAGGGACTGGACTTTCCCGCATGCCTCTGGACAATAGATCATAGGGATCTATCGGGGAAATTCTTTCTCCTCCTGTAGCACGTCTACATTTCTAAGTCTGTTTCTCCGGTACGTGTCTGAGCTTCTGACCCGCTGGCCGTTCCCTTCGGCACCCCATGCCTGGCCTAGCAAGCCAGGGCAGCTCATGGACCGAAGCGTGTTCTTATAGGCGAGGGTGATTGATCTGCGCGTGCGCCGGAGGCATCCCGGAGAGTCTATTCCCTGCATCCCTCATCGAAAGGAGGAAATTCCATTTGACGCTTTTTGTCGGTATTGACGTCAGTTCGAAAGAACTGGAAACGTGTTTCATGAACACAGACGGGGATAAGCTCGAGACCCTCACAGTGAAAAACAATCTGGAGGGGGCTGCTCATCTGCGAGATCGCATCGTTGCCTTAGCGGACAAGCACGCGGTCTCCGAGATTCACATTGGGCTTGAATCGACCTCGGTCTACAGCTGGCATCCCGCCATGTACCTGCATAGTGACCCTACACTCCAGGAGCGCCATACCAAGGTCTTTACCATGAATCCAAAGTTGGTCAGCAAGTTCCGAGAAACCTATCCCGACCTGAATAAAACCGACCGGCTTGATGCCTGGGTGATTGCGGACCGTCTGCGCTTCGGGCGGCTGACAACCACCATTGTCATGCAGGAGCAGTATGTTGCGCTCCAGCGTTTAACGCGCATGCGGTTTCACTTGATCCATAACCTGACGCGCGAGAAACAGTACTTCTTGCAAAACCTGTTCTACAAGTGCAATGCCTTCACGACCGAAGTCGAGAGCTCGGTGTTCGGCCATGCCATCCTTGAGATGCTCTCTGAAAAGTACAGTCTGGACGACATCGCGACGATGGATGTCGGCGATCTGGCCGACTACTTGCGGGACAAGGGGCGCAATCGCTTCCCGGATCCCGAGAACGTCGCGCGCTGCATTCAGAAAGCGGCCAGAGCCTCTTACCGGCTGTCCAAAGTCGTCGAGGATTCCATTGATCTTGTGCTGGGTACATCCATTCAAGCAATCCGGAGCATCCAGGCTCAGCTCAAGGATTTGGACAAGGCGATTGAGCAAATTCTCGAGACGATCCCTGGCTCCCTGTGCCTGCGTTCTGTTCCCGGCATTGATCGCGTCTATGCCGCTGGCATCCTTGCCGAGATCGGTGACATCGAACGCTTTAGCGACCAAGCCGCTGTCGCCAAGTATGCTGGCCTCACCTGGCGCAAGAGCCAGTCTGGCGCCTTTGAAGCCGAAGACACCAAACGGATTAAATCCGGCAACCGATTCCTTCGCTATTACCTCGTTGAAGCTGCCAACTCGGTAAAGAACCGCGATGAAGAATTCGGCGAGTACTACCGGAAGAAATACAAGGAAGTGCCCAAGCACCAACATAAACGCGCCCTCGTCTTAACCGCAAGAAAGCTTGTGCGTCTGGTCGATGTGCTGCTACGCAACGGCCAACTCTATACGCCACGGAAGAAGGTGACGCCTGCGAAGGATTAACGCCTCCTTTGCTAAAGTCCCTGGCATAATTCCCAGTTAAAATCTGGATATTATCTCGATTTTT
>NZ_JANYUY010000111.1 GCF_025060755.1 Paenibacillus doosanensis
CTGGATAGCTACGTACGGACGGGATAAGCGCTGAAAGCATCTAAGCGTGAAGCCCCCCTCAAGATGAGATTTCCCAGTAAGTAAGACCCCTTGAAGACGACGAGGTAGATAGGTTCGGGGTGGAAGCACGGCAACGTGTGGAGCTGACGAATACTAATCGGTCGAGGGCTTAACCAAATTCCCAAGAAAGTGAAGAGAAGCTTCGAAGCTGATTCCAAATACTTTCTCGGGGCCCGGAAACAAACCGGGAAGAACAAATAATCATTGCTCACAAACGCGCACGGGTTTCGTATCTAGTTTTCAAGGAACAACCATTATAGCTTGGAGAGATACCCAAGTGGCTCAAGGGGACCCTCTGCTAAGGGGTTAGACTGCGTAAGTGGTGCGAGGGTTCGAATCCCTCTCTCTCCGTAGTACCTTTCATTAATGTGGCGGCGTAGCTCAGCTGGCTAGAGCGTACGGTTCATACCCGTAAGGTCGGGGGTTCGATCCCCTCTGCCGCTACCATTCCTTCTATATAATATGGAGGCTTAGCTCAGCTGGGAGAGCATCTGCCTTACAAGCAGAGGGTCGGGGGTTCGATCCCCTCAGCCTCCACCATATACAATTCAATATGCCGTTGTAGCTCAATTGGTAGAGCAACTGACTTGTAATCAGTAGGTTGGGGGTTCAAGTCCTCTCGACGGCACCATGTTTGTCTATCGCGGAGCCGTGGTGTAGAGGCCTAACATGCCTGCCTGTCACGCAGGAGACCGCGGGTTCGAATCCCGTCGGCTCCGCCATTTTTTTTGCCCAAAAATGCATATGCGAGGCAGCGAATTGTCTGTCATAAACTGCAGTTCATTTGGACAATCTAATTACATACGGCTCGGTAGCTCAGTCGGTAGAGCAGAGGACTGAAAATCCTCGTGTCGGCGGTTCGATTCCGTCCCGAGCCACCATTGGCTTATTGCTTCAATAGAAGCGAATAGCCGCAAATATGGAGGCTTAGCGAAGTGGCCAAACGCAGCAGACTGTAAATCTGTTCTCTGACGAGTTCGGTGGTTCGAATCCATCAGCCTCCACCATGTATCTTGAGTCATTAGCTCAGTTGGTAGAGCACCTGACTTTTAATCAGGGTGTCGTAGGTTCGAATCCTACATGACTCACTTTTAACGACTATAGAGGGACCTTCCCGGGTCTCTTTTTTTGTTGCTTGACGAAAAAATGAGCAGATCCTGAAGATCTGCCCTGCCATTTAGCTCCAAGCTTAGGCTCATAGCTTCATTTTGTCTTGAACGGATCGAAGCTTTTGCTGGATGGATGCCTGCTGATCTCGGCGGTCATCGATTTTGATGGATGTGGATACACGCTGAGCTCCATGCTGGAAAGGCACCTCATGAAGACGGCGAATGATGGTCATCAGATCGTCCAGTTCGCCTTCGATCATCGTGCTCATGGCGGTCATTTCATAATGGACGGGCTCTTCCGCCTGCTCCAGTACCTTCTGGATATCGGCGACGTATTGGCTAAGGCTTGTTGTCGCCGTCCCGATAGGAATAATAGTTAACCTGAATTTCGAAAGTACTGCGCATTAAAAACATAAAAAGGGCTCCAAATCTTTGGTAGAATGGTGTTTGTCCAGGACAACATCACCCAAAGAGAGGAGCACCTTTTAGGTGAAGTCTACCACACCG
>NZ_JANYUY010000112.1 GCF_025060755.1 Paenibacillus doosanensis
AATATGGACTTAAAACGCTCTTGTAATCTGCATGCACATGAATGACGAACATCGGAAAGCCGTATGAGGGAAAACCTCACGTACGGTTTGATGAGGAGGGGCAGATTTCTCTGCCCTTTACTCTAGGGAAATGATGCGCAGCCATATCCTGTAGATATCCGGGTTCTCCCCCGAAAGTAATGTCTAACCATACCATAGAACGATCCCAGAGGAATGGTTAGACGCCGATCCAACTTAGGCCGGATGCGGACGGAATAAGCTTCAGAGCATCACGTCACTACCCTGGAAATTACTCTTGGTACCCCATTTCCATTGTCTGTGGTGCCGCGTAGCGGCATGGATGGCTTTTGGGGGATTTGTTCTTTCATAGGCTAAGGCGGTGTCATTAGGCGATTGGGAGAACATATTCCCTTCCGATCGTCTTTGGAGCCGGTGAGCGAATTCCGTAAACGGTACATTTAAAGGAGGATGGCATAAACTACAATAACCAAACTTTAAGAGGGGTGCTGCCGCATGGGATATACGGTGCAATATATACCTCTAACCAAAATAAAGACGGAGTTGGCCGCAAAACCAACAAAGCGAAGCAAGGAGCTTCGCAAAGTCGCCCAGGACTGCATGCAGCTGTTGATCGTCCGGAAAAGCCGAAAAGATAAGGGTTATGTCCTTGTAGGCGGAAATAATCACTTGGAATACTACAAAAAGTATACGAAGAAAAAAGCCGTGCCGTGTCTGGTGGACGAAGGGAAAATTGTATCGACGTTTGCATCGTTATTGAACCGTTTCCGAAAACGAAATCTGCCCTATGAATTGCCCTACAACAACACGGATCATATTGCCGGCAACAGCTGGTCCATTATTCGCTCGTTTTTGAGACAGGAGCCCAGATTCAAAAAGTTGTCCCGCCGAGAGCAGCTCAAGGTGCTTCGACTTGGAATTCAGTATAAGAAAACGACCATACGAAGCATGAAAGTGAAAGTGGATGAGCTCCTTAAAAGGTAGCGCTGCATGACGGGGGACTAGAGAGAGAAAGCCCCCGCGACTTGTCAAAACGCTTTTAATGGTCTGTCTGGATATGCCATCTCTATGTAAAAGTCTTTAAACAGAGAGTTCCCAAGTGTTTAAAGGCTTTTTTTAATTTGTATATAGGTATAAATGCCTAATCCATCATTGAGGTGAGATTAGAATTATAGTCTCTTACGCTAGCTATATTTCGCCTCATTAGTGAAAATATCATGTAATATTAAGCCGTTGACGTGAAAATTATGGTCAAAAATGATGCATTTATAAGTTGTAAAGAAAATTTAATGGGGATATATTGCAATCATTGCTAGATTTGGTATACTGAAATAGTTCCATTGGCCTATGAAAATTTTATATTTACCCTAAATTGAATCCTTGTGGAAGCGATGAGCAGCTATTCTCAACTGGGCACTTGAATAGCAAGAAAGCTAGTAGTGCAACCGACCCAAGCTTGTGTTTGGGTTGGTTGTTTTTATGCGATCTTTTATGAAAACGACTTAATTAGGGCTTGCTGAACGGGTCGCAATTTACGGCATCACGGGTAAGCGGAATGAGAGGGTCGACCAGAGCCATTGCAAAAAAGGCAAAAAGAGAACCCGGAGTCTCTTTTCGAGGTTCATGACTAGCAG
>NZ_JANYUY010000010.1 GCF_025060755.1 Paenibacillus doosanensis
GGTTCAGGACACCAAAGTGAACCGACCTTCCTCGCCAGCCATAGTAGCAGTGTTAACGTTTTTTGTTAGTACCAACCCCATTTTCATCATCAATGGTGCCGCGTCAGCGGCATGGATGGCTTTTGGGCGATTTGTTATGCAGTATTCCGTCCAGAGGCCTATTGTGCCGGCAACTTCGTTGGCGTATAATCTTAATTAGTAATTCGGAAATAACAAATTAAAATAAAGAAAGATGGAACGAGCGATGTCCAAATATACGACCGAAGAAGAAGTTTTGCGCCATTACGATCCGAAGAAATATCGCACGCCGGACGGTTATACCTCCGATATCGTCTGCGCAACCATTGTCCGGGACAGCGAGGGGGACAATCTAACGGCGGCGAAGCCGGTGCTGAAGCTTATGCTTATTAAGCGGGCGGCCGCCGATCAGGAGGGGAATCCGAATATCGAGGGAGGCAAATGGGCTATTCCCGGCGGGTTTGGCTCCGACAAGGAGACGGCTTACGAGACCGCGGTGCGGGAATTATCCGAAGAGACGGGAGTCACCGGCATTCACGTCGAGCATTTCGCCGTGTTCGACAAGCCCGGAAGAGACCGCAGAGGCTGGATTATATCCAACGCGCATTACGCGATCGTCCCCGGCGACTATTTGGAGAAGCGAAAGGCTGCCGACGATGCGGAGGAATGCGAGCTCTTCACGATCGAAGAAGCTTTAGCGTTGGATCTCGCTTTCGATCATGCCGATATTTTGACGACGGCGGCGGCGGTCATTAAACGGGAGATGATGCAGACGACCGTAGCCAGGCATTTTCTGCCGGCCGAGTTTACGCTTGCGGAGCTGCGGGACGTGCTGATGACGGTGCTGGCCGACGATCCGATGATTTACGTCAAATCGACCTTCTGGGATAAGGCGCCGAAGCTGCCGTTCATCGAGCCGGCGACGGATGAGGAGGGCCGCATTAAGACGACCCGCCGCGAAGGGGTTACGAAGAGGGTGCGGTTGTTTCGCTTCAACGACTACGAACCGGTCGCTTCTATTTACCGTTAACGAAAAACGTACATGCAAGAGCCAGAGAAAGAAGGGATACGGCTATGAAAATAGGAATTTACGGTTCGTCTTTCGATCCGGTCACGAATGTGCATCTATGGACCGCCTCGACAATCGCCCACCGCAAACGGCTGGATAAGGTGATTTTTTTGCCGTCCTCCAGCCGAAGATTGGATAAGTCGCCGCATGCGGCCGACGAGCACCGCGTCGCCATGATCAAGCTGGCGATTGCCGACAATCCGAAGTTCGAGCTGGACTGCTATGAGCTGAACGTCCTTGCGGGCATGCAGTATACGTATTATACGATGGAATATTTCAAGCAGCGGTACCCGGCGGACGATCTGTACTTTATTATGGGAGCCGATCTGCTTGTCGATATCGGCGCAGGCAAATGGTCGCACGGAGAGGAGCTGGTCAGCAAGAATAAGTTCATCGTGATGGCCAGAAACGGCATCGATATGCTGGCGGCCATCGCCAAGTCTCCGCTGCTGCGCAATCACGATGACGGCGACCGGTTCCAACTGGTCGATAAAGGACTGGCAATGGAAATCAGTTCTACTTATATACGCGAGGAATTCGCCCGCGGCGGAGAGCCTCGTTACCTGCTGCCGGATTCCTGCTACCGTTACATTGCGGAACACGGGTTGTACCGGAGTTAACATCAATAAGGAGGTTGTGACTTATGACGACACTTCAACAACAGATTATCGCGGAGCTCGGAGTGAAACCGGACATTGACGGCTTGGAGGAATTTCGGAGAAGCGTCCGGTTCTTGAAACAATATTTGCAGAAGCACGACAACGTCGAAGCTCTCGTGCTGGGTCTGTCGCTCGGTCAAGATTCGACGCTGACGGGCAAATGCGCGCAAGTCGCATGCGATGAGCTGAACCTGGAGCTTGGCCGCAAAAAATACCGCTTCATCGGCGTCAGATTGCCGTACGGCATTCAAGCGGACGAACAGGACGCGGAAGCGGTCATGTCATTCATTCAGCCCGACGTCGTCTTGAGCGTCAATATTAAGGAAGCGGTCGACGCCAGCGCGGCGGCCGTGGAAGCGGCGATCCAAGCACCGGTTTCGGATTTCTTGAAAGGGAATATGAAGGCTCGCCACCGGATGGAGGTGCAGTACACGATTGCCGGTCATTATAAAGGCGTCGTGCTAGGGACGGATCACGCCGCCGAAGCCGTAACGGGCTTCTACACCAAATTCGGCGACGGCGCGGCCGATTTGACGCCGATCTTCCGGCTGAACAAACGGCAGGGCCGCCGCATTCTCGAGCTGCTCGGATGCCCGGAGCGGCTGTACCGCAAAACGCCGACGGCGGATTTGGAAGGAAACCGTCCGCAGCTTCCGGATGAAGATGCGCTCGGCGTGACTTACGATCAGATCGACGACTACTTGGAAGGGAAGCTCGTGCCGGAACAAGCGCGGCTGACCATCGAAGGCTGGTACGTACGTACGAAGCATAAACGGAAACCGCCGATAACGGTGTTCGACGACTGGTGGAACTGAGAACAGAACTTAGAAGCGTGGCGAACAAGTGGCCGAAGAGTCGATAGAAAGTTGGAGCAGCGTAAGCGGTCGCCTTTGTAGACGGATTTTAATAGATTGTTCATAATATTCACCCAATGTTCACGGTTTGCCGGCGTTCTTTCTATTATACTGGAATTGTTGCAGCCGGTATAAGACCGCTTGGAGAGGTGGATGGTATGAAAAAGAAATGGATGTTTTTATCTGCCGGCATAGGCGTCGTGCTGATCGCCGCGTTGATCCTGCTGTTTACGGACGGGAACGCGTCTGCGGCCGATCCGTCGTCATTGCCGGAGAATCAGGGGTATCAAATCGTAACGGTAAATGTCAAATCCGACGGCTTCGAGCCTGAGCATATCGAATTGAAAGCCGGCGTCCCGGTCAAACTGAATTTTAAGAAGGAATCGAATCTTACCTGCATTAAAAATGTGATGTTCGAGAAGCTCGGGATCGACGCCAATTTGGATAAAGGGAATAACCTGGTCGAGCTATCCGATCTGAAGCCGGGCACATATGAATATCATTGCGGGATGTATATGTATTACGGAACGGTCACGGTCAAGCCGTAACCTGTTTTTGCCCGCGAGAGCACGATATAAGGCTCTGCCGCCAAGTCTCCGTTATCGGAAGATTGGGGCAGAGTCTTTTTTGCCGGAGAGTAGATTTCTTTTCTTGAACATAATTACTTAATGGATTTTACATTCGTTCATTCGCGTGCTATGATAACGATGAAGTCATGAAAATCATCGCATTGGCACACATTAATTTTAAAAAAGCCGAGGAGAGAATAACATGAATTTAGCCGGTATGATTGATCACACGTTGCTGCGGGCGGATGCTACGAAAGCGGAGATCACGAAGCTCACGGAAGAAGCCAAAAAATATAAGTTCGCTTCGGTTTGCGTCAATCCGACCTGGGTCGCTTATTCGGCGGAACAGCTGTCGGGGACGGAAGTGAAGGTTTGTACGGTGATCGGATTCCCGCTCGGAGCTTCGACTTCGGCCGTGAAGGCGTTCGAGACGAAGGATGCTATCGCAAACGGTGCGACGGAGGTCGATATGGTCGTGAATATCGCCGCCTTGAAGGATGGGAACGACGAGCTCGTCGAGAACGATATTAAAGCGGTTGTCGACGCCGCGGCGGGCAAAGCAATTGTGAAGGTCATTATTGAGACATGCCTTCTAAGCGATGAGGAAAAAGAGCGCGCCTGCAGGCTCGCTGTCCAAGCGGGCGCCGATTTCGTAAAAACGTCGACAGGCTTCTCCACGGGCGGAGCCACAGCCGAAGACGTTGCGTTGATGCGCAAAACGGTCGGCGAACGCGCAGGAGTAAAAGCATCCGGAGGCGTACGAAGTCTGGAAGATATGCAAAAGATGATCAAAGCGGGCGCTAACCGGATCGGAGCCAGCTCCGGAGTCAAGATTATGGAAGGCGGCCGTTCGGATTCGTCTTATTAAGCGCCGGCAAGCTTTCGGGGAAAACGAGTCATGCTGGATATTATTTTCTGAATAGGTGTTGGATACGCTTAGAGCAGGCATACTAAAACGACTAACTTTGTGGAGGAATAACACCATGAAATTTTTAGTTGCCATTCTAGGCGTGCTGGTCGTCTTCGTTCTCACTTATGCGGGAAGCAACGACCGGCGGAGCATCCGCTACCGTCCGCTTGCAGTAATGATCGTATTGCAGGTGGTGCTTGCTTTTATCCTGCTCCATACAGGTATCGGGGAGTTCCTGATCGGAGGGTTCGCTTCGGTATTCGAGAAGCTGCTGACTTATGCGGCGGAAGGCGTCAATTTTGTATTCGGAGGTCTCGCCAACGAAGGGCAATCCCCGTTCTTTCTCTCGGTGCTGCTGCCGATCGTGTTTATTTCGGCGCTCATCGGCATTTTGCAGTACACCCGGATTTTGCCGTTTATTATTAAATATATCGGCTTGGTCTTGAGTAAAGTAAACGGAATGGGGAAGCTGGAATCATATAATGCGGTGGCTTCGGCGATTTTGGGACAATCCGAAGTGTTCATCTCCGTCAAAAAACAGATCGGCATGCTGCCGAAGCAGCGGCTCTACACACTGTGCGCCTCGGCGATGTCGACCGTTTCGATGTCGATCGTCGGAGCCTATATGCAGATGATCAACCCCAAATATGTCGTCACAGCGCTTGTTCTGAACTTATTCGGGGGATTCATTGTCGCTTCGATTTTGAATCCTTACGTCGTTTCCAGAGAAGAGGACATTCTTGAAGTTCACGATGAAGAGAAGCAGTCCTTCTTTGAAATGCTCGGGGAATATATTATGGACGGTTTCAAGGTTGCAATCACCGTAGCGGCGATGCTGATCGGTTTCGTAGCGATCATTGCCCTGGTCAACGGCATCTTCAGCGGTATTCTCGGCATTTCGTTCCAGCAGCTGCTTGGATATATTTTCGCTCCGTTCGCTTTCGTCATGGGCGTGCCTTGGCGGGAAGCGGTGGAGGCGGGGAGCATTATGGCGACCAAGATGGTGGCCAACGAGTTCGTGGCTATGCTCGATCTCGGCAAGCATGCCGAATTGTCGGCCAGAACCGTCGGTATCGTATCCGTGTTTCTCGTGTCGTTCGCCAATTTCTCCTCTATCGGCATTATCGCCGGCGCAGTGAAAGGCTTGCATGAGAAGCAGGGGAACGTGGTGGCAAGGTTCGGTCTGAAATTGCTGTACGGGGCGACGATGGTCAGCGTGTTATCGGCCACGGTTGCCGGCTTGTTTTTGTAACGGCCGAAAAATATTGTCATAAAGGAGTACATATATGGATCGATTCAAAAGAGTTCACCTTATCGTTATGGATTCCGTAGGAATCGGGGAAGCGCCCGATGCCGCCAAATTCGACGATTACGACGTCGACACGCTCGGACATATCGCCCGCGAGCGGGGCGGACTGAACATGCCGAATATGGCCAAGCTCGGCTTGTCCAACATTCGGGAGATCGAGGGCGTGCCGAAGGCGGCCGCACCGATGGCCTATTACACCAAAATGCAGGAAGCCTCGAACGGCAAAGATACGATGACGGGTCACTGGGAGATTATGGGACTTAACATAGCTACTCCGTTCCGGGTATTTCCGGACGGGTTTCCGAAGGAGTTAATCTCCCGGATCGAAGAAAAGACCGGCCGCAAGGTAATCGGCAACAAGCCGGCCAGCGGCACGGAAATTATTGCGGAGCTCGGGGAAGAGCATGTGAAGACCGGGGCGCTGATCGTTTACACGTCCGCCGACTCCGTACTGCAAATCGCCGCGCACGAAGACGTCGTGCCGCTCAAGGAGCTGTATGAGATTTGCGAATTTTGCCGCGAAATTACGCTTGAGGACCCGTATATGCTCGGCCGCATTATCGCCCGTCCGTTCGTAGGAGAGCCGGGCAGCTTCACCCGGACGGCCAACCGGCACGACTACGCGCTGAAGCCGTTCGGCAAGACGACGATGAACACGCTCCAGGAAGCGGGCTATGACGTGATCGCGATCGGCAAAATATCGGATATTTACGATGGCGAAGGCGTCACCAAAGCGATTCGCACCGTGTCCAACATGGACGGAATGGATAAGCTCATCCATGTCATGGGCGAGCCGTTCGAAGGGCTCAGCTTCGTCAATCTCGTCGATTTCGACGCGCTGTATGGCCACCGCCGCGACCCGCAGGGGTACGGACAAGCGTTAGAGGAGTATGATGCCCGGCTGCCGGAAGCTCTGTCCAAGATGACGGCCGACGATCTGCTCATCATCACCGCCGACCACGGCAACGACCCGACTTACCGGGGGACCGATCATACCCGCGAATATGTGCCGCTTATTGTGTATTCGCCGCGTTTTGCCCAAGGAGGACGGGAGCTGCCGCTGCGCCGGACGTTTGCGGATATAGCGGCCACCGTGGCCGAGAACTTCGGCGTCGCATTGCCGGAGCACGGGACCAGCTTTTTGCAAGATTTGAAATAAGCATTTAGGGGGAAAAAAGAAATGAGCGTTCATATCGGGGCTAAACAAGGCGACATCGCCGAAACGATCCTGCTGCCGGGCGATCCGCTGCGGGCCAAATATATTGCCGAGAAGTATCTTGAAAATGTCGTTTGCTACAACGAGGTTCGGGGGATGCTCGGATTTACGGGAACCTATCAGGGCAAGCGCATATCCGTGCAGGGCTCCGGGATGGGGATTCCGTCGATCAGCATTTATGTCAATGAACTTATAAGCCAATACGGCGTCAAAAATTTATTCCGCGTCGGCACCTGCGGCGCGATGCAGGAGCATGTCCGCGTGCGCGATGTCATTCTCGCCCAAGCTTGCTGCACGGATTCCAGCATGAACCGTCATGTGTTCGGAGGCTTCGACTTTTCGCCGATCGCCAGCTTCCCGCTGCTGAAGGCGGCTTATGAGCGCGGCGCAGCCAAAGGGCTGAAGCTGCATGTCGGCAATATTTTCAGCTCGGATATGTTTTACCGGGAAGATAAATCGGTCGTGCAAAAGCTGATGGATTACGGGGTGCTCGGAGTGGAGATGGAAACGACCGCTCTCTACACGCTCGCGGCGAAATTCGGCGTTAATGCGCTGACGATTCTGACGGTGAGCGATCACTTGCTTACCGGCGAAGAAACGACGGCCGAAGAGCGCCAGACGACATTCCACGATATGATGGAAGTGGCGCTGGATACGGCGATAGCTCTGTAAATAATCACCACCCTTTTAGACGTACAAGTGAAAAAGGAGGCGAAGCAAGCGATGAGAATGGTAGATCTGATTGAAAAGAAACGTGACGGCGGAGAATTGACGACCGAGGAGATCAACTTCATCATTGAAGGCTACACGAACAACGAAATCCCCGATTATCAAGTCAGCGCTTGGGCGATGGCCGTATTTTTCAAGGATATGACCGAGCGGGAGCGGGCCGATTTGACGATGGCGATGGTGCATTCCGGAGACACGATCGATCTGTCGGCCATCGAAGGCGTGAAGGTGGATAAGCATTCCACCGGCGGGGTAGGCGATACGACGACGCTGGTGCTTGCGCCTCTGGTGGCTGCGCTCGACATCCCGGTCGCCAAGATGTCCGGCCGCGGACTCGGGCATACCGGCGGAACGATCGACAAGCTGGAGGCGATCGAAGGGTTTCACGTCGAGATCAGCAAAGAGCAGTTCGTCGATTTGGTGAACCGCCATAAAATCGCCGTCATCGGCCAATCCGGCAACTTGACGCCGGCCGACAAGAAGCTGTACGCGCTGCGCGACGTGACCGCGACGGTGAACTCGATCCCTCTCATCGCGAGCTCGATCATGAGCAAGAAAATCGCCGCAGGCTCCGACGCGATCGTGCTCGACGTGAAAACGGGCGCAGGCGCCTTCATGAAGACGGCGGAAGACGCCAAGGAGCTGGCGCAAGCGATGGTTCGCATCGGCAACAGCGTCGGACGCAAAACGATGGCGGTCATCTCCGATATGATTCAGCCGCTCGGCTTTGCGATCGGGAACGCGCTGGAAGTGAAGGAAGCGATCGATACGCTGCGCGGCAAAGGTCCGAAAGATCTGGAAGAGCTCTGTTTGGCGCTGGGGCGTCAGATGGTGTTTCTGGCGAATAAAGCTTCGTCGCTCGAAGAAGCGGAGGAGAAGCTGCGCGAGGTGATCCGCAGCGGCAAGGCGCTGGAGAAGTTCAAAGAATTTGTCGCCAATCAAGGCGGCGATCCGTCCATCGTCGATCATCCCGAGAAGCTGCCTCAGGCGGCTTTTCAAATCGAAGTGCCTGCCCGGGAAGACGGCGTCGTCGCCGAAATCGTCGCGGACGAAATCGGCACGGCGGCTATGTGGCTCGGGGCCGGACGCGCGACGAAGGACTCCGAGATCGATCTGGCCGTAGGCTTGATGCTGAACAAGAAAATCGGCGACCCGGTCAAAGCCGGAGAGTCGCTGGTCACGATCCATGCGAACCGGGAAGAGGTGACGGATGTGATCGAGAAAATTTACGCGAACATCCGGATCGCCGATCATGCCGAAGCTCCGGTGCTCGTGCACGGCATTGTAACGGAATGACGCAGCGGATTAAGGATTGACAGCGGGGAATAGAAACAGGCCTTGAGTCCATGCGGACTTGAGGCCTTGTTTGTCTGTGACTGGTCATTTGTCACGATTTCGATTTTGCGGCATATCATGCCTACATAGTAAGCAGACATCGGAACGGAGTGGATCAAGTCATGGCGACATTGTATATGGATTATACGAAGCCCGGTGTGCAGTATTTTTTTGACGTCAATAAAAACCGAATTACCACCCGAAATGCGGACAATTTCATTAACCGGCTGGGCCGGGATAATCTCAACACGCTGGGCAACGTATCTCTGCTCGATATTTATTTAAGCAAAGGGCGCGTCGTCGAGCCGCATTATCACCAGAACGCGGCGGAGCTGGTATATTGCATTGGCGGGGCCGCTACGGTATCGCTGATCAATCCTTTTAACAACCAAATCAGCAACATTCCGATCACTCCGGGGCAGGTGGCCAATGTTCCGCAAGGCTGGTGGCATTGGGAAATCGCTACGGAAGATAAAACCCACTTGCTGGCCATTTTCGATGCGCCGTATCCGGAATATATTTTCGGTTCGGATATTTTGACGAAGACGCCGATCGAAGTTCTTGCCCACACGTATTGTCTGGACCCCGAGTTGTTGAAGAAAACGCTGGAGCCACTTCATAACGAAACGATCGTCATAGGACCTACGGATCAATGCGTCGCCCAAACGCAAAAATCGGCAAAGCCGCAAGCCGGCACGTCTGCCGCGAACGCGAACAATCAGCCGAATGCCATGAGAAATTACCGGTATCAGCCTCAACCTACATATTATGGCGGCGGCTGGTATCGTTAGGAAGCAACGCGCTATACGCTCAAGCGCCGGAAGGTGCAAACGGCATGGGCGGCTATCGCTTACGCGGTAAGATACAATGCTGGAACAAGCTCCGACTTCGGAGCTTGTTTGTTGTTTAGGAAATGATGCGGAGCCATATCCTGTGGATATCCGGGGGCTCCCCCGAAAGTAATGTCTACCCATAGAACGATCCCAGAGGAAGGGTTAGACGCCGATCCAGCCTAGGCTGGATGCGGACGGAATAAGCTTCAGCGCATCACGTCACTTTTGGGGGATTTGTTCTTTACCCTCTCGGCGAACGGGCAAATGCCCCGGCAAGGATTAATTTGACGGGAAGCGGATCGATGTGAACACGGAAGCGGTGGCCGATCACTCCAGATCCGCAAGACGGCGCTATGAGCATGGGCGGTCGATCGGCGGTTTGCGATGGCCGTCAGCAACGATTCCTGGTGCACGGGAGCGGCGGTTTCCCGATTTCCCCGGCCGGAATATGTGCTCCGCGATCTGCATTGGCTGCGCAAAAAAGCCCGTAATGCCTAAGCATGCCTGAAGGGCGGCTTATCATTACGGGCTCTCGCTTCGCTCAGGCAAGCTGATTCGCTTCACGCAGCCGATCAAAGATGATTTGGTTCACGGCCGACACCCGGTCGCGGTCCTTATACGTTAACCAGGCCAATTCTTCGATTTCCGAAGCCGGCTGCATGCTTCCTTCGAAATCTGCGGTATAGCAGGCCATTGTCACCGTGACGCCTTCCGCTTTTCCATGGGCCTGGGCCTCGAAGGTTCCGAAGTAGAGAATCGTTTCGGGCTTGATACGGACGGACAGCTCCTCTTCGATTTCTCTGATCAGCGTATCGCGGTCGGCTTCGCCGGGCTCGCGTTTGCCTCCCGGCAAGTAATAGGTGTCCTTGCCTCGGGAACGGGCGCATAGGATTCGGCCGTTCTCGATATGCAGCCATGCGATTTTATCTATGGTAGTCGTCATCGATAAGTACCTCTTCATTTTTTAAAGTAAATTATAGCATGGACCGGTTTTTCTTCAAAATAGCGCGCCGCCGTCTTCAGCATAATCCGTTTCCGAACGGAAGCCTTAGGCGGAGTGTGATCCGCAGGTGCAATCGCCGCGTTTACAGCTTCCACTTGCGCATTAGCGGAACGCCGATCCGGTTCAGCAGCCGGTCCAGCGCGATCCAGCCCGCCCTGCGCGACCAAGGCAGGTGGGCGTCGAATACCGCGCTGTATTCGATATCCGCCGCCGCTCCGCGGTTGCGCTTGAATTCCGCGGCGCCGGAGCTTTCGTGCAGCTGCAAGCCGAGCTGCTCGGACAAGCCGATAAGCACGGCAGACAGCATCCGGTACAGGCCGAGCTCCTTCGTCAGCGACGTATCGTAGCCGAAGACGGGCGTCGTCATGACGCCGTCGATGCCGTAGAAGCCGAGTACGGCGTCGAGCCGGCCGGTTTCCTGATGCCGCAGCGCGTGCAGCCGCAGCGTTCCCGACTGAAGCGCCTGGGCGAAGAACGCTTCCGTGAACCACGGATTGCAGCGCGAATGCTTCTCCAGATAAAGCATATCGTACAGCGACTTCAGCCGCGGAATGTCTTCCGCGCTCAGCTCATCGCAGGTCACGACAGCGTAGCCGTTCTTCGCAAGCAGCTGCCGGTCGCGCTTGATCAGCCACCTGGCTTTGGCGTTAGGCGGGCGGAATACATATACCTGACGGCTCGGCACGAAGCGGAACCGCTCCTCGCGCAGGGAGCGAATCCAGCTCTCGTTCAAGCTTGGCGTCAGCGAGCGGAATAGGATCGCGTGCTCGGGGAATGCGGTTCGCAAGAGGCGCAGCCCTTCGGGCAAGAAGGTGGAAGCTTGGGCGGGGTACAGGTTCGTGGACAGCAGCCCGTTATTGACCTGCACCGCCTGGTTCAAGCGCCCGGCCTTCAAGAGGAGGCCGACTCCGCCGAGCAGCAGACCGAGCATCGATTCGAGCGAAGGCCGGTTCAGCTTGTACAGCTCCTCCTTCGCATAGGTGACGTAATGCGTGTAGGGAGAACAGACGTAGCTGTTCTCGTATTGCCCGCTGTTCACCGTCACCGGCAGCAGCATATCGCCCAGACGCAGCACATAGAGGTCCGTCGTCACATTGGCGACGTAGTGCGAAGCGGATCGTTCCAGCCACGGAAGCAGCAGATCCGCTGCCCGGCGTCCTTCTGCCGTAGGTGGGAACGGGATTCGCTGCGCCGAATGCCGGTCGTAAAGCTCGACGTCCGGGGTGTGGCCGGAATGAAGTGGCATAAGCTTAAATTCCTTTCTTTGCTAGATCGGCGTATCAAGCCTATAGTATCATAACAAACCGCAGCCGTCCTGACGCGTTAGGCGCACTTTTGCAGGCATACTGCACCGCTTCGTCCGGGGGGCAAACCGGGCAACGGGGCGTCCGTCTCATTTGCATGGAAGGTCTTGACAGACGGATTGCCGCTGCGATATATTTTGGTTGACACGAAAGTCAATGAAAGAAAGGTGATGAATCGTTGCCCCGCAATAAAGAGCAGAACGAAGAAATACGCAAGCAGCGAAAAGAGGCGATTATTAGAGGCGCGCTGAAGGTGTATGCGGAGAAGGGCTACGCCGCCGCCGAAATCGGCGAAGTGGCGGAGCAGGCTGGAGTTGCCAGAGGGCTAGTCTATTATTATTTCAAAGATAAGCATTCGCTCTTCAAGGAACTGTTCATGTTTATGTTCGACCAATCGAGAAAGCATGTCCAATCGCATTTTAGCGGAGAAGGACAGATCCTGCGGATGCTCGAGGATTTCGTCCGCTCCATGTACAATAACATGCTCGGGCAGACGGACAGCGTGTTATTTTTTATGAGGATGCGGCATGATCTGCGCGAGCTGTTTACGCCGGAAGAGCTGAAGAACTGGAGCTGGCATCTCGACAATATGACCGTCATTCGCGGCATGGTGAAGAAAGGGATGGAGCAGGGAGAACTGCGGCGCATGTCTCCTCCGCTGCTGGCCACGCAATATTGGGGCGCGATGATGCACGGTATGGTATATTTGCGGCAATCGTTCCTGGAGCTTCAGGAGAAAGGGATGGACCCGGGGCAAATCAGGCAAGAGGTCCGGCAAGACTTGGAGGATGCCGTTGCTTGCTGCATGGCGCTGCTGGCTCCGGCGGCAGCGGACTGCCATCCTCCGAAGGGAGAGGAGAACGTATGATCAAGCTGTTTCCATTTTTGCGGCCGTACCGGCTGGCGATCGGGCTCGTGCTGCTGCTTATATTTCTGCAATCGTTGTCGGAGCTGTATTTGCCGACGCTGATGGCCGACATTGTCAATTATGGGATCGTGAACGGGGATAACGGTTATATATGGCGGATCGGGGGCTTCATGCTGTTGGTCACCGCCGCCAGCGGTGTGTTCTCCGTCATCGCGAGCTATCACTCGTCGCGCATATCCGCAGGCTTCGGCAAGCTGGTGCGGGGCAGGATGTTTTCGCAAGTCGGCGGTTTCTCGCTGCAGGAATTCGACCGGTTCGGAACGGCCTCCCTCATTACGCGCACGACCAACGACATTGCGCAGGTTCAGCAGGTGTTCCTGATGATGATGCGTATGATGGTGTCGGCTCCGATGATGTGTATCGGCGGCACGATCATGGCCTTTTCCAAAGATCCGGTGCTGGCGCTGGTCATCCTCTGTGTGATGCCCGTCTTGGCGCTGACGATCTACTTGATCGCCAGAAAAGGGATTCCGTATTTCAAATCGATGCAGGGCAAGATCGATAAATTGAATTTGGTGCTGCGCGAAAATTTGACCGGAATGCGCGTCGTCCGGGCATTCAACCGCGCCGGGCACGAGAAGAAGCGGTTTGACGAAGCAAGCCGCGATTTGACCGATACGGCCGTTCGGGCGAATAAAATTATGGCCGGGATGATGCCTATGATGATGCTGATCATGAACTTGACGTCGATCACGATCATTTGGTTCGGCGGCTTGCGCATCAGTACGGGACATATGCAGGTCGGCGATCTGATGGCTTTTTTGCAGTACGCCATGCAAATCATGTTCTCTCTCATCATGGTATCGATGATGTTCGTCATGCTGCCCCGCGCTTCGGCAGCGGCGGTGCGGATTAATCAAGTGCTGGACACCGAGCCCGAAATTATCGACCCGCCGGCTGCAGAGCCGGCCGCGGAGAAGAGGGGGGGCTACGTCGTGTTCGACCGCGTCACGTTCAGCTATCCGGGGGCCGAGAAACCGGCCGTATCCGGCATTTCCTTCGAAGCGAAGCCGGGGGAGATTACGGCGATTATCGGCGGCACCGGTTCGGGCAAATCGACGCTGCTTCATCTGCTTGCGCGGTTTTACGACACCGGGAGCGGCAGCGTTAAGGTCGACGGCGTGGATGTGCGCGAGATGACGCAGGAAAGCTTGCGCCGCAAGATCGGCCTCGTCCCGCAGAAGGCGGTGCTGTTCACGGGAACGATTCAAGAGAATATCCGCTACGGCAAAGAGGACGCATCCGACGAAGAAGTGCGCCGCGCCGCCGAGGTCGCTCAGGCCGCTTCGTTCATCGCCGATAAGGAGACCGGCTACGATACGCCCATTTCGCAAGGGGGAACCAATCTCTCCGGCGGTCAGAAGCAGCGTCTGGCGATTGCGCGCGCGCTTGTGCGCAAGCCTGATATCTACGTGTTCGACGACAGCTTCTCGGCGCTCGATTACAAGACGGACGCCAATCTGCGGGCTGCGCTCAAACGGGAAACAGGGCAAGCTTCGGTCATTATCGTTGCGCAGAGAGTCAGCACGGTTATGGACGCGGACCGGATTATCGTGCTGGATGAGGGAGAAATCGCCGGAATCGGCAAACATAAGGAACTGATGGCAACATCCGCCGTGTATCGGGAGATCGTCTCCTCCCAGCTGGCAGAGGAGGAAATCGCATGAGCCAAGCAAATAGAACGCAAGCCGCGGGCGGGCGTCCCGGAATGCGCGGGCCCGGACGCGGACCGATGGGGGGCGGCTTTGGAATGCCGATGGGCATGCCGGGGCAAAAGGCGAAGCATTCCAAGAAGACATTCCTCCGGCTGCTGCATTATATTAAGCCGTTTCGGGTGCAGCTTACAGCCGTCCTGATAACGGCGGTGTTAAGCACGCTGTTCAACATTGTCAGCCCGAAGCTGCTGGGGAATATTACGACGCATCTGTTTGAAGGCGTCATGGCCCAATGGAACGGGGGATCGGAGGCGTCGTTCGACTTCTCCTATATCCTGAACATCGTTACGTTGTTGATAGGATTATATGTTTGCAGCTCTTTATTTGCGTTCATCCAACAATACCTGATGGCGGGAGTGGCGCAAAAAACCGTCTACGGGCTCCGCAAAGACGTCAACGAAAAGCTGTCGCGCCTGCCGCTCAAATATTACAACACGCAAACGCACGGAGAAATATTGAGCCGGACCGTCAACGATATGGATAACATCAGCGGCACGCTGCAGCAAAGCTTGACGCAGGTGATGACATCGGCGATCACGATCATCGGGATTATCGTCATGATGCTCACGATCAGCCCGCTGCTCACCCTGATTCTGCTCCTGACGCTGCCTTTAAGCTTTTTGGTGATCAAAGCGGTCGCCTCCCGGTCGCAGGCCCATTTTGCAGGACAGCAGAAGTCGCTGGGTGAATTGAACGGCCATGTGGAGGAAATGTATACCGGACATACGATCGTCAAGGCGTTCGGGCACGAGAAGAAATCCGAACAAACCTTCGCCGCCATTAACGAAAGGCTGTACGAGGCGGGCTGGCGGGCGCAGTTCATCAGCGGTATTATGATGCCTCTGATGGCGGTCGTCAACAATATCGGCTATGTGCTGATCTGTGTCGTCGGAGGGCTGATGGTTACCCGAAGCATGATCAATATCGGGGATATTCAAGCGTTCATCCAATATGCGCGGCAGTTCTCGATGCCGCTCGTGCAGACGGCGAACATCGCCAACATCATCCAATCCACGCTGGCCTCCGCGGAGCGGGTATTCGAAATTCTCGATGAACGGGAAGAGGAGCCCGATACGGAAGCTGCGGAAACCTGTAGCGAACACCGGGGCCATGTAAGGTTCGAGCATGTCAGCTTCGGCTATACGGAAGATACGCCGATTATTCAAGACATGAATATCGACGTCAAAGCGGGCCAGACCGTCGCGATCGTCGGGCCGACCGGTGCCGGCAAAACGACGCTGATCAATCTGTTGATGCGCTTCTATGAGATTAACGGCGGCGAGATCACCATCGACGGCTTGAATATTACGCAGATGAAACGGGAAGGGCTGCGCCGGTTGTTCGGCATGGTACTGCAGGATACGTGGCTGTTTAACGGCACGATTCGCGACAATATCGCCTACGGCCGGGCGGGAGCGACGGAAGCGGAGATCGTCGAAGCGGCGCAGGCGGCACATGCCGACCATTTCATCCGCACGCTGCCGGACGGATACGACACGGTGCTCAACGAGGAGGCGACCAATATTTCGCAGGGCCAAAAGCAGCTATTGACGATTGCGCGCGCGATTTTGGCGGACCCGGCCATTCTGATTCTCGACGAAGCGACGAGCAGCGTCGATACGCGGACAGAGGCGCATATTCAGCACGCGATGCGCATGCTGATGCAGGGTAGAACGAATTTCGTCATCGCCCACCGGTTGTCGACGATCCGCGACGCCGATCTGATTCTGGTCATGAACCGCGGCAGCGTCATCGAGCAGGGTAGGCATGAAGAACTGCTGGCACGCGGCGGGTTTTACGCCGAATTGTACAACAGCCAGTTTTCGGGGGGCGCCGCCGCCTCGTAATACCGTCTGCAGCCCGGCCTGCCAGGGAATGAGCAAGAAGCGGGCGGGCAAGAAGACGATCCAAACTCGCAGAGGAGCCGTGATTTCATGCTGGAGCTGACGATCGACGAGCCGGAACGGCTGATCAGAGTGGCTCATGCGCTGTCTTCGGAAGTTCGCGTAAATATATTGAAGCTGCTTCATCATCAGAACGAAAATATCGTGGATATTGCCGAAAAGCTACGTTTGCCGGTTTCCACGGTCGCCTCGAACGTCAAGGTTATGGAAGAGGCGGGGATTATTATGACGGAGATTCGGCGGGCTTCGCGGGGAACGATGAAGGTATGCGCCCGCACGTTCGACGATATTCATATGAATCTGAGCGCAAGCGCCGGTTATAACAACCCCAACTGCTTCCAAATCGATATGCCGGTCGGATTTTTCACGGATTGCGACATTCATCCGACATGCGGGATGATCAACAATAACGGCGTCTGCAAGCCGGACGACGAGCCTTCCGCGTTTTTTCACCCGAACCGGATGTCCGCCCAGATGATCTGGTTCCGCAAAGGTTTCGTCGAATATCGCTTTCCGACGCTGACGGTACCGAATGCCGTCATCCACTCGTTGCAATTTTCCATGGAGCTATGCTCGGAGGCGCCGAAGTACGACCATATCTGGCCTTCGGATATTACCGTCTGGATTAACGAGCGGCTGATCGGCACGTGGACGTGTCCCGGAGATTTCGGAGACCGCAGAGGAAGACTGAACCCGCATTGGTTTCCCGATTATCACACTCAGTACGGATTGCTGAAAACATGGAAGGTCGACGCTTCGGGCAGTTATCTGGACGATGTGAAAATATCGGACGTCGCCTTGAACGACCTTCAGTTGGACCGGCATCCATCGATCCGCTTTCGCGTCGGCAATCTGCCGAATGCGGAGCATATCGGAGGAATCAATCTGTTTGGCAAAGGCTTTGGCGATCACGATCAAGATATTGTGATGAGAATGATTTATGCTTAAGCCGGCAGGCAAGCCC
The DNA here is from genome assembly GCF_025060755.1 of Paenibacillus doosanensis. Lineage (GTDB taxonomy): Bacteria > Bacillota > Bacilli > Paenibacillales > NBRC-103111 > Paenibacillus_S > Paenibacillus_S doosanensis. The sequence continues at coordinate 17,320 of NZ_JANYUY010000010.1, forward strand.
ATGATCCGCCCGGCGCGGATCGCGGGCTTATTTTTTTGACCGGATCGGAATAGAGGACGCGGCATCAAGCGGAACAGAAAGGAATGGGGAAATCACGGAGGAACTGAAAAAGCTGGACAAGTCGCCAATTCATTACTGATATTTTGTAATAAACCGAAAATCGGTAAAAAACCATTGACACATTGAAACACCTTGGATAATGTTGTAAGTAACGATTGCCGGAAGCGCTAACATGAGCGTTCATGACACTGCGTCGGCCGGATCAATCCCCGTTATTACATAATGAAGAAAGCAGGTGCGGCAAATGACATTTATGGAAACGGCAGAGCCTGTCCAATCGCAAGCGGCGAGACCGGAATACCCGAGACCGGATTGGCAGCGTCACGATTGGCTTAATTTGAACGGCAGCTGGGAGTTCATGTTCGACGGCAAGGACGAGGGGTTAACGGAGGAATGGTATTTGGCCGGCGGACCGGCTTTTGACAGACAGATTCAAGTTCCTTTTTCCTGGGTTAGCCCGCTGTCGGGCATCGGTGAGGATGTGAAAGGAACAGCCTGGTACGCCAAACGAGTGAAATGGAGCCCTAGCCATAAGGAGCATCGCGTATTTCTCCGGTTCGGCGCGGTCGATTACCGCTGCCGGCTGTGGGTGAATCAGATTGAGATCGGAACGCATGAAGGCGGATACGGCAGTTTTGAGTTCGATATTACGGAAGCATGGAAGCAGGGGGAGGACAACCGGATCGTCCTGCGCGTGCAGGATGACGACGAGGCGTATCAAACCCGCGGCAAACAAGGCTACGGCGAGCTGCGCGGCATTTGGCAGACGGTATGGCTGGAGGCGCGTCCGCAGCAGTATATAGCTTCCGCCCGGTTCGTGACGAAGATCGACGGGACCGTCGAGGTGGAAGGGATGATCGAGGCGCACCGCAGCGGGGAGGCGGAGCTGCGCTGTCGTTTCGATAACGGAGCGGTCGAGCATCGGATGACGCTGGAGCTGGCTGAAGGCGGCAATGCGTTTCGGACTTCGTTTCAAGTCGAGGCGGCGAAGCTATGGACCCCGGAAACGCCTTATTTGTATGAAGGCACGCTGGAGCTGGGCGACCCGTCCGCGGAGAACGGATGCGACCGGGTGGCGACGTACTTCGGCATCCGCGAAATCGGGAGCGCGAAGTTCGGCGGGCGCGGTCATCGCTGGATCACCTTAAACGGCAAGCCTGTATTCTTAAGCGGAACGCTGGATCAATCGTTCATTCCGGACGGATATTTCACGTTCCCAAGCGAAGATTATATCCGCGACGAAATTTGGCGGTTGAAGCGCCTGGGTCTTAACTTCGTACGCATTCATATTAAGCCGGAGGAGCCGGTCAAGCTGTATTGGGCCGACAAGCTGGGCATGCTGGTCATGGAAGATATGCCGTGCTTCTGGGGTGAACCGGACGAGAAGGCGAGGACGGCTTACGAACGGGAAGCGAGGGAAATCATCGAGCGCGATTTCAACCATCCGTCGATCATATCCTGGGTCGTGTTCAACGAAACATGGGGGCTGTTTACGAAAACCGAGACGGGTGAGCGCCGCTATCTTCCGGAAACGCAGGAATGGGTCCGCTCCGTTTATCGTTGGGCGAAGAGCGAAGATCCGACGCGGCTGGTTGAGGACAATTCCCCCTGCAATTACGACCATGTGGAATCGGATTTAAACACGTGGCATTTTTATATCAACGGTTATCAAGCGGTGCGCGACCATATCCAGGAGGTCGTCGACAAGACGTATCCGGGCTCTCCGTTCAACTATACTGAGGGCAACGTGCAGAGCGACGCTCCGCTGATGAACAGCGAATGCGGCGCCGTGTGGGGCATCGAGGGCAGCGCCGGGGACAGCGACCTGGCCTGGCATTACCGGTACATGATCAACGAATTCCGCCGTCATGATGCCATGTGCGGATTTATTTTCACCGAATTTCATGACGTGATCAACGAATTTAACGGGTATTACCGGATGGATCGTCAGGAAAAAGACTTCGGCTACGGCTCGTTCTGCCCGGGGATGAGCCTGCGCGACCTGCATTCGCCCGACTTTATCGTTATCGATGCGCCTCCGTGCCGGACGGTGGGCCCGGGGCAAGCCGTGGAAGTGCCGCTGCTGGCGTCAAGCTACTCGGATCGCTATCACGGGCAAGCCGTGCAGCTGAAGTGGGAGCTGTATTACGACAGTCTCGAGGGAAGAGCGTCCGCAGGGGCAGGAGAGCTGGCCGTCGGATGGGGCGGCTACGGCGTGCGGCAATTGGCGGCGCTGCGCCTGACTATGCCGCAGGTAGACGCGGCGGCCGTGCTCGCTGTCACGCTGCAATCGGCGGAGGGGACGATCATCACGCGCAACTTTATTACTTTCGACGTCCAAAGCGGGCAAACCGGCGGCGTGTATGCCCTCGAAGGAGAGTGGCTGAGCGTTCGTCCGGCTTCGTACTCGGCCTCTCAATGGGAGTATGAATGGCAGGCATTAGCGGGTCATAAGCTGAACGGCGGCGGGGCGGGCTTCGTGCAATATGAGATCGCTTTGCCGGCGCATGCGAACTATATGACGGTAAGCGAAATCGAAGTGCTGTTCGAGGCGGGAGCAAAGACGGTGCTCGGCAAAGACAAAGAAATGACGACCGTCAAACCGAATGATATTTCGTATATGCACGGCGCCAAGGCGGACCCGGGCATGAATATTAACTCCTACTTTATGACCGATGAGCGGAGCCATTCGTCCTTGATCGATGTGCAGGTGGACGGGGAGTCCGTGTGCACGCTGCATTTGCCGGACGATCCCGCCGACAGCCGGGGCGTCTTATCGTGGCATTATCAATCGGACGACCGCAAGCTGGATGAGGCGGGTTCGTATGGCTACTTACAGCGCGTGCGAATCCCGAGCAGACTGGCAGCAAGCATCCTCGCCAAGGGCGGATTCACCTTGCGGCTTAGCGCGGAGAGCGCAGCGCCGGGCGGCGAAGCGGGCGGGCTCGCTCTGTACGGCCGCAACGCGGGGCGGTACCCGATCGATTTGCTCGTGTGCTGGAAGTAATCGCGGCGGGCGCCGTTATCGTCAGACATTTTCCGAAGGGGGGAGTCAGTCCTCCCCCTCTGAATGACCGTTCATTTTTTTGCAACATGCAAGCAGTCTCTTAAAGGGGCTGCTTGTTTGTTTTTTGCGGTATGGTATTCATTTCGAGGCCGGCCGCAATTGATCTGAATTTGCTTTGAAGCTAAACAGCGATCGGAAGATGATTTTGCATGTGCAGTAGGCGACCGTTCGTAAAATCCGCTGTAAAGGCGAGCGCTAACGCAGCACACTCGCAACGGACACAGCGGCCGTTATATCAACCCTATCGACCATTTTGAATTTCTAACGGACGCAGATGCAGCTATTTATTGGCAAAGCCGCCTTAGAAAACAATTCGGAGCTATGTAAGCGCCATGACGACCGTTACGTTTACAAATGTCTGTTTGCGACGACTTTAGCTCCCGGGTGTCCGTTAAACTTAGAAGCGGTTCGATGCTTGATTCCGGGGGCTGTATCTCCTGCCGCTCTCCTCCAGGCCGCTCGAGCGCGCGTACCCGTTCCTGAGAAGGAAGCGGGGGGAAATCCGTATACCAAGGCGACCGCTTACACTGTTCCAATTCTCTACCCGCTGCTCTCCGGCCACTTTCCCCCTAGTAATTACAAGGTTGAAAAGATTTGCGCGAAACGATTATTATTATAGGAATGAAACCATACATAAAAGGGAGAGAAATAATGATGATTCATTTGGGGAATTTCGAAGTCGCTTCGGGCGAGCTCGTCGTCGCCGATCCATGCTACGAGGCCGACACGAATACGATTATTATGGGCGTGCTGGACCATGTACAGAACGGCACTTGGTCGGCTTACGTGGACAAGACGGAGGTGAGAGACTGGGGCGAAGCCTGCTCGCGTCTCATCGCCTGCCACAGCTCTTGCGAAGACAACAAAGAAGAGCTGTTTTGGGTGAAAACGCAGTTTATCGTCGGCGTTGACAGCGGCCAAGCCGGTATTTTCGACAGCGCCAAATACCGCATTCCCGATGCCGGGGCGAAGCCGGGGCAGCAGCAGGAGATGGACAGCGACTGGTATCTCGCCTGCTGCGACATTACCGAGAGCGGCCATGAAGCCGGGGTGATGGACGGGGGCGTCGTCTCTCGCACCGGGATCGGGGACGGAGCCTACGGGGCATACACCGCGTCGAACGAGCAAGGGCAAATCGTCGGGGTGAAGATCGTTTTTATTAAAGGGAATGACTGGTAAAATGGCGGAATGGGCATCTTAGTCAGTAAAGATCATTTCACAATGAACGAGGAGAACATATGGTTCGCAGGATGAGCATCTGTTTGCTGCTGGCCGTCGCTGTGCTGACCGCCTGCTCGGCAGGCGGAGGGAAGCCGCAGTACGAGGTGATTTATACGCTGGATTCGCCTCCTCCGGCAGGGTCCGGGTCTGCGGAGGAAACGCCGCAGCCGCCGGATGGCGAAAAGAAGAGCTATACGATCGGCATGGTGCCCAAAGCGATGGAAAATCCTTACTTCAACGTAGCCAACGACGGAGCGCAGGAGGCGGCGGCCGATTTGGGCGTCAAAGTTCTGTTCCGCGGGCCGCAGACGGCCGACTCCGACCAGCAGGCGAAAGCCATCGAAAGTCTGCTCGCAAGCGGCGTCGATCTGCTGGCCGTATCGGCGAACGACCCGGAACGGCTCGATCCCGTATTGAGACAGGCGAAGGAGAAGGGTGTGAAAGTTATCACATGGGATTCGGACACGTTCCCGGAATCGCGAGCGTTCTTTGTCAACATGGTCGATCCCGAGACGCTGGGCAGGCATCTGATGGACACGATGGCCGCCCATATACCGGATCACGGCGAATTTGCGGTGTTGACCGGGTCGCTCTCCGCCGCAAGTTTGAACGAATTTATTCAATGGATTCGCACGCAGCAGGAGCAGTTTTATCCGAATATGAAGCTGGTTGAAGTCGCGCCGACCGACGATCTGCCCCAGAAGGCGTATGAAGCGGCCAGCCGGCTGCTGAAGGACCATCCCCGCCTGGCTGGCATTATCGGTAACTCCGCAATAGCGACGCCGGCGGCGGCCCAAGCGATAAAAGAAGCCGGCCAAGCGGGCGTCGTCAAGGTCGTCGGGTTATCGACGCCGGTGCTTATCGGCTCGTATCTGAAAGACGGCTCCGCGCAAATGGCGACGCTGTGGAGTCCCAAACGGCTAGGCTACTTGACCGTCGCTTTGGCGAAGCAGTATTTGGACGGAGAGCTGCCTTACAACGGTGAAGCGGTGAACAATGTCGGCCATATCAGGGTGAACGGAGATAAGGTGATTATGGGAGAACCGCTCGATTTTACGAAGCAGAACGCAGGTCAATATGATTTCTGAGCGCGAGCGGCAGGGTCGTCCGGAAGATCGGAAGCCGCCGCAGAAGAGCCGGAGATTCCGGGATTTCCGGCTGAGCACGAAGCTGATTATCGCCTACCTCTGCCTTACGGTCGTTCCGATGTCTCTACTCGGCTTCCTCTCCTATCAGCAGTACACCCGTTCCATCGAGGAGCAGAACGGCGAATATTTGCCGAAGCTGCTTCAGCACGCGACCGCCAATCTCGACAATTATGTCAATGAATTATCGCATTTGCCGGAGCAGCTCGCCAGCTCCGACACGGTAATGTCCATTTTGCGGCGCGAGTCGTATCAGAGTCAAGCTGATTTGAACAGGGACCGTTTTACGGTCAACAGCTATTTGGCCCGCACATATTTGGAAGGGGGCAACTCCGACGTGCTGGGCGTTTTCATCTTGTCCAAAAACCGGTTGTTCGAAAGCGCCAGATTGTCTTATACCGGGTTCGATTGGGAGCATTCGCAAATTCCTTACGGGCAGGATCTGGAGCTCCGCGGCCAGGCCAAAATTGTCCTTCCGTGGGAAGTCGGGCTTTCCTTCGAAGACAAGGAGCCGTATTTGCTTATCTTGAAGCAGCTATACGACACGGACAATCAAAAAATTCTCGGCACGATGTTCGTCGCCGTCCGGCTGTCGTTCATGGACCGGATTTTGCAGCATTTCGGGACGGGCGGCGGCGAATTCATCCGGCTGCAGACGTCCGCGGGGCAAATTATATACGATGCCGACCGCACGAAGATCGGATCGACGGACGCTGAGGTCGTACAGTACCCGGTGCAGAACGGCAGCTTCATCCGCCGCGCGGGGGGAGGCGATTCGCTCATTAGCGTTAGCACGTCGGCTTCCTATGCCTGGCTGCTCAGCTACGACGTGCCGCTGCGTGAGCTGACGGAGAGAACGGACCTGATCAGGAACGTGACGATTTCCTTATTCATCGGCTTTGCAGCCGTGACGAGCGTACTCTCGATTGTGTTCGCCATGAATGTGACCCGCCCGTTAAAGCGGCTCAGCGGCTTCATGCGCGAAGCCGAGCTGGGACGGTTCCGCCAGGCGGACGAGCAGGCGCTGGGCGGCGCCGAGGTCGGGATGCTGGCGCGCAGCTTCAATTCCATGGTCGGCACGATCGACGAGCTGATCGACCGCAACGTCAAAATCGAAACGAACCAGAAGGAAGCCGAGCTGTACGCGCTGCAGTCGCAGATTAATCCGCATTTTATATACAATACGCTGGAGTCCATCGGCATGGCGGTCGAGGAAGGGCTGCACGATTCGGCGGTAGATATGGTTACGATGCTCGGCCGGATGCTGCGGTTCTCGGTCGGAAACCAGTCGAAGTTCGTTACGGTGGCCGAAGAGCTTCGTCACGTTCGCGACTACTTGACCATTCAGCAATTCCGCTTCGAAGATCGGCTTCATTACACGCTGGAGGACGGCTTGGACGAACAGCAAAAAAACCGGCTGTATACGCCCAAATTCATTTTGCAGCCGATTGTCGAAAATGCGATCAAGCACGGACTTGAAGCGCGCGGACGGCTCGAGGTGCATATTCGGATTCGGATGATTGCCGCCGCCGATAGCGGAGAGGAGCTGGCCTTCGAGGTGTCCGACAACGGGCCGGGCATTGCCGCGGACCAGCTTGCGGAGCTGGAACGGCAGCTCGGCGGCGATGCGCTCAAAAAGGCGGATTCCGGATTCGGGCTGACGAACGTGCAGGCTCGTATCCGGCTATTGCTGGGTCCGCAGTACGGGCTGCACATACGCAGCGCGCCGGGAGAAGGCACGTTCGTCATGTTTCGGATTCCGGTGCTGAACGAACCGCAACAACTTGAACATCGCAGCAGTGGGGAGAAGGATAACGATGAGCATCATTAGAGTATTGATCGTCGACGATGAGCCGCGAATCCGCCGGGGAGTCGAACGGCTGGTTCGCTCCTGCGGTCCGGAATGGGAGATCGCGGCCGCGCTGGCCGACGGCATCGAGGCTTTGGAATATATGTCCGGCCATCCGGGCGAGGTGGACCTGCTCATCACGGATATTAAAATGCCGGAGATGGACGGGCTCACCCTGATCAAGGAGGCCAGGAGCCGCTATGCGATCAGCGCGCTGCTTCTGACCGGCTACGACGACTTTGAATATGTGCAGACCGCGCTTAGGGAAGGCGCCGTAGACTATCTGCTGAAGCCGATCGACCGCGAGCTGTTCCGCGCCCGCTTGGACGAGGTGAAGGAGAAGGTGGAACGGGAGAGGATGAGCCGTCTGCAGTGGAAGGAGTTGTCCAGACAGGCGGGCAAGCTGAAGCAGACCCGGCAAAAGCAGGTGCTAAGCTACATTACTTCGGCGCAAATCGGCAGCGATTTATCCCATCTCGGCTTCTGGGTCGACGAGTTTCCTCGCGGTTTGTATTTGCTGCTCTATATCAGCCTGGACGCGATGCCGGTGAAGACGAGATCGTATACGGAAAAGGACTGGCAGGCTTATTATTATGCGCTGGGGAATATGATCGACGAGATCGTATCGGGGAAGGATTGGTGCGATTCCGAAGTCTGCGAAGGCTGGTCGTGGCGCGGCAGCGGCGCCGAGTTCTGGTCGCTGCTGTACCGTCCGGCGGCGGCCGGTCCCGACGCGCTCGATTCGGCGGCGGAAGCCGTCTCGGAGTCGATCCGCAAAGCGATCCAAACGTATACGCCTTTCACGGTTTCGATCGCCCACGGCGATTGGCTGGAAGATTTGTATTTGCTCCCCGGAGCGAAGCAGGAGGCGCAATCGCTCATTCATTACCGGCTGCTTCACGGAGGGAATCAGCGCTTTACGCCGCAGACGGCGGGCGAGCGGGGAGCGCATGAGAATAAGCGCGATAATGAAATCGCCGGGCTCGAGCACAAGTTAAAGCAAGCGATCGGCCAAGGCAGGAAGGAAGAGGCGCAGGAGCTGTGCAAGGCGCTCTTCGGCGCGATAGAGCGGATGCAGCTTCCGGACGCGATTCAGCGCGCTGTGCAGAGCGCCGTCGTTCTGATTCACTCCGTCGGCCTGGAGAGCTGCGGTATGCCCTGCTTCCCGGTCGAAGAAGCTCTGAATGCCGTGAAGCGCGTCGTTACGATGCAGGACATGAGACGGGAGCTGGAGCGGCTCGTCGTGGCGTCGGCCGGGCAGATCGAATCGGTGCGCGAGCGCGACAGCTCGCATCCGGTTGAGCAGGCCAAAGCATGGATCGAAGAGCATCTCGGAGGGGATATTACCATCAGGCGGATTGCCGACCATGTGTTTATGAATCCGAATTATTTTTGCCAATATTTCAAGCTGCAAACCGGAGAGACGATTCTCGATTACGTGACGCGCAGGCGGATGGAACAGGCCGCCGCGCTTCTGCGCGATCCGGGGGCGAAGCTGCAGGACATTAGCGTGAGCGTAGGGTACCAGAATCCCAAATATTTCAGCAGGCTGTTCAAGCAGTGGAGCGGGCAGTCTCCCTCCAAATACAGAGAGGCGCTTCTTGCCGAAAGAAAGTGATGTTCTGAATAACGTGTACCTATCCTGAACTTTGTGATCTATGCCGCGGCGGCGCTTTTTCCTATAGTAGGAGTATCAACGAAAACTTAAGGAAAAGGCATCATCGCAGAGGAGGATCACTATGAGTTTCCGAGTAGGAAGCAAAAAAACGACCGGAATGAAGGCCACGGCGTCGGTGGCCATGTCGAACTACATTGAAGCCGGTTCCATTGTCGCCGGCGCAGGCGGGCTGTCCTTATGGACGGAATATTTGCACTTGAACGATTTTTCCGTCGGGCTGCTCGGCGCTGTAAGCGCAAACGCGCTCGGCGCGGCCATCGGCGCGCTGATCGGCGGCCACTTGTGCGACAAATACGGCCGCAAATTCATCTATACGTACGATTTGATCATCTATATGATCGGGATGCTGCTCATCATGTGTTCGGTGAACTTCCCGATGCTGCTCATCGGCTATATTGTTGTCGGACTGGCCGTAGGCGCAGGCGTTCCCGCTTCCTGGACCTATATCGCCGAAGAAGCGCCGGCGGAGCAGCGCGCCAAGCATACGGGAATGGCTCAGCTGGCCTGGTCCATGGGTCCTGTCATCGCGCTGCTGCTCTCCGTCGCACTTGCGCCGCTGGGGCTTCTCGGCAGCCGGATTATTTTTGCGCATCTGTTCGTGATTGCGTTTATTACCTGGTACATCCGGCAGGGCTTGTCGGAATCGAAAGTTTGGAAGGAAGAGAAGGCAAGCGAGCAGGAGCGTTCGACGCAGAACAGGGCAACCCGTCAGTCGCTGTCCGAATTTTTCAAGCATAAAGCGAACCGCAAGTCGCTGCTCGTGCTGCTCGGCATTTATATGTTCTGGAACTTGACCGCAGGCGCGATGGGCTTCTTCATGCCGTACATTTACGAAACGGTCGGCGGCATCTCCGCGAATCATGCGAACCTGCTGCAATCGGTGCTGTGGATCTTTACCGTGCTGGCCAGCTATTTCATCTTCATGAGGCTCGGCGATAAGAAAAACCGCCGTATGCTGTTTGCGGTTTCCGCCGTAATGGGCATAGCCGCCTGGCTGCTGCTTACTTTCATGAACATGAGCATACCTGTGTTGCTGGTCTTCGTCCTCTTGTGGGGCGTAGCGGCAGGCTTCGGCGCTCAAGCGTTCTACGGATTGTGGGCCGGCGAGCTGTTTCCGACGCGTTACCGGGCAAGAGCGCAGGGCATTATGTTTTTCTTTGCCCGGCTCGCGGTCGCGGTTTGGAGCCTGATTATGCCGACGCTGATTACGAAGCTCGGATTTGCTGCGGCAGGCATGATCATGATCGCGTTCCTTGTCGTATCGGCCGTGATCGGCATCGTCTTCGCTCCGAATACGCAGGGCAAGACGCTGGCGCAAATCGAGCGCGAACGGTACGGGGAAGAAGCGGAGGAACGCTCCGACACCCGTGTGAGCGGCAGAACGGTACACAATTAAGTCGATATGAAGGCATGACAAACGAAAACCGGCTGGATGGCGATAGCTTCGCCGCCCGGCCGGTTTTTTTGTTGTTTAGGAAATGATGCGCAGCAATATCCTGTGGATATCCGTGGGCTCCCCCGAAAGTAATGTCTAACCATAGAACGATCCTGGCTGAATGGTTAGACGCCGATCCAGCTGAAGCTGGATGCGGACGGAATAAGCTTCAGAGCATCACGTCACTACCCTGGAAATTACTCTTGGTACCCCATTTCCATTGTCTGTGGTGCCGCGTAGCGGCATGGATGGCTTTTGGGGGATTTGTTCACTGCCCTGAATTTGCATCGCCGCGGCTGGCCGGATCTTCCAACGAACGAACGCGCCGCTCACAAGGGGAACGCTTCGCTCATCATAGCCTCGCCCGGTTCGGCAAGACGAACGAGCTGCTTGCGCCGGTCCTCGCCGTCGGCGATTTTCTCGCATAGGCGCTTTTCGCATAATTTCCGCAGCTCGCGGCTTGTATTGGGCGTGCTACGCTTTAGTTATCAAAAGATAACTAAAGAGGTGGTTTTATGAACACACTGGTCATTTATACGCATCCGAATCATCAAAGCTTCCACAAGGTTCTTGAAGGCAGCGCTGACAATCCCCGTATCGATGAGGTTCGGACGCTCGATTTGTATGAAGAGAAATTCGATCCGGTCCTAGTGTTTCATGAGCAAAAGCGAAGGAGGGATATGCACGCCGATCCCGATCTTGCCAAGTACCGGGAACAAATCGTATGGGCCGATAAAATCGTATTCGTCTACCCGATCTGGTGGGGGCGCCCGCCGGCGATGCTAATGGGATACATCGACAAAATGTTTGCATCCGGCTTTGCCTACCGCGAGAAGGGAGGGCTGCTGCCCGAAGGATTGCTGAAGGGGAAATCCGTCGTCTGCATCTCCTTAATGAAAGGCCCGGCGCATTATCCGCTGTTCTGGCTGAACAACGCTCATAAAGCGCTGATGAAAAAGGCTCTATTTCATTATGTGGGCATACGGAACGTCACTTTTTTTGAATTCGGCGGTATGGAGAGCAAGAGCGGGAGGCAGAAGGAGAAGCTGGACAAAATTTACCGTTATTTTCAAACGGTAGGCCGTTAGCAGGATGGAAGCGCCGCCGCGAGCTAGAGCCGCAGTCGAAGGGAAGGGGCGGATTATTAGCTGCTTTCCGGTTATTTACAACCGAAATGGAGGATAATGTATACAGACGAATTAAGAACATACCAAAAGGCGAGATCAACTATGAACAACACAAGCAGCTTGCGGCTGAAGCAATCGATTCGCAGCGCGTTCGGTAACACCTCCGATTTTGTCTATACGGAAGCGTTCATCTGCGGAGCGAAAGCAGAGGTTTGTTATTTAGAGACGCTGGTCGATTACGACGACACGATGAACCTCATCCTTACTCATGTGCCCCGGCAGCCGGATGGCGGCGCGGACCCGATGCAAGACCTTGCTTCGTCCTATCTGACCCGAGTCTGCGGTTCGCCAGAGGAAGCGGTTCAATCGATCCGCGACGGCCTGCTGGTATTGCTTCCGGAAGACGGTACCGGCTGCCTGATCGTAAGTCCGGTTCCCATCGAGAACAGCCGCAGCATTACGGAAGCTCAGACCGAGAACCCGATACAGAGCTCCCTTGATTCCTTCAACGAAGATTTGACGACCAACCTGAGCCTGATCCGCAAAAAGGTGAACACCGAGGATCTGGTGATCCGCACGTACCGCCTCGGTTCAGACGTTCGCCGCGATGCGGCGCTAATCTATGTCGAGGGGCAGGCCGACCCGAAGGCGGTTGAGCTTGCCCGCCAATGCTTGGATGAGGGCCAATCCGCAGATGTATACGATATTCAAGGATTGCTCGGCGTGTTGAAGCAGCCGCGGTTTTGCCCGTTTCCGACCTATGTGTCTTCAGAGCTGCCTTCGACGGCCATGCATCATTTAATGGAAGGCCGCATCGTCATCATGATGGATCAATTTCCGTTCTCGCTCTCGTTTCCTTCCATCGTGTCGGATTTCTGGAACGTGAAGACCGATAAGAACCAGCCGCGGTTATTCACGTATTTGTACCGGATGATTCGCATCGTCAGCCTGATCGTTGCCGTCTCTATGCCCGGTCTGTACGTCGTGCTCAACTCCGTCAACCCCGAGCTGCTGCGCATTCAGCTGGCCGTATCGATCACCAATTCCAGAGAAGGGGTTCCTTACCCCGTGCTGATCGAATTGATCCTGATGCTGCTGGTTATCGAAATGGTCATTGAAGCAAGCATACGGCTGCCGAAAAGCATCGGTCCGACCATCACCATGATCGGCGGCATTATTCTCGGACAAGCGGTCGTGCAGGCGCGGCTCGTCAGCTACTTTCTGATTATTGTCGTAGCCGCTTCGACCATCGCCCATTTTACTCTCGGCACCTATATGAACACCGTGTCCATTCGCATTTACAAATACGTCGTCATCGTGTTCAGCGCTTTATACGGGATATTGGGGCTGATGACGTCCATTGTGCTGCTCTGTTTTTACATGGGAACGATGACGACATTTGAAGTACCCTATTTAAGTCTGTCGGTAAAAAGAGGTAAATCCGAATGAGCAAACGGCTGCTGCTGACGCTGTTTTTTATCGTCCACATTTCCTTGTTCTACTACGTCTATCCGGTAAAAATCATCGAGACGGCGTCCAAAGGGCATTGGGAGCCGATCCTCACGGGATTTCTTACGGAGCTGGCGTTCATGTGGATGTATTTGAAGGGGCTGTCCCGATTTCCGGACAAAGATGTGATCGGCGTGTACCGACAGAAGTCGGGCAAATGGCTGTCGGCCGTGCTGCTCGTCCCGCTCGCCATCTTCCTGTTTCTGGACCTCAACCTAATCCACCGCTATGAGTATGAGTCGGTTAACGTGCTGCTGCTGCCCAAGACGCCGACGCTGTTTATTTTGCTGCTGTATTCGATCCCCTGCTACATCGCCTGGAAGGGCATTGAAGCTATAGCAAGAGGGGGCGTCGCTTTATTTATCTGCGTGGCGCCGCTGATCTTGTTCTCACTCGTTAGCGGCGTAAAGAATATGGATATCCATAACATCTTCCCGCTGTTCGACGCGCAGCTGAGTTACTTGAAGAGACCCGCATTCTATGCGAGCTTATTTCCTCATGCGGGGTTCCTGTTTCTCGGCTTGATGCCGAAGAAGAGCAAGCCGGCTCCGCTTCAGCTTTCTTACTTGTTAGCGGTATTGTTTATTTTCGGATTGGCTTCGGTTTATTTGCCGATGCTTATTTTCGGGCCGGAAGCGATTCTGTCTTTCCGCTATCCCAATGTGCTGACGCTGGACACGGTCGATAACGAGTGGGTCGTCTTCGATTGGCTGCCGACTTTTTTTGTCATCTCGATGATCGGCGTGTCGATGGTAGAATCCGCAGTCTCGTTGTGGGTGATCACGACGCTGATTCAAAGGCTGCTGCTGCCGGTAGGCAGAGGCTGGATCGTCATTGCCTTGGGGCTGCTTTCTTACGGATTCAGCGCTTTCATTCCCAATATGGACTCGCTGGAGCAGCTGGTGACGATGAACTCGGTCTTTTGCGTCTACAGCATCTGCGTTGTCCCGGTTACCGTATGGCTCATGAGTTTGCACGATAGGAGGAATCCGGCTTGATCCCCCGTTCATTGCTTTGCGCGGCGCTGCTATGGTTCGGTATGGCGGGAGTGCTTACCGGCTGTTGGGACACGAAGGATATCAATAAAAGACTGATGCCCGTCGTGATGGGGATATGCAAAAACCCGGATCAAACGTACCGGATCATTCTGCAAATCCCGAGTCCCGAGAAGAAAGGCTCGCAATATTTGGAGAGCAGCTCGGCCACGATCAATAAAGCGATAGACCATATTCGTTCCAAAGCGGAGAAAAGCATCGATCTGCTGCATATCCGGCTGTTTTTGATTTGTGAAAAAACGGCCAAGAGCAATATCAACGATATTATCGATTACGCCGTGCAGGCTAACGATATTTCGATCAAAGGTCTGCTCGGCATCGTCCGAGGCAACTTCGAGCAGCTGATGTATCATCATGTGCAGGCGAATCCGGAGCTTTCGTCCTATGATTTTTTCAGCGAGCAGGCCGGATGGACGCCGAATAATACGATTTTTCGCTTGTGGGAAGCCTACCGCGACATGAAATCGTACACGGAGGATATGGCCATTCCCATATTGAGCAAAGGAACGGACACCCTCTACAAGTTCGAAGGCTCCGCCATTTTGCGCAAGGATAAGATTGTCGGCGAAATTTCTTCCGATGAAACGATGATCTACAATATATTCCAAGAAAAATATACGGGAGGCACGATCGAGGTTTCGGATCAAGCCAGCGTCCTTATCAAAAAAGCGACGATCCGCAACCAAATCGCATGGGCCGCTTCAGGCCCGCAAATGAACAGCCATATTCGTCTGAACGTGGTCATCTCCGAGAATAAGCAGCATGAAGCCGAGGCGGATATTTCCCAAAAGCTTAAAGATCTGGTAGAAATGCGCGGGAGAAAATTAATTGGCAAATTGCAGGAAGAGAAGGCGGATTCGCTCGGCGTCGGCAAATATTTCCGGAGCCGCATGACGGAGGAGCAGCTGAAGGACTGGAAGCTGGTATGGTTCCCGCAGTTGAAGCATGAAATTACCGCCGATGTGAAAATTTTGAACAGCATTTATTTAAAAACGCCCGGGAAAATGAAAAACGCTCCGCAGCGGCCGGATGAACAAAATCGTTGACATGTCCGCAGTAATTCGCCATGTTTTTAGTTAGTATGTATAATGGTTCATGAATAACTAATCATGGATTTTTATAAGGTGGCTGTTTGGTATGGTCAAAATTTTGGTAATTGAAGACGATGCGGATATTCAGGAGCTGCTCCGCGAATTTTTAAGCGCGCAAAACTATGAGGTGGATGCGGCGGACGACGGCGTTAACGGGATCAGGATGTTTAAGGACAACAGCTACGATCTCGTGCTGCTCGATGTGATGATGCCGAATTTGGACGGGTACAACGTCTGCAAAATGATCCGCGGCCAATCCTCGTCCCTGCCGATTGTCATGCTGACGGCGCTCGACGACGAGGCCGCTCAGATCAAAGGCTTCGAGCTCGGAATCGACGATTACATCACAAAGCCGTTTTCCTTCAACATTTTGATCAAACGGGTCGAGGCGGTGCTTCGAAGGGCGAAGGCCGACTCGGACTCAAGCATGGTCAAATTTAAAGAGCTGGCCGTAGATAAGGAGGGCTTTATCGTCACGGTCGGCGGCAATAAAATCGAGCTGACGGTCAAGGAATTCGCGATTCTCGTTTATTTGCTGGACAACCGGGGGCGCGCCGTCTCCCGAGAAGCTTTGCTGGATCATGCGTGGGGGTATGACTATTACGGGGATGCGCGGATCGTCGATACCCATGTCAAAAATTTGCGAAAGAAGCTCGGCGTTCCTTATATTCAAACCGTTAAAGGGATAGGGTACAAGTTCGATGAACAGACTTAGACGGAAAAGCAAAGGGATCACGTTCAAAACGTCTTTGTTCACCAGCGGCTTGCTGATCGGCAGCACCGTCGTCATCTTCATTTTATTTTATTTCCTGCTGCCCGGGTATTATCATCAATACAAAATCAAAACGTTGAATGAAGCGCTGGACGAGCTGATCCGGCTATCGGAGCATGAGACTTTTCACGAAGCGCAGCGGCAGCTGGACTTGTTTACGCAGGAGCATAACGTCTGGATGGGAGTCCAGGATGAGAACGGACGCCTCGTTTATGTGCCGTCCGTATTCGTCCGGCATGATGAGGCGGCATCGGAAGATGCACAAGGCATGCAAAATATGCCTTTAAGAAAAATTCAATTGGATACCCCTATAGAGAATATGTACGCCGTAAGTAAACCAATCTCCTTCCAAGACGCCAGGTACACGTTGATGGTAAACGCCACGCTGCAGCCTATTGACGAAGCTTCCCGGGCGATCCTTCTTTTCGCGCCTGATGTCTTGCTGCTGGTGCTGCTTGTCTCGATTGCGGGAGCGGCCGTTTATTCGAGATGGCTCACAAGGCCGCTGCTGAATATGAACAGGGCGGCGAAGAGCATGGCGAATCTGGATTTTACGGGCGCTCTGCAGATTCATTCCGAGGATGAGATCGGCGAGCTGTCCCGGAGCTTGAACCGGCTGTCCCAGAATTTGCAGGATGCGATGGAGGGGCTGCGGCAGGCCAATGCCCAGCTGAATACCGAAATTCATAAGGTGCGGCAGCTCGAAGAGAAGAGAAAAGAATGGATCGCGACGATTTCCCATGAACTGAAGACGCCGATTACGACGGTGACGGGGCAGCTGGAAGGCATGATTCACCGTATCGGGGCTTTTCAGGACAGGGATAAGTATTTGCACCGCTCGCATGAAGTGATGATGGATATGCAGAAGCTGGTGCAGGAGCTGCTGGACAGCTCGAGAATGGAAAGTTCCGACTTTCGGCCCGAATGGGAGACGGTCGATCTGTCCGATGTCGTCCGGGACAGCTTGCGCCGGCTCGACTATATGGCCGCCGACAAGCGGATTACAATCGTCTCGGAGACGGCCGGTTCGCCGAAGATTCGGGCGGACCGCAATTTGCTGCAGAAGGCGGTCACGAATGTAATTCGGAACGCGATTCAATATTCTCCCGCCGGCGAACAAGTGAAGATTCGGACGGAGAGCGACCCGCGGCACGTCATGCTGCAGGTATGGAATGCAGGGACCGCTATTGCGGAGGATCAGCTGGAGGAAATTTTCCAGCCGTTTCACCGGATCGAGAGATCGAGAAACCGCGGCACCGGAGGAAGCGGGCTCGGCCTGTATATTGTGAAGCAAATACTGGAGGCGCACCGGGCGTCCTATGCCGTAACGAATGCGGACGGCGGCATTTTATTTACGATCCGGTTTCCGAGAGAAGACCTGTGAGAGGGTCTTCTCTTTTTTTGCGTTTGACGGAAACGGCCGCTCTCCGCAAAATCCACAAGCCAGCTCCACAGAAACTCCACATACGGCCTTTATGATGAAAGAGCGGCGGGAAACTGCGGCGCTTAGATTACAAGAACGGGGGTGAGAGCCATGAGATTTCGGCGATGGATGCGCAGGGACTCGGCTTCCGCATGGCTGTTCCTGCTGCCGAGCCTGATCGGATTTTCACTGTTTTATTTGATCCCGTTCGGTATGGGAGCAGCTTATTCGTTTCAGAGCTCTTCCGTAGACGGCAGCTTTGCCGGATTCGCCAATTATCAGGAGCTGCTGGCCAGTTCATCGTTTCGCAAAGCTGCGGGCAATACGTTCCGGTTTACCGTCATCAGCGTTCCGCTTATGATCGCGGCTTCGCTCTTCATCGCCATGCTGCTGAACCGGAGCGCTTATTTGCGTAATTGGCTGCGTACGGCCTTCGTCATGCCGCTGGTCGTTCCGGTCGCCTCGATCATTTTGATCTGGCAAATCTTGTTCGACTGGAACGGAACCCTCAACGCGATGCTGCACGCTTTCGGCTGGAGCCGGGTCGATTGGATGAAGACCGATTGGGCCAGAGTCGTCGTCATTTTCGTCTATGTTTGGAAAAACATCGGCTACAACATCGTCTTGTTTTTGGCCGGACTGCAAAACATTCCGCGCGATTACTACGAAACCGCCGATGTCGAAGGGGCCGGAGCGGTGCGCAAGTTTACCGGCATCACGCTCGTCTACTTACTCCCGACGACCTTCTTCGTCGTGCTGATGTCGATCGTCAATTCGTTCAAAGTGTTCCGGGAAACGTACTTGATCGCCGGCGACTATCCGCACGACAGCATTTATATGCTGCAGCATTATATGAACAACATGTTTATGTCGCTCGATATTCAGAAGCTGACTGCCGCCGCGACGCTGATGGCCGTCTGCATACTGGCGCTGGTCATCGCGCTGTTTGCCGTAGAGAAGCGGTTTCGCAGCTTTATGGAATAAGGATAAGGAAGGTGTCGTCATGATCCAAACCGACACGGCCAGGAAGGCGCTTGCGACGTTCTTCCTTGCCGGTATAGCTCTGCTGCTGCTCGCTCCGATTATACTGACGGTGACGAATTCGCTGATGACCGAGCAGGAAATTTCCACGAACTACGGCGCGATCGGTCAGATCGGTTCCGATTCCGGCTTGTTCGTCAACTTGAAATTGCTTCCCGATTGGGTGTCCTGGGAGCAATATGCCAAGGTGCTGGTTGACACGCCGCAGTTTCTGCTCATGTTCTGGAACTCCGTGCTGCTGGTCGTTCCGATCATTGCCGGGCAGGTCGCAGTCGCTTCGCTGGCCGCGTATGCTTTTGCGAAGCTGAAATTCCGGGGGCGGGACAAGCTGTTTCTTGTCTATCTTATGACGATGCTGATGCCGTTTCAGGTTACGCTCGTGCCCAATTATATTATTGCCGATCGCTTGGGGCTTATGAACAGCCAGGCCGCGATTATACTGCCGGGAATTTTTGCGGCGTTCGGCGTGTTTTTGCTCAGACAATTTATGCTGCATATTCCTTATACGTATATGGAAGCGGCGAAGATCGACGGAGCGGGTCAACTGCGAATATTTTTTACCATCGTGATGCCGCTCGTCAAGCCCGCGCTTGCGGCGCTGGTCGTTTTATTGTTCGCGGACAATTGGAATATGGTCGAACAGCCGCTCATTTTTTTACAGGACGCGTTTAAACAGCCGTTATCCGTCTATTTATCCCGGATTAACGGGGAAGCGCTGGGCGTGGCGTTTGCGGCTTCCGTCCTTTATATGACGCCGATGGTGCTGCTGTTTTTATATGCCGAGCCCCATTTCATAGAAGGGGTTCAATTGTCCGGGGTCAAAGGGTAGCTTGCGCCGAAAGAACCGTTAGGAGGAACGAAACGTGCAGATAGCAATGAATGAACAGACGGCCGCTAAACGAAAGAAGACGATAGCCGCCATATTCGGCTGTTTTCTAACCTTGCTGCTGCTGCTTACTTTATTCAGCAATACCCTGCTCGCGATGAAATTGCCGAAAGTAAATACAGAACAGCCCCGAAAGGCGAAGCTTCAACACACGATGGAAGGCAGCGGAACGATCGAACCGCAAGAAGCGGCAGAGCTGACGAACGCGGCCGGTCTGAAGGTGAGCAAGACGCTTGTCAAGGAGGGGGACTTCGTCCAAAAAGGCCAAGTGCTTATCGCCTTCGATAATAAAGAAGCGGAGCGGCAGCTTCAGGACGAACAGGCGAGGCTTAGGCAGCAGCAATTGGCGCTTGAAAAAACGCAGGACGATTATATTGCCGCACGGCAGAACGGAGATGAACTCGCTGCACGGGCGGCAAACCGCAGCTTGGAGAGCCAGACTATCGATATCGGCATCCAGGAAAGAAAAATCGCAAGCATGCAGGAGAAGTCGAACGAGCAGAGAGAACTGAAAGCGCCGTTCGACGGGACGGTGACTAAACTGCTCGAAGACGAGACGCTTCCTCCGTCGCCGGGGCAGCCGCTCATCCGGATTTCCCGGACGGATAAGGGATACAAACTGGAGATCGAGCTTCCGGCAAGTTCGGCCAATCTCTTGAAGACGGGAGATAAAGTGCCGGTCCGGATCGATTCGGAGGGAAGCGCGAACCGGCAGGTGGAAGGGCTAATTACGGAGATCGAAAAGGTTGAATCAAGCGGAACGTCAAAGGGCGCCGCATTATCTGCGCGGGACAAGAAAGAAGCGGATACTCAAGCCGCAGGCCCGCAGAAGCGGATCGTCATTTCAGTACAAGGCGAAGGCATTCAGGGAGGAGAAAGCGCAAGCTGCGTCATCGTTAAGCTGGCTGCCAAAGAGAGCCTGCTGATCCCGAATGGCGCGATCAAAGAGGATGGAGACGGCAGCTATGTATATACCATTCGCGAGAACAAGGGGCCTCTTGGAAACGAATTTACTGTGGAAAAGTCCTATCTGACCAAAGGCGATGCGAACGACAAGGAAACGGCCGTCGCCAAAGGTCTTTCGCCGGAGGATAAAATCGTTATTGAAAGCAGCGAGCCGCTGCAGGAGGGCAATCGCGTTCGGCTGCAATAAAACCGTCAAGGATCGATACGAAGGGAGCAATGATCAATGAAACGAATCAGTCTTGCCGTCATCAGCGGCATGTTGGCCGTAACCGTTACGGCATGCACCGGAGGAAGCGAGTCAAACAAAGGGGGGGCGGCTGTCGCGGCGGACGGCAAAAAGATCGTGACCGTCTCCGTGCTGCAAGCCGACAAATTTCTGAAGCTCGCGGAGCAACAATATGAGCGGTCTCATCCGGACATCGACATTCAAATCAAGGAATATCAAGCTGCGCCCGATGGCGGGAATACATCGATGAAGCTTGGAATGGACTCGGCTTCGTTCGAGAAGTATGTCAACTCGGTTAACACGGAAGTGCTGTCCGGCAAAGGAGCCGATCTGATTTCGCTGCAAAATTTGCCCGTATCCAAATATGCGGGGAAGAAGCTGCTCGCCGATTTGAACGAGATGATGGCAAACGACAAGGCGTTCGACATCAATCAATATTACGGCAACATTCTGAATTCAACGAAGCAGGGCGGCGGCTTGTACGCCATGCCGCTCAGCTTTTCCTTAAATACGCTGCTTGGCGACGCCGCTGCGATTCGAGCCGCAGGGGTCCCGATCGATGACCGGCAGTGGACCTGGGACAAGTTTGCGGAGATAGCCAAGCAATTGACCCGAGATTCCGATGGGGACGGAACCCCGGATAAATACGTTATGACGAATAACCCGCCTGAATCGCTGCTCGTCAATGTGCTTGGAGATCATTACGGCAAGTATGTCGATCCGGCCAAAGGGGAAGCCCGCTTTGATTCGAAAGAGTTCATGGATCTGATGAAGCAGATCAAGCAGATGTATGACGACGGGCTGTTGTCGGATGAAGCGACGAGCTGGGGAAACCAGTTCTTCAGTCCGTGGTCGGTCAATTCGCTGGAAAATTTCGTGCTGTATCCCAAGTCCGTGTATGACGACGGTAAAGTATACCGGAAGCCGGGAACGGATCAAGGCATTACTTTCCTATCCAGAATGATGTTTGGGATTAACGCCAAATCGGGCGTCAAGCCGGAAGCCTGGGATTTCCTGAAGTTTCTGTTATCCGAAGACATGCAGTCATCGCCGGATTTGAACGGTTTTCCGCTTCATCGCGCCGTAGCCGAGAAGCAGCTGGGCGAGCTGCAGGAGAAGCTGAAGCAGGGCTCGATCAAGCTGCTCAATGGAGCGGTTCCCAAACCTTTGACGGATGAAGAATTGCAGTCGGTCCGCGAAATGATCGCTGAAGCCAACAGCTTCACCCAATCGGACGCGAAGATCAATTCGATTGTCGGGGAAGAGTCCAAGTCTTACTTTGCCGGGCAAAAATCGGCGGAGGAGACGGCCAAGTTAATCCAGAACCGGGTGACGACCTACTTAAACGAATAATACAACAAGAACCAACGCGGAGGTATGTATGAAACGACAAAGCAACTCGCGCACGCGAATAAGAAGCTGCGCCCTTCTATTAACCGCTGTCCTTAGTTTCGCAGCCGCTATCCCGGCTTATGCGGAAGGGGATAATCCGGGAGCCGCAGCGGCGGCCCCGCTCTCCTCGGGAACAGCTCCGTCTATCGGAAACGTCCAGTTAAACGATTCCGCTTCTGTGGAATTGATCGATGTCATGATGCAGCCGGATGCAACGAATCCTGCGATCAGCTTCACCGTTCATGTCGATAACGGAGGAACCTCCGACCTGCTGTTCATGGATTACTGGGTGCGCTTAAGAACCAAAGACGGCGGCGAGATCCAGGTGCATACGCTGCCGCAGGATAGGAACAAAAACCGGATTGCCGCCAAATCGCAGCAGGATATCCACTTCTACGCCGTGCCGGAGCAGGCGGTTGATCTGCATGATCTCACGTTCGAATTCATCCAATGGGATTTCAGTGAGCCCGGGTTCGAGCGTGTGCTCGCCCGGCTATCGGTTCCCGGGTCCTATCCGACCGTTATCCCGGAGGGCGGGGAGGAAACCGTCCAAGTCGACGGAATTTCTATGAAGCTGTCGGTTAAGAAGCTGCATATGGCCAGGAATGCGAAGAACAGCTCGCCCGCCATAGTACTTCGTCTGGAGAATGCCGGAAATGGGAACCTGAAGGTACCCGCATACGAATACAAATTCCGGACGCGCGACGGCCTTATGTATCCGCTGCAAGCCAAACAGGCGCAAGGCTTGAGCATCGCTCCGCAAGAGGCGAAGGAGCTGGAGCTTACGGGCAGTATTCCCGCTTCTGTTAATGCGGATGACGGAGAGCTGCTGATCGGCCTGGCCATTCCCGAACCGGGCATCATCATGCCTATCGGCGATTTGAAGCTGCCGGCAGCCGCGCCACCGTCCGGAGAGCTTGGGGAATCATTTGCGTTTCATAATGAGGCCGGCTCTTACACTGTGCAGCTGGCCGGTGTTTCCCGCGTTCCTTGGGACGGCCAGGATATTGTAAACGCCGCCGTCAAGCTAACGAATCAAGGAGGGGATACGCTGCCGGTTCCCGATATGACCGCGTACTTCCTGTTTGACGATTCGGTCAAAGTAGACGCCAAGCTGGTTAACGGCAGTCAAGCGATCGGCATTGGCGCCGACTCGGCCATCGAATTTCAGGCGATCGGTAAAATTCCTTATACGTACCGTTATTCACAGGCCAAGCTAGTGCTGCAGGAGAAAGCTAGCGATACTCCATCGGCCGATACGCTGGAGATCGCGGTTCCAATCGGCATCCAGTCCGTTCCGCTCGCAGCGGCAGGCTCCTCTTATACGCGTGAAGCCGAGGGGCGGAGGGCCCGATATTCGATAGCGGCCGTCAATACTTATTCCGGACCTTCGGGCCGGCTCATATCCGCAGAGCTGGAAGTAAGCAACCTGGAGAAGCGGGCTGCCGACATGGCTCCGCTGGCCGCGCGCTTCCTTGCCAAAGACGGCGCGGTATTTCTGGCGCAAGTATCAGAAGTGCGCCAACCGATCGGACCGGACGGAAAAGCGTTGTTCCATGTGTGGGCCGAGCTGCCTGAAGGCTGCAGCGCGGACGATATGCAGATCATCGTCGGAGACGCTGTCGCCATGGCCGCCGATAGCGATAGCGAGGGAGAGAGCAAACCGGACGCATACGCGAGCCCGGTTGCCTTCGAGATGCCGTCCGAGAAGAGCGATGTACAACCTTCGTTGAAACAAATCGAGCTGTTTCCTTACATGATTTCTTTGAGCCGGATCAACACCTCGATCCATACCGGCAAGCTGTATTTGAAGTTCGATTACGAAATTACGAGGACCGGGCACATCGAGACGGACATGGCGGGACATCGACTGGTCCTTGTCTTCGAGGATCATTCGGGGAATCAATCGTTTGAGAGGTCGTACGATCTGAAGGATTGGGAAGCGGAGGATGACGGCAAGGCGTCCGAGTCGGGGAACGACAATGCGCTAAGGCCGGGCAAGAAACAGCAGTTTACGATTGAGGTAAGCGATGAGGATCTGATCTACAAAACGGAGTTTTTAAAACAATACAGCCTGAGCGTCTACGATGAATTTCAAGGACATCGCAAGCTGCTCGGCAAGCAGAATGCGGATTGGTTCGCCGTATCGGAATGATCCGCAGCACGGCCTAAGCTTCGAAATGCGGAAGCTTAGGCTATTTGCAGATAAAGGATGTTTTTGTACAGCGCAGAGGTGAATGCGAGCGGGGCAGCCGTGCGAAGGACGCCGGCAGCGTTTGTCGTTACCGGTCGCCGAACAGCGCGGAAATTTGCCGGCCCGCTTCCTTTATGAGAGCCACATAGGCATCGTCGTGGGCCGAATCGGCGCGAAGGAAGGGGATGCTGATGCTGATGCTCGCAATCATTGCGCCGTTGGCATCATAAATTGGAGCCGCATAGCACTTGGCGCCGACATAGGACTCGCTGTCGTCGAGACTGTAGCCGTTCCGGCGGATGAGCTCCAGGCGTTCCGCGAGCATCTCGATGGAATCGATCGTATGTTCCGTCAATTTCTCGAAATGATAGCTTGCGAACATATCCCGAATCGCTTTATCGGAATACTGGGAGAGCAGCATTTTTCCAACGCCGGTTACATACGCTTTCTGGGTTTGTCCGATTTCGACATGGTAGCGCACGGGATGAGTCGTTTGCTCGCAGGCAATATAGACGATATCCAAGCCGTCGAGCACGGCAAGATGAATGTTTTCGTTCACTTGCCGGGCCAGCGATTTCATAATCGGCTTAGCATGCAGAAGAAGAGGATCGTTGGAATATCGCGCCGCAAATTCGTAAAACTTGGTTCCGAGGGTAATTTTGCGTTCTTCGTTGATTTTGGCGTATTTGCGGTGCACCATCGTTTGAATCAGCGCGTGAATGCTGCTGGCCGCGATGCCGAGGCGCTTGCCCAGCTCGTGGGTCGTAATGCCGTGCGGATGATGGATAAGCTCCTCCAAAATATCGAATACGCGGTCGGCCGACTTCACCGGCGAGAAATCGCTTTTGCTCATAAAGACAGTCCTTCCCGAAAAAATATATTGACATCATTATAGCATGAAGCCATAATAATATCATCTTCATATACATATATGTAAAATATAATTTCACATATGTGAAATTGATGAGAGGGGTTCGCTCTTTTATGAAAAAACGATAAGACGGTTCATTGCTGACGATTACTTAACAAGTCGCTCGACAGCTTCCGGCTCCGCAAGATTGGAAACGCTGTCAATCCATCTTCGAGGAGACTCCGAATAGCAGCTTTTCTTAATTATCGTAGGAGGTTATTTCATATGAAGAAAATAATGTCTTGGCTTCTGATTGCCGTTCTGCTCGTCTTCCCGGTGTTGTCCGCATGCTCGAACAAAAGCGGAGCCGCCAATTTCCCTTCCAAGCCCATTGAACTGATCGTTCCGTTCGCCGCCGGCGGAGGTACGGACACGATCGGCCGCGCGTTGGCCGAAGCGATGAAGGCGAGCCTTGGACAAGAGGTAGTAGTAGCCAATAAAACCGGCGGTTCCGGTTCTGTAGGGATGAACGAGGGGCTCCATGCGCAGCCCGACGGGTACACGCTCACTATGGTCACGCGGGAAGTAGCCTCGCTTCCTATGATGGGGCTCGCTCCTTTCAAGACGGATGACTTTACTTACATCGGCAACGTCAATACGGATCACATTGTGCTGGTCGTGTCCGCCAAATCGAAATACCGGACCTTTGAAGATCTGATGGCTGCGTTAAAGGCGAATCCCGGCAAGCTGAACTTTGCCGCTTCGGCGGTGCCCAATTACTATGCCATTCCTTTCGCGCAGGCAGCCAAAGCGGATTTCGTAACGGTACCGTTCCAGGGAGCGGCCCCGGCCATTGTGGAAATTTTGGGCGGACGGGCGGACTTCGGCCTATACGGCCCGGGTGAAGTAAAAACGCATATCGACAGCGGTAATTTACGCCCGCTCGCCATCATGTCCGACCAGCGGCTCGAAGGATTAAAGGACGTTCCGACCATGAAAGAAAAGGGAGTCGACGTGATCGCCATGACGTATCGCGGGTTGGCCGTTCCGAAGAAAACGCCCGATGAGATCGTGAAAAAATTGGAGGCGGCGGTAGCCAAAGCGGTGAAAGATCCCAAATTCATCGATTTTATGAACCAATCGTTTGCCGAAATCGATTATAAAAATGCAGCCGACTTCAAAGCCTATATTGATAATGATACGAAAGCGTTAGTGCCGATCGTTGAAGCGGCTAAAAAACAGCAGAAACCGTAACTATTATTTTATATCAAAGGATGTGTTCCAATGAACAATGCCGGCGTTTGGGCCGGGCTCCTTCTGCTCGGCTTCGGCGGAATTTTGTTCTGGCAATCGCTGACGCTAGAATACAGCACTGCCCTGGGGCCTGGTCCCGGATTTTTGCCATTATGGTTAAGCGGTTCTCTGATGCTGGTTTCGCTGCTGTATATCGGAGAGTCCTTGAAGAAGGAAGCGATCCGGCTGCATGCTCTTTTGCCCAGGGGCCGGGCGCTCGGGAACATAGGCTGCGCCATCGGAGCGCTGATCGTATTCATGCTGATCGTATCGTTTACCGGATTCGTCATTGCGGCAACGGCGCTGCTGTTCATCGTTCTGGCAAGAGAATTCAGATGGCACTGGGCGCTTTGTATTTCGGGCGGAATTTCCGTCGCCGTATTTGTCATTTTCCAGACTTTGCTCGATGTGCCGCTGCCTGTAAACGATTTCGGATGGTAAGGAGGGATGAATGTTGGATAGTTTTATGCAAGTAGCGGAAGGATTTGCGGCGGCGTTTTCCTGGTGGAACCTTCTGTACTGCCTTATCGGAGTCACCATCGGGATGCTGGTAGGCGTTCTTCCCGGGTTAGGGCCGACGACGGGCACGGCGTTATTGCTGCCCATTACGTTCTCGATGGAGCCCGTATCCGCCATCATTATGCTGTCGGGCATTTACTACGGCTCCATGTACGGCGGAACGATTACATCCGTGCTGATTAACACGCCGGGAGAAGCGGCTTCGGTCATCACCTGTTTGGACGGTCACCCGATGGCCAGGCAGGGGCGCGCCGGAACGGCGCTGGGCGTAGCCGGGATCGGCTCTTTCATCGGCGGTACCGTTTCGATCGTTGCTTTGGCGGTGATCGGCCCGCCGCTGGCCAAGCTGGCTTTGCAGTTCGGTCCTCAGGAGTTTTTTGCGCTGATGGTGTTCGGGCTCGTTATGGTTATCGGGTTGATGGGCAAATCGGTCGTTCGCGGGCTCGTATCCGCTATTTTAGGGCTGGCGCTGTCGCTCATCGGGATGGACCCCGTCTCCGGGGCGATGAGGTTTACGTTCGGGGAAGCGCATTTGATGAGCGGGCTCGATTTTGTAACGATCGCTATGGGGCTGTTCGGGATTTCCGAAGTTCTGATCGGCATGGAACAAAGCATGAATGGCGAGAAGCTGCCTAAAGTCAAAGGACTGCTGCCCAAACGCGAGGAATGGCGCCCTACGCTGATGGCTATCGCGAGAGGCACAGGGCTCGGAATGATTACCGGGCTGATCCCGGGTTCCAATTCCGTCATCCCGGCCATCCTGTCCTATTCATTGGAGAAAAAGGTGGCCAAGGACCCGTCGCGGTTCGGCAAAGGCGCGATCGAGGGCGTGGCGGGCCCCGAGACGGCGAACAACGCCTACTGCGGCTCGGCGCTCATTCCCTTGTTTACGCTAGGCATTCCGAGTTCTCCGACGATCGCGATTATTTTGGGTGCGTTCATTATGCACGGCCTGACGCCGGGGCCGACATTGTTCGAGAGCAATCCCATATTCGTATGGGCCGTCATTGCCAGTATGTTCATCGGCAACGGCATGCTGCTGATCATGAACCTTCCTATGGCCGGCGTCTGGGCGAAAATCGCAATGATTCCTCCGAAAATATTGTTCCCGCTCATCATGATCATTTCTGTCATAGGGGCATATACGGTCAACAACAGCCTTTGGGACGTGGCGGTTATGGTCGTATTCGGCGTGGTCGGCTACGCGATGAAGAAGCTCGACATTCCGATGGCTCCGATTGTGCTGACATTTGTTTTGGGCAAGCTGCTGGAAAATTCATTGCTGCAATCGCTGATTTATTTTAAGGGAGATTTCTGGGGGTTCTTTCAGCGGCCTATTTCGGGAACGCTGCTCGTTATCGCCATTCTCATGTTCGTCTTCAGCATTTATACGACGATTAAGAAAAAACGCGACATGTTTGCCGGAGATGTGGAGATGTGATTGCAACGCAACATAAGGAGGGTTGACATGCAAGAGCGCACGCAAGCCAGAAGACTGCTCGTTTTGTCCGCCAAAGATAATACGGCGACCGCGCTCGCCGTGCTGCGCCAAGGCTCGGAGGTGACACCGGACGAAACCGGAGGCGGTCCGTCCGTTATATTGCAGGACACGATTCCGTTCGGACATAAGTTCGCTCTCACTTTGATTCCTGCCGGACAATTCGTGCTCAAATTCGGCGTTCCGATAGGAATCGCAATGTCCGATATTCCGGCAGGAGCACACATTCATTTGCATAATTTGCGCAGCATGCAGCAGGAAGGAGGTGACAATGAACATGATGGGGTTCAAAAGAGCGGATGGAAGAATCGGCATACGTAATCATGTCGCGGTTATTTATACCGTAGAATGCGCGCATCATGTAGCCGATACGATTTCGCGAGGCGTACCGGGTACCGAGGTGTTCGGCTTTGCCGGGTGCTATCAGGATACTTACGCATTTCGGATGCTCGTGGAGCTTGGGCGTCATCCGAACGTCGCGGGCGTACTCATCGTTCGTCTCGGATGCGAAAGCACCGATGTGAATGCGCTTGCAGCTCAAATCGCCGTCAGCGGCAAGCCGGTGGAACTGATTGCAATTCAGGAGGCCGGCGGTTCGCTCGCCTCCATCGAGCTGGGCAAGACGATAGCGGCCCGCATGATTCGCGATGCCGAGCGGCATCGGCGGGTACCGATCGGGCTAGGTGATCTCATTATCGGAGTGGAGTGCGGAGGCTCCGATGCGACTTCCGGCTTGTCGGCCAATCCCGCTGCCGGCTGGGCTGTCGACCGGCTGATCGAGCAGGGGGCGACCGTCATTTTCAGCGAGCTGCCCGAACTGCTCGGCTGCAACGACTACTTGCTCTCGCGGGCAGCGGGTGAGGCGGTCAAAGCCCGGCTCACGGACGGATTGAAACGGGCGCGGGCGCTCGGCAATGCGCTGCGCACGTTTGCGGTTTCGGCCGGCAACGAAGAAGGCGGCTTGACGACGATTGAGGAAAAGTCGCTCGGCGCTCTATGCAAGGCGGGCACGAAGCCGATCAGCGGCATATTGAAGCCCGCGCAAAGACCGGAGCTGCCCGGCCTGTATATTCTGGACAAAGTCGGCTTGCTCGATTCGAGCTCATTGACATTGTACGAGGAAAACGACAGCGACGGATTGGTCACGCTGCTTGCTTCGGGAGCGCAGCTGCTTCTCTTCACGACCGGCCGCGGCAGCGTCGTAGGTTCCGTCGTCGCTCCGGTCGTCAAAATATGCGGTAATCCGCAGACAGCCGTCAAAATGGCCGATAACATCGATATCAACGCCGGCGGGATCATCGAAGGAACGGATACGATCGAAGACGTAGGCGCGGAGCTGCTGAAGCTCATTCAGCGCGTCGCAGCCGGAGAGCGGACGAAAGCGGAGCGTCTCGGACACAAGGAATATGCGATTCCTTACAAGCCGGGAAGAGCCTGCGACATGTACACATCATAACGAGGAAAGCGAGTGGATAGAATGCAGAAGGAACAAGAGCAAAACGGATTATACGGGGATATCGCCATAGAGGAAATCATCGAACGGTTTTCACGCATATATACCGGAGCCATTTCCGACGCGCTGGATCAGTTAGGGTATAAACATCAAGTGCTGCCGAAAGAACTTAAAGGCTTGACGGCCGATGCCAAATTATGCGGAACGGCGCTTACGGTGCGAGGAGAGGCTACGCATTCGGAGGACGCGGACGTCGTCTTCGTGCCGATGCTCAAAATGCTGGGCGACGTGCAGAAATTCAACGTGGTCGTAAGTCAGCCTAACGACAGCGCCTGCTCCCATCTCGGCGAGCTCTCCTCCACGACCATCAAGGCTCGGGGCGGCGTCGGCGCCGTTATTTACGGCGGAGTGAGGGATGTGGATTACATCGAGAAGCTCGGGCTGCCCGTATTTCATCTCTATACGACGCCGGCGGATATCGTCGGGCGCTGGTGCTTGAAGGAGTACAACGTGCCGATTCGGATTCAAAATGTCGACGTGCATCCGATGGACATTATTGCGGCCGACAAAGACGGCGTCGTCGTCATCCCCAAGCAGATCGCCCTGCAGGCGCTGGAACGCGCGGAAGCGCTCGTCGCAACGGAAAATCACGTAAGAAACGACGTTATGAACGGAATGCACCCGCTGGAATCTTATTATAAGCACGGCTGGTTTTAGACAAGCGGCATCGGGCGCTTAGCTTGGCGCTAACCAGAGAAAACAGGAAGTTCATCGCCGCTCCGCTTCATTAGAGCAGGCTCTTTCGCTTCCGAGACGAAGCGAAGGGGCTTTTTTTTCTCATATGGGCAGGTCGAGCGGCTTTTTTGAAGCTGTAGAGAGCTTGAACATGTCATGCCGAAAAAAATTAGCGCTTCGAAATGTCAGCCCATTGACATACCTACCGACGGTATGTATACTAAAGATACCTACCGACGGTTTGTTGATAAAGAAGAATGAAGGGAAGAATCATTATGAATAAAACTAAAAAAGAAATTATCATTACATTGCTTCTGAACATCGCACTGCCTTATGCTATTTATCAACTGCTGATTTCCCATACGAGCAGCTTGACGGCGCTCTCCGCCGCGGCTCTCGTCCCGCTGTGCGACACGCTGTACAGCCTGATCAAGACGCGCAAAGCGGATGTGTTTTCCGGATTTATTTTCCTAGGCCTGATCCTCGGCGTCATTGCCGTTCTTCTGGGCGGCGACGAGCGGTTTATTTTGCTCAGAGAGTCCTATGTAACCGGGATTATGGGTTTGCTGTTTCTGGTGTCGCTGTTTTGGGCCCGCCCGCTCATTTATTATTTTGCCGAAAGATTCACGGGACATGATCCGCAAATGAATGAGAAATGGGAGAGATTGCCGAATTACCGCCGGACATTCCGCCTGATGACGTCCGTATGGGGAGTCAGCCTGCTGCTGGAGGCTTGCGTCAAGGTTGCGCTGGTATACTCGCTGTCCATCCCGACGTTCCTCGCTATTTCGCCGTTTGCGACTTACGGGATTATCGCCTTGACGATCTGGTGGAATATCAGCTATGTTAGACGGGTCAAAAGGGAAGCGGCCGCAAGGTTCTAAAGCATTCGGACCGAGGGTTGGCGATTGTTTTGAAAGTATGCAAAAATACCGGCGTAAAAGAACTATTGGAGGTAAACGATATGCAGGATAAATCGATGAACGCCAGTCTGAAGATGCTGCTGGACATCGCGGAACAGATGATTTTGGAAAAGGGCTGCCGGGCGACGACGCTCCAGGATATTGCCGACCGGGGCGGGCTGACTAAAGGCGCCATTTATCACTACGTCAAAAGCAAAGACGAATTGTTCGGCCTGATTCTCGAGGCGGGCATGGAGACGACCAACCAGCGGTTTTTCGAATCCGTTGCCCGGGCGCCAGAAGGGCGCGAGGGGTTGGCAGGTCCGC
This sequence comes from Paenibacillus doosanensis, assembly GCF_025060755.1. GTDB lineage: Bacteria > Bacillota > Bacilli > Paenibacillales > NBRC-103111 > Paenibacillus_S > Paenibacillus_S doosanensis. Next base: position 49,034 of record NZ_JANYUY010000010.1, read on the forward strand.
TGAACACGCTGTCCGAACGGCTTGGGCATGTAGCGGGCACGGACAACGCCGCCAATCTGATCTTTATCTACCTGCTCAGTCAAAACGATAAGCCCGCCGTAGCGGCCATCTTGAACCGTTATTACGAGGCGGCTGTTCAAACATCCAAGAAGTGGATTGAGGTCGGGCAGCAGCACGGCGCCATTCCGGAGCATGTCGATGCGGAGAAGGCCGCACGGATGTTCGCCATTTTTAAAAACGGTCTGCAGGTGCAGCACATCGTATCGCCCGACGGCGGCGAGATCGGCGACCGGGATATATTCCAATTTATGATGAATGCGCTTGGCGGAGGAAGAGATTGAAGCACATTCAGCGAATTTAGAACGTCATTAAGTCCTTGCGTTCCAAGGGCTTTTTTGTCGTTTAGGAAATGATGCGCAGCAATTTCCTGTGGATATCCGGGGGCTCTCCCTTGCCAGTTAATTTATCGTATTTTTTGGATGGAACAGCATCCTTTTTAAGGTTTGTAAAAGGTGTTTTAACGAGTTTCGGTGATTTTATGTAGGTGACCTTGTCAGTTGAATTTTACGGCGTTTAAACGATGATTTTGCTCGTTAAAATTCGTATTTCAACAGCATTTGTCGTGTGATATCATATGTAAAAAAGGAGGGCTTGATTTGAAAATAATGGTTTGTTATCCGCAACGGCGGATTGGGCGGCATGAGGCATCTTATTCTAATGGGAGGCAGGCACGATGACGGCTGAGGTTATCGTCTTGGTCATCGCTGCGGTGTTCATCGGCGCCTTGATGAGAGCCGTATTCGGCTTCGGAGAAGCGATCGTCAGCATGCCGTTGCTTGCGATGCTTCCGATTCCTTTGCAAACCTCGGTGTCCCTGATCGGGCTGGCCGGCCTGACCGTGGCTCTGTTTACCGTATTCGGCGGCTGGCGCCATATTGACCGCGCCGTGCTGATCCGGCTGGCGGCCGCCGCCGTCATCGGCATTCCCGCCGGCCTGGTCGTGCTTCGTTACACGCCGGCTTTTGTCATTACATTTGGCTTGGGAGTGTTTCTGATCGTATACGGCGGGTACTGCCTGCTGAAGAAAACGTTGTCCAGCGCGATCGAGCGGCCGCTGCTCAACGATCGCGGATGGGTGCTGCCGTTCGGCTTCGCCTCGGGAGTGCTCGGCAGCGCCTATAACTTCAACGGAGTGCCCGTCGTCGTATACGGTACTTTGCGGCGATGGCATCCGGAGCGGTTTCGGGGCACGCTGCAGGCCCATTTTCTCATATCCGGCGTCCTTGTCGTTGCCGGCCATGCGCTGGGCGGGTTATGGACGGCGGACGCGCTCGTGATGTACGGCTACTCGCTGCCCGCTATTCTTTGCGCCACCGCGCTCGGCGTTTATGTGAACAAGCGTATTCCCGCCAAGAAATTCGAAAGCTGCCTATACGTCATTATTATCGTGCTCGGCATCTTATTGCTGCTGCCCCGTTAGGTATCGGTTGATAATGATTCTCAACGGTGATACGATAAACCAATACGCCACAAGCGTGCACGGCGCGCAGACGGCGGTTCGCAAATAGAAAAGGAGGCGGAGGCGTACCAATGGAGCAGATCATTCGCTCGGATTTTATCCACGGTTATTTTGACGGGCTCTCCGCTTATGTGGCCGATTGCGGGATGGAGGACAGCGGGGAGCAGCACCTTGTTCTTTCTCCGCTTTTGGGCGAGGGAAGCATATCCCGGCTGAAAATCCGGCAGGGCGTTGAAGTGGTTATTACGGATATGGTTTTGGAAGAAGAATGGGATCAGTACATCCATGAAAAGCAAGTGCTGGAGATCAACTATTGTTTCAGCGGACTCACGGATTGCTATTATCGGGGCAACCGATTCAAGAGCTCCGAGCAGTCCGGCAATGTGTATTCGGTGGAAGACGGCGATTTCCGTTTGGTGAAACAATCCAAACAGCGCTATCAATTTGTAGAGATACGTATGTCGCCGGAGCAGATGCTGCGTTACTTTGAGCATACCGACGATTATCGGAGCGTGGAGAACTGGTTGGAAGGCCAAATGGGGCGAATAAGCCCTTTGCAGGATTGTGTGGAGCTTAAGCGCGCGGTTACTGAAATCGTCCGCTCGCCTTATCGGCGCTCGTTAAAGAAACTGCATATGGAAAGCAAGATTATGGAGATTATTTTGCTCGTTTTGGAACCTTATACGAGAGCGCCGGATTCGCCGCCGGGGGCTTTTCTGAAAAAGCACGATATAGAGAAGCTGTACGCCGCCAAGGGGATCATTGCCGAGCGGCTCGAAAATCCATTGTCGTTAAGAGAACTGGCGCGCGTAACGGAATTGAACGAGTTCAAGCTTAAGAAAGGGTTTAAACAATTATTCGGCATGACCGTGTTCGAATATGTCAGGGATCGGCGCCTGGAGAAGGGCGTATTGCTGATGCAGGTCGAACAATTGAATGTCGGCGAGGCTGCGGCGGCCGTAGGCTATAACAATCCGAGCAATTTTTCGGCGGCATTTTACAAAAAATACGGGTGTACGCCCGCTCAATATGTAAAGTTACAAAAGCAATAGAAGGATGGAATTTGGTATTGCAAAGCCGTTCGCTTTCGTTTTGGAAAGCCGAACGGCTATTTGCGTTGCGGCTGAAAACCTCGGAGCGCCTCAGCGAAAATGGTATGCAGACTGAGGCTGCTCCGTCTTCAGCCGAAAAAAATCCGTTTACAGGTAGAAAAAAAAACCGATGCAAATGATAATCAATATCATCGTAGCGGCTGGCGGGGATATCGCGTATCTGGTCGAAAGATACCGATGCATCGCTTGGCTTCTCGATATTTTGACGAAATACGGAGGAGAGAACGATGGAATTAATCCATGCCATTAGAGAGCGGTGAACGGTTCATCGATTTAACGATACTCCCATTCCAAGGCAATCGCTCATCGAAATTGCGAACGATGCCATGTGGGCTCCAAACCATGGAATGCGGGAACCGCGGCGATTCGTCGAAATTGCCAAAGAGACGAGCGAGCCTATGAACCGGCTTGTTGCCGAGTGGTACGAGAAAAACAAAGCAGAAGCGGAGGCGGATTCATTTGTTTGAGATTCGAGGACTTAGGTCGACGATAGAAGGCAAAGAAATATTGAAGGGATTTGATCTGTCTATTCAGGGGGGACAGGTGCATGCCATTATGGGTCCGAACGGGACCGGCAAAAGCACGCTCGCTTCTTCGATCATGGGACATCCGAAGTACGAGGTGACGGAGGGAGAAGTTTATTTGGAAGGCGACAACGTGCTTGAGATGGGAGTAGACGAGCGCGCTCGCGCAGGCTTGTTCCTGGCGATGCAGTATCCAAGCGAAATCGCCGGGGTTACCAATGCCGACTTCCTGCGCAGCGCGATCAACGTCCGGCGCGGAGAGGGCCGCGAAATTTCGCTCATCAAGTTCATCCGGCTGATGGAAGCGCGGATGAAGGAGCTGGACATGAGCTTCGAATTTATGCACCGCTATTTGAACGAGGGCTTCTCCGGCGGCGAGAAAAAGCGCAACGAAATTTTGCAGATGATGATGCTGGAGCCGAAGCTTGTCATTTTGGACGAAATCGATTCCGGTCTCGATATCGACGCGCTCAAAATCGTCGCGGCTGGCGTCAATGCGATGCGGGATAAGGAGCGCAGCTTTCTGATCATCACGCATTATCAGCGGCTGTTGAACTACATTCGGCCCGATTTCGTGCATGTCATGATGCAGGGGCGCATTGTGAAGTCGGGCGGGCCGGAGCTGGCGGAACGGCTGGAAGCGGAAGGCTACGATTGGGTCAAAGAAGAGCTGGGCATTGCCGACGAGACGGTCGGACAAACGCAGGAGGAGACGGGAGGATGCCTGTCATGACTAACCCGGCCGCCTCTTTCGATTGCAAAGCCGCAGCCGCCATTGCCCGCGGCAAGAACGAGCCGGACTGGCTCGTCGCCTGGCGGGAAGAAGCGGGGGCGCGAGTCGCGGACTTGCAGCTTCCCCAGCCGGAGAAGACGCCGATCCGGCGCTGGAGGCTGGACGTGCAAGGCGTCCACCGCCCGGGCAAGACCGTCTCATCGGCTGCGCAGCTCCCCCCGGCCATCGCTTCATTGTATGACGCGTCAGGGACCGGGCTGCTGATCGTGCAGCATAACTCTTCCGTCGTCTTTACGCGCCTGCCCGAAGAGTGGGCGGCTCAAGGCGTTGTGCTGTCGAGCCTGGAGGAAGCGGCCCGGACGCACGGAGAATTGCTTCGCTCACATCTGATGACCGCTTACGCCCGTGACGAGCACAAGCTGGCGGCGATGCATGCCGCCTTATGGAACGGCGGCGCGTTTCTATACGTGCCGCGGGATGTGACGGTCGCAGAGCCCGTGCAGGCGATTCTGTCCGCCGACGACGGGGAGGCGACGTTCGCGCCGCATATTCTGATCATTGCGGAAGCCAACAGCCGCGTATCCTTCGTGGAGAACGTCTCCTCGTCTCTCGGGGGAACGGAAGCGGCGCTTGTTCATAACGGGGCCGTCGAAGTGTTCGCAGGAGCAGGGGCGCATATCCGATACGCCGCCGTTCATGATATGGACAGCTCCGCGATCGATATTTCATACCGCCGGGCTATTCTGGAGAACGATGCGCGTATCGAATGGCTGATCGGAGATATGCACGAGGGTCATGTTCTGTCCGATACGAAGACGATCCTTCGCGGCAGCGGCTCGACCTCGGACACCAAGGTCATCTGCGTGGGAACCGGGTCGCAGCGAATGAGCGTGACGACCGGCGCCGTTCATATAGGCCGGTCCTCGGAGAGCGGTATGGTCACCCGCGCCGTCATGAAGGACGAAGCGACCGCCATTATTAACGGCGTGACGAAGATTGAGAAGGGAGCGACGCATGCCAACGGCGAGCAGACGGAACGGGTATTGATGCTGAGCCCGAAGGCGCGCGGAGACGCCAATCCGATTCTGCTGATCGATGAAGACGACGTGAAGGCCGGCCATGCGGCAAGCGTAGGCCAAGTCAATGCCGAGCAGGTATATTATTTGATGTCGCGCGGCATATCGCGCACCGAGGCGGAGCGGCTGATCATCTACGGCTTCCTTCATCCGGTCGTCTCGGAAATTCCGCTGGAGTGGATGCGCGATCAGCTGCAGCGCATTCTGGTGAAGAAGCTGGGGTAGCCAGATCGTGCCGGGACGCATTGTAAGCACATCGTAAAAAGGATAAGGAGATGGATCGTCATGGCGAAAATAATGCCTGAGCTGGAAGAGTACAAATACGGATTCCGCGACGAGCATAAAGCGGTGTTTCAATCGGGCAAAGGACTTACTCCGCAAATCATCCGCACGATTTCGGAAATGAAGGGCGAGCCGGATTGGATGCTGAGGTTCCGCTTGAAATCGCTGGAGGAGTTTGAGAAGATGGCGCTCCCCCGCTGGGGCGGCAATCTGGACGAATTGGACTTCAATGACATTCAGTACTATGTTAAACCGTCCGAGAAGCAGGGCAAAACTTGGGAGGAAGTGCCGGAGGAAATTAAGGCTACGTTCGACAAGCTCGGCATCCCGGAAGCGGAGCAGAAGTTTCTGGCCGGGGTGTCCGCCCAATACGAATCGGAAGTCGTTTACCACCATATGCAGGAGGATCTTGAGAAGCAAGGGGTTATCTTCATGGATACCGACTCGGCGCTTCGCGAGCATCCGCAGCTTTTCAAGGAATATTTCAGCGCCGTCGTCCCGCCGAAGGATAACAAGTTTGCGGCGCTGAACAGCGCGGTATGGTCGGGCGGCAGCTTCATCTATGTTCCGAAAGGAGTGAAATGCGAAATTCCGCTGCAGGCTTACTTTCGCATCAACTCCGAAAATATGGGGCAGTTCGAGCGTACGCTGATCATCGCCGACGAAGACAGCTTCGTTCATTACGTCGAAGGATGCACGGCGCCGATATACAGCACGAACTCGCTTCACAGCGCGGTCGTCGAGATCGTCGTGAAGAAGAATGCGCGCGTTCGCTACACGACGATACAGAACTGGGCGCCGAACATCTACAATCTCGTTACCAAGCGGGCGATCGCCGAAGAGAACGCGACGATGGAATGGGTCGACGGCAATATCGGGTCCAAGGTAACGATGAAATACCCGGCGGTTGTGCTCAAGGGCCGCGGGGCAAAAGGGATGGTTCTCTCCATCGCCGTTGCCGGCAAAGGCCAGCACCAGGACGCCGGGGCGAAGATGCTTCACTTGGCGCCGGATACGACCTCGACGATCGTATCGAAGTCGATCTCCAAGCACGGCGGCAAAGTGACCTACCGCGGCATCGCTTCCTTCGGCAGAAATGCCGCAGGAGCAAAAGCGAATGTGAAATGCGATACGCTCATATTGGACAACCGCTCGACAAACGATACGATTCCGTATAACGAGATCATGAACGATAACGTGACTTTGGAGCATGAAGCGACTGTTTCTAAGGTGTCGGAGGATCAGCTATTTTACCTGATGAGCCGCGGATTAACGGAAGTGGAAGCGACGCAAATGATCGTGATGGGCTTCATCGAGCCGTTTACGAAAGAGCTGCCGATGGAATATGCGGTCGAGATGAACCGTCTGATCAAGTTCGAGATGGAAGGGTCCATCGGGTAAGGTTTGCGCTCGGCGGCAAATGATGCCGCGCAGGTATGCGCCGAATCGAGCCGATATGATCATCATGCATTAGTACGACGGCCCCTTTTGCGAGGGGTCATTTTTCATTTGTCGGATTTCTGCCGGACTGCCGTCAACTGACATACAGTTGTCAGGAGCGTTTTGGTATACTGTGAACATCACCTACCGAAAAAGGAGCCATAACCAAATGAACACGACCGAAATCATGCAGAATCTAGAGAAGTGGACGAACTATTATATTGAAGAGCTGGACGGTTACAGCGAGGATCAGCTGAAGCTAAAGCCGAGCGAAGAGGCTTGGTCCCTCGGACAAATGTATGTGCACCTTATCCAGACGGCGCTTTATATGCAGCTTAAGAATGCGGAGCAATGCCGAATAGGGAGCGAAGCGGAGGGCGATCCGGCGGAGACGGAGATGCCGGTCAAGAGCGAGGTCGGAGAAGCCGTCTTCAATCTGGGCGGCTTCCCGCCGATGCGCATCCAGGTTCCGGCCTCTCCGCAGTATACCCCTTCGCAAGCGGAGAGCAAGCAGCAATTGGTCGACGGCCTGCAAGCCGTATTGCGGCGAGCCGGGGAACTGGCTCCTGCGATGAATGAGGCTTCGCCTCATTACAAGATCGCCCATCCCCGGCTCGGCGGGTTGAACGCAGCGGAGTGGTTTGCCCTAGTCGAGATGCACTATCGCCATCATCTGCTGCAAAAGGAGCGGCTGCAGGCTTTTATCGCGGAGTGCCAGTAAGGAGACGTCTCAATGCAGGAACGACAAGCCAGTGCCCGCTATAACGCGGCGCCGGCTTGTTTGGCGTTTCCCGGCTAAATAGAAGAGAGGTTCCTTTACGAGGAATATTTTGATAGAATGAATAAAGCCGCTTCCGGAGCCTTTTTCCGGGATAAAAAGCGACGTTTGGATTAATCGGATATGGGTATCGTTTCTTGCGTCAAGCAGGTTATTAGTACTGTCAGGAGGTAGAATCTATGATGAAAATTGCATTTATCGGACTTGGAACGATGGGCAAGCCGATGGCGCTAAACCTGCATAAAGCGGGCTTCCCGTTGATCGTTTATAACCGCAGCCGCGAAAGGGTCAAGGACTTCGAAGCGCTGGACGCGGTGCAACTCGCTTCTTCCCCTGCGGAAGCAGCATCGCAGGCGGAGATCGTGATCACGATGCTGACGGACGACGCGGCGGTAGAGCAAGTATATTTGGGCGAACAGGGCCTTCTCTCGGTATGTCGAGGCAGCGCCGATACCGGCAAGCCGCGCATTGTCGTCGACTGCAGCACCATCTATCCCGTTACGAGTCAAAAACTCGCGGAGCAGTTAGCTTCCTGCGGGGTAACGATGCTGGACGCTCCGGTGACAGGCAGCGAGCCGCAGGCTATTGACGGCGTTCTCACTTTTATCGTCGGTGGCGAGCGCGAGGCGTATGAAGCTTGCGTGCCGCTGTTCGATGCCATGGGTAAAAAAGCGGTATACATGGGCGCAAGCGGCGCCGGAGCCAACGCCAAGCTGGCCAACAACATGCTGGTGGCGGCGAATTTGGCGGCACTGGCGGAAAGTTTGACGATGGTCCAAAAATCCGGCGGCGATCCTAAGCTGTTCCTCGAAGTGCTGGCCGGCGGCGGCGGACGCAGCGGCATGGCCGAGATGAAAGGGCCCAAAATATTGGATCGGGATTTCTCTGCCCAGTTCATGACGCAGCTGATGTTCAAAGACTTGAAGCTGGCCGGGCGGTTGGCGGAGTCGCTGCAAGTTCCGGTGCCGATGCAGGCGTCCGTCCAGCAAATTTTTCAAATCGCTTGCAACAGCGGCTGGGGCGCGGAAGACATGAGCGCTATTGCCAAATGCTATGAAGCTTGGACAGGCGCCACGCTCGGAGAGCGGAAATAGGAAGCCTGCCTATTACATATTGCCGGGATAGCCTGTACTGCCGTTGCGCGGTACGGGCTATTGGCTTTTCCGGAGGGGGGACAGCGCTTCTTGCATCTGCGGAGAACGGCCGATAGGAATTGCGTTCTTTTTGCTGCGGGAGTTTGATCATTTTCTAAAAAAGTGACGGCAATCACTAAGGGCCGGGGGGAATTTTTGTATAGTAGGAAAGAGAGTCGGAAATAAAAATACGATAGGGAGAGGAGAATCGGCGAAATGGAATTGTACGATTATATCGGCGGGGAAACGACAATTCGGAACATCGTTAATACGTTCTACCCGAAAGTGTTGGCGAATCCGCTGCTTGCCCCGCTATTTCCGGAGGACATGGAGCCTTTGATGGAGAAGCAGTTTCAATTTTTGACGCAATTTTTCGGCGGCCCTTCCTTGTATACGGAAAGACACGGTAATCCGATGATGCGAGCCCGGCATATGCCTTTTCCGATTACGAGAGCCCGCGCCGAGGCGTGGCTATCTTGCATGCAGAGCACACTGGAGGAAGTAGTTCCTTCCCCGGAAATGCGGGCGGTCATTTTAAACCGTTTGAAAGGCCCTGCCTATTTTTTTGTCAATCAGGAGGAAGAAGCTTAAGCCCGGTTGTCACAGATCGTTGCATTTCAATGTGATTCAAATCACAAGAAGGAGGATCGGCCGTGTATATAATAAGCTCATATCAAAGATACAGAGGAGAGACGATCCTATGTTAAACGATAAAACGATTCAAATTATTAAATCCACCGTGCCCGTACTGGAAGTTCACGGGACGGCGATTACCAAACGCTTCTATGAAATGCTGTTCACGAACCATCCGGAATTGCTCCATATTTTTAATCACGCGAATCAGAAGCAGGGAAGACAGCAAACGGCCCTGGCCAATGCGGTATACGCAGCCGCGCAGCATATCGATAATCTGGGAGCGATCATTCCCGTTGTGAAGCAAATCGGGCATAAGCATAGAAGTCTCGGCATTAAAGCGGAGCATTATCCGATTGTCGGACAAACCCTGCTCGCCGCCATTAAAGATGTGCTGGGCGATGCCGCCACCGATGAAATCATTCAAGCTTGGGCCGAAGCATACGGGGTGATCGCGGATGCGTTCATCGGCGTGGAAGCCGAGATGTACGATCAGGCGGAGAAGCAGGAAGGAGGCTGGTCCGGCTTCAGACCGTTCCAGGTCGTCAAGAAAGTGCGGGAAAGCGACGTGATCACTTCCTTCTACTTGGCGCCGCAGGACGGCGGGCGTATCGCAAGCTTCCTGCCGGGGCAGTATATTAGCGTGAAGCTGGATATTCCCGGCGAAACGTACACGCATATCCGCCAATATAGTCTTTCCGATGCGCCAGGCAAACCGTACTACCGCATTTCCGTGAAGCGGGAGGATACGTTGAAGGATCGCCCGGCAGGCAAAGTTTCCGTCTATTTGCACGAGAAAGTAGAGGAGCACGACGTCCTTATGATTTCGGCGCCGGCGGGCGATTTCACTCTGGACCAGCAGGATACGCGTCCGGTAACGTTGATAAGCGGCGGAGTCGGCCTTACGCCGATGGTCAGTATGCTGAAGACGTTAGCCGCAACGAATCCGCAGCGTCAAGTGACGTTTATCCATGCCGCGCAGAACGGAGATGTCCATGCGCTGAGAGGCGAAGTAGAGGAGCTGGCGGCCGAGCATCCGCAAATTTCGGCATATTGGTGTTACGATCGGCCAACCGAGCAGGATAAAGCGGATCAAGCTTACCATAAAGAAGGGTATGTCGATCTGCAATGGCTGCAATCGATCGTTGCCGTTAAAGATTCCAGCTATTATTTCTGCGGTCCCGTACCGTTCATGAGAACGGTCAACAGTCTGCTTAAGGAGTGGGGAGTGCCCGCGGCGGACATTCATTACGAATTTTTCGGTCCTGCGGGCAGCTTGGAGAACGAGCCTGCGGCAGTCTAATAAGCAATGCCCTATGAAAGAAAGCGATCGCCGAAGCAGTTTTCGGCTTTCGCTTTTTTTGACGTTTTTCGATTTATTAATAAAACTGATAAATCCCATAAATTCATTTTCATTGCTTCCATGGATATACTGTGATAATTTTAAAGCAAGTTAATTAATAAATCCAATCAGACTACTTGTATTTAATTTCTGTTCAACGAGAGGTGTAAGCGAATGTTATTTCATACGACGAATAGTCCTTTCAGCCCGGAGCAAACCGAGCTTATCAACAAACTGCTGCCCACTCTTACGGATACGCAGAAGATTTGGCTGTGCGGGTACTTGTCGGCCCATTGCGGCCCCGAATCCGCGAAGGCCGCTGTGCCGGCAGTTTCTTCGGCCGTGAACGACGAGCCCGTCAATAAAGAAGTGACCGTGCTTTTCGGTTCTCAGAGCGGCAACAGCCATAATCTGGCCAAAAAATTGACGGGACGCCTGCAGGACACGGGCTTCCAGGTCACGCTTTCCTCGATGAGCGATTTCAAAACGAATACGCTTAAAAAGGTGCAGCGTCTGCTTATTGTCGTAAGCACCCACGGCGAAGGAGAGCCGCCGGATAATGCGCTGACTTTTCATGAATTTTTGCACAGCAAGAGAGCGCCCGGCTTGCAGGATATGAGCTTTTCCGTGCTCGCCCTGGGGGATACTTCCTATGAATTGTTCTGCAAGACGGGTCAAGATTTCGATCGGCGTCTGGAGGAACTAGGCGCTCGCCGTCTCGCTCCGCGCGTCGATTGCGACGTGGACTTTGACGAATCTGCGGAGAAGTGGATGAGCGAAGTATTGGACGCTCTGCAGGAAGGGGCGGGGACGTCGGCAGCAGGGAACGCAGGAACTGCCGCCGTTACGGCAGGGTCGCCGGCTTCGTCGGAATATTCCAGATCGAATCCGTTTCACGCCGAAGTGCTGGAGAACCTCAATTTGAACGGCCGCGGATCGGACCGGAAAACCCAGCATCTTGAGATTTCGCTGGAAGAATCGAACCTTGCCTACGAGCCTGGAGACAGTTTGGGCATTTATCCCGAGAACCATCCGCGACTGGTGGAAGAGTTGATCGAGGCGATGGGATGGAATCCGGAAGAGCTTGTGCCGCTTCCCAAATCGGAGCAGGAAGGTTCCCTTAGGGAGGCGCTGACGCGATATTACGAAATTACGGTATTGACCAGACCGCTGCTGGAGCAGGCGGCAAGCCTGACGGGCAGCGAGCCATTGCTTGAGCTGCTGTCCGCGGGCCGTGAGCAGGAACTTAAAGATTATATCAAGGGCCGTGACTTGCTTGACTTGGCGCTGGATTACAGCCTGAAGGGCACGCCGGCCAAGGCGTTTGTCTCGCTGCTGCGGAAAATGCCGGCCCGTCTGTACTCCATTTCGAGCAGCCCCAAAGCTTACCCGGATGAAGTGCATGTAACGATACGGAAGGTGTCATACGAGTCGTACGGCAGAATGCGCTACGGCGTCTGTTCGACCTATGTATCCGATCGGCTGGAGATCGGGGGCCGCTTGCCGGTATTCGTCCAGCATAATTCGAACTTCAAGCTTCCGGCCGATCCGGATACGCCGATTATTATGGTCGGGCCGGGCACCGGGGTCGCTCCGTTCAGAGCGTTTCTCGGCGAGCGGGAGGAGATTCAGGCAAAGGGCAAGTCGTGGCTGTTCTTTGGGGATCAGCATTTTTCCACCGATTTTCTATACCAAACCGACTGGCAGCGCTGGCTGAAAAACGGCTTGCTGACGCGTATGGATGTGGCGTTTTCTCGGGATACGGAGCAAAAGGTTTACGTTCAGCACCGGATGCTGGAGAAGAGCAAAGATGTGTACCAGTGGCTGCAAGAAGGCGCCGTCATCTACATATGCGGCGATGAAAAGAAGATGGCGCATGACGTCCATGCGGCTTTGCTGACCATCCTGGAGAGGGAAGGCGGGCTCAGCCCGGAGGCCGCCAAGGATTATATCGCAAATATGCAGAAGGAAAAACGCTACCAGCGGGACGTGTACTAATGCGAACGCAAGACATAGAGGGGAGACGACACATATGTCAGACAATAACTTGATTTCGCCGAACAGCGCGCCTCACAGCGATGTCGAGGATATTAAACGGCGAAGCCGCTACTTACGGGGCACTTTGGCGGAGTCGCTGGACGATCAAATTACGGGCTCCATCCCGGAAGACGACAACCGCTTGATGAAGTTTCACGGAAGCTACATGCAGGATGACCGGGATCTGCGCAACGAACGCAACAAGCAGAAGCTGGAGCCGGCTTATCAGTTCATGGTTCGCGTACGCGCGGCGGGCGGGGTCGTAACGCCGGAGCAATGGCTTGTGATCGACCGTCTTGCGCAGAAATACGCCAACGGATCGATTCGCCTGACGACGAGACAGTCGTTCCAGCTGCACGGCGTCATCAAATGGAATATGAAAACATTGATTCAAGAAGTGAATGAAGCGCTGCTGACGACGCTGGCCGCTTGCGGCGACGTAAACCGCAACGTCATGTGCAATCCGAACCCGAATCAGTCCGAGCTTCATGAGCAGGTATACGAATGGGCCAGCAAGCTGAGCCTGCATTTGGAACCGAAGTCGGCGGCTTATCACGAAATATGGCTGGACGGCGAGAAAATTGTCGATAGCCGCAAGGACGAGGAAGAAGAGCCGATCTACGGCGCCGTGTATTTGCCGCGCAAATTCAAGATCGGCATTGCGGTGCCTCCCGCCAACGAGGTGGACGTCTTCTCCCAAGACTTGGGTCTTATCGCGATCGAGGAGAAAGGGAAGCTTGTAGGGTTTAACGTCGCCGTCGGCGGCGGCATGGGAATGACGCACGGCGATCCGCTCACCTACCCGCAGCTGGCGAGGGTCATCGGCTTCGTCAAGCCGGATCAGCTTATCGACGTCGCCGAAAAAACGGTCATGATCCAAAGGGATTACGGCGACCGGTCGGTGCGCAAGCATGCCAGATTTAAATATACGATCGACGACCGCGGTATCGAGTGGTTCGTTAACGAGCTTCAAGACCGCTTGGGCTGGAAGCTGGAGGAAGCGCGAGGCTATCGCTTCGACCATAACGGGGACCGCTACGGATGGGTCAAAGGCAATAACGGCAAATGGCACTATACGTTGTTTATTCAGAATGGCCGGGTTAAAGACGAGGAAGGATATCCTTTGATGACCGGATTAAGAGAAATAGCCAAAGTGCATACGGGAGACTACCGTCTCACGCCGAATCAGAATCTGATTATCGGCAATGTCGACGATCGTCAGAAGGAAGCGATCGAACGCATTATCCATGCGCACGGTCTTACCGACGGGGCCTCTTACTCGGCATTAAGAAGAAATTCCATGGCCTGCGTCTCGCTGCCGACCTGTGGTTTGGCGATGGCCGAATCGGAGCGTTATTTGCCTTCGCTGCTTGAGAAGATCGAGACGATTCTGAATGAAGCGGGATTGCGCGAAGAAGAGATCGTCATCCGGATGACCGGCTGCCCGAACGGCTGCGCGCGTCCGGCGCTTGCGGAAGTCTCGTTTATCGGCAAGGCTCCGGGCAAGTACAATTTGTATTTGGGCGGAGGATTTTACGGGCAGCGCTTGAATAAGCTGTACCGGGAAAATATCGGCGAAAGCGAAATTTTGGACGTGCTGCGGCCGATTCTTAACCGGTATGCCAAGGAGAGAGAGGAAGGGGAGCATTTCGGCGATTTCTGCATACGCGCAGGATATGTCAAGGAAGTGCTGTCGGGACTTGATTTTCACGCGTAACGGAAAGCCGGAGAAGCCATGAGCGACATACGGATCAAACGGATTTACGATGGCATCGACAGCTCGGACGGTGCTAGGATTCTTGTCGACCGGTTATGGCCCAGAGGAGTGTCGAAAGACGGGGCGCAGCTGACGCGCTGGATGAAGGAAGTCGCGCCGAGCGCTGCGCTGCGCACATGGTTCGGGCATCGGCCGGAGAAGTTCGAAGCTTTCCGGACGCTGTATACAGCCGAGCTGGAGCAAGAGGCGGTTCAGCCTTACCTTGAGCAGCTGATCCGTTGGAGCCGGGAGGGCAGGGTCACGCTGCTGTATGCCGCCAAGGATGAGCAGTGCAATCATGCCGTCCTGTTAAAGGAGTATTTGGAAGCCAAGCGGCGGGAGACGGAAAGCTAGCCGTTTGCAAGCACGGACTGATGAGGATTTTCCGCATTTTACCATACAAAGATTGAAATGCGCTGGCGAATGTGGTAAACTACCGTTAACTTAACGACGGGAGTTGAATGGGATAATGTAATCTTTCTTGCTGGTTTTTATAAACATGAACAGCATATTTGTCTGTTGTATTGTTTATAAGCAAGAAAGTTACTTTATTCTTTTCACTCAAAGGGCATGTTTTACTCTGATCGGTACAGGGTTGGATTTGCTGTATTCTATTGAGCTGTAAGAAAGGTAACTTTCTTGCAGCTTTTCTATTTTTATACAGGAGGATTCCAACCATGTCAACGATTACAGTGTCCAACCTAACCTTTGCTTATGACGGCAGCTACGATAATATTTTCGATCATGTGAGCTTTCAAATCGATACGGATTGGAAGTTGGGCTTTACGGGAAGAAACGGTCGCGGCAAAACGACGTTCCTCCATCTGCTGCTCGGCAAATATGAATACAGCGGAACGATTTCCGCTCAAGTGAGTTTCGACTATTTTCCGTTCCATGTCGAGGATAAGGAAGCCAATACGCTGGATGTCGTCGAACAGATCATTCCGGATTACCAGCATTGGGAGCTTATGCGCGAATTGTCGCTGCTGAAGGTGTCCGAGGACGTGCTGTACCGTCCCTTCCAATCCTTGTCCAACGGCGAGCAAACGAAAGTGCTGCTGGCGGCGCTGTTTCTGAAGGAAAACAGCTTTCTGCTCATCGACGAGCCGACGAACCATCTGGACTTGCACGCGCGGAAGCTTGTCAGCGATTATATGAGAACCAAGCGCGGATACATTGTCGTGTCCCATGACAGGGCGTTCCTCGACAATTGCGTGGATCATATTCTGTCCATTAACAAAACGGATATCGAAATCCAAAGAGGAAATTTTTCCGATTGGTGGGAAAATAAGCAAAGGCAGGACCAGTATGAGCTGGCCCAGAACGACAAGCTGCGCAAAGATATCAAACGGCTGTCCGAAGCGGCCGACCGAACGAGCCACTGGTCGCATGAAGTGGAAAAAACGAAAAACGGCACTCGCAATTCCGGTTCCAAGGTCGATAAAGGGTATGTAGGCCATAAAGCCGCCAAAATGATGAAACGATCCAAATCGCTTGAAAGCAGGCAGCAATCCGCGATCGAAGAAAAATCCGCGCTTCTGAAAAATATCGAAGGCTCGGAAAGCCTCAAAATTTCCCAGCTCGCTTATCATAAAAGTCAGCTGGCGGAGCTGGAGCATATTTCCATTCATTATGGCGATAGGACGGTGTGCCGCGATGTTAGCTTTAGCATCGAGCAAGGGCAGCGGATTGCGCTCATGGGGCCGAACGGCTCCGGCAAATCAAGCATTCTCAAGCTGATTTGCGGTGAGGACATATGCTATTGCGGTACATTCCGAAAGGGCAGCCAGCTTAAAATCTCGTATGTTTCGCAGGATACGTCGCATTTACAGGGCAATCTGACCGATTATGCCAAGAGCGCCGGGATCGACGAAAGCTTGTTTAAAGCGATTTTGAGAAAGCTCGATTTTTCACGTACGCAATTCGAAAAGGATATGGCTTCTTACAGCGGCGGTCAAAAGAAGAAGGTGCTGATTGCCAAAAGCCTTTGCGAGAACGTTCATTTGCATATTTGGGATGAGCCGTTGAACTTTATCGATGTCATCTCCCGTATGCAAATCGAAGAGCTGCTGCTGGAGCATTCGCCGACCATTCTTTTCGTCGAGCATGACAGCGAGTTTTGCAAACGCATCGCGACAAAGACCGTAGAGCTTTAAAAGCCTGGTGAAAAAAGAGCGCAGGGGCCATTTGAATCTGGAAAAGCGTTAGCGTTCGCCTTTGAAAACGGATTCTCTCCACAGAAAAACGAAAAAACAATTCAAAGAATCCGTTTTCAACAGCGATTGGAGGATCAAATGGACGCCGCAGCGGACTTTTTCACCACCCTTTTAAAAGGGAAAGGTTTTCACTCGCTCTTTTAAAGACGCGGTTCGTCGCAGCGTCAAGAGCCAATCTTCCGTTTAGCGGAGATAGGCTCTTTTTTTGCGTCTTATAGTTCGGAATAGTTTTCCTCCTGCGGGGTAATCTATGGCAAGATAACGCTATCGGAGGGAGGGGATTCACATGCTTGACGAAGTCAAGCGGCAGCTCGGCAACCCCGCCGATTTGACGGCTCAACTATTGAACAACGGTTATACTCAAATGGAATTTTGCTTCTTCGCGAGCATGAGCGATATTAATCAAGTGAAAGACGCCGTCGTAGTTCCGTTCTCTTACCGGTTTGACCCTCGCGAATTTAAGCGGATGCTGGAGGGAAGCCCCGCGTTCGTAAAGGCGGATGACTCTCAAGAATGGGTAGCCATGCTGCTTCGAGGCTGTACGCTGATCGAATATGAAGGCGTCGTATACGCGATGCAAGCGATCCGCAAGATGCAGACCCAGCCGGAGAACACGGAAGTAGAAGCTTCCCTGCAAGGTCCGCAATCCGCCTTCACCGAAGACCTGGATATGAATACGAACCTCGTTCGTCTTCGCTATAATTTGCCGACGCTGACGGTGGAGAAGATGGAGAAGGGCGACTCGTCCAAAACCCGGTTTATGATTTTATACGACCGGGACAAGGTAGACCGCAAGCCGCTGGAGGAGCTGCACCAAAGATTGGACAAAGTGCAAATCAAGCTGCTGCAGGCGGCCGGTCAGCTCGCGATGTATTTGGGCAATTCCAGGTACACGATGTTCCCTGTTACGATGCAGACCGAGCGTCCGGACCGCGTCGCGCAGTTTCTGGAACGGGGGAAGATTGCGATCCTGCTCGACGGCAGCCGCTTCGCCATTACGTTGCCCGTCCGATTTTTCGACTTCATGCATGCAATGGACGACGATTATGAGCCGTACTGGATGGGACGAGTGATCATTTTATTTCGTTACATCGGCATGCTCTTGTCTATGACGCTGCCCGCACTGTATATCGCCGTAACTTCGTATAATCCGGAATTTTTTCGCGTACAGCTTGCGTTCTCCATTGACGGAAGCCGCGCCGCCGTGCCTTACCCCGCATTTATCGAAGTGTTCATCATGCTCTTTATGATTGAAGCGCTGATTGAAGCGAGCATCCGGCTTCCTCGTTTCGTCGGTTCCACCGCCGCGACCGTAGGAGGGCTTATTCTGGGACAAGCCGCTCAGCAGGCGGGATTGGTCAGCAGCATCATGATCATCGTGACCTCGGTTGTCGCGATTTCCAACTTCGTTATTCCGAGCAGCTCGTTCAGTTATTCGATTCGAGCCTTGAAGTATGTTTTCGTCGTGATGTCGATCTTTTACGGGATGGTCGGCGTCATCGTCACTATGTTTCTTGTTATCGTGTATTTATGCCATTTGCGCAGCTTCGGGCAGCCGTATCTCTCGATCTACCAGCCTGGAGAAAATCGTTAATCAGCGGGCGGGGGGATCGCATCTGAACCGTTATTTCTATTATCACTTTGTTTATGTCGGGTTTATGAACGTCATGCTGTTCGTACCGCATATTCTCATTCGAGACCGGTTCCACGGAGCGGTGATGAGCCTTATTATCGCCATCGTTTGCGGCACGACGGTTTCTATCGTAACGGCAGGATGCTTTCAGCGTTTTCCCGGGTTGGGGTTGCCGGAAATTTTTTATCGTTATTTTCCCAAGGGCCTTGCCGCCGCTCTCATCGCGTTGACCGCCTTGAGCTGGATGTCCGGGGGCATTCTCGTCGTTTACAGCTTTACGCGGACGATGGGGATGTTCTTCAACCCGGAGATGAACGAATTTTTGTTTCTGTTCATAATGGTTGTCGCTTGCATCTTTGCCGGCTCGCGGTCGTCGCGGTCCGTTCAATTTTCTCTCGAAATACTGCTTCTGCTAACCGCTCCGTTAGGTTTATTCATCCTGTACAAGGCCGTAACCGACCATTGGGTCAGCTGGGATGCAATGAGGGTAGTGGCCGGCTATGTGCATCAAGCGCCGACGTTTAAATCGATTGCGGCAGCGACCTTTCTGTTCAGCGGGTACCTCAATCTGTCGCTGTTCAATCGATTGAATCCTCCGGGATTCAAGTTGAAGCACCGCTGGGTCATTCCGATTGTGGGCGTGATCTTCGCCTTCTATACCTTCTTCATTCCGATCGGATTCCACGGCACGATGGCGGTAGAGCAGTACGTGTTTCTTTGGAGCATTACTGCGGATTCCATGATCATGCAATACGGATTCGTGCAGCGGGTGCTGTTTACGTTTCTCATTGTGTTCTCGTTTTTATCGCTCATGTTTGTCATGAATACGTTTCACAGTGCGATGGAGTTTTTTAAATCCTGCTCCCCGCGTCATCGGCCCAAAGCGGAGGAAATGCCCGTACCGAAGGCCAACTGGATTTATTGCGCAGTCTTCGGTGTATTGTCTTTCATTTATTGTTTTTGGGCCAACGAGCAAAAAAACCAATGGGCTACGGAGTGGTGGCTCATGATCCGGTTTTGTGTCGAAGTGTTCTTAATGCTGCTGCTGCTTATAATTGTATTCCTCGCTAGGAAGGACCCGAACGTTCGCGCCGCGAAAGGAGGTTCCGCCAATTACGGAAAGTAGGAGGAGGTGCCCTTCATGATCAGAGCGTTCATCGCTTTCCTGCTCTGCGCGCTTCTCGCGGGCTGCGGGATGAAGGATATCGACAAGCGCTTCTATGTCGTTGCGACGGGAGTCGATTGGAGCGGCAAGCCGGAGAAGCCTTTCCGGGTGTCGATCCGGCTGGCCATTACTTCGGCGAAGGTCGAAAGCGGTTCGTCCAAAACCCAGCTTCAATCGATTGAAGCGCCCTCGATCGCCGAGGGTATTCGCCATTTGAAATCGTTCGTGGACAAGGAGCTCGATTTCGGGCACTGCCGCGTATTCGTGATGGGCAAATCGCTGCTGGAGCACGGAGATCCCGAATCGATGACCTGGTTTGTCCGCAGACGGGATATCCAGGCGATCAGCTACGTCGGCGTCGGTGATCCGGACGCTTTGTCGGTGCTGAAGATTACGCCGAAATCGGAACGGTATCCCGGCAATGCCCTGACCCTTACGTTCGGCAACGAAGGCTCCGAATCTCCTTATACGGTAACGACCTACTTCTTCGACCTGGTGCGGAGGCATTTCGAAAGGGGAATGGACCCGGTGCTCCCGGTCATTCGCAGCAACGGCGATACTTATGCGATCGACCGTGCGCTGCTGATGGATAAGAAGCGGATGCGTCTTATCTTGAGTCCGGAAGAGACGCTGCTGTACAATATGACGGCCAATCAATATTCCAAATCCGAGCTGAAAATGCCTTACGGCAATAAGCGGATCGTGCTCACCGTCAACCAAGCCCGGACCAAGGTGAAGATCAGCCGGGACGACGTACCGCAGGTGAGGATGGACGTCCAGGTATCGGGCATTTTGGAAGAGAGTCCTCCGAACGTATTGGAGCGGGACTGGGAAGGAATTGAGCGCAAGCTGGGCCAGCGGTTCTCCCGCGAAGTCGAGAAGTTGCTGTACAAAATCCGCGATGCGGAGGTCGATCCATACGGCTTCGGGCTTCGGTATTTGTCCACTTATTTCGGCGATCAAAACGATTATAAGCATTGGCAGTCCGTCTATCCCGACGTTCAGTTTAAAGTAACTACCCGTGTCAAAATATTGGGACCCGGCGTCGTCCGCTAACCGCCGGAAAAAAAGCAGAAAGGGGAGCAAATCATGTCCGACTTTATGCCGGTGCCGCTGAAGGAAGATCCGCCGCCGTCACATGCGGTTGATTGCCGGAGATGCGAGCTTGCCAATCAACGTCAACGAGTGATTTGGGGCGAAGGGACGCCCGGGGCGCCCATTTTTATCTTGTTAGATAACCCGGGAATGCGAGAGGATGCCGAAGGGAATCCGTTCGTATGCGGCACGCGCGAAGCGCTGCAGCAAGGGATGTATGAAGCCGGATTGGCGCCCGAGAAGGTCTATGTTAGCTTTCTCCTGAAATGTCGTCCTAGACGGGCTTACAATAAACCGCTTGCCAGGGAGACTTGTTTCCCTTATTTCCAGTATCAGCTCTCGGTAAGCAAGGCCTCTCTGCTTCTGGGCTTGGGGAACACGGTTGTGCAAACGCTATTTCCTCATGATGAGAGCGACGTAAAAAGCTTGAGAGGAAGGTGGCATGACTTTCAAGGGATTCCCATTGCTTTCTCCTACCATCCGTTGGCGGTACGCCGAAGACCGGCGCTTCAGAAGTATTTGGCGGAAGACCTGCGGTTCGTTGTTCGCAAAGCCAAGGAAATGAGCCTTATATAAAAAATGAACGGGCTCGGGTCGGCAAGCTTTCGGCAGCAATTTCCCGTGATGCGCTTCAATGCATAACCGTGTTACAATAGATGGCAGCGGTTTACATTGTGGCGAGGAGAGGTTATCGATTATGAAGCGTATACGATTTGGCATCATCGGCTGCGGCAATGTAACGGAAGTGAAGAGCGGCCCCGGCTTTCAGAAAGCCGAGCATTGCGAGCTCGTCGCCGTTATGCGGCGAGACGCCGCGCTTGCGGAGGACTATGCCCGGCGGCATGGCGTGCCGCGCTGGTATGCCGACGCCGGGGAGCTGATCGGCGATCCCGACGTCGATGCGGTGTATATCGCAACGCCTCCCGGTTCGCATCTTGAGTATGCGCTGGCGGCGGCGAAGGCCGGCAAGCCGGTCTATGTAGAGAAACCGATGGCGCTCAGCGGCGAGGAGTGCAGCCGGATGATCGCGGCCTGCCGCGAGGCGCAAGTGCCGCTGTATGTAGCTTATTACCGGCGGGCGCTGCCGCGGTTTCTTAAAGTTAAGGAACTGCTCGAAGCAGGAGCGATCGGCGATGTTCGCTATGCGGCGATGGTGCAGTACCAGCCGGCTCCGCAAGCGAAGGAAGGAGAGATCCCTTGGCGGCTGCAGCCGGAGCTTTCGGGCGGAGGGCTCTTTTTCGATCTGGCCAGCCATACGCTGGACTTGTTTGATTTTCTGCTCGGGCCTATCGCCGAAGCCAAAGGGATCGCATCGAATCAGCAGGGACAGTATGCCGGAATCGAGGACATTGTCACAGCGACATACCGGTTTGAGAGCGGTGTGCATGGCATTGGCAGCTGGTGCTTCTCGGCATTTGCGAGGGAGGATCGCAACGAGATTGTCGGCTCGCTGGGCAAACTGAGCTTCTCCACCTTCGGTCATGAGCCGATTCGGCTCGACACGGCGGACGGAACGCAGCTGTTTCCGTTCGAACCTCCGCAGCATATTCAGCAGCCGCTGATTCAGACGGTCGTGAACGATTTGCTGGGCTTCGGCGTCTGTGCCAGTACAGGAGAATCGGCCGCTCGCACGAACCGGGTGATGGATGAGCTTGTTAAGGGATTTTATTCGCCGCAGAGTTGAGTGTGAAGCTTGCGCGCGGATAGAGGAAGAAGACCTTTTCCGAATGGCCGGAGAAGGTCTTCTTCTGTTCTAGGCCGGGCCTGGAGCCGACCGCTTCGAAATGTTGTCGAACCGTTGTGAAAGTAGGCTTGCGTTGATGCCGTGCCGCCTCAGCGTCCGCCGGCCGCTTCATCCGCTGCCTTCGCCCGCGGCGCAATACGCTTGAAAGCCAGCCGCAATATCGGCGGTACGGCAAAGTAGATGAACCAGGTCCGAAACAGCTGGTAGCAGCTGACGACGGCAATGTCGGCGTCGATCTCCTTGGCTATAATCCCCATTTGATCCATACCTCCGGGCGCCATGCTCAGAAAGGCCGTGGCGGAGGATATGCCGTGCAGCTGGGTCAGCAGCGCGCTAAGCCCGAGCGAACCGAGGATCAGCACGGCGCCGCTAAGGAACGATAAGCTGATGACGCGGAATTTGTTCGTCAGACTTTCCGGGCGAAGCAGCAGCCCGACGTAGGTGCCGATCAGCAGCTGCGAAACGTCCAGAAGACTGGCTGGCAGAGCCGGGCCGGGCACTCCCGCCACATGAAGAATCGCCGTAGCGATCATCGGTCCGAGCAAGTAGGCGGAAGGGAAACGGATTTTCTTTGCCAGCATGGCAAATGCAACACAGACGACGGCGAACAGCAGAATGCCCGGGAACAAATCCTCCCATCGTCCGAACGCTCCCGAAGAGACGCCGATGTCCTGATGATTGCCTCCGAAGAGCGGACTGAAGACGAGCAGCGGCACGCAGAAAATAATCATGATGACCCGCGACACCTGCAAAAACGTCATGACCGTCAGGTCGATTCCTTCGGTTTCCTCTGCAAGAAGAATCATCTGCGACAAGCCGCCGGGAACGCTCCCCATCAGCACCGTCGGCAGCGGAAGCCCCGACACCTTCGCGACGCCATAACCGATCAGCGCGCTGAACAGAAGCAGCAGCACCGTCATCAAAATCATGGTCGGCAATTGCCGGCCCATCTCTTTCAGCGTCTCCATCGTAAACGACAGGCCGATCGAATAACCGATAATAATCATCGCCGTATCGCGCAAGTAACTGG
Organism: Paenibacillus doosanensis; assembly: GCF_025060755.1. GTDB lineage: Bacteria > Bacillota > Bacilli > Paenibacillales > NBRC-103111 > Paenibacillus_S > Paenibacillus_S doosanensis. The sequence continues at coordinate 72,282 of NZ_JANYUY010000010.1, forward strand.
GCCATAACGGCTTGATCGTCTTCAGCAGCCGCGCCCCCAGCAAGGAAAAAACCATCGGTCCAAGCAGCCAGGGCAGCGGCGAATGAATCAGCGTGAACAGCGCTCCGCCCGCAAGCGCCAGGGCAAGAGTGACCAGGAACCGGATCATGATCGGCCGGCCAGTTCGGCCAGCCGGCGGTTTGCGTCGCCCTGAATAAGTCCGCCGTGATAGCAGACGATGTTCTCGACATCGAAGGACGTGAATTTTTTGAGCGATTGCAGAGCTTGATCCATATTCGGCGTGTAGGGAGGGTTAGGCCCTTTCAACTCGCCGTCTTCGGCGACCGTGGCGTCTCCTGTGATCAGCGTCTTGCTCCGCTGGTGGTACAAGCTGATATGGCCTGGCGTATGTCCCGGCGTATGAATAACCGTCAGGCCGCCTGCGATCGGCAGCGTGTCGCCGTCCGCAACGATGCGGGTTACGTTGGGAGCGACCGGATGAAGGAATATCCGCTCGAATGAACCGCGCACCGATTCGGTCATTTGTGCAAGGAGCCCGGCCATCCTCTCCGGCGTCATCTTGATCATCGGCAGCGTGCCGTCAATGGCGCCCTTGTCGTCTTCATGGGCATAAACCGCCGGAGTCCCTTCCTCTGAAGTCAGAAACTCGGGCAGGCCACCGATATGATCTATATCCTGGTGCGTCAAAATAATCGAAAGAAGCGGCAAATCCCGGCCTATGGCCTGTTTCGCCAATTCACGAATCGCCGGTGCGGACCCCGGAACGCCGGTATCGATCAATATCCAGCCGTTCTCATCGTACAAAATCGTAGGGCATAACGCCGCCGACCCCTTTGTTAAATCCAACATCTCAATACCTTGTGCAATTCGCATGTACATGCCGATACCTGACCTTATAAGGATGTCGTAAGACAGGACCGGCCACCTCCTTTATCTGATGGAATGGGCCGAAACTTATGAGTTCATTATAGAACTAGCTAGTTTTTTGGTCAATGGGAAAACGTTGACGCGCATCTTGTCTCATGTCAAGATATGAGGAAGGGGGAATGACGATGGAAGACGCGAAAAAAGCGAAAGTTTTGCAAACGGCCATCGAACTGTTCCGGTTGAAGGGGTACAGCGCCGCTTCCATGCAGGATATTGCAGAAGCGTGCGGCATGGCCAAGGCCAGCATTTATAAATTTTTTGCTTCCAAAGAAGAGCTGTTTACGGCTGCGTTTGTCGTATGCCATCAGACATTGCTGGATCAGGCGGGCGCACTCGATCGAGTGGGAGCCGAACTGAATCTGTCTCCCAAAGAAAAGCTGCGGCGCAAAATCGAGCTCCAACTGCTATATACGGTGGAAAATCATCTGTTTATGATCGATTTCAAAGAGCTGCCCATCGCCGCCAACGAACAGTTCATCGCGGCCTGGAAGCGTAAGAAAGCCGCGCTGCAGACTTGGCGCCGCGAGCTGCTTATCGATGCGTACGGGGAGAAAATCATCCCCTATATTTGGGATGTGGTCGCTATTTTCCGCGGCATTCATATCGAATATTTAAGCTACGTCCAGCAAAAAGTCATCGCGCTGCCGATGTCGGAGCTGGCGGCTTTCATCGTCGACCGGATGGACGCCTTGGCCGAGGATCTGATCCGGACGGCGCCGAAGCCGGTGATCGACGAACGCAGTATGCCTTTCAATTACTTAAATCCCAGCGATGCTCCGGCGCGCCAGGCGACGGTTCAGCAGCTGATCGCCTGCATGGCCGGCCGGATCGGCGAGCTGTCGAAGCCGGAAGACGAGCGGGAAGAGCTGCTTAAAGTCGCGGCGATGCTCGGTGAGCAGTGCGAGCGGCAGCCTTCTGACAAAACGCTCATTCGGGTGCTTGCGTCTTACTTGGATGCGATTCCCGAGCTTCGTTCGCATATCCGCCAATTAAAGTATTTGTTGTCATGAGCTCGGCTAACCATTTTATAGTTGCAAGCGTATACCTGATCGAAGGTGTGCGCTTTTTTTATTGTTTAGGAAATGATGCGCAGCCATATCCTGTGGATATCCGGGGTCTCCCCCGAAAGTAAAGTCTACCCATAGAACGATCCCAGAGGAATTACGGAAGAACGGGGCGGGAACCGTTTGTGATTTCCATGAGCGGCCAACCTGCTTTTGACCTTTTGCCCCGTTCAGTTTGGCAAAAACACAAACCGTGAGAATAAACTTGAATATCATGGTATGGCTTAGGCTTATTTTAGAACAGATCGAGGTGAATTCATGACGACTCAACTGGAAAATAGAATCATAAATAGCAGCTTTGAGGCGGGGTTGGCATCATGGACCGCCGTGAACGCCGGTTTAAGCCCGATTAGCAAAGAAGGGCTAAGCAGCGCGGAGCTGCTGGGCGGAAATTTTGCCTCGTCTCTCCAGCAGAACGTTGCAGCCAGTCCGGGCGAGGGCTTATACTTTTCGGTCAGCCTCGCCAAGTCGATGCCTGGGGAAAGTCCGGCTATTTCCATATTGGTGGATTATTTGGACGCCGCTTTTAACTTGGCAAGCTCCGCCGTCGTTTTTACAATTCCCCAAGGTTATTTCACGGATTTCAAAGTCGTTGACTGGAATGTGTTCGAAGGAGTGACAACGGCAGCGCCTTTAAATACAGCATATGCGCAAATGACGATCACGCGGGCTCCGTTAACGGGAGCGAGCGGAATTCTTGTAGATGAAGTTGTGCTGATGGCTGCTGTCAGCACTGGCGCAATAGGTGCAACGGGTGCGACAGGAGCGACGGGTGCGACGGGCGTAACGGGGGCGACTGGGGCAACAGGAGCCACAGGTGAAACGGGTGCGACAGGTGCCGCGGGAGTTACTGGAGCAACGGGAGTAACAGGAGCGTCAGGTGCAACGGGGGCCGTGGGATCGACAGGAGTGACAGGTGCCACGGGTGCAACAGGCGCAATGGGTGCGACAGGTGCCGCGGGAGTTATGGGTGCCACCGGGGCGACAGGAGCGACAGGAGCGACGGGTGAAACCGGGACCACAGGTGCCGCGGGAGTGACGGGTGCAACAGGAGCCACAGGCGCAACAGGTGTCACGGGTGCAACTGGGGCAACAGGAGCGATGGGAGCCACGGGGGCTACGGGCGAAACAGGTACAACAGGAGCCGCAGGAGCAACGGGAGCAACAGGAGCTACGGGCGCAACGGGAGCCACGGGTGCGACCGGCGAAACCGGAACCACAGGTGCAACGGGAGTGACGGGCGAAACCGGGACCACAGGTGCCGCGGGAGTGACGGGTGCAACAGGAGCCACAGGAGCGACAGGCGTCACGGGTGCAACTGGGGCAACAGGAGCGATGGGAGCCACGGGGGCTACGGGCGAAACAGGTACAACAGGAGCCACAGGAGCGACAGGCGAAACAGGAGCCACAGGTGTCACGGGGGCCACAGGAGCGGCAGGCGTCACAGGAGCCACGGGTGCGACAGGTATCACGGGTGCAACAGGAGCCATAGGCGTCACGGGTGCAACAGGTACAACGGGAGCGACAGGAACTACGGGCGTCACGGGTGCAACTGGGGCAACAGGCGTAACGGGAGCGACCGGTGTTACGGGTGCAACAGGTGCGACGGGCGAAACCGGGTCAACAGGCGCAACGGGAGCGACAGGTGCAGCGGGAGCCACAGGGGCTACCGGAGCGACAGGCGTCACAGGAGCCATGGGAGAAACCGGGGCCACAGGTGTAACAGGTGAAACGGGAGTTACTGGAGCAACCGGGGCAACAGGAGCGACAGGCGTCGCAGGTGCAACTGGGGCAACAGGAGCTACGGGCGCCACAGGTGCAACTGGGGCAACAGGAGCTACGGGCGCCACAGGTGCAACTGGGGCAACAGGAGCCGCAGGCGCAACGGGAGCGACAGGAGCTACGGGTGAAACTGGAGCAACAGGAGTAGCAGGCGCAACAGGAGCTACGGGCGTCACAGGAGTGACGGGTGCAACAGGAGCGACGGGAGCTACAGGTGAAACAGGAGCAACAGGAGCTGCAGGCGAAACAGGAGCGACGGGTGCGACGGGGGCAACAGGAGCCACAGGCGTAATAGGAGCCGCAGGCGCAACGGGAGCGACAGGAGCGACGGGCGTCACGGGAGCCACCGGGGCAACAGGCGTGACAGGTGCAGCAGGAGCCACAGGGGCTACCGGAGCGACAGGCGTCACAGGAGCCATGGGCGAAACAGGTGCAACGGGAGTGACAGGAGCTACGGGCGTCACGGGAGCCACGGGTGCGACCGGCGAAACCGGAACCACAGGTGCCGCGGGAGTGACGGGTGCAACAGGAGCGACAGGAGCGACGGGCGAAACCGGGACCACAGGAGCCACAGGAGCCACAGGAGCCACAGGCGCAACGGGAGCGACAGGTGCCACAGGCGTGACAGGTGCAGCGGGAGCCGCAGGCGAAACCGGAGCCACGGGAGCGACAGGAGCTACGGGCGTCACGGGAGCCACAGGTGCCGCGGGTGTCACGGGTGCAACAGGAGCGACGGGCGCCACAGGGCCTACAGTTACGCAGCAAGGCTTCTCCGCATTTATTTCAACAGCGACCATTTCCGCCAGCGGGCAGCTTGCGGGATGGACGGTCGCTTCTCCCTATTACAACACAAGCGGATTTGATCCAGCGTCCGGTAATTATACAGTGCCTGGCACAGGCACCTATTCTATTAAAGCCACCATTAATTATTCCACATCAGCGGCGATTTCGGCATCGCTCGGCTCCGGAGTGAATCCCGGGTTTATTGTACGGAGGACATCGGCCACGGCAACGAATCTGATAAGCGGGCTTTTCCCGCTGCTGAATGTCAACGTTGCGCTGGTGCTTACTCTAAGAGCCATTTTGGGAAATGGAACGATTACATTGGCTGGAGACGTACAGCTCAATGCGGGTGATGTCATCAATCTTTACTATGATAGCGGAGGATTGACGGTTGCAATTAATTTGGGCGGCGTCAACAGCGGGGGAATCGTATTCTCCGTCCACAGATTATCTTAATACCGGCATAATCCAAGAGGCCTCGTTCCTGTAATACAGGAATCGAGGCTTTTTGGATTGAAAGTCAGGCGATTTGCGTTATGATGATTCTCACCCTGGATACAGTGTTCGCCGTAATGTTGTTAACTTGAAGAATGCTCGGCGAAATCCCCGCAGTGGTGACGATGGAAATACCGACAGCAAGTTCGGGGTTTGGATTTGAAGTCATTTGGTTGACCGCTTCACTGCCTGGAACCGGACTGCCGTTCAATAATAAGTTTGCCTGCAAATTGCGCCCGACGCCCGGCACGCCTTCGAACGTGTATACAACCTGATAAGTATGCCCGGGAGCGAGAAGGATGTCCGTGGTATCCGGCAGATGGCTGATTGCCAACCCGTTAATGGAATAATTCGTTGTTAACGGTACCGGTGAAAAGCCCGCAAACGTTCCGACGAATCCAATATCCGCGTTGTTTTCGGTGACGGCGGTTCCCGGGGGGCCTGTAGGGCCGGCGGGTCCGGTCGCTCCCGCCTCACCTGTCGGTCCGGTCGGCCCCGGCGGTCCTCCCGCAGGACCTGTCGCTCCGGTCGCTCCCGTGGCTCCCGTCGGGCCGACCGTGACCGGCGTACGAAGTATGCTGTCCAGGTTATCGCTTAGAATCCATTCTTTCTGGATGATCGTTTGGATCGTATTCGACACGCTGTTATTGACGGCAAGAAGATCGTCTATGCTCGCCGCTGGCGACAAGCCCGGCAGGGTGCCAAGCACATATTGCAGTTTTTCCCCTTCCGCATTCAAAATATGACTGAGGCCCAGCTCCTCAAAAGCGATGGAGGATAAAAGCAAATTGATCGCCTGTTCTCTCGTTATAGAAATGGAAGGAGTTATATTCGGAAAGTTTGCTTGCGACACGGTCATTAGCTCCTTTCATTGATAAAGGATGGTGAACTAAGAGCGGAGGGACCATTTGAATCTGGAAAAACGTTAGCGTTCACCTAAGAAAACGAATGTTCTTCATAGAAAAAGGAACAACCATCCAAAAATCCGATTTCAGCTCGATTGGAAACTTCTATCAAGCAACTCCTTCTGACAGAGTCCTAAACGGGGAAGAAAACGCCGGCTGCACAGGCGAAAGCTTTTTCCGCTCGCCGCCCGACCCGGATTTCTTGAGAGGACTGGTCCGAAGATCGGCGGAAATCCGGGAATTAAAGCTATCTAATATCTAACTATATTCGGGCCCGCTTTCTTAGGTGTTCAACTTCGGCGACAGAGGCGCAGGGATGTCTGTTATTGGTTAAATATTGCCCTTGAAGATATGGAAGGCGGATTGAGGACGCGACGGAGTCATATTTTATTTTTTCCGTTTTTATTTTTGTTTATTTTTGAATTTATAGTATCCAAAGAGAAACAGATATGATAAGATGTAAACAAACATAAATCAACATTCATCTGGAGGTATAAATCAATGGTACAAAGTTTATGGGATGCATCTAAAGCAGCAGAGCTTACGACAGGTCTTGAACAACTGGTTTATCGCTCGAATCTTATCGGTACGGATCGCCGCGTTTGTAACTACGGCGGCGGGAATACCTCCAGCAAGACGGTCGTTAAGGATTTCCGCGGCCGCGACATCGAAGTGATGTTCGTCAAAGGCAGCGGCTCCGACCTGGCGACGATGAAGGCGTCTAACTTCACCGGCTTGCGCATGGACGATATTCGTCCTCTGTACGAAAAAGACGACATGTCCGATGAAGATATGGTCGCTTATTTGGCCAACTGCATGATCGACGCCAAGCATCCGCGCGCTTCCATCGAAACGCTGCTTCACGCATTTCTTCCGTTCAAACACGTAGACCATACTCACCCGGATTCGATCATCAGCCTGTGCTGCGCGGATAACGGCAAAGAAATCGCCCGCGAAATTTTCGGAGACCGCTTCGTATGGGTTCCTTATATTCGCCCCGGCTTCAAATTGTCCAAAATGATCGCAGAAGGCGTTAGAAACAATCCTAAAGCCGAACTGGTGCTTATGGAGAAACACGGTTTGGTTACTTGGGGTGAAACTTCCGACGAAGCTTACGCGCAAACAATCAAAATCATTACCGAAGCGGAAAGCTTCATCGAATCCCGCATTAACGAGAGCCGCGTATTCGGCGGCGTGAAGCACGGCGCCTTGACGGCCGAAGAGCGCAGAAGCGTCGCAGCGCAAGTGATGCCGACGATCCGCGGCGCGGTAAGCGATGCGAAGAAAATGATCCTTTCCTTCGACGACGCCGAAGACGTGCTGCAATTCGTAGGAGGACAAGACTCCGCCAAACTTTCGCAGGTCGGCGCAGCTTGCCCGGATCACCTCGTTCATACGAAGGTCGTTCCGTTGTTCATCGACTGGACTCCGAACGCTGAAGACATCGACGGATTGAAAGCGAAGCTGAAAGAAGGCATTGCCGCATATAAAGAAGAATATAAAGCTTACTTCGAGCGCAACAAAAATGAAGGCGACGTTATGTTCGAAGCGGCGCCGCGCGTTATCCTTATCCCCGGCGTCGGCATGATCAACACCGGCAAGAGCTGGGTTATGTCCCAAGTGAGCGGCGCGCTGTACCATCGCGCAATCGCGGTGATGAGAGGCGCTACGGCTCTCGGTCAATTCGTTTCCCTCAGCGAGAACGAATCTTACAACGTCGAATACTGGCCGCTTGAGCTTTACAAGCTGTCCTTGGCTCCTGCGGAAGCGGAGTTCTCCCGTCAAATCGCTTTCATCACCGGCGGAGCGGGCGGTATCGGCAGCGAAACGGCACGCCGTCTGGTTTCCGAAGGCGCGCATGTCGTGCTGGCCGATCTTAACCTGGAAGGCGCCGAGAAGGTCGCAGCGGAAATCAACGAGAAATTCGGCGAGAACCGCGCTCTTGCCGTGAAGATGGACGTAACGAGCGAAGAGATGATCAAAGCCGCTTACGCGCAAACGGCGCTTACTTACGGCGGCGTCGACATTATCGTCAATAATGCGGGTCTCGCAACCTCCAGCCCGTTCGACCAAACGTCGCTGAAAGAATGGAACTTGAACATGAACGTGCTTGGAACAGGGTACTTCCTCGTTGCCCGCGAAGCGTTCATTATTATGAAAGAACAAGCGGTCGGCGGCAGCATGGTGTTCGTCGGCTCCAAGAACTCGGTGTACGCCGGCAAAAACGCAACGGCCTACAGCGCGGTCAAAGCGATGGAAGCTCATCTTGCGCGCTGCATCGCCGCAGAAGGCGGGGAATTCGGCATCCGCGTCAATACGATTTTGCCGGACGCAATTTTGCAAGGCTCGGCGATCTGGAACGGAAGCTGGCGCAACGAACGCGCCGCCGCTTACGGCATCGAGCCGGATCAATTGGAAGAGTACTACCGCAAGCGTACGACCTTGCTCGTTAACATTTATCCTCGTGACATTGCCGAAGGCATCGCGTTCTTCGCTTCCTCGAAATCGGCGAAAACGACGGGCTGCATGCTGACGATCGACGGCGGCGTACCTGCTGCGTTCACTCGCTAATCATCTATAAATGACGAGTTTCATTTAAAGGAGGATTTGCCATATGCCAACGGCTACAGGGGAAAAAGTATGGATTATTCCTGACGGTTATATTCCGGAGCACAGCTCCGGAACGTTAACCAGCCATGAATCGATTTGCGTGCTTAACACCGCATCCGAGGATGCCCATCTGACCATCACGATTTTCTTCGAGGACCGCGATCCGCTGGAGAATATCGCCGAGGTCGTCGCGGCCCGGCGCACGAAGCATATACGCACAAGCTCTTTGGCCAAGGAAGGGACGCCGATTCCGGTCGGCGTTCCTTATGCCATCGAAGTGAAGAGCGACATTCCGGTTATTGTGCAATACAGCCGTTTGGACGCAACTCAGGCTGAGAACGCCCTTATGTCCGTTATCGCTTATCCGATCAAATAAAATACGTTAAAAGGAGCTGTACAAATGGATAAAAACGTTGCGGCCAATTATGAATTGGCAAAAGAGCTTTATGCAGCCCACGGCATTGACGTCGATCAAGTGCTGAAGCAGCTGGAACAAATTAAAATTTCCATGCACTGCTGGCAAGGCGACGATGTAAGAGGCTTTTTGAACCGCGATCAGGATTTGACCGGCGGCATTTCCGTAACCGGCAATTATCCCGGAGCGGCGCGCACTCCCGAAGAGCTTCGCGCGGACTTGGAGAAAGCGTTCTCGCTGATTCCCGGCAAGCATAAGGTGAATCTTCACGCGATCTACGCCGATACGGACGAGAAGGTGGAGCTGGATGAGCTTCAGCCGAAGCATTTTGACAAATGGGTGGATTGGGCCAAGGAACAGGGCTTGGGTCTGGATTTCAATCCGACTTGCTTCTCTCATGAGAATTCCAAGGACGGCTTCACGTTAAGCCATCCCGATCCGGCGATCCGCAAGTTCTGGATCGACCACTGCAAAGTGTCCAGAAAAATCGGCGCTTACTTCGGCGAGCAGCTCGGTCAAACCTGCGTAACCAACGTCTGGGTACCGGACGGCTTCAAGGATGTTCCGGCGGACCGCCTGGCGCCTAGACAGCGTCTGAAATCCGCTTTGGACGAAGTGTTCGCGGAAGAACTGAACCCTGCACATAACCTGGATGCCGTAGAAAGCAAGCTGTTCGGCCTCGGTTCCGAAGCGTATGTCGTAGGCTCGCATGAGTTTTATATGGGCTACGGCCTTCAAAATAATAAATTAATCTGCCTGGATGCGGGCCATTTCCATCCGACGGAAGTGATTTCCAATAAGTTATCTTCCCTGTCCCTGTTCGCCGACGGTATCCTGCTTCACGTAAGCCGCCCTATGAGATGGGATAGCGATCACGTGGTTACGCTGGACGACGAGCTGATCGATATCGGCCGGGAACTGGTTCGCGGCGATTTGCTCGGCAAAACGCATATCGGTCTGGACTTCTTCGACGGCAGCATCAACCGTGTAGCCGCTTGGGTTATCGGTACGCGCAACACGATCAAAGCGCTGATGCGGGCGATGCTCGATCCGGTGGAAGCTTTGAAAAAAGCCGAGCTGGAAGGGGATTATACGACGCGTCTGGCCTTGACGGAAGAATTCAAATCGTATCCTTTCGGCGCCGTATGGGATTACTACTGCGCATCCAAAGGCGTTCCTGTGCGCGAGGAATGGCTGTCCCAAGTGAAAGCGTACGAGCAAGAAGTGCTGCTCAAACGCGGCTAATTAACGGATAAGGGTGATATCCTTGGGAAACATTATCGCTTTTGATCTGGGGGCCAGCAGCGGCAGAGCGATGCTGGGCCGCCTGGTAGACGGCAAGATTGAAATTACGGAGCTTCATCGCTTTTCCAATGATCCGGTGCAGGTGGGCGACCGCCTGCATTGGGATATTTTGCGGCTATACCATGAAATCAAGCAGGGATTGCTGAAGGCCAAAAACCAGGGAATCGAAGTGGACAGCGTCGGGATCGATTCCTGGGCGGTCGATTTCGGCTTTATCGGGGCGAACGGCGAGCTGGTCGGCAATCCTTACCATTATCGGGACCGGCATACGGATCAGATGATGGAGAAGCTGTTCGCGCAGCTCCCGGCGTCGGAGATTTTTAAACGAACCGGCATTCAATTTCTTCAGTTTAATACGATCTTCCAGCTGTTTGCGCTGAAACAGGCGAACTCGCCTTGGCTTCAGGAAGGCAACCGCTTCCTGATGATTCCGGATTTGCTCCGGTATTTCCTGACGGGAGAAATGCATAACGAGTTTTCCAACGCAACGACGACGCAGCTGTTCAACCCTGTGAAGGGCACTTGGGATCAAGAGCTTCTTCAGCAGCTCGGCTTTCCGGAATCATGGTTCGGTGAAGTGCTGCAGCCGGGAAGTCCGGCAGGGAAGCTGCAAGAGTCCGTATGCGAAGAGCTCGGCATTCCGTCCATTCCCGTCTATGCCGTAGCCGAGCATGATACGGGATCGGCCGTAGCGGCGGTGCCGGCAACCGACCGTTCCTTCGCTTACTTGAGCTGCGGAACATGGTCGCTCATGGGAACTGAGGTTCAGGAGCCGGTCATAAACGATATGGCGCAGCAGTTTAACTTCACCAATGAAGGTGGCGTCGAAGGCACGTACCGCCTGCTGAAGAACATTATGGGACTGTGGATTCTCCAGGAAAGCCGCCACGAATGGGAGAAGGCAGGGCAATCGTATACCTTCCCCGAGCTCGTACAGCTGGCGGGAGCGGCCAAACCGTTCGGCGCATTCATCGATCCCGATCATCCGATGTTTCTGGCTCCCGGAGACATGCCCGCCCGTATCGCCCAGTATTGCCGCGAAACGGGACAGCAGGCGCCGGAGACGGCAGGAGAAATCGTTCGCTGCATTTTGGAAAGCTTGGCTTTGAAATACCGGTTTGTGTTCGAAATGACCGAACGGCTGTCGAATCAGACGTTGAACGGCCTGCATATGGTCGGCGGCGGCATTAACAATACGCTGCTCTGCCAATGGTCGGCCAATGCGATCGGCAAGCCCGTATGGGCGGGGCCTTCGGAAGGCAGCGCTATCGGCAATATGGCCGTGCAGTGGATCGCGCAAGGCGTGTTCAAGGACATCTGGGAAGCGCGCCGCGTTATCCGCGACTCGTTCCCAGTCGAAGAGTACATGCCGGAAGAGCAGGAGCAGTGGTCCGCGGCTTATGAACGATTCGTTAAGCTGACGGGAATTGCACAATAGTGAAAAGGAGCACCTTATGCTAGTTGCGGAGCGTTACGAGAAAATTGTAAGTTTGGTTAACCAAAGAGGCGCAGTAAGAGTTTCCGAGCTTAGCGAGCTGTTCCAGGTTACGGAGGAGACGATTCGCCGCGACCTGGACCGATTGGAGCAAGCGGGGCGTCTGACCCGTTCCCATGGCGGGGCGGTCAGCATCAAGGACGACCAGCAGCCGGAGATCCCTTACTTTGAACGGGAAATCGCCTATGCCGAAGAGAAGAAGAGAATAGCCCAGGCCGCGATCGAGCGGATCGGCGAGCGAGACCGGATTCTTCTTGATGCCAGCTCTACGGCTTGGTACATGGCGGCGGAAGTTCCCGATCTTCCTCTGACCGTCCTTACCAATTCGATCAAGGTCGCAACGGAGCTGAGCAATAAGGAGAAGATTGAAGTGATTTCGACGGGCGGCCGGCTGGCTCAGCGTTCCTTATCTTTCGTCGGGCCGCTGGCCGAACGTTCTCTCGATACTTATCACGTGGATAAAGTGTTTTTGTCCTGCAAAGGCGTACATTTGGATCGCGGCATCAGCGAGTCGAACGAGCTCCAAGCCCGAATTAAAGAGCGGATGATCGGCATCGCGGACGAAGTGATTTTGCTCGTCGATTCGAGCAAATTCGGCGTGCAATCGTTTACGCAAGTCGCCGATCTATCCGAAATCGACGTCATCATTACGGATCGCCGCATCGCCAAGGAAACGGTAGATCAGCTTGAGGACCGCGGAATTACGGTTATTACCGTTTAATGAAATCTTCGAATACCAGCGGCCGGCCGGAGGAAAACTTCTGGCCGGCCGCTTTTTCCTTTAATCGGAGACTTAGCTCCCGCCGTACTGGAACGGGTTTGGTATATGGCTTCAGCTAGTGGTATGATGATGTTGTTGGAGCGCCAACAATACATACCGAATCGGATTCCGAAAGCAGGGAGCATGATTGGACACTTTGAATTATCGCATCAGCGGCGAGTGGGACGAAGAGCGCTGGAACGAGGCGGAGCGGATCTACGAGCAGGCGTTTCCTCACGAAGGCAGGAAGAGCCGCGCGATCATCCGCCGCATGTTTGAAAGACGGATGTGCCGGCTGCATACCGTAGCCCGAGGCGGGGAACTCGCCGGAATGGCTTTAACCGGTATCGATAAGCAGGCGAGAGCCGTGATCATCGATTATTTGGCGGTTCGCCGCGATGTGCGCGGTACGGGAATCGGCCGTTCGCTGCTGGGCCATATCAAGCAGTGGGCGCGCGCCGAGGCGGATGCCAAGGGGATTATCGTCGAAGTGGAATCCGAGCCTACGGAGGAGAACAAGCGGCGTATCCGCTTCTGGGAAGCGAACGGCTTCCAGCTTACTTCGTATGTGCATCAATACATTTGGGTGCCCGAGCCTTATCAGGCGATGTACTGCAGCTTCAGCGAGACGGACCGGCTGCCGGAGGACGGCAAAGCGCTGTTTCGCAGCATAACCCGTTTCCACGAAAAGGCGTACCGCCGTACATAATCTAGATGCTTTCGCATGCGCAATCAGCGGTTTTCGCCACCCTTCTGAAAAATAATCATAAAGAAACAAGGTGACATGATGAGCGATCATAGATCAATAATCGGCGCAGGATGGAACTTCGACAACAGCTATGCGCGGCTGCCGCAAACTTTTTTTACGCTGCTCGCTCCTACCCCCGTACGATCGCCGGAGCTGCTGGCGCTGAACCGGGCGCTGGCGGCGGAGCTGGGCTTGGACGCCGAAGCTTTGCGAAGCGAGGAAGGAGCCGCCGTGCTGGCCGGCAATACAATTCCCGAAGGGGCTGAGCCGCTCGCGCAAGCTTATGCGGGGCATCAGTTCGGGTATTTAACGATGCTGGGGGACGGTCGGGCGATCCTGCTCGGCGAACAAATAACGCCCCGGGGTGACCGGTTCGACATTCAGCTGAAAGGCCCCGGCCGGACCCCGTATTCCCGCAGCGGCGACGGCAGAGCGGCTGTCGGACCGATGCTGCGCGAATATATCATCAGCGAGGCGATGCATGCGCTGGGGATTCCTACGACCCGCAGTCTGGCGGTGACGGCGACCGGACAGTCCATTATGCGCGAGACCGAGCTGCCTGGTGCGGTTCTGACCCGCGTGGCCGCCAGCCATCTGCGCGTCGGCACGTTTCAATACGCTGCCGGCAAGGGGACGCAAGAGGAGCTTCGCGCCTTGGCCGATTACACCCTGCGCAGGCATTTCCCGGAAGCGGAGGCGGACGATAACCGCTATCTCGCCTTGCTGCGGGGAGTGATCGGACGGCAGGCATCGCTGATCGTCAAATGGCAGCTTGTCGGCTTCGTTCACGGGGTTATGAACACCGATAACATGGCGCTTAGCGGGGAGACCATCGATTACGGCCCGTGCGCTTTTATGGATGCCTACGACCCGGCGACAGTATTCAGCTCCATCGATCGTCAAGGGCGATACGCCTACGGCAATCAGCCCCAGATCGCCGCGTGGAACCTGGCGCGCTTCGCCGAAACGCTGCTGCCGCTGCTGCACAGCGACGAGGAACGAGCCGTCAAGCTGGCCGAGGATGCGATTGCCGAGTTTCCGAAGCAGTTTCAGCGCGGCTGGCTCGCCGGCATGAGGGCGAAGCTGGGACTTTATAACGAAGAGCCGGAGGATGAAGCCCTTATTCAAGATCTGCTCATTCTGATGGAGAAGCATCATGCGGACTTTACGAATACGTTCCGCGCATTGACCTTGGAGAAGCCGGAGGATACGGCATGTTTCGGCTCCGAAGGATTTACCGAGTGGCATGAGCGGTGGCAGGCGAGACGCGACCGCCAGCAGGAGACGAAGGAAGACTCGCTTCGCCTGATGAGAAGCAGCAATCCTGCGGTCATTCCCCGCAACCACCGGGTTGAAGAAGCGCTGGAAGCGGCGGAGCGGCATGGAGACGTTACCGTAATGGAGAGGCTTCTGGAAGCTCTCGCCGACCCTTATTCGTATTCTCCCGAACAAGAGGAATACGCTGCACCTTCGGTGCCTTCAAGCTATCCTTATCGAACTTACTGCGGTACTTGAAGCAAACGCCGCGGCTGACGGAACCGCATATGCTTTACACACGGAGTGCCAAACTGGAACCAGTTGCGGCACTCCGTTTTTTTGGCTCCGTTCGCCCCAGAGTTCAGGAATCATTCACCAATTATGGATGCCGGATACATGCTTTATCGTATAATGGGAATTGGAACGGTTATTTGAGCGGCTATTTGGGGAGGTGTCTTCATTGCGCTTTGGCGTATTTATTTTGACGATAGCTGTTGCATTGGCGGCTTGCGCCCGCGAGCCTTTGCGGGATAACGTAACGCAAGAGAACGTGAAGCCGATCGAAGCGACGGCAGGAATGGTAGTATACCATCACGGTTATGACAATATGGACCGCGGACATCATGAATACGATAACGTCGATGTCGTCGTAGATCCAACCTATTACCAAGCGAATCCGGTTCAACGAGGGGACGTTGTCTATTATCAAAATCCGAAAAAGGGCGGCGCAACCGACAATGGGAGCGAGAAGGAGATTTCGAGAATTGTCGCCTTACCCGGAGAGAGCATCCGTATAGATAAGGGACAGATTTACATCGATGGAAGAAAACTGGACACCTTTTACGGTCAAGCGCGCCGGCTTGGAATGAATGTGCAGGAACTGCAAGCGGCTTCCGAAAAGTCCGGCCTGCCCGACAATATACGCGTGAACTTCAAAACGAATGTGAAATTTATTCTGGAGAGCGAAGAAACGAGCAAGCAGCCGATTCGAATACCGGATGGACAATATTACCTTATTGGGGACGATTGGTTTCGCAGCGCGGACAGCCGGCATTTCGGAACGATTCCGCAAGAAAGCATCCTGGGCAAGGTCATCGGTTATAAACCGTATTGTTTTATTATAACCGAATCTTCCCGCTGCAGCGCCGCGGCTTCATCAGTATAATGGGAGGTAGCAGGACCAATCCAATATGAAACGGGTGTTGATTATGAAAACAACTTTGACGTCCATCGCCAAGCCGACACGGAGGGCGACTATACTTTAACCCTCCGTCATATGGAGGAGAACCGTTTGAATTCTCGAACCAAGAAGTTTTTGTCTTATTACAAGCCCTACTTAGGTTTGTTCTGGGCCGACATGGCCTGCGCATTCGTCGTTTCCGCGATTACTCTGATTCTGCCTTTATGCGTCAGGTACATTACTATATATGTGTTGGAAGCGAGCCAGCCCGGCGCGCTGAAGAAGATTTATATGATGGGCGCCGTTATGCTCGCTCTGATTGCCGTTCATACCGTGTGCGACATATTCATTTCCTACAAGGGACACAGGATGGGGGCGATGATGGAAAGCGATATGCGCAGCGAGCTGTTCGATCATTATCAGAAGCTGTCCTTCAGCTTTTATGACGAGCATAAAACAGGCCAGCTCATGAGCCGGGCCACGAACGACATTTTGTCGCTGGCGGAATTGTATCATCACGGGCCCGAGGATATTGTCATTTCGGCGCTCAAATTGATTGGCGCGCTCGCCATTTTGTTCACGATCGATGTGAAGCTTACGCTGATTGTCTTTTTATTTCTGCCTGTGATGGCGGTTTATGCATGTTATTTGAACAAGCGGATGAATGCCGCGTTAAGAAGAACCAAGGAGCGGATCGGCGATATCAACGCCCAGGTGGAAGATACGCTGGCAGGCATTCGAGTGGTCAAATCGTTTGCCAACGAGCAGGTGGAACGGCAGAAATTCGCTTGCGCGAACGAGCGTTTCGTTCAAAGCCGAAGCGAAGGATATAAGAGCGAAGCCTATTTCTTCGAAGGCATGAATGC
This sequence comes from Paenibacillus doosanensis, assembly GCF_025060755.1. Taxonomy (GTDB): domain Bacteria; phylum Bacillota; class Bacilli; order Paenibacillales; family NBRC-103111; genus Paenibacillus_S; species Paenibacillus_S doosanensis. The sequence continues at coordinate 88,874 of NZ_JANYUY010000010.1, forward strand.
GTTCACACATCTCATTACGACGGCCGTGGTCGTCTTCGGAGGAGCTGCGATCGTGGGGGCTTCATTGGAAATGGCCGATCTGCTGACTTATATTTTATGCGTCGGCATCCTTATCGAGCCTATCAAGCGGCTGGTTAATTTCGCCCGGCTGTACCAGGAAGGCATAACCGGGTTCGACCGGTTCATGGATATGCTGGAGATCGAGCCGGATATTCAGGATGCGAAGGACGCGGAGGAGCTTACGGATGTTCGGGGGCATATTGCGTTCCGCGATGTCAGCTTTAAATATAAAGAAGATTACGGCCATGTTCTGAAGCATGTCACGCTCGATATTCAGTCCGGAGAATACGTCGCCGTCGTCGGGCCTTCGGGCGCAGGCAAATCGACGCTCTGCTCGTTAATTCCGCGTTTCTACGAAGTCAGCGAGGGGACGATTCTTCTTGACGGCCGCGACATCCGGAAGATCGGCTTGCGATCGTTAAGAAAGCACATCGGCGTCGTTCAGCAGGACGTTTATTTGTTCGCGGGCTCGGTTCTGGACAATATCCGTTACGGCAACATGGAGGCGACCAGGGAAGAGATCCTCGAAGCGGCCAAGCAGGCAAACGCCCATGAGTTCATTATGGAGCTGCCGCACGGATACGATACGGATATCGGGCAGCGCGGCGTGAAATTATCCGGCGGGCAAAAGCAAAGATTAAGCATCGCCCGCGTGTTCCTGAAAAATCCGCCGATTCTTATTCTCGATGAAGCGACGAGCGCGCTGGATAATGAAAGCGAGCGGGCCGTGCAGGATTCGCTGGAGAGACTGACCCGTCATCGCACGACGCTGGTTATAGCCCATCGCTTGTCCACGGTCCGAAACGCGCAGCGAATCGTTGTATTGACGGACAGCGGAATTGAAGAGCAGGGAACGCACGAACAGCTGCTTGCCCGAAGCGGCGTTTACGCTAATTTACACCATATGCAGCTTAGAATGTAGGACAGAGCTGCCGTGCGGACAGCTGAAATGAAACAAAAAATCGAACTTTCAAAAAAAATGTTTACCGAACCGCGGATATTTGGTATTATTATCGCAAACACGTTCAAATGCGATGATGAGAAGAGTAGATAAATGAAATTCTTTTGCAGAGAGCTCCGGCAGCTGAAAAGGAGTAAAGATTTCTTTATTGAAAAAAGGCTCAGAGCAGCACATCGGAACCGGATCAGGATGGGGATGGTGCGCCAGGAGCTCCTGTTACAGAGCTAGAGTATAAGCATTACAGCGTAATGCCGTACTTGAAGAGGCGAATATGGCGACATATTGGCGAATCTGGGGTGGTACCACGAGCATACGAATCTCGTCCCCAAGACATTAGTCTTGGGGGTGGGATTTTTTTTATTGCAGTCAAGGTAACACACGACCCGGAAGCCAGACGTATATGATGAAAAAGAGCGCTTAATCAGACCCTACGGAAAGGATTGGAATGGTATTATGACGCAAAAATTAAAAGCAGGTATTGTCGGAGGAACGGGAATGGTAGGGCAGCGGTTTGTGCAGCTGCTGGATCAGCACCCTTGGTTTGAAGTAACGGCGATTGCGGCAAGCGCCGGATCGGCAGGCAAAACGTATGAAGAAGCGGTGCAAAACCGCTGGAAATTGTCCGGCCCGATTCCTGAAGCCGTGAAACATATCGTCGTGCAGGACGCTTCCAAGGTGGAAGAGGTTGCCGCCGGGGTCGATTTTATATTCTGCGCCGTCGATATGAAGAAAAATGAAATTCAAGCGCTGGAGGAAGCTTACGCCAAAACGGGCACGCCGGTCATTTCCAACAACTCGGCTCACCGCTGGACGCCGGATATCCCGATGGTCATTCCGGAAATTAATCCGGGGCACATCCAAATCATTGAGGCGCAGAGAAAACGGCTCGGCACTTCGACCGGATTTATCGCCGTGAAACCGAACTGCTCGATTCAGAGCTACGTTCCGGCGCTTAACGCGCTGCTCGATTACAAACCGACGACGGTGGTCGCCTCGACGTATCAAGCGATTTCCGGCGCCGGTAAAAACTTCACCGATTGGCCGGAAATGCTGGACAATGTGATTCCGTATATCGGCGGCGAGGAAGAAAAAAGCGAACAGGAGCCGCTGCGCATCTGGGGCAGCATTGAGAACGACCAGATTGTCAAAGCGAGCGCGCCGCTTATTACAACGCAATGTATTCGCGTTCCGGTAACGGATGGGCATTTGGCTACCGTCTTCGTATCGTTCGAGAACAAGCCGTCCAAAGAAGAAATTCTCAGCCGCTGGCTGCAGTTCAAAGGACGTCCGCAGGAGCTGGGCTTGCCAAGCGCGCCTAAGCAATTCATTACTTATTTCGAAGAAGACAACAGACCGCAAACGAAATTGGACCGCGATATTGAACGCGGCATGGGCGTGTCCGTAGGCAGATTGCGCGAAGACTCCGTGTACGACTATAAATTTGTCGGTCTTTCCCATAATACGCTTCGCGGCGCGGCGGGCGGAGCCGTACTGATCGCCGAGCTGCTCAAAGCGGAAGGCTATATTCAAGCGAAGTAATCCGGCTTACCCCGTCTGCTTCATTAATCGAGACGGCAAGAATTCCTATTTTTGGAAGCTTGCCGTTTTTTGGCGTCATTCATTATTTAGGAGGATGTTATGGCTGTCACGGCATTTCTAATTTTTACGCTCACCCTTGTTTTCGTCATTTGGCAGCCAAAGGGGTTAAGCATCGGATGGTCGGCAAGCGCGGGGGCGGTTCTCGCTTTGCTGTTCGGTGTAGTCAGCCTAGAGGATGTAGGTACGGTCACCGGTATCGTTTGGAATGCAACGTTAACGTTTGTCGCCATTATTATTATTTCGCTAGTGTTGGATGAAATCGGATTGTTTGAATGGGCGGCTCTACATATGGCGAGGCTTGCGCGCGGCCATGGACTGCGCATGTTCTTCCTGATCGTTCTGCTCGGATCGGCGGTGTCCGCCTTGTTTGCCAACGACGGCGCCGCTTTGATTATGACTCCGATTGTTTTGTCTATGGTACGCGCCCTCAAGTTTGACGGCAAGCTGATCCTCCCGTTTATTATGGCGAGCGGATTTATAGCGGATACGGCTTCTTTGCCGCTTGTCATTAGCAATTTGGTCAATATCGTCTCCGCGGATTATTTCGGCGTCGGCTTTGCGGAATATGCCGGCCGGATGATCGTGCCGAATTGCTTTTCCATCGCAGCCAGTCTGCTTGTACTGTATTTATATTTCCGGAGCAGTATTCCCGGGAGCTATTCTCTCGCTGAGCTGAAAAGTCCGGAGGAGGCGATTAAAGATCCGAGGCTGTTCCGATTATCGTGGGTGATATTAGCCGCGCTGCTCGCCGCCTATTTCGGCAGCGAGCTGCTACCGGTTCCGGTATGCGTGATCGGGGGGGCCGCAGCGGCCGCTCTGTTGATCGCCGCGAGAAGAAGCCCGGCCGTTAAGACGTGGCAGCTTGTCCGAGGCGCTCCGTGGACCATCGTCATATTTTCCATCGCGATGTACGTGGTGGTGTACGGCCTTAGAAATTCGGGCTTGACCGATGCTCTAGGCCAAGTCATTCAAGCTGTCGCAGACCGTGGGCTGTTCGCCGCAGCGGTCGGTATGGGCTTTATCGCGGCAATTCTCTCCTCGATCATGAACAACCTGCCGACGGTCATGATCGATGCTTTGGCGATCAAAGGAACGCAGACCGAGGGCTTCGTCCGGGAGGCGCTGATTTACGCCAACGTCATCGGGTCGGACTTGGGTCCGAAGATGACGCCCATAGGCTCATTGGCGACCTTATTGTGGCTGCACGTATTGTCCGCCAAAAAAGTGAAGATCACCTGGGGATATTATTTTAAAACGGGCGTTCTGCTGACCGTCCCTACGCTGTTTATTACTCTTGCAGGGCTTTATGTATGGCTGATGCTGCTGCAGTAGCACGCCCATGTCCGCATTTGGCTGTGGGTTGCCGTTGTGGTCATCGCTGCGGCAGCCGCTTGGATCGCTGCAATCTCCTTGCGGGGAAGCAGAAGGAAGCACGGAAAAGCTTTAATTAAATAGTATCAATCAATAGAGGCTGCCGTTATTTAACGGCGGCCTCGCTGCGTTTACCGGGAAGGCGAGCGCGCGGTTTCCGATAGAAAAGAAGGGGAGAAAAACGTAAAAAAGGTCCGGTTATTACAAATCTATAATTTTAAAAATATGGTAAGTTAGAAACAAATGCAGCGTATGATCATCTCGCTCGCATCGACACTGGTCAAGCAGCAAGAAAGCTATCCTTGGAGTTATGCAGTCTGAATGCATTCGGTTAGGGGGGATCGGGCTACAACCATACGGACAATAAACGAAAATCGGCATGGCGGCGGAGCGAAGAGACGAAAACGAATTTGGAAACCGGGAGGCGCATCAATGAAAAGAACGATCGGAATACTGGTCATGGCGATCATCTTCATGGTAAGCGCGTGGAACATCCCTGCGAATGTTCTTGCGGCAGATCCGACGATGGATGGCCACGGTTTGTTGGGGGAGTTCTTCAAATGCGAGAAAAATCCCGATAACCGGAGCGATATTAACGTATTTACATTTGACGATTTTCGGGGAGAACGCACGGTGGCGAACTTAAACGGCGATTCTTTTGAAAGCATTTTCAAACAATTGACCGGAACGCCCGATTATAATACCGCACGGTTTACCGGTACGATCGTACCGAAGTACACGGAAGACTATACGTTTCACATGGAGGGGGATGACGGGTTTCGGCTGTGGATTAACGGGGAGCTGATCATCGATTTTTGGCAGCAGGTTTGGGAAGTTCCGCAAGTCAGCAAGCCGATTAGTTTGGAAGCCGGCAAGCATTACGATATCAAAGTAGAATATTTGCAAGGCTGGGGCGGCACTTGGCTTCGCATGGAATGGGAAAGCGCAAGCCAAAAGCGGGAAATCGTGCCGGAATCCGCGCTTTATTTGCCGCTGGACCGCGTTATGAAGGCGAAAAAAGCCGATTTGACCGCAGAAATTCAAAAGGCGGCTTATTTGGCCGACAACTTCGCCGATAAAGTCGACCCATCGGCATTGAACGGCTTCATTGCCGTTAAAAACGACGCGGAGCAGCTGCTTCTTACCATCGATAGCCAAAGCATCGGCGACGAAGAGAAAGTGCAATTATTAATGGGAACGATGAATCGCGTGTCGGCTGCCCGGTCCGATTTCATGAAAGAGATGGGAGTGACAAGCTCATCCGTATTTAGCAAATTCAGCAATCCGCTCTATCAAGGACAAGACCCGTTCGTAACGTATAAAGACGGCTTCTACTATTTCGTGTCCTCGAGCAATCTGGACTCGAACAACAAAGTGTACGTATCCAAATCGCGCACCTTGACGGATCAAGGGGAAAAGATCATGGTGTTTGATTCGAAGGGCACGCAAACCCGGATCTTTGCTCCGGAAATCTTCTTCTTTAACGGTAAATGGTATATCTATTATTGCGCCGATCTGAAAGATTACGGGTACAAGCATATGGCTACCGTGCTGGAGTCCGTTACCTCCGATCCGCAGGGGGCTTATGTGGACAAAGGCGCTTTGTATACCGGCGAACGTGGCGAGTACAAGCAAGCGAACGATTTTACGGTATTTGAACATAACGGCCAGCTCTATGCGATTTGGGGAACTTTAGGCTCCGGAGAGCCGGCGGGGCCTGCCATAGCTCCGATGGATAACCCTTATACGATTACGGCGGACCGTTCGATTTTGCCCGGCGGCGGCGGAGAAGGCCCGCGCGTGCTGCAGAAGGACGGCAAAGTATTCGTTACCGTGTCGGAAGGCGATTATGCGTCCAACGGCTACCGGTTATCTTATTTTATGAATACGGACGGCAATTTCCTGAACCCCGGTTCATGGACCCGTACCAATAACGTTTTCGTGTCGACTGCCGACGTATCCGGCCCCGGCAGAGCGGGCTTCGTCAAATCGGTGGACGGTACGGAGGATTGGATGATTTATCATTCGCGGGTATATAAGGATACAAATCGTAACTGGTGGCGCGAAGTCAATCTTAAGAAATTCGATTGGAATGCCGATGGAACGCCTAATTTCGGCCAGCCTGCTTCTCCTTATGATTGGCAGCAGCTGCCATCCGGCGATTTGGGACAAGGCGATATGTATCAAGCCGAGGATGCCGTGTTGTACGGCGATGCTGCCAAAGATAACAGCCACGCCAATTATCAAGGGACGGGGTATGTTCACTTGTCCAAAACGGCCGGCGCCGAAGCCAGCTTTGTCGTCAGTGCGGCGGAGGAAGGAGATTATATCGTAGGAGCCAGATATGCTTACGGCGAGCAGGCAGAAGGAGAGTCGACCAATAATCCTACGGTGCAGCTTCCGTCAAGAGCGCTGATCAACGTATTTGTCAACGGGATTCATGTCAAATCGATTACACCGGATAAAACGGCTATCAGCTGGGATGAATGGTTTACGGATTCGCAGCGGCTGGCGCTGAAGAAAGGGAAAAATGTCATCAGCTACCGGATTGACAACGGTTCCATCGGCAATGTGAATCTGGACTATATAACGATGTACAAGGCGGATGTGCCGAATCCGGTCGTGCCGACCAAGCTGTCCGGAACGCTGGCAGGCGTCTCTGAAATTCCGGCGGGACAAAGCTTCGAGCTGCGCTACGGGTTAACCCGTGTGCCGGGCGGAGCGGCTCATGCTATCTACGCCCAGGATTTGCAGTTCACATATGACCCGGATAAGCTTGATTTCGTGTCTGCCGAACCCTTGAAGGAAGGTCTTATGATCCTGGCGGTGAAGAAGGATATTCCCGGCCAGGTACGCATTCTGCTTGCGAGCCAAGGCGCGGATCATTCCGTCACCTCGGACGGAGAACTGCTTACATTAAACTGGAGAGCGGTCCAGAAGACGGCCGGAACCGGCATTACGCTCTCACGGTTATTGCTTGCCAATGCTGCGGGCGAAGAGAATTCGCTCGATCCGGTTGCGTATAACGTGCAAATTATCGGCAAGGAGGATTTGAACAAAGAAGCGTTGAATGCGTTGATCGATCAAGCGCGGTCGGTTCTGAACGCGGCGGTGGAAGGCAGCGCGCCGGGGCAATATCCGGCAGGTTCCAAAGCGGCTCTGCAATCGGCCATCGATGCTGCTGCGGCAGTATCCGCAAACGCCAATACCCAGGCTGAAATCGATCAGGCGGTTATCGCCTTGAATCAAGCGCTGCAGCAATTTAAAGAGTCGGTCAACGGCTCCGTGCCGGGCGATATGAACGGGGACGGCAAGGTAACCATCGGCGATCTTGCGCTTGTCGCAGCGAACTACGGCAAAAATTCGGCAAGTCCGGATTGGAGCTCGATCGAATACATGGACAGCAACCATGACGGCATCATTGATATTGCCGATCTGGCGGCTGTTGCCAGCGCAATCATTCAATAACACGGCATGTTCGAAAATGAGAGCATCCAGCATGTAGGGAGGCTGCCGGCATCGACCGGCAGCCTTGCTGCGTTAATACTAGAGCGCTAATTCGAGCCGGAAAGCTTGTTCAACTGAGCGACGATCTCTTGCGGCTCCATCCGCTGCATGAAGTCGGGGTTGACATAGGAGTGACGGATGATTTTATCCTTATCGATGATGTACGCTGCCGGAACCGGCTGCAAACAGCGGTTGGATGCATTGAATTGCAGGAGGTCAAGCTTCAACTCGTCACCAGCGAACGAAAGAAATCAACTTGCTCCGCATTGCCGCTAATCAGCAGACGGTCTCCGAGCCGAATTTCCGTATTGCCGTGCGGAATGATAAAAGATTGTCCGCGATATATACGTAAAATCAATATATGTTCCAGCCCTGGCAATTGCCGGAGATAGGTTGTCCGGTAAGGCAGATGCTGAATCGTCACTTCAAAAATCATGCCTTCGTCTTCAGAGAGCAGTTTAAGCGCGCCCGGACTGTCGATAAGCGCCCTCAGCACGGTACGGGCGGCATATAGGGTAGAAAATACTTCGAATCCGTAGTGAACCATGTCCGATTGCAGCTCTGGCGATTCTATGCGCACGAGAATTCTGCCGTTATACTGCGCCTTTACTTCTTTGGCCAGGCTCGCGTTGAATGCATCATCCATTGTCGCGATGACCAGGATATCCGCTTCGAATGCTTGCCGTTCCTTTAATGCGGCTTCGTTCATTTGCGGCAGATGGTATATGTTTAGCAGCGACGACGGCTGAATATCCATTTCTTTTCTCTCTGAGCTGGCCTTGGTGAATATACGGATGTTATACACCGTTTCATGGGACAGGTCTTGCGCCACAGGCAACGAAATATGGTTCAGGCCGATGATGGAGATCGATATTTTCTTATTCTGCTGCTTAGGGGCCAATTTATTGAAGAGAATGGGAAATATCAAGCAGCTGAGAATGGCGACCAAGATTAACGCTCCGTGGAACGATTCGCTGATCAGATGCAAATCCAGGGCGAGCGTTGCCGCAGCTATAACCAAGCTCAGTTTGGAGGATAACAGTATGGCCGAGCTAATGACGTCCCTCCAGTTATACCATTTTTTTAATAAAATCAACGGAACGAGCTTGGCTACGAACATCACGATCAAGAGCAGGGGGATGGATAACAAAATTTTATAGTCTGCGAACAAATACTTCAGTTCCAGCTTGGCGCCGACCATAACGAAAAAAATCGGAATTAAAAAGCCGTAGCCGAACGATTCGAGTTGATGAACGAATTCTTTCTTGGGCTTGATCAAGGAGACGATGACACCGGCCAAAAAAGCTCCCAAAATATTTTCCACACCGAGCCGCTCCGAAATAAACACGATCACCATAATCAAGGTAAATATAAATCTGGTGCCGAACTGGATCGAGCCTTCCTCCAGAACTTGAAACGCTTTGCCGGAAGCAAATCGCTTGACGAACATATAGATGAAGGTGATTAGAAAGAAAAATAACAAGAGCAGCAGCATTTTTGACATGCTTTTAGAAAGAAAGCTTACGTAAAACGAAAGAAGAATCATTGTGAAAAAATCGGCGAGAACGGTAACCAGCAGCAGCGTTTGTCCCAAATCCGTCGCCAGCAGTTTTCTTTCCTTCAAGACAGGAACGACAACACCGAGCGATATAGTGCCGATAATCAACGTGGTAAGAAATACTCGGTCGATGAATCCGGCGGCGACGAGCAGCCACGACAATATGCCGGAAAGGATAAAAATTCCCAAGAAAATCACGGCGGCCGCGGTCAAAGGTTCGTATTTCCTTTTTTTTCCGCCTTTCTGTTTCGTAAACGAACTGAAATCGATCTCCAGGCCGCTTAGAAACATCAGGTAAATAAATCCGAGCAGGGAGAGAAGCTCAACCCACGGATCATCCCCAACCAGGTTGAATCCGCTTCTTCCTATGACAAGACCGGCGAAAATCTCCGCAACAACAACAGGCACTACTCTCAGTCTTAACTGGTATAACAGCACGGGAATGATAAACGAGATGGACACGACAAGAATCAAACTGCCAAGCGAACCTCCATTATGCTCCATGAACATCCACCTCCTCCGTTATGCGTGCGCTAGGACGCGCGCAGTGCAAGCTTTGAACGCTTGCCCTTACTATAAAGATACATGAATTGGCAATACTATGCACCATACGAATTATCGTCAAGGGTTCCCGGTATGATCATGATGAATAATCTCCCGGTACACATGTTTTCCCGGAACAACAGGCATACTATTAAATGCCATTTCAGGAAATAAAACATCGGAACGGGGGGAGGAGCGGTGAACGGCACCATTACATTTATCCAGACTGTGATGATCCTGCTATTAGCCATCGGTTTAATGGATCACGTGATTGTCATTCCGATTCTGCTGGATGCGGCGAAGAGGGATGCCTGGATTTCCGTAGGCCTGGCCGGATTAGCGGGAATCGTCTGGGTCGGTTTGTTATACACCGCTTTGAACAAGACGCGGGGAGTGCATATTTTCCAATGGATCAAACAGGCTTATTCGCCCGTCTTGGGACATGCGCTCGCTGGGATCGCCGGGTTATACATGCTCGTTTTATGCGCGGTCACGCTGCGGGACACTTCCACTTGGATTCATCTGACCTTTTTACCGAGAGTGCCTATGCTGCCTCTTGCCTTTATCTTCGGTCTGCTGTGCTTTATTAACGCGGCTTGCGGCATCCGATCCATCGCGAACACATCTGCGCTGCTGGTTCCGTTCGTGATCTTATTCGGTATTTTTGTCAGCCTTGCCAATCTCCCCAACAAACGATACGCTCTCTTGAAGCCGTTTTTGGAAATGGGCATGCATCCCGTCTGGGAAGGCATGGTTTACGCCGGAGCCGGCTTTATCGAGGTGATTATGCTGCTGTTTCTTCAACCGCATATACGCAATAAATATTCCTTGGTCAGCGTGCTTCTGCTGACGGTTATACTTATCGGCTTGACGGCGGGACCGATCATGGGCGGCATAGCGGAGTTCGGACCGGAGCAGCTGTCTAAGCTGAGATATCCGGCCTATGAGGAGTGGAGGCTGGTATCGATAGGGCGCTACATCGAGCATCTTGATTTTTTAAGCATTTACCAATGGTTTTCCGGCGCATTCGTGCGCATTTCGCTGACGATGTTTCTGATAGCGGATATTGTGATGATCCGCAGTTATCGCCAAAAGCGGGTGATTATGGCCTGCGTCTTTTTGCTATCGGTCGCTTTTTCCATGCTTCCCTTCAGCGATAACTACTTTCTGGACATGCTGCGCGACCTTATTTTACCGCTGTCGGTACTGTCCATGGTCATCTACAGCCTCATCGTCATAGCTCTTATTCATTGGAAAAAAAGAGGGGGAGTCCCGCATGAATGATCCGTCGCCGGAATGCAGGCTTCGCGAGTTATTCGGTCGGTGCGACGACGTGATGTTCGATCCGCTCAATCTTCCTAATCAAGCGCAGCCCGCCAAAGTGTTATTGATTTATTGCGAAGGCATGTGCGATGTCAAACAAATGAATTCTTTTGTCGTTCCCAGTTTGCTGGACATGTATCAAAGGAGCGAAATCGCCGGCAGCGAAGCATTGGAACGGCATGCCGCGATGAGATTGGAGCGCATAACGGACCGGTCCGATACGGAGGATATCGTGAACCGTGTGTTTAGAGGCGATCTGCTGATGCTCTTTGAACCGATGCAGGAGCTCTACAGCGTCAATCTGGCAGATCCGCCGAGCCGGGGAACCGAGGAATCCAACACGGAGGTTTCTATTAAAGGGCCCCGGGACGGTTTCACGGAGGAGCGCATCGTCAACATCGGGCTAATTCGCAAACGTTTGAAAACGAACCGTTTGGCCGTGCGTACCTATACTTTCGGCGAACAGACCGAAACGAAAGTCAGCCTGCTGTTTATGCAAAACATCATTAAACAGGAAACGCTCGCAGAAATCGAGCAAAAGCTTGGCGAACTGCGCATCAAGGAGCTTACCACCTCTACTCAACTGGAGGAGGCGCTTGCCGGATTCTCGCTATTTCCAATGTTCGTGTACAGCGGCAGACCCGATTACATCGTAAGCTCGCTGCTGCACGGGCGTTTTGTGCTAATTATCGACGGTTCGCCTACGGCTTCGGTCGCTCCGGTGAATTTAACATTCATACTAAACTCATCGGAGGACTCCTATAATTTCAATTTATTCGTCATGTTCACCCGCTGCATGAGAATGCTCGGTCTGTTATTCTCTTTGTTCCTGCCGGGGTTCTGGATTGCGCTGCTGACCTTTCACCAAGATCAGCTCCCTTTTTCATTGCTTGCAACGCTCGTGATATCAAGACAAGGGGTTCCGCTCCCGGTTCCTTTGGAAGCCCTGGTCATGCTGCTGCTATTCGAACTGTTCCGCGAAGCGGGGATGCGCCTGCCGTCCACCTTCGGCCAAACCTTGTCCGTAGTCGGAGGACTAATTATCGGTCAAGCCGCCATCAGCGCGGGAATTACGGCGCCGGGGATACTTGTCGTGATCGCTCTATCCGTTTTATCGACGTTTACCTTGACTAATCAGAGTATGGTCGGCATGGTCAGCATCCTTAGAATGATCGTCCTCATTATAAGCGGAATGCTCGGCTTGTTCGGTTTTCTCGTATGCCTCATGGGTTTGGTCGTATACCTGGTCAACCAGCGTTCCTTCGGCGTCTATTATATGGAGCCGCTCGCTCCTCCTTCGATCAAGAGCATCTGGGCGGCTTGGGTACGGACTCCTTGGGGCAAGATCGTCAACGTGCCGACGTTTCTGAAACAAAGCGGAGGGGATAAAAAACGATAAGGTGGCTTCGCTCCATGCTGGCGATCGTCATGCTGTCTTCACTGTTGACCGGCTGCTGGGGACTCCGGGAAATCGAGCATCTGATTTACGTCAACTCGGTGGGGATCGACTATGCCAACAATAAAATCGTCATTTACGTGCAATTGGCAAGCTTTTTCAATATCGCCAAAAAGGAAGCGGGAGCTCAGGACGAACAGCAGGTGATCTCCGTTGCCAGAGCAGAAGGAGAAACCTTCGATAAGGCGATCTTTAATCTGTATGCAACCGCCCAGCAGCGCATCGCCTGGAGTCATGTCAAGACCGTACTGTTCAGCGAAGCGGCTTTAAATGAAAAGATCATTAACCAGGTGCTGGACGTATGGGACCGCTACTACGAATTTCGCTATACGAATTGGGTATATGCGACAAAAGATTCCATTGAATCCGTGTTTTACGCTACTCCGGTACAAAACATATCCGTAGTGTATTCGCAGCTGAACGACCCGAACGATACGTATTCGCAAAATTCGGTGATCGAACCGCTCTACTTATTCGATTTCATGCGCAGCTGGTACGATAAGAGCCAGACGCTTAAAGTTCCGTTTTTAAAAGTGACCGACAATTGGATCGAAAATCAAAAGGTTTCGCCCAAATTGGAAATGAACGGTATAGGTTTTTTTCAAAACAACCGGTATTTGGGGGATTTGCCGAGAGCGCAGACGCGCGGGCTGCGATGGTTTAACGCGAAATTGAAAAGGACCAACGTATTCGTCAGGAAAGATAATATTCCCCAAGTGATGCTGGTGATGGAGAAGGTGAAATTTCAAATTCAACCGGAGATGAAGGAAGGGAAGGCCCAGTTTCGGATCAAAGTGTCGGCTCAGGGCAATATTCCGCAATTGATCCAAAACTTGACGGAAAAGCAGCTGAACCGGCTGGCTTCGGAGGAAATCGAAAAAGAAATCAGGGAGTCGTACGCCAAAGGATTGTCCAAAGGGATCGACGCCCTCAATTTGTCGGAGGTTTTATTCCGTGCGAAACCGCAGGATTGGCACCGGTTGGAGAACAATGGAGCCATTCCGCTGGACGAAAACTCTCTGGCATCGGTCGAAGTCGACGCGAAGCTGTACAGCGGGGGCATCTCCAAAATAAAAAAAGATTAGTCCCGCCGATAGGGATAGGGGCTGACTGTAGACGAAGAAGGGTTCAGAACTTGTCCTTAAGCTCTGAACCCTTATTATTATAGGGGTGCTTGCCCCAATAAAGCAGGTAGATCACATATTGACATGCTTCCTCTTATATAAAACCGGTATTGCCGCCGCTATAAGGATCATCCCCATAAAAGCGGGTGCGGCATGACCGAACGATACATAGATTTGACCTCCCGCGATAGGCCCAATCATTCTTGCCAAAGCCTGAATGGATTGGCTGCCTCCTTGAATCCTTCCTTGCTCGCTGGCATCGACAGACTTGGAGAGCATTCCGTTGAATGAAGGCCCGTAGATCGAATCGCCAAACCCGAATATAAACATTCCAGCGATAAGAAGAGGGTAGAATGTGAACAACGCAGATAGCGCAATGAAACTGTAGCCTACCATCTCCGATACCATTCCAAGAATCGCTATCTGTTTATCGCTAAGTTTCCTCAAAAGTTTGGGCATAATGAAGCCTTGTGAAATGATGTCCTGGACACCCATAATTGAAAACATAAGCCCGATTAGCGCGGGTTTCCAGTTGAAAGTATCCATTGTGAACTGTGAAAAAACGGCCTGTAAGGACCCGTTGGGAATCCAAAGTAAGAACGCCGAGACAAGCAGCCATTTTAAGTTTTTCATGGAAAGTATATTGGCAAGCTGTGTAAAAGGATTCAGCCTTACAAAGGTAATCTCTTTCAGTCTATTATTCTTGCTGAGGCTCTCAGGCATAAAAAACAATCCGTAAATAACGTTCAGTAAAGTGATTATGGCTCCAAAATACATAGGTGCGGAATAACCAAACTTGGCAAGCATCCCGCCTAGAGTTGGGCCGATGACGGTGCCTACGCCTACAACCGCACTTACCCATCCAAAGTATTTGGTTCTCTGATCGGGAGGAATGATGTCGGCAAAATAGGCGAAGATCGTGCTGATGCTCCCGCCCGTTATACCTTCTATTATGCGCCCGGCAAACAGCACCCATAGAGCTCCCCCTATGCCAAAAACGAAGTACCCGATTGCGGAACCAAGAAGGCATATTAAGAGCAAGGGACGGCGGCCGTATTTGTCGCTCAAAGCACCAACCACGGGGGCCGCAAAAAATACGCAGATTGCATAAACAGAGGTCAGCAGAGTAACGGCTATAGCTTGTTCTTCGGGATTGCTTGTGTAAGGCTGCACTAAGAAGGGGACGACTGGTGCAATGATACTGAAGCCTATTCCGCAAAGAAACACAGAGATAAGACCGAATAGTAAAGCATGTTTATCGACGGTTTGTTCTGTGCTTTGTTCATAGTGTGATCTAAATTTGAACATTAAATTCTCCTCTCAATAGTTACGGTTTTATTTCCTTGGCAACAAAATAATAACGCTGTTTTGTTTCCTTGTCAACAAATTGATGACGATAAAAATGCAGCCCGCTCTCGATAGAACTGGGCTGCCCCGTGATTTCATTTTCAGTATTCATTTATTCGGCCTTAAAATCTATACCCAGTTTCTTTATTTCCGCATCCAGATGCTTATTATACTTTTCCACGAATCTAAGCATACTGTCAAATTGCTCCTCGGTTACCTGCTCAAATACGGCTTTATCCCGATCTTGAAACTCTTTGTGCAGATCCTCATGGATTTTATAAATGACTTTCCCCTGCTCGGTAAGCCTGAAATAGATTTCTTTCTTGTTATCCGACTTCTGGTAGCTTTCGATAAGGCCTTTTTTGATGAGCTTCTTAGTTAATTTACTTATGGCACCGCGAGTCATATAAAAGGATTCCGCAAGTTTTGTCACGTTGGAATCTGCATTTTTTTCAATGTATTCAATGCAATGTACTTCAGAAGGCTTATAACCCTTAAGACTGTTCTCCATCTTATCTTTATTAAGCCAAACCATCTTGTTGTATAAGTCCCTGAAACCCAGTATGACCTGATCTTCTTTGTTCATGGCGTGTCCTCCCACCCGCTGGTGCGGCGACAATATTATATTAAATTTTTATTTCTATTTCAACAATTGTACAATAAAACGCCTGCTTTAACCGGATTGGCGATCAATTTGACAAAAGTACAAGCCAATTGGCTTCCTAATCTTGTTGCAAATTTTTCACATGATAGTAACCGTAATAGCCCTATCGGGTGATAGGAATAGGGGCGATTATCCGTAAAATAAGACATGGATATAAAAAGAAAGGGGGCGGCGGCGTTGAGACGAGCTATCATTTTATTGGTACTCGCAGGGCTCTGGATAATCGCTACGGCGTGTTCCTCCGGCCGGCAAGGGCAGGACCCGGCCAAGATCAAAGTCGAGCTGTCGACAGATCCGGTCACGGTGCAAGCAGGGCAGAAGGTCAAGCTGACGGCCACAATCGCGGGCCTGGTGAAAGAGGAGGGAGCTAACGTGCAGATTGACATCCGCAAATCGGACAACAGTCTTCTTCCTGATACGAAGGATGCACAAACGGTTGGAAACGGGCAATATTCGGCAGAAAAAACCTTCGATAAGCCCGGAGCGTATTCGATCTATATTCATCTGTATCAAGGGGATCTGCACATTACGAAGAAGAAAGAGCTGGAGGTGTCATGAGAAGGATACCGAAGCTGTGGACGCGCTTCTTAACGGCGATGGGCCTGCTCGTCTTAGCGTGGATATGGATCTGGATTCCCGGCAGCGTTATTGCAGCGCCAAGTGGAGACCACGAGCTTCAGACGATGGCGGACAACACGCCGGATGGAGGCACGCTCAAGCTTCCGGAAGGCAGCTACCAAGGCCCGCTCGTGATCAGGAAAGCGATTTCCGTACAAGGAACAGGTCATGTCGTCATCACCGGAGACGGGAGCGACTCGCCCGTGATCCGGATTGAAGCGGCTCGCGTCAGCCTGCGCAACGTAGCCGTTATTCAACCGTCGGGCGGGGATAACGCCGCAGTGCTGGTTGCGGGGAATCAAGCGGTGCTGGATACGTTAACGATCCGCACCCGCTCTTACGGCATCGTCCTGCGCGACAGCGGACAGCATGACATCTCCGGAACGACCATTGATTGGGAGCCGGTCGATGCATCACAGCCATCCGATGAAACCTCGCTGAAGCGAAACGGCATCGATCTGTATAATTCGCACGACAACCGGATTCACGATAACCGGATTTCCCGGATGAACGACGGAATCTATCTGGAGAGCAGCCACCGAAATGTCGTAGAACATAATTCGATAGATCGTTCCCGGTACGGCGTTCACTGTATGTATACGGACGGTACCGTAGTTAAAGACAATTACGGGGAGTTCAATGTAACCGGCGGCATGGTGATGGGAGTTCGCGATGCCTTAGTGACGGGGAATACGTTTATGAAACAAAGCGAGAATGTCAACTCGCAAGGGCTGTTGTTTTTTGACGTACAGACGTCTCGCATTGCGAATAATAAAGTGGAGGGTAATAGAGTAGGGTTGTATATCGAGCAATCGGATAAGAATGAATTTATTGACAATGTTGTCGTTCAAAATTTCGTCGGAATTCAGTTTCTGGAGTCCAATCAAAACCGGTTTACCCATAATCGCTTGGCGGGTAACGTGATTCAGGCGGAAGCCAACGAAAGCAGCGATAACCGTTTCGAACGCAATTATTGGGATGAATTTCACGGAATTGATGCCGACGGAGACGGGATCAGCGATATCGCCTATGCGATGAATCCGTTCTTCCAGCGTCTGACCTCGGCGACTCCCGCGTTTCAGCTGTTTTTCCAATCCCCCGGTATGCAATTTCTGGAAGGCATGTATTCGTCCGGGAAAGATGAATGGACGATTGACACGGCGCCGCTGATGAACCCTGCAGCTGAAGAACAACGGCAAGGGGACGGGAGAGGCGGAGGAACGACGGGCGTGTTGATGTTAGGCTTGCTGTTTACATTATTTTCATTAACGATAATAACCATGATGGGGGTAAAAAGAATATGAAACAATTTGCAGCGGCTTCGGTATTTTTAATGATTCTGATTGTGATGCTGTCCGGATGCGGTAAAGAAAAGTACGCCGCCGTGCCGATCAATGAAGCGACGGATAAATGCGCGATTTGCAATATGCAGGTCAAAGACGATGCCTTTGCTACGCAGCTGACGACGAAGGAGGGGAAAAACTACAAATTCGACGATATCGGCTGCATGAACGAATGGGTCGGCAAATATGGAATCGATACCGTAGGAGCGGAGTTCGTGCGGGATTACAATACGAAGGAATGGATCAACTATGATAAGGCGACCTACGTGTACGACGCTTCCTTTAAAACGCCGATGGCCTACGGGATTTATTCCTTCAAGGATAAAAGCACTGCGCAAACATTTATCGACGAGCAGAAAAAAGGAAAATTGATGAGCGCCGCCGATTTGAAAAATCATACTTGGGAGCGGGCCAAGGGCGCGATGGATATGGGCGATATGCACAGTCACGACAGCGGCGCCCCTTCGGAATCCGGAAGTGATATGAAGACGGATCACAGCGGGAAGCATTAATTATGAATCTTCTCCATATTGCGGTGAGGGAGGTTAAGCTCGGATTCCGTAATCCGTGGGCTTACTCCTTCATGATACTATTCACCGTCTTCAGCTTGTCGTTGTTGCTGATCAACACGCAAAGCTTTATCGAGGGCTATTCCAGCGGCACCTCGACAATGCTGAATTTCATACTATATCTGCTTCCGTTAATGACGCTGCTGATCGGGTCGTTCTCCCTGACATCCGAGAAGGAAGAGGGAAGCTGGACGCTGCTCTCGACGTATCCTATAAGCACCTTTTCGTTCATCGTCGGCAAATATACCGGTGTAGCCGTCGTACTGCTGATCATTATCGCCGTCGGTTACGGAGTGACCGGTATCGCCGGTTCTCTGTTCGGCAGGGGGCTTGATTTTCAGACGTATCGATTATTTATAGCTTTCTCCGCCGGACTTATAATATTATTCCTTGCCGTCGCTCTATGCGTCGGCACATGGGTTCGCAACCGGTGGCAGGCGCTGACGATCGGGGTTGCGATCTGGTTTTTTGCAGTGATCGGCTGGCCGACGCTGCTCGTTGCCGTGCTCGGTCTGCTGCCTTATATGTGGATCAAGCCGCTGCTGACGGCATTAACCGTGCTTAATCCGGCCGAGCTGGTGCGGCTGTTCGTCGTAGTGAAGTTAGGCGGGGGCTCGGCCCTCGGACCGGAATATTATGAATGGGTTCGCTGGATTCAGGCTCCGTCGGGGACTGTCAGCTTTCTGGCGATTTGTCTGATTTGGGTAAGCGCGGCTATCGGATTGGCACACTGGGTATGGGAAAGGGGGCGGGTCCGTGGATAAGCCGGTGCTTAGAGTCAGGGAAGTTACCAAACAAATCGGCAGGAAGCAGATTATTTATCCGCTTGATCTTACGGTGTATCAAGGCCAAGTGCTTGCGCTGTGCGGGGGCAACGGCGCAGGCAAGAGCACCCTGCTGCGCATGATTGCCGGCATCCTGCAGTCGACGGGCGGAAGCATCGAGGTGAGCGGAGTAAGCTGGAAGCACAATCGCCGAGCTTACGCGGAGCAAATCGGCTATATGCCGGATGACTATTTGTTCGGTCAAGGCTTATCCGCCGAAGAAACGTTAACGTTCTGGGGAACGCTGCGCAAAGTTTCCAAGGATAGAGTCAGAGAGACGCTGCGGATCGTCGGTCTTGAAGATGTGAAGGGCAGCGCCGTGTCTTCCTTCTCCAAAGGTATGCGGCAGCGTCTTCTGTTCGCTCAGGCGCTGCTTACGAAGCCTCCGCTTATCATTATGGATGAGCCGACGAACGGATTGGACCCCTATTGGCTGGAATCGTTCATCGCCCTGGTCAGTTCGGCCAGGCAGGAAGGGCATGCAGTCATTTTCTCGACCCATCAGCTTACGATCGCCGAGGTCGTCGCCGATCATGTCGTATTTATGAAAGAAGGCCGGATCATGGAAGAAGGAACGGTAGATTCGTTCAATCATAAATACGGAAGTCACGGTCTTCAAGGCGCTTTTCAACGTCTGTTCGGTTTGCATGCCGGCGAGAAGCAGGATTAGACAAGGAGGGAGCCAGACTCCATTGAGGATGAGTATCAAACAAAATGGAATGAAAAGCGGCAGGATGCGGATAGCGGGAGCGGCGTTATTGATCTTGCTGGCGTATACGTTCGTTACAGCGAACCGGCATAAAACGGACGAACCGGTCCAGGTTGGCCGGCCTGCACCGGATATTCAGGTGACGAATATGAACGGTTCGCCGGTCAAGCTGTCGGACTATCGGGGACAAGGTGTACTGCTGAACTTCTGGGGCTCCTGGTGCGTCCCTTGCGTAAGCGAGATGCCCAGATTGAAAGCGGCTTATGAATCGGAAGATATTCACGGGGTAGAAATAGTGGCTGTGAACGTCGGAGAATCCAAGGGAACGATTATGGAATTTATCCGGCTTCACGCGATTCCTTTTCACGTTATGACCGATCCGAGCGGCGAAGCGGCCAATGCATACCGGGTGAACGGGCTTCCCGCCACGTTCCTGATCAACGCCCAGGGACTGGTGAAGCGGATCATTCCCGGAGAGTTGACGAATACGCAGCAAATCCGTTCGTTAATGGAGAGTGTTCAGCCGCAGCCACAGCCGGGGCCGTAAACGGTCGGCTGTTCTTAATGACAGACTGAACGCACGATGCTGAAGAGGGGAGAAGAGGCCAGTTATGAATCCGAAACGAATTCTTCTTGCGGATGACCATGCCCTGGCCCGGGAAGCGATGAGAGAGATTATATTGACGGACGATTCCTTTGCAATCGCAGGCGAGGCCGTGAACGGGTATGAAGCGGTTCGTATGGCGGAAGAGCAGCTTCCGGATATGATTCTGATGGATATTTCGATGCCTGACATGGACGGTCTGGAGGCAACCAAGCAAATTAAAGAACGGTTCCCGCATATTAAAATTATTATGGTGACCGTGTCGGACGACATCACGCATTTGTTTGAAGCGATTAAGCGGGGAGCCCAGGGATATTTGCTTAAGAACCTTCATCCGGCCTCCTGGCACGAATATTTAAGGGCGGTCGCCTTCGACGAAGCGCCGATGTCCCGGGAGCTGGCCGTGCGCCTGCTGAAGGAATTTTCTTCCGTGCAAACGACGGCTCAAGAGACATCCCCCTTGACATCGAGGGAAAAAGAGATATTGACCTGCGTCGCCCGCGGGAAATCGAATAAAGAAATATCTAATGATCTATTCATATCGGAGCATACGGTAAAGAACCATTTGAAAAACATTCTGCAAAAGCTGCATCTGAACAATCGGGTTCAACTGACCCGCTATGCCTATGAAAAAGGATGGATTCGCGTAAACAAAGCGGGCTATGAAAAAAGGTGAAGGAGTTTTACGATACCCATGGATTTGCTGACCATCGTCAAGGCTTACGGATTCCGGGCCGTCTTCAGCCCCGAACTGCTGATCGGTATTGCGGCTATAGCTTATTTTTATGTGAAATATCGAAGGGGCGGGAATTCACGTGCGGAAACGGCTTATTTCTTGCTGGGGTTATTTCTGTTCTACCTGGCTTTGGGAGGGCCGCTCAATTTATTCGGTCATTTCTGGTTCAGCGTTCACATGCTTCAGCAGTCGATATTGTATCTGGTTGCTCCGCCGCTAATTTATAGGGGGATGCCTGCGGAATGGTTTGAGCATATTTTGCAAAACAAAGTCTGCAAAGCCGTCATCGCTGTCATCGGGAATCCGCTCATCGCAATATTTTTGTTTAACGGGGCATTGTCGTTCTACCATATTCCGTTTATATTCGATGCGACGATGTCGAACTATGCGCTTCATAATATGCTCCACCTGCTGCTGTTATTGACCGCCTTCGGGCTTTGGTGGCCTGTATATAATCCGGCCGGATTATATTCGCTCAGTCCGCTTAAAAAAATGGCATATATTTTCATCAACGGCATTATGCTGACGCCGGCTTGCGCGTTGATTATCTTTGCCGGCGACCTGCTGTATACGACGTATACCGGCAGCACGCATTTGCTGTGCTTGCCGTTTTATTCGGTAACCGTCGAGCGTTTACCGCTTAGCCTGGACTGGCTGACGCCGCTAAACGATCAACAGCTGGGAGGCGTCGTGATGAAAATCGTCCAGGAAGTATCCTACGGCTGTATGCTGGGCTATATTTTTTTTCAATGGTATCGCCAAGAAAAAGACGGAGCAGAGGATGGTTACGATCCGCTGCTCCAGGAATAGTTTATGATGACGATTCGGCCAGCTGCCGGATCGTTTCTATTATTTCATCGTTATTCATTTCATCGCCCATTTTGTATATTTTACGGATTTTGCCTTGCGTGTCGACAAGCATTAAGGAAGTGACCGTATGTACGAAGGTGCCGTCGGGCATTTTTTGAACCATCACCCCGAAATTTTTGGCGACGTCGGCCGTTTCCTGTTCTGTGCCGGTCAGCAAGGTCCAGCCGCTATAATCGATCCCCATTTTGTCGCCGTAAGCTTTGAACACCTCCGGGGTATCCTGCAGCGGGTCGAAGGTGATCGACATAAAATGAACCTTGGTCCCCCAGAGCTGCTGCTGCTTAAGCTCGTTTTGAATTTTGACCATGTTATAGGTCGTCATAGGGCATATGTCCGGGCAGCTGGTGAACATAAACTCGACGAGCCGGACTTTTCCGTCCGTTTCATGAAGCTGTACCGGCTTGCCGTCAAGGCCGGACAGCTTGAAATCGGGCGCTTGCTTGATCGCAGGAAGCGCCGGCTGCTCCTGCTTCATCCAGCTGTATACGCTTGCGATCATCAAGCACATCAAGAGGCTGACCAGCAGCTTGAAGCGATGCTGCTTCATTGTTTTTCCGCCAGCCATTTGGCCAGATTTACAATTTCTTCATCCTTTAGCGTGCTCTTGAAGGCGGGCATGCCGCCGCGTCCGTTTTGCACGATGCCGTACAGCTGTTTATCCGAATATTTGCCGCCGATTTTTTGCAGATTGGGGCCGATTTTTCCTTCCAGGTCGTTGCCATGACAAGCTATGCACGATTGTTTATAAATGGCTTCGGCAGCTTGGCTGTTGAGAGGCGTGTCGGGAAGCGCCGGTGCGGAGGCCTCCTGCTTCGTTGTCATAAACAGAACGGTAATCCCGACGACACAGGCAATACCGATTAAGACGGACATGGTCCATTTATACATATGATCCCTCCTTAAAATATCGGAATCATAGTAGCATTTTGCAGTAAAGCTTGTATATAGCTCTTTCGAGTCAGTCTATTTTTGCCGTGTGCGATTAGGACAGATAGAGGCAAGCGTGAATGCAGTGTTATCATAATGACTCATGATGTGGAGGCTGTCAAAACGATGTTGAAATGGAAAGATGTCTTGGAACGCTTATGTTGCTCGTTATGCTAATGGGCGCCGAAGCGGACTTGTTCACCACGCTTCTTCCGTTTCGAAAGGATGGGGGTAGCCGTAAGCGCCGTAAAAGGTGCATGTTACTGCCGCGCGATCGGCCGCATAATCGAGCGCTTGCTCCATATGACCGTGCTTGATGAACGACGTGAGAAATCCGGCGATAAAGCTGTCGCCCGCACCCATCGTATCGACAACCGTCGTTGGCTTGACGGCCTGAACATAGCGTTCGCCGTTCCTCGAGAACAAGGCGCCGCGCTCGCCCAGCGTAATGCCGACGATTGCGGTGCCCAAGGAATGGCATGTTTCAATCAGCAGATCAAGCCGCTCCTCCGGAAGCTCGGCGCCGGAGAAGAAAGCGTATCGGATATGAGGGCATACCGCCTGCAAATACTCCGTGCTGTAATTCGTCGAGAAGTCGAAGGAGATGTCGCAGTGCTTGCTGATCGAGCCAAGCTCCCCTTCGATATTCGAGTAGCAGCTGGTGTGGCATACATCGAAGGTGGCGATATATTCCAGATCATGCGGCATCAGCCTTAACCGGACGATATGCTGCGCCGTATCCTTGGGACCGGCCACAAAGACGCGGTTGCCTTCGACGAGTTGAACGCCGGGCGCGCCGCTGCGGGCGAATACTTGCCGGGAAAGCTCATAGGTCACTTGCTCAAGCTCAAGCGTTCGTCGAATATGGTCCGCTTTTTTATCGTTTCCGAATATGCCGATGTATGCGCACTCCTCAAAGCCGTTGCGTTTGCAATGGACCGCCACGTTGACTGCATTTCCCCCCGGATAATACAGCTGCTGATCCAGATAGCAATCGACGACGTTATCTCCAATCGCGATCATTTTCATACCGATTCTCCTCCCATAGTCAAGCTCATTTATCCTTTCACCGAACCTGCGGCAATTCCTCTAATGAAATACTTTTGCATAAAAATAAATAATATGATCAGCGGCAGCGCCGAGATGACCAAGCCTGCCAGGAGCACGCCCCAGTCGGTCGATAATGCGTCCTTGAAGCTCATCAGCCCTGCCGGAATCGTCTTGTATTTGTCGGAATCGATGAAGATGATCGCGAATAAAAATTCATTCCACGCATAATAAGCAATCAATATGGTGGAGGTCAACAAGATAGGGATCGACATGGGCATGAAGATGCGCCAGTAAATTTGCAGCGCCGAGCAGCCGTCTATTTTCGCCGATTCTTCGATTTCTTTGGACACCCCGAGAAAGTACGAACGGATGAGCAGCACGATCAGCGGCAGCCTGAACGCGATATAAGTGAGAATCAGCGCCAAATACGTATTATGCAGATGCGTTTGCTGCAGTAAAACGTAGAGCGGTATCAGACAAACTTGCGGATTCAGCATCATCCCGCCCATGATAAACAGCAGCGCCGCTTTATCCAGCTTGAACGAATACCTGCTTAAGCCGAAAGCGCATAAAGATGCGATCAGAACCACGCCGGCGACCGTGCTCGCCGTTACGATCACGCTGTTCAGAAAATAGCCGGCCACGCCTTTGTTCCAGGCGGTCACGTAATTGGAGAACAGCCATTTGCTGGGCAGCCCCCAAACCGATCCGAAAATTTCATCGTAGCTTTTGAACGACGAGACGACCATCCAGAACAACGGATAGAAGATAAGGACAACTCCTGCAAAAAGCAAAAATGTGACAATACTTCTGCCGATAACGAATTTCGTAACCACGGATTAGTCCCCCTTGCCTGTTCTAAAGAGCACAGTCTGTACGAGCGCCAGAACAGCAGTTATCAGAAACATGACCATTGCAATGGTGGAGGCATATCCCATATTGTCCTTGAAAAATCCGGATTGGTACATATGCACGGCAATTGTGATCGAGCTTGTTCCGGGCCCTCCGCCTTTGGTAATAATAAACGGTTCGTTAAACACCATGAACGCGCCGGTGACCGTGATGACCGAGGTGACAAATAACATCTCCTTTACTTGTGGTAAGGTAACGTTGCAGAAGCTGCGGATTTTTCCCGCGCCGTCGATTTTGGCGGCCTCGTACAAATCGGCGGGTATTTTCTGAATGGCGACGATGAACAGCATCATGCAGTAGCCGATACTATGCCATTGCGATACCGCAATGACGGCGTAAATCGCCGTGGAGCCTGTTCCGAGCCAAGGCTTCGCCCAGCTTTCGAGTCCGATCGCCTTCAGAAACAGATTGAGCAGGCCGTCGGTCGGATGGTAAATAAACGTGAACAGCAGGCAGACCACCGTGATCGAAATGACGACCGGGACAAAATAAACGGTCCGTAAAAACGGAGATATTTTGCGGAGCGCTTCGTCCTCCAGCAGCGCGGCGAGGATCAATCCGAGGCCCACCTGGAAAATGACGGAGATGATCGCGTATTTCGCATTGTTGATCAAGGCGGTGACCATGACGGAGTCGGACAGAAGCGTCTTGTAGTTGTCCAATCCGGCAAAGCTTCTTTCTCCGGAAAGAATGGAGAAATCCTGAAAGCTGTACGCAAAATTTTGAATGAGCGGCATATAAACGAACGCCGCCAGCATAAGCACGCAAGGGAGAATAAACAGAAAAGGAGCCATCCGCTTGTTCAGTTTCACTAAGCCTCCTCCGATCTTTCAAGACTGATCTTTTCAAAAAAATGGGGGGATCAGACGCCTTCAATGTCTTCAGGGCAAGCGCGTAAAATCCCCCGTCTCTTGTGAGCTACTTGGCGTTATGGAGCGCTTTAGCCGCTTTTTGCACATCGTCCATCACTTGCTGCGGCGTTTTCGACTTGGCTGCCATCGATTGTCCGCCTTTCATAAACGCGTCCGCCACCGTAATGTTTAAGGCATTGTCCTGCCAAGGGCTCGTCTCGGTGGCGTTCAGGATGACGTCGATCGCCTGCAAAGTTCCCTTCGGCGAGTTGTCGGCGGTAGCGGAGCCCTTAACGACCGTCATCGCTCCCGCATCTTTCTGGAATTTCGCCGCATTGTCCGGTGATACGATAAACTTCACGAACTTTTCGGCAAGCTCCTGATGTTTGCCGACATTGCTGATCATAAATCCTTCCGGAGCGCCGGTTAATGCGGCCGGATTGCCTTTGCCTTCGGCGAACGCGGGGAAGTTGAAGAAATCGAACTGCAGATCGGCGTTTTTCGTCAAATAGCCGAGCTCGGCAAATTGCATATACATGACCGGCACCTTCTCCGCAATAAACAGGTTACGGGCCGCTTCATGATCGATAGAAGTCGCATTGGGCCCCATATAAGATACTAGCTTATCCCAATATTCAAGCACTTTAACGTATCCCGGATCGGTGAATTGGCCGGTTTGCGCTTGATAATCCTTCGCGATAACATCGGGACTGATCATCCGTTGAGTCATAGTACCGAGATAGTGGGAGATGGCCCATGTATTTTGCAGCCCTTCGATGAGCGGCGTATCGTAGCCGGAGCTTTTCAGCTTGTCGAGCGCGGCGATCAATTCCTCCCAAGTTTTAGGCTTCTGAAGGCCCGCTTTGTCAAACGCTTTCTTGTTGTAGAAGAACGCCTTTCCGTCCATAGTGAAGGGGACGCCGTAAGTTTTGCCGTTGAACGTGAACGGTTTGATTTGCGATGGAATGATGTTATTGGCCCAGTTCGGATCGGAGCTGTACATGGATGATACATCCTTCACTTTTCCCGAGGATACGAGGTTTTCCGCGAAGGTGTCGGACCAGGAGGTGAAGACGTCGGGAATGTTATTGGAAGAAACGAGAACCTTGATCTTTTCTTTGTAGCTGTCGTTCAATACCGCTTCCATCTCGATCTTCACGCCGGGGTTCTGGTTTTCAAATTCCTTGACGATGGAGTTGAAGTACGAATTTCTCGGCTCGCTGGGCCAGCGATGGAAAAATTTGAGCGTAACCGTGTCCGCCTGCTTGTCGTTCGCTTGCGCATCCGGGCTGCCGCCGCTAGTCGAGCTATTGCAAGCTGCCGCCAGCAATATGATAACGCTTACGAAAATCGCAGCTATAGTTCGTTTCATCGGTTGTTTCCCCCGTTTATCATTAATGTCGTTTGCCAAATCAATCGCAATCCATGGTTCCTGCGGGCGCCGTCGTTTCAGTTATGGCGGCATGGTCTGAACCGGATGAACCAGGAAGCGAAGCGCCATAACCAAAACGGTTGACTATGAGGTCATTTCATCTCATTTTCAAAAACGGCAATCAATACTCCATTTTCCACATATAACGGCGAACGGAAAGAGGATGGCCTCTGAATTCGGAAAGATACTGAGCATACTGTCTGAGCACGACACCTGCGATCAAATTGGCGAAATAATTGCGCACATCGGCCGAAATGCCCTCCATATCGAACGTTTCCGCATCGATGAGCACGATCTTGTCGGAGTATTTACGGCAGAAGTCATGTGCGCGGTCGTCCATCGGGCGCGTCTCGCCGATCCCTTTGATGATGATGAAGGGCACATCGTAATCGGTAATCTCGAATGGCCCGTGGAAATATTCGCCGGCGTGAATCGCGCTGGAATGAATCCATTGCATTTCCTGCAGCAGACAAATGGCGAAGGAGTAAGCGTGGGAGTAGTTGATGCCGCTGGCCATCGTGTAGATGAGCGGCTCCCGCTTGAATTGGCTGCCGAAGGCTTTGGCGGTTTCAAGCGTCATCGCCTTGTTTCGTTCGAACGCATCATGGAGCCCCGTCTCGACGGACGCTATGGCGCCTGCATATTTTTCATGCGGCTGCAGCGCGTCGAGGATGCCGAAGATCAGCCGATACAAGATGCCGTAATTGTTATCTTCCGCACGCGCGTCGGTTCCCCAGTCATAGTGCAGCTTGTATTCGGCGGCGTTCCAAAGCGGGGAGTCGGCAAGATGGGTCAGGCTGATCGTCAAAGCGCCTTTCGAGCGGGCGAATTCGGTCGCTTGGACGGTTTCGGGAGTCGTGCCGGAATGAGAGCAGGAGATGACGACGGATGTGGGGCCAAGCGCTTTCGGAGCCCGGAGTATAAATTCGTTCGATGAATACACTGCCGAAGGAATCTCGATTTCCCTGTCAAGAATGTATTGAGCCGGTGTGAGGGTAGCCAGCGAGCCGCCGCAGGCCACAAAGTAGAAGTTGCTGATTTCACGGGATTTGACCGCTTCAATACCTACCTGGAGTTGATGCGCATGCTCTTGATTCATGAAAAGAAAAGCCTCCTTTTAAAATGTTTATTCATCACGTTATGTATCATATTGTACCGTATTGTAACGTGATGTATTGTTATGATACTATAGATTTAACGCGAATTCAACGAAAAAAAGAAACGCCCCGGCGCTGCCGATTCCGCAGTTTACGAGAACCGCCGGAAAGAGCCTTCGACCTTAGGGCTATTACAATCCGCTTGATAAATGGTTTATAATATTTCTAAAGTTGTCATTATCTCAATGTCCGAGAAGGGGTCATATATGTACAAATTGGAGCAGGACAATGTGGTGCCCATGTATGTCCAGTTAATGCAAATCATCAAGGATGAAATCGCCGCGGGCAAGCTTAAGCCCGGACAAAAGCTTCCTACGGAACTGGAACTGTGCGAAATGTATTCCATCAGCCGGAGAACGGTCCGGTCCGCGATTAACGAGCTTATAGAAGAGGGGCTGCTTACCCGGAAACAGGGGAAGGGAACCTTCATTCATTCCAATAAAATCGAGAGAGAGCTCGGCCCTGCATTAGGCTTTTCGGAAATATGCAGGCTGAACGGTCTTACCGCCACTTCCGAGGTCATCGAGCAAAAACGCATGAACGCCAATCAGACGCTCGCTGCGGCGATGGGGGTGCCGGCGAATACGGTTGTAGCATCGATCAAACGGGTCATGATGGCTGACGGCGTCCCCGTCATGCTGGACTACACGGTTCTTCCTCCCGAGTATATATCGCTGCTGGACGAAGAGCTTGCGAACAAGTCGCTGTACGCAACGCTGCGGGATCAATTCAACGTGGTGCTGACGCGGAACCGCAAATCGATTCAAATTGTTTTCGCCGACGCCTTCCAGGCGAAACATTTGCAGGTCAAGAAAGGTTATCCGCTCTTGATGATTCAGGGAGCGGTATACTCGCCCGACATGAAAGTCGTTCATTACGGGGATCAATATATCGTCGGCGATAAAATCAAATTTTACATTTGAGCTATTGATGAAACGGGAGCTGGAGAAGCCCGGTTTGGGAGCAATGTAAGCGGCTTAACGAAAAATTTTCAGTATGCACTTGATAATATCGCTCATGTCCGATAAAATACTGTATAAATCATAAATACATTGAAAAGGAATAGTACGATTTTCCAATCCGATCAGAGAGCTGTTGGGTGGTGCGAAACAGACGCGAAGGAAAATCCGAACTCGCCTTGGAGTAGCTCACCGAAAGCAAGTAGGCTGAGCCGGAGCCTAACCGTTATCACGCAGGAGGATGTAGCCGTTGCTATGCAGGCTTGTATCCGTTTGAGTGCATGCCGTCAAGGTGTGAATTAGAGTGGTACCACGTAAGATGTCAAAGTCTTTCGTCTCTTCTGGAGATGAAAGGCTTTTTTGCATTCCGAAACAGCGCAACCAAGTGCAACACATAACAATGAAAAGGATGATCATCAGATGAAAAATTACGAAAAATACGCCAGAGGCTATTTCATGCCTCCGAAGACGAGCTTAAACTGGACCCGCAAGGAATATATTACAGAAGCGCCTACTTGGTGCAGCGTCGACCTTCGCGACGGCAATCAGGCCTTGATCGTACCGATGAATCTGGAGGAGAAGCTGGAATATTTCCAAATGCTCGTGGACATCGGATTCAAGGAGATCGAAGTCGGCTTTCCCGCGGCGTCGGAAACGGAATTTACCTTCCTGCGCACGCTGATCGAACAAAATTTGATCCCGGACGACGTCACGATCCAGGTGCTGACTCAATCGAGAGAGCACATTATCCGCAAAACGTTCGAATCGCTGGAAGGCGCGAAAAAAGCCGTCGTCCACTTGTACAATTCGACCTCCATCGCGCAGCGGGAGCAGGTGTTCCGCAAATCGAAGGAAGAAATTATCGACATCGCGTTGACCGGAGCCAAGCTGCTGAAGCAATGCGCCGAGGAAACGGAAGGCAACTTCCAGTTCCAATATTCGCCGGAAAGCTTTACGGGCACGGAAATCGAGTTCGCGCTGGAAATTTGCAACCGCGTGCTCGACGTATGGCAGCCAACGGCGGAGAACCCCGTCATTATCAATCTGCCGGCTACGGTGTCCATGTCGATGCCGCATGTGTACGCCAGTCAGATCGAATATATGAGCGAGCATATGAATTACCGGGAGCATGTCATTTTGTCGCTTCACCCGCATAACGACAGAGGCACGGGAGTGGCGGACGCGGAGCTCGGCATGCTGGCCGGAGCCCAGAGAGTGGAAGGCACGCTGTTCGGCAACGGAGAGCGGACGGGGAACGTAGATATCGTCACGCTGGCCTTGAACATGTATTCCCACGGGGTGGACCCGAAGCTGAACTTCGAGAATCTCCCGGCGATCCTGTCCGTGTATGAGCGGCTGACCAAGATGAGAGTCGGCGAGCGGCATCCTTACGGCGGCGAGCTCGTATTTACCGCCTTCTCCGGTTCGCATCAGGATGCGATCGCCAAAGGATTGAAATGGCGCGAGGAGAAGGAATGCCGCTACTGGACGGTTCCTTATTTGCCGATTGATCCGAAGGATATCGGCCGCGAGTATGAAGGGGATATTATCCGGATTAACAGCCAATCGGGCAAAGGTGGGATCGGATATATTTTGCAGCAAAAATACGGTCTCGATCTTCCGGCCAAAATGCGCGAGCACTTCGGCTACTGTGTGAAAAACGTCTCGGACCATCAGCAAAAAGAGCTGTCGCCCGATGAAATCCACGACATTTTCTTGAAAGCCTACGTGAACATCAAAGCGCCGGTCGAATTTGTCAAATACCGCGCCGTCGACGATGCGGATTTTCAAACCGTCGTCACCATTCGCAGCGGCGGCGATGTAAAGGAAATTACCGGCACCGGGAACGGCAGACTGGATGCGATCAGCAACGCGGTGCAAACCTATCTCGGCATCGAGTACAGAGACCTGACCTATACGGAGCATGCATTGGAAGCAGGATCGAAATCGCAAGCCGTTTCTTATATCGGAATTACGGCGGCGGACGGCAGCGTGCATTGGGGCTGCGGGATGGACGTCGATATTATGACTTCTTCGGTCAAAGCTCTGTTCAGCGCCTTGAACAATATGAGCCGTTAATCGTTAATGGAGCACCTTATCCTTGTGATAGGGCGCTCTTTTTTTGTCCAAATTATACATAATATTGTTAAAAATGTGTAAAATAACCTATCATGCCTGACATCGGTAGCCACAGGAGGGCGACATGTCCGAAACTTTTACCTCAGTCTACAGTTTGCAGGACCAAGCCGACAGTCCGTCTTTATTGGAGCTGCTCAACGAAGCGTTCGAGGGGGCGGCTGATTATGCGGCGGCACAGATCGGATCGGATGATACTCAAGAGGTGTATCTATGCTTCCTCAAGTCGCTATGCTCTTCACAGAAACTGGAATATTTGCTCAGCATGGACGGGCAGGCAGACGTATCGGCACGGCTTGACCGGTTCATCGGCACCCATTTGGCCGAAGGGAACTTCACCCGCTGTCAGCAAGCTATATGCGCCGGATCGGCCATTGTGTGCAAAGGAAGCTCTTCTTCCGGACTTATACTGAATTTGTCGGAAAGTCAAAATCGGGCTGTCGGATCGCCAGTAACGGAAAACGTGCTTCAAGGCCCGATGAATGCCTTCAATGAAAGCCTCGATGTCAATACGGCGCTGATACGGCAGCAGATCCGCTCTTCGCAATTAAAGCTATGGGAAACGATGATCGGCGAAGAAAGCTTAACCCGTGTCGCCATATTTTCTTATTCCGGGTCCGTCGATGTCCGTCTGCTGTCGCAGCTGAAGGAAGAGCTGAAAGGGCTGAAGACCGACAGTTTGCTGGATACGGGCCAACTGCAGCGATTGTTGTTCAAAGGCAAGTGGAGGATGCCGCTGTTTCCCATGGCCGTATCTACCGAACGGCCCGATCGCGTTGCGTCCAATCTGCTGTCGGGGAAAGCGGCGGTGATGGTGGACGGCTCTCCGTTTGCTCTGATTTTACCGTCGGTTTACACGGATTTTTGGCATTCCCCGGAGGATCAATATGTGAATCCGTACGTCGCGTACTTCCTCCTTGTTCTCCGTTTTTTGGCGATGTTCATCAACTTGTTTCTGCCGGGCATGTATGTCGCGCTTACCTCTGTCAATGTAGATGTCAATCGGATGGAAATCAGCCTTGCGGCGGCGGCGAGCCGGGAAGGCGTTCCGTATCCCGTATTTGTGGAAACGCTGCTGATGCTGATCATGATGGATTTTATTATCGAAGCAGGCATCCGGCTGCCCAAGACGATAAGCTCAACCGTGACGATGGTCGGCGGCGTCGTTCTGGGCCAAGCGATTATCCAGGCTCATATCGTGAGTAATTTGCTCGTTATCGTCGTGGCGGCCACGGCCATCACCAATTTTCTCGTTATTGATTATCAAATGGGCTTGATCCAGCGAATTTTGAAATATTTTATTATGGCCGGCGCGGCAGTGGCCGGGGTTTTGGGTATCGTATTCTGTTTATCTTGCCTCATTATTTATCTCAGCTGCCTGGAAACGTTCGGAGTTCCGTACCTGACATCTCTGTGGTCTCCGACGAAGCGGAGTGGAGACTCCGACGGAGACAGGTGAATAGAAAACAGCAAAGGGAGCGTTATCATGAAAAGCTCATCGGCCGTTACCAGCTATGAAATGCTTGCCATTCAAATGCTCTATTCAGGCGCAGCGGCCGGCTTCATTTATCCGAGCTTCTTGATTCGCAGTACCGCCGGCGCTTACTGGATACCGTTAGCGGTATGGATGACGGGCGCCATGCTGAGCTCATGGCTGTACAGCAAAATGCTGGCGCGGCTGGAAGGCAACAAGCTGCTCGCCGAGATAAAAGCTTCGATCGGCCGTATCGGCGCAACGATCCTCTGCTTGCCGGTTATGCTGTTTCTCGTGGGAGTTCTCGTTATTACGCTGCGAGCCTATTCCGAGATCGTTACAATGACGATGCTTCCCACAACGCCGATATCCTTTCTGAACGGCATGCTGATCGCTCCGGCCGCTCTGGCCTTGGCAGGGATGGCGCCAATTATACGCGCGGCAAGAGTGTTCTTCCTGCTGGCTCATTTGCTCACCGTTACGCTGATGGTTATCGGACTCAGCGATGTGAACTGGACGTTAGGGTCGCCATGGCTGAAGTCGGACGGGGACTTTTTTCTGGACAAGCAATTTTATGCAGGGTCGTTTATGTGGATGGGCTTTGCGATTACATCGTTCATCGGTCCTTATACGCGGGAATCGGCCCGCCGCGCCTGGAGAAGCTATACGCTTGCTTTGCTGTGTGCGATTCCCTTGATCGCAAGTTATATTTATTTGCCTGTGATGACCTTCGGCAGAGATTTAAGCCGTAATTTGACGCTTCCTTTCGTGTCCAAGATGGATTCGATCTATCACTACTGGATTTTGTTCGAGAATTTGACCGCTATCTTTGTCTCGGCCACCATGTTTTATGCTTTGTTCATTATGGCCTTGAAGATGCATGCTTTGGGAGAGACGTTCCAATTGCTGTTCCCGCGCGCCAACGCCCGTTGGATCTATGCTTTTATTTTCATTATCGTTTATGCGGCGGCTACCGTTTTATCTTCCTGGAGACAGCTGGAGCATCTCATTTTCGTGACTGTGGGCTTGCGGTTTTATGTCATGTTCGCCTTTCCGTTACTCGCTCTGGGCATCTTCTTCTTGGCACGAAGGCGGAATGCAAAGGGGAGTGCGGCATGAGCGGGAAACGGCATCATTGGAAGGCGTCCGCGGCATGCGGACTGATCGCGCTGATCTTGTCCGGCTGCTGGGACTCCAAGGACATCGACAACCGGCTGATGGTTGGAGCCATTGGCCTGGAACAGCCTAAGGACACCTCGCTTCGCCTCTGGCTGCGGTTTCCGCTGCCCAAAGCGACCTTGGGCGAAGCGGGGAAAGATTTTTTTACCGTAAGTCAGGACGGCTTGACGGTCCCCGATGCGATGAATAAAGCGAAATATAAGCTGCCCAAGGCGCTCGAATCCTCTACCGCCCGCGCTATTCTGCTCGATGAAAAAATGGCCAAGTCGGGAATTAATCCTTATCTGGAATTCGCCGTCAGAGAGCGATCCGTTCCTTTAGACGCCATCGTAGCGGTCGTACGGGGCAATATGGAGCGGATTTTCACCAGTCCCAATCCTACAGGAGAGCTTTCGGGCATTTACACCAAGCTGTTTTTTGAACCTTATTCCGGCGGTACCCCAAGGAAAAACAAAACGATGCTATGGGAAGTCTACGCCAAGCTCTATAATCCGCTTCATGCCAATCTGATCCCGCTGTTAAGCGAAGGGACCCTGAATTCGTTTATCTTTGCCGGCAATGTGATTCTTATCAACGGAAAAATTGTCGGGGAATTAAACAAGAGCGAGTCGCTTATGTATGAAATTTTTACTCATCGATTTCACGATGCAGAGATGGCGCTGATGAACCGGTCGGATGTTCGCATCGTGCACAACCATAACCGTATCGCCACCTCGTTTGAGGGAGATACGCCGGTCATTTCTATCGATTGCTCGCTGGTTACGACCTTAATCGACAGCTCACAATCGCTTCATCAGAAAATACCGCAAATTGTTGACGATCTGAAAGCCGAGTTGACGGAGCTTGCCCAATCCATGTTCGAGAAGACCCAGAAGCAAGGGGCCGATGTTTTCGGCTTCGGCAATCATTTTCGGAGCCGTCTGGAGCCGTCGCAGTATGCCAAGTGGCCGGAGATGTTTAAGAAGGCCAGGATCAACGTCGAATTCCATATCGATATGAGAAATACGGGACTGCAATTTTTGGAGCGGTGACCGATTGAAAAAACATGTTTAACCCCGATGCGACTCATGTTACAATGAGCTGGCAATAAAATACATTCAAAGGGGTTGCAGTATGTTCTTGAAGCGTCTATGCCTTATTACGGCGGCGGCTTCCATCAGTCTTAGTTTGGGAGCGCAGGCGGCTAAGGCCGAGGAATCACAAATTCGGGTATATTTGAACGGAGAGCCTCTTCCATTCGCGGACCCTCCGCGTATCGAGGATGGAACGACCTTGGTTCCTTTCAGGATTCTTATGGAAAAATTGGGGATGACGACGATTGATTGGGATGCGGCGGCAAGCCAAATTACCGCGCTCAAAGGCGATCAGAAACTTGTGCTGCAAATCAATAATACAACGGCTACCGTAAACGGAAAATCCAAGTTATTGGAAAAAGCTCCCGTCATCATCAATGGAAGCACGTTTGTGCCGCTGCGATTCGTCTCCGAAACAATGAACGCTGAAGTAAAATGGGATGCGGACGCGCAGCTGATTACCATTCAATCCGGAAGTCCGGCAGCGGCTTCTTCCGCTAGTACGACGAAGGAAGCCGGTATACCGGAAAAATCGAAGAAAACCTCCTACGCAGTCGATACGATTATGAAATTTTACGGCTATGAGAACAATGGCTCCGGTATTAACCGTTATAGTTACAGTTCCTTAGCGGTGGATCGCAACGGCTCGGCCTACCTGCTAGAGGACCGCAATATTGGCAGCGGGTACAATCAGTCATTAGTCGATATGATCAAGGTTAATACCCAAAACGGAAACCAGCTGTCACAAAAGCCGGCCGAAGATAACTATTCGTTTGAATATACGGACTGGAAAGGAAATAAGCTTAAATCGCAATCCAACAATTTTTACCCTAGATGGCTGATCTACAATGAATGGACAGATAAATTGGCCGTAGGCGGGATTAACGCGGAGGCAAGCGATACGATGCTTTCAATCTCCACTCGCTACCCGAACAGCGACTTGATCGGTTACCAATTGAATTATAAGACGACTCCGACGAACGAAGCTAATTTTGCTATTTTTATGGATCAAGATACGCTTTTGTACAGCGAGATGATGACCAAAACCATCTACCGGCTGCAAAAGGGGAAAACGCCTGAGCCCTTATCCTTCAACAATGCCCAGCAATCGCTGCAATTAAGCGGTAAGAAGCTGGAGGCCGTCTGGAACGATCAGAAGCTTTATGTGCTCGATACGGGCAATTGCACGTTGTACAAGCTCGACCCGGCGAGCGGCGACATAAGTAAAGTGTATGAAAATAAAGAGTTCGCCGTTAGCGGTTCAACCACCCACCAAAGCAAGTTCTATGTAGCCAAAGGCGCCAGCATCTATGAATTGACCATCGACGGTCATTGGTCAACCTTCATTGCAGGCAGTGAATTGAACCAGCCGCAGCCGTCAGCGGACGCTGCAGCGGGAATGCATACGCCGACGTATAACGTAAGCGCGGAGCAGGTGGGCCCACTGAACAACATCTCGCTCATGGCTTTTGACGCCGATGAAAACATAATCGTGTTCGACTACGACTATTTATGTCTGCGCAGAATTAACCGTTAACGATAACGCCAACCGGAGAAGGGCCTGCAGCTTCATGCGGCTCTTCTTACGGCTCCAATCTCATCATGGTCCCGATGCTGCTGTTCGGATTGCCGACGCAAAAACGTTTGCTTAAAGGCATGACGGTCAGAGCGGTGAAATAAATATCGTTAGGAGATGAAGGTATGAAACTAGTTTCGCTAACTATGGTGCGCAACGACCTGAACCACATCCCGAATATTACAGTTCCTTCCAATTATCGCATAATCACGTTTAAACGCGGTGAAGAGGCTGTTTGGGCTGAGATTGAAGCCAGTGTGGACGAATTTGCCGACAAAGCGGCCGCACGAAATCATTTCGATAAAGAATTCGGCTCGCATCTACAGGACATGGAGGCCCGCTGCTTGTTTATCGTGAACGAGCGAGGAGAATCGGTAGGAACCACAACCGCATGGTATGGATCGCTGCGGGGCGAGGATACGTGGGGACGAATACACTGGGTGGCCGTCAAGCCGGAATATCAGGGAAAAAAACTCGCCAAACCGCTCCTTAGCAGCGCGCTTCAAATCTTGTCGCGGTTCCATGACAAAGCCTATTTAACGACGCAAACGACCAGTTATCGGGCGATCAATTTATATTTAAATTACGGATTCGAACCGCTGATTACGAAGCCGGAATGCTTGGAAGGCTGGCGCATCGTCGAACGGCAGTTAGACCGGAACATATTAGGATAGCGCTTGGAACCGGCGCGGGTGGTGCGGCGGAGGCGGGCGAGCCTCCGATCTCGCGGACTAGGCGCGAAGCGGGCTTCAAGTATGGGAATACGAACTTCAAAAGCCGAATGCTTATTGTAAGCATTTCGGTTTTTTTAGATTTATTTTAGATTTGCTTTAGAGGCAGTTTATAGATTCCGGGTATGATAAAACCGAACGCGCGGGAGACGCCGGCGAGGAGCGGATCAATGTGATCCATAGAGAAGAAGGGGGCGAGGCTTATGGTTAAGCTGAGTTTAACTCCGAGAAGATGGCTGCTTACGCTTCATGTGCTGTTCTCGGCGATTATGTTCGGGGGCGCGGTTATTTTTCTCGTGCTAAGCGTTATCGTCGCCACGAGCAGCGACGAGGGCATCGTCAGCGCATGCTATACGGTGATGCATCTGTTAGCCCGAACGTCAGTCCGGGCTTCGACGATCGGGACGCTGGCAACCGGCATTATGCTGTCGGTCATGACGCAGTGGGGGCTTTTCAAATATCATTGGATTATCGCCAAGGAAGCGCTCACGGCCGTCTGTATCGTGATAGGACCGGTCGGCATGTACTTCTGGACGCTAAAAGCGGTCGAGCTGACGTCGGCGTACGGATGGAGCGCAGGGGCCGATTCGCAATACATCGTGAACAGCGTTCAGCTATGGATCGGTATTATCATCCAGATTGTGTCATTAGCCGCGATGACTGCGCTCTCGGTATTCAAACCCGGAGGGGCGCGGAAACGCCGCAAAACCGCCTAAGCCGCATCCTCCCCAGGGCCGGCCGATGGTGGTGCATTGCAAGCGCAAGCTGCGGATCGTATATTTACGCTGACGGCCTCCTCTTGTATACTAAGTTTGTAAGCGTTTGCCAATAGACGGGAAGGAGGCCGTTCCGCGTGTTCCGAATGACCGGTATATTTCGCTCCCGCACCTATTTCATCCGTATTCTGCGCACGATTGCGCTGGTGCTGGTCGTTTTTTTACTGATCCTGTCGTCGGTGCTGTACGCATTCTCCCGCAAGACGGCGCTGGAGATGCAGCAGGAAGCGAGCCGCAAGGTGCTCAATCAGATTAACTATAATATCGACAATCTGAATGAAACCGTGCGCAGTCTGATGATGACGGCGTTCAACGACCGCGATATGACCGTGCTGATGAACAATCAGGACATTGAAGTGTTCGATCTGTACAATAAGCTGTATAAGCTCGACCTCTTCGTCAGCTCCAATCCGTTTATCCAATCGATCTGGATTTACAACGGGTATAACGGCTGCTACTATTCGACGGCGCTGAGCTCGATGGTTTCCTGCAAGGAACCGGATAGCGCGAGCAATCTGCTCAAGCCGTTCATCGTTTCGCCGAATACGCTGGCCAAGCTGACGCTGCTGCCGATTGCGCCCAGCTTCTCGGAAGCGGGCAAGCAGGAGCTGTTCGCTTATTTTATGTACAAAAATCTCGACGCCTACGTGCCCGGCAGCAGCGTGCTGATGATGTCGATCAAAGCGAAATGGCTGTTCGATAACATTCGCACCTTAAACGAGCTCGGAGACAATGCCCCCGGCGACCTGTTCATTATGGATGCTGACGGCAAAGTGTTCAGTCCCGGCGAGAGCGGGGCGGCTCGGGACGAAGGCATCTACAGCGCCCTGCGCACGGCTTCGACCTCTTCGGGCTACCTGATGACCGGACAGGGCAAAGACAAGAAAATCGTGACCTACATGGCCTCCAAATTCAACGGCTGGAAAGTCGTCAGCGTTCAACCGTATGACCAGGTGTTCGGCAAGGTCAATCAGCTGTTGACGGTGATGGTCGTCATTCTCGGGATCTTTATCGTTCTGGCCTTCGTCGTATCCTCTTTGGCGACAGTGCGGCTGTACCGGCCGTTCGGAAAGCTGATGAGCCAAATTCAGCGGCTGCCTGAAGCGCAGATGGAGCTGCCGCCGAAGGATGAGCTGAGTCTGATGTCCGCCGTGTACGACCGGATCGTGGAGAAAATGAACAGGCTGCAGGCCGACCAGAACGTCAACCAGCACATATGGCAGAGCTACCGGCTGCGCCGTCTGATGACCGACAGCGCCGTCACGACGGAAGCGGAGTTCGCCGAATGCATGCCCGCCGCAGCTTCCGCCGGCGAGGGCAGACAATTTATCGTCGCGGTGCTGAAGCTCGACGATTACGGGCGCTTCGCGCAGACGCGCAGCGAGCGCGAGCAGAAGCTGTGCCGCTTCGCCGTCACCAACATAGCGGGGGAGCTGTACGGCGAGCAGTTTCCGAACGTCCCGGCGGATATGAAGAACGACCATGCCGCCGTGCTGCTGATGGTGCCGCCGGGAAATACCGAGCAGACATATGCGGAGCTGACCCGGTTGACCCATCTGGTGATGAGCACCATGGACAGCTATTACAACTTATCGCTGACCGCGGCGTTCAGCGAGCCGTTCGGCGATTACCGGCACGCCGCGCCAAGCTACGAGCAAGCGCTCGCTTACAGTCTTTACCGGATGGTGTACGGCAAAATGTCCGTCATTACGCCGGCACATATCGCGGCCTGCCAAGGCGGCGACGCCTACGAAATCCCGTACGAGCTGGAGAAAAAGCTGGTCGATGCGATTCGCTCCGGGGAGGCGGCCGCCATGCAAGCCCGCATGGACGCGGTCTTCCAATATATCGCGCAGCTGAGTCCGGTTAACGTTGACTTTGCGATCTTGCAGTTGCTGGTCATATTGCAGCATACAGTAAGGGATGTCAGCTCCAACAAGCTGAAAAATTTGACCGTCGACTTGCGCGCGTACAACCGGCGGATGCTCGAGCAGGAGACGCTGGCGGATATGCGGCGGCTCATGGACGATCTGCTCCGCGAAGTCGCGGGGCAAATGCAGGAGGCGGCCAAAGGTAAAAACGAGTACTTGATCGAAGCGGTGAAGGAGATCGTCGAGAACAACTATGCGGACGAAAACTTGAGCCTGCAGTTCGTCGCATCGGCGCTGCGGATGTCCGCGGCTTACTTGGGGCGGTTTTTTCGCAGCAGCCAAGGGCAGTCGGTGGCCGATTATATCAACGAGGTGCGGCTGACGAAGGCGCAGGAGATGCTGAGCGCCGGCAGCGACAGCATTGCCGCTATTATGAAGAACGTCGGCTTCACGAACGAAAGCAACTTCTTTAAGCATTTCAAGAAAAAGACGGGCGCCACGCCCGGGGAATACCGTTTGCGAAAAGTGAATGGGGATTCCGGTTAAACATGCAGCAGGCCGAAGCTTTGGACTTGACCCTCTATCCTTGGATCAGGGGTTCATCGCCAAGGCTTTTTTTCGTGTAGAAAGGCCGCCGCCCAAGGCCGCTGCCGCTTGAAATATGCGAAAACAACAGGAATGTATTTTTTATACAGCCCTAAAAAACAGGAATATGCGACAGTTACAGTATCGTGGCGAAGGCCGGCTGCCGCATAATTCAATCATAGGCTGCGAGGCAGCCTCACTTAACTTTTAGGCCAAGCGAGGTGTTGAAGAAATGCAACCAAACGGCGGCGTCCGAGCCGGGGACGCGAAGCGCAGCTCCTCCATGAAGAAGGACGCGGCGGGCGCAGGGATCGCCTGCAAGCTGCGGACGGAATGGAAGCAGTTTCGAAAAAACGGCGAATTGTTCATGCTAACCGTTCCGGCGCTTCTATTCAAATTTATTTTTGCCTATTTGCCGCTCGTCGGTCTGATCATCGCCTTTAAAAAATTCAATTATGCCAAAGGGCTATGGGGCAGCGAATGGGTCGGGCTGAACAATTTCAGGTTTTTTTTCGCTTCGGACAACGCCTTCCGCATTACGCGCAATACGATATTGTACAATGTCAGCTTTATCGTATTGACGACGGTCATCGCGGTCGCGCTGGCCATCCTGATGAACGAACTGGGCAAAAGATGGCTGAAGCTGCATCAAACCGCGCTGTTTCTGCCGTATTTTCTGTCCTGGGTCGTCGTCAGCTACGTTACGCTCGGATTCCTTGACAACGCCAGCGGTTTCTTGAATCAGCTGCTTCAGCAGTTCGGTGCCGCGCCCGTGAAGTGGTATCAGGAAGCGAAATATTGGCCGGTCATTCTGATCCTCGTTCATCTATGGAAATCGGTCGGCTTCTCGGCGCTGATTTATTACGCGGGCATTCTCGGCATCGACTCCAGCTATTACGAGGCGGCGCGAATCGACGGCGCGACCCGGCTGCAGATGATCCGCAGCATTACGATTCCGCTGCTGACGCCGCTTATCGTCATCCTGTTTATCGTCGCCGTCGGGCAAATGTTTCGAGCGGACTTCGGCTTGTTCTTCTTCGTGCCGAACGACACGAGCTTTCTTTATCCGACGACGGACGTGATCGATACGTATGTGTACCGCTCGCTGCGCGTCGTAGGCGATATCGGCATGTCTTCGGCCATCGGCCTGTACCAATCGGTCGTCGGGCTGGCGCTGGTGCTCGCGGCCAATTATGGTATTCGCAAAATCAATTCGGAAAACTCGTTATGGTAGGAGGCGAACCAAACAATGAATGCCGCTGCAACCCGAACCCGCAGCCAACCTGCGATAGCCCGGCATCTGATCAACCTGTTCTTTATTGTGCTGACGATGGCGATGATCGTACCGATGGCGCTGGTCGTCTCCATCTCGCTTTCGGAGGAGAAATCACTCGTGCTGAGCGGATATCGCCTGATCCCCGAGAAATTCAGCTTGACGGCGTACTCGCTCATCTTGGAGCATCCCGCCCAGCTGCTTAGGGCATACGGGGTCACGATCTTCGTCACGGTCGTCGGACTGGCAGCCAGCCTGCTGTTTACCTCGATGGTCGCCTATTCGATATCGCGTAGGGATTACAGATACCGGCGGATCACCACGATGTACGTGCTGTTCACGATGCTGTTCAGCGGAGGACTTGTGCCCTTTTACATCTTGGTCACGCAGTATTTGCATCTGAAGGATACGATCTGGGCGCTCATCGTGCCGTATTTGGTCAATCCGTTCTATGTGCTGATCATGAAGGGCTTTCTGGAAAAGCTGCCGGGGGAAATTTTCGAATCGGCCAAAGTGGACGGGGCGAGCGAATGGCGCATATTTTTCGGCATCGTGCTTCCGCTGTCGACTCCGGCGCTGGCAACCGTCGGGCTGTTCATCGCATTCGCTTACTGGAACGACTGGTGGCTCGGCCTGCTGTTCATCAACGACCAGGAGCTCGTTCCGCTGCAGCTGCTGCTGTACCGGATCATGAGCACGATCGAATTTATGACCAACAATATGAATACGGTCAATGTGCAGATCGATCTGTCGCAGTTTCCGAGCTTGTCGGCCCGGATGGCGATGGCGGTGCTTGCCGCAGGACCGATGATGTTCGTATTCCCGTTTTTTCAGCGGTTTTTCGTGGCCGGACTGACCGTCGGCTCGGTGAAGAGCTAAGGCGTCGCAGCCGCCGCATCATTATATATGGTAGAGGGAGGTCATTGCTTATGAATCGATTTGCGTCAAACGTACTGCTCCGTACGCTGCCCGCCATGCTCGCAGGTTCGCTGCTCCTGGCCGGATGCAGCAGCGGAGGGAGCGGAGACACGGGAACGAAGGAAGCCGGGGAAGACGGCAGCGGGGGACTCAAGCCTGTGCAGCTGTCCTGGTATTATCCGGCGACCGCCGGCGTGCCGGCCGATCTGAAGACGATTGAGGATGCGGTCAACCAAATTACGAAAGCGAAAATTAACGCCACCGTCAAGCTGAACGCCGTATCGTCCGGCGATTACAACCAGAAAATGAACACGAGCGTCGCTTCCGGGGAAGAGTTCGACATTCTGTGGACATCCAACTGGAACTTCGACTATGTGCAAAATCAG
The DNA here is from genome assembly GCF_025060755.1 of Paenibacillus doosanensis. Lineage (GTDB taxonomy): Bacteria > Bacillota > Bacilli > Paenibacillales > NBRC-103111 > Paenibacillus_S > Paenibacillus_S doosanensis. The sequence goes on from NZ_JANYUY010000010.1 coordinate 131,926, forward strand.
AGCAAAGGCGCGTTCATCGCGCTTGACGAGCTGATCGACCGGTATGCGCCGGAGGTGAAGAAAAGCATGCCGGACTTTGTCTGGGAAGCGACCAAGATCGACGGCAAAATTTACGGCGTGCCGAACTATCAGACCGTGACGAACAGAGAGGGCTTCGTGCTGCAAAAGCGGTATCTCGACAAGTATAACTTCGATCCGGCGCAGCTGAAGAAGATCGAGGATATCGAGCCGCTGCTCGCCAAGCTCAAGGAGAACGAAAAAGACGTCATTCCGTTTATGCTGGACCGCAAAGGCAAATTCGGCAACATGCTGCGCACCTATAATCTGGAAAATGTGATCAACGGCATTGCCGTCATTAATCTGAACAACCCGGATAAAATTGTAAACATGTACGATACGCCTGAATATAAAGCATATCTTGACCTTATGCGCTCCTGGTACAACAAAGGCTACATTAACGAGGACGCCGCAACGCTGAAAAACGGCAACGATTACACGAAGGTCGGTAAAACGGCCGTCAGCTACCATAACGTGCTGAAGCCGGGCGGGGAACAGGAAGCCAAAGTATCGTCCGGCGGACTCGACCATGTCTATGCTCCGCTGACCGAGGTTTATACGGGAACGAATACGATCATTACGACGATGCAGGCGATCAGCCGCACCTCCAAAAACCCGGAACGCGCGATGATGTTCATTAATTTGGTCAATACGGACAAAGAGCTGTTCAATCTGCTGTCCTTCGGCATCGAAGGCAAACACTATACGAAGAACGCCGACGGCACGATCAAAATCAACAAAGATGCCGGCTATGCGGCGGCCGATTGGGTGTTCGGCAACGTGTTTAACGGCATTCCCATCGAGGGCAAAGCGCCGGATATTTTCGAGCAGACGAAGAAGGAAAACGAATCCGCCAAGCCTTCGCCGATTATGGGCTTCAAATTTAAAGCCGATCCGGTAGCCGCCGAGGTCGCTAACATCAATGCGGTCGTGGACGAATTCGGGCCGGGCCTTAACACCGGGATCGTCGATCCGTCCAAGCTCGGCGAATTTCAGGAAAAGCTGAAAAAAGCCGGGATGGATAAAGTGGTCGCCGAGGCGCAGAAGCAGCTGGACGAATGGAAAAAGACGAAAAAATAATCCCGGACCGCCGCAGCGGGCGGCAGCTGGCGCGACCGCTGCGTGCGTCCGCTTATTGCGGGAGGACGCAAAATGACAGGTATCGAGCAGCTGACGCTGCGTCAGCTCAAATCCGCTCTGGAACGAGCGCAAGACGAGGGAGCGCCGCTGTTCCCGGAGGCCGCCGATCCGCGAAGCTGGCGGCGCAGCAGGCAGGACCCGCGCTGCGCGCAAGTATGGAACGACATCCGCACGGCGGGCGAATCGTTCCTGAGCGCTGCGGCGCCGCCCCTGCCGTATTCGGCATTTACGCTGTTCCATCGGACCGGCGACCGCACCCGGTATGACGACAGCTATTTCGACCGCCGCCGCAGACTGTGCGTCTTGGCGATGCTGGCGATTGCGGACGAGGAGGGCGAACGCTGGATCGCGCCGCTCCAGGATATCATCTGGGCGATTTGCGACGAATATACGTGGGTGATTCCGGCGCATGTAGGGCTGTATCATAACGATTATCCAAGCGGTATCTGGGATCGGCCCGAGCCTCCGCGGGAGACGGTGGACTTGTTCGCCGGAGAGACGGCGTTCGCCTTGGCCGAAATTACCGGTTTGCTGGAGGAGAGGCTGGAGCCGTGGGTCGTCCGCCGGGCGCGCGATGAAATCGGGCGGCGCGTGCTGAACGTGTATTTCGCCGATCCGGCGCCGCAAAATTGGGAGCTTAAGACGAATAATTGGCCCGCCGTGTGCGCGTCATGCATCGGCGGCTCGGCGCTGTGGCTCGTCCGCGACCCGGAGAAGCTCGCCGGGATGCTCTGGCGGACGCTCGCCGCCCTGCGGCAGCATTTGCAGGGCTTCGACGAGCAGGGGGCGACGCCGGAAGGAGCCGCTTACTGGCAGTTCGGCTTCGGCTATTACGTCTATTTTGCCGAGCTGCTGTATTCGCGCACGGCCGGACAGGTCGATCTGCTGGCCGGAGAGAAGCTGCGCCGCATCGCCTGCTTTCCGCGCAGCTGCATGCTGACCGGCAGCCAGGTAATCAACTTCTCCGACGCGCCTGCGGAAATCGATTATCAGCCGGGGCTGTACGACCGGCTGCGCCGCCGCTTTCCCGAGGCCGCATCGCCGGAGCAAGCGCCGGTATACAAAGGCGCGTTCCGCTCCTGGATGATGGCTTCCCGCATGCTGCTGTGGATGGAGCCGGAAGCGCCGGCTCCCGGCCGGTACGGCGGGCTCCCGCGCCGGGAAGACTATTATTTTCCCGGTCACGGCTGGGTCGTCAGCAAATCGGCGGACGCCGGCGGGCTCGTCGCCTTTGCGGCCAAGGGAGGGAGCAACGACGAGCCGCACAACCATAACGACCTGGGCCATTTTATCGTTCATGTGCGCGGCCGGAGCGTTCTGTGCGACCTCGGGGCCGGCGAATATACGCGGCAGTATTTTCAGCCGGCTTACCGCTACGAACAGCTGACGGCCGGTTCCTACGGTCATTCCGTGCCGGTCGCAGCCGGGGCGGGGCAGACGGCCGGAGCATCGCATCGCGCCCGTCCTCTCGGCTATGAGCGGACGGACGAACGCGTCGTATACCGGCTCGATCTGACCGGGGCGTACCCTGACGCGGCGCTCGAACGGCTGCATCGCGAGTTCGTATGGGAGCGTCCGGCGCAGGCGGGAGGGGAAGCGCGCTATAGCTTGACGGTGCGCGACGAATGCGTCTTCGGGAAGGCGGAGAGCTTCGAATCCGCCTTCATCTGCAGCCTGCCTCCGGCGCTGGAGGGGGCGGGCTGCGCGGCCATCGGCCCCGTGACGATGATCTACGACGCGGAGCGGTTCGTCTGCCGGGTGACGGAGGAGCGTTACCGGACGATAGCGGGCGAGGAGCGCACGGCGTACCGGCTCGTTCTGGCTGCATCCGAACCGTCCGTCCGGACAGTGTGCGAGGTTCGGTTTGAAATTAATGGGAGAGGGTGAATGAGTTGACGACAAGCCGGGAAGGAACAGGGCATGTAAACGCAGGAGCCGCCGCCGGCTGCGCGCCATCCGGCGCTCTGCCGCAGATTGCGGCCCGGGATGGCTGGAGCCCGCCGGAGTGGGCGCTGATGCAGAGGCTGCTGCTGGAAACGTTAAACGATGCGGCGGCCGAATTCGTCCGGCGCTATACGTATCCGGACGGCACGCTGATATGGCGGGACAACTGGCCGGGCATGGACGGCTCGGACGATCCGTACGAGGCGTTCATGAATTTGGCGCTGCTCTATGCGCTCGGCGGCAGCGAAGAAGTTCACGCGCTGGCGCTGAACATGTGGGATGCCATTACTTGGCAGTGGACGCAGTACGGCCAAATTTACAACGAATTCGACCGATATTACGATTGGATGCATCACGGCGAAGGCTATTTATATTTGTACTTTCTCGGCTTGACCGATCCGCATTTGCCGAAGCAGGTGCAGCGCTCGGTCCGCTTTGCCGGGATGTACACCGGCGACGATCCGGAAGCGGATAATTACGATAAGGAGAAGAAGCTGATCCGCTCTCCGATCACCGGCAGCAAGGGGCCGAGGTTTACGATGACCGAGGAGGACTGGTGCACGCACCGCGGGGTGCTGGACGATTATCTAGCTCCGTTCGAGGACATCCCCGGCGTCGATTTCGCGAGCGGCAAATGCCCGTGGTCGGACGATAACGTCTACCGCGAGATCATCCGGCTGATGAACGAGCGGATGGCCCGGGGCGACGTGCCGCTTAATCTGAACGCAACCTCCCTGGTGACGCACGCCTTTATGATGACGGGCGAGGAGCGGTTCCGCGGCTGGGTGCTGACCTATTATGCGGCGTGGGAAGAACGGGCGGCGCGCAACGGCGGCATCATGCCCGATAATGTCGGCCTTTCCGGTGAAATCGGGGAATATATGGACGGCAAATGGTGGGGCGGTTATTACGGCTGGCGCTGGCCGCACGGCTTTATGACCGTCATTGAGCCGCTGACGAACGCGGCCATGAACGCAGCGCTGCTCACCGGCGACATGTCGCGCCTCGGGGAGGCGCGCCGCCAGCTCGATCTGAACTGGTCGCTCGGAAAGCGCGAGGACGGCGTCTGGGTCGTTCCGCACCGGCACTTCGACGCCGGCTGGACGGATTACCGGCAGCCCGATCCGAAATACGCGATCTATTTGTGGACAGTATCGATGGCGGAGGAGGACCGGGAACGGGCGAACCGGATCGAAGCGGCCGCGCATTTCCGGGAGGTCGACGTCCCGGCCGTGTCGGGACGCAATCCGGCGACGGGGAAGGAAACGAAGCATTTTATTGGCAACACGTACCCATGGTTCCGTTATATGCAGGGATTGGCGCCGGATTACCCCGGGCAAGCGCTGCATGCGGGCTATCGGCTGATCCGGCAGCAGTTGGAGAAGATGCGATCCGATGCGGGCAATCCGCGCAGCTGGAATTACGGCGCATACAATACGGACGATTTATCGAGCATTCATTTCTGGCAGGAATATTGCCCGCTTTACTTCGAGAGTCTCGTGCAGTTGACCTGGGGGGCGCCGATGCACATTTCGCACGGCGGCTTGCAGCATGCGCGGCTGCGGTATTTCGACGCCGACGGACGCAGGCCCGGTCTGCCTGAACAGGTCGGGGCGCTGGTAGAAGCGCTGACGGAGGACGGGGCGACCGTGACGCTGGTGAATGTCGGCCTGACTGCGGAGCGCACGGTAATCGTGCAGGCCGGCGGTTTCGGAGAGCACCGCTTCGAACAGGCGGTTTGCTATAACGAACGGGGAGAGCGGACCGCTGTGGTGCCGATCGGCAGCCGCTGGCTCGAGGTCAAGCTCGCGCCCGGCAGCGGCGTCCGGCTGGAACTGACGATGTTGCGCTACGTTAACGCGCCGACCTACGCGACGCCGTGGACGGCGGAGGCGGATCGCGCGCCGGTGCTGCGAGGCAGGAGCGAATGAGCCGGACGAATTCGCGGGATACGTCGCAGGCCGTCCCGATGCGCGGCGGAGATAATGGTGAAACGCGAATTAGGTTGGCCTTATACGGAGAGGAGCGAATCTGATGGAATATACGGTACTGGGTCGAACCGGCATCCGCGTATCGCGGCTCGGACTCGGCGGAGCGCCGCTCGGCGGCGATTTCGGAGCGACGAGCGACAAGGAGGCGGTCGATACGGTGCACGCCGCGCTGGATGCCGGCGTAACCTTCTTCGATACGGCGCCGCTCTATGGGCGCGGCGAAAGCGAGCGTCGGCTCGGGCTCGCGCTGCAAGGAAAACGGCCGCAGGCGGTCATTGCGACCAAAGCCGTGATGCGGGGCGAGCCCTACACCTACGACAACACGATCAAGTCGGTGGAGATGAGCCTCCGGCGGCTGCAAACGGACTGGATCGATCTCATACAGCTGCACGAGACGGAAGCGACGACCTTCGAGGAAGCGAGAGAGGGAACGCTGGCTGCCTTCGAGCGGCTGAAGCGCGACGGCAAGGTGCGGGCGATCGGCGCGAACGGCCGCAATACGGATATTCTCGCGCAGTATTTGCGCACGGGTTTGCTGGATACGGCGCAGACGTACTGCCGCTATACGCTGATCGATCATTCGGCGCGGGAGCATGTGTTTCCGCTGGCGCGCGAATACGGCGCAGCGGTCATTAACGGCAGCCCGCTGAATATGGGCGTGCTCGCGGATACGCCGGCTCCGTTTCTGCAAAATAACCCCGAGCTTCTCGAAGAAGCCGGACGGCGCATGCGCATGCTAGATTTTTTGCGGAAGCCGGGACCGCACGGGCTGGTAGAAGCGGCCATGCGCTTCAGCTTGACGTGCCCGGACATCGCCGTGACGCTTACCGGAGCGGCAAGCCCGGACATCGTCGCGCAAAATGCGGCTTATTGCGACGGGCAGGGGCTGGAGGAGCCAGAGCTCCTGCGGGTGCTGGAGCTGTTTGCCGGGAAGCCGTTATATTAAGGAAAGAGGGGGAAGCCGGTGTATCTCGACAGTCATGTTCACTTTTGGCGGCCGGCCCGCGGCGATTACGGCTGGCTTAAACCGGATAACAGCAACCTGTATCGGGACTTCACTCCGGAGCAGCTGCTGCCCCATCTGACGGCGGGAGCGGTTCGCGGCTGCATCGCCGTGCAAGCCGCTCCAACCGATGCCGAGACCGACGAGCTGCTGTCGCTGGCCGATGACCACCCGTGGATTGTCGGCGTCGTCGGATCGCTCGACCCGTTCGCAGCGGAGGCGGCGTACGCTGCCCGATACGAGCGGCTGCGTGAACGGCGTCGTTTCTCGGGGGTGAGGCTGGGCGGCGAGCAGTTGGAACGCATTGCCCGCTGCGGCGGAGAGGCTGTGCGAAGACTGCGGCGCTGGGCCGAAGACCGGTTCGCAGTCGATCTGCTCGTACGCGCACATCAGCTGGAGCATGTCTTGGTGGTCATGCGGCAAGCGCCGGAGCTGCATGCGGCGGTGAATCATTTGGGCGGCCCGCCGTATGGCGACGAGCAGGGCCGCTTGTCGTGGGAGCGGCGGATGTCCGCGCTTGCGCTGTATCCGAATGTTATGGTGAAAATTTCCGGTATGCTGACCTCCGCCGGAAACAGGCCGGAGCTGCTGCGTCCTTATGCGGCGCATCTGCTGGAAGCGTACGGACCGGACCGGCTGATGTTCGGCAGCGATTGGCCGGTGGCGACGCAAAACGGCGGCTATCGCGACGTGCTGATGCTATTCGAGCAGGTTTTGCCGGCCGGACTTACAGAGCGGGAACGGAGCGCCGTCCGCTTTGACAGCGCCCGGCGTTTTTACCGGATTTCCGAAGCGCGGTAGGCGTTTCCGTTATTCCGCCTCCTGTGTTTTCAAATCTAATCGATCAGATACAATATCAGATCGGCCAAACGGCAGCTTTGGGAACGGCAGCGGACACGCTTGCCGTTTTTTTGTGTTGCAATATATCGTCGGACTGTATATAGTATAACTATACAGTTTGACGATATATAGTTGGGCGATATACTGGATGCCGTTAGGAGGAGACGTATGGACAGAGATAAGCATTTGCCGTTGACGGAAACCGTTTATTACATTTTGCTGGCTGTAATCGAGCCGGCGCACGGTTATCTGATTATGCAGAAGGTAGAGGAACTGAGCGGAGGCCAGGTTCGCATGGCCGCGGGAACGTTGTACGGAGCGGTCGAGAATCTGGTGAAGCTGAAGTTCATTCAGCCTGTGGCCAGTATGGACAGCCGCCGTAAAGTATATGCCATTACCGACAAAGGATTGGAAATGCTGCGCCTTGACCGCGAGCGAATGAAGCACATGATCGATGTGACGGCGGATTTATTGAAATAAGAACGGAGGAACGCGAATGAGAAAATATAAATTTTTTACGAACTTCGACGAAGAAGAGCATTGGCTGAACGACATGGCAAGACAGGGCTGGCGATTCGCGCGCAAGACGCCGTTCGGCTACGAATTCGAATCCGCGAAGCCGGAGAATGCGGTTATTAAAATCGATTATCGCAGCTTTAAAAAGCAAAGGGACTTTGAGGATTACTGCGCGTTATTCGAGGATAGCGGATGGGAGCATATCGCGGGGACGAAAAGCACAGGACATCAGTATTTTAAGAAAATAGGCTGCCAGGGAAGAGAGGATATATTTTCCGACGGCGATTCCAAAGCCGGGCGTTATAAACGGTTGTCGGACATGTGGGCGGCATTGGCGTGTTCCTTCGTTCCTCTTCTGGCCGTATTGATCTCTACGGGTGCGATCGACCCGGGGGTGCTGCTTGATCTGAAGGCGCTGTACTACACTCCGGGACTGTGGGAGCTAAGCGGGGCGGGTTTCTGGAGAGCCTTTCTGTTCGAAACGCCATTTGCCCTGTTCAGAGGCGTATTCTGGCTTATCATTCCGATTATGATCGTGATTTATCTGTACTTCGCCTCGAAAGCGAATCGGCAATACAAGAAAAGCTCCGAATAGGAGCTTTTTGTTTGTTTAGGAAATGATGCGCAGCCATATCCTGTGGAAATCCGTGGGCACCCCCGAAAGTAAAGTCTACCCATAGAACGATCCCAGAGGAAGGGTTAGACGCCGATCCAGCTTAGGCTGGATGCGGACGGAATAAGCTTCAGAGCATCACGTCACTTTTGGGGGATTTGTTCTATTAACCGCCGCGCGGCCAACAGGAACATTACCGTTCCCGCTGCGGAATGAAGGTCAGGCAGAGCTGCTCCCAAATTTCATCCGGCGTATAGCCCCGCGTCTCCCGCTGAAATACGTAGGAATCCCGGCTCATTGCGCCCAGCAGCATATCGGCTCGGAACGTAGGGTCCGGAGCCGGACCGTTTTCGTTCATCTCGTCGAAAAGAGGGAGGATGAGCTGATGCAGCTCCTCATATATAGGGCTCTTGGAGCGCGGCCTTCGATTCGACGGCGGCGCATCCTCGACACCCGCCAGCAGCTGCGATTTTTTTTCCCGAAAACCGATAAATAAACGAATTAAGCCCTTTAGCCGCTGCTCCGGCGGCTCTGTGCGGTGCCGCTCCAAATAAGCTTCCATATCCTCGAATAACAAATCCAGATGCTCTTTTATTAAATCGAGGCATAATTCGCTTTTGTTCTTATAGCGGCGGTAGAGCGTTCCCGGACCCAGTTTCGCTTCCGCAGCGATTTGGTTCATGCTGACCGGTTCCACTCCGTGCTGTTCAAACAGACGCATGGCTACCTGTAGAATGCGCCGCCGATTTTCGGCGGCATCCCGCCGTTCCGGACGTGCGGAAACCGTTTCATCCTCAGTCATGGAAATCCCCCTTATTTATAACCATTTGACAAACGGAGAGTTCTCCGTTTATATTAAGTGGAGTAGTCTCCGTTTATATTATCATACTCATGAGGAGTGGACAACCGATGCAAAATCAAAGCAAAGCGGCGCTGTTGGTCATGGATGTGCAAAATGGTATTGTAAACCGGATAGGAGAAGAGAATATTGTTCCGTTTCAGCAAGCCGTGGAAGCCGCTCGGCAAAACGATATTCCCGTTATTTATATCCGGCTTGCCTTTCGCGAGGGCTATCCCGAGGCGAGTCCGAGAAATAAGGCCTTCTCCGCGATTTCCACACACGGCAGCATGACCGCTTCGGATGCGGCGGTACAAATCCACGAGTCCGTTCGGCCCCTGCCCGGCGAGCCTATAGTTACCAAGCTCCGCGTCAGTGCTTTCACCGGCAGCGATCTGGAAGTGATTCTGCGCTCGCGAGGGATCGATACGCTGATTCTTAGCGGGATTGCGACGAGCGGGGTCGTGCTGTCGACGCTGCGGGAGGCTGCGGATAAAGATTATACGATCACGGTGCTCTCGGATGCTTGCCTCGATCCGGCCCCTGAAGTTCACCGCGTCTTGATCGAGAAAATATTCCCGCGCCAAGCCGATGTGCTCACCGTCAGCGGCTGGAAAGAAACATTGGCTTAAGTAGAAACCGACCGGCCGCATAACAAGCGCCTCCAGAGATTTCTGGCAGGAGCTCGCCTTTGTATGAAGGGATTGAATCCTATGCCATTATGGAAAAGAAACCTGTTTGTCTGCTGGTTCGGCCTGTTTGTGTCAGGGGTAGGAATGAGTCAGATTGCCCCGGTATTGCCGCTCTTTATTAAACAGCTCGGCGTTGAAGATGCGTCTTCGATTGCTCAATATTCCGGGATCGCATTCGGAGTCACTTATATGATCTCGGCTGTTTTCTCGCCGGTCTGGGGGCTTGCCGCCGATAAATACGGACGCAAACCGATGCTGCTGCGCGCAAGCCTCGGCATGGCGCTCATAGTAGGCTGCATGGGCTTTGCACCGAATGTCCATGTCCTGATCGGCCTGCGGCTGCTGCAGGGCATCATCACGGGGTACGGTACAGCTTGTACCACGCTGATCGCAACGCAAACGGACCAAGAGCATTCCGGCTGGGCGCTCGGGACGCTTTCCACCGCCAGCATTGCCGGTTCCTTGCTCGGACCGACGATCGGCGGCTTGATCTCGGAAAGCTTCGGCATGCAGAACGTATTTTTTATTACCGGCGCGCTGTTTCTTGTCGCTTTTATTACCACGCTTCTCTTCGTGACGGAATCGTTCGAGCGACGCGAGCAGAAGGTGCTTACCTTAAAAGAGCTGTGGCGGCAAACTCCCGAGAAGAGTCTTACGATGACTTTATTTGCTACGTTTCTGATACTAACGGTGGCTCTGTACTCCATAGAGCCGATTATTACCGTATATATTACCCATTTATCGGATAATCTTAGTCATGTGGCGCTCATCGCCGGGCTTACGTTCTCCGCATCGGGCCTAGCCAATATTATCGCGGCTCCCAGGTTGGGGAAGCTATCCGATAAGATCGGGGCGCACAAAGTCATGCTAGGCGCCCTGATCGCCGCCGGCATCATTTTTATTCCGCAAGCGTTCGTTTCAAGCCCGTGGCAGTTAATGGGCCTGCGTTTTTTACTGGGCTTGACCGTAGCTGGGCTGTTGCCGTCCGTCCATATTTTGATCAAAAAAATAACACCGCCCGCGCTGGCGGGCAGAGTGTTCGGATTCAGCATGTCCGCAGGATATTTGGGCGTTTTTGCCGGCTCCGTGCTCGGCGGGCAGGTAGCAGGCTGGTTCGGCGCACGATACGTATTTTTGGTTACAAGCGCCTTGTTGCTGCTTAACGCCGTGTGGGTTTATTTTCGAGTGTATACAATCATGAGTTCGCCGAAAGAAACCGCCTCGTGAAACAAAGCGGAATTGACTCGATCCACGAAGGGCAGCGAGGGATCTATATGATGGATTTGCGCAATGTGATTCCCCGGCTAAGCGTACGATACGATGAGGTTGACCGGCTTGGAGCGGTCAGCCTCTTTTTCGTTGCTGATCCTTTACGGGCCGGCAAGCTGAATAAGGGCGGAAGATCCCGTCCGCGTCCAGCATGTACAAAGAGAGTCCGAACCGGCGGCGGTTCAGACCCTCTTTGGCGTCCTGCTCAGGCGTGATGGATGCGCGGCATCGGCATCGGTTCTTTACCCAGCTCCGCCCACGCGTATTTGAGCAGCAGCTCCGTCTTGAGCGCGGCGAACTCCGGTTCGTTCCATAAGTTGCGAAGCTCGCCAGGGTCCTCCTGCAGATCGAATATTTCTCCGTAAGTCTGGTTGTAGTACAACGTGATCTTATACCTTTCATCCACATAGGTTTTCTGATGAATAGTGGTAGGTTCATGGCGAAATTCGCAGATCGCATGATTTCTCGCCTGGCTCGCTTCTCCGGTCCATACCTTTCGCTGATCCACGCCCGTCATTGCCAGAGGAACGGGAATGCCGCAGAAGGATAAGAAGGTGGGCGCCAAATCGACCAGAGATTGAATCGCATCCGACGTCTGTCCCGCCGGTACATGTCCGGGATAGCGGACGATGAAAGGAAGCTTGATCAAATCTTCATAATGGAAGCCTCCTTTGGCCTGTAGACCGTGCTGTCCGTAGAAATGCCCGTGATCCGTCGTGAATACGACGATCGTGTTGTCCGCGAGCCCGAGCTCATCCAGCTTATCGAGGATTTTGCCGATATATTTGTCCATCATGCTGATCATTCCGTAATAGACGGCGACCAGCTTCTTCTTGTCGTACTCCGTCAGGCGGAACTTGGTTCCGTACTCGTAATAATGATGCGAGCGGTAGCCGTGAATTTCCAAGCCGGTCTCATACAGATCGCTGAAGTCGGGATGCTCCTCCTGCGTTTTCCGGAAATGCGGCGGGTTCTGATCATGTTCTCCCGGAGCGGCTTCGGGTATCGTGAGCGCATCCGGATCGTACATCGTATCCCAAGGCTCCGGCACCAAATATTCCGGATGCGGATCGAAGAAGCTCGCCCACATGAAGAACGGTTCCCCCGACTCCTTGTAGTCGCTCAGCTTGGCATTCGTACGTTCCGCAATCCAGGTGTTGTAATGATATTTTTCCGGAATCGGCCACTTATAAGTGAGCGCAGGGTCCATATGACCGGTCGGAGCGCGGAAGTAGTCCCGCCAATTCGCGCATCCCTGCTCCTCCATCCATAAGGCGTAATGTTGTCCTACATGGGCTTCATTGGTATGATTGCGCGCCAGCTCGACATGATCGAAGCCGTAGAACGGCTCGTTGAAGGTTTTCCAATATTCCAAATCCTGCAGCACGGGATATGCTTCTACGGACGGGTATTCCTCCGTCGATTTGAGCGGCTGAAAATGCGCTTTGCCGATTAAGGCGGTAGCGTAGCCCGCCGCTTTAAAATCTTCACCGACCGTATGCCGGTCTTCGAGCAGCTTGGTGCCTAATGTCCATGCGCCGTGCTGGCTCGGATACGTTCCCGTAATAATGGAAGCTCTGCTCGGCGTGCAGGTGGGATTGGGGCAGTACGCGCGCGTGAAAGCCGTCCCCTCCCGAACCAGGCGGTCCATATTCGGGGTGTGGATTTCGTTGTTGAACGCGCCTATCGTATTCCAATGCTGTTGATCGCTTGTAATTAGCAATATGTTAGGTCTAGTCATCGTATTCAATCGCCTCCTACTATGATAATATTAGAACTATAGGGAAATTCATATGGCATCTTGTTATATCTTATTTATCATTTTGTTATTTTTGGGGGAGGGGAGAGTGTGTGATGCAGGAATTCGATTACGAGTACGCCGAATTTATTTACTATACGCCGCGGAATTTGGACAAGGAGAGCCAGTTTTGGCCGATACGGGGAGGACGCAGTACGGGCAAGCCCAACTATAAGGTCGGCCCGAAGCGGATCGAATGCTACAGTCTTCATCTTGTACAGGAAGGGGAGCTTGTCTTCGAGTATCAAAATCATAAGGTGACGCTCGGTCCCAATCATCTGTTCTGCCTGTTTCCCGGCGTTACTTATCATTACTCCATTTCCGCGACGAATTCGCCGCTTCGATTATGCTGGGTGGCCATGGACGGGCCCCGGATCAGAGCTTTGCTGGAGCTGGCCGGCCTGACGCCCGAGACCCCGTACACGTACCAAGCCGATTGCGCCCCGCTGGAACAAACGATGGAGCAAATTCTTGGGCATATGCGCAATGCATCGGATTGGAGAGCGGCCGTGTCGCTGGAGCTGCAAAGCTTGTTGTTCGCCTTGTTTGCCGGGATTACTCCGGATGCCGGGGAGCGGCATTTCGGGGAAGAACCCGCCGGATGGATTCAGGAATGCATTGATTTTATGGAGCTGCACGCTACGGAGGGCGTGTCCGTACAGCAGGTCGCTTCCTTCGCGGGACTGAACCGCTCCTATTTCTCCGGCGTATTTGCCCGCGAAGTAGGAATGTCCCCGCACAGCTATCTGCAAAAAATCCGGATGGAGAAGGCGAAGCGGCTGCTGCGGGAAACCGAAGCCACCGTTACGGAGATTGCCTTATCTCTCGGCTACCCGAACTTGTTTTCTTTCACGAGAGCGTTCAAAAATTACTGCAAGATAGCCCCGGTTTTGTTTCGCTCCCGGCTCTAAAAACGCAGGTGGAGCAAGCGAGAGCCATCTGGAGAAGCTTTAGCGTTCGCCTTTGTTCCCCGATTTCAACAGTTATCATGAACGAGACAGACTCCCCGTCAGTGCAATGTCTTAGGTTAATTTTGGGAATAATGGTGTAGTAGAAGCTAAACCAAAACCAAAATCAGAGCTAAATTGCAAAGGAGAGTCTGTACTATGAAGGATACCATAAAATACGTAGGCTTAGACGTATCGA
>NZ_JANYUY010000113.1 GCF_025060755.1 Paenibacillus doosanensis
TAGGGCTTGCTGAACAAATCAAAAATTCAACAGTAACAAGGGTTTGGCGCCTCTTTTGTCGAATTTAGGTGCAAGGAAAACGAAGGCTAACCCGTGAAAAACCTTGCACTTGGAGGCGTCCGAATTGTATCAGCGAACCGAAAGCCAGATGATCCTGCCAGGCGACTTCTTCCTGCCATTCGGCGGAAAACTCGCCGAAGATAACCGTTGGGTGCTACTCGCCCAGATGATTCCGTGGTGGAAGCTCGAAGAGAAGTACGCCAAGAACTTCAAGAAGAGCCTCAAGGGTCAAAAGGCCGTATCGATCCGCGTCGCACTTGGCGCTCTCATTATCCAGGAACGGCTGGGCACCGACGACCGCGAGACGCTTCGGCAGATTCTGGAGAACCCGTATCTGCAGTACTTCCTCGGCTTGCCGGAATACCAGTACCGCCGTCCGTTTCATCATTCGCTCATGACCCACTTTCGCAAGCGGCTGGGCGGCGAGATTCTGGAGGAAGTGAATGAATGGATCGCGCTGGAAGAAGCACGCAAGGCAAACGAATTGGACGCCTCGGACCACGACGATGATGAACCCGGCAGCGGAGCTGCCGCAGTATCCGACGAGTCGACAGAACCCCAGCTTCGGCAGATGGAACTGACGAACGAGGGCGAACTGCTGCTGGACGCCACCTGCGCACCGGCGGATATCGCCTACCCGACGGATCTGTCGCTGCTGAATCAGGCCAGAGAAAAGCTGGAGAAGATCATCGACGTCCTGCATGAGCCGCAGCGCGGAAAGACTCGCAAGCCAAGAACCTACCGGGAGCGTGCCCGCAAAGCCTATCTGGCGGTAGCCAAGCAGCGGCGCGTGAAGCCGCGCACCATGCGCAAGGCCATCGGCAAACAGTTGCGGTTCGTCTCCCGCGATCTGCGTATCATCGCCGAACTTGCTGAGACGACGAGCAACCTGACGCGGCTGCCTGGCCGCATGTACAAGGAACTGCTGGTCATTCAGGAGCTCTATCGCCAGCAACAAGCGATGTACGAAAAGCGAACGCATAGCGTACCCGATCGGATCGTCAGTATCGCGCAGCCGCACGTAAGGCCGATCGTGCGCGGCAAAGCCCGCGCGAACGTCGAGTTCGGTGCGAAGCTGGCGATCAGTTTGGTGAACGGCTACGCATTCCGAGAGCATCTGTCCTGGGACAGCTACAACGAAGGCCAGACGCTGCAGGCCGCAGTGGAACGCTACCGCGCCAGGTTCGGCTATTATCCGAAAGCGGTGCTGGCCGACCAGATTTACCGCACGCGCGAGAACCTTCGCTTCTGCAAGGAGAAGGGAATCCGGCTGAGCGGCCCGCTACTGGGGCGTCCGTCCGCCGATCAGCAGGAGCAGAAGAGACTCGCCAAGGCGGATGCAGCCGCGCGCAACGCGGTGGAAGGCAAGTTCGGTGAAGGCAAGCGTAGCTACGGGCTTGGCCGTATTCGAGCGCGTCTTCAGACGACGAGCGAGACCGTGATCGGGCTGCAACTGCTAGTCATGAACCTCGAAAAGAGACTCCGGGTTCTCTTTTTGCCTTTTTTGCAATGGCTCTGGTCGACCCTCTCATTCCGCTTACCCGTGATGCCGTAAATTGCGACCCGTTCAGCAAGCCCTA
>NZ_JANYUY010000114.1 GCF_025060755.1 Paenibacillus doosanensis
GGCTGGATGCGGACGGAATAAGCTTCAGAGCATCACGTCACTACCCTGAAAATTTTTTAGCGTAGTACCTAAAAATGACAACACTAAGCTAAGCGCGGCTCTTCATGTTTAAAAAAATCGCGCTCGGGAAAAAAAGTGGGGCTGATGCTTAAGAGATTTTTGTTTCCGTTAATGTTACGGTATAACCTAGATTCTCCAGCCTACGAACGGACTGTCTAACAAGCGCTTTTTCTTGACGTTTCTCAAAGTATTGCGCGCCCAGTTCGCGATAGTCCTCTTGACGGGTGAGGAGGTGGTAAGCAATGGTCAAGATAGAATGGGCAACAGCAACGGCTGCTCGCTGCTTACCTTTGCGAGCCGCAATGCGCCTATATTGTGCGCCGAGATAGTTATCGGAACTTTTCAAAGAATGAGCCGCTTCGATTAAAGCGGAACGGAGATACTTGTTGCCTTTTCGGGTTTTGGACGACTTTCGTTTCCCAGCGCTTTCGTTATGACCTGGAACAAGTCCTGCCCATGAACAAAGGTGAGCAGCTTTCGGAAAGCGGGAAGCCACATCGGTTCCGATTTCCGCCATGATTTGTTCAGCTGTACGCAGAGCAATTCCTGGAATCGTGTCCAGTCGCTCCAGGTCTTTCCGAAAAGGGTCAAGTCGTTTCGCAACCTCCTGATCAAGGACCACAATTTGTTCGGCTATAAAATCCATGTGTGTGATCATGGTTTTGAGCATTAGCCGTTGATGTGGATTCATATGTCCTTGAAGGGCGAGCTCGAGTTCAGCCTTTTTGCTTTTCATCTTCCGACGGGCTAAATCAGCGAGCTTCTGCGGGTCGTCTTCTCCTTCGATCATGGCCTCGAGCATGTCTCGCCCTGAAACGCCCATGATGTCGGAGATGACAGAAGACAACTTAATGTTGGCGCCTTCGAGAACCTTCTGGATGCGATTAAGCTCACGTGCCCGCTCTTGAATGAGGCTCCGACGGTAACGAACTAACTCACGAAGTTCGCGCTGGTTGCGATCCGGAATATAACTGGCAGTAAGTAAGCCATGCCGAAGTAAATCTGCAATCCACTCCGCGTCCTTTACATCGGTCTTGCGTCCTGGAACGGCCTTCATATGATGAGCGTTGACGACAAGGAAATGAATGTCTTCGGCTTCGAGCAGGTTAACAATGGGTTTCCAATACACACACGTACTTTCCATGGCGACATGGGTACACTGATGTTCCTTGATCCAGTCGACGAGTGTCATCAAATAGAAAGTATGGGTGGGAAACGTTCTAATCTCCTTTCCTTGAGGGGTAACGATACAGGCGGTAATGTTCTTTTTGTGGACATCCAGACCGCAGGCACGTTCAATAAGCACTTCCATGGTCAGTCACCTTTCTATGGCTAAAAAATTGAGGCTGGTGCAACAACCGATAAGGGATTAATCTACCCTGCGTGCTTCCCAAGTTGGGAGCGACAATCTAAGGTACACCAGGTCGTCGGAGTCAGACTTTTGGATGGGTTCAGGACACCAAAGTGAACCGACCTTCCTCGCCAGCCATAGTAGCAGTGTTAACGTTTTTTGTTAGTACCAACCCCATTTTCATCATCAATGGTGCCGCGTCAGCGGCATGGATGGCTTTTGGG
>NZ_JANYUY010000115.1 GCF_025060755.1 Paenibacillus doosanensis
ACTCAAGTTTCGCACCTTGAAAAACACGCTTAGATACTGCTGCTACTGAAAATCTTTTGAAAAATTAGCAAGCTTGACAGAAAAACACCCTTCATGTTTGGTAAAATGGAAATTGTCCAGATAACCATTCCAAACCGAAAGGTGCGTAACCTTATGTTACACCACAACTCCCAGTCTGAAAAGGGTGAAGAACGTTTTTCTGCCCTGTTTTCCACTTTGAAAGTAGGACACTTTCTCCGTCAAGCTGGCATTCGTAAATCGTTTGGCTTTCCGGCTTTTACTGTCTTCCAGCTTATCTTTACGTTAATTTTCCAGCAACGAAGTTGGTCCCGTTTACTCCAAAGCAACCGTTCTTCACTGCCGGGTAAAGATGTTGTCTATCGTTTTTTGAATCATCCCGGTTTTGCTTGGAGACGGTTCTTTCATAGCTTTAGCCTGAAAATCATTGAACACTTTGAATCCCTTACTTCCTCTTCACGAGTTCGTGCGTTCATCGTTGACGACTCCGTCCTGAAGCGGAATCGTTGTAAAAAGGCTGAACTGTTGGCACGGGTTCATGACCACACGACAGGTCGTTTCGTACGCGGGTACAACATGCTGACTCTCGGCTGGTCGGATGGTTTTAGTTTTGCTCCCATCGATTTCGTCATGCTCAGTTCAGCTAAAATAGCCAACCGTTTCTGCGAAATGAAGGAATCGTTGTCCAAACGTACGCAAGGCTACAAGCGGCGTCTTGAGGCGTTTTCTCGCAAGCCCGATGCGGTCGTAGCTATGCTGGACCGTGCGATTCAGGCTGGCTTTGCAGCCGATTTCGTCTTGATGGATAGCTGGTTCACCCAAGCTCCCTTGCTACGCAGCTTGATGGCTAAAGGCTTGCACGTCATTGGGATGATCAAAGACATGAAGCAGCGCTACCGATTAGACGACAAGCGAATGACTCTGAAAGAACTCTATGTGAAGCTTTCACGATCCTCCAAAACGGAGATCTTGGGATCGGTTCTTACCCGAACCGATTGTGGGTTGCCTATCAAGTTAGTTTTCGTCCAAAACCGGAATTGCCGTAGAGAATGGCTGGCTATTTTGAGCACAGATATCGAACTCGCAGATGCCGAAATTGTCCGTATTTATGGCATCCGCTGGAGCATTGAAACCTTCTTCAAGTTCACCAAATCTTATTTGAAGCTGGGAACCGAGTTCCAGGGTCGCTCTTTTGACATGTTGATCAGCCACACCACCCTTGTTTTCACTCGTTACCTGGTGATGGAATGGGAGCGACGCGAGCATCAGGATCAACGTTCTTTGGGCGGGTTGTTTTTTCTGTTTTCGGATGAAGTCCGTGATCTGGATTTGAAAGCCGCGTTACAACAAATCGTCAGCTTTTTCATTGAGCTTACTCAAACGAAGACCAAACAGGGGAAGTCGGCCATTTTAAGTCAAGTCCAGCAATGGATTTCAGGTTTACCCAGCTACATCAAGGCTTTAATGCCAAATTTGAGCTGCGAAACTTGAG
>NZ_JANYUY010000116.1 GCF_025060755.1 Paenibacillus doosanensis
TAAACTGGTACCCATACACTGGACACTTCAAAAAAAGTGTTTAGTGTGTGGGTACCTTTTTGTATACTGGAGACAACAGTGGAGGCGAACAAAATGAGCAAAAAGCATTTTAATAAATATGAACGTGAATGACTAGCGCTAAATCCGCACGTTTTGCGGGTGAGCGAAAAATCGATTACTTATGCCGATGAATTCAAACGTCTATTCATCGATCAATATATGTCGGGTCGAACACCTAGAGAGATTTTCGAGGCGAGTGGGTTTGATGTGGAGATGCTCGGGATAAAGCGAGTGGAGCAGTGCGCGGATCGTTGGAAGAAAGCTTACGAGAAGGACGGAATCACGGGGCTAGCGGACTCACGTAAAGAAGCAGCATTACGCCCCTCACAACGCCCCTTATCCCAGGAAGAGATGATCGCGAAGCAGGAAGCGAAGATTAAACTTTTGGAGGCTCAATTGGCATACGTAAAAAAGTTAGACAAGAACGAAAGGAGGCTGTTAGCAAACGGACAAAACCTACCCAAGAGTGACTGTTTCGAGCTTATTCAAAATGCAGTAAAGCAAGGCCTAGAACGGATGACGCGTTACTTCTGTCAATTACTTGGTGTGTCTCGTTCCGGGTACTACAACTACCTTCAAAGCTCGGACAAACGGCTCGCACGCATCAAAGCGGATGAGCAGGCCGGTGCTTTGATTAAGAAGGCATTTCATCGAAGAGGCTTCAAGAAGGGTTCTCGCTCCATTAAGATGACGTTAGAAAATGAATTCCATATCGTGTATAACCTGAAACGAATTCGAAGATTAATGCGCAAGTTTAACCTCGTATGTCCACATCGAAAGGCTAATCCTTACCGAAAGATGGCAAAAGCCACGCAAGAACACCGCACGCTTGAGAATACGTTACAGAGAGACTTTAAGAAAGGTACGCCAGGTCTCGCTCTGCTAACAGATATTACGTACTTGCCATATGGCCATTCCCAGACGGCTTATTTGTCAACCATTCTAGATGCTTCTACAGGCGAGCTTCTCACTCATAACTTGTCCACGACCCTCCACCTCCCTCTTGCAACAGACACGATCAAATCACTGATGAGGCAAAGACGGTTGAAGTTACATCAGGACGCTTTCATTCATTCGGATCAAGGCTGCCACTACACGAGTCCTGTCTATCAGAAGCTTTTGAAAGATAACGGGTTAGGACAATCTATGTCTAGACGGGGGAACTGCTGGGACAATGCCCCTCAGGAGTCTTTCTTCGGCCATATGAAAGACCATGTGAAGAGTCGCGATTGCAAATCCTTTTCTGAACTAGAGCAAGAAATTAAGCGCTATATTCATTACTATAACCATTACAGATACCAGTGGGGGTTAAAAAAGATGACTCCTGTACAATACAGAAATCATCTCTTAAGTGCGGCCTAACTCTTTTTTTAAAAGTGTCCTTGACTAAGGGTCCAGTTTA
>NZ_JANYUY010000117.1 GCF_025060755.1 Paenibacillus doosanensis
ATAGAAATGGTAAAATAAATGGAACTGATCGATGAGAAATGAGGCCAAAACTTATGCTAGTTTCCAAACGCCAAGGCACCCAACCTCGACTATTTCAAATGGTCGAGATGGAGGCGCTTGTTCCCCAAAACCATCTTCTTCGTCAACTGGATCGTGTTATTGATTGGAGCATGATTCACGAACGTACACGTGCTCTGTATTCCGAAAATATGGGTCGTCCCGTGAGCGATCCTGAACTTCAGCTACGCTTGATGGTTCTTTGTTATCTGTTCAACCACAGTGAGCGTGCTCTGTACAATTTGCTGCCTATGCATGCGGGCTACTTGTGGTTTTGCGGCCTCGACTTTGAAGCCGTTCTGCATCCCGAAGAAGCCGAGCTGGCCTTGCCGGATCGGACCACTCTGGTGAAAACCCGAAAGTTTTGGCGGGACCATCAGGTGTTTGACGACCTGATGCGCGACATTGTTGACCAGTGCATCATCGCAGGACTCGTTAAGCCGCAAATGGATGCGGCCGTGGACGGAACACAAGTACGCGCGAATGCGTCCATTCACAGTTTGGCAGAAATCCAACTGGCCCCTGTCGAATCTATCGAGGCGTATTTAGTACGCCAAGCCAAGGAGGATACCGAAGACACGAAAACCGACAAGGAGGATGCCCCTAAACCTCCCTCTACGAGGAACGATCATTCGGAGGTAGAGGAACAGGCTGTTCACGAAGATTTTCATGGCAAAACCTTTTCCAACCGTACGCACCGTAGCACCAGCGACCCCGATGCCCGTTTGTATAAGAAAAGCAAAGGGCAGGAAGCTCATCTGCGTTATTTGGTGCATGATCTGATCGATGTTCACTCCGGCGTGATCCTGGACACCCGGGCTTCTTTAGCATCCGGTACAGCAGAAAGAGAAGTCAGCCTGAAGCAAGTGCAAGCGATTCGATTTCGTCATCCTCATCTCCAAATCCGAACGCTTTCGGCAGATAAAGGGTATGAGTCAGCAGACTATCTGGTTCAGCTCCATGAACTTGGCATCATCCCACTCATCCGGTTGCGTAGTCTCAAGCTGCAAGAATTCCCGGTTTACAAGACCCGAGCATTGCATCCCGTTCGAAAAGCCAAACGCCGTCTCAAACAGAAGGAGATCCAGGCTTACAATTTTGCAAAAAGTATTCAGCGTCATGGTGCATACCGGCACATCCAAGCCCTGCGTGCGCGTATTGAACATGCCTTTGCGGAGGCCAAAGGAAGACATGGACTCGATCGAGCCCGCAGCCGCGGTCTTGATCGCATGCAAGAGCAAGCTACACTTACGGCCATGGTCCAGAATTTAAAGCGACTGTGCCGATTCAAAGCCAGAAGGCCACGGGCTGGTGCACTTTCCTGCACCGTCCTCGCCAAGATAACAGGCTGTCCCCAGTATCTTTGCTCCACTACATGCTCAGGGTTCCGTTTTTTT
>NZ_JANYUY010000118.1 GCF_025060755.1 Paenibacillus doosanensis
GGGACTGTAAAATAGTTTGTGTAAACTCTCAAACCTAAATCTATTACAATAGAACCCATAAGGGTTGAGAGGAGAACACATCATGAAATTACTACCAAAAGATCAACTCCGCCAATTCATCAAAGAGAATAATTTGAAAACTGTCGAAGATGTCCAGAAAACGCTAAAAGATCTTTTTGCGGAGACTCTCCAAGAAATGCTGGAAGCAGAATTGGAAACTGATCTTGGCTACGCCAAGCATGACGTGAAAAATAAGAAAACGAACAATAGCCGCAACGGGCATACTTCCAAAACCATAACGTCGGAATATGGGGAAATCGAAATCGAAGTGCCTCGGGATCGACTCGGTGAGTTTGAACCGATGGTGGTCAAGAAGCATCAGACGCAGGTCACCGGCATTGAAGATCAGATTATATCGATGTATGCCAAAGGAATGAGTACAAGAGACATTCAAGATCATTTGAATCAGTTGTATGGTATTGACGTGTCCCCTACGATGATTTCAAACGTAACGGCGAAAATCATGCCGCTGATTAAGGAATGGCAGAACCGCCCTTTGCAGCCGGTCTATTCGGTTGTATTCATGGATGCCATTCACTTTAAGGTAAAACAGGACGGGCAAATTATCAATAAAGCCGCCTACATGGTCATCGGAATTGACCTGGAAGGCTACAAAGATGTGCTTGGCATTTGGACCGGTGAGAACGAATCTGCGAAGTTCTGGTTGGGCGTATTGACCGACCTGAGGAACCGCGGTATTCAAGACATCCTGATCATCTGTGTCGATAATCTGAAAGGATTTAGCGATGCCATTGCCGCATGCTATCCGAAGACCGAGATTCAGAAGTGTGTGATTCATCAAATCCGAAATTCCATCAAATATGTATCCTACAAAGACTTGAAGAAGGTTACTGCCGCGTTACGTCCCATTTATACGGCTCCAACGGAAGAGGCGGCTCTGCAAGAATTAGAGCAATTTGAAGCGGTTTGGGGCAAGCAGTATCCACTGATTGTACGCTCTTGGCGGAACAATTGGGATGAACTCGCCACTTTCTTTAAATACTCCCCAGAATTGCGAAAATTAATCTATACAACGAATATGATCGAAAGCTACCACCGTCAGCTTCGCAAGGTCACAAAGGGAAAAAGCATTTTCCCGAACGATGAGGCATTGCTTAAGATGCTTTATCTAGCGACAATGGACGTTATCCGCAAGTGGACGGGACGCGTTCAAAATTGGGGACAAATCCTGTTGCAGCTCACTGTGCACTTCCCTGAACGTGTACAGGTCCGCTAAAGGACTTTACATGGAGAGGGCGGGCATGATAGGCTGGTTAGCCTCGCGATGCCTACTTTCCAGCATCGCCCAATCGCGAGAGGCCATGCCCGCTAGAGGCTCCATGTCAAGCCCGGCTCCAAACTTTGGGTATAACTGAGTT
>NZ_JANYUY010000119.1 GCF_025060755.1 Paenibacillus doosanensis
TGAAGTGACCCCAAAAAGTTAGACACTATAAAGTTTAAGCAGCCTTTAGGGTGTGAATCCGGTATTGAACCGGGCTCATACCCTTTAATTTTGCCTTAATCCGTTTGTGATTGTAGTAATCGATATATTGTTTGAGCTCTTTCTTAAAGTGTTCCATGCTTTCAAACTCTTGTCTATATAAAAATTCGGATTTTAAGATACCGAAGAAATTCTCAATAACCGCATTGTCATAGCAGTTTCCTTTGCGTGACATACTTTGTGTGATCCCACGTTTCTTTAATGCCTGCTGATATGGCCCCATTTGATAGTGCCAGCCTTGATCTGAATGAATCATCAGTTGATCTCCGTCATTTATATGTTCAAACGCTTTGTCCAGCATCTTGGAAACAAGGGAATAGACAGGGCGTGATTCTATTGTATAGGTGATAATTTCTCCACTAAATAAATCCAACATCGGGGCTAAGTAAACCTTCTCACCGAATAATTTGAACTCTGTAATGTCGGTTACCCATTTCTCATTGGGCTTCTTCGCTTTGAAATTTCGATCTAAAACATTCGGTGCTATTTTCCCGACATTCCCCTTATACGAGCGGTACTTTTTCATCCGGACCGTACATTTCAGACCGAGTTCGCCCATCATTCGCTGCACCCTCTTATGGTTGATCTGGTGCCCTTCATTGTGTAATTGATCCCGAATACGGCGGTATCCATATCGGCCTCGATGCTCATCATATATGGCTTTAATGCGGGCTTTTACATCGGCATCTTTGTCCGGCCTTTCCAAGGTGGCTACCCAATAGTAGTAGCTACTACGTGGAATCTGGGCCAGCTGCAGCAAGGCTGTAATAGGGAATTCATGCCTTAGTTCAAACACTACTTGCGCTTTGACTTGTTTTGTAACTTTTCCTTGCTTTGAACTAAGGCATTCAACTTTTTTAAATAAGCATTCTCCATCCGCAGATGCTGTATTTCGGCTTGTAATGCCTCAATCGAACCTTCAACAGGAGTTGCTTTCTTTTCTTTTTTCATGGATAAACGCCCCTTTTTCATTGGTTCCAGGGCGTCTTCGCCTTCTTCTTCCAGAATCCTTCTCCAATTCGATATGGCTGAAGGTGCCGCGATGTTATACGTTACGGCAGTTTCTAAAAGAGACGCTCCTGATTCGTTCATAAATCGAAGTACGTCCATTTTAAACTCTTTCGAGTACGTTGTATACCGTGCAGCTAAACCTTCCATACCATGTGCACGATAGAAAGCTACCCACTTAATAACGGACTTGTAATCGATTCCAATGCGTGCCCCGATCTCAGAATAGGATTCTTTTCCTGACAAATAATCTTGTACGGCCTGGAACTTCTCCTTCACACTGAATCTACTCATAAAAAACTGCACCTCCAATTGTTAGCTTGTGTCTAACAATTGGGGTGCAGTTCA
>NZ_JANYUY010000120.1 GCF_025060755.1 Paenibacillus doosanensis
ACCTTATCTTCGCCACGGAGGTGAAACTGACGAAAGCCCTGACATTCTTTCATTTGCCCCCACGCGGGTTCCACGATGGCTTTACGTAACCGGTAAATGTCTTTACCGGCATCGCTTTGCACTTTGGTTCTCATGGCTTCTCGGATCGGATCGCCTTCATTGCGTTTGACCCTTCGTTTACCGGATCCGGACTTAACGCAGTCCTTTTGAAACGGGCAGGTCAGGCAGGCATCGCTCATATACACCCATTGAGTCGCTTTTTGAGGATCCTTTTCATAGTATGTGTACTTGTGGATCAGCGTTTGTCCCGCTGGGCACACATAGGTATCCGTTTCCGGGATATACGTAAAGTTGGTTTTATCGTACGGATTCCCGTGCTGCTTGTTTTCACGGGTTGCCGCGATGTAGGCGTCGGTCTCGGCCTTCGTCGCCGCCTGAATGTTGTCCGCACTAAAGTACCCTGCGTCCGCACTCACTTTCTCGGGCACCTTTCCCGTTATGTTGCGGATGGAACCGAGCACCGGCTGGAATTGGTGTTGGTCGCTGCTGCTAGGGTTCATCTGCAGTCCGACGATGAATCCCTGATCCGCATCTACGGCAATTTGCGGATTATATCCTTGGATGACGCCTTGGGTTTTCGTATCCATGATTTGGGAATCTGGATCGGTAAAGTTGAATTGATCTTTGTCCGGTGTCTTCGATTCCTCTACCGGTTTGCGAGTTTCCAACTGTCTGAGCGCCTCTCTGATTTTTTCAAGTCGGGATTGGCGATTGGTCACCGATTCCGGCAACAGCGAAAGGGGCTCTTCGTTCTCTTGGTCGTCTATCTGGCCGGCTTGCTCGAGAGCTTCGCGGATTTCCTTTTCCAGACGCTCGATTTCCTGGTTCATCCGATCTCGCGACATCGACTTATGCTTCGATGCATGGGCTTTCAGCTTCGAACCATCGATGCTGACATGACCGAGGGACACGTACCCTAGCTGTATGGCGATGTGTACCACTTGTTTGAAAAGTCCCGGTAATGATTCGAGGTGATCCTTTCGAAAATCGCTGAGCGTACGGAAATCCGGTCGATGGCCGCCACATAGCCAACGAAAAGGAATATTTTCATCCATAGCCTGACGAAGGGTCCGGGAGGTGAACACACCCGTAGCATAGCCATAGAACCATAACTTCAAAAGCATGGCGGGGTGATAGGCTTCTTCTCCGCGATGGGAATACCGATTTGTCATGACCGTGAGATCCAACTGATCCACGATGTCGCTAACAAGCCGCACTAAATGATCTTCAGGGATCCAATCGCTCAAATACATCGGAAACAATTCACCTTGTTCCGTGGAGTAAGATTTAAATTTTGCCATAAACCACACACCCTTTTTTACCAGATAAACAGATTACAGTTA
>NZ_JANYUY010000121.1 GCF_025060755.1 Paenibacillus doosanensis
GCCAGCCGCCGAAGGTGGGGTAGATGATTGGGGTGAAGTCGTAACAAGGTAGCCGTATCGGAAGGTGCGGCTGGATCACCTCCTTTCTATGGAGTCCATGATGACTGTAGGTCATCGGACATAAGCAACTAACAGTTGCACAATAGTTGACAACGGACATCGACGAACTCGATGTAACAGTTGCAGCGCCACTCACTCGTTGGTCAGTTTTGAGAGGACAACTCTCTATTCGTTTGGTGATGATGGCGGAGGGGAACCACACGTTCCCATCTCGAACACGACCGTTAAGCCCTCCAGCGTCGATGGTACTTGAACCGAAGGGTTCTGGGAGAGTAGAACGTCGCCAAGCGAACCCACCTTGAGTGGGTTTTTATTTTGATATTGATCATTGAAGTTCTCGATTGTTGTCTTGCGGGCCCTTAGCTCAGCTGGTTAGAGCGCACCCCTGATAAGGGTGAGGTCGGTGGTTCGAGTCCACTAGGGCCCACCATTTCTTGAAATGGATAATTTCATATTATGGGGCCATAGCTCAGCTGGGAGAGCGCCTGCCTTGCAAGCAGGAGGTCAGCGGTTCGATCCCGCTTGGCTCCACCAAAAATAACTCTTGCAATGAATAAGGGTTATGTGATAAGATGCTTTTTGTCGCTGTTAAAGGCGACGCACCGACAACTGCCATCGAATTTGATGATGTAACAGTTGCAGATTGTTCCTTGAAAACTAGATAACGAAACGAAATGCGTAGAGCAATACAACGTGTCATTAGCATGGTTAAGCTAATAAGAGCACACGGAGGATGCCTAGGCGCTAGGAGCCGAAGAAGGACGTGGCGAACGACGAAATCGCCTCGGGGAGCCGTAAGCAGGCTTTGATCCGGGGATATCCGAATGGGGAAACCCAGCTGAGGTAATTCTCAGTTACTCACATCTGAATACATAGGGTGTGCAGAGGCATACGAGGGGAACTGAAACATCTAAGTACCCTCAGGAGAAGAAAACAAAAGTGATTCCGTCAGTAGCGGCGAGCGAAAGCGGAATAGCCCAAACCAGAGGGCTTGCTCTCTGGGGTTGTGGGACGTCAACATAGGTGCAGCAGGGTAGACGAAGCGGTCTGGAAAGGCCGGCCATAGAAGGTAAAAGCCCTGTAGTTGAAATTCTGCGAACACCTTAGACGGATCCCGAGTACCGCGAGACACGTGAAACCTCGTGGGAAGCAGGCAGGACCATCTGCCAAGGCTAAATACTCCCTAGCGACCGATAGTGAAGCAGTACCGTGAGGGAAAGGTGAAAAGAA
>NZ_JANYUY010000011.1 GCF_025060755.1 Paenibacillus doosanensis
GCGGAGCCGGGCGCCGCGCCGAGCGCGGATCTGCGCCTGCGCGTAGAGGCGCTGCGCCGGGCGGCCGCCGAGCGCGGCGGGCGGCGGGAAACCGCGGAAGCCGCCGTCTACGAAGGCTTCCGCATCGACACCGCCGCGTGCCGGCGCGCGCTGGCGGAGGCGCGCCAGTGGATGCGCGCGCTCAAGCTGCCGCCTGTCGGGGACGCCGCAGCGGCAGCGGACACGGACGCCTGCGGCCTGCTGCTCGCATTCGCCTATCCGGACCGGATCGGCCAGCGGAGGCCGAACGGCCGCTTCCTGCTCCAGAACGGCCGCGGAGCCGCCTTTCATGAAACGCAGCCGCTGGCGGCCGAGGCTTATTTGGTCGCGGCGGAGCTCGACGATCACGGTCCGGAGAGCCGCATTTATTTGGCGGCTCCCGTCGAGCTCGGCGAGCTTCAGCAGCATATGGGCGCGCTGATCGAGGAACAGGAGACGGTCGCCTGGGACCCGTCCTCGCAAGCGGTCCGCGCGCGCCGGACGCTGCGTCTCGGCGCGCTGGTTTTGAAGGAAACCCCGCTGGCGCAGCCAAGCCCGGAGCGGACCGTCGCCGCGCTGCTGCAGGGAATCGCCGCCGAAGGCTTGTCCTTGCTCACCTGGACCCGGGCGGCGAGACAGCTTCGGCAGCGCATCCGCTTCATGCACCGGGTCGATCCGTCGTGGCCGGACGCCTCCGACGAAGCGCTCCTCTCCGCGCTGGAGCAGTGGCTCGCGCCGCATCTGTACGGGCTCAAGAGCCGCTCCGAGCTGGAACGGCTCCATCTCGCCGATATTCTTGAAGCCTGGCTGTCGTGGGAGCAGCGGCGGGAGCTCGACGCTTACGCGCCGACGCATATCGTCGTCCCGAGCGGCTCGCGCATTCCCGTCGACTACAGCGATCCGGCCGCGCCGCTGCTGGCCGTACGGCTGCAGGAAATGTTCGGCCTGACCGATACGCCGAGAATCGGCCGCGGCCGGGTGCCGCTGACGCTGCATCTCTTGTCGCCGGCGCAGCGTCCCGTACAGGTGACTCAGGATTTGGCCAGCTTTTGGTCTCATGCTTATTTTGAAGTCAAAAAGGATTTGAAAGGCCGCTATCCGAAGCATTATTGGCCGGACGACCCGCTTGTCGCCATGCCGACAAGCCGCGTGCGGCCGCGCTCCTGATTTTGGCGATATGAACGGCGAAAGGACCTCCGATCCCGCTGCGGAATGCAGCTTAAGGAAACGAGGTCCTTTTGGCGAATACCTATCGTTTATCCAGCGTCAACGCCATGAAGAGAAGCTGCGATGGCTATAAATCGCCTTTTATGCGAGCAAGCGCATCCTGTAAGCTTCCCTAGTCCTGCCCCTGCGAGCCTGAGCCGGCTTTCGGCCCCGCTTCGCGAATCGCCTCGGGCGCATCCGCAAACTTGGCGAAATTATCGGCAAACCGCCGGGCCAGCTGCCGGGCGCTGCGGTCGTATGCCTCCGCATCGGCCCAAGCGGCGCGGGGCTGCAGCACGCCGTCCGGCACCCCGGCCACATGATCCGGGATGTACAGACCGAAGATCGGGTCCAAAGCGAACGCGGCCTGCTCCAGGCTTCCGTTCAATGCGGCCGTGACCATGGCGCGGGTGTACGCAAGCGGCATTCTGCCGCCCGTGCCGTAGCCGCCGCCCGACCAGCCGGTATTAAGCAAATACACCTTAGCCTGGTGCTCATCGATCTTCTTGCCCAGCATTTCCGCATAAGCGGCCGGTTTCAGCGGCAGAAACGGCGCTCCGAAGCAGGCGGAGAACGTCGCCTCCGGCTCGGTCACTCCCCGTTCCGTGCCGGCCAGCTTGGAGGTGTATCCCGATAAAAAATGATACATCGCCTGTTCCTTCGTTAATTTGGCGATCGGCGGGAGCACCCCGAACGCGTCGGCGGTGAGAAACAAGATGACGCCCGGATGCCCGGCCGATCCCGGAATGACCGCATGGTCGATAAACTCTACGGGATAAGCGGCGCGGGTGTTTTCGGTGAGGGTGCCGTCCGCATAGTCGGCCTCCGCGGTCAGCGGATCGAGCGCGACATTTTCGAGCACGGTGCCGAAGCGGATTGCGTCCCAAATTTGCGGTTCTTTCTCCTGCGTCAGTCCGATGCATTTGGCGTAGCAGCCGCCTTCGAAGTTGAATACGCCTTGCTCCGACCAGCCGTGCTCGTCATCGCCGATGAGGCGGCGGTTCGGATCGGCCGACAGCGTTGTCTTGCCCGTGCCGGACAACCCGAAGAACAAGGCCACATCCCCTTGCTCGCCGACGTTGGCCGAGCAGTGCATCGGAAATACGCCGCGCAAAGGCAGCAAATAGTTCAGAACGCTGAAAATCGATTTTTTCATCTCTCCGGCGTATTCCGTTCCCCCGATCAGGACGACTTTCTGCTCGAAGGAAATGATGATGAACGTTTCCGAGCGGGTCCCGTCCGCGGCGGGATCGGCCTGCAGCCCCGGCAAGGCGATGACGGTAAATTCCGGCGCGTGCTCTTGCAGCTCCTCCTCCGTCGGCCGGATGAACAGCTGGCGCACGAACAGATTATGCCAAGCCCGTTCGTTCACCACGCGGATCGGCAGCCTGTAGCCCGGATCGGCGCCCGCATATCCGTCGAAGACGAACAGCTCGCGCTCCTTCATATAGTCGATCGCCTTGTCGTACAGCTTCTGGAACCGTTCCTTCGATATCGGCCGATTCACCTCTCCCCAAGCGATATGCTCCATGACGGACGGCTCTTCCACAATATATTTGTCTTTAGGCGAGCGCCCGGTATATTTGCCTGTCGTTGCCCGCAAAGCGCCGCTGGAAGCAAGCCGGCCTTCGCGGCGCGCGACGGCCATCTCCACCAGCTTCGCTGCCGGTAAGTTCATATGGACGGAGCCCGATTCCGTGCTCTGCTTCGGACTAACGGCGGATAGTTTCATGATCATAGGTTCCCGTTCCTCTCCTGAATGGTTCGTCCCGCGACCGGCCGGCGAATGGCATGGCGATAGCGCCTCCACCCGCCCGCGGTCGCAGGCGGACTCTTTAAATTATGGTTTTATGACGGCAAGATCTCGATCGTCGCTATCGGATGTCCATTGCGATCTGTGACTCAGCTGCTTGCAGCGTTCATGGTCGCATTGGCTGTAGAAGGTAACGACTTTCTCCGTGTCGACGGTATCGATCATTTCTCCGCAATGCTTGCATACGATGACCCCCAAATTTACAGAACCGCCAGAGATGCTTCGCATGATTCTCCCATCCTTTCGCCCACAGTTTGAGTTAGTTCGACTACCCTTGAAGCGTAAGCCCATTCGTTGTCATACCAGGCCAACACCTTGATCTGATCGCCGGATACCATAGTGGACAATCCGTCCACGACGGCGGATTTGGAGCAGCCGACGAAATCGGCGGATACAAGCGGCTCCTCTATATAATCGACATAGCTTGCAAAAGCGCCTTCGGCCGCCGTTCTCAGCGCCTCCCGCACTTCTTCAAGACTAGCCGCCGGCTTCGCGACTTGAACCGTCAAGTCGATCAGCGATACATCCTGCGTAGGCACGCGAACCGACAGCCCCTCGATATGCGGAGCCAGATGCGGCAGCACGTCGGCTAACGCTTTGCCGACTCCGGTCGTCGTAGGAACGATCGACTGCGTGCAGGCCCTTGCTCTGCGCAGATCCTTATGCGGATTGTCGAGATGGTTCTGATCGGACGTGAACGCGTGGATGGTCGTAAGCCATCCTTTCTTCACCTGAAAAGCCTGATCGAGTATATGAAGCACCGGCGCCGCACAGTTGGTCGTGCAGGAAGCGGCCGATACGATTTTGTGAAGGGCGGGATTATACTGGCGGTCATTGACTCCCATTACGACAGTGAGATCCATCTGCTGTCCCGGAGCCGTAACGATGACGGAAGCCGCTCCGGCTTGCAAATGCTTCAGCGCCCCTTCGCGGTCGTTGAATTTGCCGGTTGCATCCAGCGCCAGCTGCACTCCGAGAGCGCTCCAGGGAATGTTCGCCGGGTCCCGTTCATATACTACCTTGACTGTGCGGCCGTTAACGATCAGGTCGCCGTCCTGAACGGAGATTCGCGCGTCCCATGTTCCGTGAACCGTATCGTATTTCAACAGATGAGCGACCGTTTCAACCGGATAGATGCAATTTATCGCTTTCAACTCAACGGCGGTCTGCGAAGCCGTACATAGCTGCCTTACAAGCAATCTGCCGATTCTTCCCATGCCGCTAATGCCAACGCCTCTTCTCATGATTTGCCTCCCTCAATAATGTGCAACGCTTATATATATGGTATAACACAATTTGTATTATGACGCAATATATATTTGATTAATTGTACACTAATAAAAATTATTTGTACTTATGATATGTATTATTTATAGGGTGAGAACAATAAGTAATCGGTGCGCCGCGAACCGGCTCCCGGACTGCCGCAATACGAACTTCATACGTTGGAGCAAAAGAATGGGACAGGACGATGTTGTCAGACTAGCGATACCTCGGCTGGTATCCGGATCGCGTATTGGTATTCGTATGGGTTGCATTCACGAAATAATATCGGCTTCATAGAGTAAACCGGAACCATACCATGCTTGAACGCAGCCAATGAAGCGACTTCGGTTCAGCCTTGATGAAAGCTGGTCTTTAACTAACCGTCGTGTTCCCTTAGATAATCATCCGGCTGAACGTAAAGCGGAATCTTCCCTTTTTCTTAAATCGCTCAATCTAACCGAATGAATTGCACCTAGCCACTCATTGGCCAGCTGTCATATCCAAACCGTTGTCATCATTAACCAGGCAGCTTCGGGGCGACACTGCGGTTTCTTCCGGAATTTATATGATTTGGGACGGACGGAGCTTAGCTCTTATAAGGAGATAAGAATAGGATGGCGAGGTCAACCGGAGGTGTGACTGGGTGACCTTGTTTTATGTGCAGTTTTATGGGTGATCGGGGAATCAAGGGGATATATCAGGTTCAGTATATATATTCATTATATGGATCAAGTTTAAAAATATATTATATCTATGGTTATAAATGGATTACAATAACAGCAATGTTGAGAGGGGGGATGCTTGCATGAACAGCAAAAAGCGCGAAGATGCTTCGTACGAAAGTGTAACAGATCAGCAGCTTCAAGAGCAGTTGAATTATTATCGAGAACGGGCTCCGGAGTATGACGACTGGTGGTACCGTCACGGCGCATTTCATCATGGTGACGAAGCTAATCGAATCTGGTTCGATGAGATCAGCATGGTTAAGGATGCTTTTCAAGCTGAGCATTTCCAGGGTGATTTTCTTGAACTTGCAGCGGGAACCGGCACTTGGAGTTGTTTGTTCTTAAAAGAAGCCCGGACGCTGACAATTGTAGACGGCTCCGTAGAGATGCTTTCACATAATCCGGTCGTTGCTGAGCCCAAGGTAAGGACGATTATCGCTGATCTTTTCCATTGGTCTCCTGACCAGTTATATGATTCAGTTGCTTTTACTTTTTGGATATCGCATCTACCCAGAGAGAGAATGGGCGGCTTCTTCTCCATGATTTCACGCTGTTTGAAGCCCGAAGGGAAAATGTTCTTTGTCGACGATCGAGAAGCAGCAGGAACCCGTGAGTCTCATGTAGTGAGGACATCCGGGCAAACGATGGTTCGGAAACTTAATAATGGTGATCATGCCGCTATAGTGAAAAATTTCTTCAGCGACAAGGAAATTGAGCAAATTGCGGCTGACGCGGGAATTGAACTGCATGTGCGCTATACGCCTACGTACTTCCAGTATGGGATAGGGTCCAAGACTGTTTAGAGTACCATGGGAAGCATCGCATCCACAAAATAGGATATGAAATGGAGCAGCCCCTTCTAACGGACATGGGTGCCGCAATGAAAACAAAATCAGGGATTTGCAGAATGTAACGGACGCCAGCGCTCCTATTTTACCTATCATCGCGATTTTTCCGACTTTTGGGGCTAATAAAGGCACCTCTGTCCGTTAAAAAAGCACAACCCGACTTTTGCGCGAAATAAGCGCACCCCTGTCCGTTAGCGCTCGTCCACGACGGTTCGTATCTCCAGGATCTTCAGAACTGACTTACAATCAGGGTCAGACCGAGGCCCTTATCCATTCAAGGGGCATGATTGTAATCGGCGATTGGAGTCCCCGTGATCCTTCCCAATGGGATAGGGGGTCCAACGCTGTCGGAACTCGTGTGATTGGATACAAAAACACCCTGCTGCGGGATTGCATCGCGCTAAGACGGCGATTCCGCGGCAGGGTGTTGCTTTTGCGTTACATATTCCTTCGCCTGTTAATCGGCCGTTTGCGTGCGCGTCTGCGCTTGCGTCCGGGACAAGGCGGGCTTCTGTTTGGAGCCTATGACATGCATCACGTAGAAAATAAGGAAAAGCAGCATGCTTAAAGCCGACAGGCGATACATTCCCGCGTATCCTGTTCCTGAAGCGGCGAAGCCGAGGCAGACGGAGCCGACGGCAATGCCGAGGTCAATGGAGTTATAGAACATCCCCGTTGCGACTGCGCGCCTCTCCGGGGCGCTGCGCTGGATCGTCCAGGCCTGCAGCGACGGCTGCAGCATGCCGTAGCCGATCCCGTAGCACAGAGCGGATGCAATCAGCATCGGCATCCCCGACGCAAAGGAGAGCAGCACAAGACCGAGAGCGGTAAACATCGCCCCCGCCGGCAGCACCGCGGCATGGCCTTTGCGGTCGAAGAGCTTGCCGGAAAACGGGCGAACGATCAGCACCATCAAGGCGTTGAACAGAAAAAACCAGCCCACGTTGCCGAGCTTCACTTCCTGGCCGAACAAGGCGATGAACGTAATCAGTCCCCCGTACGTCACGGACAACAGCAAGTTCAGGCCGCACGGAAACATCGCCCCTTGTTCCCAAAATCCGCTATGCCCCCGGCCGGAAGCCCGGACGTTCTGCGCCGCGGAAGCACTTGCGGATGCGGCCCCTTTGCGGGCCGCAAACCGGATGAGCGCAGCAAGCGGGAAGACGACGACCGCCAGCGCCGACGAAACGGCGATCAAAGTGCCGAACCCGTATCCGTTCAGCAGCCATAGCCCGATGACCGGAGCGACGGACATGGATAAGCTGGTCGACAGGCCGAAATAGCCCATCCCTTCGCCCATCCGGTTCTTCGGAATAATCTCCGAGGCCAGCGTGCCGAACGCCGTACCGGCAACGGCAAAGCCGATTCCGTAGACGATGCGAAGAACGAGCAGCGCCCCCATCGACTGCATCAAGGCGTATCCGGCGGTGGAGACGGCGAAGACGATCAAACCGATAAACATAAGCCGTCTTTGCCCGAACAGCTCGAACAAAGTGCCGGCAAACAGCCGCGTTGCGATCGCCGAAACGGCAAACAGGCTAATGACGAAGCTGATCGTCGTGCCGCTGCTGCCGAACGCAGCCGATACATAAGCAGGCAAAGACGGCGTAATCATTTGCAAATTCAAATAAACGCAGAGATTGCATAAGGTAAGAAAAATAAAGTTCATCGTCCAAAGCTTGGACGACGGCATATCCGTAGAATTCATAGTGTGTAACGATTCCCTTCTGGCAGTTGCATTATGATGTCATTTTTCTTCTTCCTGAAGCGATTCCGCCGTCCGGCTAATTTGCCGGAGCAGCTGCTTGAACTGGATCAGCTGATCTTCGCCGATCTCATGGGCCGCATCCCTCAGCGTCTGCAGTTCGATCGGAATCAGCTGCTTCGCCAGCTTGACCCCGAGCTCGGTGGAATAGACGCCGAACGACCTTCTATCCTCCGCGTTGGTCTCGCGGCGAACCCAGCCCTTGCGCTCCAGCGCATCGAGGATTCTCGTCGTGGTCGGCGCATCTTTATCGGCCCGGGCGGCGAGTTCCTTCTGGCTGATGCCGTCGTTGCCCTGCAGCCGGCATAGCACCGTCCACTGCTCCGGCGTTATATTGTAAGGTTTAAACCGGGCGGACAGCAGCTGAAGCATTCTGCGGTACGCCTTGCCGAGCAAAAAGCCGTACGATCCGTCCAGATCGTATCGGTCCATGAAGCTTCCCCCTTTCTAAATTAATTGTTTAGACAATTATATCACCAACAACTATTAGGCGCAAATCATTTCCTTTTTCGGTTTGCGAATCCCGCTTACATCCGTGCCCTAACGGTTCGGCTGTATTCGGTCGGACTCATGCCGGTCGCTTTCTTATAGGCTTTGGAGAAGTAATGGACGCTGCTGAATCCGAGCTGCCGGGCGATTTCGGTCATGCTGCTGGATTCGCCGCGGATGAGCTGCTTCGCTTTCTCGATTTTTAATTTGGCGAAATACTCTTTAATCGAATAGCCGGTTTCTTTCTTAAATATATCTTTCAGCCGGGTTTTGGCGATATGAAGCGACGCGCTGATCTCTTCCAAGGTCGGATTGCCGTCCGCGTGCTCTTCCAAAAACTGAATAATTCGCACCGTCAAGTTTTGATTGTCCTTCTCTCGGGAAGCCGACGATAAAACCGGCTTGGCGCTCTCCGGACGGTTGCGGCGCAATAAGCGAATAAGCAGCGTTTCGAGATACAGCTTGATGAGCTGCTCGGAGCCGATCAGCGCATCGTCGCGGCGAATCGAAAACAGCGGGTAGCGAAACGGAAAATAAAAGGCTTCCGCTCCCTCTTTGACGATCTGGGCCAGCAAATTTCGTTCGGTATCCCCCAGGGAAATGACGCGGTCCTCGAAATATTTCATCGCTTCGGACCGGCAATCGAATGTGACGACAATCAGGTTAGGCGCCGTATCTTTATGCGCATAGAAGCTGTGAAATTCATTGGGCTTATGAAAAATAATCGTCCCTTGTCCCAGTATGTGGCGGCGGGAATCCGCCAGCACCTCGACCTCGCCTTTGTCCACATATACAATTTCCCAGAAATCATGCCGTTCTCCGGAAAAAACGTAGTTTTTGCCGAATTCAAAATAATACATCGTAATCAGACTTTCAATCGCAATCGTCTGATTCAGGTTCGTCCTTTTGTAATCCGCCATGCGCTTTCCTGCTCCTCGAATGTAGTTTCCGGCATTCTGCAGCCTCCCTATTATGATACAGCTTGCGCCGCTGCGGGAAAAGCAGCTGGAATTGACAAAAAATCCGGCTTTCAAGACAACGAAATCGGCCGGGCTCTCTTTTATACTGAAGAAAATCGCAATGAAAGCTGAGGAGGATTACGAGGATGAACATTGGCGTGATCGGTTACGGGACAAGAATTAAAGGAGTTATCCAGAACGAGCTGAAGAAGCTCGATCCGCATCTGCAAATTGCCGGGCTAGTCGATCCCGATCCGGCCAAACACGAGGAGGCGAGACAGGCGGGCTCGGAACAAGTGCGCATTTTCGAAACGCCCGAAGCGATGCTGGCCGACATGAACTTAGACGGGATTATAATCGGCACGCGCTGTTCGCTCCACACTTCTATGGCGCTTAAGGTACTTCCCAGCGGCCTGCCGCTGTTTCTGGAGAAGCCCGTGGCTACCAGCCTGGAGGATGCGCTGCGGTTGAAGCGAGGCTATGAGTCTTCCGGCAACCGCAAGATGGTCGTATCCTTCCCGCTGCGGGTCACTACTATTGTGCAGTGGGTCAAGGAAATTATCGATTCCGGCAAAATCGGCACCGTCGAGCATGTGCAGGCCGTCAACAACGTCCCTTACGGAAACGTATATTTTCAAGGCTGGTATCGCGATGAAGAGGAAACGGGCGGCCTGTTTTTGCAAAAAGCGACGCATGATTTCGACTACATCAACTACGTGCTCGGCATGCAGCCCGAATCGGTGGCGGCGATGGTATCCAAGCAAATCTTCAAAGGGAACAAGCCGGCGGGCCTTAGGTGCACGGAATGCGGCGACAATAAGACCTGTCCCGAGAGCACGGCGTTTCGCACCGATAAGCTGAGGGAGGAATGGGCCTACTGCTGCTTTGCCGAGGACACCGGCAACGAGGACTCGGGCAGCGCGCTGATCCGGTACGATAGCGGAATGCACGTCTCGTACTCGCAGAACTTTTTTGCCCGCAATCAGGCGGCGGCGCGCGGTGCGCGTTTCTTCGGCTACAAGGGAACGCTGGAATTTGATTTTTATACGGGCATCATCAAAGTATACATGCATCATTCTACACGGGTCGAAACGTATGAATTTGGCGGCGGGGAGGGACACTTCGGCGGCGACGCCGCGCTGATGCGCAGTTTTGCCGGGCTGATGGAGGGAAGCTCAGAGAAGTCGGTCAGCCCGCTAGAGGACGGGCTCGTCAGCGCGCTGCTTTGCTTGAAGGCGAGAGAGTCGGCGGCGACCGGAACCTTTCAATCCGTTTCCTGGGAATAAGAACGGCGCTTCACATGCGCATAACGGCGGAACCCCCAGGGGACAGGCGAACGCTCTCATGGACCATGTTGACCGTACAAAATACAGGATATTGTACGGTCTTGGCCACAATATTCTCGGTTATCCTTCCGCCATTTGCTGGTCCAGCTGCTCCAGCACGAACGGCCACGCTTCCAAATGCCCGTTCCGGGAAGCTTCGTCGGGGAACCCGGCATGGGTCAGACGCAGGCGAGCGCCGCTGCCGTGCGGTTCAAGCTCGACCGTTACGACCGTCTCCGCCCCTTGGGTTCCCCCTGCGCCCGTAAGCCAGGTCAATTGAACGAGCCTGTCCGGTTCCAGCCTCAGGAATCTTCCGTAATGGGGGTGGCGCTGAACCTCGCTGTCAGGACTGCTTCGGAACACCGTTTCGAAGAAAAAGACCGTATTGACCTCCCCCTGCATAATTACGGTTCCGGGCGCCGCAAACCAACGGTCGATCTGCCTGGTCCATGCGCCGAACAGCACCGCGGGCGAAGCTTTCATCAGCCGCTCGACCTGCAGTTCATGCGGCCGGGACGATAAATCGGGAATCGTTACGGGATTAGCCATATTTTTCATCGCTCCTGTTCGTTATATCGTTCATTGTTTCCATGCCAACTCCCGTTTATTATACCATTTACAGCGATTCCCGGTATTTTCCCGGCGTCGTCCCTTCGTACTTTTTGAATACCCGAATAAACCCGATATCGTTGGCGTAGCCGACCTGATTGGCAATTTGCGCAAAGGTCAGCTTCTTGTTCTGCATCAGCTTCTTCGCTTCGTCGATCCGCACTCTCGTCAAATAATCGGTTAAGTTCATCCCGGTCTGTTTTTTGAAAAAAGCGGATAAATACTGCGGCGTCAGTTGAAAATGCTCGGCAATGGTCGTCAGGCTGAGCGAATCGTCGCCGTAATGCTGCTCGATGTATTGCGCAATCCGTTCGGACAGCTGCCTGCTGTGGCCGCTGCGGCTCGCGTTCAAATAATGGCATAGCGCTAGGAACCAATCGCGGATTTGGACCTTCATCTCCTCGACCGTCGGACAGGAGGACAGCTCCTTCAAGGGATCGAACTTTTCCCCGAACACTTCGCGATACAGCGGGTCCATCGGGTTAATAATTTTCCAAAGGGTGCTGACCATGTTGGTGAACAAGCTTCGGCCCAGCTCCGGCGTAATCCGCCGCTGGCTGAAATGCGCGTGGAACAAATTGCCGATCAGTTTATCGACATTGTCCACATCGCCGCTTTTGGTGAAATTGATCAGCTGAATTTCCGTTTCAATCGGATAATAGTAATGGCGGTCCGCCTCGGCGATTTCTCTGTAGCGAATAATGGAGCTGTGGCCCCGGTACATTTTGTAATCCAGCGCGCTGAGCGCTTCGAAATACGATTCGCAGGCATGATCCATCCCTTCGTGGACATCTCCAATGGCAAGGGTAATATACGTCTTGAACCGCTGCTCGATCAGTTCCTTCAGCCGGGCGGCGATGACGTCAAGCTCCTTCTCCGCCTCCGCCCGCCGTTCCCGGTCGAAATTGACAAGCAGGGCGACGCGGTGCTGATCGAGCTCGACCGAATATCCCCATCCCCGCTCGCGAATCAATTCGTTGCCGATGTTGGAAATGATAAACCGGATCAGCGCCCACTGGCGCTCGGATTGATCGGTGCTAAACCGGCTGAAATCGGCAATGTCGATCAGCATCACGGCGAATACATCGGAGATGAGCCGGATCTCCATAAACTGCAGCGACTCTTCGGTCATCCGCGCGACGTCCACATGCCCGCGCACGAAGCGCGACAGAAAGCTCGCCTGAATGACGGGGGTCTGACGGGACAAAATATTCCGCAGCTCCCGTTCCTCATGAATGGTCATACGAATCGTTTCGCGGATAAATTCATACTCGTTGGACGGCTGCTTGGCTCGCGCCGGCTTTTCGCTTTGCAGCGCGCGCACGACGCCCCGCAGCGGAGCATAATTGCGGTGCACCCAGAAGGTAATCGCCGCGCCGCCGCCGGCCAAGCAAATGAGCAGCAGCGTGATCATCCAATTTTTCAGCGTCTGGACCCGCTCCAGGTAGACATGCTTGGGCATCGTATGGACGTATTTCCAGCCGTTCTGTTCGGATACGGTATAGGAGAGCATCATCTCCTCGCCGTGATCCTTGTACTCGTAAGGAACGCCCTTCGTCGTCACCTCCTGTGAAATTT
Organism: Paenibacillus doosanensis; assembly: GCF_025060755.1. Taxonomy (GTDB): domain Bacteria; phylum Bacillota; class Bacilli; order Paenibacillales; family NBRC-103111; genus Paenibacillus_S; species Paenibacillus_S doosanensis. Next base: position 12,602 of record NZ_JANYUY010000011.1, read on the forward strand.
GGTTCCAGGGAAGCGCTTGACGCTCGTTTCCGACGATAAGACGGTCTTTCCGGTCAAAGATATAAACCGAGCTTTGATAAGCCGACTCGATTTTGGACAGCATGCTGCGGACTTGACCCACGTCAAGCAAAATAACGAGCGCCCCGCGGATATCGTTCGGCTCTCCCAGGGGCAGCGTCTGGATGTATGTGATCGTATCGAGCGTTCCTGTCGGCGTTTCGTAAGTGGCAGGGGTATAATCCTTGTAATGCGCCCCCCCAACAGTCCGCCGCGCCACGCTTCGAAGCTGGTCCCCACCGGCCGGTACAAACGCTGGTAGAGCACATCCGCCGTTGTTTTGGACGTCGGCATCAATACCGTGTCGTTGGCGCCGAAATAGACGTAATATCCGCTTATGAGATCGCTTACATTTTGGTAGCGGGACATATGATCCGATACGAATTCGACGAATTTGTAAGCGTCGGCCGTATCGGTATTGTCCGTATTGTTCATCAGCCATTGCAGCCGGGGATTCAAGGCGATCTGCTGGGACATCTGCTCGACATCCTTCAGCTTGCTGTCCAGCACTTGGCGGAGCTGCTCCAGCATCGCCAGATTCGCCCGGTTGGCGTTATCGGTCATAATCGTATTGGTCTTCGTGTACAGAATCGATCCAAGGGCAAGAGGAAGCAGGAAAACGGCCAGATAAGACAATAAAAGAGTGATGAAAGCGTTTCCGAGATGTATGCTTTTAATGCGCATCATGTTCCACCTCTCTCCGTTCATTCTTAATTATAGCTTATTCTGGAAGTGGTACCCGTTTTCCTGCTTCTCTTCAATCATTCTTTCAGCGCCCCGATCATAACCCCCTTAACGAAATATTTTTGCAAGAACGGATACAGCACCAGAATCGGAATGGTTGCGACCATAATCGTCGCATATTTGATCGCTTCGCCGATCGGCATTTTATCTACGCCGGAGGCGTCGGTCATCATATTATCCGTGCTGTTCGTAATGAGAATTTCCCGTAAAATGAGCTGCAGCGGATACAAATTGCGATCGCGCAAGTAAATCATCGCATTGAACCATGCGTTCCAGTGAGCGACGGCGTAAAACAGCACCATAACGGCCATAACCGGGATCGACAGCGGCAAAATGATGCGCCACATCACCGTCCATTCGCTTGCCCCGTCCATCTTCGCCGATTCCTCCAGACTGACCGGCACGGCCTGGAATGAAGTACGCATAATGATCAAATTCCACGTATTGATGGCGCCGGGGATAATCATCGCCCACGGCGTATCGACGAGCCCCAAATTGCTGACAAGAAGATACGTAGGAATCAGACCGCCTTGGAAAAACATCGTAACGACGATCATAAACATGACTGCGTTCTTAAAAAATACGTTTCTTCTGGAAAGAAAATACGCTCCGAGCGCCGTCATCAGCAAATTAAAAAAGGTCCCGACAACGACATAAAATATGGTGTTGCTGTAACCGCTCAAAATGTTCGGATTGGCAAAAACGGCTTTGTAAGCGTCCAGGCTAAAGCCGTACGGCTTCCACAGCAGCCCGCGGTGCTGCGCCAGCAAGCCGGGATCGCTTAAGGAAGAAAAGGCTACGTATAAAAACGGATACAGCGTCAAGAAGCAAAGAACGATCATCACGGCCGCGTTCAAAACGTCAAACGATTTTTCGCCTAAAGTCGGTTTGTCCATCCTGCTGTTCCACCTCCGTTACCATAGTTTAGTCTCGCTTACCCGCTTGCTTATGCTGTTGGAGAGAATAAGCAGAGAGAACGCAATGACAGCATTGAATAAGCCTACCGCCGTCGTGTAGCTGTAGCTTGCTTCCAAAATCCCTTTGCGGTACACGAAAGTGGAAATGACGTCGGCCGTATCGTAGGTCAGCGGATTGTACATGAGCAAAATTTTCTCGCTGCCGACGGACATCATCGAGCCCATTTTCAATATCAGCAAAATAATAATCGTAGGCATAATCCCCGGAATCGTAATATGAATCATTTGCTTCCAGCGCCCCGCCCCATCGACTTTGGCCGCTTCATACAGGGTCGGATCGATACCGGACAGCGCCGCCAGATAGATGATGGAGCCCCATCCGACTCCCTGCCAAATGCCGGAGGATACATAAATGAAGCGGAACCATTCCGGTTCGGACAAATAAGACTTGGACGCAATGCCCAGCGTGGCAAGCAGCTGGTTCACAACCCCGTCCCTAGCCAAAAAGTCGACCAGCATCCCGACGATGACGACGACCGATATAAAATGCGGCAAATACGTGATCGTCTGAACGATTCTCTTGAAATATTGCCGGCGCAATTCGTTCAATAACAGCGCGAGCACGATCGGCGCCGGGAAACCGAAGATCAGCTCGTACACGTTGATCAGGAGCGTATTGCGGATTAATCTCCAAAAGTAGTAGCTGTTGAAAAATTCGACAAAATGATCGAAGCCGACCCAACGGCTGTTCCAGATGCCGTCGCCGGGACTGTAATCTTTGAACGCAATTTGCAAGCCGTACATCGGACCGTAGTCGAAAATTAAATAATACGCGATGACGGGCAGCACCATGATATATAAGAGCTTGTTGCGTTTCAGATCGCGTCCAATCGTGATCCATAGGCTCGGCTCGGAACGGCTCGGCTTGGCGACAGGCTTCGCGGCGGATTTGATCGTTTCCATACGGCTTCCCTCCTTCGCTTTGAATAAGCCGGAGGGATGAACGGCGGTTCATCCCCCGACAAGATCAGTTCATATGTCCATTCGCGGACAGGCGCCCATTAACGCTTGTTATATCTTTCCAATGCAGACTGTTCAATTTTGACCGCTTCCTGGATACCCATGCCCTCAATCGTTTTTACGTATTTGTCGAAGTTGTCCAGAGGCTCGGCTCCCATAATAAATTTGTTGAACATTTCGTCTTTAAACGTATTCACGTCGTTCATGATCGAAGCGAATTTGCTGCTCTCATCCGAAGTCGGCGTAACGGGCGGCAGCTTTCTTTCGTCGGTCGGTTCCGACCAGATTTTGATCGAATCCTTCTGTTCAGGCAATGCAGCATACTGCTCCATATATCGCTTGTCTTGCACGAAAGGACCGTTGAAGTTGGCGCGGACATGACGGGCCATCGCTTGCGCCATCGACATATCTTTCGGATTCATCACGTCGTCCGTATACGTCGGATAACCGTTCACCATTTTATAGGAGACGCCTTCTACGCCGAAATTGAACAGCATTTTACCTTCATCGCTATAAGCGTAATCGAGCCATTTGGCCGTCGCTTCCGGATTTTTGTTCGAGGTCGAGATGGCGGCGGCCACCCCGCCGGAGAAGTTATAAGTTCTTGCGCTCCACATCTTCTTGTCTCCCTTGTTGACGACCGGGAACGGTGCAGCGACAAGCTTGAAATCCGGAATTTTATTTTTCACAAGCGAGGTATAGTTGCCGATCCCCGAACCTGTGCTCATTACGGTCGCGAAAAGCTGATTTCCCGTAACTTTCGCGTCTTTCAGCTTACTGTCCGTGACGGCAAAGTCCGGATCGAGAAGCCCTTCCTTGTACCATTTGTTCATGACGGTCAGAAATTGCTTGTATTCAGGCTGAATCGGTCCGTATTTCACTGTACCGTTGTCATGGTAAAAATCGTAGTTAACGCCGAACGAGCCGAGGAACGCCACGGAGCCTCCCATATCGCCTTTACTGATTAAGAGCGGGATTTCATCCGGCTTTCCGTTGCCGTTGAGATCGCTTTTCTTGATGGCTGTCAAAGTATTGTACCAATCGTCGATCGTTTCCGGCATTTTCAGGTTCAGCTTATCCAGCCAATCTTGGCGGAGCGCGATCCCGTTGCTGACCAGCAAGTAATCGTCGCCGCGCAGAAACGGAAATCCGTAAATACTGCCTTCATCCGTCATGACCTGCTTTTTCCAGTTCGGGTTGGCGTCCAAAATTTTCTTCAAATTCGGCGCGTATTTGTCGATAATATCGTTCAGCTTAATAATTTTTTTATCTTTGATCGCTTTCTCGGGACCGCCGGGGTAGCCGGTCCAGCCGTACTCGATGACATCGGGCAAATCTTTGCCGGTAATCATAAGGTTGAACTGATCTTTCTCTTGTCCCACCGGAGGATGCTGGAAGGTTACATTGACCCCGGTTTTTTTCTGCAGCTCCTGATAAACCGTCATATCCCCGAAGCTTTTTAATGTAGCGGCAACGTTGCTTGCCAGGCCGACCCAGTACGTAAGCGCTTGCAATTTAGGCGGCTCTTGATTTTCCTGTTTGGCCGTTCCCTGATTTGCGGGAGCTGGACTGCCGCTGCTGCAGCCTGCGACGACCGTGATGGACAACAGCGCCGAGGTCCCTGCGGCTACCCATTTTTTCCGACTGATTTTTTTCATATACCCCTTTTACCTCCTTCAGAATATAGCAGAAGTTTGGCGAAATGCCGGCTTGCGGCAAAGGTATGATGCGATCAAAGATGCGTTTGGCCCAGGATGCTGTTCGCTGGAAATACCGGCGGCTTCGCTAACCTTATTGTTGCAGAGATTTCGTAACATGGAAACCGCTCAATTTAACCAATGATAAACCGAGGTTAATATTCGCCATTATCCGATATTAAGATCGGCTATCCCAAATTAAGATTGCCGTATTATCGGGCGTTGCGGGGCATTCGTTACGCTGCCGCAACGCAAAAAATCCCGTGCCGCTTGATCGTCAAGCAGCGCGGGATTCCCCTTCGCGCAAAATAATGATAAGGACTTGATTATACGCTGATAAGTCCGGTTTTCTGCAAATTGTTGAAGCTGATGGCAAGGCTTTCGAACGGATTGCGGTCGTAGCATTGATCCTGCTCCACCGCTCCCCATTCGACGCCGATTTCGTTGCAGGCTTTGAGAATGCGGTCGAAATTCATATTGCCCTCGCCTACTTCGGCGTAGCGCTGCTCGCGCTCTCCGGTGACGGCCATATCCTTCAGATGCACGACTTTCATCCGGCCGTTCACCTTGCGAATCCAGTCCGCCGGGTCGGCTCCACCGGCTTGTACCCAGTACACGTCGAGCTCGAAGTCGAATGCTTCGGGATCGGATTCCTCGAACAAAATGTCCATTCCGGTTCTACCGCCGAAATTCGCAAATTCGAAGCTGTGGTTATGATAAATGAACGTAAGTCCCGCCGCCTTAAGCTTGCGGCCGATCTCGGACGCTTCCTTGGCAAACGCCGAGTACCCTTCCGCGCTTGTCCGGTACTCCTGCGGCAAGCCGCCAAGTCCGACGTACCGGCAGCCCCATAATTGATGCTTCTCGATCACGGCGTCGAGCTGCTGGCTCAAATCGGCGTAGCTGATATGCGTGGCGCAAATCGAGAGCTGCTCGCGGTCCGCCAAATCCTTGAGCGCCTGATTGTCGATCGGGCCGACTCCGGACACCTGTACGGCGCGATAACCGATTTCTTTTACCTTTTTGAGCGTTTCGGCAATGTCTTCCGGGGTTTTCAGAAATTCTCGCAACGTATAGAGCTGAGCTGCAATTTTCAAAACGGGACATCTCCATTCGTTTTATAATGAGCAATCGCTTTCAATTACACTGTACCATAATTTACTTGCAAGCTCTAGGAGTCTGTCCGATGAACAATGTAGAAGGTATAAATATGCAAAATGACAGTAATTATGAAGCGCTAGCGGAGAAATATGCAGTCATTATTCATTCAGTATGCACAAACGTAACTTCGTCGGACAGACTCCTAGAAGGGTGGTGAAAAAGTGACCGGAGAGTCGATAGAAAGTTGCCCGTCCCGGATTTCTTGAATAGTTAAGCCCGTGAAACGGGTGAAATCCGAAAACAAAAGCGAACGCTTCACTGCTTCAGATTGCTCTCGCTTGCTTCGCTCACTTTTTCACCACGTTTTTCATGCTCCAACGTACCCGTTTGGACAATGGCTTGGCTGCAAGCTAGGTTTTTACCAGCGAAAATGGCGTCTTCAAAACACTTCCCCAACCATCTTTCTCAGGGACGGCTAAGCGATCGAACAGTATTGGAAGGGAGCTGCAGAAGGTGTAGCCTCCGGAACCGAGTTTCTAATTGTAACGGACACCAGGGAGCTAAAGTCGTCACAAACAGACGCTTTTTAAACGTAACGGTCGCCACGGCGCTTACATAGCTCCGAATTGCTCAATAAGGCAGTTTTTTCAACAAATAGCTGCATCTGTGTCCGTTAGAAATCCAAAACGGTCGATAGGGTTTATATAACGGCCGCTGTGTCCGTTGCGAGTGTACTCCGGGGACAAAGGCGAACGCCGGCGCTTCTCCAGACTGCTCTGGCCGCTCGTCCGCTTGTTCCCGGATTTCTATCCCCTTCAGCTACAAGGATACAGCGCCAGCACCCGCGCCGAATGCGGCGGCATTCCCGTCAGCGTGAGGCGGCCTTCCCAAAAGCCCAACTCTTCCCCCGTCCAGAAGTCTTCCAGGCGTCCGGCACGATCAAGCTGAATCGTCAGATCGGATACCGCTTCCTCCCAGTTAAACAAACAGAGCAGCTGCCGGTCCGGCTCGTTCACCCTGCCTACGCGGAAGCTGTCGTCGTCGAACCGGGCGGCGATATTGCGAGTCGTCAGCGCTTTCTTCACGAGCTGCAGATTGCTCTTTGACATCGTCTGCATATCGTCGCCCGACAGTACCATTCCGCCGGAAGCGACGATATAGGCGGCGTGGAACATGAATTCATCCGGCGTTATGGAAGACATGCCTCGGCGCACCGTGCCGTCGGGATCGACGAGCTTGATGTTGCGGTTCTCCAGCACCAGGCAATCCGGGTCGTTCACCCACAGCCGGCCGTGCTGCCAGTTCCGGGAGAAGCCTTCCGCGGCGAGCAGGGCGAACACCGGCCATTTGCGGGAAATATCTCCGGTGACGCGCATGCCGTGAACCGTACCGAGCGACGGCCACATCGGCGCGTTGCAGCCGAGCAGGAAGCTGTCCACTCCGGCTCCCTCCAGCACCGCTTCCATCCCCATGCGGTACGCCTCCACCTTGGTCGCCTCCGGTATATAGCGCCGGCCTCCGGGAAGCGCTCCCCACATATTCGCATCCAGCTTGAAGTAATGGCAGCCCCACTGCTCCCGCATCGTACGGAATACGCGGCGCAAGTAATCGCGGGCCTCCGGATGCGTTCCGTCGAGCATATACCAAGGCCCGTGCCGCCAGCCTCCGAACGAAATCCGGTTCGATGCGAGCGGCTTGTCCTCCTCGTCCCGGATGAACCAGTCCGGATGCTCGCGGAACAGCGCCGATTCCTGCTGAGCGATGAACGGAGCGACCCAGATCGCCGGCTCGAAGCCTTCGGCCTTGATCTGCTTGCACAGCTTCTCCATATCGCTGAACGATTGCCCCGGCGTAAGCCAGTCCCCCATGTATGCTTGATAACCGTCGTCGATCTGGATATATTTGAGCTGCGGAACCTGTTTGCCGATGGCGTGCAAATTATCGAATATATTTTGCTCGGTCACTGCAGGCCCGAAGCAGTACCACGAGCACCAGCCGGTCGGCACGCCCGGTGTCTCAAGCTTCGGATGATGCGCCTCGATGAGGGCCGCGAATTGTTCAAGGAGCGCTTCCCTGTCGCTTCCCGTAAGCAGGGCGAAGCTCTCCAGCTCACGGCTTTCTCCGGGCGCTACGATAAGTTCTTCGCCGTCGAGTACGACCTCGAAGCGTCCGGCGGCCAAACGAATTTCTCCCGTATGGCGGCGGCAGGACGTAAAGCCCATCAGCAAATGACGGGTCGGCTCCGGCGACAGCAGCACGAAATTATAGGCGGTAAAAAATCCTTCGGTGGCCGGGAGCTTGTAATGCTTGCGGTCGTCGAACTTACCGATCATTTTCGGCTCGCCGATCGTGCCGCCGTACTGGGACAGCATGCTGTAGCCTTCGCCATAAAATTTGGTATCTCCGCCGAAAGGCCAAGCTCCCTGGAATAAAACGATTTCCTTGACGGAGATCGGCTCGTCTCCCTCGTTAATCAGACGGAAGCTTGCCGTCTCCCCTGCCCATTCGGCAGCGACGCGGGCCCGCTCGCTTCTATTTCCGCCGGTTTCCCTAACCAAAGACGCGGCGGCTTGAATAAATTGGATTTCGCTGATCGTCATAACAGATGAACACTCCCATTAGCATAAATTTGATTTGACCGTGCTTATCCTCTACTATACCAACAGCGCTTCCCAACGGTTTATCCTTCAGTCTTGAATTTGCACGATTGGAGGATAAAATATTGTCTTGCCCCCCCTTTCGTGGTAGCATGGGCGATAACATCCACCGGACAAAAAAGACGAGGTGACGCATCGATGTCCGCAACGAGACAACCGCAGACGAAGACGGCCCAGCTGAACGAAATCCATTCGCGTATCGTAAGCGCCAACTTTTACCCGTTCAAGCCGGGGCAGCATGTCGGTCCGCGGCTTCCCTACGTCCATCTGTTCATCTACATTTCGGCGGGCAGGGGGACGATGAAGATCGGAGAGGACGTATGGGCCGCCGAAACCGGCGATTTGTACTATATTGCGCCCGGCGTATCCCATACGTTCATCGCCGCGCAGGACGATCCGATGGTCCACGCCTCCGTCTACGCCGATTTGCTGTCCCCCTCTACCCCCAAACAGAAGGGGGACCCGCAGCTCAATTGCCACAATGCGGGCGAGTACGACGTGTCGCTCTGCGCCGCACGGGTGCAATTCACGGATGCGGACGGAATCGCTCTTCCCGTCCGGGTTCGGGCTCCGCGCGGCGCGGCCTGGCTGGAGCCTTATCTGGCGGTAATCGAGGCATATCCGGAACAAGGGATCGGAGACGATGCGCTGCTGCGCTCGTTGTTCGAAACGTTCCTCGTCCGGTATGTGCGGTTCGCCCGGAAGCCTTATGAGACCTGGTACGATCCGAGAATCGGGCGAATGGTCGATTGGCTAAGACATACGGAGACGGCGGACCCCTGCGTCAAGGAATGGGCGGGTAAGCTCGGCATCAGCGTCGCTTACTTGTACGAGCTGTTCCGCAAACAGACGGGGACGAGCCCGCAAACCTATTTGCTCAAGTGCCGGCTGGACAAGGCTAAGACGTATTTGCGCGAGACGAATATGCCGATTACGGAGATCGCCTATACGCTGGGCTTCTCTTCGCCGCATTATTTCGCGAGACAATTCGGCAAGCATGCTCAGGAATCCGCCTCCGAGTATCGCCGGAGGTTCAGAGGATTAAGCTGAAGTATACTCCCTGCTTCATATCTTGCTATAATGAGATGGCAGCCGTATGGGGCCAAGCAGAGCGTCCTCGTTCGCCGATAAGGCAGGATCGGTCGGCTTGATATTTTGCAATGACTAGGGAGGATGATGCACGGATGAGAGAATCCTATTTGTTCGGTTTGATCAACAGAGGAAGGGGTAAGCTGCTGGAACTGCTTGAAGCAAGTCCGGAAGCTCAGCGGGAGGAAGTGCCGCAAGGCTTTAACAATCACTTGCTATGGCAGGTGGGGCATCTCGTTACGGTAACCGACGGCATCGTGCTCGGTTTCTCCGGAGAGCCTTCCGCCGTTCCGGCAACGTACCGCGGCTTGTTCGGCAACGGGACCAAGCCCGCCGATTGGACCGGAGAACCGCCGGCTTGGGATACGCTCATAGCTCAGTTAAGAGAGCAATCAGGTCAGTTGGAAGCTGCCTTAAGCGGCAAAATGGATGCCCCGGTGAAGGAAAACTTCTTCAAAGCCGAAACCGTCGGCGAGCTGCTCCAGGCCGTTATGCTCCACGATAACCAGCATTTGGGCATGATCAACGCGATGCTGAAGGTGTTGAAACAAGGCTGAGGCCCCGGCTTCGGATAAGAAGGCATCGAGCCGCTTAGCGCGCGGCGTCGTTTCCTAAATGAACGGCAGAAGTCCTCTTTGCTCCGATCGGACAAAGAGGACTTCTTGCGTCATCCCCGGGTTATTCGGGGAGCTGGTTTTTATGGCGGGCCGGACCGGCATGGACCCATAATGTCACGATAGGGTCTTCCGTGCTGGAAATAAGATGATGATCCTCGCCCGGCTCGATCACGATAATATCGCCGGTTACGACCGGGTGGAAGGACTTGTCCACTTCCATCTCCCCTTTGCCCTGCGCGATGATAAACACTTCGCAGTCTTTGTGAACATGGTAATCCCGCCCTTCCGGGCCGTCATTCGTATGCGTGCGGAAGCCCGGCTTCTCAAAGGCCAGTCCTCCCGACGACAAATATTCCCCAGGCAATATCCCTTGCAGAAAATGCCCTTCTCTCGTATCCTGCAAATCGGTTAACCTAAACTTTTTCAATACGGTTCGCTCCCTTAGAAGCGTGGTGAACAAGTCCGCTGCGGCGCCCATTTGATCCTCCAATCGCTGTTTTCTTAGGCGAACGCTAACGCTTTTCCAGATTCAAATGGCCCCTCCGCTCTTTTTTCACCACGCTTTTAGATATGATCTCGTTTGGCTTATTCCGCTTCTTGCGCGGTCAGCCGGTATAAGCGGCTGCGGAAGTCGCCCTTCCACTGCGGGAGGTTCAGACCGATATGCATCAATTCATCCCCTCCGAAGACGGAGGCTTCCGCTGCGGCGCCGTCTACGTCAAGCACGCGGTAATCCTTGTCCGGGTCCAATCCCTTCAGACGCAGCTTGGACAGCGGCGCATTCGGCTTGGCCAGCACCTGGAAGAAGGCGACCAGCGCCTCCGTGCGATCCTCGGATACGAACATCCACGCCGTTTCGTTGCCCTCGAACGGGCTGAGCAGCCGGTAAAAGTCGCCGAACTGAATCAGCGGGCGAAGCTGCTTGTAAGCGGCCACCTGCCGGCGTACCGCCTCCTTATCCTCCGCCGTAAACTTCGTCAAATCAAGCTCGTAGCCGAAATTGCCCGACATCGCCACATGCCCGCGCATTTCGATAGGCGTCGTGCGGTGAACCTGATGATTCGGCACCGCGGATACATGCGCTCCCATCGTGCTGACCGGGTAGACGATGCTCGTGCCGTACTGAATTTTCAAGCGCTCCGCCGCATCGGTATTATCGCTTGTCCACGTTTGCGGCATATAGTAGAGCATGCCCGGATCGAAACGCCCGCCGCCGCCGGAGCAGCTTTCGAATAAAACATGCGGAAACGCCGACGTAATCCGCTCCAGCACTTCGTACAGCCCCAGCATGTAACGATGCGCGGTCTCCCGCTGCCGGTCCGGGGCAAGCAGCGCCGAGCCGATCTCGGTCATATTGCGGTTCATGTCCCATTTCACATAGCGGATGGGACAACCTTCCAATATATCGGAGACGACCTTTACGATATAATCCCGCACATCCTGCCGGGAATAGTCGAGAATCAGCTGCCGGCGCGCTTCCGTCCGGCGCCGCCCCGGAACATGCAGACACCAGTCGGGATGAGCCCGGTACAGCTCGCTGTCCGGTGAGACCATCTCCGGCTCGAACCAGAGACCGAATTGCAGACCCAGCCTGTTCACTCTCGCGGCCAAATCCTCCAGTCCTTGCGGCAGCTTGTTCTTGTCGACGAACCAGTCGCCGAGCGAGCAGTTGTCGTTATCCCGCTTGCCGAACCAGCCGTCGTCGAGCACGAACAGCTCCAGTCCCAGCTCCTGACCGGCTGTGGCGATCTCCTCGATTTTATCGGCGTTAAAATTGAAGTAGGTCGCTTCCCAGTTGTTGACGAGCACCGGCCGCGTGCGGTCGCGGTATTCGCCGCGGCACAGCCGCGTCCGGTACAGCTTATGATAAGTGCGCGACATCTCCCCGAGTCCTTCGCCGGAATAGACGAGCACCGCCTCCGGCGTCTGGAACGATTCCCCCGGCTCCAGCAGCCAGCTGAAATCGAACGGATTCACGCCCATGACGACGCGGGTCGTGCCGTACGGATCGATCTCCGCCTGCGCCAGGAAGCTGCCGCTGTATACGAGACTGAAGCCGTAGGCTTCGCCGTGATCCTCGTCCGCATCCTTGGACAACAGCGCGACGAACGGGTTCAAAGAATGGCTGCTCGCGCCCCGGCGGCTCTCGATCGTTGCGCCTCCGGCGGTAAGCAAGCGTCGCTCGATATGCCGCTCTCTCGCCCAGGAGCCCGACAAATGCAGCATGTCGAAGTTCGGATGCGGAAAATCGACGCTCATGCTGAGCGCCCTTAAAAGGCGCAGCTTGCCGCCGCCTTCGTTGATGTAGCGCACCGAACGGGCTACCGCATTGAAATGGCGGAATACGGTATAGGTAACGACCGCCTTCATCCCGATCAGCTTGTCCGTCAGCACGATATCCAGACTATCCGCCTCGTCCTCCCGCTCGACATAAGTCGCCGGAAGTCCGGGAAGCTGCGGCTTGCCGGGGTAAATGCGATGCGATTCATAGATCAGCTCGCTGACCGTCGTTCCGTTCTCCAGCTGAACCTGGTAGGCGGGCACCCGGAAATCGCTTCCGCCGTAAGCCGGCAGCTCCTGCGGCAGCGTGTCGAGCGATAAGCTGAGGTCGTCCGGATCGGTAGACGGCGTGAACGAGCAGCGCTCGCGTCTTGCCAGCAGCCCTCCCGGATTCGTTCCGCGCACCTTGCGGCCCCAGTGGATATGGGCGATATATTTGGATCGGACGATTTGCATCACATAGCTTGCGCCGGCGGCTTGCAGGTGAAACGTTTGCGAAGCCGGATCGAATACGATACTCATGACAGCCTCCCTATTCGTACAGGTTTTTCAGCTCTATTATAGCTTCGCTTCCCTCCGGCGAATATGGACAAAACCCATTTTCATATGGACGAATTTATGTTTTTATCGCAGGGCGCCGGTTGATGCCCGCCTCTTAACGATAGTCCTTCGGGCTCACTCCGACGTATTTTTTGAATATTTTGGAAAAAATAAGTGCGTTCTACGTAACCAAGCTTGAACGCGACGAGCTCGATGTTGTCCTGTTTGCTTTTCAGCAGATGGCAGGCGATTTTCATCTTGTAACGATGCACGTAGTCGGTGAAATTCATTCCTGTCTCCAGCTTGAAATACCGCGACAAATAGCTCGGATTCAAGAACAAATAATCGGCGATGTCGACAAGCGAAATGTTTTCCGACAAATGCTCGGCGATATAATGGTCGATCTGCTGCAGCTTGGCCTTTCTCTCGATGACGGCTTCGCGGTTCGCTTCATAAAGCTCCTTCACCTTCGTCTCCAGCAGATCCATCGTATCGCTCAGCCGCCGGCTCTTCAGCAGGCAATCGTGAAAGCCGTCATCGCTGTGCCGATCGCTCTCCAGCTCCAAGACTCTGACCCACTGCGAGCATTTGGCGATAAGCTCTCCCGGGTCGAGCTGCAGCTTGATTGCTTTACGCTTCATTTCGTCGAGAGCTTGCCGGATGGAGCTGTCGTCCCGGTCCTTGTACGCCTTCAGCAGGCGGTTCCATTCGTCTCCGAGCGCCCCGGTCACATCAATCGACCACAGCTTGCCTTCCATCGCGGGCATCGGTCCGAACGAAAGATCTTCATAATAGGCGGCGCGGTTCCACTGCTTCAGCTGCTTGTAATTCGCCTTGATGCCTTCCGCCCCTTTGAACGGCTGTCCGAACAGGATCGACACATCGACCTTCAAATATTCCTTGATTTTCTCCTTGAGAGCGGCCAAATACCGCTGAACTTGCTCCGTCGTATTCAAGCTCAAATTCGGCTGGAAATTGGCGATGCAGATGAAATAAGCATCCGTGTCCGTAAATGCGGTCACCATCTTCTCTTCGGGCGACAATTCCTCGGCGATATTACTGATGGCGTACAGCAGGACGGGAACGTCGCTGTACCGGTACCGGTCAGGAAACGACGCGAAATTCAAATAACCGATCGCCACCATAAAATGAGAACGATCCCATTCGAAACCAAGCCGCTTGCCGTAGCTGAGCATGTCCCTCGCGGATACCCCGCTCATCATCTGCCGGAAAAAACGCTCCTTCAGCACATCCTTGTTTTTCATCAAATCATGCTTGTAAACCTGCTCCCGCCGCTGCTCCAGCTGCTCCCTCAGCTCGACGGACGCTTTGCTCAAGCTCTTCTCCAGCTGCTCCCGGCTTAAGCTCGTCCTTGATTAAATAATCGTCGGCGCCCAGCTGCACCGCTTTGCGCGCGTAATGGAATTCCTCGTGACAGGTCAGAAAGAGCAGCCGGATTTCGGGCTTCATCCGCTTCAGCTCGGCCGCCAGCTCCAGACCGTCCATCTGCGGCATGCCGATATCGGTAATGACCAGATCCGGATTCGCCTCGCGAAACAGCTGCAGCGCCTTTTTCCCGGAATGCGCCGTGGCGACGATCTCCATCCCCATCGTTTCCCACGCGACCAGCTTCACCAAATATTTAATCATCGGCACGTCATCGTCGACGAGCATCACTCTCAGCCTCATTATAACTCCCCCTTGCCGCTTATCGATGGTTCGAGCCCGCTCCCGAGCGGAATGACCATCATCACGGTGACTCCCTCGTATTCATTGCGCAGCAGCTGCATGGACGCTTGAGACCCGTAAGTGATACGCAGACGCTGAAGCACATTTATCAGCCCCACCCGCTTATAAGAGCCGAAGGTCTGCTCATCGGTCCGGCTGAGCCATGCGTTCATTTCCGCCAGCCGTTCATCGCCGCATCCCGCACCGTTGTCCGCAATCCGGATGCGCAGCTTGTCCCCCAGAAGCTCCGATTCGAGCTCGATCCGCGGGCGCTCCGCCTGTTCGGCAAAGCCGTGGACGAACGCATTCTCCACCACAGGCTGAAGCAGCAGCTTCGGCAGATCGACGCCCTCCGTCTCCGGCGCCAATCGCACCCGGAAATCCAGCTCGATATCGCTGCGCATCTGCATAATATCGACATAGTGGGCGAGCAGCCTGCACTCGCTCTTTAAGGTGGACGGCTCGTTAAACTTCATATAAGCCCGCAATAAGCTCATCAGCGAATCGATTTTTTGGCTGTGGAATTCATCGTCGTACAAAATCAGATTGCATTTGATCGAATTCAGCGTGTTTAGCAAAAAATGCGGACGAATCTGGGAAAATAAAGCTTGAAGCTCCATCACCCGCTTCTGCTCCTGCTCATGCTCGATATCGGCGATCAGCCGGTTGATCTGCTCCAGCATCGTATTGAGCGTCCGCCCGAGCTCGGCGATTTCGTCCTTGCCGTCCTCTTGGAAGCGGATGGTGCGGTTGCCGTTGCCGAACTGCTTCACGCCGAGCTGCAGCTTGCGGATCGGACTGTGGAGGCGTCTGGCCATCAGGATCGAGATCAGAAAAAACAACAGGAAAAACGGGACGACCAGCAATAACGAAATATAGAACGTCCGCGAAATTTCGCCGGTCACTTCTTTTCGCGGCGTTTCATAGACAAGCTTCCAGCCGGATTTCTCGATCGCCATCTCGTTTCTGACATTCTGCGGCTCGGCGTGACGGGACTCGAAGAATACCGTATCGTCTCCCGCGATAAGCGTTCCGTCCGCATCGTACAGCGCCAGCTTGCCCGTCTGAATCTGGTCGAACAGCTTCGCGAAATAAGCGTGCGGAATCGATATATACAAGGTGGCAAGCAGCCCGTTATCCGTCGGATCGCGCAGCACCCGCGAAACGTAGTACGCCGACTTGCCCCCGTCGGGCCCGGCCGCTACCGTTCCGAGCCACTGCAGCCGGCTTCGCTGCTCGTAATCGACGCGG
Organism: Paenibacillus doosanensis; assembly: GCF_025060755.1. Lineage (GTDB taxonomy): Bacteria > Bacillota > Bacilli > Paenibacillales > NBRC-103111 > Paenibacillus_S > Paenibacillus_S doosanensis. The sequence goes on from NZ_JANYUY010000011.1 coordinate 28,300, forward strand.
TCCTTCACGATGCTCCAATGCTGCCGCACCTGCTCCGGGGAGATGTCTCCGCCGTCGAACGACTGGATAATAAAACCTTCGTTATTCACCAGAAACATCAAAATATCGGTATTCATCGTTTTGGCTATGACAAGACTGAAAAAGTCCTTAATCTGCTGATACGTCGTCAAATCCGCATAATTGGTAATCCCTTTGGCGGCCGTAAAATTTCTCAGCTCCTTGCGGACATTGGCGTCCTGCACGAAGAAATTGGAGGCGTAAGTCAAGTCGTCGATCATCTTCGCAATATCCTTCGACATAACCGAAACGACCGACTCGTTAGTCAGCTTGACCTTTTCCTTGACCTTGTTTTGCGTAACCGAATAGCCGATGACGCCTGCACGGCGCCCTATACCTGGTTATTTCGTATTTTGTTTAATAATTTTGCTTGCTTCGTCAGAGCCCCCCGACCAGGTTCCAGTCGCAAAAGCTTAAATATAAGGAAAAGACGATCGGAAACACGCCGAGCACCAGCATCCCGAGAAATTCCGGGGCCAGAAACAACCAGCCGATCGCGGCGTCCTTCCTCGCGGTATTCCAAAATTTCCGGGGCCGAACGACTCCCCGGGCTCCCACTTCCGTTTTGTTCATTTCCAAGCTGTTCACCTCATTTATATTAATTGCCTGGATATAACTATAAAAGGTTTGCCCCGGTTTGCACGCTCAAGATTTTTACCCGTTTGTGCACTATTTTTACCTTTGGGGTCCGGTCGGCCCGAGTGCGCCGCCTTGCCGCAGAACTCTGACAAAAGAAAGACGGAGCCGCCTAGTTCAGGCGAAGCTCCGTCGGAATGATCTTCTCAAAGCAGCGGTACGGATGTTTGCGGAATGGATACCGCACCTCTCCTACGCTGGTGTAACCGAATTTTTCATACATGCCGATCGCGGCGGGGTTGGCCGAATAGGCGTCCAGCCGGATGCTCGTGTACGGCTGGGTCAGAGCGCCGGCTTCCGCAAACTGCAGCAGCTTTTTGCCGATGCCCCTGCCTTGATACGCGGGGTGAACCGCCAGCCGGTGGATGACCATCGGATGGCCCGAACGGTCCTGCCACGGCAGTCCTTCGTATTCCGTGCTCTGCTCGTCATTGACCGCCACGGCGCCGATCCATTGCCCTTCATGCCGAATGCCGTATAAATGGCCGTTTCGCAAATCGTTGTGGAACACCGGCTTCGTCGGATAATACTGATCCCATTGATCGATGCCGTTCTCCCGCATATGGCGGGTCACTTCTTCATACAGCCCGGAGATAGCTTCGAGATCCTCCAAGCCGGCTTTCACGATATTCATAGCGTCTGCCTCCTCCAAGAGTTGTCGTATATGATCAGATCGCTGTTGTCCCCAAAGTCGAACGCTTACGCTTTTCCAGATTCAAATGGCCCCTCCGCTCTTTTTTCACCATGCTTCTAAGCATGACGGAGAAACAATTCCTCCGTGAACATGCCGTGAAAGCCGAACGGAATATGATGCGGCACATGGACTCTGCCGATTTCCGTAAAGGTGCGGGCATCGAGAAGCAGCAGGAACGAATGGCCCCTTTTGCCGTCCAGAATGACCGAAACGACGACGCCGTCATCTTCGCTCAGCGCATTGGGCTTCTCGATAAAAATCGGCTCCCCCGGATAGCAGTCCGGTTCAAACCAGATTTTGCTTTCGCCTTGCACGACGTCCGCTTTGACCAGCTGATTGGAGTATTTCTCCATCCGCTGCTTGTTCATGCTGATGCCGTATGCGTAACGGTATGTGCGGCCCGTTCCCCGGGACTGATTGATCGTCGGCAAATCCATCGATTCGCCGGTGAGCAGTACGCCGGAGGCGGCGGCGCCCGATACCGGCAAGCGATATCTGCGGAGCTCGGTTCTCGGCGATGCGGGAGCGTCGTCCTTGTTCGTCAAATTGTCGACCTGCAAATCCCCGACAACCGAAGCGGTCGCCGACGCGCAGATGTCGAGCATAATGTCTCCGTTACCGGCTTCGTAAGCATTCACGTGATGGAAGGAGAAGAACGGTTCGGCTTCATACGTTTTTACCAAAGCGCCGTCCGACTTGCTCACTACATAAAAGCGCGTGCCCCGCTCCGGCTTCCATTGAAAATTGTCGATGAACGACTTGCCGCTCGTCATAAGCTCCAGCGGATTCACGACGAACGGGAACTCCGCGATAATGACGTAGCGCTCGGTAACCGCAAAGCTGTGAATATAGGAAGGCTCCAGCGTCGGAACCGAGCCGATTCTCTCCTTGCGCGTAGAATGAGGAGCTATCGAATACAGATGATATTGGCTGACGGCGCCGAACTCGATGGTAAAGTTGATGTGGCGTCCCGTCTTCCAATCGATATGCGGATGCGCGGTCGTAAACTGCCCCGGAAATTCGCAGTGAAAATCGAATACTCCCATCGTGTCCAATGTGTACGGATCGAACTCCACCACGTCGGGCGTCTCCGTCATCGCCACGAAATGGCCGTCGATTTGCGACACGTTGACGTTCGCATTGTGATCCTTCACCGTCTTCTGCCCGGCCGCCGTTCCGAAGCCCGATCCGAGCACGCCGGTTTCCTGTGCCCGACGATAAGCGTTCGTCCGCAAATATTTGTTCCAGTACATGACTTCGGAATCGCGGAAGGTGAATTTGTGCAGCATGGCCAAGCCGTCGAACCAGTGCGTATGCCATCCTTGCTGCGTCGAGAACTTCGCCGGACCGTTGCGAAACAGCGTTCCCGACAGCCAGCCCGGCACCGAGCCGGTAACGGGAAGACGGCATCCGTGCACTTCCTGCTCCAAATTGGTAAAACCTAATTGAAACATCGGTTGTTGACTCATCATAATAACCTCCTAATAAGTTCCCCGGGTGGGATGCGGTCGTCTGTTCATGAGGCGGCGCCTTCATCGTTCGTGCCAGCGCAAGCAGATTATCGATACCGACCGTCGGTTTGTTTATGCTTTTATATTACGTACCTACCGTCGGTATGTCAATATGTTTTTTCATCATTTTTTCTTTCCGCCCGTCCTTTTTCCGCGCGAACTCCCTACCGCTCGCACAAATGCCAACAAGCCGCGCGGCTGCGCGGCTTGTTCAGCGTCGTCGTTATTGAGTGGTTTTCATCTCTTGAATATATTTATCCGCCTTTTCGTTCGCTTCTCTGAGCGCGGTATTGATGTCTTTGCCGTCGTTGATCATCGATTTGATGCCTTCCTTTAGGAAGGAGTACGACTTGACGTCATAAGCGGTCGCTTCGGGCAAAGGGGCCGGCTTGACGGCAAAGATGCCGAGCAGGTTTTTGCCGTCGTACAGCTTGGCGTCGGCGGCAAACTGATTGCGCACGGAAGCGTCGCTGAGAATCGTCAGCCGGCTGCCCGACCGATTCATCGCGAGCTGGGCTTCATTGCTGATCATACTTTCGATGACGGCGTAGGCGGCTTTTTTATTGCTGCTGCCCGGAGGCACCATAGCCAGGTGGAAGTCGATTTCGCGCCCGAGCCCCGGCTTGTCGTCGAATGACGGGAACGAAACGACATCCCAGTTAAAATCTTTGCCCGGCTCCTTCAATTGCGGCAGGCGCGCGGTCAGTGCCGAAATCCAGTAAGGGAACATCGCCACCTTCTGGTCCTTCAAAAACGCATCGATGCCGTACGTATACTTTTTGTTCGAATCGACGATGCCTGGAATGTCATAGAGCTGGCGGTACAAGCCGAATACCTTTTGGTATCCTTCGGAAGTCAGCACCGCCTTCTCCTGCTTCTCGTCCACGACAGGCAGCGAGTAAGCGCGGGTCAACAGCTGCGGGTCTCCCATATCGAACCCGATATATTGATTGCCCTGATCCGTCCGGGTGACTTGGCGGGCAAGCTCCAAAACTTGGCTCCAGGTCATTCCGTCCTTCGGATAGGGAACGCCGAATTTATCGAAAATATCTTTGTTGTAAGCGACCACGCCGTAATTCATCGCATACGGAATACCGTACAGCTCTCCGTTTTTGCCGAATGACTTCAGTACATTGACCGCTTCCGGCTCGAATTTGCTCATATCGATGCCTTGACTTTTGACGAAGCCGCTTAAATCGGTGCCGAGCCCGAGCTGCAGCACGTCATGCAAATAATAGTTGCTGGTCGCAATAAGATCCGGCACTTCGCCCGCGGCAATCATTTTATCTAGCGTCGTTCCTTTGATCAGCTCCAGGGTAATATTCGGGTATTTGGCGCGCAGGGGCGCTCCGACGAGCGTTTCCAGATCGGCATCGCTCAATATGCCCGCATTGTGGGAATAAAACCGCAGAGTGACCGGCTCGTTATTATACCGATCCTCTTTCGCCGACTCGGCCGTATTGTCGCTCGGGCCGGTATTGCTGCCGTTTCCTCCGCTGCAGCCGGCAAGCAGAGCAGCTCCCAGCACAGCCATCAGCGCCAATAGCGAAAACGCTTTACTTTTTCTCATGGACAACTCTCCTTTAGCCTCGAATTGGGTCCGCGCTCCGTCGTTTGCATGCCCCTTCTTGGGCGGCTTCGATGGGAAGCAAGCTGCCGACCATTTTTATATACGCTCGCTTTTGCTTCTTGTTGTTCATTTGTGATCAATTCCATGTTTATACTACAAAGAGCCCGCTCTCGGTGTCAATATGCCCCAGCAGCCAAACTGCCTTGACAATGGCCGATTTTCTCATTAATCTTAAAAGAAGTAAAGTTTCTAAAAAAATGATAATACGCAGAAATGAACATATACGAACCGAATCGTCGCCGGATGCGACGAACGAATATTTTTTACAATGATGGAGGTCATAATGATGCTCGCTGCCGAACGCAAGCTGCGCATAGTCGAATGGGTCAAACAGAAGCAAGTCGCCTCCGTAGCCGCCCTGGCTCAAGAATTTCAAGTGCACGAGGCAACGATACGCCGGGACTTGGCGGAGATTGAACAGGAGGGGCTGTTGAGACGGACCCACGGAGGAGTCATCCTCGACCAGGGGGCCAACGCCGAGCCTTCGTTCTCCGAGAGGGTCAGCGATCAGCTCGACCAAAAAGACCGGATCGGCAAAAAAGCCGCCTCTCTTGTCGAGGACGGCGATCATATTATTATCGATTCGGGGACTACGACGGTCCATATCGCGCGGCACTTGGTCAACCGCTCCAACATTACCGTGGTGACCAACGATATGAACGTTGCCGCGGAGCTGCGCGACGCTTCCGGCGTCACGGTCATCGTCACGGGAGGCACGCTGTACCGCTCCAGCTACATGCTGAACGGCATGTATACGGATTCGGTGCTGGAAAAGCTCCATGTGCAAAAAGCGTTTCTCGGCACGCCCGCCATTCATCCGGCGCACGGGCTCACTCATCCCGAAGCGGAGCTGGTGCCGGCCAAGCAGGGCATGATCCGCTGCGCGCAGGAGATCATTGTCGTCGCCGACGATACGAAAATCGGGAAAGTGTCGCTGCATACGGTCGCGCCGGTGTCCAGCGTACACACCTTCATCACCGGATGTGAGGCGTCCGAGCTGCAGATCAGGCTGTTTCAGGAAGCCGGCGTCCGCGTGCTGACCGTGTAGCGCCCGGCGAAGCGCCGCTCGAGACGATGTTTGGCTATAACCGCAAAAAAGATGCTCGGACGCTTGCTCCCCGGCATCTTTTTTGCTTTTATTATGGCGAATGAATAATGACTGCCTATTTTGCCGCTAGCGCTGCTTCATTACTGTCATTTTACATGCTACGCGGTTCATCGGACAGACTCCTAAAGCGCGCTGCCGTTTGTTTGCGGCGGCTTATTCCGTCAAGTCGATCATGCGCTTGACGCCCGTTATTCTCGAAACCGGGAACATCTGGCGCACCGGAACGAGAATGACCGCCGCCAATACCGCTTTGACCGCATCTCCCGGCAAGTAAGGATAGCAGCCTAGCGCCATCGCTTTTTGCAGTGAAATGCCGGCTTTGTGGGCGAGCCACGGAACCCCGCTTACATACAGCAGCAGCGACCCGCACAGCTCCAAAGCAAGAAACGTTAGCACGAAAGCGACAACGCCTCTGCCCTTGACCCGCTTCAGCAGCAGTCCGATCAGCAGCGCCGCGAACGGATACGCCCATACGAAGCCTCCGGTCGGCCCGAGCAGCAAGGCGAAGCCGCCGCTGCCGTGCAGCAAAGGGATGCCGAGCGCAGTTAGAACGACAACCAGAGCTACGCTGCAAAATCCGTACAGCGGCCCGAGAATCGCCCCCGTGAGCATGACGACCAAGTTTTCGAGCGAGATCGGAATCGGAGTAAACCCAAGGTGAATGTTCAAATAGCTGGATACGACCAGCAGAGCGCCGAACAGCGCACTAAAAGCCAATCCTCTCATAGTCAAACTTTTTTTCATTGCCACAGCCCCTTTTATTTGTTAACCTAATATGTATACATCAAGTTGACAATCGAATTCTAACACAAACTTTACTATTAGAAAAGAGTTAATTCTATGGAGTCTATGGATCGAACCGCCCTCATTACATTTGAACAAGTTTCTTATCTCATCGATCACGCCGGAACCCCGCGGATGGCCCTGCGCAATATCGATCTCTCCGTTTATCGAGGAGAATGGCTCGCTGTGGCGGGAACGAACGGAAGCGGCAAAAGCACCTTGGCCAAAATAGCGGCCGGGCTGTATTCGCCGACCGGCGGAAATCTTAAGCGCAGCATCGGGCGGGAGCCGGCCGTCCAGCTCATTTTTCAAAATCCGGAGACGGCTCTCATTGGAGAGACGCCTTATGAGGATGTTTGCCTCGGTCTCGCCAACTTCGGCGTCTCTAACGAAGATATGCCGTCCCGGGCGCTCGACGCCTTGCATCAGGTCGGGCTCGCGCAGCTTGCGCACGTTCCCGCGGCAACGCTATCCGGCGGGCAGAAGCAGCTGCTGGCCATTGCCGGATGTCTCGCGGCCAAGCCTGCGGTGTACATTTTCGATGAAGCGACCTCGATGCTCGATCCGCAGGCAAGGGAAGGCATTATACATATCGCGCGCCGGCTTCACCGGGAGGGGGCGACGATTCTATGGATCACCCAGCTGCTGGACGAGTTGGTCTGGGCCGACCGCGTCGCTGCGCTGGAAGTAGGCCGGCTTCGGTTTACGGGAACGAACCAGGCGTTCTTCTACGAAATCGGCGATGACGGGCTGAGCTGCTGCGAGCAATTGGGGTTCGCCCCGCCTTATACGATTCAGGTCGTGCGGCAGCTCGTAAAGCACGGCTATAGGCCGGAGCCGCTGCCGCTGACTCCCGAACAGCTCGGTGAGGCGGTGAGCGCGCTATGACGCTGCAGCTGCAGCAGGTTACAGTGATGCCGCCTCGCGGCGGATCGGCGGCGATCTTGTCCGAGGTGAGCCATACTTTCCCCGACGGGACGATCACTTTGATCGCGGGCCGCACCGGCTCCGGCAAGAGCACTCTGCTCCACGCGCTGGCGGGGCTGATTCCTGCCGCCTCCGGACAAATCCTCTGCGGCGGCGAGCCTCTGTGGCGGGACGGCCGTGTGCAGAAATCCGTCTGGCTCCGCTCGGGTATCGTCTTTCAGTATCCGGAACGCCAATTGTTTGCCGACAGCGTGATGAAAGAATTTCTTTATTCGCTGCAGCCTCTTCGGCTATCGAAGCCGGAAGCGCTCGCGCGAATCCGCGGGTCGCTGGCCCTGCTGGAGCTGCCCGAGTCCATTCTGCAAGAATCGGTCTTCACCTTATCGGACGGCTGGAAGCGCAAAGCCGCCCTCGCCACCGCTTGGGCGGCTGAGCCGGACTGGCTGCTGCTCGACGAGCCGACGGCGGGCATCGATCCGCAAGGAATACCGCCGCTGCTCGCGGCGATCAAATCACATCGCGAGCTCGGCACAGGCGGAGTCATCATCGTAAGCCATGATCTGGATACGTTCCTGCCCGTCGCGGATCAGGTCCTCATCATGCAGCGCGGCACGGTCGCCGCCGCCACGTCTCCGGCCGGGCTGTACGACGATCCCGGCCCGCTGCTTAGGGCCGAAGTCGGACTGCCGGCCTCGATCCGCATCGCGCAGGAGCTGCGGAAGCGAGGGTTCCGGCTGGCCGGACGCCCTCTGTCCGCCGACGATACCGCCGAGGCGGTCGTTCGGGCGCTGCGCGCGCCGCAGCCTGCGCAATCCTCTGCGGTGGATACGGCGGCGGCAGAGGGCGGCAGCCTCGCAGCCGAGCCCGGTTTGCCGCCTGCGGATGCGGGCGCGGGCGCTGAGGAAGCGCTGGCTGCCGTCCAATGCACAGCCAGCGGCGGCGAGGCTCGCAGCATGGCCGAAGCTGCAGCGGCTTCGGTGCCTGCCGCAGCGGCAGACGAAGGCTTGCACCGGTTTCATCCGATCGCCAAGTGGATATTTTACGTAGCCGTATCGACCGGTATGCTTCTGCAAAACCGGTGGCCCGGACTGCTCTTCTCCGCTCTGATCGTCGCCGCTATGGTCTACGGGGCAGGCGTATCCATGCGAACGGCCGGCAGGGCGGTTAAAGCGTTCGCCGTCTTCATCGTCATATCCGCCCTGCTGTCCGGGGTGGAGCCCGCGGCGGACGGAGAGTGGTGGCGCTGGCAAGCCGCGTCTTTTTCCTGGGACGCCGCTTTTCGAACCGTTCGCCAGCTCTCCGTGTTCTTTCTCGTGCTGGTCGCCGGCGTCGCCTTTGCCGTCAGCACCCGCCCTTCGATGATGCAGCGCGGGCTGGAGCAAGCTTTATCGTTTCTCGAACGGTTTCGCATTCCCGTCTCCGTCTTCACCTTCTCCGCCTCTCTTCTGCTGCGCTTCATTCCGTTAATAGCGGCGGAAACAGAACGGATGTCGCTGATCGTCAGAGCGCGCGGCAAAGCCGTGGCGAAGCCCGGCGCAGCCTTGCGCCTTCGGGACGTGCCGGTATTCATGATCCCGCTGCTGCTGTCGATGATGCGGCATGCCGAGGATTTAGCCCTCGCCCTGGAGGCCCGAGGCTGCAAACTGCATCGGCTGAACCGCTCTTCCGCAGACTACCCGCCTTTCCGGCGGAGAGATTGGCTTGCTGCCGCAGTCGGGATCGCGCTGCTCATTCTTTTGTTCATATTGAATACATCGCTAAAAGGGTGGTGAAAAAGTCCGCTGCGGCGTCCATTTGATCCTCCAATCGCTGTTGTAAACGGATTCTTTGGATTGTTTTTTCGTTTTTCTGTGGAGAGAATCCGTTTTCAAAGGCGAACGCTTACGCTTTTCCAGATTCAAATGGCCCCTCCGCTCTTTTTTCACCACGCTTCCAAAGACAGCCGCTTAAGCTCAGATGAGCCCGAAGCGGCTTTTCCCGCATGGCCCGAAGCGAGAACACGCAAAAGGCCGCCCCCTGCATAAGGGAGCAGCCCTGTAAGAGTCTGTCCGATGAACGACGACGTAGAAAGTATATCTATGCAAAATGACAGTATTCATGCAGCGTTAGCGGCAAAATAGGCAGTCATTATTCATTCAATATGCATAAACGTAACTCCATCGGACAGATGCATTCTCACTCGCTTATGGCCGCTTCGGCCAGCATCGTCATAAACCGTTCCGCCGCAAGCGGCAGCGAGGCTGCCTTGCGCGACGCGACGCCGATCATTCGCGGCGGAATCGGCTCCGCGAGCGGCAGCTCGAACAACTGCCCGCCTGCAAGCTCCCTCCGGACGAACGCTCGGGTTACAAAGGCCGCTCCATAGCCGCGGCGAGCCATCTCGACCAGCATGTCCATGCTGCCCAGCTCAATATCCGCTTCCGCGGCCACTCCCTGGGTTTGCAGCCAGCCTTCCACAAACCGTCGGGTGCTGCTCCCCGGCGACAGCAGCAGCAGCGGAAGCTTCGTGAGCCGGATCGCTGCGACCGGCCGACCGGCTTGAGCCAGCTTGCGGTAAGCTTCCCCGACGACGAAGCAGTCCTGGATGGAAAATAACGGACGGACGGCAAGCTCCGGGTCCGCCAACGGCAGATGCACCATGCCCAGATCGAGGCTGCCTTCCTGCAATTTGCCGGAGATTTCCGCCGTTTTTCCCTGCGTCAATCGAATTCTCACATCCGGATAGGCGGCATGAAACCGGTCCAACGAAGGCAGCAGCATATGCCTGATCACAGGCCCGCTCGCGCCGATCCGCAGCTCTCCGGCCGTAAGCCGCTGAAGCGACTGCAGCCGCTTCTCTCCGGCATCCAGTATGGCGAACGATTGCTCCACATAATCGTACAGCGATTGCCCTTCGCGGGTTAAGGAGACGCCCTTGGAGAGCCGGTCGAACAGCTTGGCTCCCAGCGTGTCTTCCAGCTGCTTGATCGAATAGCTGACGGAAGGCTGCGTAATATGCAGCTGCTGCGCCGCTTTGGTCAAGCTGCCCGAGCGGGCCGTGTACAGAAAAATACGGTACCATTCCAAATTCATCGACTGCATGATATAAATCCTCTCTATGGCAACAATTTAATTTTCGTATTTTATCTATTTCATGCTTGCAATTATAATGGGTACCAGAGCAAACGTCAAAACGGAATATCATTCAATGATTGCAGGAGGAGATAGGAATGGCCGGAAACAGTTTTGGAGAAAGCTTTAAGGTCACGACATTCGGAGAATCGCACGGGGAAGCGGTCGGGGTCATTATCGACGGGGTGACGCCGGGAGTGGAAATCGACGAGGCGTACATCCAGGTGCAGATGGACCGCCGCAAGCCGGGGCAGTCTTCCGTCACGTCCCCGCGCAAGGAGTACGATGAGGTTCATATCTTATCCGGCGTATTCGAAGGCAGGACGACGGGCACTCCGCTGTTCGTCGTTTTATACAACAAAGATATGAGGCCCGAAGCTTACGACGATATTAAACTGGCCTTTCGCCCGGGACATGCCGACTTTACGTATTTGCATAAATACGGCATTCGCGATCACCGGGGCAGCGGCAGAGCTTCCGGCAGAGAAACGGCAGGCCGCGTCGCCGCCGGAGCGGTCGCCCGCAAGCTGCTGGAGAGGCGAGGCGTCAGCGTGACCGCCTATACGAAGGAAATCGGCGGCATCCGCTGCGCCCGGTACGTCGAAGGCGAGAGCGAACGCAACGCCGTCAGAGCTTGCGATCCCGAAGCCGCAGACGCCATGATCCGCAAGATCGAAGCGCTGTCGTCCGCCGGGGACAGCTGCGGGGGCATCGTGGAGTGCCGCATCGGCGGCGTGCCGGCCGGTCTGGGCGAGCCCGTATTCGACAAGCTCGACGCCGATTTGGCCAAAGCGATGTTATCCATCGGAGCTGTGAAAGGCATTGAATTCGGGGCCGGCTTCGAGGCGGCTCGCATGCTCGGCAGCGAGCATAACGATGCGATGAACAGCCAGGGGTTCTTGAGCAATCATGCGGGCGGCATTCTCGGAGGCATCAGCACCGGCGCCGAAATCGTACTGCGCGTCGCCGTCAAGCCGACCTCCTCGATCTCGCTGCCTCAGCAGACGATCCGCATCAGCGGCGAGGAGCATACGATCCGCACCGTAGGACGGCACGACCCGTGCATCTGCCCGCGGATCGTGCCGGTCGTGGAAGCGATGGCCTGCCTCGTCCTTGAAGATCACTTGAAGCGGCAGGCCGCCCTGCATGCATAAACGGAACGGGCGGCTGCCGCACCGCCCGCCCTGCTTTGCTTGCACACCGATTCGTCCCATTCCGGCTTGATCGCCGTGACGGAATCGGACTGCTCGTTATCTGCTAGGCGCGTCGATCCGGCTGCGCTGCCGGCCGACTCGTCTTTCCCGCCCGGCAGCATGGCGCAGGCGCGGTCAAGCTTTATTGGATATCCGGCTGCCCTGTCGCTTTATTCACAAGTTGCTTCAGCATAGCGCCTTGCGAGCCGCATTGCCCCCTTATAATATCCTCCTCGGTGAACCGCGCCATCAATATCTCCCGTTGTTTCACCCGTTCCCAATCATACGTCACATAAATGTATCCGTCCGAGGCTTCGACAGCATCGGGATAAGACACCTCATTGCGTTCATCCAGCAATAACGTATACGGCCATGTCTTCCCGTCGTCTTCGCTCAATAACGCAGTCAGATGGCTCCGACCTTTCCAGCTTTTCACATTCCCTTGGCTCATAATATCGTCCAAGTCAATTCTTTCCTCAAAATGATAATGATTAATCAATAACAGCCTTCCCGATTTCAATCTGCGAATATGAAAGCGCGAGCATGGTCCGTCGATATGGCTTTTCCGGCCCGGAAACCAAGTATAACCTCCATCATGCGAAAAGCTCTCCCCAATCCCGTCAAACGTTCTGACAAGCATCCATAAGGTCCCGTCGTTTTTTTCCACGATCATATGCTCGTCGAAGCCTCGATTAGGCACATCCGCATGACCTCTAAGACTAATCGTATTCCCGTTATCGGCGGATACGTAAACATTGGAAAACTGCTCATGCTGGAGTCCGTGATTTTCGCTTGGCCTGCTTCCGCTCGTATTGCACCATATCGCGCAAGGAAACAGCCATTCTTGCTTCGATGTGACAACAGGTTTATTCATCATAATGCCGTTGGCTATTCTTCGCGGTGGAGACCAGTTCAGCTTCTTCGCATCCGGATCTTCGCAAACGGAAACCCATACTCCCATTCTTCCGTCGTTAAATCCGCGCGCCTGCGTCCAAGTCAACCATAATCTTTTCAAAGGATCGATCCATAAATTGGGATCATAAATACGGCATTCCCGATCGGGATGCTCCACGACGGTAACGCCTGAGCGGAACGTCTGCCCATGATCGTCGCTTACGCATAAAACCATCATATTGCCGCCAACCTCCGCATCCTGTCCGGAGTAAAAATCGATAAAGATTCTTCCTTGATCCGTGACTTCAATCGAAGGAATCCCTTGCCAACGCCGATAATGATCCTTAAATCTCTCTTCGGTAGGCTCTATAAATATATGAGCCGGTTGTAATGCGGAATCCATAGATGTTCCATCTCCTTATCTCCGTTGTGGTCTAGAAGGGGGGAAAATCCGTCTACAAAGTCGAACGCTTACGCTGCTTCAGATTCCAATGGCCCCTCAGCTCTTGTTTCACCGCGCTTCTAGTTATCTTCATGAAAGACGGCTGATCCGCCCGCCTGGTAGGATTCAGCCTTTTTCATCGTTAGGAAGCTGCCGATAAAAAAGGCTGCTCCGAACAAAACGGTGAAAATCCCCCACCATAAATTGATATTATATGGAAAGTATTCCGTCGTTTTATTCGTAAACAAGCCGTATATCGTTAAAACGACGCCGAGGTAACAAAAAATAACGCCTGTTAAAAATTTAAGATCAAACAGCAATCGCTTCATACTATCACTCCCCGTCTGTTTCGTTGCAATCAGCCGACATTTACGCCTGGACAAGTTGAAACCGCTTACCAATAATAAAGATTAATAACAAGCATAATAATCAGAGAAATGACGGATAAATAGCCTGGGCGTTTATACCAAGGAAGATGGGCGTACGATATTTTTTCGCTGACGCTTCGCACTAATCCTTTAAGCTCGCTTTCCGGTCTCGGTTTCGTAAACAAGCTTACGACGACGGTGATGACCATAGTTACGATCCAAGCCCATAGTGCCCTTGAGAAGTTGCCTTCCGCGAGTGTGCTATAGAAATCGCTTGGAATGAAGAAGAACATCAGGAAGGAGCTTGCAACCCCCAATAACAGTCCCCAGAACGCGCCCCATCCGGTAGCTCGTTTCCAGAACACTCCCAAGAAGAAGGTGGCAAAGAACGGTGCGTTAAAGAAGGAGAACAGCATTTGAATGTAATCCATAATGTTCGGAAATTTGGCTGCAATAAACGCGGCGAACACGGCGCATATGGTCCCAATCACAACCATGAGACGCCCGACTTTAATATAATGCCGGTCACTGCCGTCCTTGTTAATATAAGCTTGATAAATATCATAGGTCCACACGGTAGTAAAAGCGGTAATATTCCCCGCCATCCCGCTCATGAAAGCGGCCAATAGAGCGGTGATCCCGAGACCGAACAGCCCTTCGGGCAATAATTTCACCAGTGTCAACGGCAACGCTAGATTGTAGGGCAAGTCAGGGTTTTTGCCTAGCTCGGGAAAAAGCGGAACGGCTATAAATCCCGGAATGATAACGACAATGGGCACGATAAGTCGAAAAAAGGAGGCGTAGACCGGCGTGTTTTGAACAGCTCTTACATCCTTGGCGGCAAAAGCCCTTTGGGCAACCAGGAAGTCGGTCATCCAATATCCGAACGAGAGAACGAAGCTAAGACCTATAATGACGCCAAACCAGCTTACCCCCATCGGATTATCGGCCGTGCTGCTCAAGCCCTGCCATAGATGTGTGAACGACTCGGGCAAATTAGCCAAAATACCGTTGATGCCTCCAAACTTATACATTCCGATCAGCGCAACGGGCAGCAAACCGATCCATATTAAGAAAAATTGAATGACCTCATTGTAGATCGATGAAGTTAATCCGCCCAGCGATACGTATAATAGAACGACTATGGCCGCAACAATGATGCTGAAGACCATCGACCATCCCAACAGCACGCTGAATATTAATCCCATCGCGTACAAACTAATTCCGGAAAATAAAATGGTCAGGACGAAAAAGGTGATGGCGTTCAATCCCCGGGTGGCTTCATTGAAACGAAATCTTAAATACTCCGGAATCGTTCTCGCTTTCGATGCATAGAAGAACGGATACATGTACAAGCCTACGAAGATCATGGCGGGCACTGCTCCCATCCAATAATAATGCATAGTCAGCATGCCGTACTGCGCACCGCTGGCCGCCATTCCCAGCAATTCCAGCGCGCCTAAATTCGCCGCCAAATAGGCGATTCCCGTCATCCATGCCGGAAGCGACCGGCCCGAAAGAAAGAAGTCGCTGTCGGTTTTGATCAGCTTGCGAACAATGAATCCGACGACGATGACAAATGCAAAATAACTAAAAATAATGAAATAATCGATCGTGCCAACTGAAATTTGTCCCATGGACATTCACCCGCCCCGTTAAATTAAACGCTTTCAAACTGCCCGCTGCTTGCTTTCTCCAAATATTTTGCATAATCCGCAATGCCGTCTTCAAGATTATATTTGGCTTTAAACTGCAGCTGACGCTCCGCTTCGCCGCAATCGAACGCACCGATAAAATCATAGCCTAAATCTCCGGAGCCCAGCTTGATGGATCTATTAGGGTAGAGCTTTTTAATAATGGCCGCAACCTCCGTCATCTTGGTATTGACGCCTGTTCCGATATTAAAGATGCTGGAACTGCATGTTTCGGCCTGCAGCGCTTGGTATACGGCAAGAGCGGCATCCTTCACATAAATGAATTCCAATCGCTGATCCGCGCCCTTCGCATCATCGACGTCTATTCCGTTCACAGCCCGCTCCAGCAGGGACTTGATGGGGTCGGGCATGAACCGGTAGGGCCCGTATACGAAAGCAAGACGTAAAGAAATGACGTTCATCCCGTAATTTCTGTTGTACGTCTCCCCCAGATACTCGCCCGTTAATTTGGTTACGGCATACGTATTCTCCGGATTTACCTTGCTTTCCAATGTAGTTACGGCTGCGGCATGATTGCCGTAGACAGCGCCGGAGCTCAAATAGACCACTTTACGGATATGAAATATTTTTGCCGCTTCGAGGATCGTCGTCGTTCCTACAATATTGGTTCGTACAGTCTCATAAGGCGATATTTCTCCCGCATGAGGATGTGAAATTCCGCCCGAATGAACTATCGCGTCAATGCCGTGCTTTTGGATAATCGAGACCAATCTCGGAAAATCGCACAAGTCTCCCGTTTCAACGGTAAAATGCTCCGTCAGCGGCGATGTTTTCTGGTCAAATCCTACGACGTTATGGCCTTCGCGGGATAATAGTTCCATCACTGCGGACCCTACTAGCCCTGAGCTTCCCGTGACTAATACGTTCATGCTTATTCCTCCTTTATTTAACCCCCAAAAAGGGGGAGAATGGATCAATTAACGCTGAATGGCTACAAATTCTCCGTAGGAGGCATCTCCGGTAATTTTCCCGTTCTCATAAACGACGCTTCCCCGCACCATCGTTATCTTCACTTTGCCTTTAAACTTATATCCTTCGTAAATGCCTTGCGAGCTTTTCGTCTTGGAGAACGAGGATTCGCCTTTATACACCCATTCCTCATTTAAATCTACAATCGCCAAATCGGCGTCGGAACCGACGGTGATGGTCCCTTTTTTCGGATATAATTCAAACGCTTTCGCGACATTGGTGGAAACCAGCTTTGCCAGCTCGACCAAGCCGAGTCCTCTGGCATTCACGCCTTCGCTGATCATAGCCGGCAGCAGTACGTCAATTCCGCCGAATCCGGGCGGCGCTTCCCATATATTATGTTTACCTTTAAGCTTTTCCTCGTCCGTGTACGGCGAATGGTCGGAGCCGATAAAGTCTATATTCCCTTTGAATAGCTGTTCCCAAAGAGCTTCTTTATTCTCGTACGACCTTATGGGAGGATTGCATTTGGCGAAAGGCCCTTTTTCCCGCAGGATCGACTTATCAAATAGCAGATAGTGCGGACATGTTTCGTTAGAAACTTTAACCCCCCTCTCCTTCGCCTTGCGCACCCGTTCTCCGCCTTCGGCTACGGACATATGAACAATATGCAAACGGCAGCCGGCATTTTCCGCAAAACAAATCGCTCTTTCCATCGCCTCCAGTTCAGCCAGAGCCGGTCTTCCGTCGGGATATGATTCCGGATCGAGCACACCGTTTTGCTCCATCTCTTTACTTGCGGCTTCGACGATGTCGGCGTTTTCCGCATGAACCCCGATGAGGCCGTTGAACTTGGCTGCGTTCTTCATCGCTTTGAACAGAACGTCGTCCGGCGTATGCGGGTAATTGTCATTGGCATAAGATATAAATGCCTTATAGCCGACGCACCCTAATTCATGCATGTCACTGAGATGATCTGCCGATTTAGGAATCAATCCGCCCCACAGAGCAAAATCGATCACGGAATGCTTATCCGCAATATCCTTTTTTAATTGAAACGATTCCCGATCGATGACCGGCGGGACGCTTAACGGCATCTCGATTAACGTCGTGACTCCGCCCGAAGCCGCCGCTTGAGAACCGCAGCGATAGTCCTCCCTATAATCTTGAGGGCCCGGTTCCCAAAGATGGACATGGGGGTCGATTGCGCCCGGCAATATCACCATCCCTTCCGCATCGATAAGCTGTTTGCATTCGAACGTACTGCTGCCGTCCGCCATCCCCGCAATTTTCCCGTTTTGAATGAATAAGGTTCCCCGGACCGCCCGATTTTCCAATACGATGGTTCCGTTAACGATTGCAGTATCGAATATAGTTCCCATTTCTTGCGCTCCTTTCTTTCGTAACTCTATGAGATCCTGTCTTCCTTAATTTCGCTCGGCTTGCTCTTTAATCGCGTTAATCAGCGTTTCAATATGAACGCCCATTCGCCTTTCCGCTTCATGCGGATCGTTTTGTTTAATAGACTCGACAATCGAGATATGCTGGAGCAAGTACTCTTCTCCGCGTTCCCGGGTGATAAGCTGGGCAATCTGCGATTCCAATCGAAGTTCCTCGTAAATTAAAATATCCAGCGATGCAATTAAAAAGCGATTATAGGAAGCCTTCGCCACTTTAATATGGAAATCTAGCGCTATATCTGTAGGGTCGATATGCCCTTTGACCACTTCCGCATGTTTTTTTAAGGAAAGCTCAAGTTCATCGATATCCTTTGGATTCGCCCGAAGCGCAGCCAGTCTTGCCGTTTCGCACTCCAACGCTTTTCTGGCATGAAGCAAATCGATTAACTCGTCAAGACTTTGCGGGATCGCAGCCATCATAAGCCGTGCCTGAAGGCGCTCCCTCTCTATTCTTTCCGATTGCGTTTTGGCATAGCCGATTCCTTCTGAAGTGATGACCCTTCCTTGTGCATCGACAAGCTTGGTAAACCCTTTTGAGTCCAATTCTTTTAAAAGTCTTCCAATGGTGGCGGTGCTTAGCTCAATCCCTTTCAGTCCGAGCATTACCTTCAGAACCCAGGAACCGACCGGCTCGTCGGATTGGATTAAATACTTCAAAACCAAATATTCCGAATATTCGTTTCTGGAAGCAAAAAAATTTCCTTCGTCGAGTTTGTCTACGTTTTCAACCAATTTAATGTCCACCTTAAACCTCGCCTTCTCACCTGCTCATCAATGATGAGCAGGTGGAAATAAAAAAATTTTGACTCGCTTATTTTACACTGCACTGCTCAAACGCCAACTCTTTGTCAACACCACCTCATCAATGATGAGCAGGTACGTTTTTATTATAGTTTCACGATTTATCATTTGTCAATACATGAATTGTATTCGCTCTCATAGGCCACCGCCATCCCACTTTGCCCGTTTCCCCGCATAAAAAGAAACGGAGCCCGCGCCGACGTGCGCAAGCTCCGCTTAAAGCCGCTTCTATTTGCCGGCGGACGACGCCTTGATGGCGGCGTCTATGTCCGCGTCGGCCTGCTCCGCCGCCTTGCGGAAGGCCGTATTGACGTCGCTGTCTCCGCCGACGACTTCCTTGAACGCCGCGCTCACCTTGCCTTCGACCTTGTCGTCGTACGGCGTTTTCATCGCAATAGGGGCCGGCTTCTGAGGATAGAACGATTTCATATTTTTCCCTTTCAGCTGCTCCAAATCGGCGCCGAACAGATCGACGACCTTCTGATCTTTGATGATCGGAAGTCCGGTGCCGTCCCTGGCGAATTTCTCCTGCATTTCGTCGGACGTCAAATACGTAAGAATCTGGAAGGCGATATCTTTATGCTTGCTGATGCTCGATACGGCCGCGTAAGTCGGATACATCTGCGGACCGACGCCCTTCGCATCGCTGAAGGAAGGCAGCGAGATCGCATCGACGTTCATGTTCACCGCGCTGTTGATCAACAGGCTGCTGTTGCCGACGTACATCGCCAGGTTGCGGTCCTTATTAAACATATCGTTCTCTTTGCCCATCTTGTCCTTCGGAAACTCGGCGCCGGGAATCCGGTAAAATCTCGCGAAATTGTCCACGACCTTCTTGAACTCTTCGCCGGCGATCTGCGATTTGTTCGTCTTCGGATCGACGTAGGCGATCGACTTCTGGTTGACCCGGGTCATCGAGCTGAACGGCGTCGAGCCTGCAAAACCGTAATACTGGATGCCGTTGTCGGATTTGCTTACTTTTTTGGCCAGCTCGTACAGCTCGTCCCAAGTCATCCCTTCCTGCGGATACGGAACGCCGAATTTATCGAAAATGTCCTTATTGTACACCAGCGACTGCGCCGTCGTGAAGATCGGCAGCGCATTGATTTTGCCGCCCGTGAATTGGTCGATGAAATCGACCGTCGTCGGCTCCAGCCTGCTTAAATCGAAATTCGCCTTCTTGATCGAATCCGAAACATCCTGCAGCAAATTATATTTCGGAAACTGCGCAATCAGGTTAATATTCAAAATCAGCAGATCGATATCCGATCCCGCGGTCAACACTTCCTCCACATTCGTACCTTGTCCGTAAGGGATAAACTTAAGGTTGACGTTCGGAAATTTCGCTTTGATCGCATTGCCCATCAAATCCATGAACTGCTCCTGCGTCGTGCCTGTGCTCGGGCGATAAAAGGTAATGTCGACCGGCTCCGTCTGAACCGGTCCTCCCTTATCGCTGACGGCTTCGACCGCTTGGGCCGGCGCCTCCTGCCCTCCCTTGGAACAGCCTGTAAACAGCGTCATCAGCATCGCCGAAGACAGCAAAGCCCCTGACAGTTTTCTTTGTGCAAGCTTCATTCGCACTCTCCCCTTTGAATTCTATCGCATATGTATTCGGCTGCGGCCGATCCGGCCAGCAGCATGCCTATTTAACTATACAAAGGAGAGGCGCTACGTTTCTATACGGTAAATTATGCTCCTATGTGTTAATTTGCGTTTGCGGTTCGGCGGCTTCTCCTGCCTGGAACCGACGATGGGCGCGGCGAATATACTATTTCGATATATACTTTTTTTCACCGGAGGTTCCCATGAATTCGTATCCTGTCTATCCGTATTACAGTAAAGAAATGGTTTGCGAAGAGCAGCCGATCTCGTTCCCTGCCCAGCATCAGAACCAGCAGCCGGGGCTTGAGTATTTGATGAATCCGAAGCCGATTTTCGATAATCCTTCCTATATCGGAAGCGGCAAACTGAAAGGAAAAACCGCCATTATTACCGGCGGCGACAGCGGGATCGGCCGGGCGGCGGCCGTCGCTTTCGCCAAAGAGGGAGCGCAGGTCGCCATCGCCTTCTTGTACGAGGTGCCCGACGCGGAGGAAACGAAGCGGCATATCGAGAAGCTGGGCGGCAAATGCCTGACGATTCAGGCGGATCTCAGACATAAAGCGCAATGCGCCCGGGTCGTCCAGGAAACGCTGCAAGCCTACGGACAGCTCGATGTGCTGGTCAACAATATCGGCGTCCAGTTCCCTCAGCAAAGCTTGCTCGATATTACAGAGGAGCAGCTGCTCCACACGTTTCAGACGAATATTTTCTCCTATTTCTTCATGGCCCAAGCCGCGCTGCCGCATTTGAAGGCGGGGAGCTCCATCATCAATACGGCTTCGATCACCGCTTACCGGGGGAGCAAGGAGCTGATCGACTACTCCTCGACCAAAGGGGCGATCGTATCGTTTACCCGTTCCTTGTCGATGTCCTTGGTCAGCCAGGGCATTCGCGTCAATGCCGTAGCGCCCGGTCCGATCTGGACGCCGCTTATCGTTTCGAGCTACTCGGCCAAGGAAGTGTCCACTTTCGGAACCGATACGCCGATGAAGCGCGCCGGGCAGCCTTTCGAGCTCGCTCCGGCCTACGTCTATTTGGCGAGCGACGATTCCAGATACGTTACCGGAGAAACGATGCATGTTAACGGAGGCGACTTTATCACCTCTTAACGGCAAAGTAACCCCGCAAAATGGGGCCTTGGCTTCGAAGCTGATTCAGGTACTTGGCGGGGGGCCCCGAAATTTATAAATCTATACTGTCAAAAAAATAGCCCGGACCAGTCTCTCGACTGAACCGGGCAGCTTGTACATAGCTTATTTCCTTTAAAAGCATACTTGCTCTCTACGCCTTGCTTTCCGCAGGCTGATTCGTTTCATCCACTGCTTTGACATGATATATTTTTTTGGCGAGCAGCGTCTGCAAGATGACGAAGATTCCTCCTACGACCCAATACAACGGCACGGCGGCGGGAGCGCTGAACGAGAACACCGCCATCATGATCGGAGAGACGTAGGCGATAAGCGCAAACTGCTTCTGCTGCGCCGGATCGACGCCGATCTGCGATACTTTATATTGAAAGTAGTAGATGATCGCCGCGACGAACGGCAGCACCATATCCGGCTTGCCGAGCTGAAACCATAAGAACGAATGATCCGCCAGCTCCGGCGTCAGCTTGATCGCGTAATACAGCCCCGATAATATCGGCAGCTGAATCAGCATCGGCAAACAGCCTACCGCCAGCGGGTTCACCTGATGCTTCTGATACAGCTGCATCGTCTCCTGCTGGAGCTTCGTCTTCGATTCCGCGTCGTTCTTATCTTTATACTTGTCCTGCAGCTGCTTAAGCTCCGGCTGAAGGGCGTTCATTTTCTGTTTCATCATATGCTGGCTGCGGTACTGTCTCATCATGAGCGGCAGCAGCACCAAGCGGACCATCAGCGTCAGAACGATCAGCCCGAGACCGTAGCTCCCGTCAAAAAAAGTAGCCAAATGCTGAATCAAATAAGAAAAAGGATACACAATATAATGATTAAACATGCCCGGCGTGCTCGCATCGATCTTGGCGTTCGGTCCGCTAACCCCGCATCCGCTGACGATGAGCAGCACGGCCAGCGCCGTTAGTAAGCCGATAATTTTAAACCGGGTGAATCCATTGTTCTTCTTTGCCATAAACATCCTCCTCGTTTGGATAAAAAGTAACTCTCCAACGAGGGGCGGCAGTCACCGGATTCGCCGTCCGGCGCTTCCTTCCGCTTCACTCTGCGCGTTAATCCGTGATGAACGTCGCGGCGAGTTTGCCGCAACCGGGGCCGCGGAAGCGGCGGCATCGACGGATGCTCATTGCGAATCCAGTCCAGATGGACGCCGTCATGCAGAAAAATACGGTACACATAGCTGAACGAACAAATAATCCCGATAGAAAATAAATACGGCAGCAGTTCGTGAATGAGCACATCCTGCAGCTCGAACAATGCATTCACCTCCTTAGCATGCCCGTCTTATTTCAATAATATCTTACTATTTACGAGTATATCTTATATATACGAGATCAGAGGACCGATTGTTTCAGCCCACTGTTATGTTACTCTTTTCCGGCCGTTTCGTCCAGAGCCAGTTGTTAGTCCGGCATCCAGCATTACATTCTTCGCGGAGCCGGAAGACCGAGCACTTCGAGCGCTTCCTTCAGCGTCGCCTGGAAACGCGCCGTCAGCCATAGGCGAAACGTTCTCTCTTCGCCTTCCGACTTCAAAATCGGGCACGAGGCGTAAAAATGGTTGAATAGCGCCGACAATTCATGCGCATACGCGCAAATCGTAATCGGCGACAGCTCCCCGGCCGCCGCCTCCAGCGTCTCAGGCCAGTAAGCCAGCTGTCTGATAAGGCTGAGCTCCTGCGGATGCATTCGCTCTCTTTCCGGCACATTCGCCGTGATAGCCTCTGCTTCGCTGCCGGCTTTATCGAGAATGCTGCATCCTCTCGCGTGCGCGTACAATAAATAAACGCCCGTATTGCCCGATATTTCGGTCGCCTGCGCCAGATCGAATACGACCTCGGTTTGTAGATGAAACCTCAGCAAGTAGTAACGGATCGCCGCGGCGGCGATCGTCCGGCTGGACAGACCCGCTTTGCGGGAGCGCTTCGCCTCGATCGCCTCCTCCATCCGGCGGAGCAAATCCGCCGCTTGAATGCCGATCCCTTGGCGGCCCGACATCGGATAGGCATGCTTGCCTTCCGATACGTCCACGCCGAGTCCCGCCGCCGTATCCCTGCTGAGCGAGACGACGCCGTAGCTGACGTGCCTCAGCTGCGCCGCTTGCTTCTCCAGCCCGAGCGCGGCAAGCGACTGCCTGACCATCGCTTGCGGATATTCCTGCCTATGATCGATGACGTTAACGACCATATCCGCCGCGCCCAGCTTTTTCCGGGTCCCCTCGGAATCGGTCGACCATAGCCCTTCGCCGAACTTTTTGTAGCGGAAATCTCGGCCCAATACGCCGAACTTCCACAAATGATAGGCAATATCTTTGGCCGTGTACGTCAAAATGCCATTGGAACGGACAAGCACTTTATCAGCCTGAAATTCCGCTTCGCTCCCGGCCGCATCCTCCTGCTTCAACACCCAGCAGCCTGCCAGCTTCCCGGCAGTTTCCCGGCGGAAAATCGGCGTCGTTCGAAGCAGCTCGAATGCGCTGTCCCAGAAGCCTTCCTTCACGATGCTGCTTTCCCACACGAGCACGTCGTACCGGATGCCGAACTGCTTCATTTCCTCCAGATGCTCGCGGACGATTCGTTCCGCAACAAGAAGCCCCAGCCAGGCGGTATTCGTATGGCCCCGCTCCAGCTCGTGAAGCACCTCGGTCCGCTTCTGCAAAAGCTCCGGCCGCTTCTCGTACTCGCGGTTGATCTTGGCGTACGTGTCCCAGCAAAAATCGCCGAACCGGGCGTAATTTCCCGCGTTGCCGGTATGGAGCAGTCCGACGACCGTGTCGGCCAGTTGGTTGCCCAAATCGTCGATATAATTGTGCACCTCGACCGTATAACCGCTGCGTTTCATCATACGGGCGATCGTATCGCCGATGCAGGAATTGCGCAGGTGGCCGACATGCGCCGATTTGTTCGGATTGATCGACGTATGCTCAATGATGACTTTCTCCTTTTTCCGCTGAATCTTCTCGGATGACGCTCCCGGAGCGCTCCACTTCGCCCAGTTGACATAGAAATTGAGAAAACCGGGTCCAGCCGTCTCGATTTTGTGAAAGTACGGTTCGGCTGCGGCATCGTTCATCAGCTTCTCCCTGATCTCCGAAGCTATCGACTGCGGAGACCGCTTGAGCGGTTTGGCCAGCAGCATCGCGGCATTGACGCTGTAATCGCCGTGCTCCGAATGAGCGGGGCGTTCCACGGAAACCTTCACGCCTGCGGGCCGTTCCCTCCCGGAGGTCTCCCATAGCTCGCTGACAATACGTTCTACCGACGAAACAATTATATTTCTGATCATCTGTGTTCCCTCCGTTTAGAATGATAGTTCCAGCGGATAACCGCCGGCCGATTCCGGCAAAAGCAAAAAAGCCCCCGTCTCCTTGTAAGAGACGAGAGCCTGAAGTTCCCGCGGTGCCACTCTAAGTGCCCATCCGCATTAGCATGCGAATCGGCCGCTCATTAGCGATAACGGTCTCGTACCGGGTTCGCCTACGCCGCCATAAACCGCCGTTTCGGCCAACCATTTCCCGGGTCCGCTTCATTCCGATCCTTCGTACCGGCTTGCACTAACCCGGCTCGCTGCGACTGTCGGTCGGAATTACTCTCCCGTTCATCAATATTCGAATATGCCGTGAAACATCGTCTTCCTATACTTTATAGTAGTTATACTGGAAAAAGGTTTCCATGTCAAGCGGCATTCCAGCAAGGTTATCCGTCAGCATTTCGCTGCAGTGCCTGAGGACGAACCAGGGCTCCTTCCGCCGACGAGACGGCGGCGCATTGAGAGGCTCGCAGCCAGTTCCTCCCCCGGCTCGACCTCGATCCCTGCCGTTTACGGCTGCCCGGATGTTTGCAGCATCAGTGCCGGACGCAGCGTCTCATATACTTTCTCGCGGGAATACAGCTCCGCTTCCGCATTCTGCCCCTCGGTATCGGCGACCAGAATCGAAGCTTGGCCGCCCCGCCGGCCGTTCACATAATCGGTCAGCTCCTGCGAGGACAGCGAGTAAGCCTGGATCGTATTGCCTGTGACAGTGATGCTTCCCAAGTAGACTGCCGTCGAGCCGATGCCGGTCACCTGCGTCCCGCCGGCGGCATGATTGGGCGATGCGTTCCAGGTTAAGCCGCTCTCGCTCCATGAAGCGTCCGAAAGTCCGTATACGTCGAATCGGTATGCATCGTCCCCGGGATTGGCGTCGGTCAGTCTGCCGCTTAGCCGCAGCTGCGCGGAGGCGATGCCGCCGACTGCAGGCACGTTGAACTTATAATAGGCGATCGAAGCCGCGGTTCCGTCCGGACTCGTCGTCATTCGGAAGCTTTGCGCGTCGTTCGAGTCTCCCGCGCCGAAATTTGCATCCGGCCGGGAGCGGTCGGCCCAAGCGTCTTCCGCGGCGGCTGCCTGCCGGTCGAACACGGCCTGTACCGCAGAATTCACCAGCAAATCCGCGGCGATGTTGCCCGCAATCTCATTGTCCTCAAGAACGATCCCCGTACCCGCATCGATCTGAACGCCGGTCCGGTTGCCCGTTACCGTATTGCCGGCGATCCAAACATCGGCAGGGTCTCCGGCTCCGACATTGCCGTTGTTTTTGTCCCCCGCATCCCGCATCACGACGATGCCTCTCGAACTCGGCCCCGAGAAACCGCGGATGACGTTATTTCTTATGATCGTTCTCGGCGCATTCAGTACTTCGATGCCGTCATCCGTAACGAACTCCCGCGTCGGTTCCAGCTCGGGATCGAACTCGATCAGATTGTTCTCGACAATCGTATCGGGCGAGCCCATCATTAATTGAATGCCGCGCAGCGAATTGCGGATCACATTGTCGTGAATGTAATTGTACGGGCCGGATGCGTCGTGATTGCTCGGAGACGAACCGCCGGTATTGCCTACGCCGATGCCTCCGCCGTGCCAGACGCCCGTCACCGTATTGCCATATACTTCGTTCAAATATTCGTCCTCGCCGTGCAAATCGATCGCATCCAGCGCCGTCCCGGTAAACGTGTTGTCTCTAACGACGTTATTATGCGTATAAGCCTGCAGCAGCGCTCCGTGACGCAGCGCATTCGTGCCGTCAAATAAATTGTTCTGCACCACGTTCCAGCGGGAGTCGTTATAATATCCGAGCCGGTCTTCCTTAAACACCCCTTGAATATCTACGCCGTAGCCGGCCCCGCCGCCTCCGATATCCGTAGCGTTGCGGAAGAGCGAATGCTGGACGACGACATCGTGAGCTTTGCTGATCCTCACGCCGAGCCGCTCGTACTTCTCCACCGTCACATGGTCGACCACGATGTTATGCGGCTCGTTATTCGTATTCGTAGTGCCGGAAGAGCTGTCGTCAATGTAAATGCCGGATTTCGGCCCGCCGCGCTCCGGGCTGGAAACCGTCGTGTCGGTCGGATAAGCCCCCGTCCAAGAGGAGCTGATCGTCAGGTTGGAGATGACGATGCCGTTCTTGTTGATCGCCGCCATGACGCGGCTGTTGCTTCCGGTCAGCGAAGAACCGGCCCGATTGTCGAAATCGGAAATCAAGATCGTCCCTTCCTGACTTTCTCCCCGCAGATTGACGCCGCTTTTCAGCACCAGGTTCGAGTTCGCATCTCCCGGAGCCGCCGTCTTCAAGTTATACACGCCATTGGGGAAATACAGCTCATCGCCAGGCTGAGCTTCGTCGATAGCCCGCTGTATGGCCGGACGGTCGTCCTCGCCGTCGGCCGGATCGGCGCCGTATTCGGCGGCGACATCGATCGTTCGGCCCGTCACCGCATTGGGCTGCGGCAGCAGATGAGGCGTTCCATCGGCGTTGTACAGCCCCGCTTTCAAATAAGGGACGGCCGTCGGAGCATGAGAGCCCGGTTCCTCGGCTACAGGCTCGAGGACGGCCCCGTTCGGATTGGGCGCATACACCTGAAGCTCTTGAATGCCGTTATACGCGGTCGCCGAGTTGCCTTCGCCGGTCAGCTTAATATAGCGCGCTTCCGTATCGGGAAGCTGCACAGCTTCCAATCCGGCGGAAGAACCGCTGCTTTGGCCCGTATATACCCTTGTCCATGCGAGTCCGTCATTAGACACGTCGAGATGGAACCGGGATGAACGGACGTCTCCTTTGTACCAGGCGATACCCAAATAACCGATTGAAGATACGGCGCCCAAATCGTATTGAATCCACTGTCCCTGACCGTTTGCGCCCCAGCGCGTGCTCAGCTTGTTGTCCGCCGAAGCTTGCGGCTTGTTGCCGTCGTCCGAGCTTGCCGTTATCCCCGCCGGATCGAGCGGGTATCTGGACCGGGGAGTAGCGCTTGCCGGAGCCGAGTCGTCGCTGCTCACCCCGCTGTCGTTAACCGCCTGAACGACATAATAATAGGTCGTTCCGTTCGACAGCGATCCGCTATCCTCCAGCGCGAGGGCATTAAGTCCGGCAGCGATCGGCATAAACGGTCCGGTCGGAGAAGCCGACCGCTTGACGGTATATCCCGCCGCTTCGTTCACCGGACTCCAAGCCACCTTCACTTTGCCATTGCCCGGGATAGCCGTAACAGCCGAAGGGGAGTCAGGAGGCGTCGACGGAGACGCGGCGACCTGCACGGACAACGGGCCTTCGCCCTGGGCGTTCACTCCCGCCACGGCGTAATAGTAAATGTGTCCGGGGATCAGCCCGGTATCCGTATAAGAGAGCGCTGCCGCTCCGACCTCCCCGATCGTCTCGTAAGGCCCGCCCGGCTGCTCGCTGCGCTTGATACGGTAAGCGGTCACGTCGGCGGACGCGTTCCAGGTTAAGGCGGCCTGCGACAGGCCGACCACCGCGAACAAACCGGCCGGGGCCGCCGGCGGAACCGTTGAAGCCGTCGAAGCGGCCGTCAGTTCGCCCGACGGGAGTCCCTCCGCTTCGGGGCGATCCTCGGCGGACGCGACAGCCGATACGACATAGCTGTAAGCGGTCCCGTCAGGCACGAGGTCCGTGTACGAAGCTTCGCTGACGGTGGCAAGCGTCGTATACGGGCCGCCCGGAGAGGAGCTGCGCTTCACGGCATAGCGGCCGCCCGTTCCGTTCCAGCCGAGGCTGATCTGCCCGTCGACGGCGGCCATCGCCGCGAGTCCCGTCGGGGCCGGCGGCACGACGTTGACCGCGTACATATCGTCGAATGACGCCGCAGCTCCTCCCGCGGCGAAGAATCCGACCCGATTCGCAGCGGTGCCGCCGGGCGCTTCCGAGAGCGAAGTGTCCTCCGCGACGTAAAGCGTCGGACCTCCTTCCGCCGAACCGGCCAGCGATGCGCCGCTCACCGTCAGCTTCAACCGGTAATAGCGGTCCGCATCGAAGCCGGGGATGACGGCCGACTTCAACGTCGTGTTAGCGCCCGCCGCTCGCTTGCCGAGGCTGAGCTTCCCGTCCCGATTCAGCGATAACCAGTAATAATTGCTGCTGTCTCTGTAGCGGGCCGTAATGCCGGCGGCGGCGGTCGTGTCGGATTTGACGAGCGCCGAGTAAGCGACATTGTTCCCTACGAAATCCTTGTTGTAGAGCAGCGTCGTGGAGGACTGCTGCCCCCCGATCCGGATGAAATGATTCGCGGCTTCGTCCGCGTCGGCCTCGACGGACCAGTTATTGGCGCTTGCATTGGCCGCCCAATGGTAGGCGGTGCTGCTGCTCGTGTTGAATACGGCGCTTGTGCTGAACCCTTGAAAGTCTTCATAGATGTCGGTCTCCGTTGTAACGGCGCGCGCCGTTCCGGGAAGCTGCGCCGCTCCGCAGAGGAGCAGCCCCGCCGTCAAGCAGCTGACGCTACTTTTCCAAAGCCATAACGATGGCTTGCTGCGCATGATTCAATCTCCTTTCGTTTCTAAGAGTGTGGTGAACAAGTCCGCTGCGGTGCCCATTTGATTTTCCAATCGCATGTAACCGCTATCATTACATCCCGGAAATCACCCCCTTTCCAACGCAAAACGCCTTCTTTCCCGGCGTTTCATCCGCTCCAATCGCAGTCTATCCGGCCATAACTGACATAACGGCAAAACAGCTTGGAGCTTGTACCGCAGGCTCCCCGGCGGGATCGTCGTCGCTCTCTTCCCGCAGTCGCCTGATGGTCCATCTCCAAGCTGTTCATATCCGAAGCTTATATTCGGTCCAACCGCAGCCCCTCGGCCGGGTCGAGCCGAGCCCGCCAGCGCTCGCCCGGCCAGCTGAGCTCGACGGCCCGCGTTCCCGCGGCGGCCGCTTCCGGGCCGGCGAATGCAGCAGGCCGGCTGCTGTCGCTGTACGCCGTCACGAACGAAGCGCTCGTGCCGTGCTGCCTGTGCAGCAGCCCGTTCATGCTGCGGGCCGGATTATCGGCCGGCCCGGGGGTTTCGGCGAGCATGATCCGCGAGCCCGGCGGCGCCAGCATCGACAACGCGGCGCCTTCTCCTCCCGCCGCCGCACTCATTTCGACGGAGCAGACACTCTCGCCGCTTCCCGCCGTCCATTCGGCCAGCGGGCGCACGAAGCGGTAAGGACCCTCTCCGTCGTCCAGCAGCCGGTTTGCCGGAGGCTGCCACAGCTCCCGGCGGTACGCGGGTTCAAGCCGCGGACTGTGCATCCACCAGTCGATCGTCGCTTCCGAATCGAGCTCCGCAACGAACCAGTCGAGCAGCCAGCGATCGGTCAGCCACAGATGGCGCTCCAGTCTGCAGCCCGGATACGCTTCCGTCGAGCGCAGCCAGACGTACGTTCCCGACTCGCCGTCTTCATACCGGACGAGCTCGCCGGTATGCGCCGCCTGCGACCGGTTGTTCACCGTCACCGTATTATGGCTCTGCGCGCAAGCATACCAATCTTTGCGCAGGCCCGATCCGTACGGCACCATCCCCAGCTCCGGCGCCAGCCAGCCGTCCCGGCCGGCTATGGTCAAATGCAGCTTGTCGTCATGGCCGTGCGAGCCGCCGTGCGGGCCGTAGTCGGCATAGAAGGACAAGCGTCCTCCCGGGCGGCGGCCGATAACGAATCCGGACGTCTCCAGCAGCCGGGAGCCCCTCTGCTTCGCCTGCGCCTCGTCTTCGGACCGCGCATCCGGCTCCCAGCTCCCTTGTCCGTACAGCAGCGCCTCCAGTCCCGCTCTCTGCGGACTGCCATACATATAGCGGTACGCTTCCCGGAGTATCGGAACGCAGCCCGCCTTGCCGTAACGGGCATAACCTATCTCCACGGTTTCGGCGATTTCCCGGGCGTACGGCACGCGCCGGTACGGTCCGTCATGCAGCGCAGGCAGCTCTCCCCGCTCGTTCGCCAGATCGGCCAGCACATCGAGCATGCCTTCGAACGATTGGCCCTGCTCGCCGCGCGCCGCATACAGATCGATACCGAAGCGTTCCGCCATCTCGGCGGCGATGAAATAGGCGCGCAGAACGAACACATGGTAATACGTCGTTCCTTCGTACTCCATCTGATCCGGGTTGACGCCGATCGTAAGATGATGCTTCAAGCCCGCAAAGCCGTCGACTAGCTCCCGCATCTTGTTCTCATCGCGATTCCGCGCATAGACGCAAGCGAGCGCCGCATTCAACCATGCCGTATAATTGCTTTCCGGCTTGCCCTGCTCCTCCGCAAGCAGCTTGCGCGCCTGCGTCATGCTCTCTTCCAGCATCGCGAAGAACAAATCCAGCTTCTCCGCTTCGGCGAACTCGTAGCCTTCGTCCGTCAGCAGCAGGCAGGCGCGCAGCAGCGTCGTCGCCCAAATCGCTTCGGTCAGCGCCTGATGGAACGCCCTGCCTTTGAGCATCCACCCTTCCGCCTCCGGATGAACGGGATACTTCGGGAACTGCTCCGCATAGCGCAGCAGCACGCCAGCGCTCCAGTCGGCGTAACGCCGCCCCCGGCCTGCGGCATATAGCGCCGCCGCTTCAAGCGCGAAACGGGCGCATGACTGATGCTTCATCACGAGCCAGGCGCCGCGGTACGGCTCGCCATGGAGCGCACAGCCGTAAGGACATAGAAACTCCGTCGCATCCTCCTCCAGAGGATCGAATAAAAGCTCCGTGTGATGCTCGGGACATACGTATTGATGCCACCAGCCGCCCGGCTCGGCGGGAATGACGGGCTCCGCGCCGAGGAGCGGAGCAAGCTCGCGCTCCAGCTGCCCGGCAATCTCTTCCGCCCAGCGGTATTGCTGCAATTTCTCCCCGATTCTCATCTCATGAACATCCCCCCGTTGATCTCGATCGTCTCTCCCGTCAAGTAATCCGACAGCGGAGAAGCGAGGAACAAGGCGCAGTTGGCCACATCCTCGGGCCTCCCTTCGCGGCCGAGCGGAATTCCGGCTACGGTCGCTTTACGGGCTTGATCCGAAGTGAAGGTCGAATGGAAGGCGGTCTGGCCGATAAAGCCCGGCGAGAGCACGTTGACGCCGATCCCGTGAGGCGCGGCCTCCTTAGCCAAGCCTTTGGAATAAGCGAGGACGGCCGCCTTGCTCGCCGCGTAGACGGAAGCTCCCGGGCCGCCTCCGTTATGAGCGGCCAGCGACGCCATATTGACGATTTTGCCCTTTCCTTTGGCGATCATGCCAGGGAGCACGGCTTTGCACAGAAATACGGTGCTTTTTAAATTGACATCCATAATTTGGTTATACCGTTCCTCCGTCATCTCCGCGTTAGGCACGCGCTCGATCATATGGCCGGCGTTATTCACAAGAATATCGACGGTCCCCCCGAGCGTCCTCTCCACTTGGGAGATCAGCGCTTCGATGCTGGCGATCCGGGTGACGTCCGCCTGGAAGCATTCCGCCGTGCCGCCTTCCTCCCGGATCGTGCGAACCGCCTGCTCGGCCGCCTCCCGCTTGCTCAAATAATTGATCGCCACCTTCGCGCCCGCCTGCGACAGCTTGCGCGCAATCGCGAAGCCGATGCCCGCGTTTCCTCCTGTCACCAATGCGATTTGTCCCGTTAAATCCGTCGTAATCATATGGCTGCCTCCTCATGTCGTTTGTTGTTAAGCAATTGTTCCACCACCGGCCGCATCATCTCCGCCAGCCGTTCGCCCATCGCGATATGACCGTAATCGGACGGATGAATGAGATCGCTCGTCAGCGACGTAAAGTCCGTCATAATGTCCGAGCCTTCCAGTAAATACAGCTGTCCCGCGCCCTTCGACGCCGCATAACGGCGCAATACGTCGTTAAATTGGCGTTCATTCTCGGTGAAGACGGCGGATCTGTCCTTGAAATAGCTCGCCCGGTTAGGGTACATTGTCGTCAAAAAGATCGGTTTATCCGGATGCTTCTCCGCCAAGCGGTCGAGCAAGTAGCCGGCCCGCTCCTCGAACTGCTCCGGCGAAAACGTCGAGCGCATGTTGACGCCGAGCTCCAGAAAAGCCAGATCCCAATCCTTCCGCTCGGCCAGATGATCGGCCACCTCCGGCTCGCAATGGCAGGAGCCGCTCAGCCCAAGGTTCAGCGCATCGATCTGCAGCCTGCGGGCCGCTTGCTGAATATAGCCGTTGTAGTGGCTCAGCGCTCCGGCCCCCTGCGTAATCGACGAGCCGTATGCGGCGAAGGTCAGCTGCGGCACCTCTTCCCGGGCCGGCGGCCGAATCTCGTGTCCGAACGCATCGATGTCGTAGAACACCGCGCCGAACCGTTCGCAGTACACCCGCCAGACGCGCGAGGAGAAGGCCGCATTGTTCAGCCTCTCCGGCTCCACCTCGGCGAAGCGCTCCGGAATTTCGAGCGATATCGTTTGGATGACGCCGGCTTGCAGCGTATGGGCCGAATGAAAAAAATCGCCGCGAAACACCAGCACGCGCCCGTTCGTTTCCAGCGAAGACAGCGTAATCCGCACATGCTTCGCATCGGTTACGAAGCGCAGCTCGCAGCCGTTGGACTGCACGGCCTTCGTCCGGCCGTTTTCCGACAGCGCGTGGCGCACCCGCTTCGGGAAGCGGTGCAGCCGCAGCCCCGGCAGCAGCTCCCTTCGTTCCAGCTCCGTCACATTATGAAAAGCGATTCCTTGTTCTATCATCCCGGTTTCCCTCGCTTCTTCCGGTTATTTTTTCTTATCGGCCTCTATCGCTTTATTAGCTCTCTCTTCCGCTTCGCGTAAAGCGGTATTCTCGTCCTTGCCTCCGTCTACGGCGACAAGCGCGTTCAGCATCTCTTTGTCGGCGATCGCCTGGTACTCCGTTTTCTCCGTCGGATCGGCGAATTTGGCGGGCAGCAGCGCCTTGATATTTTTTCCTTTCATGTAAGGATCGTCGGCGGCGAAGGTTTTCATCAGCTCGGTCTGATTTTTCAAAATCGAAAAATTGCCCGCCTTCACAAAATATTGCTGGAATTCATCGGAAGTCACATAATCGAGTACTTGGAAGGCAGCGTCCTTGTTTTTGCTCTCTTTGGATATGTAGAAATAGGTAGGGTACGATTGCGGGCCTACGCCGGGCTTTTCCTTGAATACAGGGAGTTGAACGACATCCCAATTGACCGTATCCTTGAACGTTTTTGCGGTCGTGCTGAGGGCGGCGAACATGGCGACGTTCTGATCCTTATAGAAGGGCTCCTGCTGGCTGACCAGATTGTACTTATGATCCAGAAGACCGTTGCCGGGAATTTTGTAGAAGCGCGCCAAATTTTCAAAAGCCTGCCTGAACGCGTCGGACGTGTACGCCGCCTTGGAGGTCGCCGGATCGATATGGGGAGCCGACAGCTGATTCAGCTGCATCAAATGCTGCACCGACATCGTCATGCCTTTGTACTGCTGGCCGTTTTCGCTGCGCGTCATCGTTTTGGCCAAATCGTACGCTTCATCCCATGTCATGCCGTCGGTCGGATAAGGAACGCCGAACTTGTCGAACAAGCTTTTGTTGTAAAAGAGCGCTCCCGACGTCGTGCTGACGGGAAGCCCGTAGATGCCGCCGTCCGCCAGCTGCCGCTGGATGTCGATCGTCGAAGGCTCAAGCCGCGACAAATCGTAGTTGTACTTCTTGATCAGGCCGCTGATGTCGTCCTGCATCTCGTAGGCAAGCAGGAAATTCGAGGTCAAGCCGATGGAAGTAATCAAAATATCGATCGTCTGACCCGAAGTAATGACGGCCGGCAGCGTCTGCGCATCCTTCTGGGGAATAAACTTGAGCGTATAGCTCGGAAACTTCTTCTTGATCTCGTTGCCATAGGTTTCCATGAACTGCTGCTCCGTCCAGCCGTTGATGCATACGTAGAATACAAGCTCCGTCGGCGTCTCGCTCACCTGCTTCACCAGATCGGAGCCCCCGGCATCGGCATCGCCTTTCGCCGTCTCCGCAGCTTTCGGCCCCTGACAGGCCGAGAGCGACGCTGCCAGCATACCGGCGGCAAGAACTGCGAGACATTTACGTTTGGTCCGCATTCGTAACCCTCCTCTTATGATACTGCCCCTCCAATTTTATTAACCCTTATCTGACTCACAAAATCAATATAACCGATATTGGAAGCGCGGTCAATATGTTATAAACCGATTTTGTAGGTTAAATATGAGTTAATTTCTTTTTTTCAGCAACAAAAAAACGCCTTCGGCGTCGTTGAACATCATACGGATGCGTATATTTTCGATGAGCATACATGACATGCAAAAACCCGGGACGCCGTCTTCTGCCGGCTTCGCCCCGGGTTGAATAAGTGCTGGTTGCGGTGCATTTTTACAGGGAATCCACAAGCTTTCCTCGGCCCGCTTCCGGAAGCAGCTGCTCCAGCCGCCGGCACAGCGTCTCCCGATCCAGCAGCCCCGAGAGAAACAGCATGATTTCCCGCTGCATCTCCTTCAGCTGATTGTTGCTGAGACCCATCTCGGTAATTAGCCGGAAGGTTGGAATGATCTCCCTGTACATGAAAAACCGGGACGGCCTGTACGCCTCTTCTTCCCCCTGCCACTCCATCGCATGACGGTGAGCCGTAATGTTCAGCGTCTGCCTGCGGATCGTCAATTGGGTTTCGTAGGAAGTCATGAAATCGACGAGCAGCTTGGCCGCTTCCTTATTGCGGGAACGGCTGCTTACGGCCAAACCGTTGACGATCAGCAGCGTATGGTGATTGGCGTAACCCGGAAGCGGCGAAACGTCGAACGAAATACCCGCATCCTTCAGCTGGTTGAGGAAAAAGTAGGTCGTCATAATGACCGATACCTTCCCTTCCAAGAAGAGCGCCTCCGCATCGGCGTCGCTCTCCGACAACAACACCGGGAACACGTCCGTCATCTCCATCAGCTCCCGGCAAATTTCCAAGCCACCGATCGCCTTGTTCGCCGTCAGATGATATTCCCCGGCGTTATCAGGCTCGAACGTATCTCCGCTTTGCAGCATAAACAGCGGCCAACGGTTGCGCGAGGGCAGATAGAAGTAGAATCCGAACCTCTGTCCTTTGACGGCCAGCTGCCGCCCGTACCGGAACAAATCCTGCCATGTCCAGCTGCTGTCCGGCTCCGGCACCTGCGCTTCGCGGAAATGGTCCTTGTTGTAGCAGAGCACAACCGGAGAGAAAATAAACGGCTGCACCAGCGTATCCCCGCCCCTGCGGAACGGGGCCGCCGCAAACGGATACAGCTGTTCGTCCGGTTCAAGCGGCTCAAGCAGCTCCGTACGCCCGCCCTCGATGAAATCTTGAAAGTTATTGTTGTTGAGCATGGCCGCATCCAGCATCTCGGCTTCCAAATATTCCTTGAGCGTCCGGCTGTAGCTGCTGGACGGCAGCTCTACCGGCTGCACCTGAATATGCGGATACCGCCGGTGGAACGCATCCAGCAGCTTGTCCATGCCGGCCAGCGCGCCTGTGGACCGAACGTAGCCGAAGCGGATCGTCGTGCGATTCTCCGACGGCGGGCGGATGACCCGGTTGCCCACGCGGGCGATCTTCTCGATCAAGCCTTCCTCGACCAGCTTCTCCAGTCCTTTGCGGACGGAATTATTGCTTAATTGAAACTGTATTTCCAGATCGTTCTCCGACGGCAGAAAGCTGCCGACGGGGATTTTGCCCGAAATGATATCCTCACGCAAAGTAACGATCATCTCATCCAAGCGTGCGCGAAAATATTTGCGGCTGTTTCTTTTTTGCATGAAGTTACCTCACATCTGCCTCATTCAGCATGATTTCCTTTTATTAGCATACTGTAAAAGGCAGGGCCGATACAAGAGGGCAAGCTTTTCTTTCCGTTACGAGCCGCGTTAAAGCGGCAGCCCCTCTGCTATCCGGCTGAGCGGCATAAGCAGGGAGGCTTGCTGGGATCGGTCATGGCTGCCCTTCGAATCCTGGCGCCATCATGCCTCTCGCCCTTTCGCCCGCTCAGCGCTGCCGGACGGCGGCAATACGCTGCCAGTCGCTGTCGACGAACTGTCCCATATACCATAACGCTACGCCCTTTAAGCCGTAATATCGGGCAACCCATATTTTGCGGTCGATGCTGTCGGCGTCTTCATAGAACAATTCATTGTCTGCAGTGTCCGTAAACTGAATATGCCGGTTAAGATAAGGAATCGATAATGATTGCGCAACCCCTGCTTTCTTCAACCTCTCCTCCACCGCGCTGCTGGCCGGAGAAGCGTAACCCGCCTCCGCTCCGGCTCCAATGAACTGGTCGGTCTTCTTGCCGATGCCAAGAATGAGCTTCTCCTTGGGCACCCCCGCGGCGAGCGTGTCGCGCACCGATTCCGCCACCAGGGGCAGCGGGGCCGACGGCAGCCGGTCGGCTTTGCTTAAGAAATTATACGCCATCAATATGACCGCATCCGCCTGCGCGCCGATCGCCTTCAGGTCATATCCTTTGTAGTAATACACCGGCGGAACCGCGACAGTCAGCTTCTTACCGTTCAGCACCGCCTTCACTTCGTGCAGAAAAGCCGTAAAATCGTCTTTCGCAGCCTCGTCGTACAAATCTTCAAAATCGATGCATACCCCTGAGAACCCGTAACGCGGGTCGTTCACAACCGCGGCGAGCGATTCGGCAAACTGGGTGCGCGCCGCCGCATCTCCCAAGAACGATTCCACGTCGTGGGATTTATTGGCAAAAACGACCAAATCCTTGGCTGCTCCGCTTTTGTCCGCCGCAGCGGTTACTTCCTCCCAGCCTTCCGGCAAATTAAACTTGTACGGATCGCCAGCCGAATCGAGCTTCGCCTTCCCCGCTCCCTCATAAGCCAAATGCCACCAGCCCAGCGCGACCTGATCCAGCAAGCTCATGCGTTCTATGCTGTTGTACGACTGAATCGCATAAAAGCCCGTGACGGTCAGCGGCTTCGCCGACGCCGTCCGATGAAGCAGCCGGTCGATAACGGCCGCCGCTTCCTGCCGGCTGAGCGAGGCGTCCGGATTCAATCCGCTGTCGCTGCCCTCGAGCATCCCCTGCTTCACCGCATAATACGCATAAGGAGCGAGCGGAGCATCTACCTGAGCCGCATCCGGGAACGCCCGGGCGTCCCGCTCCTTCTCCCAGCCGCCGTCGAGCCACTGCTTCCGGTCGGCGTCCGCCGCTTCGCTCAGCAGCATGGCACCTAGCGCATATGCCACCTCTTCGCGGCGAATAGGGACGTCCGGTTGAAAATTGCCGTCGCTGTCGACCAACGCATCGACCCAGCGGCGCTGCAAGGCCGCTTCGATCATCGGATAAGACCAGCGCTCCGGGTCCACATCCTTCAGCTTCACCGTCTCGCCTTGCTCGCCCGGGACGGCGCCGGAGGCGGCTGTCATCATCTTGATGAACTCTTCCCGGGACATTGCGGCGAGCGGGCGGAATCCTCCGTCCGCATATCCGTCAATCGCCTGAACCGCCGCCAATTGATAAATAGGCTCGGCAGACCAGTCGCGTTCCCCCACATCGCGAAACGGGATCAATCTGGATTCGTAAGCGTGGGCCGTCGCCGAGCCTGCCAGCAGCAAGCCGAGCGACGCCAACATCATTGTTTTGGCAACTATGTTCCCGCACCTCCCATGACTTTCCTTGCGTCTAAGCCTAACTCTCATGAAGTAAAGACGTATCGCAAGCGGAAAAAGTTTCTTGCTCGCAGCTGTCTTTTGGGTTTCTACAGGACAAAAGGCGCCCGGGCGTCCGTCAGCAACGGACAAAAGCCCCGGCGCTTATGTTCGCGCCGGGGCTCCCTATCTTATGCAAACTATTAGTGAATATTGGACAATCCGATGACGCCGTATTCAGGCCAATGATAAAAATCCAGTCCGAGCGACAAATTGGCGGATGTACGGACCAGCGGTTCATTCAGCAAGCCTTTCATCAGTTCCTTCGTCATGACCAGTTCGTATTCACGGTCACCCTTCTTCAGGAAGTAACGAATGTTGCGGATCGTCTTCCCGTCCGCATCTTGAACCAAATCCATGAACGGCACCGTCTGCTGCTGCATCGTTTCCCCGTACTCAAGTCTGCGGTCCACATGATACGTCGCCTGATCGTCGGCTATGCGGTCGATCACAATATCCGGCTCCCCTTCGTTAACGGAGGACAGCTTCATGATCAGCGCCGGATGCTCGACCGGATCGAACGGGCGCGTGTCTTTGACCGACACGGTATACGTATCGGCATCCCAGCCCACCAGCAGCCCGAGCTTCTCCGCCGTATCTCTTAGCGGCACATAGACGACGCCATGATAATTAAACGGCTGATATTCCGGCGCATATATTTTCCCGTCGACCTTCGCCTGCACGTCGGAGTAGGTCACCGTCGCCTCGAACGGGTCCGTTCCGATAGGAATCGCCTCCGCCGTATCCTTGAATTCGGATTGCGAAGGATCGCCCTTGGCCGCGATCCCCGCCCACTCGGAGCGCAGCAGTATTTCATACCGGTTGGACTCCGCATTCCAGACCGTTACATAGCCGAGCGTATCGCGGAAAAACGTCATCGGCACATACAGCGCGTTTTTGAAATTGAGCGCTTGCGGCGTAACCGGAGCTCTGGCCCCGTTATACGTTACCGTTACGTTGCTGCCGGGGTATAACGTGACCTGCTGTTCGCCCGGCTGCGGCGTCGGCACCATATCGATATCCTTCACGTCGTTTACACGATCCGTCGCTTCCTGCCCCTCGTATACGTCGAATACTCCGGCCGCAGGACGGCCCAGCTTATTGTTGGCGTAGACCAGGTAGTTGTGGCCGAGCTCGAACGTTACGCCGCATTGGTCGCTGTCTGGCGCGGTCAGCACGTTGCGGACATAACTGCCTTTCAGATTTAATTCCGTCACGAAGGTCGCCAGACGGTACGGCTGCCCCTTGTAGAACACATCTTCCACCTTCGTCACCGACCCGTAAAGTACATTGCTTGCCAGCGAGTAATCGTACTCGGCGGAAGTCGCTTCCCCTTTGGAGCATGCGTAAACCTTCTGGGGGCTCGTCGTCACTGCCGCCGGAAGGGCAGTCAATGCGACTGCCGCCGCGGCCAGACATGCGATCATCTTTTTTCTCATCACCGACACTCCTCGTTTCATCCCGTAGTCTCTCCCTGTCATCCGCTTCCTTTCTAAGGAAATAATAGGGATAATCATATCATGTATATTCGGAATGAACTCGTTTTTTCCGGGTGTAGGCGAAATTTTTATTTTCCCGGCCACTTCTTATCCCGCCGGTTTGGAAGCTCCTTTGCTATGTTGAAAATAATCGATTCTTTGGATCAAGGTCGGATGCGTGCCCAGGAAAAACTGTACCAGCGCCGGAGGATTCACGTCGGATAAACTGACGGAAGCGAGCTTCTGGAACGCTCTGATCCCCGCGTCCGGATCGCCGCGCAGCTCGACCGCATACGCATCGGCGCTGTGCTCGTTCATCCTGGAGATGGCGTTATCGAGCGGTGAAGCGGCAAAGCTGAGCACGGATACGAGCAGGAGCAGCACCGGCAAGCCGGCATAATCCAGCGGTCCCCGCGCGCGGATCGCGCTTCCCCAGCGGCGATGTATCCAATGAAACAGGCGGAACACGAGCCAGAAGCCGATGAAGCTTTCGACAATGCCCCATAGCGTGCCCCATAAGACATGATGCTTCACGTAATGCCCCATCTCATGGGCCATAATAAATAAGATTTCGTCCGCGTTCAGCTTCTTCAGCGTCGTATCCCACAGCACGATCCGCGTAGTGGAACCGATCCCGGTCACATAGGCGTTCAAAGCGTTGGTCTGCTTCGATTTGTCGACCTGGTACACTTGGTCCGCCGGTATGTTGGCCTGCCCGGCTAATTGCAGTATTTGCTGCTTCAGCTGCTGATCCTGCAGCGGCTTGAAATCGTTAAAAATCGGGGCCAGCACAACGGGCTGAATAAACGTGAAAAACAGCGTCAGCGGAACGGAAACGGCCCATCCCCACAGCCACCAGCGCCGCGGACTCCGCTTGATCGCCGTATACAGCAGCCAATAAAGCGGTATGGAGATGATCATATTGACCCCGAAGCCTTTGGCGATATCCAGCAGCCATGAGGAGGCGCTCTGATTCGTCAGCCCGTACGATCGGTTCAGCTCGTGCAAATAATAATCCAGCGGCAGCTCGATCACATAGAGAGCAAGCTGGAGCAGCAGCAAATAAACCGCCATTCGCAGCAGCGACCATCCCGTCAGCCTCTCCGCCAGACTGCGGAACCAGGAGGAGCAGCCAAGCGTCATTAACACGATCAGAATCCCCCATTCCACCGGGGTCGATATAAAATAAGACAAATACCCGATCGTCGCCAGCCGATGCGCATTCTCAATTTGCTCCGGCGTCATGAATGTGGCCGGGTCCGCCGGTCCGCCGCGCAGCGCGGCAGGAATCTGCCCTGCGGGCTGATGCAGAAAGTAGTAGGCCATAGCCCCGCAATATATAATCAAAATCGCAATCCAGATCCATCCGCGCCTCATAGGGCTCTCCCCGCCTCTCTTCTTATCGTTCATACAAGCGATACCGCTATTTTTCCATTATAGTCCAACCTGTCCCGTTTTATCACCCTGAACGGCTGCGCACGCTCCGCGGCGGCTCAAGGTAAAGATTGCAAACGCAATAAAGCCGCTTATCCTTAATTTCGATAAGCGGCTGTTAACCTGTTTTATTACATTTTTTGAGCCAATAGATGATTCAGCATGTCTTCGAGCGGAACGGTAGCCAAAGCGATGGCCGTATCCGTTACGCCGTAGTAAATGTGCAAAATCCCTTCATCCAACACGCAGCCTGTCGGGAAAATGACATTCGGAATCTGGTAGCCGAACTTCTCGTAATACGTTTCCGGCTCCATAATGAAGTCGGACGTTCTGGCCAGCACTTGATTCGGGTTGTCCAGATCGAGCAGCATCGCGCCTACGCGGTAAACCGTGTTCTGGTCTACGCCGTGATACAGCAGCAGCCATCCGTGCTCGGTGCGGATCGGCGGCGTGGAGCTGCCGATTTTTTTGCCTTCCCAAGCGTT
Source organism: Paenibacillus doosanensis (assembly GCF_025060755.1). Taxonomy (GTDB): domain Bacteria; phylum Bacillota; class Bacilli; order Paenibacillales; family NBRC-103111; genus Paenibacillus_S; species Paenibacillus_S doosanensis. Next base: position 69,640 of record NZ_JANYUY010000011.1, read on the forward strand.
CTCCGCTTTGGCCAGCAGCACAGGCTCTTCCCAATTTTTCAAATCGTCGGAATAGGTGATCCAGATCGCCGCCTGGTCGGTGCCGAACGCTTCGCCGATATATTCTTCGGGTCTGCGAAGCAGAGCGTATTTGCCGTTGATTTTCTCAGGGAAAAGTATATTGTTGCGGTCGTTGATTTCCAGCGGCGTTGTCGTCGTCACGTATTCCCAGTCGATCAGGTTGCGGGAAGATAGCAGGACCGAGCGGGTCAGCCAATGCCCTTCTTCTTCTCCCCAGCCGTCCGGATAGGTCGGAATCGAGCGCTCCGGAATCCCGGTGCCCGTCGGATAATAGTTCATCGCACAAGGCCGCAGCGCAATCGTCATGTAGAACGTATCGTCAATTTTAACCATCCGCGGGTCCTGAACGCTGCCGTACGGAAATCCCAGCATATCCGGGGTTACGACCGGCTTGTCCGTAACATGCGTAAAATGCACGCCGTCTTCGCTTTCCAGCAAGCCCAGGAAGTTTTTGCAAGGGGTCAGCGAGCCGGCGGTCCGCTCGATCATATAATATTTGCCGTTGTCTTTGACGACGGCCGGATTAAATACGGTAGCCAATCTCCATTCATATTCGCCGGGTACTACGATGGGGTTTTCAGGATGTCTTGTAATTTTCATTGATAGTGCCTCCTTGATCCAATGCAATCTTGGTCGTGTTGAAATTTAACGGTATTAACGCTCCACGTCTCTGACGGCTTGATCCATAGCGCGAACAATATCACGTTCGGAAGCCATCGGCGTATCGCCGGCTACGGTGTGCGCCAGCATCCCGGCAGCCGCCGCAAAAGCGACGGTTCTCTGCGGTTCGAGTCCTTCCAGCTCTCCGTGAATGATCCCGCTTGCAAAAGCGTCTCCGGCCCCGATCCGGTCATACACCGGGAACGAAAGAAGATCGGAATAGACGAAAGCCCCTTCTTTAAAAAGATAGCCCTTCAAGCTATGGCGGTTATCGCTTTGGATAGACCGGTGCGTTCCGGCGGCCGCCTGCAGACCGTAACGTTCGGCGACGACCGGAATCAGCTCCTCCAGCTGCTCTTCCCTCGACGTGCGGCTTGTAGGCAGTCCAAGCACATGAATCGCATCCTTTTCGTTCATGAAGACGATATCCGCGAGGCGCAGCATGTCTTCATAATGCGGCTTGGCTTTGGCGTAACCTTCGTCTCCCCACAAGCCCGGCCGGTAGTTGCAGTCGAATATCACCTTGCCGCCGCGCTCTTTTACCGCCCGGGCAAAAGCTTTCATCGCCTCCCTGACGGTATCGTTCATCGCCAGCGTAATGCCGCAGAAATGAGCGGCGTCCACTTCGCCCGCGATGCCCTCAAAGTCGTAGGTTCCGGCCGGAGCCGTATTGAAGCTGCTTTCCTGGCGATTGGAGTAAGTGACACGGCCAGGCCTGTGTCCAAAGCCGTTCTCAAAGAAATACATGCCGATATACGCCCCGCCTCTAAGCACGCGGTTCGTATTCACTCCGAGCTTCCGCAAATAAGCTTCGGCCGCATCCCCCAGCGGGTTATCCGGCAGTCTGGACACCAGACGCCCGTCGTGGCCGTATCGGGACAAGGCCGAAGCGACATTGACGCCGGTTCCCGAAAAGGAATAGCTGAGCATACTGCTCTGTGCTAGAAGATCATGCCCCGGCACCGTAAGGCGCATCATGACCTCTCCAAATGCAGCTATACGCTTAGGCATAATGATCCGCCAGCTTCGTCATCATTCCGTGCAGCTTCTGCACATCGCGGATGATCGTCAGACCGGTAGAAGCGTCGATGATGGAAGAATAAACGTGCGGAATGACCTGAGGCACGCCGGCTTCCAGCGCAATGCGCAAAATCGCTTCAAAGTTGTCCAAATCGATGCCGCCCGTAGGTTCCAACGCGAAACCGGCCTCTGCGCAAGCTTTTGCAACGGCACGCAGCTCGTCTTCCCGCTGCAGTCCCTGCATCGGGAAATATTTCAGAGCGTTGCCGCCCATATCCCTGACCAATGCGATGGCCGCCTCGACAGGCACCACGGCCAGCTCCTGCTGTGCCGCGCTGACCGGACCCGTAGAAATATTGACGAAGCCCGGACGGCCTGTCGGCGAGACAAGGCTGTTGATCCAGCTGTCTTTCCCGCCGAGGTTGGCGCGGGTCGCTCCTACCGCCGGAAATACCTGATTGATATGGCTGCCCGGATAATGCTTGGCGATTTCCGCAACGACAGCGGCTTGCCGGTTATCGCCGGCGCCCAGACCGATGGAAACCGCATCGTCAATTTCCCGGCCGTATGCTTTCATCGCTTCTACAGCTTCCGGCACCGTAGCGTAATCTTTGGATAAGACGCCGACCAGCACATGTCCTTCCGCAGCCTCAAACACCTCCTTGGCGTTGGAAATGTTTTTGGCCAGAACGTTTAAAGCCACCCGATGATTGTAAAATCTTTTTGCGATCTCAGACATGGTTAGAACCTCCTACTATTTCCCGGATTCTGGATTCGATGATCATGATGTCGTCGCCCGCCAGCGGACGGGGATCGATGTCAAAGTATCCTTGTCTTACTCCGTAATCCCGCGTATAAACGGCGATATCGCCGTTTTGCAGCTCATCGTTCAACCGTTTGGCGCTGATCCCCGTCACCGCTTCGTCCACCTTGACGCGGCCTCTATAGATCGCCCGGCCCGCTTCGTCCTGGACGATGGTCACGTCCAGACCCGGAATCCGGCTGAGCGGCATCAAAGCCTGCAATGAAGCTTTCTCCTGCTCGCTGTTATCCTGCTTCACGGCATATTCATCCAGCGCCTGAAGCAGACCGAACGTCGTTTCTTTGCCGACCTTCATGCTGCGGCCGATGCCGTGCAGCTGCACTTTCAGCCATTCGATATAGGTCCGCTTCCCGGCTACGATGCCGGAGGTCGGACCTTCGATCGCTTTGGAGCCGCTGTAAATCGCCAAATCCGATACTTTTACATATTTTTGCAAATCTTCCTCGGCCGCCGCATCGACGATGAGCGGAACCCCTTTACGCTGCGCAACTTCCCATGCCTCCTCCACGGAGATCATATTTTTTTGCACGGCATGATGGGATTTCACATAGAGGATGGCCGCCGTCTTATCCGAAACGGCATCGGCTATATGCTCGGCCCGCCCTTCATTCGCATATCCGACTTCGACAATTTTGCCGCCGCCGAGGTACACCATCGTTTCGACCGGAGCGCCGTATTGCACGTTATGGCCTTTCAGCATGATGATTTCGCTTTGTTCAATCGGCTCCTGATGCAGGCGCACGCTTCTTCGGCGGTCGCCCTTCGTGACGATCGCCGCAACGGACAGCGCAATGCCGCTGGAAGCGGAATTGACGACGACCGCAGCTTCGGAACCGACATGCCGGGCGACGTAATCGCCCGCTTTATCCACCAGATCGGCAATCTCCACATAGCTCTGCCCGCCTTGTCTCATCGCTTCCATAACGGTATCCGTCGGCGCCGAAACGCCGAGAATGCTCATCCGGCCGCTTGCGTTAATAACCCGTTTCAGTCCGTATTTAGCACTTAATGAGTTTGTCACCTATGATTGCCCCTTTCGCTTCAATTCGCCGTGCCGCCGTTCTCGTTTCGCCTTCCGAATCGATCAGCTCGAGCGAGCGTTCCTCCAGCCCGAACAAGGTCAGATTGGCCCGGTCGCCGACCCGGATTCGCCCGAGCTCCGGCCGTTTCAGCCACTCGGCAGCCCGCACCGTCACCCAATCGACGGTTTGCTCGAGCGTATAACCGAGGCAGAGAAATTTGCTGAGCAGGTTGGACATGCTGTACACGGGGCCGTTCAGCCGGTTCCCGCGATAAATGTCCGTGCTGATCGTGTTCGGGTCTATGCCATGCCGCTTGGCGGCTTCCGCCACCCGGAACGAAAAGCTCGCCGTCCCGTGCCCGACGTCCAGATGAACGCCGCGGCGCACGGCTTCCCGAAGCACATCCAGCGGTTTGCCTTCTTCGTCAAACAGATTGTTGCTCTTTCCGTTCAAGTAGTGCGTCACCACATCCCCGCCGCACAGCAGCGGCATCACTTCGCGGATATCCGGCGGCGCCGAGCCGATATGAACCATCAGCGGCAGCCCTGTCCGCTCGGACAGCTCGCGGGCAATCCGCAGCGGTTGAATGCCGCTTTCCCCGACAACGCTTCGGCTGATTCTCGCCTTCAAGCCGACGATAAGATCGGGATGCTCCGATACGGCCTGCAGCAGCTTGTCCCGATCGATCCATTCCAGCCGGCTTAACTCGTCGATTCGTTTCAATCCGATTCGCGAAATATTCAAAAAGGCCAACAGCCGGGTATCCGCTTTCCGCCCTCCGGCAGCCAGATCGCCGATCCGGTCCGCGCCGCAGCTTCCGGCATCGACAATCGTGGTGACTCCCTGCTTGACCCCGATTTCATCGATTTCGTCGCCATACGGATCAAACTCCGGAAAGGCGTGAACATGCAGATCAATCCAGCCGCTGGATACATATGTACCGGGCCGCTCCCAAATTTCCGTTCCCGAGTCCGCACGGCAAAGAGCCGTCCCTCCGGGAACAATATCCGTAATGATTCCGGCGTTAATCGCCACATCCACTTCTTCTCCGCCCACCAGGCGGACACGCCGCAGCAATATGTTTCGATCCATCGGCTTACCTCCTGCCTCTTCTTGCTTACTTCTATAATAATTCAGGACAGTGCGAGAAAATATCCAATGAAATTGCGATTCTATCCGTTAAATTGTAAATGATCGAACGACGCTCAATTCGGCAGAAAGCGTGCCGGTCACGCTGCCTCCCACCTTGACCTCGACCCGGCAAGGCTCTGCGGCAAATGCCATGCTCCGGTTCCAGACAGCCAGTTCATCATGCCCCAGCTCCAAAACAACGATTTGTTCTTCGCCTGGAAGCAGGCTGACTTTGCGGAAGCCTTTTAATTCGGCAACCCGGCGGGTAATTCCCGATTCAAGGGCGCGAATATACAGCTGCACGGTTTCCGCCCCGCGGACGGCGCCGGTGTTTTTCACCTTGACGCTGACCTGGACCGTGCTGCCTGCCGCAAGCTCCGCCGCAGAAACGGATGTTTGCGAAAGCGTCAATTCGCTGTACGCAAAACGGGTATAGCTCAAACCGTAACCGAACGGATACAGCGGAGCCGAAGGCATATCGATATAATTGCGGAGACGATGCGCCGCCTTCTGGTTGTAATATACCGGCAGCTGCGCCGCGGAGCGAGGCAGCGAAACCGGCAGCCGGCCGCTCGGATTCACCTGGCCGAACAAAATCTCCCCAACGGCAAGGCCGCCTTCCATGCCCGGATACCAGGCGCACAGCAGCGCGTCCGCCAGCGGCTCCAACTCCGTCAGCTCCAGCGGGCGGCCCTGTATCATCACCGCGACGACCGGCGTACCGGTAGCGGCCACCGCCTCCGCGAGCCGCAGCTGCAAGCCGCCCGGCCGCAGGTCGGCCAGGTCCACGCCTTCGCCGCAGTCCATGTCGGATGGACTGCCTTCGGAGATGACGGCTTCTCCGTTGCCGTCAAAATCGCCGCCGAACTGGCGGGCGCTGCTGCCGCCCAGCACGAGCACAGCGGCGTCCGCTCCGGCGGCGAGCTCGACGGCCGCGGCGAAGCCGGCGTCCGACGTATCGCGGATGCCGCAGCCGAGCGCGTACACGACCTGAACCCCGGACGGCGCCGCTTGGCGGATGCCTTCCAGAACGGTGGTTCCCCGCCCCTTGCGCTGCACGCTGGTGTAATCGCCAAGCTGATTGTACAGCCGGTCGGCATTAGGGCCAATCACGGCGATTCGCCGCTGCTTGTCCGCCCTCAGCGGCAGTAGCTCGTCTTCGTTCTTCAGCAGAACGACCGATTCCCGCGCGACCTGCAAATTCAGCCGCCTCATACGGTCGCTGCCGACAATATCCAGCGGCCGCTGCTCATCGGCATACGGCCGGTCGAACAAGCCGAGCCTGAACTTGAGCGTCAGCACCCGAACGACGGCGCGATCAATGTCCGCCTCGGACACCAGCCCTCGGGCAGCCGCCTCCTCCAGCGTCGTAAAAGCTTTGTCCCATAGGCTTAAGTCCACTCCGGAGGTCAAGGCAAGCGCCCCTGCGCCTTCATGGCTTCCGGTCAAAGCCAGCAGACGGTCAACCGCCTGGCCGTCGGCCATGACGATACCGTCAAAACCCCACTCCTCCCGCAGCATGCCGGTCAGCAGCTTGTCGTTGGCATGACAGGGCACGCCGTCGATTTCGTTGTAGGCGGCCATAAAGCCGGCCGCGCCCGCCGCGGCGCCCGCTCGCGCCGCCGGAAGATGGATTTCGCGCAGCTCGCGTTCGCCGATTTCCGCGGGCCCGGCGTTTCTCCCTCCCTGGCCTGCTCCCTGCGCGCAGAGATGCTTCAGCACCACGGCGATGCGATCGGGACCGTCCAGCTTCTCGGCATCCGTCCCCTGCATCCCTCGTACCGCGGCCGTCGTGAACGCGGCGGCCAAATAAGGGTCCTCGCTGTAGCATTCCTCGGAGCGCCCCCAGCGGGGGTCGTGAAGAATATCGAGCGCTGACACCAGTCCGATATGCGCGCCGCGGCTGCGGATTTCGGCCGCCACGCGGCCGTAAGCCTCCTCAAGCAGCTCCGGATTCCAGGTCGATCCCGCCCCCAGGTTGACCGGCAGCATCGTGCCGTCTAGCGCCTGATGCCCGTGCGGGCATTCTTCCGTCAGCAGCACGGGAATGCCGAGCCGCGAATGCTCGATCACATAACGCTGAATTTGGTTGGCTGCGGCTGCGCTCTTCTCCGCGGTAATGCCGTTCGAATAATCGACCCCGGACCAAGGGTCGCTGCGAAACAAGCCGTATAAGGCGCCCATTCCGCCGTACGCTTCAACTTCATCTTTGAAAGCATCCGTAATGCGCAATTCCCCGTTTTCCATCTTGTAAGCGTCCCAGCCGTACATGCGCTGATTCAACTGTCCGACCTTTTCCCTCAGCGTCATGCGGGATAATAAATCCTGCACCCGTTCCTTTATCGGCAATCCGGCTTGCTTGTATTTCTCCACCGTCCGCTTCACCTCTTATCGGTTTTACTTGCGCGAAGTCCTCTATATTCCTTGGGCGTCAAGCCTGTAAACGTTTTAAACACCGACACGAAATATTTGTATTCCTTGTAGCCGACCTGATCGGCGATTTCGAACACTTTATCGTGCGTCGTCGCCAGCAGCGCTTTCGCCTGCTCGATGCGCAGCTCGTTCATATATTCCGTGAATCCTTTACCGGTGCTCTGTTTAAAAATATAACTGAAATAGCTCGGCGTAATTTTGAGCCATGCCGCCACCTCCGATGCCTTGAGGTCGCTTCGATACTGGTCGTTAATATAGCTTTTGGCTTTTTCGATAATCCAATAAGAACGGTCGATACCGTTTTTCTCGATTAATGATAGCAGCTCCGCCATATCCCGATTCGCCGCTTCCTCCAGCGCATGGTACGAATTGTAGAGATTCAGATCCGGCGAAGGACGGCTGCCGTCGAGTCCGGTCATGCCGCTTTTTCGAAGACGCTGGCGAAGCAGCGCGAACAGCTCCTCGCAGGCGGCGACAACCTCCTGCAGCAGGTAAGCTTCACGTTGGAAGAAATGAAACAGCTCCGCCACTTCCGCTTTTAATTCCTGTTCGCCCTGCTTGAACAGCGCTGCGACCAGATTTTGCACCCGAGCCGATAAATCCAGCACTTCCTGTCGGCGGTTCCCCTGCCATTTGGCTTCATAGGCGGCATTCAGTACGGCCTCATCTTCCAGCACGTAGTATTTCAGCCTGGACGCCGCTTCCGAACAACGCTGAGCGGTTTCATCCAATTGTCCGTACGGCTCCGACACGCCGCAGTAAAACCGCGGTTGCCCCGATGACGGCTCGGTATCCTGCCGCAGCAGCAAGTCCCATTCCCTCTCATCCATGAAACGGTCCGACGCGGCCAAGGTGATCAGCAAATTTTCATGGTCAAAGATGGAAAAAGGACGCAGCCCCGGAGACTCCAGCCGGCGGTGAAGCGCTTGAACCCACTGCTCCTGGATACGCTCGTACTGATCGGGCTTCACATCCTCGTAAAGCTCATGGAAGCATGCCAACTGACTCGCCACAATCCGGAACTGGACGCCGTGCAGAGGCGGAGGCGCCATTTTTCCGTAGGCAATGCCGCTTCGGGCCATATTCGCCAGCCACAGCTTCACGTCATGCTCTCCGTTAGCATTCTCGCTGCTTCTGATGCCGTCCGCCACTTTCTGCACGACCTTGGTCAATTCGTCCACTTCAACCGGTTTCAGCAAATAATCGTTGACCCCGAGCCGCATCGCTTGGCGGGCGTAGCCAAAGTCCTCGTATCCGCTAATAAGGACCATCTGCGTATCCGGATAACGCTGCCTGAGCTGCGCCGCCAGCTCCAAGCCGTCCATACCGTCCATCCGGATGTCCGACAGCAAAAAATCGGCCTGCTCCTGCTCCATCAAACGGAGCGCCTCTTCGCCGTCATAAGCTTCGCCGATGACCTCGACGCCGAGCTCCTCCCAATCGATCGTGCAGCGCAAGCCCTTACAAATGATCGGCTCGTCGTCCACAATCAGCATTTTGATCCGCCGCTCCGCCGCTTCCTGTTTGCCCATGAGATGCCCTCCTTAGCTTTCAGACTCCGATCCGGGAAGTCTCAGACGGATTCCCGTGCCTTCATCCGAGTTATGAATGATCTCCAAACCGTACTGTTGTCCAAAAAAGATGGTGACCCGCTCATGAATATTCAAAAGTGCGCCGATGCGGTCCGCTGAACGCTCCGTATGCCTGCTCGCCAAAGCATGGCCGATTTCAGCAGCCCGGTCCGGCGGCATGCCTTTGCCGTTATCGGTTACATCGATCCAAATTTCGTCTTCCGACCTGTAGCCGATCACTTCAATGATGCCGACGGGCTTCTTTTTATCGATGCCATGCTTGATGAAGTTCTCGACCAGCGGCTGAATCGAAGCTTTGAGCGCAGGGGTCTCTTCAATTCCGGGCTCCAGATAAAGCTTGTACACTAGTTTATCTCCCAAGCGATACTGCTGCAAATATAAATAGACTTGCGCAAACTCGATTTCTTTGGCCAGCGTAGTCAGATAATTTCGGTTGCTTGCGCTGGAACGGAAAAACTTGGACAGCATCTCGATCAGACGGCTCGATTTGTCCGCTTTTTCCAGCCGTGCCGTCCACCGGATCATATCTAAGGTGTTATACAAAAAATGCGGGTCCATCTGGTTTTGCATCAGCTTGAGCTCGGACTCCCTCTCTCTAAGCTCCAGCTTGTATTTATGTTCGATCAGCTCTTCAATGGTCATGACCATCTCGTTAAATTTACGGTTAAGCTCGGCGATTTCATCCTGAGAGTCTATAGGAACCCTGGCGCTGAAATCCCCGCCGGCTACCCGTCCCGTCTCTTTCTTCAGCCTCAGAATCGGCCGGATGATCGTCAGGTTAAAGCCGAATAAAGCGACTAAAGCCAATAGCAGGATCGCGGCCAGTATAATCATCATGATGGCCTGGACGCCGCGCAGCTGCTCGGAAATATTCGCTTCGGAGATCATCGCGATGATTGTCCAGTCGGTATTTTCCATCCGGTTGTACAAGACCAAATACCGTTTATCCTCGACCTTATAGCTGAGAAAATCCGTTTTGCCGGCCGACAGCTTCTTCAGCAGCGTTTCATCCGGAACATAACCGCCCGGCATCGCGGCCTTGGAAGACAAGATCAGATTGCCTTCCGGTCCTACGATAAACACGCCCCCCGCTTCCGCCTCCAGCACGCCTTTTTCCAGCTGGGAAGCGATGCTGGCTTCATCCAGCCTGATCGTCAGTTCGCCGAGCGGCTGAGTAATCGTAATGTATGAATTTAAGATGCGGATCATCGATAATACTCGCGCCTGGCCGTTCCAGGAGCTTTCCAGGGTATGGCCTTCGCTCCAGAAGATGCCGCCTTTTCGCTTCACGGCTTCTTCCTTCCAGCGGCTTTCATCGCCGTTGAACGGCTCGCCCATTTTGATCTGGTTCCCGTTAAACCCGTTAATTTCGATGGAACGGATATAGCTTTTGGACATCAGCTGGAAAGTCAGAAAATTTTCAATATTGTTTTTCAAATCCGCCTTGAGCTCATTATCGAGCGGAGGACCGGTCCTTAGGTAGCTCTGCATATCGGGACTTAGAATCAGGTAGTCGGCGATATCCTCGACCATCTTGGTCTGTTCCGATAGCTGGCTCGTCACATTGTCCAGATTGCGGCGGGTCGAGCTGATAAACTGCTCGCGCAGCACCTGATTGTATTTGAGCTGCACAACGACGCCGACCCCTATCGTCGGCAAAATGACGAACAGCAGGAAGATGACGAGCGCCTTGCGTTTTAAACTTAAGCTGCCCAGACGCCGGATATAGCTTGTCTTCATGTCATCTCTCCTTTGTTGTCAGCCTCCGCCCGATCAGAACCGGATCAGCCTTTTACCGCTCCGGCCGTCATGCCCGTTACCAGCTGCTTTTGCAGAAGCAGATAGAAAATAATAATCGGAATCAACGCGATGGTAAGCGCAGACATTTGCAGCGTGTAGCTGGCGGTTTCGATACCGACGAAATTGGCCAGACCGAGCGGCAGCGTCTTCAAGGCGTTGGATGTAATCAAAACGAGCGCAAATAAATATTCGTTCCAATTATATATGAAATTCAGAATGATTACAGTCGCCATAGCCGGACGGGTAATCGGCAAAATGATGGACCAGAAGATCCGGAAGATGCCGGCTCCGTCCATAACGCCCGACTCCTCCAAGTCTTTCGGGAAGCCGCGCATGAAGCCTTCGAGAATAAATACCGTCAGCGACAAGTGAAATGCTGTATATGGCAAAATGAGCGACAGATACGTATCGATCAGGCTCAGCTTTTGCATGATCAGAAAAATCGGAATCAATGTGGCATGGATCGGAACCAGCATGCCAAGCAGAAACAGGCTGTAGGTGAGTCCGCGCAGCTTAAAGGAAAAGCGGGCCAGGAAGTAAGCGGCCATCGATCCGAGCAGTACGGTCACGATCAGCGAAGCGAAGGTGATAAGCAAGCTGTTAAAGAAATAAACGTTCATGTTGGCGATTCTCCACGCTTCCGCGTAATTGGAGAACTGGAAGCCGGTCGGCATCGAGAACGGGTTGGCCGCATACTCTTGCTCCGACTTGAACGAGTTGATCACCATCCAAAAAATAGGCACTATATTCATGATAGCGAACAGAATCAAAAATGTGTATGCGAATATTTGGAATAACGGAGATTTTTTCTTCATTAATGTACTCCTCCTTTCCCTCTTAATCTTTCTCGCGGGTGATCCGGTTGACGATGGAAATGACGATCAGGCTGAACAGCAAAATCATAATGGAAGCCGCGCTGCCGTATCCGTAGCGCATATTCACGAAGGCGCTGTTGTACATATAAATCGTCATGACTTCCGTCTGGTGAGCCGGTCCGCCGCCCGTCAGAACCTGTATGAGATCGAATACGCGGAACGAGTTGCTTATGCTGTATACGATCGTGACCATCAAGGTGCTGCGCAGCATCGGAATCGTAATAAACCGGGTTTTCTTAAACCCTGTAGCTCCATCCAGCTCGGCGGCTTCGTTGACTTCGTCCGGAATATTTTGCAGAGCAGCGAGAAACATGACCATGTACAAACCGCAGTTTTGCCAAATATAGGCCACGCTGATCGACAGCATCGACCATTTGGCATCGCCAAGCCAGTTCTGCTGCCAGCTTTCCAGTCCGAAAAAGGCAAGCAGACTGTTCAGCAGACCGTATTCCGTGTTATAAACCATTCCAAAAATGAGGGATACCATGACCGAGGAAATGACGACCGGCATAAATCCGATGGTCCGGAAAAAGCCGGAGCCTTTCATCCCGCGGTTCAGCAGCAGCGCCATCAACAGCCCGAGCGGAATTTGACCGATCAGTCCGGTGATCATAATAATGACGTTGTTCTTGACCGACAGCCAGAAGGTATCGTCCTCCAGCATTTGGATGTAATTGTTCAGTCCGACGAATTTCATGGAACCGATCCCGTTCCAGTTCATGAGCGAGTAGTAAAGCGAGATGCCTATCGGAACGATAGCGATGCCGAGATAAATCACCAGCGCCGGGAACAAGCCGATAAAGATAGCGAATCTGCTTCGTTTCAAGGTTTGCATCAGCAGTTCTCCTTTCGGTCAGCTTTGGCTTTGAACAAAGAAAACCCGGTATCCGGGTTTTCTTTGTATCGGATTAAGCCTGTTAAACTGAGCATTAATTCGTAATGTTGTCCATTGCTTTCTGGGCATCGGCTGCTACCTGTTCAGGAGTACCGCGTCCTACAGTCAGCGCCTGCAGGCCGTTCTGGATAACGTCCACCACTTGGGTCGGAATGACGCTGTCGAATACAGGGGCCGTGCCGTTGCCGGTCAGTTCAATCAATTGTTTCAAATAAGGGCTCGCATCCTGGGGAACATCCACTTTCGCCGGAACGACGACGCCGTTGCTGATCAATGCTTTATACAAATCTTCGCTTACGAAATATTTAAGGAATTCTTCGGCTGCAGCTTTCTTCTTCTCATCCAAGCCGTTCTTGATGGCGATGCCGTACTGTACGACGCCCGCGCTTTTCTTCGGATCGCCTTTACCGCCGTCCACGCTAGGGAACAAGGCAATGCCGAACTTGCCGCCGTCTTGGTTGTTCACGCGAATGCGGGCATCCACGGTGGAAGAAGAAATATGAATGGCGGCTTTGCCTTGAATCAGGTAATCTTGTCCTTGTACGGAGTCCATATTATTGGCATCGACGTTAAACGCTTTAAGTTTGGTCAGTTCGTCGATAACGCTGATCGCTTTCACGAATTCCGGATCGGTAAACTTGGCTTCCTTGTTCACGACTTTCTGCAGGAAGTCGCTGCCTGTAAAGCGGTCCCCGATGATCGACAGATAGGAGGACTGGAGCGGCCATTTCTCTTTGTTGCCCAGCGAGATCGGCGTAATGCCTGCGTCTTTCAGCTTTTTGACCAGATCGATAAAGTCGCTGTAGGTTTTAGGAAACTCATTGTATCCGACTTGGGCCAACAGCTCTTTGTTGTAATAAACGATGTCTACGAAGGTTTGCTTGGTCGGCACGGCATATTGATTGCCTTTTACGTTGAAGCCTTCCAGCGCCGTTTCCGGCAAAATGGACTTCCAGTTGTCCATCAGACCGTTGATCGGCTCAAGCAGATTGCCCTCTACCAGCGGGTCCATTTCCGCTCCCGGCCAAACTACGCTGACGTCGGCCAAATTATTTGCCGCAGCCAATGTGCGGATTTTGGTTTTGTACTGCGCGGAAGGAACCTCGTCCGTCTTGATGACGATGTTCGGATGGCTTTTCTCAAACTCGGCGATTCTCGCCTTGTATACATCATTGTCGATATTGGGGGTCGTCCACGGGTGCATCATGGTCAGCGTCACTTTATCGCCGCTTCCCGCGGATGCTCCGTTGTTTGCACTCTCCGTGCTTTTATTTCCGCAAGCCGCGGAGGATAAGGCCATCACGCTGACAAGACTTAAAAGAGTTACTTTCTTGCTTATCTTTCTGTTCTTCATTTTCAACCCTCTTCTCTAAAGTTATGTTTGTTCAGCAATCTTACATTTAATTATAGAAGGTATGTCCGGCAGGCTATATCCCATAAATGTTTGATTATATCCGTAAATATTCAGATCATTTGTGATTATGGCCGTTTTTTATGAAAAATCGGTTGAAAAGAAATAGAATGAAAGGTAAACTTACAATAATATTGTAAAAATGGATGTTTTCCACAGCGCCTCTCCACTCCATCAAGTTGCCCATTTTGTTGCGGCATTTATAACCGTTATGATGAAAAAATTCCCTCTTAGCAATCCGCGTCCAGACGCCGCCATTTCCATCGGCGCAAGCAAAAGAAGGCCTCGCCCCTTCGAGGGGACGGGCCTCCTGCTTCGCTTGATCGGCAAAGGCGATGCGCATCGGGATGCCTAACGAATCAAACTGCGCTTCCTCCGGGACCGTCTGCAGCTTTCCTTGGGCCACCCGGCCTGCGACGGCAAGCGCCAGCGCATCGACTATATCGTCCCGGGCGACGGACTTGCGGGGAAACCGCTCCAGCCCGCAGCTTACGACAGCCTCGGCAGGAGGATACACTCCGGACAAATGGCGCAGCCGCTCTTCGAAGCCGTGCTGCGTCTTTTTGCCGTGCGCCATCGGCCCTCCGAACAAGGCGGCGAAGACCAGCTCGGGATGCGATTCCGTCAACCGGACAGCCGCCTGCGCATCCCTGCGCACAAGTGCGTCCGCCTGGCGGATTTTGGGCACGAGATTCCAGGACTGCTTGGACAATCCACGGGAGCAGAGCTTCCGGCTCCATGCCGCCGCTTCCTCGTAATCGGCCGCCTCCAGCACTTCGCGGATCGGCGCCGGAAATACGCTCGAAGCGCGGTGAGGCTTAAGCCGCAGCCTCGCTTCCCGGTCGCATCTGCGCCCGTCCTCCGCGCAAGAGCCCGAGAGGAGGCCGATCGGCATATCGATCAGCACCGTTCGCGCATCCCGGTACGCTTCCCATACCGAATCAAGATGCTCATATAACCGGATGTCCCACTGCTCGCCGGGCTGCAGGGCGACGGCAATCCATCCCGCTCTGCAGCCGTCGATCCCCACATCGAGGGACGGCTGATTCATCTCATTCTTCCTTTCAATAGAAATTTTCGCTGTTCCCGCTCTCTATAGACACTTGTATAGACTGCTCATTGATTTCGCCGTCTCTTCCCCGATTACCTGCCCGCTCATGCGCAAAAGCCCCGGAGGAGCTCCGGGGCCGCGTTTATCTTCTATTTTTACTGTTTCACCGTTTTATTATACTGCTGAATTTTCGACGTGATGTCTTTGGCCGCCGCATCGAGCGCGTCCTTCGGCGATTTCTTGTTGTTCAGCACCTCTTCGATCGCCCCTTCGACAATTTGCCTTGCTTCCGGGAAGACGCCCATGACCGCGCCTTGGGTCGCCGAATTCAATTTCGTCTGATGCAGCTGGTCGATCGCCGTTTGGAACTGCGGGAATTTCTTCAAATTGTCCTTGACGCTTTGCTCGTCATACGCTTTTTTCGTAATCGGGAAGTAACCGGTATTAATATGCCAGTACGCCTGCTCCTTCGGAGACGTCAGGAACTTGATGAATTCCCAAGTCGCCTTCTGCTCGTCGTCGGGACGGTCGTTCATGATCCAGAGGCTGGCCCCGCCTACGACGACTCCGCCTTCCTTGGCATCCGCAGGCTTCGGCAGGAAGCCGGTGCCGACCTCGAATTTGCCCGCCGCATTGTCGACAAGCCCTTTCAGCGATGCCGTCGACTCGAGAATCATCCCCACTTGACCGGCGGAGAAGGCTTTCTTCGAATCGTCGGTCTTGCGTCCCAGATTGTTGGCCGCTTTCGTATCGACCAGATTTTTCCACCAAGTTAACGTCTTGACGCCCGCATCCGAGTTGACCAGCGACTCGGTCGCCAAAGCGTTGCGGCCGTTGCCGTTATTGACGTAATCGGCGCCTTGATTGGCAAAAAACTGCTCCATAAACCAGCCGTAAATCGCAAAGTTGGCTCCCGTAGCCTTGCCCGTTTTGGTAATGGCGTCAGCCGCTTTTTGCAGCTCTTCATACGTTTGGGGCGGCTTCTCCGGATCGAGACCCGCTGCCTTGAACAAATCCTTATTGTAATAAAGGATCGGGTTCGACGTATTGAACGGCATCGAGTTCAGCTTGCCGTTCAGCGAATAATAGCCGGTAATGTTAGGCTCCAGTTGGGTCAAATCGAATTTGTCTTCATCGATAAATTTTTGCATCGGGGTAATCGTCTTTGAATCGATCATGAAACGGCTGCCGATTTCGTACATTTGCACAAGGCTCGGGCCGTCCTTCGTCCCCATACTCGCTTTCAGCTTGCTGAGCAGATCGTCGTAGGTGCCCTGGAATACGGCCTCCACTTGAATCTTATCCTGCGAAGCGTTGAAGTCGGCCACCATCTGGTCGACGACCTTCGTGTTCGAACCGCCCATCGCGTGCCAGAAGACGACCTTTTTGGGTCCTGCGGAAGCGGCTCCCCCTTTATCCTTGACCGCCGTATCCTGATCGCCGCCACCGCAAGCGGTGAGAGCCATCATTCCTGCCAACGTAAGACTGAGGAAACTTTTTTTACCGAGTAGCTTCATCGTTACGCACCCCTAATATTTTGATGAAAATATATGGAAAGGACGCCGGTCGGCGCCGTTTCACCGAATGGATGATCCGTCTTCGGCGCGGAAGACGGCAGAGATCGTTCAGCCTTTGATCGCGCCGGCGGTAATGCCGCGAATGAGCTGCTTCACTCCGAAGGCCAGCATGACGAAGGACGGGAGAAGCACCAGCGAGACGCCGGCGAGAATCAGATTCCAGGACATCACTTCTTCATGCTGCAGCATCGATACGCCGATCTGCACCGTCCGCATGGTCGGTTTGTTCGTAATCAGCAGCGGCCACAGATAAGAGTTCCAATGGTTTAAGAACACGTAGACGAACAACGTCGACAAGGCCGGGCGCGATAAGGGCATCACGATGGAGAAAAAGGTGCGCAATTGGCCGCAGCCGTCGATTTTGGCGGCATCGAACAGTTCGTGGGGAAGCTGCAGAAAAAACTGCCTCAGCAGGAATACCCCGAAAGCCCCTGCCATGAACGGAACGATCAGCCCTTGATAGCTGTCCATCCAGCCGAGCGATTTGATTGTCAAGTAATTCGGGATGACCGTCACTTCCCACGGAATCATCATCGTGGACAAATACAAAAGAAACAGCGGGCCCTTGAAGCGGAAGTTCAAGAAAGCGAAGGCATAAGCGGCCAAGCTCGACGTAATGACCTGGCTGATCGTAATGGCGGCCGACACGACGAAGCTGTTGACGATAAACCGCAGGATCGGCACGGTTTGCAGCGCTTTAATGAAGTTGCCCAAGTACAGCTGATGCGGAAATAACGGCGGAGGAAACACCGCTACTTCCTTTTCCGTCATAAACGACGACAAAATGGTAAACAGCAGCGGGTACAGCACCGCCAAGGCAAGCACGGTCAAAAACGCATACAATATGGAACGGGATACTCCGCGAATGATCACTGATAGTGCACCTTCTTTTCCAAAACTTTAAACTGAAAGACGGTCAGCAGCAAAATGATGACGAACAAGACTAAAGCCTGCGCGCTGCCGATACCGAACCGGAAGTTAATGAACGCATCCTGATAGATCGAATATACGACGACGTTCGTACTGTTGATCGGGCCGCCTTTGGTCAAAATATTCACTTGGCCGAAGGCTTGGAAGGCGGTGATAACCGATACGATGAGAACGAAGAAGATCGTGGGAGAAAGCAGCGGAAGCACGATCTGGATAAACGTCCGAACCGGTCCCGATCCGTCGATTTTGGCGCTTTCGTACAGCTCCTCCGGCACTCCCTGCAGACCGCTGAGCAAAATGATGTAGACAAAGCCCATATTCATCCATACCGTCATCATGGAAATCGATATGAGCGCCCATGACGGATCGGCCAGCCAGGAAATCGGCGAGATGCCGACGAAGCCGATGAAGTAATTGAGCATTCCCGCCGTCGGGTGAAACAGCAGCAGCCAAATGATCGACCCGGTACCTACGGAAATGACGATCGGCAGCGAAAAGACGAACTGAAACAGCTTCATCCCCTTCAGCTTGTTGTGGGTGAGCGCAGCCAGCACCAGCGACCAGACGATCGTCGTCGGCACCGTGAATAGGATGAACAGCAGCGTGACTTTCAGATTGGAATAAAATTGCCCCGATGAAAACAAATCGATATAATTATCCAGCCCTACAAACGCCGCCACTCGCCCTCTCGGGTCCGTCAAGGTCATACTGAGATATACGGAGCGGATCATCGGGTAAAACAAGAAGCAGATGAAGATCAGAAGAGACGGAGCCAGAAAAGCGAAGCCGAGAAGCTCTTCCTTCCATTGGGATTTTTTAGAAGAAGATGACGAAGATGCAGACAATGAAGATTCCCCTTTCCTTAAAGTAAGATTCATGAGGTAAAGCGCTTAACTCAAGATGCCGAAAAGAGCCCCTCTGGATGCCGGAGTGAACGATAATCAGAAGTTCCTTGGATGTATTCGCTTTCAGTAACTGATGTAAGGATAAAATATACATTAATTCCATAATATAAGTGATTTTGAGCAAATAAAAACACATAAATCGCCTTCTCTTATCGAAGCAACCTATGTGTATATCTCCGCATCTCCTACACGTGGTATTAACTTGTGACCTTATTGTAAACGCTGCCACCAGCCGTGTCAACCATAATTTTCCGTTTATTTATCCGATGGTTAGTCCGATTCGGCCGCTCTCCGGCATGCATATGCGAATCCGGGTAAGGAAATGATAACGCGAGGGTGGATAATGATTCCAGAAGGGGTTATGCTTAAAGAACAGGATCGGAATGCAAGCAGGAGGTGAACCCCATGTTTCAATTTCAAGACATTTATAATTTGCTGACGCTCCTCAATTATTTGTTTGCCGTAGTCATCATTTTTTTCGAGCGCCGCAATGTCGTCGCTACATGGGCTTGGCTGATGGTTCTCCTCTTCCTCCCCGGGGTCGGCTTTATCATTTATCTGCTGGCCGGCAGAACGCTGAACAGCCGCCGGATGCGGGCGATGAAGGATGAAACGAGAGAGGAATTCAACGCGGTTTCGCGGCAGCAGACGGAGCAAATCGAGCTCGGAGTCATGCACTATGCCGATCCGGCTATGGAAGCCTACCACGATATGATGCATATGAACCTGATGAGCAGCCGTTACTCCGTATTGACCCAGGACAATCAGGTCGAAATTTTCACCGACGGCCAGAGCAAGTTCGCCTCGCTGTTCGAGGCGATCCGCCAGGCGAAGCAATACATTCACCTGCAATATTACATCGTGCGGGCCGATACGCTGGGCCAGGAGCTGATTCGTCTGCTGGCGCAAAAGGCGCGGGAAGGCGTCGAAGTCAGGCTGTTGTACGACGACGTCGGAAGCTACGGGCTGGCCAAGCGGTTTCTGCGGCCGCTGGTGGAGGCGGGCGGAGAGGCGGCGGCCTTCTTTCCGTCGCGAATCCGTTATTTGAATTTGCGGCTGAATTACCGCAATCATCGCAAAGTAGGCGTTATCGACGGCAAATGGGGCTATATCGGAGGCTTCAACGTAGGGGACGAATATTTGGGACGAAATCCGCGGCTCGGTTATTGGAGAGATACCCATTTGAAGCTGGAGGGCAGCGCGGTCAAGGTGCTGCAGGCTTTTTTTATGATGGACTGGAACCGGACCGCGGCGCCGGCGATCGGCTATGAGGCCAAATATTTTTGCGAGGATGTGTACCCGCAGGGGGTCGGCATGCAGATCGTCTCGAGCGGCCCTCACTCCAACCGGCAGCAGATTAAGAACGCCTATATCAAAATGATTCATTCCGCCAAACGCAGCGTCTGCATTCAATCCCCGTATTTCGTGCCCGACGAAAGCCTGCTGACCGCGCTGAAAATGGCCGCTTTATCCGGCATCGACGTCAAGGTAATGATTCCGGACCGCCCGGATCATTTCTTCGTCTTCTGGGCATCGCGTTCTTATCTTGGAGAGCTGCTCGACAACGGGGTGCGCTGTTATTTGTACGAAGGCGGCTTTCTCCATGCCAAAACGATCGTGATCGACGGCAAGGTCGCCTCGGTAGGCACGGCCAATATCGATATCCGCAGCTTCAAGCTGAACTTTGAAATTAACGCCTTCATTTACGATACGAAGACGGCGGGCAAGCTGGAGGAGCTGTTCGCGGCCGATCTGCACCATTCCCGGGAGCTGACGCTGGAATCGTACAAACGGCGATCCTATGTCAGCCAGCTGAAAGAATCGATCGCCCGGCTGCTGTCTCCTCTGCTGTGACCGAATGCCCGTAAGCTGCCGATGCTGCCGGATCGTCGTTCAAGCCGGCTGCCGGCCGCTTACACGCGCTTGAGCGGGATCATCCAGTCGGCTTCGGGAATCCACCGTTTCTGAGCGAACTCTCTGCCGCGGACGACGACGCGGTCGGCATACACCTGCACGTACATGCCCTGCGACTTGGAGGCCGGATTCTGCTTGTCGCGCGTCATCCCGACTGAAGCGTTGACGAACCAATGGAACGTCTCCTCGCTGTAATGGGAAGAGCCGTTGTCAAAGTCTTGATGCGTGTGGCCGGAGATCACGAACACATTCGGGTAAGGCGCCAAAAGCTCGCGGAACTTGCCCGCCCGGATCAGCTGATGCGTTCCCCCGTCTTTCCCTTCGGGCGGAAGCGGCTGATGGATCAGCACGAAGATCGGTTTGCCGTCCGTCGTTTCCGCCAGCTTCTTCTGAAACCATTCGAGCTGCGCATCGGAATACCAGGCTCCTTCTCCGACCTCCGGCATTTCCTGGCGGTACGTTTCCTGCGACAGCAAAATAATATGATATCCGTTAATCGTCACGGCGTTATACGGCTTCGTATAGCCGAACAGCTTCATGAAGCGTGCGCGGGACTGCGCATCCGTCCAGCCGTTCGGCATCGTCTCCGTACTGAAGGCGCCCTTCTGGTTCATCCAGACATGATAATAATCATGATTGCCCATATTGGCGTAGAACGGCGGCAGCTTGAAGCCGCTCATAATGTTCTCCAGCGATTTGTACTCCGCCTCCGTCCCGTAGTCGGTCAAATCTCCGCCGAGCAGCAGCGCGTCGACCGGAGATTCGAACTGGACGATCTGCTCCAGCGCCGACCGGAATTTTCGCGGCGTATTAGGGTCGTAAATCGAAATATGCATATCGCTTAATACAAAAAAAGACAGCAGCGGCTCATTGGATAAGGCCGGTTCCACCTTTTCCACCAGCGCGGCTTCTTGAGTCTCTGTTCCCGTCTTCGAAGCATTCTCGTAAACTTGGTATAGCATTTGCAGCAAAATATTGATCGATCCGTCAACGACTACGCCCATGCTGAACAACCATTTCAAAAATCCGCGTCGATTCATAAAATCCCTTCCGTATGTATAAAATGAGGACCCATGCAGGTACCGAACTCTATCATTATGAATCCTGACTCTATCATAACAAGATCGGCGGCCATCTTCAAATCTAGCGAAAGAGCGAATCATAGACTATCATCGCGAGAAAACCCGGCCTTTGGCCAGGTTCTCGTCGATGTGCGGCAGAGCAACGGATACCGGGGTTCAGCCGCTTATTTAAACACCTTTATTCGCTCTTCCAAAGGCTTGAATTCCTTGTCGCCCGCGGGAGCGGTCGGTTTCCCGAACGGCATCTGGGCGATCAGCTTCCACGACTGCGGAAGCTTCCACGTCTCTCTCACTTTGTCGTCGATCAACGGATTGTAGTGCTGCAAATTGGCTCCCAAGCCTTCGTTCTCCAGAGCGGTCCAGATCACGTACTGGAGCATCCCGCTCGATTGCAATGACCAGCCGGGGAAGTTATCCTTGTAGCTGGGGAAGCTGGATTGCAGACCTTCGACGACCTGCTGATCCTCGAAAAACAGGACCGTGCCGTGACCGCTGCGGAAGCCGTTCATCTTTTGCTCGGTCGACGCGAACCGATCGGCTTTGACGATCGCCCGCAAAATCTCCTTCGTCAGATCCCACAGCTGATGATGCTGCTGTCCGAGCAAGACGACGACTCGCGCGCTTTGCGAATTGAACGCCGACGGCGTATGCTTCACCGCTTCCTCGATAAGCTGAACGATGCGATCATCCGAAATCGCGCCGTCCGGACCAATCCCGTAAATGGTGCGTCTGTGCCGAACCGCGGACAGGAAATCGCTGCCTGTTCCTACTGCTCCTGCCATGCATAATCCCTCCAATACTAGGCTTTGTTACCTTCGTTATTGTAGACGGGGAACGCATTCCTTATGCAAACCGCGGCCCGGTTCCGCCCGAGTCATCTCAGGCGGCGCAAAGCCATACATTGGTAATATGACGAACGATCCGCGCAGTACATAAAACGGTAATGAAGGAGCGTTGACGATGTCCGAAATAGAGTCCCTAAGTTCTTCCTCTCCCCCTGTTTTGCTTCAGCGCCACAGCGAAAACCCTCAACAAAATGTGATCGAGGTGACCGGAGAAGCTTCCGTGGCCGCGGCGCCCAACCGTTCGGTCGTCACCTTGGGCGCAGTGACCGAAAACAAGGAGCTGCTCCCGGCACAGCAAGAAAATTCCGCGATCGTGACCCGAATCATTGCGGCGCTCGGTCAGCTCGGCGTTCCGAAGGAGCATATCCGAACCGCAGACTACCGGATCGATATGCAGTATTCGTTCGAGGACGGCAAACAGCTGTTTCAAGGCTATCAGGTTACGCATCTTCTCGAAATCACGCTGGATCAGATCGATCGGACCGGAACGGTGGTAGATACCGCGGTCCGGCAAGGAGCCAATACCGTTACGAATATCCGTTTCGTCAACACGCATCCGGAGGCGTACTACAACCAGGCGCTGCAATTGGCTATCCGGCAGGCGGAGAACAAGGCTATTAGCTTGGCTCGCGCGATTCAGGCCACGCTGAACCGAACGCCGCTGCGCATTGAAGAGCTGTCGCAGCCGCAGCCGCCCGCGCCGTTTCATACGTCTTTGTATGCGGCAGGCGCAAGCGGACCGACCCCGATTCAGCCGGGGCAGCTGAGCATCACGGCTCAGGTTAGAGCCCGCTACAGCTACGTTTAGCGGCGGCGGCCGAAGCGCCGGCTGCGATAGCGGGCCGAGAAGAAATGCAAGAGCCTTCGTTCCGCCCGTAAGCGGAGCCGAAGGCTCTTTACCTTTACTTCTGCAGCGATTCCTCCACATTGCTGGCGTTCATATCGCTCTCCCGCAGCTTGAGCTTGGCGTTGACGAGCGTATTCTCCTCGATCGTATACTTCGGCGCGCCGACGCCCGCATAGACGGTCGATATGCCTTCCGCCGCCATATTCGCCTCAATCCGGTTCCCGTTAATCGCCGCTTCTTTCACGGTGAACGGATCGTTGCGCGTCCAATAATCGCCGATCATGACGGCATAATCGGTGGCGGCCGTCATTTGGTCATACGAAATGGCATTATTCTCAAAGCGGATTTTGCTGGCTTTGGCCACTTTCAAAGCATAACGCTTATCCAGCATCTCGAAGGCGGAGTTCGTCATCGTAAAATCGGCGTTCGCATTCGTTACAAGTACGCCCTCCTTGACCTTCAGCCGGCACTGATCGAAGACATAGCTGCCGGCATCGTCCAGCGTCACGCCGGTCGTCGAAGACTCGATATCGCAGCGGTTATAAGTTCCGGGAGGCAGGTTTAGGGCGCTCGTTCCGACGACCTTCAGATCATCGACGATGCTGCCCGCGGCGCTTCCGGAGAAGCCGCCTCCGTACACGGTCACGCCCTGCAGATGAATGGGATTCACCCATAACGATAAATCCATTCCGCCTTTGTTATTGTACATCGTAATGTTGGAAGCGGTTATTCCGAACGGCGTGCTGCTGCTGATAACAAATTTGGAATCGGTGAACTTCATCCCGTCGATCGTCAAATTGGGGCCTTCCAGATGCGTAAAGGAATCATTCATCTCGTTGCCTTCGAATTGCACGTCATGATAAGCATAAATGCTGGTCGCGTCAAAATGATTGTCCTTGATCAGCGCATTTTTGAACGGAGTCGAAACGGCCAGGCCGATTTTTCCTTTGGACGCCATATGATTGCCTTCCACGGTCGCGTCGTGGCCGTCGTACAAAATGACGTCATAAGCGGCGTTATTGTAAAACTTGTTGTTTCTAATAAAAACATTCGTATTCAAATGCCCGTTCTCGCCGTACCCGCCTTCCACGTCAATGCCGGATTGCGGAGCCGTTCCTTTCATATCGTGCAGCTCGTTATTGACGATCGTAATCTGATCTCCGCCGCCGACCGTAATACCCTGTCTGCGATTAAAGGCGAATTCCGAGTTTTGCACTACCACCTGCTTGGAGACGGCTCTCTGCCAAATTTCTACGTAGGCCGCCTTGCTGTCCGCTTGGTGGAACACCAGATGGATGTAGCCGGAGCCGTCGGGAATGTCCATAAGCTGCCGCATCGTCTGGTCTTTCAAAGTTTTTAGAAACGTCCCGTCTTCCTTGTAAAAGTAAATATCGAAGGCGTTCGGAAGCTTCTGCTTGTTGGATAGCTCAAACTGCCTTTCCGTTTTGAAAATGTCGTTGTTTAAAGAAATCGGTTTTTTCGTACGAATCGCCGCTGCATCATCGACAGGCGCCCCCTGCTCGTCAAACGAGCCCGGCACGAAGCTGTTTTCATACAAATCCTGAATCATCGTTCCTTTGCCGCCGATCGCCAAGCCGTCTCCCGTGAAGTTGACCGCCTTAATCCCGTCGATCTTCACATTGACGGCCCCTTCCGTCACGATGCCGTACCCGCCTTCGTGCGTGCCGCCGCTGGAATAATCATGCGTATCCTTATCGCCGCGGAACGTGCCGCCCTTGATCGTGACGTTGTTCGCTCCGTACCCGATATTCATCGTCTGGTAGCCGCTGAACCCGTTCGATTCTTTCTGAATGACCGCTTGATCGTCGAGCTCGAAGGTCATGTCCGGAACCATATTAATGCGCGCCGACGTATCGCTAACCAGCTTCGGGTCCTGCTTCTTAATCAAATAAGTTCCCGCAGGCACTTTGAATGTCGTTTTGCCGTTGTCATGCGCCCATTTCAGCGCATCATTCATCCCTTTGGTCGTTTCCTCCGGATGAGTACCGTCCGCATAGATGCCCCAATCCTCGGGAACAAGCGTATAGACCGTCCCGGATTCCGGCGCCGCGGCAGCCGTTTGCAGCTGCAAGCCCAAAGTTAAAGCCAATAAAAGCAATCCTTTTTTCATCTGTTCATATCACCGTTCTTTGTATATAAATTTGGCAAAGCCCCGTCCGCTGCAGTCTGGCGCAGCTTGATTACGATCGCGTTACCTCTGCGATCGTACGACCTTTTACGACAAATTGCGCATTTCTCCCCGCTGTTCACCTCGCTTTCCTTTTGCTTTGTCCAGCACAAAGGCTCATTGTTCTATTTTACAGCATCATCCAGGCGAAAATTGTCGATTGATGGCGTCTGACATTAAGAGGAGCAAGGATAAATAACTAGCGGCGAGTAACAATAATTTACTTTTATTCCCAAAGGCGAACATATATAACCGCCCCAAAGCAAAATAGACAGCCCTTATAAGCTGCCTATCCCGGCGTCGACGCTTCATTTTTTCAGTTGTCTATAAGCCGTACGGAGCAATTGAAGACCTGCGACCGTTTTTTTCCGCGCATCCCCTTGATAAAACCGGTACGTTATACCCCGGTGTCAAGCCTATCTAATACTCCCGTCTGATTCAGCTAAGTCTCAGGTAGGAAAAATCCGCGAATCCGGACTATTTTTCCGGGAAGCTCCGTTTGTTCGCTTTTACAGCTTCAATTTCCCCGAATGATCCAAATCCACTGTGATTGTAATGTTACGCAATGAACTCGGGTGCAAATCCAGCCGATCCTGGTCGCGCAGCATGCTCCACAGCTTGTTATTTTTACGGTACAGCACATGCTCAAACCCCAGAACATCGGCCGTCAGCTTCAGCCCTTCCTCGAACGTCCGCTTAATCTGATGCTTGACCAGCTGAGCGGCCTTCTGCTCCAGCTCCTCCTCGGAAACCTGCTGGATGACTTCGCTGACGTTTCCCCTGAGCTTTACTTTCACGTCGTACAGCATTTTCCCCTCTTCATACGACGGAATGATGGCAACCTTGGGCTGCTCCAGCGATAGCGTGGCCAGCGGCTTCCCGTCCGATTGGATCAAGGCCGGGCTGCGGTTCATCTTCGGTTCCATCCAGCGGAGCCCGAGAACGTCGTTTTTCTCAAGCCAGCCTTTATACTCCCGATCCTGATAAACGAACACCCCGTCAAGTTCCAGCAGGGATTTCGGCTTCTCTCCTTCCTTCCAATCTCCGTCCGCCAAAGCCAAAGAGGGCAGCAATATCGCTTTATTGGGCTCCATATAATTGGAGGCAAAGTCCCGCACCGTTATCGGCAGTATAATCGATCTCTGCTTGTAATTCTCAATAGGCTGGTGAAGCAGCGACATTAAGGGAGACAGATTGAAAAACGGCGTGACCGCAAACAGTTGATCGATCGGCTCCTTGGTTCCGAATAACCACGGAGTATATCTCAGCTCATAATACCGTCCTATGGCTTCGCGAACGTCTTCTACCCCTCTGCGCAAAATATTTTCTCCTACGACAATCGAGTTGACTTGGCCGAAAAACAGCCTCATTTGCGTCGTCTGGTACAAATTATTAATCGCGCTGATGACGGTCTTCCCCTTGGCGATGCCGACCCATACGGGCACAGGCTGCGTGGGCTTCCCGGTTTCTATCTTGGCCACAGTGCTGAAATCGATCATCTGGCTGTACACGATATACTCGTTATCCTTATAATCGAACCCCATGGAAGCCAAATAGTTCAGGTCCTGGATGCCTTTAATATCCCAGCAGCCGGTCAATAAACAAGCGATCAGGGCGAATACCAGAGGGAGCTTGATGTACAGGCTCATTCTGTTCTCCTCTCTTTACGGGTATGGTCCGTCGTGCCGAGCATCCCCGGACGGTAATCTTTTTTATACCACGGTTTGCGGGTAATGGCCGAGACGAAATCGTTCCAGCGGAAGGGAGATAACGGCGCAAGATAAGGCACTCCAAAAGACTCCAGGCTGGATAAATAAACGACAAGGGCAATGACGGACGCGATAAATCCGAACATGCCCAGGACCGAAGACATTAGCAGCACAAACAATCGGACGATGCTGACGGTGCCGACCAGAGACTGGTTCACCAGCGTGTAGCTGGCTACCGCCGTCACGCACGCAATGACGAGAAACGTCGTGGACCCGAGTCCGGCTTTGATCGCCGCATCCCCTACGACAATACCGCCGACGACGGCCACCGTTTGGCCGACGGCCTTGGGCAGCCGTTCTCCGGCCTCGCGAAACAGCTCGAACAGGCCCAGCATCAGGAACGCTTCCAGCGGAGCCGGCAAAGGCAGGCCCAATCGGGATAACGTAATCGTCGCCAGCAGCGGCAGCGGCAACTGTTCGATGTTGAACGAGGCCAGCGCCGTCCAGAATCCGGGGAGCAAGAGCGCGATGATCAGCCCGACGAAGCGAAACAGCAAGCCGAACGTCCCCATATAGTAGGGGATATACGAGTCCTCCGGCGTTTTTAGCAATAAGGTTAAATTCGCAGGTCCGATGATCGCCGTCGGGGCGCCCTCGACCAAAATGGCGAACCGGCCCCGCACAAGGCAATCGACGACAAAGTCGGGACGGGTCGTATAGTGGAGCAGCGGAAACATCGACGTCGATCGGTCGGCCAGCATCTCTTCCAGCTGGCTGCTGCCGAACAAAATATCGATTTCAATATGCTGAAGCCGCTCTCTCGCTTCTTCCACAAAGCGCGGCTGGGTGATATCCTCGATATAGAGCAAAGCGACTCTGCTCCGGCTCCTGGCACCGATGGAAAACTGCTCGTAGCACAACGAATTGGTGCGCAGCCGCTTGCGTACCAGCGCAACGTTCGTCGTCAGCTCCTCTACAAAAGCGTCTTTCGGCCCTTTGATGGCCGTCTCCGTATTCGACTCTTGCGGGCTCCGCTGAGGGATGCGCGAAATATCCATCGAGTAGACAATTTGGGAGAAGGGGAAGAAGATGAGCAATTGTCCGGAAAAAACCTGGCTCACAAGAACCGATTGCCGGTTGATCCGCATGAGCTCCCATGTCCGTTCCAGCTCCTCGACGGAATTCGCCTCGCGGACGAAGCATTCAAGTCTCGGCAAAATAAAATGATTGATTTGTTTCGTATCCGCCAAGCCGTCGCAGTAGAGCAAATAGACCGTTCCTTTTCCGTCTTCTGCGAGCTCGTATTTTTCCATCTTAATATCCGCCGATTTGTGAAATAAACGATGAATCTTCTCCGGCGTCCAATCGTTGACTTCCGGTTCCCGGGCATCGGACCGCTGCGTAGGTTCCGTGTGATCGCCGTTTTTCCGAAACAGCTTCCGAAACGCAAAAAAATTCATCATCATTTCACCTCTTTACGTAAATTGACAAACAGTACGATGAGAAATATGACCGTCAATAGCCCTGTCATCGTCCAAAGCGCAAAGGGCAAATATATATCTTTCAAGAAAGACAAGTACTGCATATCGCTGATCGGCACTTCCATAATAGCCACGGTCATAAGGCTAATGATCAAGAGCCACATATATCTGATACGTTTGCCCGAATCCATGCTCAGCAGCTCGACCTGCAAATACAGCGAAAAGGAAATCCTCGCAAAAGCGCCGGAAATCCACTGGTAGATCGATAAAAAATCGACATGGCGGATATATTTGCCGATCTGCACGATCCGCCATTCCTCGAAGGAGGGAAACCTCAGCAGCGCGGCCTCATGAGGGCCGAATTCCGCAATGGCTCCGGTCACCGGTCCCATGACCAGCAGCACCAAAAAGAGAGCCAGCGACCATAAATGCCACAGCTTCAGCTTCGTTTTCATCTCTTGCTGGACGAAGAGAATCATGATCAATTCGACCAGGCCTCCGCCGACATAGATGGCGCCCTTGAGAGCGGGCTGGGGGCCATATTCCATAATAGGCGTCAGCAGCGAGTAATTTTTGGCCGGTAGATTCGTACTCATCACGAAATCCCCGAAAATGACGACGAACGGAAGCAAAATACCCGACGCAATCGCAATCGCTTTAATCCCCAAGTGCACGGCAAGAGCGCATAGCAGAACAAGCACAATGGACAAGGCAAAAATAGGCGTCCGGGTTAAATAGGAAGAGTGCGTCCACATGACCGTTTCCTTCATCGTCAGCAGGCTGATCAGAAAAAAGTAAACGACAAAAATAAGGCGCAGCAATCCGCTGACAAGCTTCCCGCAATGAAGCTGCAGCCAGGGAAGAAGCGGCTGCTGATTTGTTTTTCTTATGATGTAATACAGCATAGCAGCCCATAACAGATAGGGAACGATCGTTACCAATACGCTGATCCACGCATCTCTCTTGGCATCCTGAAGCAGCGGAGGCATGACCATCACGTGGTTCATTAATCCTACGGCCAAGATAATGACGGAAAAGAAAGGGAAGATGCCGATCTTGCGGAATTTATTATCCATAGCTATCCCCTTAATAAAAGAAGCATGTTATTGCAGAGGTGATGAAGGTATTATTTTCCCATCGTCCTAAAAATATACCTTGATTAGAAAAATAACCCACACCTCCATAACATGCTAAATAGCCCTCAAAGCGCTGCATATCAGCATCTTCAAGAGCTATACCACGGTTCCTCTCAATATTTCCGCATCGCAATATCCCGCTTAGCCGTTTCCGCAGAGAAAATCCCTTCAGACGTAATAATATTGACGGGAATTTCCTTCGCTGCGGCAAGATCCTTGACGGCTTTGACGATTTGCGGTCCTAGCAGCGGGTTGCACTCCACGGACAAATTCAACTTGCCTGCAATCATCGCTTGAAACGCCAGCTTGGTCGCATCGACCGACATCACGACAATGTCTTTGCCGGGCTTCATCCCCGCTTGCTCCATCGCCTTGATGGCGCCCAGCGCCATATCGTCGTTATGGGCAAATACAACCTGGGGCATAACCCCGTCCTTAATGACTTTGTTCATCAGTTGAAAGCCGCTGTCGTAAGTAAAGTCGCCGATTTCCGAAGCCGCCACATGGAAGGACGAATTGTTCGCGAGCACCTCCTCGAATCCTTGCCTTCGTTCGATCGCAGGCGCCGAACCCGCCGTTCCCTGCAGCTCCACGATCTCGGTAACTCCGCCGCGGTTCGCATAACGCTCCAGAAGCCAGCGCGCGGCCCTCCTGCCTTCCTCGATAAAATCCGAGCCGATGAACGTGGTCCACAAGGAGTCGTCCTCCACCTTCACCTTGCGGTCCGTCAAAATAACCGGAATACCGGCTTTTCGCGCCTCCTCCAGCACCTCGTCCCAGCCGGTCTCTACGATAGGGGTAAATACGATGACATCTACTTTTTGCCGAATCAAACTGCGAATCATTTCAATTTCTTTATCCTGGCTTCCTTCGGCGTATTGCATAAAGAGCTCAATATCCTGCTCCTGCTCGGCCGCCGTCTTGATGGATTCCGTATTCGCCGCCCTCCAGCTGCTTTCGGAGCCCACAATAACGACGCCCAGCTTGATCTTCCGGCGGGGGTCGGCTTTATCGGGTCCCGCCGTATCGAGCTTCATCATGTACGGCTGTCTGTCCGGACCGTTTAATGGTTCATGTTGATTGGCAATCAGATGGCTGCGCAAAATAATTTTTTTGGGGATGACCTTCTCGCCGTTCAAAATATCTATCGCATACTGAATCGATTCCCGGCCCCCCGTCGGACTCGTCACGCTGCCGCTAAGAATTTTTTGCTTGACCAGATCGAACCCGCCGTTCACCGTGTCCAAGCCGTCAATCCCGATAATTTGCACATTGGACAAGCCCCATGAAGTAATCGCCCGGTAGGCTCCCAGAGCCATGGCGTCGCTGTGGGCGAACACGAGCCGGACTTCCGGGTAAAAAGGCAAAATTCTTTTCAGCTCATCCTCCGCCTTATCTCGCTGCCAGCTTCCGTCAATCTCTTGCTTGATTTGGATGGAAGGACTGCGCGTCACATAGTCCCGGAAGCCGCGGCTCGTCTCCTCCTCCGATGTGGAGCTCATCGCTCCTTTAATTTCCACAATCTCCGCCGCGGTGCCCGCCAGCAGATCGGAAGCCAGCTTGCCGGCGATTTTGCCGATCGACAAATTATCCGATCCGATAAACATCGTATAATCGTAGCCGGTCACCCCGCGGCCCAATACGATAACCGGAATCGTCTTATACGCCTCTTTCACGATCGGAGTGAGCTTCTCGGAATCGTTCAATGAAATGATGAGCAGATCGATGCCGTATTCCATCAGCTTTTGCACATCGTGGATTTGCTTCTCGGAATTTTCCGCGGCATCGGTGAAAATCAGCTTCACGTTGCTATGCTTCTCCGCTTCTTTGCGGATTTCGTTATTCATGACGATTTGCCGCGGCTCATTCAAGTTCGGCTGGCTGATTCCGATCAGAAAATTGGCCTCGGCTTTCGCCTGCTTAATCCGCGAGGTGCTTTCGAAGAGCACGGAACCTGCAAACACAATCAGTAATGCTATCAAAATCCACAGAAAACTTTTTCTAAATGAACTCTTCATCTAGTACTCCCCACGCTTTCTATACTCCAATGGGGACACGCCCGTCATCTTCTTAAAAGCATGACTGAAATAATGCTGAGATTGATAGCCGACTTTGCTCGCGATTTCGTACATTTTTAAAGTAGGATCATCAAGGTATTGGATCGCTTTCTTAATGCGGACATCCGTGAGATAATCGACGAACGATTTGCCCAGATTTCTTTTTAACAGCTTGCTCAAATAAGTCGCGTTCACATTCATATGTTCGGCCACTTCGGATAGCGAAAGATCTTCCCTGTAGTAATAGGTTTCCAAATATTTCTTGGCCATCGCAATGATCGGGGTCAGCGCGCTTTCCCGAAGAAGCTCTTCGCGAAGCGCCTCATAATGGGCCGGGATGTCGTCCAACTGGCCGGAAATACGGTGACACAGAAATACATTGACGCCCAAATACGTCGTTACCGTTCGTTCGAACTCTTGATACACGGCGCGGATAGCCGAAAGATCGGATACTTGGGTCAGCGCGGCTACTTGATGTTTTCCTATACTGAACACGACGGAAACAGGAAGCTGAGGGAGCACTTCGGATAAAATGTTCTTGATTGCGAACAACAAGAGCTGCGGGTCCCACGTTTTATTCGGCACGTCCAGCGATATTTTTTTCAGAGGCTTCACCAGCAGCAGGCTGACATTGCCGTGAAAATGGAGCTGGTAAAACAGCCGCTCTTCTTCGAATTGCTCCTTCGTGAGCTTCCCGGTAATCCAATTGCCCAGAAATTCCTCACGCAGCGCTAGCGCGTTATACTCTAATTTATGGTGCATCCACTGCGTATATTTTTGATCGACGCGCTCCCTGTTCAGTACGTCCAGCGCCTTGGCTATGACGGATTTCAGCTCTGACTTTTGGACCGGCTTAAGCAAATAATCGAACACGTTAAGCCGCACGGCCTGCTGCGCATAAGTAAACTCGTCATGCCCCGATATGATGATGACCAGACAACCGGGACGCCGAGTCTGCAATTGCTCGATCAGCTCGAGCCCGTTCATAAAAGGCATATTGATGTCGACGAACATAAGATCGGCGCCGACCGCGTCGGCCAGCTCCAACGCTTCCTTGCCGTTCTCCGCTTCGGCGGCCACTTCAATGCCCATCTCCGCCCATGGCAGCGCTTTGCAAAGACCGTTGCGAATGCGCGGCTCATCATCAGCGATCAACAATTTCCACATGAACTGTCACCTCAACCCGTCTTATTCCCAACATGAACCATAGGATGCCTGACCTCGACCGTCGTGCCTTTCCCGACTTCGCTATGTATAAAAATTCCATAGGACGACCCATAGGTGAGCTGGATGCGCTCGTTTACATTGAACAGTCCGATGCCATACTGTTCCTTCCGTTTTTTCGCGCCGCGCAAAATATCGTTGAGCTCCTGCAATTTCTCCGGCGGAATTCCCGCCCCGTCATCCGTAATTCGAAAGCAAACCGCGTTTTCCTCCCGCACGGCGCTGATTGTGATTAGCCCCTTGCCGGTTCTGGCTTTAATGCCGTGATAGATAGCGTTTTCAATTACCGGCTGAAGAATCAGCTTAAGCACATGGTATCTGAGCAATTCTTCCGGAATATCGAACTGAATATCCAGCTTATCCATATACCGGGACATCTGAATAATTCGATAGCTTTCCGCATGCTTAATCTCATCCCTGATCGGAATCCACTCATTCCCCCGGTTCAGCCCAATCCGAAATAAATTCGTCAAGGCGCCGATAATTTCGATAATATCGTCAGCTTCGTATTCCTGAGCCATCCACTGAATCGTGTCCAGCGTATTGTACAGAAAATGCGGTTTAATTTGCGCTTGCAGCACTTGCAGCTCCGCCTCGCGCTTCTTTCTCTGTTCGATATAGACCAGATTGATCAAATTGTTGATTTCCTCGAGCATATGATTAAAGCTGTGGCCCAGCTGACCGATTTCATCTTTGGTTTCTGCGACAAACCGTTGATTCAGCTCCCCGTTGCGAACCTTGCTCATTAAACTCATCAGCTTGCGTATCGGGCGGATCAACGTGCCGGTAAAATAAGTGGACAGCAACGATGCCAATGCGATCGTGATAAAGGTAACGATTAACGTGTAAAGCTGAATGTCTTTGACCACCCTTTGGTAGTCGTCGTCGGGGATCACCCCGATGAATTTCCATTTATTCGTTTCGGAATCGTTAACCAAAATGCGATAATCATGGCCTTTAATATTTTGCGTCAAGCTTCCTTGCGTCCCGTCCTGCAGCCAGCTGCTTTGAATCCGGTACACGATATTGTTCGTGGGAGCGTATACAATATCCCCTTTGCGGTCGATGATATACATGAATCCCGACTTGCCCAGCTTCATATTTTCAAAAATCGATTTCAGCATGTCCATCTTCAAATCCATGAGAATGACGCCGGTCACCCGCTTCGTCTCCGGGTCCTGCACCGCGCGCACCAGCGACAGCACGTCGTAGGAGCTGTAATTCTGATAAGCCGCGACATTGCGTCCGATAGGGTTGCTGATAATAAGCGTCTCTTCCGGCTTCCCCGCGGCATCCCGGTACCAGCTTTCTTCCGTCAAGGAATCCCGGGTGATCCGGTACATCCCGTGCGACAGAAAAGTGCCCTGCCCGTTGACGAGCATCATGCCCGTTATTTCCTTGTTGCGGGCCGCATACATGGTCAGCGTTTTCTGAATTTGGGCTGCCGCCGCTTCATCGGGCTCTTCGCCTCCCAGCTTCATAAACTGCTTAACGGCCGAATCCTCTCCCAAATAATAAAACACATCGTCCAGATGCTTAAGATACAAATCGACGTTGCTCTCCACTTGATGAATCATCTGAAGCGTGCTCTGATCGGCCTGATTTTCCGAATAATGGCTGTAGGTCCGGCTGCCCCAAAAGCTTAAAGACAAGATCGAAATCAAAATAATGATGAGAAAGATGCAGTTCAGCTTAAAACGAATGCTGGAGTCATGCCAGCCGCGAAGAAATGCTTTCACTGCTATCCTCCCCTTAATGAACCAACAGAATTACCCATTACATATAGTTTCTGTAATACTAAACGCAAAATCATAATATCATAAGTGGCCTAGGTTAGCGATATCCTTTTCAATTTTTTTGCCGTTTGCGGGTTGCGGTTTCTTTCCCTTCTCGATACGATCGCCCGTTGAAGCGCGATGAAGGCGAACAGCAGGAAACCGATGACGATTTTGGTCCACCAGGAGCTCAGCGTTCCTTGAAACATAATGATCGTCTGGATGACGCCGGTGCTCAGTACCCCCAGCATAGGGCCTACGACAAAGCCGAAGCCTCCGGTCAGCAAAATCCCGCCGATGACGCAAGCGGCAATCGCATCCATCTCTCCCCCCATTAAATGAAGCCCGTAGCCGGACAGCATATAGAATGTAAACACGATGCCGCTCAGCGCCGAGCAAAACCCGCTCAGCGTGTAAACCGCCAGCTTGGTCGCGTACACGGGAAGCCCCATCAATTCGGCGGAACGCTCGTTGCCCCCGATCGCATAGACGTTTCTGCCGAATGCCGTATACCGGGATACGTAGACGGCGGCGGCGACGGTGATGAGCGCAATGACGACGCCGATCGATATCGTCCCTTCGCCAAAAAACGGAATCCTGTAATTGGATATGGCGCTATATGTGGGGTTATCGATAACGATGCTCTCCGGGCTGATTAAAAAACAGGTGCCGCGCGCCAAAAACATGCCGCCAAGCGTAACAATCCATGGATGAATATGAAACTTGCAGATGAGATAGCCCTGCAGCAATCCGAATACGGTGCCCAATATCAAGACGGCGGGCATGACGACAAACGGATGTATGCCCGCTTGCAGCATGATGGCCGAGATCACGCTG
This sequence comes from Paenibacillus doosanensis, assembly GCF_025060755.1. Taxonomy (GTDB): domain Bacteria; phylum Bacillota; class Bacilli; order Paenibacillales; family NBRC-103111; genus Paenibacillus_S; species Paenibacillus_S doosanensis. Next base: position 104,920 of record NZ_JANYUY010000011.1, read on the forward strand.
ACCAAAGCGATCAAGGAAGCGACGGACAGATCGATCCCGCCTGTAATGATGACGAAAGCCAGGCCCGTAGCTACAATAATAAGAAACGCGTTATCGACAAACAAGTTAAGAAAGACTTGCATGGAGAAAAAACTGTCGAATAACGCGGAGCCGATCGCATACAACGAGCAAAAGAGGACGATTGTAGCCAGAATGGTGATGTTGGAGGAGGTAATTTTAAGCGGCAGCTTCATTAACAAGCACCTTCTTCCCCGTTTTTTTGCGAATCATACCGCTGAATATATCCCTGAGCACATCGGATTGAATCAAGCTGATGAAAATGATAACGACCGCTTTGACGACCATGACCGATTCGGAAGGGACCCCTAGCGTATAAATCGTCGTTGTCAACGTTTGGATAAATAGCGCTCCCAGCACGGTGCCGCCCAGATAGAAGCGTCCTCCGCGCATCGACGTTCCTCCGATGACGACGGCCAATATCGCATCGAGCTCGAACCATAAGCCCGCATTGTTGGAATCGGCCCCGGTAATGTTGGAGCTGACGATAATGCCTGCGAGGGCCGCGCAAAAACCGCAAATGACGTAAACCGTAATCATAATGCGCGTGGAGTGAATGCCAGCGAACTCGCTGGAAACGCGATTCGCCCCGACCGCCTCGAGAAACAAGCCGAAAGCGGTCTTGCGGGTGATTGCATACAATAGGATAAACACCGCTGCAGCCAATATGACTGCGAAGGGCAAGCCCAGCCAATAGCCGCCGCCGACAAAACGGTAAGCAGGGTTAGAGATCGTAATGATTTTCCCGCCGGAAATCAGCTGCGCAATCCCCCGACCAACGGTCAATAAAATCAGCGTTGCGATCATCGGTTGAATTTTCAGCTTGGCGACCAGCAGCCCGTTCCACAGGCCGCACAATACGCCGATTCCCAGACCTGCGATCAAAGCGACGATAAACGGAAACTGCTTTTGCAAGAGAAATGCCGCCATGGAAGCGGCAATCGCCAGCACCGAGCCGACGGAAATATCGATCCCTTCCTTGGCGATGACGAGCGTCATGCCCAGCGATATAATTAAAATCGGCGTGCCGCGATTCAATATGTCGATGAGGCTGCCGAATAAATGCCCGTCTTGCAGGCGAATATGGAAAAATCCAGGCGTGAATAGCGCATTGAACAACAGGATCAGAGCAATCCCTATAGACGGCCATAACAGCTTCAATCGCGCTGCGTTAATATACATGCTCTTGAATAGATTCATCCTGGATTCCTCCTTCCGCGATCATCTGCATAATTTTTTGCTCGCTGATCTCATGACCCGTCAGTTCCCCGATAATATGGCGGTCCCGCAATACGATAATCCGGTCGCAGCAGCTTACGATCTCCTCCCACTCGGAAGTAATCATCAATATCGTCATCCCTTCGGCGGCCAGCGACAAGATCAGCTTGCGAATTTCCGCCTTCGAGCCTACGTCGATGCCGCGCGTCGGCTCATCCAAGATGAGCAGCTTAGGATTCGTGGCCAGCCACCGGGCCAAAATCGCCTTCTGCTGGTTTCCTCCGCTCAATTGATCGATTCTTTGCTCCATATCGGATGCCTTAATCCGGAGCAGGTCCATATAATAAGCGGCTATTTCCTGCTGCTTGCGCAGTGACAGATTATTCAAGAAGCCGCGCTTGGCCTGCAGCGCCAATATTATGTTTTCCCGGACCGTCAATTCCCCGACGATGCCCTCCACCTTGCGCTCCTCGGGGCAAAAGGCCAACCCGCGTTCAATCGCCTTCTTGGGGAACATGGCGCGGATCTTCTCGTTATCGATAGTAATGACTCCTTGATCGGCCTTATCGATACCGAAGATGAGCTTGGCCATTTCGGTGCGTCCCGATCCCAGCAAACCGGCTAGGCCCAATATTTCCCCTTTGCGGACGGAAAGGTCGAACGGCTCAATCGATCCCCGGCGGCCTAGCCGGGACACCGTTACCCAATCTTCCCCTTTCTTAAGGCGGGAGACCTTGCTTGTCTGCTCCTCCTCATTCCAATCCCGGCCGATCATCTTGGAAATCAGCTGGATTCTCGGCAGCTCCTCCGTCTCGTACTCGCCGACAAGCTCGCCGTTGCGAAGCACGGTGATGCGGTCGGACACCTCGTACACTTGATCCATGAAATGGGTTACGAATACGATGGCCATTCCTTCTTCCTTAAGCTGCCTCATAATCCGGAACAGCTCCTTCACCTCCTGCTGATCCAGACTGGAGGTAGGCTCATCCAAGATGAGCACCCCGGATGAAATGTCGACGGCCCGCGCTATCGCGACCATCTGCTGGATCGCGACGGAGTATTCGGACAACGGTTTGGTTACATCCAGATGAATGCTCAGCCGCTCCAGCAGATCCGCCGCCTTGCGGTTCAATGCCTTCCAGTCGACGGCACCGCCGAAGGATCTCGGCTGGCGGCCGATGAATAAATTTTCCGCCACCGATAAATTGGGACATAGATTGACTTCCTGATAGACGGTGCTGATCCCGAAGGCTTGCGCGTCCTTGGGCGATCGGATGCGTACCTCGCGGCCGTTCAGGGCAACGGTTCCGCCGTCCATTTCATATACACCTGTCAAAACTTTAATCAAGGTGGATTTGCCTGCGCCATTCTGTCCCATCAAAGCATGGATCTCACCTGTTCTAAGTTGAAAATCCACATTCGTTAAAGCTTTGACACCCGGGAAATACTTGCTTACCCCGTTCATAACTAACACCGGCTTCTGCATGGAACTCCCACTCCTTTACTCGAACTGTGAACCGAAAGACGAAATCAAGAGCGGGGCTCCGCTCCTGATTTCGTTTTCGCGAAAATCAATCAATATTTGCGGTTAGGCAAAGCGTCGATCGCTTTCTGGCCGGAGAATACTTCTTCGTTGGACTTGATCCATTTCGGCAGCTGTTTGCCCGCTTTCACATCTTTGGCCGCCTGGAACAATTGAGGCCCGAGCAGCGGGTTGCATTCGACGACGGTGTTCAGCTTACCGGCTTTGATCGCTTCGAACGCTTCCTTAATGCCGTCGACGGAAACGATCTTGATGTCGCTCCCCGGCTTTTTGCCCGCTTCTTCAATAGCTTGAATCGCGCCCAAAGCCATGTCGTCGTTATGCGCGTACACGCCCTGAATATCCTTGCCTTCAGGCGATTTCAGAATCGCCTCCATAACCTGCTTGCCGGTAGCGCGAGTGAAGTCGCCGCTTTGCGATTTGACGATTTTGATGTTCGGATGATTCTTCATTTCATCGTCGAACCCTTTCTTACGGTCTATCGCCGCGCTCGCGCCGACCGTTCCTTCCAGCTCGATGATATTGCCCTTATCGCCGAGATGCTCCGCCATCGCCTTGGCGGCATTCTGGCCTTCCAGAATAAAATCGGAGCCGATAAAGGAAGTGTAGAGATCCTCATTCTTCTTGTCGATGCCCCGGTCGACCAGGATCACCGGAATTTTAGCGTCCTTGGCTTCCTTCAGCACGGCTTCCCAGCCCGTTTCCACCACGGGAGCCATAGCTATTACATCGACCTTCTGAGCGATAAAAGAACGGATGGCTTTAATTTGATTTTCCTGCTTTTGCTGGGCGTCGGAAAACTTCAGCTCGATGGTCGAATCCGCCTTGGCCGTATCCTGGATCGATTGCGTCTCCGCTCCGCGCCAGCCGCTCTCTGCGCCGATCTGCGAGAAGCCTACGACAACCTTATCGCTGGCGGGCTTGGCCGGCGGGGCCTCCGTCGACTTGGACGTTTCCGGCGCTTTCGGCGTTGCTGTCGTTTCCGTTGCTTTGGCTCCGCAACCGGTAACAAGAGAAATTAATACGGCTGCGGTGACAAGTGCCCCCATGAAATTTTTTCTTTGTGCCATTGCATTTCCTCCTCCAAATGAGTAATTACATAATGATTGTAATATTTGGTAACGGCAAGCGTCTTTACACGCAAAAGTCATTTTTTGCTTTATTCCGGCGTACGCCGTTCATGGTACAGGCCGCGTACGCCGGAAGCTAGTTTATTGCAATATTCGCTGAGCGACAATAGCCAAATCTTCGATACCGATCTTGTTGTCGCCATTCAAATCGGCGTGTTTGATCTGTTCCCAATCCGCGTCTGCGGATGTCTTCCCGTAAGCGGCGGCGACGATGGCCAAATCGGCGATCGTATACTTGCCGTCCCCGTTCGTATCTCCCGGCATACGAGTAATGACGCTGTTCAGGAAGGCGTCCAGCGCCTGCTGCAGGTCGGTTATAGCCTGCCCGACCTCTTGCTGCCCAGCCGCCGGGTTATCTGCGACGGCTTGCGCCCGATGGATCGCCGCCATCAGCACGGCCTTGGAGCCGGCGGGATACTGGCCTGCGTTCGTCCCCTCGACCGCATTCTCGTGCTTCTCCAGCGCTGCGGCAATCAGCTGCCGCAATGCCGCTTTGTCCGCGGAGGCGGCAATGTGCAGGCTATGAGCGACGCCCGGGAACGGCGTCTCAACGCCATGATTGTCGGCCAGGATGGCTTTGGATAACGTGATGACCGTGCTTGCCGTTTGATCGGCGGATTTCGCTCTCCAGTTCAGCTTGAGCAAGCCGGCATTGAGATCGCCCGCTCCCAAATTCGCCGTAATCAAGCGGACCTGACCCGGAGCCTGCGATTGTCCGACCACTTTAAGCCCGTCCTTCAGCTCTTCCACACCCGTATATTCCACCCGATCCGGGTCGTACGTGACGGTTAAATCCTGCGCGTATACGGATTGGGTGACACCGGTTAAACCGAGCTCCAGCGCAAACGGCTCCTCCGCCCGGACCGAATCCGGCCCGGTCAACGTTACCGCCGGCGTATTTCCCGGCTCCGGCGCTTCGGCCTTCTGCCGGATAACGATGGCGTCGAGCTCGTAGTATCCGGTGCCTTTCATGAACGTAATCGTGTTGCTGCCTTCGTTCAGCGCTACTTGGATCGGAGCGGCCATAAACCGTCCCCATCCGCGGGTTCCTTGGAATTTATACGTCTGCTCCTTGCCGTTGACGATAATTCGGCCTGTAGCCGCCTGGTAGTCGCTGCCGTTGGCAAACCAGACGTCCATATCGTACGTGCCGGCTGCGGGAACGGCAATGTCGCTAAACTTCACATAACTGTCCTCGTAGTCGATGCTGCCGACATAGCTTTTGCCGGAGGCATATTCGTTGTTGGTATTCACCTTCGCCTTATAAATCTCGGCCTGCTCCGCCTCGTACTGAGCATGGGCGGCCTGCTCCGGCTTCTCCGTCACTTCCGGGAAGTAAGTGACCCTCAGATTCTCCGCCCCGTACGGCACCAAGGTGATGTCCTCGGTCGGCTCCGTCGAGAGCAGCGGTCCGACCGGTGGCTCCGCCGCTTCGACGCGGTTGGCCGACTTGCCCCATGACGGGATTTTCTTCGCCTTCGCAATCAGCTTGACCGGACTTGTCGCTTGAATAAACGGATTATCCGGCATCGGTCCCTGAACGACCTGAATCGAAGCTTCCGGATGCTCACGGTCGATGAGCAGCCCGTAATTCCAAGGCGTCTTCGACAGCACGCGATATTGATTGAATCCGAGATCGGCCGCATTAAATCCGGGCTCAGCGGAGATCGGGCTCGATTCCACTTGCCAATCTTCTTCCATTTGCAGCGAGAACACGAGCGGGCCGCGTTCGATGCCGACGGAATTGTTCACCCATGCGGACGTCTTCAGCTTCATCGGCACCGTCAGCACGACCTTGTCTCCCGTGCTCCAGGTTCTGTCGATCGTCATATATTCCCCGGCTTTAACCGCCGGCTGCGCTTGGCCGTTGACGGTGACGCTCGGCGCGTCCGCCCAAGCCGGAATCCGAAGCTTAAGCGGGAATTGGACGGGAGCCGATGTATTCACCTCAAAACCGATTTGATCCTCAAACGGATAATTCGTCTGTTCTTCGACAGTGACATCCGCCTGTTTGATCCGTGTCGATACGCGGCTTGGTCCGTAGGCGATAATGCCGAGGCCTCCGTCCGTCGTGGCGGCCCACATATTTTTCACAAAATACGGCCAGCCCATATGCATATTAAACCGGCAGCATGGATAACCGGAAACCGGCGAAGGCATCGTGCCGTTATTATAATTTTGCTTGTAGCCGTGATCCGCCAAATTGCTCTCTACCTGATTGGGCAAAGAATAATATTGATGCAGCTTCAGATCTTTATCCATCGCACCCGGCAGCGAGTTGAAGCTGATCTTCTCCAGCGCGTCGCCGATGCGCGGATCGCCGATAATCATGGCCGCTTCCTCGTTGCTCTGCATCCGCTCGGTAATGGCGCACAGCTCGACGCCTTGCGTGGAGGCGATGCCTGCCAGCATCTCGGTGCCCGAAGGCATGCCCGTAATCTGATCATGATCGGACAAGTTGGCGACGCCCGCTTGGAAGGCATCGCGGTCAACGGTACTATGCGATCTTTGATAATAAATGGTCGGCATTTTGATCGCTTCGTTCACGTTGACGGCATGAACCGGCTGGAAATCGTTGCCGAAATTTTGGAATCCGTCGTTCGTAAACGTATCGGTGTGCGGATACCCCTGCTCGGCAAGCAGATCGGCCAGCTGCAGCAGGAAAGCGTCCTCCGTACGGTTATACAGCCAGAGCACGGTGTCGATGTTGTCGCCGACGCGCATTTTCCCCCAGTCCCGAAGCGGTCTGTCCGGCAGCGATGCGGCTTGATAGTGGAAATAACGGGTCATGAACGGAAGCACGCGGGCGTCATGCGACGCTTCGTAGTAGTCCTTCATCACGTAAAGCGCTACCATGCGCGGCCACCAATCGTCATTGCCGGCAGGCCCGAAGGAGCCGTCGGCGTTTTGGCTCGCCAAGATCGCCTCGATCCATTTCTGCGACTTGGCAATTAAGTCTTTGTCCTTCAGCGTGTAAGCCAGAGGCACAAGCCCCTTCAAATAGTAAACCGGCCGCTCCCAGTCGGAATCCGGGGCCGTGCCACCAAGCCAGGCCGCATTCGTTCCCAGCTCGCCGTACAAATCCTCGGCATAGCCTGTCGCGCCGTCCCGCTGCAGCTCAAGCTGCTTGAGCAGCCATCCTTTCGCTTCTACGCTGCCCAGCGGAAGCGGAATAAACGGCGTTTGCACGAGCGGCTCCTTGTTTCCCACCGGCTCGGCGAACTTCGGCTCCGGCACCGCATATTCGCTCGCGATAAAATGATCGAACATCGGCTGCGAGCGGTAGCTTCTGAGGCCGACGCCGCCTTTGGCATACTTCCCGGCACTATCGTCGGTATAAATAAGGAGAGGCTTCTGCGAGTCGTTCACATACACCTTGATCTCGTCTCCGAACGTAACGACCTTCATATGGTAATAACGATTAAAATCGATGCTGTCGAACGCTTTGACCGACTTCAGCGGCTGCCAGTTATTGTTCATGCGGCCGAGGGTTATTTTCCCGTCGCCGCTTAAACCCGCATAATAGCCCTGCACGTTGTCGGTGCCCGGCTTGGCGCTCTGCACCTTGAACAGCAGGCCGGCATCCCCCGTGCCCGTATCGCTCGACAGCTTAAGATCGGCCTCCAGCGTCATATCGGCGAATTGAACGTCCTGAGCCAAAATTTTATACCCGTCGCCCTTGTTAACGGTGATCGCTCCGGACTGCAGCTTCCAATTTCCGTCAATGATGTTCCAACGGGTTATGACCTGATTCTGAGCGGCATTGAAATCATCGGCGAACAACGTATCTCCCCCCGTCGACTTGACCGTCACATTATCATAGGAGGGCACGGAATTATACATTCGCACTCCGACGCTCCCCTCGGCGTACGCCGTATCCGTCTGCTCCAATACTAAAACATCGTCAAGATATACGCTGATTTGACTGCCGACGGCGGAAATTTTCAACCTGTAGCTCATATTCGGATTGATTGTAACGGAGGCGCGCTTCAGCTCGGTCCAGCTGTTATTCATCCGGCCCAGCATGACGGAGCCCGATCCGGAAGCGGTAATGCCGGCGTAGTATCCCCGCACGTTATCGGCTCCCGGCGTCGCGCTTTCCGTTCGGAACAGCAATCCGGCATCGCCGGTGCGGTCGGCCAGCGCAATGTCGGCTTCCAGCGTAAAATCCTTGAATTTCCGGTCCTTCGCAATCGCTTTATATCCGAGTCCTTTCGGAACGGTAAGCTTTCCCGCATCGATGGACCACGGCCCTTCGATTGCCTCCCAATTGTCGTTGATCGATACTTTGTCAAAATGATCGGCAAAATACTCGGGAACCGGCCCGATCTCTTCCGCCTGCGCCTGGCAGGGAGCAAGCAGCGTCATATAAATCGCGAGAACGAGCAGCTGAACGAGCGCTATTTTCGCTTTTCTCATACATGGCACCTCTATTGAATTCAGAATGTAACCCGGCGTTGCCGTCATAATCCTCATTGTCCGGCCAAACGCCCAACCTTCTCCTGCAGCTCGAGCGGATCTATCATATGGAAGGTATCCAGCACGAAGCCGTTCTTATCGATCAGAAACACCGTGGGCAGCGCATGGAGCTGATACAGATCCGCGGCATGCTTATGCTCATCCAGCAATATCGGATACGAAAGCCGGTTATCCTGTATGAACTTCTCCATATTTTCCGGCTTTTCCTCGGTGAACACATTAATGCCGAAAAAATCGACCTGATTCTTGTATTGCTCATACAGCTTTCTAATCATGGGTACTTCAACGGAGCAGGCCTCGCACCAGCTGGCCCAAAAATGAATGACAAGCGGCTTCTCCCTTTTGCCCCCGATCGAATAATAGGCTCCGTTCGTCGCTTTCAAAGTAAAGGCGGGCGCCTTCACATCGTCCGGCCCCGGCTTTCCCTTGGATTCGGCGAGCCGAATAATGTTCTCCAGCTTATGAAAGTCCAGACGCTGTCCGTCGCCGGAAACAGGCTCGGCGCTTCCGCTGGACATGCTGAAATAAAATGGAAAAAAGCTGAGTATGGCCAAGCCGATGAACAACCCGATCATCTGTTTCAATGCAACCTCTCCCTTGAAGCTTTTGTCGGAGCTGCCGATTCGATGCGATGGACGAAAAACGGCTCCCCGCAGGTCATCCATAAGGAAACAGATAAGGTATCTTGCGAAAAGATACCTTATCTGCGCAATTCGTTTTATTCCAAAATCTTCTGAGCGAGCGTCGCCAAGTCTACAAGATCGACGATGCCGTCATTGTTAATATCCGCCTCTTGATACTGCTCCCAATCGGGATCGGTCGATTTTTTGCCGTAAGCGGCGGCTACGATAGCAAGGTCGCCTACGGAGAACTTGCCGTCGCCGTTAACGTCGCCGGAGTGAGCCGTGTTGACCGAGTGGATGAACGTTTGCAGAGCCGCATTCAGCGCGACGATTGCTTGCTCCACTTGTTCCTTCGTCGCTTGCGCGTCGTTATAGACGGCGAGCGCCTGATCGATCGCTGCTTGCAGCGCCGCTTTGGAGCCCGGCTTGTATTGACCGACGGCATTGCCTTCCGTTGCTGCGTCGTGCTTGCTTTGAGCCGTAGCGATCAGCGAGCCCAGCGCGCTCTTGTCTACGCCCGCTGTAATGCGAACGCTCAGCGATGCCGGCTCCAGCTCCGTTTCATTCCCCTGCCCGTCGGCGACGATAAGCTTGGATAGCGCAATCGTGCCGCTTGTCTCCGCTCCCGAGTCTTTCGCTTTCCATTGAAGCTTGAACAGCTCGCCGGAAGCGTCCGCTCCGCTTACATTCGCCGTGATCAGCCGGACATGTCCGGGCTCGGCTTTCTTGTCGACGATGATCCATCCGTCCTTTGCGCTGCTCGCCGATACGAAGTCCAACCGGTCCGCGTCATAGGTGAAGTTCAAATCTTGCGCATAGACGGTTTGCGTAACATTGTCCAGACTGACCGCCGTCTCGAACGGCTGGCCGCTCACTACGGATGCCGGTCCTGTCAGCGAAGCCGCAGGATCGTTCGTTACGGGAGCGGTGGCGAAGTAATCGAACTTCGCTTGAATCGAGGTAGCGTCCGTAGAAAATGCGTAGAAGCCTACTTTCAGATTGGACAACTGCACGGTCATCGGATCGGCTGCCGGCTTCCAGGCGGAGCCGTCCCAGTAATACGTGGTATAGACGTTGCCCACCTTGCGGATCTGCAAATAGGACGTGTCGTATCCCGGATGAAGAGCCATATTCGTCGCTTTGCTATATTTCGCGTTTTTCTCGTAAGCCGACTCCAGCGATTTGCCCGTCGCTCCCTGCGTATCCCATACATGGCCGAACCTGACGTAATTATCCTCGTTCTGCCAAACGATCAGACCGGCCTGCTGGAAGTTTCTCCTTACCGGGGCGGTTACTTTCGTCGTGATGATGAAGTCGCCGTCAGGCGCATTTTGCAAAAAGACGTTTTTAATCGCATTCGAGCTCTCGTAGCTGTCGCCGTTTTGCGTCTGGATCGTCAGATTGCCCGGATTGGAGTTTAAGCTCCAATAGTCGTTGTTCGGGCGGTAAATGCTCCAAGCGTCGTTCAGCGTCGTGCTGTCGAAGTTGTCGACGGCAGCGCCCTTCGAAACCGGATCGTGAACTAGCGTGAACATGAGCTCCTGCTCCGAAGACAATTGATTCAGCGCTTGCTGATAATCGCTTGAAGTCGAGCCGCTCGCCGCAAGCACTTGTTTGGCCGACTCTATAACGCTATGGAAACGGTCCAGCGCGTCTTGAGGATATTGACCCGGCTTATCTCCCGCCTGGAGCTTGCTGTAAAATTGTTCGGCGGATTGAATGCCGTTCGACAAATCTTCGTTGTTAGTCGTACCGATCAATTCGCGGTGCGCTTTGGCAATACGATCGAAGTCCAGCTTCTCCACTTTGCGGTCGTACGACAACAAACCGTTAATTTCATATTCCACGTCGGAAATTTGCGTATAGATTGCTGCGCTCAAGCCGGGACTCGCTTTCAGATTTTTCAATTGATTGATGAAATCGATGTATTTATCCGTAATTTCCTTCTTGTCTTTCATTTCCTGATACGAGAATACGAGCGGGCTCCACTCATGTCCCGGCGTATGCAGACCGAGACCGCCGTATTCGCCCAAGACGGCCGCACGGGTATCCGTAGGCGTAGGAGCATTCGGAGCAGGGTACGAGTGCATGTCGACGAGATCGCCCGTTCCGGAATCCTGCCAGCCGCTTGCGTTATTGATCAGGCGTGTGGAATCGAGGCTCTTCACATAATTGACCGCGTCCTTCGTCTGCTGGCCGCCCCAGTCGAACTCTCCCCAGCCTTCGTTAAATACGGTCCATTCGATGATCGACGGCGCGCTGCGCAGCTGATCGACCATCTCTTTATATTCCTTGAGCCATTGCGTTTTGGCGGCTTGCGTAATATCCGATCCGTGGTTGCCCTGACGGTCCTCCAGACTCGGCATATCCTGCCAGACGAGCACGCCGAGCTTATCCGCCCAGTAATACCAGCGGGCAGGCTCTACTTTAATATGCTTGCGGATCGTGTTCATGCCGATGCGCTTCACAGTTTGAATATCGAATTTCAACGCGTCGTCGGTCGGAGCCGTATAAATGCCGTCCGGATAAAAGCCTTGATCCAACGGCCCCATTTGGAAGACGAATTTGCCGTTGAGCAGCGGTCTTGTAATTCCGTCGACCTTGCCGAGCTTAATTTCCCTCATGCCGAAATAGCTGCTGACTTGATCGACCACTTGATCGCCGTTTTTCAATTGAACCTGCAAATCGTACAGGAACGGATCGTCCGGAGACCAAAGTCGCGGATTAGGAACCGGCAGCTTGAGCTCTTCTCCCGCAGGGCCGCTGATTCTTCCCGCTTCCTGGCCGTCCTTGATGGCCACCGCTTCGACCGTAAGACCTTGGGCCGGCTCGGCAGGGACGGTTAATTTCAATACCTGATCCTCAATGTCGGGCGTCATATCCAGCTTTTCGATATGAGCTGCCGCCACAGGCTCCAGCCATACGGTTTGCCAAATGCCGGATACGGACGTATACCAGATGCCGCCCAGCTTTTTCACCGTTTGCTTGCCGACGGCCTGATCTTCGCCCGTGTCCGTATTATCCAGTACTTGAACGATCAGCTCGTTATCGCCGGGCTTCAGCTGATCGGTAATGTCGAAGCTGAACGAAGTATAACCGCCCTTATGCGTGCCGACCTGCTGTCCGTTAACGTACACCGTCGCCAAATAGTCGACAGCGCCGAAATTCAGCTTCACCCTTTGACCGCTCCAATCGCTCGGAACCGTGAAGCTGCGTTTATACCACATCAGGTTTTCAACGCGATGAATGCCGGAGAGCACGGATTCCGCAGCGAACGGAACGAGAATTTTTTCCTTCAAGGTTTGCCCCGCAGGAACGGCCTCTCCCGCTTTGGCCGATTGAAACTCCCATTCGCCGTTCAAATTTTGCCATTGATTCCGCACCAGCTGCGGTCTCGGATATTCCGGCAGCACATTTTCCTTCGTCACCTGACTCGCCCATGGCGTCATAATTTGATACTTGGATTCGTTCTGAAGCGACTTGTCAAAAGCCGGAACGACCGTTCCGTCCAGGGCTTTCAGACCGCCCTGCCCGTCATAGCTTGCGCTGACGAGCCATACATCCTTCGAATAAACGGGATTTTCGAAGGTCAGAATTAGCGTGCTGTCGTCGCCCGGCTTCAGCGACGCCGAAGCGATCGGCCAGTTCGTGCCCATCACTTTTATCTTCAGATGATCGACCAATCCGCCCGGAAGCGCTTGAACCGCCTGGTCGAGCTTCACTTCAGCCGTGGCGCCGTCCACGGAAATTTTACCCCCGTAGGAGAACCCGCTAGGCGGAGTTAATGCTTCCGTCGGAACGGCGGATTTGGACACAGACGGGCTGGACCAGCGCAGGTGAATATTCGAGCCTCCGGTATCTTCGAAATATTCGACTTTGATTGTATACTTCTGTCCTGCATTCAAATGGATCGGCTTGCCGACCTGCTCCTTATCCCAATCGTTAACCCAATGATCGATAATCAGCTTGTCGTCGACCCAGAGCCGGAAACCGTTGTCTCCGGTAATGTAGAAGGTGTAGTCTTCCGAGTATTCGGGCTCGATAAACCCGGTCCAGCGCACATTGACTTTATCCTGCTGTCCGGTAAGAATACCGAATGCGGTCTCCAGGCTGCCGAAGTCCAAATTCGGGTCCAGCACCGTCGACTTCAGTGTGCCGAAGTTAAACAGCGGTGAGCCCGAATTCGTATAATACTCCCCTTTTAACCCGTGAACGGCGGAATCGGGAAGCCCCTCCGCAGCTTGCGCCGACGGGGATAGCATACCGCCTGTCGATAACGCAGCGACGGTAGTCGCCACAACAAGCAGCTTGCTTATCTTTCGCTTTAGCTTCATCTTTCTGCATCCTCCTTGAGCTTTAAAATAATATAGGCAGGGGGAGACCGGCCGGCGGCCTCTCCCGTGCTTTAACATGGGATTCCCAATGGCGCTTCACACCGTTCGCCACTCTCAATGATCCAGTGTCATGCTGGCGGCAATAACTGCTAAATCGGCAATATCAATTTTGTTATCATGGTTGATGTCCGCCTTTTTGTATAAATCCCAGTTCGCGTCTGCAGACGTTTTGCCATAAAAGGCAGCGGCTATTGCCAAATCTCCAATGGTGTATTTTCCATCTCCGTTCAGATCGCCCTGAAGCACAATAACCGAATTCATAAACGTTTGTACTGCGGCAGTCAAGTCATTCACCGCTTGCTGAACTTCGGTCGGCGTTGCTTGTGGACGTTCGGCAACCGCTCTTGCTTTGTCGATTGCAGATTGCAGAGCTGCCTTGGAGCCTGCGGGATACTGGCCCGGCTGCGTACCTTCTGAAGCTGCATTCAGCTTATTTTGCGCATCGGTGATTAAAGCCAGAAGCGTCTCCTTGTCTACAACCCCTATTTGTACACTGTGAGAAACAGCGGCTACTTGTATTTCATGTCCGGTTTTATCAGCCACGATAGCCTTCGACAGTGTGATCATCGCGATCTGCGATGCGGAGACTGCTCGAGCCTTCCAATGCAGAATCAATTGATCGCCGTCTGCCTCTGAGGCTGGATCGCCTGGACTGGCCACCAGCATGCGGACTTGCCCGGATTTCTCCGCTTGGTCTACAATAACCGTTCCTTTCCTGACCGACTCCGCCGAAATAAACTCCAATTGATTCGGATCATAAGTAAAGGTAAGATCCTGTGCGTATATATTTTGACCGTGTTTCAATTGATAGCCGGTCGTAAATTCGGTTCCTGCGGTTATCGCGTCCGTCCCGTTTAATACCGCTTGCGGCGAAGAAGACTCAACCGGCATTACCGTCAAAGCGGAAGTCGCCTGCATACCGCCAAATGCTGCCGTAATGATCGCTTCGCCCGGGCTGATGGCACGGATCGTACCTTTTCCATCAATGTCAGCTATATTCTTATCGCTGCTGCTGAAGATAACTCCGTCCGTTACCGGCCTCATATCCGTCTCACTGTAGGTGGCGTATACGACAGAAGACACCGTGTCGCCAACCCGCAGCTGTGCAGGAATATTCGCCAATTGAATGGAGAGTAATGGTGCACCTTGCGGCACGGACTTGACTGGGGCGGAATAATCGCTCTCCCCGCTGGAATTAACTGCTGTCGCCACGTAGTAATACGCAGTGCCGTTGGTCAATCCGACATCCGTAAACTCGGTCTGCTTCACTTGTTCAGCTATCCTTGTGAAAGGCCCTTCTGCCGATGATCCCCGGTATAGGTTGTAACTATCCGCACCGTTTAATGGATTCCATGTCAACCGGGTTTGAGCATCGCCGGAAGAAGCGGTTAGTCCTTCAGGCGGCTGCAGCCCCAACTCTCCGAGCCTAGCTAACTCAAACGAATCAAAAGCCATAAAATAGTTCGAGGAATAGCTGTTTTTGCCAACGACTTTGAAATCCAGTTTGGCGCTGTTTCCTTGAATGGGAACATTCCCGAAATCGACGTCGTAGTAGTCGAAGGGCCCGTATGTATCCTTAGGACCTCCATACGCCTTTCCGTCTACATACAACTGAAAAATACCGCGAGTTGCTTCCGACTTGACTCTAGCCTTCATATGATATATTCCTGCCGACGGTACAGGGATAGTGTAAGTAACCGAATCCCCAATAGAGGTTGATTCGAGAATGGCGGCAGCCCCTCCGCTCGCTGCAGATTCATTGTATGTCCGGTAAACGCGACCTGGGGTGCCCTGAGCCTTCAGCGATTCAGCTTCTTCATGCAAGGAAGGCGCCTCTGAGGTATCGGACGTAATATAAATTCTGTAGGCTGCCTTGGGAAGCAGAGGCGGAAGCTTCACAGTCAACGATCCGTTAGCAACGGTATAATCGCCCTCCAGCATCGTGTAAGGCGACATGAGTACCTCTGCGGTAGGAATCATCTCTGCCTTAAGGTGCAGCTTCCCGTTTCGGATTAAATAAGAAGCATTGCTCAGGTGATTCAAATGCAAGGTTATTTCCGCAGGCTCTCTCCAATTTTCACTGCCGATTAACACAACGGAACGATTCATGGCAGGGTCGTGACTGGCCAAAACTTCTATATTGTTTTTATTAGAGGATTCCGCTTTCACTAAACGTCCGGTCATATCTTTATAGGCGTTATACACCCACCAGATGCCTTTGGGTAAAGTGCTGCTGTTTCGATCCGCAAGATCTCCCAGGCTTGCCATAAATTTAGGGTCGTCTCCGACGTAATCCCAAGCCGATTTCAGGCCGTACAGGAGGCCATTTTTCGCGGATCTTTCCAGCCTGGCTATATAGGAGACCGCCATGCCGCTTTCCCATCCGTTAATGTTATTGTACGTACAGCAGCCCTGGTATTCCGTAATGGCGATGGGCATCGGGGTAATGCCGCTCGCGAGCATCCAGTTCTTGATCTCCGCCGTATGCGCTTCAATGTCCAACGCCCCGCCCGATAGCTCATGCCAGCTTAATATGTCGGGCAAGCAGCCTTGCTCTTTGCAGTAGGTAAGAAACTTTTTCAAGAAATCAAAGTTATACGAATCGTCTTCCGGAGCCTGAATTTTCGCCGAAGGATTCAACGCCTTCATTTTATGAGAGGCAACGTTATGCGCTTCCAAATACCTGTTTATGTTTCTGTCCGGACCTGACCACTGCAGCCGGGGCTCGTTCCATGGAATCCAGGAATACACATCATACCCCTTCGTCACCGATTCTTTATAAACGCTTTCTACTACGCTTTCCCAAGTTTTCCAATCCCCATTGTCTCCGGGCCAATAGGTATTGCCCGCTCGGCTGGTGTAATAATAAAGTCCCACCATAAGCTTCGCATCAGTCGCTTTCACCCGGTTATACGTCTTCTCATCGAACAGACTCGGCAAATTCGGGTGATGATCGGCACCTCGTATCGCATTGACCTTAATTCCGTCTATTAAATATTGCGACGGCTTTTCCCCTGATATCCCGTGCAAAAAACCGCTTGCTATTTGCCGGGATGCCCCGTTATCTACCGCATAGTCCACTTCGACCTCATCGGCTGTAACGGCGGCGGCCGGAAGCGGAAGCATCGCTAAACACATCGCCGTCACCATGAGAACGGATAGGAGTCCCCTGATTCTCATTATTTCACTTCCTTTGATTTATTCCTCAATCCGAATGTTCTTGGAGATCAGCAGCTTGTAGATCAGCATTGCCGCTTGCGCCCGGTTCGTCGTTTCTTTCGGATAAATGCCTTGGTTGTAGCCCTCTACGACACCGGAGCCGACCAAAGTCGAAACGCTGCCGACCGCGTAATCGGAGATGTCGCTCACGTCGGCATAGCCTTGCAAAACCGACGCATCCAAGCTGACGGATAGCTTGTTGGCCGCGCGCAGCGCGCGGTCGGTCAGGACGATCATATCTTCCCTGGTCACCGGAGCGCCGGGATGGAAGTTATTGTATTCGTCGCCTTCGGCGATGCCCAAGCTTCTGGCCGCGCCCAAAAGTCCCTCATAATACACGCCCTGCGGCACGTCGTCAAAGCGCTCGCCCGCATTCTCCCGAACCTTGAGCAGCCTCATCAGCAGCACCAAATAATCGGCGCGGGTTACCGGCTGCCCGGGACTGAACGTATGCTCCGACGTTCCGTTTACGATGCCCTTGTCGAACAAATAGGCGATCGCTTCCTTGGCCCAGCCGTAATCGCCGAGATCGTCGAACGGAAACAGGCTGTCGATCGCCAGCGCCACCTTGGATTCCGACGCATGGTCGGTGCTTGTCAGAATCGAATCCAGCAGCTTGACATGATCGATCGCCAGCTCCGTCGTTCCTCCCTGCAGCGCTTCAAAGGTTAACGTATACAAGACCTGATCTCCGTCGTCCCCCATCACTCGGCCGATCCGCGTATGCGCAAGCTGAATATGGTTGTCTGTGACAATGGGGGAGACAGAGAAGCCGGGAAGCTCGGTCGTCGCTCCCTTCAACCTCAGCGCGGTCGGGTCAAAGTTTAAATTCACTTCATAGGCGTAGACATCTTTTAGCTCATGGCCTTTAACAATCACTTCCACATTTTCTCCCTTGGACGGCTTATCCGTAGAAAGCGTAAGGGTAAACGAAGGGGAAGGTTCGTCCGCTGCCGCCGCCGGCATGGCAGGTGCGGCCGCAATGACGAGCAGCGCGACGACAAGACCGCATGTAATGATTCGGGGAAATCTCATAAAGGACAGCTCCTTTCCGCGTATTGCCATGAATGTTATCGTGCTTGCTTCTGTCGGAGCCCTTGCTCAATGACACGTATTGTATCACGACGAAGCCGGGCTTTGGCTGTATGGTCCATGATGCCGATGTAACCGATTGCAAGAGACTGCTGAACAAGAAACGATGCGAAACAGTGAAAAACCCGGTTATACTGCGGCTTTGTCCCCCCTATGCGTTGATTTCGACCTACGTTAAATATAAGTAACTTCCTCTGCGTTGTATTTAGATTAATAAGAAAATTTTTGCTTTATTCGGCCATTTTCCATTTCCAGGGCCGATTTTGATACATTTTGTATAATCCCGGCGAAAACGCAAACAAGCGCCTGTTTCTCGAGGAAACAAGACGCTTGCTCACTGCTGCCGCGCGGGCGATTCGGTTATTTGTTGAATGCTTTGCCCGGATTATCGGGCGTAAAATCGGGATATTGAATACGTTTGGTTTTGCCGTCAGAACCTATGTCTAAAATCCGCACAACAAAAACCCCCCGCCCGACAGACGAATCTGTACGGACGGGGGTATGGCCCTCGTTGTTTAAGTTATAATCCGGATGCCGGGGCTTGTCTCAATGTCGGCCTGACCTTTGACCACAAAGATGCGAACGGTTCCCGACGGCAGCGTCAGGCTAAGCTGAAGCTCCGTTAATTGCGGCGGAATCTGCGGGTTGAAGCGGATTTCCTCCCAGCCCGGCTTGTGCGGCTTCAGCCCGATAATCTCCTCGATCAGCAGCGGAATCGGCGAGCTGGCCCAAGGATGGCACAGGCTCGTGTTCCACTTCTGGTCTTTGCCCCATGCTTCGAAGCAGGTCGTGGCACCCTCCCGAAGCATATTGACCCACGAATGCTCATCCTCGCCGCGAATCAAATCGTACATCAGGGCATATTCCCCCGCCTCGGCCAATGCCTTCAAGACAAAATACGAGAAATAGACGCCGCAGCTAAACCTTTTGTCACGGATCAGCCGAACGATATTCGGCACGCTCTCCCGCTCAGCCAGACCGAACAGCAGCGGCAGCACGTTGGCGTGCAGCGAAGAATGCCTGCTGCCGACCGCATCGACAAACAGACCGGCTTCAGCATCGTAAAATGCCGCTAAGAACGCATCCTTCAACGGAGCGAGATCTTCCTCCGGAAGCCCGAGCTCTTTTCGAATCTCGTTCATCGTTTTTTTGCAGCCGTAGTAATAAGCGTTGACGACATTATGGCAGCCTTCCGTCACAGGCCGGGTCAGAGGAAAATCGTAACCGTCCCGAAGATTGTCCGGCCAGTCGACCAAATTCCATTTTTCCGCAACATGGTACAATAGTCCGGTATGATCCTTGTATTTGTCGAAATAGGCGACAAGCTTCTCGCCGACCGGGGCCATTTCCATCAGGAATGCCAAATCCCCGGTATGCCGATAATACTGCCACAGCTGCATCGGCCACTGGAGCGAGAAATCGGCGATTTCCTGCATAAAATTGCCCGGCGCGACCGCCATCATCCCCGAACAAACGGCCGTGCTTCTCGCAAAGTCTTCGAGCGCTTTCTTAACGAGCCGCGCATCTCCGCTGAGATACATATGCGTGTGCCCGATGACCGTGTTGTCTCCGAGATATTGGCCCTTCTCCCGACTCGGGCAATCGACGAAGTTTTCCTGCGCGCCGTATTTGACACCGTTCGCGCAAATCGACCAGATTTGGTCGAGCACCGGATCGGAGCTGGAGAACCGGCAGCTGCTTTCGTCGAGCGGATAATGACGGACGACGGCCGCGAAGCTGTCCTCGTCGATCGCTTCTTCGGAGCCGAGCACTTCGACGTACCGGAATGCTTTATATTCGTAAAAGGACAGCACGTCCTCGCCGCCGGATAAGGTCCATACTTCCTCATACTTGCAGTTGCAGCGCAGCTCATAGCGAACGCCGTCCCCGTCCGGATTCAGCTCCTCCCCGCAGCGGATCACGATCCTCTCCCCGCTCCCGCCGCAGGCACGCATCGTAAATTGCCCCGTCAGCTCCGTGCCGAAGTCAATGACAAAACGGCCCGCAGACAGCCGCTGTACGGATTGAGGCCGTCTCTCATACACACTGAGCGCCGGAGTCGGCTGCAGCTCCAACTGATGATCCGCAGCGGCGGCGAGCGCCGGGCGTTCCCAATCTGCGTCGTCATACTCCGCCGCCGTCCACCCTTTATGCTCCAGACGACTATCGATATTTTCTAAATATTGGGTATCATAACCGACCGTTTCTTCCCCGATATACTCCTTAGCAGCGGTGCATGTCCAGCTGTCGTCTGTTATCAGGCACAGCCTGCGGTCCGTATACAGCTCGGCAATTAAGCCTTGGCGCAAATCGCCGCTGTTCATCGACCGGTTTACCAAGCCCTGGTAATATACGTGAACCGCTATGACATTGGTCCCCGTCCGCAAATAGGCGGCGATATCCAACCGGTTATAGAAGTAATGGGTCGGATAGCTCTGGGCCGGGCCTTGAGCGACGAACACCCCGTTTACGTACAGCTTGTAATAATCGTCCGCCGATATATTCAACTCGGCTTGCTTAGGCGCATCCGTTAATGTAAACGTTTTCCGAAACAGCGTATGCCGGTTTTTCAATGCATCGGGATGCCGGTGTTCTACCGTGTCCAATTCTTTATGCAGCATCGGCAAAGGCTTAACGCCCGAGAAAATCGGATCTTGAATCCATTGCGCAATCCATTGTTTACTCATGAGCCGCTCCTTGGTATCGTATTTGATCATCGCATCGCGAAAATAAACAAACATGTATACCATACCATAGGAAACGGCCCGGAGCTAGGCAAAATATGAATATGCGATGTATAGAATGCGCAGGGCATTGTTCGCATTCCCGCTTGCTATGCTTTATAGTAATAGTATTACCTAACCGACAGAGCTTTCGGGCGGCTTCGGTTCCTATCTTGTCATTCGGAGTGGAAATCATGTTACGCAAAGCAAAACAATGGGATCTGCCTATTCTATTGATCATATTCCTTTTTATGGTATTGAGTACGCTCGTCATTTATAGCGCTACTTTCGATACAAACTATCAAGGGCTGCACAAGAACAATCTGATCACTTATTTGGTATTATTCGTGCCGATGCTCGGCCTCAGCTTATTGGATTACCGCGTCATCATCCGGCATCTATCCTATATATTATACGGCATTGGCATTTTGCTGCTGCTGATAGTGATGTTTAAAGGGATGGATATTAACGGCTCTCAGCGTTGGCTCGACCTCGGCGCAATGGCTTTCCAGCCTTCCGAGATCATGAAGCTGTTCGTTATTCTGGCATTGGCCAATTGGCTGAAAGCCCGCGACGGACACCCGCTCCGTTTCTTCCGCGATTTGCTGCCTTTGTGCGCCCTCGTAGGCGTTCCGTTCCTCATCGTGCTGAAGCAGCCCGATCTTGGAACTTCCGTCGTATTTATAAGCATACTCATCGGAATGCTGTGGATCGGGAATATCCGCATGAAGCATATTTGCATGGGAATCCTTCTCATGATCGCGATCGGCGCAGGCATCACCGCTCTCTACTTTTATAACATGGAATGGTTTTCCAAAATAGTGAAGCCCCATCAGCTAGACCGGATTCAAACGTTTCTCGATCCAACGGCCGATGCGAACAACAGCTGGCATGTGACGAACTCGATCCATGCGATTGCCGTTGGACAGCTGAAGGGAGAAGGCTTCCTGCAGGGAGCGATGGTCCAAGGAGGATTCATCCCTTACGATTATGCGGACTCTATTTTTGTCGTGATAGGGGAAGAATTCGGGTTTATCGGCGCCTCGGTGCTGCTGCTCCTCTACTTCGTGCTCATTTACCGCATGATTTATTTGTCCAACCGCACGGCGGATTTGGAGGGCAGATACATGATCGTCGGCATCATCTCCATGTTTACGCTGCAAATATTCGAGAACGTGGCCATGCATACGGGACTGATGCCCTTGACGGGAATAGCCCTTCCGTTCGTCAGTTACGGCGGCAGCTCGCTGCTGACGAATATGCTGGCCATCGGCCTGGTGCTCAGCGTTAAACTTCATCGGAACTGAGCGCTTGCGGCCGGTTCTTACGGCAACCCAATATAGGGGAGACTCTCCGGCCCGATAAACGCGAAACCAAATAAGGCCGAAGCTCCCCATATTCGTAAACGAGCCTAAAAACAAATCGGCCCTGCCGCCGTAAGGCGGGCAGAGCCCTCCGTTAAACGAAACCTATGAAGCCTGCCTGCCTATGAAGCTACTTGACGGCTCCTCCGGTTAAGCCTTTGACGATTTTCTCCTGAGCCAGGAAATAGACCAGCAGGATCGGCAGACTGGCGGCCGTGAGCGCCGCCATCAGCGCCGGAACGTTCACCGTGAGCTCCCCGTAAAACTTCTGCATCCCGAGCGGGAGCGTCATATTCTCCGGGCTTGTAATCAAGACAAGCGCAAAAATAAATTCCGTCCATACGTGAATAAAGTTGTAGATGACGATGGTAGCGAGCGCCGGGGTCACCATCGGCAGAATGACGCTCCAGAATATGCGCCGATGCGAGCATCCGTCGATCTCCGCCGCTTCCTCCACCTCCCGAGGCAGCTCGGTCATGAACTGCGTGAGGATAAAGATCGAGATCGGCAGCCCGAAGGCGACGTACGGTCCGATGAGCGCCATCCACGAATCGTAGATGCCCAAATCCTTCGTCAGCTTGAAGATCGGAATCAAGGTCGAGTGAATCGGCAGCATCATCCCCGAGACAAACAGCATAAACAGCGGCTTATTCAGCGCAAAGCGCATCCGGCTCAGCGGATAGCTCGCAAGCGCGGAGAAGATGACGATCAGAAATACCGACAGCACCGAAATAAAAACACTGTTGAGGAAGTAGCTGGACAGCCCTTTTTGAAAAGCCAATACATAATTGCCGAATTGAATCGACGTCACCAGCGTAAACGGGCTTTTGAAAAATTCCTGCTGCGTCTTAAACGACGTCATCACCATATACAGGAACGGATACCCGGTGAACACCAGCAGCACGATGGCGGCAACGTACAAGGGAGCGGAACGGATCGTTTTGAGAGCCATTACAACGCCTCCTTTTTCTTGCGGGCGTACTCCATGTATTGAATAATCCCGGCGGCCAGGAACGCCAGCACAAACATGGTGAAAGCTACAGCGCTCGCAAAGCCCATATTAAAATGAATGAACGCCTGCTTATACATGTAGATCCCCAGCAGCTCCGTAGCGTTGCCCGGTCCGCCGCCGGTCATGATGAAGAAGATGTCGAACGCCTTCAGCGAACCGACGATGGCCAGAATCGAGGAGGTCACGATGGTCGGCACGAGCAGCGGGAAGGTGATCCGGGAGAACCGGTCCCACGGGCCCGCCCCGTCGATCTCCGCCGCTTCGTACAAATCCTCGGAGATGCCGACGATGGCGGCTTTGAACAGGATCATGTAGAACGGAGCGTACTGCCAGACGATGACGATCAATATCGCGGCCATCGCCGTCTTATTTTCGCTGAGCCAGGCGATATTCTCGAACCCGAACAAGCCGATCAGCTTGTTGACGGCTCCGCTGAGCGGATCGAACATAAACACCCAGAGCATCCCGATCGCCACGGTGGACATCAGAAAGGGCATGAAATAAATCGTCTGGAAAAAGCGCAAGCCTCGGATCGCCGAAAACAATAGCAGCGCCATCAGCAGCCCCAGCGGGATTTGCAAAAACACCGAGGACAGCACAACCTTCATATTATTGGCGAGCGAGCTCCAGAAGACCGGCTCGGTAAAGAGCCGGGTATAGTTGGCGATGCCGACAAACGTTTTGTCAGGACCGCCCTTCCAATCGAACAAACTGTAATACAACGTTCCGTAGATCGGGTAGATGATATACAGCAGGTACACGAGAAAGGCAGGAGCTATAAACATGACGATCGTCCATCTCTTATCCCGCAATCGTTGCTTCTTCGCGGCCGTTGCCGCATTTGCCGCCGTCCTCTTCTCCCATTCGGCAATCGAGGTATTCATAGCGTCCACCTCCCCGCTAAAGTTGTTGATATCCGGTTTTGTCATTTCAGAATTTGCTTAGCCTTTTCTTCCATCTTCTTGGCGGCCTCTTCCGGCGTCATCGAGAGTCCGAACAGAGCCTGTGTCGTATCCTTGTGCAGCTCGGCCAAATCCGGCGGCAGCGTTTGGTCGTACGGCCAGTGAATATCCTTCGCTTTCTCGGTCAGCGCGCCCAGCCGCTTGGCGAATTCGTCCTTGTAGGTGACTCCTTTCACGCCGACGAGCGAGCCGGTGCGATCGGAATACGCTTGAGCCGTCTCCGTGCTCGATAGCTCCTTGATAAGCTCGATGGCCAGATCCGGATTTTTGGACTTGGCCGACACCGACCATACCGGCGCCGACGCTCCGCCCAGGTCGGATGGATCGCCCTTGCCGCCCGGCAATGTCGGGAACGGGAAGAAATCCAGCTTTTTCTCATAATCCGGCGCTTCCTGGCGCACGTTGTTGACGATGGATTGGGACATAACCAGCATCGCCGCTTGCTCGGTGTACAGCAGCTGGCGGCCTTGTCCTGCATCCCACGGAATGCCGTTGAAGCCTTTGTTGAAGGCGTCGCGTTTCACCAGCTCCTGAATATATTTGCCCGCCTGTACGTAGCCCTCGTCGTCAAAGCCCTGACCTTTGCGGCCCAAGGCGTTCTTGAATAAATCCGAGCCGGCGGTGCGATCCGCCAAATACATGAAGTAATAGGCTCCCGGCCATTTCGGCTGGTTGGCCAGCGCAATGGGTATGACTTTGTTCTGCTTCAGCGTATCGACGACCTTCAGCAGCTCTTCCCAGGTAGCCGGCGGCTTCAAGCCGTACTTGTTGAAAATATCTTTGTTATACCAAAACGCCGTGATGGACAAGCCTAGCGGAACGCCGTACGTTTTGCCGCCGAATTTGGCGTTGTCGAGCACCGTCTTCACATAATTGTTCTCGTCGATCTTGCCGGTAAGATCGAGCACATTGCCTTGGTTCACGAATTCCTTCAGCCAGCCGCCGCCCCAGGAATGAAAGACGTCCGGCGGATTGCCGCCCGACATGGCGACGGCGAATTTCTGCTTGTAGGTGTCGTTCGGCGTCTGCAGCGCCTTGACCTCGACGTCGGGATGCTTTTTCTTGAAGCGCTCGACCGCCTCCAGATACACCTTCTCTTTATCGCCCGGGTCGATATACCAGAACTCCAGCGTCTTCTTGTCTCCCGTCTTCGCTGCCTCGGCGGCGGGCTTCTTGTCTCCCGCGGGCGCCGCCCCGCCATCCGTCTTGCCCGTGCCGGCCGGTGCCCCGCCGCAAGCGGCCAGAAATGCCATAGATACAACCGTCAACGATGTAACTGCCTTTTTCATGAGAAGCCTCCCCTAATGGTTTGTACGGTGGTTCGTTTCCTCTCTGGCTGTTCAAATTTGTGACACTTTTATTGTAAAATTATGCCTCTCATTTCAAAAGGGGAGAATCTTCAACAATAGGTTAGAAAAACTTCAGAAGTTCCTCCGTTTACCCGCCATCCCCCTCCGAAGCCCCGCTGCCGAGCCGCCGCTCCCTATATTCCGAAGGCGTCAGCTGGTAGTGCCGCTTGAATAGCTGGCTGAAATATTTAACGTCTTCATAGCCGACGGAGCGGGCGATCTCGCTTATTTTCGCGGACGGGTCGCTTAGCAGCTCGCGCGCGCGTTCCAGCTTCTCCCGGACGAGAAAATCGTTGAAGGTGCTGCCGGTCTCCCTCTTAAACACCTCGCTTAAATATCCGGGATGTACGTGCACAAGCCTGGCCGCCTGATGGAGATTCATTTTCTGGCTTCCCAAGTTGTCCTTGATATAGCCGATCACGCGCCGCACATAGGCGGCCGCTCCTCGATGCACCGTGGCATGGTATGCGTTCATCATTTCATGCAAATATTGCTGGAGCTTCTCTTGCAGATCCGGTTCATCCCGGTCTCTGGCGACGGAGAAATCGGCTAAGCTCTCCTTCATCGCCTCGGAAGCGGACATTCTTTCGAACCAACGGATTCCGCTCAAAGCCAGCGATTGGATATAGGACGAGAAGGATTCATAGGTCAGATCGGGGTGGCTTAAATAATCGCATAACCGCACCTTGAGCCACTGATTCAGCCGAATCGCGTCTCCGGCCGACAGCAGCTCCGCAAGCTCCACTTCCTCCTCGCGCGAGCATAGCGTGCGAGCTCCCTTGCGATGCTCAATCTGCCTGTAATGCAGCATTCGGTCCGGCAGCAGACCCCAATACTTGGACGTCTTCACGGCGTCCGAATAGGAATCCGGCAATTGGTTAGGGGAAGCCGCCGGTCGGCCGGCGGCCCCGTAAATCGAGCATTTCAGCAGCTGCTCGATGCTGCCCAAGACGGCGCGCAGCTTCTCTTCCCATGCCGGCCCCTCCACGGGCATTAATGCGGTCACATGCTTGCTCGTGATCAGCGTTTCGCACGGAATCATCTCGCGAAGCATATTTTCGGCGGCGAAGCGCAGCAGCTGTCCGCCGCTTTCGCGCTCTCCCCAGCCTGTCGGCTGCAGCAGCACCACTTGCAGCGGCGTCTTGCCGATCGAGAGCAGCGGGAATGCCGCCGCGAGCCGGGCTTCCTCCACCGCAGCTCCGCCGGTCAGCCATCTCTCCAGCAAATGCTCGCGCATTTCCTTCTCCTGCCGGAACACTTGGCTCCTCGCCCCCCATTTATCGCGGATGCGCTGGGCCGCACTCACCACAGCTTGAATAATATCGCCGGGGCGGCTCGATTTAAGCAGATAATCGCTGACGTTCTCGCGAATCGCACGCTGCATGTATTCGAAGTCGTCATAGCCGGTCAGCATGATGATCTCCACGTCCGGCAGCAGCTCTCTGGCCTCCTTGGCCAGCGCGAGCCCATCCTTGCCTTCCATTCGGATATCGGTCAGTATCAGGTCCGGCTTCTCTTGCTGTAGACGGTCCAGCGCCTCCTCGGCCGACTCCGCCGGCTCCAGAAGCTCGAAGCCGAGCTTCCTCCAATCGATAACCATGGACAAGCCTTGCCGGATAATAATTTCGTCATCAACGATCAATATTTTCATGTTCGTCCTCCTTCGCCGGAATGATAAAGGAAATCCTTGTGCCCAAGCCGGGCGCGCTTTCCAGAACGAGCTGGGAAGAAGCCCCATAGTGAAGCAGCAGCCGTTCGTTGACGTTGCGCAGGCCGTAGCCGCCGGTCGCATCCTCCGCTTGCTCGGCCGGCTGCAGGATATTCTCGGCAAGCCGGTTCAAGATCTCGGGAGACATCCCGATCCCGTCGTCCTGCACCGTAAAGCGGATGCCTTGCTCCTCCAGCATGGCCGTGACGTAGATCATGCCCTTGCGTTTGACCTTCTGCACCCCGTGAATCATGGCGTTCTCCACGAGCGGCTGCAGCAGCAGCTTCAGCATCGGCAGCCGCCCCGCCCTCGGGTTGACCTCGAAGTGAACGTCGAACCGGCCCGGGAACCGGATCGACTGGATCAGCGCATAATTGCGCACATGGTTAATCTCCTGCTCCACGGAGCAAAAATCTTTCCCCTTGTTCAGGCTGAAGCGCAAAAAATCGCTAAGCGCCCCCACCATATCGGCAATGCGCTGTTCCTGGCGCATCAAAGCGATCCAATGGACCGATGACAGTGTGTTATACAGAAAATGCGGGTTAATCTGCGACTGCAGCGCGCGAATGTCCGCTTCCTTCTTCCGCGTCTCGGATCGGATCAGCTGCTGCTTCAGCCGCTTGATCTGCTCTCCCAGCTGATTGTAGCTGGAGACGAGCTGGCCGATTTCGTCCGGAGATTCCAGCTGGTACAGCGGCATCGGCTCGTTCGGGTCGAGGCGGACCAAGAGCCTCCGCAAAATTTTCAGCGGCTTGGTCACATGCCGGACCAGAAATAAAATCAGTCCCGCAGTCAGCACCGTCGCCAAAGTGACCGCCGATCCCGTCAGCAGCCAAATATACCGGTTCTCTTCGGCATACAGCTCATAAGGGACGAGGCTGACGAGCATCCAGCCAAACTGGGGAATTTTGGTATACAGCACCGTCTTTTTGTCATGGCCCTCGCCTTCGGTATAAACCCCGGACGATAGCGTCGAGTCCAGCAGCAGCGATTCGGGAAACATCTCCTCCCACCGCTTGGAGAGCCACTCTTTGCGGCTGCCCGAAATGACCTCGCCCTGCTTGTCCAGCAGCATGACGTCACCCGGCCCGACGCCGAAATTCGGCGTTCCGAGATAGCGCGACAGCTTCTGCTCGTTAATGCTGATCGCGACGAAGCCGAGCGAGTCGAAATTATCGGTGCTTTTCACCGCTCTCAGAAAAGAGAACACCAGCTCCGGTCCGTGAATGCTTTGCGTCCAATACAGCTCCGTCCATTTTTTCCCGATCAAATTCCAGTCCTCAATGACGCTGGACAGGTTGGAGGAGTACAGGTTCGGCGCTTGCAGCGGCTGGGTTTTATTTTTCGAATAAATCGAGATGTTCGTAATGTAATCCTTGGATTGAACCAAATTGGCTATTAACGTAAGAATGCGCGTCCTCTCCGGCGAATCGTAATCGAAGTCGCTCATGTACTGCTGGACGTCCTTATCCCCGATCAGGAAGATCGACATATCCTCCACGTCCTGGGCGATAAACCGAACGTTAGCCTGAATCCGCCCCAGCGCGTCGATGCCGATCTGCTTTGTTTTCTCCTCGTTGACGCGGGAAGAGGTGACATACGAGAAGGCCCCGAGAAAAAATAACGGAATTACCGTAGAAATCAGCATCATGACGGACAGCTTGGCCTGCAATGATCTGTTCAGTGTCAGCTTCATCTTGTCCTCCGTCGTCAGCGCAGCTTGCCGAGTACACTCGCCTGAGTGTTCTGCAGCTTTTGCGCCAAAATTTCCGGGCTTCCGCCCTTCATCAGCTCCTGCAAACCGTCGCTGAGCGTCTCCACCGCCGCTGTCGTCAATTGGGTCTCATAGGAGGGCAGCAGCGTCACCCCCATCATAAGCTCATGGAGCTCGACGAATAGGGGATGGGCAATGGTGCGGTCAACCTCCATCCGATAACTGACCAGGGTGTTGCTGTCCAAAATTTGCCGCTGGGCAGAAGGGCTCGCCATCGCATAAATCAACCGGAACGCCGCGTCCAGCTTGTCGCCCTCCAGCTTGCTGTTGACCGCAAACCCGTTGCCGACGACCCCCGAGGTGGACATCGGCTTGCCTTTGCCGCCGGGAATGGTCGGCAGCAGCGCCAAATGGGTATGTTCGAGCACATCCTTCGGGGCGCTGTCGATCAGATTGCCGACGGCCCATCCCCCTTCGATAAACATCGCCGCCTGTTTCCGGTAGTACATTTGCTCCATTTGCATATTATCGATATAGTTGAAATTATCCTGGAAAGCCCCTGCTTTAACGAGCTGCCGCATTTTTGTAAGCGCATCCAAAAATTCTTGATCCGTAAACCGGGCGTTATTCTGCGAGAGCACATGCATAAACCAGTCCGTCCCGGTTACACGGTCGGCGAGCGTACTGAAAATGGTCGACTGCGCGACCCAAGAGGACTTGTTGCCCAAAGCGATCGGGGTAATCCCGTTCCGGTTAAACACCTTGATGGCGGCGAGCAGTTCGTCCCATGTGGCGGGCACGCCAACCTCGTATTTATCGAACAGCTCTTGGTTATAAAAGACGAAGGACGTCGGAGACATCGTCATCGGTACGGAATATTTTTTCCCGTCGACCGTGAAGGAATCGAAGGAATGCGCCATGAAGCTGCCCGCCCACTCGCTCTTTTGCCGAAGCAGCGAATCGATCGGCTGGATAAACCCGGCATTAGCGAATTCACGGGTCATCGAATCGGGCCAGATCAGAAACACGTCGGGCAATTCGTCGGCCGCCGCCATCGTCTTAAGCCTCGACCGGTAAGCATCCCGAATAATGCTTTGGACACGAAGTTCAATCTCCGGATTATCCTCGGCGAATTTGTCCAGCAAAGCTCTGAATCTTTCGGATGTGGAATCCTGCCCCGCCCAATCATGCCACACGGTTAAAGTAACCGTGTTCTTCCCGCGATCCGCGTTTCCCTGAACCGGAAGCTCCTGCGCAGGGAGAACTGAGCACCCGGAAATAGTCAGGATGAGCAAAATTCCATGCAAAGGGCAAAGAAAGCGCTTTCCCCAACTGGCAAAACCCATCGTTAGCTTCCTCCCTCTCTTGAGTCCATTGCATAAATTTGGACTAATGTTTCGAACATTTTATCATAGCGGCAAGGCGCGCGGCAATATGGTTTATCGTGAAGCGGCCGAGAGCCGCCCGGGGATGTCCGGTAGGAGCGAATCCTTTTCCGGTGAAACGAAAAACGGAGCCTCACGGCCCCGTCTTCGGCTTAATGCTTAAACTTAAACCAATTGATATTGAACAAATACCCGCTTCCTCCCGTAAACTTCAGATACACATCGTGCGTCCCCGTAACGCTGCCGCTTAAGGCGCATGATTGCGTCGCCCAAGTCTGCCAGCCGCCGGTACTCGTGACCGGACAAGTTCCCAGCAGGGTTCCGTTCAGGCTATCCAGTCTGATCTCGATGCTTCCTCCGGCCGTAGTCGCTACTCTTGCCTCGAATTGCGCCGGTCCGGCGGCGCCAAAGTTGACATTTTGAAACGCAATATAATCGCCGTTGTGAATATAACCGACGTTTTGGCCGCCTTCGGAGCTTGCTTCGCTTTTGACGCCCGACATGCTCGTGTAGTTTTCCGCTTCGATCGTCGAATAGGCGTCAATTCCTCCATACGCGGTTTTCAACCAATCCGCCGCACTCAACGTTACCTTCGATGCGCCGGCGTATTGGGTTACCGTGGACACTACGCTGGAGAGCGGGAATGTTTTGTAAGCGTAAGGCAGTTGCTCGGTATACCCGTAAGTGAAAGTAAACGGCGTCGACGGCGGGTTCGATTTACTCATGTTCTCGACCCCGACAATATGCGATGACCACGCCCAATTCCCGATCGTCGACTTGTCGTACCAGGTCATCCCGTTCGTGAACGCATTAACGCCGTTATTGTCCCAGCTGCTGCCGGTATACGTTCCGCTGCTGTTGGTCACAGTCGAATTGACGATTAAGCTATGGTTCATCGCATTTTGGAACAATGCGTCAAACGGCGGATTCATATTGGCCGTATCGTCTCCCTGGCGTTCCGCGCCGACCAGCGGTTCGTTAAATCCGTTATACACGTTCGTATCTCCGGCGATGGAAGCGCCGTTTCTGGCGTTAACTCCGCGCGATAATTTGTCCTTTCCGTAAGTTGAAATCGCTGCGACGGTATCCAAAATATTTTGATGCGTCGAATCGTCAAAATAATTATTGAACAAGTGCCCGGTGCCTTGACGAATCATCGGCAGGCGCTGCCCGACATTCGTGTAGCGGTTATACGCCATCGTGAGCCGGATTCTCTGATTGCCGTCTTTAATTTCGACTCCGTTGGAGCCGACATAGTTCGTATAATCCTTATCGCCGGAGCCCGACAAATGTACTTTGGAGTGGTAGGCCGCATAAGCCATAATCTGATTTTTGGCAGCGCCTCCATTGCGCATTTTATAATACAGGCTCGCAGACGGGTCCAGAGTGCCTGCCGCATATTTTTGCTCCATATAGTCGATAGACTTATAAATGGAGCTGCTCGAAGCCGGATTCGGGTTCGCCGCCAGTCCGAATTCATTCCAGGAGAATGTTACATTGGACGCGCCGTTTTCCAAATCGATCATGCCGTCGGCCGCGATAGAAAATTTGCAATGATCAATCCAAACGTTGTTGGCGCCATTCACCTTAATAAACGTCCAACCCACCTCTTTATGATCGCCGGAGTCGTCCCACTGCCACATTTCGTCAAAATTCAGATTCCGAATCACGATATCGTTGGACGTAGCCTGCAATTTCAGCTCGGCGTGCCTGATCGTCTTACCCGTAGCCGAGAAAATCGTCAGCCCGTCAATATTGGCGATATTCAGCTTGGATAAGCCGGAGGCGATTAACAGCGGATTCGTAAACCCGTTCGACGGATCGGGATATTTGCTGATGAAGCTGTATTGTGCGATTTCAGCGGAAGTGAGAGCTAATTCCGTCCATCCCAAGTTAATATCGGCCGTCACCTCAATCACTTTGACCGCGCCGCTGCCGGCGTCCTGAATCGCCTGCAAAAACTGTTTGCCGCTGCTGACCGTCCGATAATAAGAGGTGCCGACATAACTGCTCCGATCCTTCACTCCTAAAGAGGCGTAACCGGGAACCGATAAAAAGCTGCTGTCGTAACTCGTCTCCACCTTCGTCGCGTTAGGGATCGCGTTAATGACGGCCGCCTCCGCTGCGCCCGCACCCGCAAGAGGAGAAGTAATCAGCAGACCGCCTATAAGTACCGAGCTAAAAACTTTTCTAATCACGCTTCAATTCCTCCTTTAAATGTAAAATGAGCTTATTCATCCCGCCTTGCGCTTATCACCCCCTTCTAATTTAAAGCGTTTTCATAAAATGGCAAATATTTACTTGAATTATACCATAGCGCATGGTATGAATTTAGACATAAAGTATTGAAAGTTAGACAAAAATTGCACTAGGTGGATGAACATGCTGCCGTTCTACGAAATCCAAACGAAAGATTTGAGATTATTCCGCTTAACCAAGCCGTTGACGTTTCCGGCCCACATGCACAGAAACATCGAGCTGCTCTATGTGCTCTCCGGCGTTCAATATGTGCGGATCGATGAAACGGAGTATGCCGTCCATGAAGGCGAGGCGGTTGTCATTTTCTCTGATATCGTTCACAGCTATTTGAAAAAGGGCGACGAGCCCGCCGAAGCTGTTCTGCTCTTATGCAACCCGCGGTTATTGGGAGGCATGTTTCCCGATTTGGAAAATGTCCAGCCGGTCAATCCCTTCGTAGCCAAAGATAGCATTCATGAAGAGGCTGCCTATGCGCTAAGGCATATCAAGAAGAAGGAGGAATTTGCCTTAAAGCTTGGCTGGACTTACGTCATCATGTCCCATCTGCTTCGCCGTCTTGAATTCGCGCAGCGGCCGCGCGTCCCTGTCCGGGATATGTCCCAAAAAATCATCGAATATTTATCGGCAAATTTCAAGGAACCGGTAACGCTCGATTCTCTCGCCGCCGAATTTTGCGTCAGCAAACATTACATTTCCCACATATTTTCCAATAGAATCAAAATGAACCTTCGCAACTGCCTCGGCATGCTCCGCGCCGAATTCGCCGCCCAACTGATCCGCACGACCGATGACTCGTTATCGGAGATCGGCAGCCGCGCCGGGTTCGAAAGCCAGCGTACCTTTAACCGCGTGTTCCACGCCAAATACGGAATGTCCCCGCGCGAGTTCAGACATCATATCCGGAAATGATCTTTAAACGGATGCACTCTCCAGTCTTGTTCGCCGAGCAGCTTCTCGTCGTTCAATACAACGGTATGCGCATGCCGAATCATCTCCGTTCCGTCCATTTGCATGCCTTCATGCAGGTCCGTCAGTACGCCGTCACTCACGAAAGCGAGCGCAGCAGCTGCATACCACCCTATCCGGAATTCAAAGCTGTCTTGGCTGCTTATGCGAAAACGAACTTCCGTATCCGCCTCGCTCAGCTTGTCTTCAATACAATTTGGCGCCTTTTTTTTACCGAAAATTTTGGAGAAAAATGTCCCTTTCTTCCCCTCCATGCGGCTAACGGACAATTCAAATCCCGTTAACCATTCGGTCTGATTCAGATCTCGGTTGGGACAATCATAGACGACAACCTTGAACGGAAGAAATCCGGTATGATTACGGAACGAAAAGCCCGGAGCGATTTCCGCGTCTATATGAAACTTTCTTATTTCAGACAACCATTCAGGGATGATGCTGTCATCAAGCCCTTTAAGATGTACCGAGAGATCATAGCTCATATCCAGTCTCCTTCATCGCGCAATGAACTTCATAATCGACTTGCTCGGCTGTAATTTCAAGCGAAGCATCGTCGTCATCATCCCAGCCTATCTTTCCATCTACCATATTTTAACACAAGTCTCCTCAGAAAACTGCCGCTTATCAAGAAAAAGACCGCGCGAAACGCCGCGCAGCCTTATGCGATTCCTCATATATTTTATCCTGAATTTCGAAAGTACTGCGCATTAAAAACATAAAAAGGGCTCCAAATCTTTGGTAGAATGGTGTTTGTCCAGGACAACATCACCCAAAGAGAGGAGCACCTTTTAGGTGAAGTCTACCACACCG
>NZ_JANYUY010000123.1 GCF_025060755.1 Paenibacillus doosanensis
TATATCGATTACTACAATCACAAACGGATTAAGGCAAAATTAAAGGGTATGAGCCCGGTTCAATACCGGATTCACACCCTAAAGGCTGCTTAAACTTTATAGTGTCTAACTTTTTGGGGTCACTTCACAGCGGGGTAGGTTTATTTGATTATCTGTAGTTATATACGACGATGTAAGACCTGTCTGATCTGCTGTTATTTTGGTTAATTGCTTTAACTACCCGCTCCGCCACTGCAGCAGAAACCAATGAAAACCAGATCACAAATTTACCTTCAGTGATTTTGCCAACCGATACTCCTCCCATACTTTTTTGCCCTTGCATTCTAATGTATAAGTCCAGCCTCATCATAACTTTCTCCGGGCTTACCCGGATTAGAAAGCATAAAGTAACCTTGTGTCCTAGTCATCAAAGCAAAGAGCATAACTTCCACCATGGCCTTTTGCTGAGGAGGGCGGTACGGCATTTCCAATATCTTCCCTTGCTTTTGCGTCTGAGCAACCATCCAATTGAAGAGGACGACCGTCAGGGAGAAACTGTGGAAAATCTTGCAGCCATCCGTTGTCGTCCGGAATCCTCAGATCTGTCACTGAAGCTGAAGCAGCATAAATGTCCCCTGAGGCTATAACCATCCTAGCTGCATCTCCCTACATCATTAGACCCATCGTGCCTGCCCGTGGCGCGCACTGAGGAGATGCAAAACGCGTGCCAAGATGTCTTTTCCCGACTAAAAAAGACAATGATTTCGGAGTAATCTTCAAGAGTCAGTAGCTCATCTAAATATTGATTTCGATCATGGAGCGATTCCATCCGACCTTTTATTTTGGGCACAATTCGCACACCTTGCCCGTAGGTGGTGATATTGCCGAACCGCACGTAACTGGTGTATTTATTGAGCAATCTTGATCACGGAAATATGTTAGAGAGTTTACACCAGTAGAGCATAGAAAAGTGCAGTTAATTAGGGCTTGCTGAACAAATCAAAAATTCAACAGTAACAAGGGTTTGGCGCCTCTTTTGTCGAATTTAGGTGCAAGGAAAACGAAGGCTAACCCGTGAAAAACCTTGCACTTGGAGGCGTCCGAATTG
>NZ_JANYUY010000124.1 GCF_025060755.1 Paenibacillus doosanensis
AATATGGACTTAAAACGCTCTTGTAATCTGCATGCACATGAATGACGAACATCGGAAAGCCGTATGAGGGAAAACCTCACGTACGGTTTGATGAGGAGGGGCAGATTTCTCTGCCCTTTACTCTAGGGAAATTACACGCAGCAATTTCCTGTGGATATCCGGGGGTTCCCCCGAAAGTAAAGTCTACCCATAGAACGATCCCAGCGGAATGGTTAGACGCCGATCCAGCCTAGGCTGGATGCGGACGGAATAAGCTTCAGGGCATCACGTCACTACCCTGGAAATTACTCTTGGTACCCCATTTCCATTGTCTGTGGTGCCGCGTCGGCGGCATGGATGGCTTTTGGGGGATTTGTTCTTGCATCACTTTTTTTGAATGGAGGCTTGACTTTCTACATGCGGCTATGATACATTAACTTTCGCCGTCAAAACGGCAAACGTCACAGCACAATATCGACAAGCTTGAAAGAAAAAAGTTTTAAAAAAAGCTTGCAATAAGATGGGTGAGTGTGATATATTAAAAAAGTCGCTGCTAAACACGGTGACACAAAATGACAAAACGATATCGGCAGTAAAAGAGAAGTTTTGTTGAATGATTGTCCTTTGAAAACTGAACAACGAGTGAGTGTTAAATAGAGAATGCAAATTCTCGCTAGCATTGAATTTTGAGCTTAAGACAAGCTCTGATAATGCCTCATGATTTGGTTCGTGGGGAACACTTTATTGGAGAGTTTGATCCTGGCTCAGGACGAACGCTGGCGGCGTGCCTAATACATGCAAGTCGAGCGGACCGTTCCTTCGGGAACGGTTAGCGGCGGACGGGTGAGTAACACGTAGGCAACCTGCCTGTAAGATCGGGATAACTATCGGAAACGATAGCTAAGACCGGATAGCTGGTCTTCTCGCATGAGGGGATCATGAAACACGGGGCAACCTGTGGCTTACGGATGGGCCTGCGGCGCATTAGCTAGTTGGTAGGGTAACGGCCTACCAAGGCGACGATGCGTAGCCGACCTGAGAGGGTGATCGGCCACACTGGGACTGAGACACGGCCCAGACTC
>NZ_JANYUY010000125.1 GCF_025060755.1 Paenibacillus doosanensis
TTCCAGGATATGGCCTGTATTTCAGGCGATTTTCCTTGTTGACGTTTCTTTAACTCTCCTTTCAACGCAGGTGTATAGCGATAACTCCAAGCGGATTCGACCAGCAAACGGCGAAGGTGGGTATTCCCTGATTTCGTAATACTTCCCTGCCATCGGCTTTGACCACTTGAGTATTCCCGCGGCACCAAACCTGTGTACCCCATAAAAGCCTTCGCATTTCCAAACCGGGTAAATGAACATACTTCGGCTACGATACCTGTTGCGGTCGTTTCAGCTACGCCACGTAAGGTTTGAAGGGCTTGTATTAATGGAGCGTGGTGCCCTTTCGTCGCTTCCTCGTGAATGGCTGCTTCTATACGTTTCAGACGTTCTTCATTTTCATCCATCTGATGCAGCATTTCCTGTAGAACCAAACGCTGAGTAGCAGACTCCAATGGAATACGTCCTAACCACAACCGATACTTTGCCGTCCAGCGGCGAAGCCGCTCTTTAGGTGCAATCTGATGACGAAGAAGAAACTTCCCGATCCGCTGCCGGATTCGAGCCCGATCTTCCTTGACATCTTCACGCATCCGTACCAGATCACGAAGTGCTTCTTCCTCTTGGCTAGGTACATGCACACGGGTTAATTCACCTGCTCGAAGTAATTGTGCCAGACGCATCGAATCCCTGCGATCCGTTTTTACCCGTTCTCCTGGACGACTCGGCATGAGTGAAGGGGCGATAACTATACAGTCATATCCGTGTGCGGTTAGCAAACGAACTAAAGGATATCCTGTTGGTCCTGCCTCGTAACAAATGCTTAACTCATTGGGTTCGCCTAACTTTCTCAATGTTTTCAAGATGTGATACTCCGTATGAGGAATCGTACCCAAATACCGAGCGCCTTCTCTACCTGGATCTGCTACAGATACAGCAATTTTTTCCTTCGATACGTCTAAGCCTACGTATTTTATGGTATCCTTCATAGTACAGACTCTCCTTTGCAATTTAGCTCTGATTTTGGTTTTGGTTTAGCTTCTACTACACCATTATTCCCAAAATTAACCTAAGAC
>NZ_JANYUY010000126.1 GCF_025060755.1 Paenibacillus doosanensis
GCCTGCATGAAGTCGGAATTGCTAGTAATCGCGGATCAGCATGCCGCGGTGAATACGTTCCCGGGTCTTGTACACACCGCCCGTCACACCACGAGAGTTTACAACACCCGAAGTCGGTGGGGTAACCCGCAAGGGGGCCAGCCGCCGAAGGTGGGGTAGATGATTGGGGTGAAGTCGTAACAAGGTAGCCGTATCGGAAGGTGCGGCTGGATCACCTCCTTTCTATGGAGTCCATGATGACTGTAGGTCATCGGACATAAGCAACTGACAGTTGCACACAACATTCACTCGTTGGTCAGTTTTGAGAGGACAAAGACGCCCCGAAAGGGAAGTCGATGTGTATCTCAAATAACACTGACAACTGACATCAAGAACTTGATGTAACAGTTGCAGATTGTTCCTTGAAAACTAGATAACGAAACGAAATGCGTAGAGCAATACAACGTGTCATTAGCATGGTTAAGCTAATAAGAGCACACGGAGGATGCCTAGGCGCTAGGAGCCGAAGAAGGACGTGGCGAACGACGAAATCGCCTCGGGGAGCCGTAAGCAGGCTTTGATCCGGGGATATCCGAATGGGGAAACCCAGCTGAGGTAATTCTCAGTTACTCACATCTGAATACATAGGGTGTGTAGAGGCATACGAGGGGAACTGAAACATCTAAGTACCCTCAGGAGAAGAAAACAAAAGTGATTCCGTCAGTAGCGGCGAGCGAAAGCGGAACAGCCCAAACCAGAGGGCTTGCTCTCTGGGGTTGTGGGACGTCAACATAGGTGCAGCAGGGTAGATGAAGCGGTCTGGAAAGGCCGGCCATAGAAGGTAAAAGCCCTGTAGTTGAAATTCTGCGAACACCTTAGACGGATCCCGAGTACCGCGAGACACGTGAAACCTCGTGGGAAGCAGGCAGGACCATCTGCCAAGGCTAAATACTCCCTAGCGACCGATAGTGAAGCAGTACCGT
>NZ_JANYUY010000127.1 GCF_025060755.1 Paenibacillus doosanensis
GCCAGCCGCCGAAGGTGGGGTAGATGATTGGGGTGAAGTCGTAACAAGGTAGCCGTATCGGAAGGTGCGGCTGGATCACCTCCTTTCTATGGAGTCCATGATGACTGTAGGTCATCGGACATAAGCAACTAACAGTTGCACAATAGTTGACAACGGACATCGACGAACTCGATGTAACAGTTGCAGCGCCACTCACTCGTTGGTCAGTTTTGAGAAGACAACTCTCTATTCGTTTGGTGATGATGGCGGAGGGGAACCACGCGTTCCCATCTCGAACACGACCGTTAAGCCCTCCAGCGTCGATGGTACTTGAACCGAAGGGTTCTGGGAGAGTAGAACGTCGCCAAGCGAACCCCTTTATGGGGTTGCAAGTTTCACAATGCGGGCCCTTAGCTCAGCTGGTTAGAGCGCACCCCTGATAAGGGTGAGGTCGGTGGTTCGAGTCCACTAGGGCCCACCATTTCTCGAAATGGATAATTTCATATTATGGGGCCATAGCTCAGCTGGGAGAGCGCCTGCCTTGCAAGCAGGAGGTCAGCGGTTCGATCCCGCTTGGCTCCACCAATAATGCAATACGATTGTTCCTTGAAAACTAGATAACGAAACGAAATGCGTAGAGCAATACAACGTGTATTAGCATGGTTAAGCTAATAAGAGCACACGGAGGATGCCTAGGCGCTAGGAGCCGAAGAAGGACGTGGCGAACGACGAAATCGCCTCGGGGAGCCGTAAGCAGGCTTTGATCCGGGGATATCCGAATGGGGAAACCCAGCTGAGGTAATTCTCAGTTACTCACATCTGAATACATAGGGTGTGCAGAGGCATACGAGGGGAACTGAAACATCTAAGTACCCTCAGGAGAAGAAAACAAAAGTGATTCCGTCAGTAGCGGCGAGCGAAAGCGGAA
>NZ_JANYUY010000128.1 GCF_025060755.1 Paenibacillus doosanensis
TTGAAATTCTGCGAACACCTTAGACGGATCCCGAGTACCGCGAGACACGTGAAACCTCGTGGGAAGCAGGCAGGACCATCTGCCAAGGCTAAATACTCCCTAGCGACCGATAGTGAAGCAGTACCGTGAGGGAAAGGTGAAAAGAACCGCGGGAGCGGAGTGAAATAGAACCTGAAACCGTGTGCTTACAAGAAGTCAGAGCCCGTTAATGGGTGATGGCGTGCCTTTTGTAGAATGAACCGGCGAGTTACGTTCCCGTGCAAGGTTAAGGTGAAGAGCCGAAGCCGCAGCGAAAGCGAGTCTGAATAGGGCGACGAAGTACGTGGGCGTAGACCCGAAACCGTGTGATCTACCCCTGTCCAGGGTGAAGGTGCGGTAACACGCACTGGAGGCCCGAACCCACGAATGTTGAAAAATTCGGGGATGAGGTGGGGGTAGCGGAGAAATTCCAATCGAACTCGGAGATAGCTGGTTCTCCCCGAAATAGCTTTAGGGCTAGCCTCGGGAGATGAGTAGTGGAGGTAAAGCACTGATTGGGTGCGGGGCCCGCCAAGGGTTACCAAGTCCAGTCAAACTCTGAATGCCACATACTTTATCCCGGGAGTCAGACAGTGAGTGCTAAGATCCATTGTCAAGAGGGAAACAGCCCAGACCATCAGCTAAGGTCCCCCAGTGTGTGTTAAGTGGGAAAGGATGTGGAGTTGCGCAGACAACCAGGATGTTGGCTTAGAAGCAGCCACCATTGAAAGAGTGCGTAATAGCTCACTGGTCGAGTGACTCTGCGCCGAAAATGTAACGGGGCTAAACACACCACCGAAGCTATGG
>NZ_JANYUY010000129.1 GCF_025060755.1 Paenibacillus doosanensis
AAGTTGTCCTGCTGGTGACGGTCAATCTGTCCGCGTGAGATACAAAAGGAAGGGAGAATTATGACAATTCTCCCTGGATGACGCGCTTCACCATATGATCGTCGATGATCCGATGTTTGTTCTGTGCCCCGTAGATCAGAGCGTGTGTACATACTTTGTTAATCAACCGGGCAGCGCCACTTGAGAAGCGGTAAATGTCATCGATTGCGCCGTCGGTAAAGATATCATGCTCTGCTCCGGCGAACGCCAGATGGCGGCGAATATAATCACCGGTCTGTGCACGATCATAGTGCGGCAGCTTGCACTGCAGATCGATGCGCTGACGAATGGCGGCATATGCCTGCAAATGTAGACGATCCCACAGTTCGCTTTGGCCGACAAGGATGAGCGCCATGGGGCTTTGTGCATCCATCTTGAAATTGAGCAGGAAGCGGACTTCCTCCAACATCTCGCGATCCAGCAGATGCGCCTCGTCAACGACAACGACCGGTTGCAGCCTGTGAATGCCCCGCATGAGCTCGATCTCGCGATGCAACTGCCGCTTGGCGTCGCCGCGGTAGAACTTCGACTCGCAGCCGAGCTGTTCAAGTAGCCCCTTGTAGAAGTGCCGCGGCGTCAGCTTGGAGTCCGACAAATAGAGTACCTTGTAGCTTGCTGGATCGAGCACTTCGGTGAACCGACGGATTGTCGTCGTCTTGCCTGTACCGCAATCGCCGGTGACGACGGCGAACCACTGACGCTGGGCGGCGTATTCAAGACGCCCGAGTGTTTCGTCGAGAATCACCGACTCATACAGTTC
>NZ_JANYUY010000130.1 GCF_025060755.1 Paenibacillus doosanensis
GCGGACATCGAAAAGCAAGGGGAGTATCTTTTCTTGTATGAATGCCATCAAATCCTCAAAGAAGGCAAGTATCATCCCCAGCCCGTAAGACGGCACTACATTCCGAAGAAAGATGGAAAGCAAAGGCCGCTAGGCATTCCCACCATCCGAGACCGCGTCATACAGATGGCGACGAAACTGGTATTGGAACCGATCTTTGAAGCGGATTTTCAAGAATCCTCGTTTGGATTCAGACCGAAGCGAAGCGCCAAGCAAGCGCTGGACCGAATCCGAAAAGCATGTAACCGCAAAGGCAATTGGGTGGTCGACGTCGATATCCAAGGTTACTTCGACAACATCAATCAGGAAAAGCTGATGAAACTGCTGGAGATGCGAATCAGTGACAGACGTATCTTGAAACTGGCACGGAAGTGGCTAAATGCAGGGGTCATGGAAGAAGGAACGGTTCGACGTTCGGATTTAGGAACGCCGCAGGGGGGAGTCATCTCTCCACTTTTAGCGAACATCTATCTGAACTACTTCGATATCCTGTGGGAACGATATGGTAGCGAATTCGGGGAACTGACGCGTTATGCGGATGATCTCGTGATCGTGTGTAAGACGAAGAAAGACGCAGACCGGGCATACGAACGTATTCGTGCCATTATGGATCGTCTTGAATTGACGTTACACCCGACCAAAACACGCATCGTCGGACTTTGGACAGGAGAAGAAGGCTTTGATTTTCTTGGCATGCACCATCGCAAAACGAAAGCGGAAACTTCTCAAGGGAAGGT
>NZ_JANYUY010000131.1 GCF_025060755.1 Paenibacillus doosanensis
TTGTCTAAGAAAACCCCCAGTTCGACTGGGGGTTCAGGAAAGCTTATAGCTATGAGTAAAAATCCCTTGACCTTTATGATAAGATGATAGCCGGTCTGCCAACCGCAACATCAAATCAAGGAGGACAAGGGAATGGATAAGAGCAGTCTAGCACATACCCGCTGGAACTGCAAATACCATATTGTATTTGCACCGAAATATAGACGGCAAGTCATCTATGGGAAATTAAAAAGAGAGATCGGAAAGATCATCCGGGAGTTGTGTGAGCGCAAAGGGGTGGAGATTCACGAAGCGGAAGCGTGCCCGGATCACATCCATATGTTGGTGAGTATTCCACCGAAACTGAGTGTATCGGAGTTTATGGGGTACTTAAAGGGAAAAAGTTCGCTGATGATCTTCGATAAATTTGCGAACCTGAAGTATCGATACGGAAATCGGCAATTTTGGTGCAGAGGCTATTTTGTGGATACGGTAGGGCGAAACAGGAAAGCGATAGCCGAATACATTCGAAATCAACTAACAGAGGATAAGAACTACGAACAAATCACGATGAAAGAATTGTTCGACCCGTTTACGGGTGAGTCGGTAGGAAAGGGCAAATAAAAGAGCCCCTTTGAGGGGCAAGCCCGGGACCGCTCGCGGTTGGCAGACTTTCAGTGCGCCTTCTTAGGCGCGTGCTAGTACCATGCCCTTATAGGGCTGATGGAAGCCACCGGCTAAGCCGGTGGTTATGAC
>NZ_JANYUY010000132.1 GCF_025060755.1 Paenibacillus doosanensis
GAGTTGCGCAGACAACCAGGATGTTGGCTTAGAAGCAGCCACCATTGAAAGAGTGCGTAATAGCTCACTGGTCGAGTGACTCTGCGCCGAAAATGTAACGGGGCTAAACACACCACCGAAGCTATGGATTGTAGATTTTATCTACTCTGGTAGGGGAGCGTTGTGTATAGGTTGAAGGTGTACCGTAAGGAGCGCTGGACAGTACACAAGTGAGAATGCCGGTATGAGTAACGAAAAGATCAGTGAGAATCTGATCCGCCGAAAGCCTAAGGGTTCCTGAGGAAGGCTCGTCCGCTCAGGGTAAGTCGGGACCTAAGGCGAGGCCGAAAGGCGTAGTCGAAGGACAACAGGTTGAAATTCCTGTACCACCGTGAACCGTTATGAGCGATGGGGTGACGCAGAAGGATAGTGACGCGGGCTGATGGATGCCCGTCCAAGCAGAGAGGCTGATGTGTAGGCAAATCCGCACATCATAAGGCTGGTCTGTGATGGGGAGCGAAAATTGCAGTAGCGAAGGTCATGAGTTCAGGCTGCCAAGAAAAGCCTCTAGCCAGGGAGAAGGTGCCCGTACCGCAAACCGACACAGGTAGGCGAGCAGAGCATGCTAAGGCGCGCGGAAGAACTCTCGTTAA
>NZ_JANYUY010000012.1 GCF_025060755.1 Paenibacillus doosanensis
GGTTCAGGACACCAAAGTGAACCGACCTTCCTCGCCAGCCATAGTAGCAGTGTTAACGTTTTTTGTTAGTACCAACCCCATTTTCATCATCAATGGTGCCGCGTCAGCGGCATGGATGGCTTTTGGGGGATTTGTTCCCGCTTCGGCCGCAAGCCGCAGGCCCTCCCGGAAGCAGCGGGGATTTGCCTCGAAGCGCAGCTTCGCTGCGCCTGACATTTCCATATGTACATCGTTCATGGCGGCGTGTCCGCGGCGGGGCTTCACCGGGAACGATTGCTTGAAGACGGACCGGCTGCATCAAGCCGATGCCGGGGCGCTGACCGTAGGCTCCATAATAGCCAGCGAAGGGTTCGAGCTCTGCGTATCGAGATGCGCCAAAGCGCCTATAGGTACCGCCGCTTTGTACGTACCATGAGCGGCGGACAGATTGGTCAGCAGCGGCTTGCCCAGCGGGACGATGAAATCGTTGATGAGATCGTCGTAGCTTTTGCCGTAGGAAACGCCGCATTCCGTGCATTCTCCCATGACGATGCCGACGCAATCGTTGAATTTCCCCGCCAGCTTCAGATGATTCAGCATCCGGTATACTTTGTTGATCGGCTCATGCGTCTCCTCAAGGAATAAAATGCGGCTGCGCGCGTCGATCTCATACGGCGTGCCGAGCGTATCCGTCAACGACGTGAGATTGCCCCCGATCAGAGTGCCGGAGACTCTTCCCGGTACTTTGCCGACCAAGGGGATGCCCGGAGGATTAAGCACGAATTTGGGTACGGACGCGGAAGAGACCATCCCGAAAAATTGATCGTAGTTGTATGCCGGCGTATCCATGCGGAAATTGAGCAGCATCAGGCTGGAGAAGGTGAGCAGGTCGCTGTTTTGATACAGAGTGTTAAGCAGTACGGTCACATCGCTATAGCCGGAGACGATTTTCGGATTCGCGGAAATGAACCGGTAGTCCAAATAAGGCAATATGCCCGCCACACCGACGCCGCCCCGCGCGGGAAGAATCAGCTTCACGGCGGGGTTGGCGAACATGGACATCACATCCGCCGCGCGCTGCCGGTCGGTTCCTGCGAGAAAGCCGTTGCTGGCGTAGACATAATTTCCGGTGATTACTTGAAAACCCATACTTTTCAATATGGTGATGCCTAGATTGATTTGATCTGCAGGAAGAGGGCTCCCCGGCGAAACGATACCGATGGTATCTCCGGGCTGTAATAGAGGGGGATGAATCGCCATTTTGAATCTTCCTCCCGTTCTGTAATAAAAGGATGATCAGAGGTCGTTCCCATACTTCATATGTATGCAAATATATTATCAATTACGCTCATCTTCTCGAACATCTGCAAGGAGGGAGCGGAATAGAATGTTACATAGGAAAGAATCGGCATAAAGCGTAACGGGGTACAGCATCCCGATGCTTGGGAAGGAGACCGTATGCAAATTCACGTTGTGCAATCGGGGCAATCGCTTTACGGTATCGCCGGCATGTACGGGGTTTCCATGCACGACATTGCCGAAGCCAACAAGCTGGCGGAGCCGGGGAGGCTCGTTGTAGGGCAAGCGCTCGTCATTCCGATCGCGGGCATGTATTACTGGGTCCGCTCGGGGGACACGCTGAGCTCCGTCGGCAGGACGTTCGGCATTTCGGAGTCGGCGCTGGCGCAGGCCAATCAGTTGGCTCCGCAGGCGGCGCTGCGGCCGGGCAGCCGCTTGTACATACCGCAACGCCCTCGGCGTGCCGCGGAAATAAACGCTTACGTCGAGCCCCATGGACATAACGTATCGGCGGCTTTGAGGACAGCGTCCGCCGAAGCGGCGCCGCATCTGACCTATTTGGCTCCGTTCAGCTTCCGCATTCGCAGAGACGGCACCCTGCAGGAGCCGCCGCTGGACGACCTGCCTTCGATCGCGGCCGGACAGGGAGTCACGATGATGATGGTCGTAACGAATTTGGAGGGCAGTCAGTTCAGCGCCCGGTTGGGGGAGCTGGTGCTGCACGACCCGGATATGCAAAGCCGCCTGCTGGAGGAGATCATCCGAACGGCCAAGCGGCTCGGCTTCCGCGATATTCATTTCGATATCGAACATCTCCGGCCTGCGGATAAAGAGGCCTATAACGCTTTTT
Organism: Paenibacillus doosanensis; assembly: GCF_025060755.1. Classification (GTDB taxonomy): domain Bacteria; phylum Bacillota; class Bacilli; order Paenibacillales; family NBRC-103111; genus Paenibacillus_S; species Paenibacillus_S doosanensis. The sequence goes on from NZ_JANYUY010000012.1 coordinate 2,129, forward strand.
TGCGCCGGGCGGCCGCGCGCATTCACAGCGAAGGCTTCCTGATGTCGACGGCGCTGGCTCCGAAGACGAGCGCCGCCCAGACGGGAGCGTGGTATACGGCGCATGACTATAGAGCGCATGGGGAAATAGCCGATTTCGTCATCATTATGACCTATGAGTGGGGGTACAGCGGAGGCCCTCCGATGCCGGTCTCCCCGCTGCCGTCGGTGCGCAAAGTATTGGAATATGCGCTGACGGAAATGCCGGCGTCCAAAATCATGATGGGGCAAAACTTATACGGCTATGACTGGACGCTGCCTTACGTGCATGGCGGGAAATTTGCCCGGGCGATCAGCCCGCAGCAGGCGATTAAGTTGGCGAGGGACCATAACGAAGCGATTCGATTCGACCGGACGGCTCAAGCCCCCCATTTTGAATACACGGATCGCCAGGGGCGAAGGCATGTCGTATGGTTCGAGGATGCCCGTTCCATTCAAGCCAAATTCGATCTGGTGAAGGAGCTCGGCCTTCGCGGGGTCAGCTATTGGAAGCTGGGGCTCGCTTTCCCGCAAAATTGGCTGCTTATCGAAGACAACTTCGAGGTCGTCAAGCGATGAGCGTTCCGCGCAGAAAAGCCCGGCTGAAGGGAATCGCTCTCTTCGAACCGGGCTTGTCCAGCGTCATCTATGAGTTGCCGCTTTCCATCGATTGGCCTTTTTTCTTAAGAAGCCGCAAGTCCGAACGAAGGAAGACGACTTGCGCCACTTCGGCGATCGATAAGAGCAGCAGCAGGCCGCCAAGCGAAGCGAGCACGGCAAGCGGAAACGTCCATACCTGCGCCGGCTCCGCAAAGTACGGAATCAGCGCAATCGCCAGCACGGGAGGCGCGTTCAAATGAAACTTGCGGATGATCAGTATCGCGAACAGTGAGGCTAACAGAAGCGACAGCAGACCCGTATGGCTTAAAAAAAGCGCGGAGCTGACCAGCGACGCGACCGCGGCGCCGGCAATCATCTTGCCGAACTCTTTAACGGAGAAGGCGCGGCTGATAAACAAATAAGAAAAAGCGCCGAGCGTCGGGAAGAAGATGGCTCTCACATCGGGAATATGCCGGGAAATCCAATAAATAACCATTAAATAAAAGCAGATGATCCAAATCTTTACGTTCAACTCAACAACGTCCTTTACCTCGATACCTATGTATTAACATCGGAATTAGTGAATTGCCATGGATCATCTTACTATGAGGGCAGCCCGCTCGTCAATGGCGGATTGCCTTATTTTTGCTTGCGGTATTGGCCCGGCGGCACGCCGACGAAACGTTTGAACATACGGATGAAATTGGAATAGTCGTTGAACCCGGACAGCTGGCAGGCGTCGGTGACATTATGCCCTTCGAAGAGCAGCTTCTTGGCCCGGGCGATTCGCTTCAGCAAAATATATTCATGGATCGTGCTTCCCGTGCTTTGGCGGAACAGCCGGCTCAAATAATAGCGGTTCATGAAAAATTGCTGCTCCAGCGCCTCCAGCGACAAATCGTGATCCAGATGGTGGTCGATGTAATCGAGCACGGGAGCCAGCTTCTCCGGAGCGACGGAGGAAGGCAGCGGCGAGAAGTTATGCCGGAACGCGCGGTTCAGCAGGACAAGCAGCTCGGTGCAATAGGCGGCGAGAAGCAGTTCGGAGCCGTCGTCCGGCTCTTGGAACAACGAATCCATTTTATGATACAAGGCCACGATCTCTTCGAGCTGGTGGGGGTGCAAATGAATTTTATTTTGCTCCCCTTGCGGGCGGTTCGTAAAGCAATCCAGCAGATCGAAGGCAAAGGCGGAGGTGAGCTGACGAATCGCCTCCGGGTCAAAATGGATCACGATATTTTCATAAGGGGCGTCCGAACGGAAGGTCGCCTTGTGCAGCTCCCGGTTGTTCATAATGAGCAGGTCGCCGTAGGCGAGCGGATATACCGACTTTTCGATAAAATACTGCACGTCCCCGGCGATGAAAAAATAAATTTCGAACCGGTCGTGAAGGTGGAAATCCATCTTCGGAGGCTGCTCGATGCGCCGGTGCCCGTATTGAATTCCTTTAATTTCATGATGAATGCGCATGGCGGATCACCTCGAACGAAAAAAAGTCAAAAAAAGCAATAAAAACGGCAATTGAAGCAAGGAATTTGTTTTTATTATACTTCATTATAAAATGGTATTGAAAGCGAAGCTAGACGAGTTTCTTCTCCGCAGATGGTTGGGAGGAGCTCCGTTGCAGCAGCGACGCTCAACTTCAACGAAATCAGGTGAAACCGTGAAACCATTGGGTACAGCGATTATTGGCTGCGGTTCTATTTCCGGCGTCCATTTGAAAGCGATCGCAGGACTGGAACTGGCAGAGCTTAAGGCGGTTGTGGACATTAATGAAAGCTTGGCGCAAAAAGCGGCGGCAGAGTACGGCTGCGATTATTACACGGACTACAAGGAAATGCTGAAGCGCGAAGACATTCAAGTGGTTCATATTTGCACAGGCCACTATTTGCATGCCCCGATGACGGTGGACGCCCTCCGCGCGGGCAAGCATGTATTGACGGAGAAACCGATGGCGGAGAACAAAGCCTCCGCAATGACGATGCTGCAGGCGGCCCAGGAGCATCCGGAAGTGCAGCTCGGCGTCATTTTCCAAAACCGTTACAATCCTTCCTCGGTTCGCATGAGACAAGCCGTCGATTCCGGCGAATTCGGCAAGCTGCAGTGTATGAAAGGGATCGTAACCTGGTTCCGCGGCCCCGGTTATTACGAAACCGAGTGGAAAGGGAAGTGGGCTACCGAAGGCGGCGGCGTTCTGATCAATCAGGCGATCCATACGCTGGACCTGCTACAGTGGCTCGGCGGCGAGATGACAAGCGTCAAGGGCACGATTTCCAACGATTCGCTGGAAGGGGTTATCGAGGTCGAGGATTCCGCTCATGCGTTCATCCAGTTCAAGAACGGCGTGCGGGCGGTATTCTATGCAACCAACGCTTACGGCAAAAGCGCCCCGATCGAGGTCGAGCTTGTATTCGAGCAAGCGACATTGTCCCTGCGCGGAGATACGCTCTACTTGCAGCAGGACGATCAGGTCACGGTGCTTGCGGAGCCGGTCAAAAACGATCTCGGCGAGAAGGCCTACTGGGGCATGAGCCATCAATATCAAATCCGCGATTTCTACGAGCATGTGCTGGAAGGCAAGCATTTCTGGATCGACGGACCCGAAGGGTACAAAGGCTTTAGCCTTGTCATGGACATCTACGAATCATCCCGTACCGGCCAAAAAATCGTATACGAATAAAAGATCACGCCGGTATGATACGAAACCGTCCCGATTGTTCGGGGCGGTTTTTTGCCGTTGTTTTTTGCGAAAAAAAATAGTTGGAACTTACCTCTCCATTCATGGAGTCAATCGGCGTCTTCGCTTCATACCGTATAGTACAAGCGGCGTAAAGGAGGGCTGAGGTGCCGGAGATGATCCAAACAGATGCGACGAACGTTTGCTTGGCGCTTGCGTTCTTATTTGTGTTTGCCAAATGGTGGTTAAGGCCGCCCCTGTCCCCGGATTCCCCCGTTTTAACGAGGCTTGGCGCAGGGCTGCTCTTCGGAACGATAGGAGCGCTGCTGCTGTATTTTGTCCCTTTGGCATCTCCCGGTACGGGAGAAAGCTTGCGATGGAGCCTATGCGGCTTGGCCGTTGCGCTGTCAGCGGCTTTCGGAGGAATGTTATCGGCGTCCGTCGCCGCCGTCATTCTGGCGGAGAGACTGGGCGGCGCATGTCCGGACGCGCCGATTGTTCTGTCGTTATCGCCGCTGCTGGTCGCGCTGATCTGCGGCCTGGCTTCGCGGCTTCCGTGGAGCCGCGCGTCGAGGTTCCACCTTGCGAACCTGCTTCAGACGCTCGCATACGCGGCGCTGCCCGCGTTGTCCGCAACTTCCGGTGCGGCGCAGCAATGGCTGCTGAACGGTCGCAATGCCGCGGTATCTCTCGCCGGAGGGTCCATCGCTTTTTGGGCGATCGATCATTGGATGAAGCTTCAAGGGCTTCGGGCGCTGGCGGAGACGAGCCGGGCGGCCCTGGACCAAGTGCGGGAGGTCGTCTATTTGACCGATCGCGAGGACAGGTGGGTATTCCTGAATCCGGCGTGGTCGGATATGACCGGTTTCCCGGCGGAGGCTGCGCTGCAGACGAGCGTTTTGAATTATATTCACCCGGAGGACCGCGACGAAGTCCGCAGCCAGATGAATCTGATAAGGAGCGGGGCGCTGTCGTCATGCAGGATGGAAACGAAGGTCGTCACACAGGACGGCGGCTATCGATGGGTGGAGCTGTACGCCGAGCTTGTAAAGAAGGGGCAGGGCCCGGCCGGCGGGATGTTCGGCACGCTGACCGATATTACGGAGCGCAAGCTGAGCGAGCAGCAAAGACGCTATGATATGGGGTTGTCCAAGCGCATTCAGCAATCCGTGCTGCCGGTGCCGGCGGAAAATTCGTTTATAGCGGTCAAGGGGATGCACATACCTTCCGCGCAAGTGTCGGGAGATATGTATACATGGGTGTTCGTGGACCGGCATACGGTCGTCCTTCTGCTTATGGATGTGATGGGACACGGCGTGTCCTCTTCATTGGTCAGCATGTATATGCATTCCTACGTACAGTCGCTTCCGTTCGGAACGTCCGAACCTGAAGCCATCATCCGGCGGCTGAACGGCCGTATGTGCGAGCTGTTTCCTTCGGAGGCGGGCAAAGGGGGCGTTTATTGTACGGCGGTCTGCCTGAGGGCCGACGCTCTGAACAGACGCGTGGAGTACGTCAATGCCGGTCATCCTTACGGGGTTATGCTTGCGGATGATGCGGATATGACCGAGCTTCGGCGCGGTGGCATTCCGCTCGGAATCGATGCCGAAGCCCGGTTCGGCCAAGGGGTTGCGGATTATGCCTGCAAAGCGAGAATCGTGCTGTTCACCGACGGTTTGTTCGAGCTGTATCGGGCATCGCCGGCGGAGACGTCGGCACGGATTGAGAGACGATTGAGAGCATGCGCCGGCGAGGATGCGGATTGCTTCATGAGGGAGCTGGAGGAGGAACTGCGGAAGACCGAGTGCAAGCCGGACGATATTTGCGTAGTCGTTCTGGATTTAAAGGAGCAGCCAATGAGAGCGGATAAGGAGTGACGTTTGATGGTGCGGATGATGATTGAAAGCGAGCCCTCCCGGAAATTTATCGATTTGTCGGATGAAATGACGGAAAGTTTTCTGAAATATACCGGGGTTCCGCAGTATAGAAAACTATGCTTTGCCGTGCATGAGCTGGTGATTAATGCGGTGGAGGCGTCCCTTAGCCAGTACGGCTGCTCAGGCGCCTACGGCGCTTGCGGCGCGGAGGAACAGGGCCCTTCGCTTGCGGATAGGAGCGGCGAGTTGAAGGCGGCAGGGAGCGGCTGCACCATTTCGTTAAAAATGGAGCTGGTCGAGAGCGATATCGTGATCACCATATCGAATCGCGCCGAGCCTTCCGCCGTTCAGAGGCTTCATTCGATGCGCGGCATGACACTGGATGACCTGCTTCATGAAGAAAGGGGAAGAGGGCTGCTCATAGCCAAGCGATTATCCGATGAGCTGACCTTCGACCAGGACGAGAGGGGGCAAATTACGATCGAGCTAAGAAAACGAAGGAGGCGATGGGCATGAGCGGTTCATTGGGTAATCCTCGCGGCAGGGGACGGGATAAAGGAACGTTCATTCATTTTGACAGCAAGCGAATCGGGGCTTACCAGCATATTGCCGCCGCCGGGAAGCTGACGTTCGGCCTTGAAGCCAGAGCGAAGGAACAACTGAGTCAGATCGTCGAGCCGTGCGAAGGCTATGTTTTCGATTTATCGCGGCTGACTTTAATCGATAGTATGGGCATGGGGATACTGATCCATTTTATGAAAACGTATTGTAAGGGAAACAGGAGAATGACGATTGTGGTACAGGATGAGCTTATGAGAGAGCTGCTGCTGATTGCCCGGTTGGATGCGCTGATTCCACTTTGCTCCACTTTGGATGAGGCCGTCCGGCTGCTGAAGGGCGACGGGACGTAACGGAAAGGGGAGGTGCTATGAATGGCAATGAATCCGAAGCAGTCATGGACGGACCGAATGACCGGAAAGGATCTGATCTTCAGCTTCATCATCATCGATTTGACGATCGTTACCATCGGGGCCTTGTCTTGGAAATTCGGTTCCGCTCGCGAGCTGATTGACCAGATCTCGTTCGGCTCGGCGCTCTCCACCATTTTGCTGGCGATAGTGGCGATGGTGTATTCCTATGTTCAAGCATTGGAAGCCTCGGGCCATAATATGCTAGTCCAGCAAGCGCTGGGAAGAATCATCGACAAGGTCGACGAATTTGCTCATATGAAGGAGGAACTGCTTGCACTGAAGCAGGACACACGGACTTATAACGAACATATCCTCGAATCTTTCAACCGGTTTGCGGAGCAGGCTTCGGCGCATATCGATTCGGTTTTTGAAGTGCTGCGCGAGCAAGGATTGGATGTGCCGGAGGAGCTGGAAAAAGACATCGCCGAAGTATACCGCAGCAAGTTCAATAGCGAGCTTGCGGCGATCAAGTCGCGTTTTTTGGTCAGCCAGGATAAGCGGCTTATACGCGAGCTCATGGTGTTGATCCAAACGAGCTTTCAGAGCGGTTACGAAGTCACGCTGCTGGAGCTGGTCGATCTGCTCGTGTATAAAGGCGTGGAGTTCGAGGTAAGGGAGCTCGGCGAAGTGCTGGCTTCGCTCGAACAGCTCGGTATTGTGGCGATGGCGGATACGGAGCGGGGCAGAGCGGTGCGGATTCAGTAGCCGGCAGGCTCCTTCCCTGCTGCCAATCCGGCGGCGGGACCGGTAAGACGGATTGGCGGCGGAAGGGGCTTGTTTTTAAAAGAGTGGAACAACTGGCCGCAGGACATGACGAAATCACCACGCTTTTCACTTTTAAAGCGTGGTGAAAAGAAGATGGAGCAAGCGAGCGCAGTCTGGAGAAGCGCCGGCGTTCTCCTTTGTCCGCGGATCACACTCGCAACGGACACAGCGGCCGTTATATCAACGCTATCGGCCTTTTGGGATTTCTAACGGACACAGCTGCAGCTATTTGTTGACAAAGCCGCCTTAGAAAGCCATTCGGAGCTATGTAAGCGCCAGGGTGACCGTTACGTTTAAAAAGCGTCTGTATGCGGCGAATTTAGCTCCCCCGTGTCCGTTACACTGGAAAAAGGAAACAACCGTCCCCAAAATCCGGTTTCAACAGCGATGGGAGGATCGAATGGCGCCGCAGCGGACTTTTACATCATGCGGACTATTGCTGCTCCGCAAGCTTATCGTAGAAGCCGATGACCTTCGCTTCGTATTCCTGCGGATAAACGGCATGGGCCTTCACATGATCGGCGCCGGTAACTTGCCACAGCTCGAACCGGTCCTTATGCTTGGACCACAGCGATTCGCTGTTGCGGTACGGCACCGAATGGTCGTCAACGCTATGAATAAACAGAATCGGCCGCGGGTAGATCCGGTCGACCGCTCCGAGCCCGTCTACCTGATCGGGATCGATGCCGGTAAGCGGCGGCAAAATGCCCAAGATCAGCGGCGTGAACGGAATATTCGGAAGATGGGACCATACCGGCAAATTTTCCTTCAGGTAGGCGGTCAGCTGATTGAACGGACTGTCCGCCACGACGCCCGCAACGGACGGCTCGTCCGCGGCCGCTGTCAGCGCCGTCGTCGCGCCCATGGAGAAGCCGTGCAGGGCAATCTTGCCCGGATGCTGCGCGTTCATCCAATCGATGGCTCCCAATAGATCGTATTTCTCCAAATAGCCGACGGAGGTGAGAGTGCCTTCCGATTCGCCGGAGTTGCGAAAGTCGAACATGAGCACGTTATAGCCTTGCTCTACCAAAGCTTTCGCCAGCTGCAGGGCTTCGGCGTCCGCTTGCAGCCGATTTTTGCGGTAGCCGTGCGCCATAATAATGTTCATCTTGGCCGGCTCGGATACGCTGGGAAGAAACCAGCCCTTCAGGTTCACATCTTGCGTCCTGCTTGCGAATTGAACGTCCTCGAAGGCGAGCCCGTAGCTCTCGGGCGACTCCGAAAGCGCCAAGCGGGCGGGATGCGTCAGCTGCCGGCCGACGTAAACGGATGCGAGGACGGTGCCGATCGCGAGAACTAGGACAAGCAGTACCGCCGTCCACAGCGTTCTGCGGCGAAGTGTCCTTCGGGGTCGGGCCGCTCTTGTAATTGCGGGAGTGGGTCGCATAGGAAAGTGCTTCCTTTCTACCGGTAGTAAATGAAAACGCATGTATCATTATACGATACCTTGCCCGGCAGCAACAGCGTTTTCTCGGCTTCAGCCGCTACCGGTACCGGTGATACAGCCAGGAAGCGGCGCCGCCAAGCAGCAGCAGGCCGGCCGCCTGGAGCCAGCTGCCCATGGAGAAGCCGGCGGGAACAAACAGAATCGCCAGTATGACAAGGTGTACGGCGCGGCGCACGATGCCGACGGAACGCTTATGCAGCTCCGGGGGCAGCGGATAGATGCGCTGCCATAAATGCTCCTTGTAATAGCGCTTCAAGTCCGAGAGCTGCAAGGCGCTGAATAAGGCGACGACAATATAGACGACGGCCGCCGGCCAGGTGCCGGTCACGGATAGCAGCAGCAATACCCCGATAACGGTGATGCGCAGCGAAATGCCGAACAGCTCCGAACGAAACCAGACGATCGAGTACAAATAAACATAGGCGGATTCCGCGCGGAACGGAATCTTGACCCAGCGCTGGATGGACAAGCGGGTATTACGCGCCTTGCCCTGCACCTGCGGCACGTCGATAAACCAGTTCAATATCCGGTATACCGCGGCGCGATGGCGCTTCTCCAGATCGATCAGCTGCATCCAGTGAACCGGATATTTGCGCGGCCAGCGAAGGCAGACGAGATAAAGAAGCAAGCCTGCGGCCGGCAGCAGAATGCCGTAAGGGGGCTCGAAGGCGATAACGACGTAGGCGGCGAAGGCGGACAGCGCCCAGCGAAGCAGCGCCAGCCAGCGGCGCGCGGCAGGCTCTTGCAGCTGCTGCTCGAACCATTTGCCGTATACGAGTGCGGCCTTGAACAAGGCCCACACGAGCAGCAGCAGGACGAACCGGGAGGCGGCGGCCTCGGTCATTTTGGCGTACAGCGGCCATACGATCAGCCAGGCGGCAATCGCCCCGGCGAGCTGAAGCATAAGCGCTTTTTGCAGCGCCGCTTGCAGATAGAGCGCCATTCCCTTCTCTTGCGGCAGCAGAAACAGCGTGTCCGCTTCCTGCAAATACGTGCGGACTTTTCCCGACATCAGCATAATCCACATGAGCGCGGCGGCAGGCAGCTGCCAGGGAAAGGCCGGCGTAACCCATTGAAGGAACAGATGGTACCCGATGGAAAATAGCAGCAGAGCCGTCAGCGCGGCCATCGACGCGCTCTGCAGCGCGTAGTGAAGATAAGGGAGGATTTCTTGCAGAAATCCCGCTGTCCGCCGGCGGTACAAGGCTTTCATATCCATTACCGCGAACCGCCCCTTGTGACCAATTCGTAGAATACGTCATCCAGCGGCGCTCCGGGCAGCCCGGCCGCCTGCTGCAGGGCGGGAACGGGGCCGGATACGATCAGCTTGCCCTGATGCATCACCAGAAACCGGTCGCAGTAACGCTCGATGGTCGCGAGAATATGCGAGCTGATCAGAATGGAGGCGCCGCTCTGCTTCACGCTCACCATCAGCTCAAGCAGCGAACGCATGCTTAAAGGGTCGAGTCCGAGAAACGGCTCGTCGATAATATACAGTTCCGGCTGCACGAGGAAGGCGCACATGATCATGACTTTTTGGCGCATTCCTTTGGACAGATGCGAAGCCATCCGGCCGGTTAGCGACTCCATCTGAAACTGCTCAAGCAGCGGGCGCATCCGCTGTTCATACGTCGGTTTGTCCAATTGATAGGCCATCGCGGCCAGCTCCAGATGCTCCTGAACCGTCAATTCTTCATATAATAAAGGACTCTCGGGAACGTAAGCGAACGTTTTGCGGTACTGCTCCCGGGAGTCCGCAAGCGTGCTTCCTTTGAGCCGAATTTCTCCCTTATGCGGCAGCATCAGTCCGAGAATATGCTTGATCGTCGTGCTTTTGCCGGCGCCGTTCAAGCCGATCAGCCCGATCATTTCCCCCGGCTGCATATGGAAGGACAGATCGTGCAGCACGGGCTGCTGGCGGCTGTAGCCTCCGGTAACGTGATCGACTTCCAGGATCGCTTTCATGCGGTAACCTCCTCGTAGGGGCTTATATCTTATTAGACTAACGGAAATGGCGGCTTATTTCCAGTCGGGGCTCCGTAGCGGGCCGGAAGGCCGTTCAGATCCGCTGTCTTGCAGAGCCCAAACCGCCGGCGGCTGGGCGAAGCATGGAACTTTGCACGTGTTTCGAGCGTTTAATTTAACAGCGGATTATTTGATTGTAATGCATGACGGGAGGATATTACGGGAGGGGGCGGTTGGGATGGTTTTGCGCAAAGCGTCGGCTGCGGTCGGGGGAATCGCTTCGTTAACGGCGATGGTTCTCTGGTATATGCTTCATTATGCCAATCCGTATTCCGGCGATGCTCAGCCGGATGCGGTATGGATTACGTTTTTCATGCTGTTCGCGCCGGCAGTTATCGCACTCGTCGGGGTAACGATCAAGCAGCCGGTTTTGCTGGCGGCGGCTTTTGTCTGGTCGGCCCCGGTCAGCTTGTATTTGCTTATGACACCGGGAATTTTCGCTGTATACGGCCCGATTTCTTTCGCTTACTTGGCAAGCGCGCTGATGATGAGGCGGGGGGCCGCGTCTTCCCGGTAGCTTGCGCTGCCGCAATGGACCATCGCGCGTCAGCCAAGCAAATTCAAAATCCCATGATTCCCCTTATTCAGGGAGGAACCATGGGATTGATTATTTAACGTTAAAACCGGCTCGGAACGCGGGCGCTCCTCTTGGAAAGAACGGCGATAGACGCTTTTCTTATGCTTCGGATGCGCCTGCCAGCTTGCCGCTTTCGCCGGAGAACAGGCCGCTTGCCTCTGCCTCCGCGGTCGGCTCTTCGATACCGAACTGCTTCTCGCTCTTGGCGATGACGACGGTCGCAACGCTGTTGCCGATCAGGTTGGTGATCGCCCGCGCTTCGGACATGAAGCGGTCGACGCCGAGCAGGATCGCCATGCCTTCGATCGGTATTACATTGCCCGGCACTGCGGCGAGCGTAGCGGCCAGCGTGATGAAGCCGGAGCCGGTGACTCCCGCAGCCCCTTTGGAAGTAAGCATCAGCACGCCGAGCACGGTCAAAATTTGAATCCAGGAGAGCTCGATGCCGTAAGCTTGCGCGATGAACAGCGCGGCCATCGACAAATAAATTGAAGTGCCGTCGAGATTGAAGGAGTAGCCGGTCGGAACGACAAGGCCGACGACCGACTTGGAACAGCCGTATTTCTCCAGCCGCTGCATCAGACGGGGCAGCGCCGATTCCGACGAGGAGGTGCCGAGCACGAGTAAAATTTCTTCCTTAATGTATTTCAGCAGGTTGAAAATGCTGAAGCCGTATATTTTGGCAACGGCGCCGAGCACGATGACGACGAACAAGAACATCGTAATGTAAACCGAGCCCATCATTTTGCCCAGAGAGAACAAGGAGCCGATGCCGAACTTGCCGATCGTATAAGCCATGGCTCCGCCGGCCGCAAACGGGGAGATGCGCATGATGATGCCGACCAGACGGAAGAAAATTTCGTTCATTTTCTCGAAGAATGCAGTTACCGGCTTGGCCTTGTCGCCCATGCCGGCCATAGCGAGACCGAACAGCACGGAGAAGAACAGCACCGGAAGCATGTCGCCTTTCGCCAGGGCGCCGACGACGCTGTCGGGGATGACGCTGACGACAAAATCGACGAAGCCGTGCGGCGTTTCGGCGGCCTGCTTGGCGTATTTGGCGACGTCGGCGGCGTTCTTGCCGACATTGCTGATATCCATGCCGGCGCCGGGCTTGACCAGATACATAATGGCGATGCCGATAGCCATCGCGAACGTCGTTATGACCTCGAAGTAGATCAGCGCTTTGCCGCCGATCCGCCCGATTTTTTTCATATCGCCCATATTGGCGAAGCCGATGACGATCGTGAAGAAGACGATCGGCGCGATGATCATTTTGATCAGCTTGACGAAAATATCGCCGAGAACTTTAAGCTGAACGCCGAAGGACGGGAAAAACTGACCGATCAAAATACCGACGACGATGGCGAGCAGCACCTGCACGGTCAAGTTTTTAAAGTTGATTCGCATGGATGACCCCTCTTTTCTTCATATGGTTAGGTTGCCCGTTAACGGGTTATTTGAACAGTTTTGCCTGCGCCTGCAGCCGAATCCGGACGCGCCGTTTTGCGGGCGACGCCGCTGGCATAGGCCGCTTCGATCACGGCCTCGCGGACCCGCTCGACGACCGATTGGTTGAAAACGCTGGGAATGATGTAATATTCGCTGAGCTCTTCGTCGCTGACGACCGCTGCGATGGCTTTGGCCGCGGCCAGCTTCATTTCCTCCGTCACGCGGGAAGCGCGGCAGTCCAGCACGCCCCGGAAAATGCCGGGGAAACACAGCACGTTGTTGATTTGGTTCGGGTAGTCCGAACGCCCGGTCGCCATAACGCGGACATACGGCTCCGCCTCTTCGGGGGAAATCTCCGGCGTCGGATTGGCCATGGCGAAAACGATCGGATCGGCCGCCATGCGCTGAATATCTTGAACCTTCAGGACGCCGGGTCCCGACACCCCGATAAACACGTCGGCGCCGCGGATCACTTCGGACAGCGTGCCGCTTAAGCAGTCGGGATTCGTATGCTCGGCGTACCACTGCCAGGCTTCGTTCGGATACGTCTCGCCGCGGACGATAGCGCCGGCGCGGTCGACGCCGATAATGTTGCGGACGCCTGCGGCTATCAGCATCTTGGAGCAGGCGATGCCGGCAGCGCCGATGCCGCAGACGACCACCTTGCATTGCTCCAGCGACTTGCCGACGAGCTTGACCGCGTTAAGCAGCCCGGCGAGCAGGACGACGGCCGTGCCGTGCTGATCGTCGTGGAATACCGGAATATCCAGCTCCTCGATCAGCCGCCGTTCGATTTCGAAGCAGCGCGGAGAGGAAATATCCTCCAGATTAATGCCGCCGAAGGAAGGGGCGATCGCCTTGACCGCTGCGATGATTTCTTCGGTATTCTGCGTATCGAGGCAGATCGGAAACGCGTCGACGCCGGCGAATTGCTTGAACAATACGGCTTTGCCTTCCATGACGGGCATCGCGGCTTCCGGTCCGATATTGCCGAGGCCGAGTACGGCGGAGCCGTCCGATACGACCGCGATCGTATTGCGCTTGATCGTCAAGGAATGCGCGCGCGAAGGCTTCTCGTGGATGGCCATGCAAACCCGGGCGACGCCGGGAGTATAGACTCTGGAGAGGTCGTCGCGGTTTTTGATCGGCGTTTTCGGAATCGTTTCGAGCTTGCCGCCGATATGCAGCAGAAAGGTCTGGTCGGAGACATGAATGACCTTAACGCCGGGAACGGCGCCGACCGCCTTCACGATCAGGTCGGTATGCTTTTGGTCGTAGACGTTGACCGTGATATCGCGGACGGTCGTCGTTTTATCCGAGCGGCTGACGTCAATCGCGATAATATCTCCTCCCGTATCGCTGACGGCCGTGGCGATTTGGCCGAAGGAAGCGGTTTCTTTATCGAGTTCAAGACGCAAAATGATGCTGGTATGAGCGCCGGATGGAATGGACATGCGGATCACTTCCCCCAATGTTTATTTTCTGTAGGCTTATGTTATCGCTTACAAAACAATTTGTGAATCATTTGGCCATATTGGTGCTTTTGGTCATTTTGGTCGCGGAGGACGGGTATATTATTGTAGAGGATATGAGCTGACAGCGGCATGAAGAGATGGTAACGAGAAGAAATTGACATACCCTATGGGGGTATATTATAATCGGTGTAAAGGAGTGATACTTATGCAAACCATCACATTGAAAGTGGAAGGGATGTCCTGCAATCATTGCGTGAACTCCATCGAAGGGGCATTGAAAGAGCTTGGCGCGTCGGGCCATGTTAACCTTGGCGATAAATCGGTCACCGTTTCTTACGACGAGAACAAGCTGAACGAAGCGGCGATCAAAGAAGCGATCGAAGATCAGGGATATGACGTAAATTAACTGTTCTCTTTGTTCTTTAAACAGAGCTGCCGCCGCACGGGCAGCCGATATAAGGCGCGGGCCGGGAAGCGATTCCTAGGCTCGCGCTTTTTTGTTGTTTAGGAAATGATGCGCAGCAAGCAGCAATATCCTGTGGAAATCCGTGGGCTCCCCCGAAAGTAAAGTCTACCCTACCCATAGAACAATCCCAGAGGAAGGGTTAGAGGCCGATCCAGCCTAGGCTGGATGCGGACGGAATAAGCTTCAGAGCATCACGTCACTGTTGGGGGATTTGTTCTTGTCGGCAAGAGCAACAGCGAGCGCCGGCCCCGATCCTAATTCCCGTACCCAGTCCAAGTCCCCGGATGACGGCAGGGCCTTTACAATCGGGAGCGGTTGCTGTATTCTGGAATTGTTATCTCGTTATTTGAAACTATGTTTCATTAGTTGAAACTTATGTGGAGGGTGAGAGAATGGATATTAAGGAACAAGTGAAGCTTCAGTTCGGACCGAATGCCGCAAAATATGTGAACAGCCCGGGACATGCGTCCGGAGAAGATTTGCTGCTGTTGGCGGAATGGGTGCAAGCGGAGAACGGAGCGTCCGGGCTTGATATTGCGACCGGCGGCGGTCATGCGGCGCTGGTGCTGGCGGAGCATGTGCAGCAGGCGACGACGCTCGATTTGACGCCGCAAATGCTGCAGGAAGCGGAAGCCTTCCTGCGAAGCCGCGGCAAGGAGACGGTTCGCTATGTGCAGGGTGACGCCGAGAAGCTGCCCTTTGAAGCGGAAAGCTTCGATGTGGTTACCTGCCGGATCGCGGCGCATCATTTTCCCGATCCCGACGCCTTCGTCGGCGAGGCCGCTCGCGTACTGAAGCATGGCGGCAGCTTCATCCTGTTCGATAACATCGCTCCGGAGAGCGACGACGCGGATGCTCTGTACAATGAAGTAGAGAAGCGGCGCGATCCGAGCCATTACAGGGCGTGGAAGAAGACGGAGTGGATTCGGAGGGCGGAGCTTGCCGGTCTGCGCCTAGAGCAGCTTGTGCAAACGCGCAAAACGTTCGTTTTCGACCCGTGGTGCAGCCGAATGAATGTCTCCGAACCGGTGAAGCGGGAACTGGAAGCTTATATGCTGGGATGGGACGATCCGCTGCGGCGGCAGCTCGGCGTGAGCGAGGAAGAGGGCCGTGTCGTCTTTTTCCAAGGCGACTATATGATGCTGAAGACCAGGAAGATCCGCTAACCGCCGCTGCCGCGGGGTCCGGCTTATGAGCCGGCCGCTCGCCAGAGGCTAGGAGGATAACATATATTTATTGACCGGCCGGCCGACGCCGTATTGCAGGTCGATCCGCACCTTGCCGCTCTTCTCCAAATAATCGAGATAGCGGCGGGCGGTCACCCGGGCGATGCCTACGCCCTCGGCCACTTCTTCGGCGGAGAGCGGCTCGGGTTGGCCGGTCATATACTGGAGAATTTGCCGCATCGTTCCCGCCTGCAGCCCCTTCGGGAGCTGCTCCGGCGCTTGCTCGCCGCGATGGGCGAAGACGGCAGAATCTGCGGCCGACACAGGCGCGGTTTCGGGCGCGCGGCCGGCATGCCGCGACAGCATGCGGTCCAGCTCATGCTGCGATAAGGTGTCTGAGCTCGTCAGCCCCTGCTTCATTTGGCGGTAACGCTCCAAAGCTTGCTTGACCCGTTCGAATTTAAACGGTTTCATAATATAATCGACTGCGCCGTATTGCAGCATTCTCCCAATCGTTCTTTGGTCGTTGGCCGCGCTGATGATCATGATGTCGACAGGAAGCTGCTCGCGGCGTATTTGCGTTAGCGTCTCGATGCCGTCCTGCTGCGGCATATAAATATCGAGAATCGCCAGATCGGGCGCAAGCTCCCGGATTTTCGCCATCCCTTCGACACCGGTGCCGGCAATGCCGGCAATGCGAAAGCCGTCGACTTGCTCGACGAATTGCCGGTTCACTTCTTGCACCATCGGATCGTCCTCGATCAGCAGCACCTGGATTGGTTTGGATTGCATGAAAAATCGTTCCCCTCTTTATAGATTGGCCGGAGGCGGAGGCGGGAAGCCGCTCGGCGCGGGCGATTCGGGCAAGCCGTTTGACGCTTCCGCCGATTTCATCGGGAACGAGACGAGGAAGCTGGCCCCTTCGCCCGGCGCCGAATCGATGCGGATCGTGCCGTCCCCTTTGCGCAGGATACCCGCGATCAAGTAGAGCCCGATGCCCCGGCCGCTTGCGCCCTTCGTCGTAAAGCCCTGCTCGAATATGCGCTCCCGGACCGCAGGATCGATGCCTGTGCCGTTATCCTCGACGAGCACAGACAGCACTTCATCGTCCTGCTCGATGCTTACGACGATCCGTTTCTGCCTGCGCTGCAGCGGCTGCAGCGCGTCGAAAGCGTTCTCGATCAGGTTGCCGACCAGAACGACGATGTCGTGATGATCCAGCCGATCGGGAAACCGTTCAAGATGACTTTGCCGGTCGATCGCGACCGCGATGCCGAGCTCGCTGCCGCGGCTGATTTTGCCGAGCAGCAGCCCCGTAAGGCTGTCGTCCTTGAACCGTTCGCTCAAGAAGCGGGTCAGCTCTTCCTTTTGCTCCGTAATTTCGAACAAATAGTCGAGCGCTTTCTCCTTATTCCCGAGCTGGATCAGCCCGCCGATCGTATGAAGCTTGTTCATGTATTCATGGTTTTGCACGCGCAGCGCGTCGACGAACGCTTTGACGCCGGTCAATTCTTCGGCGATCTGCGTAACCTCCGTGCGGTCCTGGAAAATCGCCACCGCTCCGACCGTCTGAGCGTTTACTTTGATCGGTACGCGGTTGCTCCAAATGACCGTCGTGCCGAGCAGCAGCTCCTGATTGTAGATCGGATGGTTCAGCTCCAATATTTCCGGAAGCCGGGTATCGGGCAGGACGTCGCGGATCGGCCGGCCGATCACGTCCGGCTCCTCGTCGATTTTCATAATCTGCTTCGCCTTGTCGTTGAAAATCGTAATCCGTTCGTCTTTATCGATCGCGATCACGCCTTCATGCATCGCGTGAAACGTGGCGGTTCGCTCGACGAGCAGCCGGGCGATCTCATGCGGCTCCAGCTCGAACATCTGCTTCTTGATATGCTGGGCCAGCTTCCACGAGCACAGGATGCCGAACAGGAGCGACAGCAGCAAAATCACATAGGCTTGCCCGCTTAAGGTTTGCAGCACCTGCCCGATGCTCGGCAGCAGCTGCCCTACCAGCACGACGCCGATCTGCACGTGATCGGCGTTCATCACCGGCACGAGCGCGCGCAGAGCCGTGCCGAGCTCGCCCTTTGCCTTGGACACGTACGTGTGCTCGGCAAAGGCGGACCCTTCATCGGCACTGAGCGATACCGTGCCGATCTTATCGTCAACCGGGTGCGACAGCCTGACCCGGTTCATGTCCATCACAACGATGTAGGTGACGTCGTTGATGATGCGAATGCGCTCGGCGGCCTCCTGGATCGCCGGGTACTGCGAAGGGTCGCCGATGCCCCGCGCGACCTCCGGCAGCTGGGCGACCGTGCGCGCCGTGACGAGCAGCCGCCGGCCGAGCTCGGCTTCGCTTGAGCCGATGCTGGTGCCGACCAGCACCGTGCCGCCGATAAGGAGCGAGAACAGCACGATGCCGGACGACAGTATGGCGATCTTGGCATTGATTTTCAGACGCTGCAGCATTCGCTCTCCCATTTCCTCCCTCGGACGATATTTATCCTCATCATACAACAGGAAGGGCGGTTCGTTAAACTGCAAGTCCGATTTCGCTGCGGTTATTTGCTGCCGCCTTGACTGTTTCCGCCGCCGCTGCTGCCGCTTTGCCCCCCGCTTCCGGAGGACCCGGTCCCGGAGGAACCGCCGCCGCTTTTTTGCTGCCGGGATTTCTGAATTTTTTTGAGCTGCTCCTTATCCGCTTTGCGCAGCTTCTCGGATTCCTCGTATTCATGCTGCTTGAGCTGCTTATACATGTTCATCTGCTCTCTCAGCGCGTTATCGACCGGTTTCTTTTGTTCGTTGCTTTGCGCTTTGGGCTTGCCGCTTCCTTCGGCGCCTTTATTTTTGCTGCCGCAAGCGGCGGAAGAGGCGACAAGCAGAACGCAAAGTATACACAAGAGAAACGATTGATGCAGCGCGAGGCGACAAAAACGGCGGAGGCCGGCGGTTATACAATAAGGAAGAGGCTTCATGAACAACGAGCTCCTTTCATATTTCTAGCAGGTACGGTTAGTTTGTCCCTGAACTTGGCAGTTCATGATAGTGCGAAAAATTTTGATTTTTTGTATACAAATGAATACAATAGAATAGTCAGAATAAAATTGAGGAGGGATCAACCGTTATGGCGGAAACATACCGCAAATCCAAAATAGAACATTATCTTGATCGGTTGCTTATCCGCAAACAAGCGCTTATTAGACAGCTTGAGCTTAATGAGCTGGAGCAGTCGAAGGAGTTTATTCGTGGGCAGCTGTCGGCAACGGACATGATTATTTGGGAGATTGCGGTAGAATTTGATTTGACCGATCAACTCATTGAAGGAGGAAAAGGAAATGTCAGCGAACGTTGCGCCAAAAAGTCCGTCGGAACCCACTCTTCCTCAGCACTCCAAAATCACCCGGACGCAGATTCTTAAACGAGCGTTTTCCATGCTGATCGGGGCCGCCTTCGTCTCCGTAGGCCTGGAAATATTCCTGGTACCTAACAATATTATTGACGGCGGGGTCGTGGGCGTATCCATCATTATGTCCCACCTTACATCGCTGCCGCTTGGAATCTTCCTATTATTGCTCAACCTGCCTTTCCTGTTTCTCGGTTATAAGCAAATCGGCAAAACCTTTGCCGTCTCGACGCTGATCAGCGTACTCTTCATGTCTATCGGAACGTCGCTGCTGCATCCGGTTCCGCCTCTGACCATCGACCCGCTGCTTGCATCCGTTTTCGGAGGCATTATTCTGGGGATCGGGGTCGGCCTGGTCATCCGGTCGGGAGGTTCGCTGGACGGTACGGAAATCGTAGCTATTCTGCTTAATAAAAAGACGCCGTTTTCGGTCGGCGAGGTCGTCATGTTCTTCAACCTGTTCATCCTCGCCAGCGCAGGGTTCGTCTTCGGCTGGGATCATGCGATGTATTCTCTTATCGCCTATTTTATCGCCTACAAAATGATTGATATTACGATCGAAGGCTTCGACGAGTCGAAGTCGGTTTGGATTATTAGCGACAACTACAAAGAAATCGGAGACGCGCTGCTCAGTCGTTTGGGCCGCGGGGTTACTTATCTTAACGGTGAAGGCGGGTTTTCCGGTGGGGAAAAACGGGTTATCTTTTGTGTCATCACCCGTCTGGAAGAAGCCAAGCTGAAATCGATCGTAGAAGAGCATGACACGAGCGCCTTCCTGGCCATCGGCAACATTCACGACGTCAAGGGCGGACGGTTCAAGAAGAAGGACATTCACTAGACGCGCGGGGGCGTATGCGGCATGAAATCGTATCTGGGCATTGCGGCGATCGTCATTTTGGGGCTGATGACCGCGCTGATCGTAGGCTTCTATCCGACGGTTCTGCAAACGCCGGTCGTACGCGACGACGAGCAGCAAGGGCTCGATCAGCAAATCGTCATCAAGTTCAGCCATGTGGTTGCCGAGAATACGCCGAAGGGACTGGCGGCGCAGCAATTTGCGCAGCTGGTGAAGGAAAAGACGCATGATCGGGTGAAAGTCGAGGTTTACCCGAACGGGGTTCTGTTCTCCGAAGTCGATGAAATCCGCGCTTTGCAGCAGGGCAGCGTGCAGATGATCGCTCCTTCTTTTCCGAATTTGTCGGATTTGCTGCCGTCCTGGATGGCACTCGATTTGCCTTTCGCTTTTTTGAGCGAAGAGGCGGTGCAGGAGGCGTTCGACGGGAAAATCGGCCAGACGCTGCTCGATCAGCTGCAAACCGTCGATATGAAGGGCATGGCGTTCTGGGGCAACGGTTTTAAGCAAATGACCAGCAGCAAAGGCCCGATTATCCATCCTTCCGATTTGAAGGGACAGCATTTTCGAACGATGCGAAGCAAGCTTTTGGACGCGGAGTTTAGGATGTTTGATATGAGGACGACGGAGATGCCTTTTAATCAAGTATACCGGAACTACGAGAACGGAACTGTCGACGGAGGAGAGAATTCGATCTCTAACATTTATACGAAAAAGTTCTATCAAGTCCAAAAGTATATGACGATCAGCAACCACGGCTACCTGGGCTACGCGGTTTTAATGAACCGCTCCTTCTGGCAGAAGCTTCCTCGCGACGTGCAGCAGCAAATCGGGGAAGCGATGCAGGAGACGACGCAGTGGGCCAATCGGAATGCCGTTCTGATGAACGAGAAGCAGCTGGAGGAAATCCGGCGCGAGTCGCAGATGCAGATTTACACGCTGACGCCCGAGGAGCGGGCCGAATGGATGCGCGCTTGGGACCCGATTTATTCCCAATACGAATCGGCGATCGGGCCGGAGCTGATCAAGCAAATCCGGCAGCTGCAGCGAAAATACGGCGGATAACTCCCCCTGCTTGGTCGAGAGAGCGACGGAAGCATAGCTCTGGTGTTTGCCGGCGCGGCGGGCACGGGGCTTTTTCCCGTTCCCATGCAATTCGTATTGTTTTTAAAAATCAAGTTTTCTAATAGGAATAATAAGTATATTTGAATTGAAAACGATGAATGAATACGTTATAGTACGAATAGATTACCGAGTGTAAGAGAAGATGACATGAAGATAATGATTAGCGGGGGGAACCATGCGAAGATTGGAAGGCAAGCGTATAGCGATCACCGGGCCGAGAAAGGCGGCGGAGCTTAGCGTCATCGTGGAGAAGTTAGGCGGGATTCCGCTAGTGCGGCCGGCTCAGGGGACGGTGGCCGTAGAGAAGGAGCTGACCGAAGCGAAGATCAGACGGCTGATCGACGAAGGCGGCGATTGGATCATTTTCACTACGGGCGTCGGCGCGGAGATGCTGTATAAGACGGCCGAGGATATGGGAGAGGCGGACGCCTTCGTGGGCCGATTGAAGCGGATGAAGCTGGCGGTGCGAGGCTATAAAACGGTCAAATATTTAAAAACGCTAGGACTCGCTCCGACGGTGCGGGATGACGACGGGACGACGGGCGGCATCGTTCGCGCGCTGCAGCCTTACTCGATGCGCGGACAGCGGGTGGTTTTGCAGCTCTACGGCGATCACGCGCCGCGGCTTGTGAATTGGCTGGAGGAGCAGCAAGCCGATTATTACGAAATATTGCCTTACCGGCATGTGCCGCCGGAGCTGGATGTGGTGAACACGCTGCTGGCGGAAATAACTCAAGGTCAGGTCGATGCGGTCACCTTCACCAGCACGCCGCAGGTGCGCTTCCTGATGGCCTACGCCCGCGAAAACGGGCTTGAAGCGAAGCTGCTGGAGGCGTTCCGCACCTGTACGGTCGCCGTCGCCGTAGGCAAGGTAACGGCGGAAGCGCTGCGCGACGAGGGCATCGAGCGGGTCGTCGCGCCGGAGGAAGAGCGGATGGGCAGCATGATCGTGACGCTGGCCCAATATTACGAGCGATAGACGGTATTCATCGCCCCGGTTTGGTCTAGACTGCTCAGTATGGTATACTTTTCCTGTTTGAAGTTACCGTATCCTTTTTGAAAATCGGAGGCCTTATGAATACGATGTCAGTAGTGCAGCTGCGCGGCGTGACCAAACGGATCGGCTCGAAGACGATCGTCGATCATCTCTCCTTCGATGTGATGCCCGGGGAAGTATTCGGGTTTCTGGGGCCTAACGGCGCCGGAAAAACGACGACGATCCGGATGATGGTCGGGCTCATGTCGCTTACGGAAGGGGAAGTGCTGGTCAACGGTCTCGGCATTACCAAGCAATTCGAGCAAGCGATGATGCATATCGGCGCGATTGTAGAAAATCCCGAGTTTTATAAATTTATGACCGGTTATCAAAATTTGCAGCATTTCGCCCGAATGATTCCGGGAATTACGCCGGAAAGGCTGGATGAGGTCGTCGCTCTGGTCAAGCTGGAGCACCGTATCCACGACAAGGTAAAAACGTACTCGCTCGGCATGAGGCAGCGTCTTGGCGTCGCTCAGGCGATTTTGCACCGTCCGGCAGTGCTAATCCTCGATGAGCCGACGAACGGGCTCGATCCGGAAGGCATCCGCGAGCTGCGCGATTATTTGCGACGGCTGTCGCGGGAAGAGAACATCGCCGTCATCGTATCGAGCCATCTGCTCTCCGAGATGGAGCTGATGTGCGACCGCGTCGCCATCATCCAGAACGGAAAGCTGCTGGATGTCCGGTCCTTCAGGGAAACGCAGGATGGAGCTGGCGTTCTGGAAGTGCTGCTGGAGGTTGACCGGCTGGAAGCGGCGGCGCGGGCCGCAGCCTCAGTGGCCGGGGAAGGCAGCGTCCTCTACAGCGTCGCTTTATCGCAGCCTCCGGCGGAGCAATCCGTGCAGGGGCAGGACGCGGGCTCGCTCACCGTTCATCTGCGCGGACGCGAAGAGATAGCCGAGCTGAACGCGCGGCTGGTGGAGGCGGGCATTCGCGTCTACGGCATCCGGACGCAGAACAAATCGCTCGAAGAGCAATTCCTCGAAGTGACGAGGGGGAATCAAATTGTCTAACTTCTTGAGCCTTGTCCAGAACGAACAGATGAAAATATACAACCGCACCCGCACCTGGATCATGTTTGCCATCGTGCTGCTGGCCGTCGTTTTGATGGCTATTATGCTGAAGTACGTCATCGGCTCGGGCATGAATCATGCCTTCTCGTTCGTGGCGATGTGCACCAGCATGAGCTGGCTTGTGTTTTTGTTCTCGGTGATCGTAGCCGGAGACAGCGTCGCCTCGGAGTTTACATGGGGCACGATCAAGCTGCTTTTGATCCGCCCGGCGACCCGCAGCAAAATATTGGCGGCGAAATACGTTTCGGTCGTACTGCTGCTTGTGACGCTGCTGTTGTTTCTGCTAATCGTTTCCTATTTCGTCGGGCTGTTGTTTTTCGGCCTGAGCGGCCCGGTGGCGGAGCAGGACTCGTTTCCGAGAATGATCCAGACGTACGGGATCAAGTTCATCGATCTGTTGATGTATGTGACGCTCGCCTTTATGATTTCGGCCGCGTTCCGCAGCAGCTCCCTGGCTATCGGCTTGTCCATCTGCCTGATGTTTACGGCCAATACGATCGTGCTCGTGCTGGCTTCGCTCAAATACACTTGGGTGAAGTACATTTTATTCGCCAATACGGATTTGTCCCCGTATCTGCTTGGGGATAAGCCGCCGATAGCGGGAATGACGCTGGGCTTCTCGGTAACGATGCTCGTCCTTTACTGGATCGTGTTCTATGCCGTTTCCTGGCTTCTGTTTACGAAAAGAGACGTGGCGGGATAAACCGCCCAACCGGCGCAGCCGGAGAACCAAGCCGTAACGAACGGCCGGATCTCCGGCTGTTCGGCGTTCATACGGGAGAAAAGCGGACATTTTTCGGCGTCACGTTTCTTGTTTATTTGCAGCGGTTCTATAGTAAGATGCTTGTAAGACGAGCCTGCCGCGGGCAGGACTGCGAGCGTCGGTTCAGGCTGTTATTGAAGGAGCTGATCGATTTGGCCGGTTCGGGCAAAGAAGAAGGAAACGGACGTCTCATGACGGATAAAAGCACGCCGGGCCGCATACGGGGGGAGCTTCATGATAGATAAGGTGCTGTGGGTGTCCGCTCTGACCATGGTCATCCATGCGGTCGAAACGTTGTCTTACGGCATCCGGCTGGCCGGCGTAAGGACGGGCAAGCTGGCCGTCGCGCTGTCGCTGACGGGGATGATCGTACTGTTGTCGAGAACGTCGAACCTGATTCAAGGCCCGATGATGGGCGGGGTTATCGACGAGGCCAAGCGCAATCCGGGCATTTCGCTGGAAGCGCAGATGCATGTTATGATCGCGGGCGCTTCTATCGGCACGCTGCTCGCGATCCTCTTTTTTCCGACGGCGGTGCGCATCTCGGTCAAGCTGATCAGCCGCCTGGAAGAGACGGGCTCCCTGCCGCGGCTTGTCCGCGATTCGGTGTCCATCCGCAGTCTGAAGCGGGTCGGGAGCCAGTTCAAGCTGCCGACCTGGGCCATGCTGTCGAGGCTTCGCGTCGGCGGCGTTCCCAAACGGCTGCTATTGCTGAACATGCTGGTGACCGGATTTTATACCGTCGGAGTGCTGGCCGCGCTATATGCGTCGTTCCTGATGCCGGAGTACAGCACGGCGGCGTCCCAATCGTCGGGGCTTGTCAACGGAATCGCGACCATCTTAATGACGCTGCTGGTCGATCCTCAAGTCGCGCTGCTGACGGATCGAGCGATGAACGGGCAGGCCAGTATGGGATCGATCAATAAAATGTACGGCTGGCTGATGTTTTCGCGGTTTTGCGGAACGTGGCTGGCCCAGCTGCTGCTGGTGCCCTGCACGTTAATCATCCAATGGATAGTTCCCCTATTTGCTTGACATAGGCCTTAAGATGTGAAAGAATACCGCCCTCCGCTTGCCGGACGGCGGTATTCTTTATAGGAAGATGGACAAACTATCAGGAATATAAAGGTTTAATTGAGGCGGGTTTATAAAAAAGGAATATTGAATTTTATGTCGAATGTACTGATGGTAGTTATTTTATACTAGAGGAGAAACGCTTAGCCTATGATTGAATTTCAAAATGTTTCCAAGGTATATCCCAACGGGACGGTCGGTTTGAACAAGATCAACCTGAAGATTAACCCGGGGGATTTTGTTGTGATTGTGGGTTTATCGGGCGCGGGCAAGTCGACGCTGCTGCGTTCCATGAACCGTCTGCATGAAATAACCGATGGTCAAATATTGATTGACGGTAAGTCGATCACTGCGGCCAAAGGAGCGGAGCTGCGCCGGATGCGACGCGATATCGGGATGATCTTCCAAAGCTTCAACCTTGTCAAGCGCGTCTCCGTGCTGCGCAACGTCTTATCCGGACGCGTCGGCTATCACTCCACGCTGCGCACGATTCTCGGCTTGTTTCCGAAAGAAGACGTGGAGCTTTCATTGAAAGCGCTGGAGCGGGTCAATATCCGCGAGAAAGCTTACGCCCGCGCCGACGAGCTGTCCGGCGGGCAGCAGCAGCGGGTATCCATCGCGCGCGCTTTGGCCCAGGAAGCCAAGATCATTTTGGCGGACGAGCCGGTCGCTTCGCTCGATCCTCTGACGACCCGCCAGGTTATGGACGACCTGAAGCGGATCAATCAGGAGCTCGGCATCACGACGATAGTGAACCTTCACTTTATCGATTTGGCCCGAGAATATGCGACCCGGATTATCGGATTGCGCGCAGGCCAGCTCGTCTTCGACGGTCCGGTGTCCGAAGCGACGGACGCCAAATTCTCGGAAATCTACGGCCGTGAAATTAAGAAGGACGAGCTGCTTGGGGGGGAAGGCTGATGTCGTCATCCGGTCAAGGCAAGCAGCTGCCTCTCCAAAAGCCTTCGTCTTTGAAACCGACGCTGTCCGTCATTTTCGTGCTGGTGCTGCTGTTCGGCAGTGCACTCAGAACCGACGCCTCGCTTATGGAGCTTATCGAAGGCATACCGGAGATGGGCAAGCTGTTTCAGGAAATGTATCCGCCCGATTGGAGCTATCTCAGCACGGTGGTCGATCCGATGATAGAGACGATCCGGATGGCTATCATCGGTACGATCGTCGGATCGGTTCTGTCGATCCCGATTTCCTTCCTGGCGGCGCGTAACGTGACTCAGGTGCCGGTGCTTAGCGTATGCGCTCGCTTTATCCTGAATTTGGTCCGCACGATTCCCGATCTGATGTATGCCGGCGTTTTTGCGGCGATCGTCGGATACGGCATGCTGGCGGGTACGATAGCGCTTGCCTTTTTCTCGTTCGGGCTTGTGTCCAAGCTGACCTATGAATCCATCGAATCGATCGACCCTGGCCCGCTGGAGGCGATGACCGCAGTCGGCGCCAACAAGCTGCAGTGGATTAACTTCGGCGTCGTGCCGCAAGTTACCGCGCAATTCGCCGCTTACGTGCTGTATACGTTTGAGGTGAACGTTCGCGCCGCGACGATACTGGGTTTCGTCGGCGCAGGGGGCATCGGTTTGATTTTGCAGCGGACGCTGGACCGGCTGCGTTACGATCAGGCCGCAACGATCATTATCATTACGCTGATCGTCGTGCTCATTATCGATTATGTCAGTACTAAGTTACGGGAGAAGCTGCTATGATGTCAGATTCGGTTAAAAACAATGTCGGAGCCCGGATTCGGCTGTGGTCGATTTGGGTTGTTGTCCTGATTATTTTGGTCTGGGCGTTCACCGGAGTCGAATATTCCGGAATTATGGCCACGGCGGGCGAAGTGTCCAGGTCGATTGTGCGCGGATTGTTCCATCCGGACTGGGGCTACGTCTACTTGCCCGAAGGGGAAGATTTGCTGCGCGGCCTGCTCGATACGATGGCGATTGCCGTACTCGGTACGTTTATCTCCGCGGTGCTCTGTATTCCGTTTGCGTTCTGGGCCGCGACTGCCAAAGGCAAAGCGCGCTGGGCGACGGGCAGCGGTAAATTCGTGCTCAGCCTGATCCGTACCTTTCCCGAGGTCGTGATGGCGATCATTTTCATCAAAGCGGTCGGTCCCGGCTCCTATGCGGGGGCGCTCGCGCTCGGCGTGCATTCCATCGGGATGCTCGGCAAGCTGTATTCCGAAGCGATCGAGAATTTGGACCGCGGTCCGACGGAGGCTCTCGTGGCCTGCGGAGCAAACAAGCTGCAAACGCTGTGGTTTGCCGTCATTCCCCAAGTGCTGCCGGACTTTTTTTCCTTCGCGTTATACCGCTTTGAAATTAACATCCGTTCGGCGGCGATTCTCGGTGTTATCGGCGCGGGCGGTATCGGTACGCCGCTCATCTTCGCGCTGGACGCGCGGAGCTGGTCGAGGGTCGGGATTATTCTTCTCGGCGTTATCGTGATGGTTACGATTATTGATATCATCTCCGGATATATCCGCAAGCGGCTCGTGTAAAAAAGACAAAAAAATAGCGGGGCAGGATTCGATCCTGCTCCGCTTTTTGCTGCATACATAGAATTTTGAGGGTGTTTGTTTCTTATTTGCCGCCCATTTGTTTGTTGGCGTCACGTACGACGTCGAATTTGCTGTCGTCGGAAGTCGTGTAGCCGCGGTGGGAGTATACGTCATAAATAATTTGTTGACCTTGAGGGTCTTTGCCGATAGCAATGAACGCGTCGGCGATTTTTTTGCGCCATTCAGGGTCCATGTCGGTACGAACGCTGATCGTATCGTTCGGAATCGGAGCGGTGAAGAACAGTACGCGCGTTTTCGAGAATACGTCCGGAACGTCCTTCATTACCGTCGTGCGCGCATCCTGGAAGATCGCAGCAGCGTCGACTTCGCCGTTCAGTACGGCCAGAACGCCTTTGTCATGCCCTTTGACCGTGATTCCTTTAACGTCTTTATCGGGATCGACGCCGTTCTTCTTCATTTCAAGACCTGGGTATATGTAGCCTGCGGAAGAAGTAACGTCCTGCCAAGCGACTTTCTTGCCTTTCAAGTCTGCGATCGTTTTGATCGGCGAATCATTTTTTACGATAATCATCGATTTATAGGAATCGACCAGCTTAGTTTTATCTTCTTGACCCGTTGCATCGTCAACGCCGTAACGTTGAGCTTGCAGCAAGAGATCCGCGGCTTTCTTATCGTCATGAGCCATCACGTAGCCTGTAGGAGGCAGGAAGCCGATGTCGACTTTTTTGGAAGCCATAGCTTCGATGATCGTATTGTAGTTCGTCGAGATGGATACTTTGACCGGAATACCCAGTCTGTCGCTGAGCAGCTTTTCAAGCGGCTTGGCCTTGGCTTCGAGCGTTTCCGCGCTTTGCGAAGGCACGAATTGTACTGTCAGCTCCTTAGGAACGTAGCCTTGCGCTGTTTCTGTTTTTTTGTCAGCAGGAGCTGGCGTCCCGGACGGAGTAGCCGCCTCTTTCTTCGCACAGCCAGCCGCAATTCCCGCGGACAGCAGGAGCGATAAGCTGATTGCTGCAACCTTTTTCAACATAAATTTTTGACCTCCTGTTAATTATGGTTTCGAATCCAACATCTACTATAGCACAATATACCCAGATGGACAGTAAAAAAATTATTAACCTGGCCTCTTCGATATCAAAAAAATGTTAAGACCCGTCGCAATTGCTCGATCCCGCATCTTTTTGGTATAGTGAGAACAAATCTCTTTTGTGAAAAGAGGAATTTGGAGATACGGAGCTGATTCGAACGTATGAATAACGAGCAAAGCTGTCATGTGATTATACTGGAAACAAGCGATCTTCATGGGACTATGTTGCCCATTCAATATGCAAATAATGAGCCGACTTCCACGGGTTTGGCCAAAATCGCTTCGCTGATCGAAAAAGAGCGCCGCAGGAACGAACATGTCGTCTATATCGATAACGGCGACCTGATTCAAGGAACGCCGCTGGCGTACCATCATGCCAAGCTGAACGGGGAGGCGCCGAATCCGATGATCGGCTGCTTGAACCTGATCGGCTGCGATGCGGCAGTCATCGGCAATCATGAATTCAACTACGGCCTGGAGCTGCTGCAGAAAGCGGCGAAGGAATCGAATTTTCCGTGGTTGAGCGCGAATATTGTCGATGCCGCAAGCGGCGAGCCATTTTTTGGGAAGCCGTACCGCATAATTGAATTGACGAACGGAGTCAAGATCGCCGTGCTGGGGCTGACGACGCAGTATATTCCGAATTGGGAAAAGCCGGAGCATATCGCGGGACTGCGGTTCGAGAACGTTCTCGACACGGCGCGCGAATGGGTCGGCCGAATCCGCCGCGAGGAGCAGCCGGACGTGATGATCGTCTCTTACCACGGCGGTTTCGAGCGGGATATGGCGACCGGAGAGCCGACGGAACCGTTGACCGGGGAAAATCTCGGGTATGCGCTATGCCGGGAAACGGAAGGAATCGACGTGCTGCTGACCGGGCATCAGCATCGGACGATCGCCGATTGCCGCATTAACGGAGTGACCGTCATTCAGCCGGGCAGTCAAGGGACGTATCTCGGCAAAGTCGAGCTGCGCCTGGAGAAACGGGAAGGCCGGTGGACGATCGCGGACGCGTCGTCGGAGCTGCTGCCTCCGGGTGAAGAGGAAGCCGTGAAGGCGATTCTGGAGCTGGTCGAGCCTCACGAGAAGCTGACGCAGCAATGGCTTGATCAGCCGATCGGCAAGCTGCTCGGCGATATGCGCGTGACCGACCCGATGGGGGTCAGACTGAAGGAGCATCCGTTGATCGAGTTCATTAACAAGGTGCAGATGGAGCTGTCCGGTGCGCCGATCTCCAACACCGCTTTGTTCGATAATATATCTCCGGGTTTTCCCCCGGACATTACGATGCGGGATATCGTCTCCAACTACATTTATCCGAATACGCTGCAGGTGATCCGCATCAGCGGTCAAGACATCAAGGACGCTTTGGAGCGGTCTGCTTCTTATTTTGCCCGCTATGACGGAGGAGAGGTTAAGGTGAACCCCGCCTTCAGCGAGCCGAAGCCGCAGCATTATAACTATGACATGTGGGAAGGCATCGAATACAAGCTGAACATCTCCCGTCCCGAGGGCGAGCGCGTGGTGCTGCTGAATTACGGGGGTAAACCGCTGGACATGAACGCCGAGTACGATGTCGTTATGAACAATTACCGCGCGGCCGGCGGAGGCAATTATACGATGTTCCAGGGCAAGCCGGTCGTACGCGATATTCCGACGGATATGGCCGAGCTGCTGGCCACCTATATTATGGAGAAGGGCACGATCGAAGCGTCCTTGAATGCGAACTGGGAAGTCGTCTGGGACGAAGCTTAGCGGCGCTTGGAAGAGCGAATGGCCGCCTGTGCGGACGTGTTCGCCGCATGGTTCGGACGCTCAATAATCTGAAAATATGAGGCCGCCATTCCATACCGGAGGGCGGCTTTATCGTCTCTAATCCGATTTCAATGGCGGATGGAAGAGGCAAACGGGCGCCGCAGCGGATGTTTTCACCATACGTCTACTGTGTCAACTTACCATTCCAACGCTTTACTAAGTTAATATATTAGTGTAATATCGAGTTGTAGCGTGAAAGCGAATGTTGAAGGAGCTGTTGATGATGAGACAAACCGAATTTCAGGTGCAGGCCCGCGAGGCGCTGCGCAATATGAAGCCTTATTCTCCCGGCAAGCCGATCTGGGAAGTGCAGAAGGAGCTTGGAATCGATAAGGTCGTGAAGCTGGCATCGAACGAAAATCCGCTAGGCGCTTCTCCGAAAGCGATGGAGGCGATCGTTGCCTGCTTGCCGGAAATTCACCGTTACCCGGATGCCGGAACGAAGGCGCTGAATGAAGTGATCGCCGCCGAGCTTTCCGTGTCGACGGAGCAAATTATCGTCACGAACGGGGCGGACGAACTGATCAAGCTGGTGGCGGAAGCGTTCCTAGAGGCGGGGGACGAGGTGATCATGCCGTCTCCTACCTTCAGCGAATATGAATTCGGGACTTATTTGATGGGATCGGAGCCCGTTTCGGTGCCGCTCAATGACGACTATCAATACGATGTCGACCGGCTCCTGCAAGCGGTCACGGAGAAGACGAAGATGCTCTTTCTCTGCACTCCCAACAATCCGACGGGAACGTATTTGCCTAAGCCGGAGCTGAGGCGTCTGCTCGACGGGCTTCCCAAGCATGTGCTGGTGATGGTCGATTCCGCCTACAGCCATTTCGCCTCTGCGGACGATTATACCGACGGACTTGAATTCGTGCGCCAAGGCTATCCGGTTATCGTGCTGCAGACGTTCTCCAAAATTTTCGGGCTTGCCGGCATCCGCGTCGGCTTCGGCGTCTCGTCGCCGGAAATTATCCACAGCGTGCTGCAGGTGAAAGAGCCGTTCAACGTCAATTCGCTGGCGCAGGAAGCGGCCAAGGCGGCGATGACCGACCATGAGCATATAGGCCGATCGAGAGCGGTGAACGCCGAAGGGCGCGAGCAGTTGTACGCCGCTTTCCGCCGGCTTGGTCTGAGCTATACCGAAAGCATGACCAATTTCATCTTGGCCGATTTGGGGCCGGGAGCCAAGGAAATGTACGACCGGCTGATGCGGCGCGGCGTGATCGTCCGCTATGGCGGGGCTTGGGGGCTTACGAATCATATTCGGGTTTCCGTCGGGACGAAGGAAGAAAATGAATTTTTCATTGAGCAGTTATCCGCTCTTCTTGCCGCAGCGGAACAAATCCCCCAAAAGCCATCCATGCCGCTACGCGGCACCACAGACAATGGAAATGGGGTACCAAGAGTAATTTCCAGGGTAGTGACGTGATGCTCTGAAGCTTATTCCGTCCGCATCCAGCCTAAGCTGGATCGGCGTCTAACCCTTCCTTTAGGATCGTTCTATGGGTAGACATTCCTTTCGGGGGAGCCCCCGGATATCCACAGGAAATGGATGCGCATCATTTCCTAAACAATAAAAAAATACGGTTTCCGTATTTTACCGGTTATAGTATGATCGAATCATAGATTTCGATAACGATGCTGGGAGGAAGTTACGATGAGTTTGTTGTTATGGCCCGACGGCACACCGAATGCGCTGGGGAACGAGCCGGAAGATTTGCCGACCTTGGTTCCTTATTTGGCGGAAGGAAACGGCGGACCGAACGCCGCGGTTATTGTATGCCCCGGCGGCGGTTACGCGCGCCGGGCGCAGCATGAGGGAGAGCCTGTGGCGTTGTGGCTCAACTCGCTGGGCATTTCGGCGTTCGTCGTTCATTACCGGGTGGCGCCTTACCGTCATCCGAATCCGTTGATGGACGCGCAGCGCGCGATCCGGACGGTGCGCAGCCGCGCGTCGGAGTGGAAGGTCGATCCGGGCCGCGTAGGCATACTGGGATTTTCCGCGGGCGGTCATGTCGCTTCCTCCGCCGGAACGCACTATGACGCGGGACGCTCCGATGCGGAAGATCCGGTCGAACGGTTCAGCTCCCGGCCGGATTTGCTCGTGCTCTGTTACCCTGTAATCAGCTTTGGCGCGCATGCCCATCAAGGCTCGCGCAGCAACCTGCTCGGCGAGCATCCGGACGGGGCGCTGGTGGAGCTGATGTCGAGCGAGCTTCAGGTTACCGAGGATACGCCGCCGACCTTCCTATGGCATACGGCCGACGATGCTTCGGTCCCGGTAGAAAATTCGCTGCTGTTCGCCAGCGCGCTCAGCCGCAATAAAGTGCCTTTCGAGCTTCATGTATTCGAAAGCGGCCGGCACGGCCTCGGTCTTGCCGGGGAGCAGCCGGGCGTCAGAGCTTGGACGGAAGTATGCGCTTCGTGGCTTCAGCAGCGCGGATTTTAGGAAGGCTGCGGCGGAAGCGCGTAACGGAACGGCGGAGAAGCCGGCGCTGCCATCTGGCAAGGAATCGGCAAGGGAAGGGCTTGGCAAGGAGAAATTCATTATAACGATTTTTTCGCTTGAGCTGAATTTGTAAATATGAGTAAATAATAGTTGTAGCAGGCCAGCTAACACTCAAAGAAAGGAGTGATCGCAGACATGATTACACAACCGGAGGTGGTCTCTGCTTAATGCAGAGACTCCATAACCATAACGCCGATCCACAAGGATAGGCGGCCGCGTCAGCGGTTGTTTTGCCGCCGGAGGGAACGTGCTCCTCCTTATCGCCTCAGCGTTATAAGGATGCCGCATATTCCTGGCGGTAAAACAGGGGAGGCCCCCAAAGCCTCCCCCTACTTTTCCCAAAAAACATGAATAGACATGAATACCTTACATAGGGTATAATCGATTAGGAAGTAATTGGAATCATGAAAATATGACGAAAGGAGTGGCTTCGATGTTTGAATTCACAACAACTAAAAAAGGGTTTTGGCTGAACTGAATAAGCATTTTCCCATCACCGTCACCTGACGTCATTGACATGAACCATGACATATAGTATGGCACCCAGGCACGATACGGCAGATCGTGTTTTTTTGTTTTCATGGATGACCCTAACGTTACTAAAGGTTCGGCTGCGGCTGCGAAAAACGCGGCTCGGCGGAGCGAAAACTCTTAGGAGGTGTAAAGATGAAAATGCTTATCTCTTTCACGGCGGCGCATGCGACTAATGCACGGAAGGAGGCATTCATCTATGGGTTACAAGAACGGAAAGGATATTCTTCCCCCTAGCCTGCTGAAGCAGCTGCAGGATTACATTCAGGGCGAGATTATCTATATCCCGAAGAAAGATCAGACTCGCGCGGGCTGGGGCGAGAACAACGGAACGAGACAGACGATCCAGCGGCGCAATCACGAAATTTACCGGCTCTATGAGAACGGCTCGACCGTCATGGAGCTGATTCAAAAATATCATTTGTCCGAGGACAGCATCCGTAAAATTATTGTGAAAACCCGCGTGGCCGTCGGCAGGCAGCATTAGCCGGAAGCCGGCAGGCCGCATAATGGGTTCGATATAAACGAAAAAAAAAGCCGGGATTATCATCCTAAGGCTTTTTTTCTTGGCCCGGACAAACGGCGAATCCGCCGGACGATAGCTGCAGGCACGGGGAATCGCTCCGGGCTCGAAGGGCCGGCTTACGGGAACGGGCGTCCCGAGTTAAATCAGCTTAAGCCCGCTGATGAGAATGATGGCGGCCATAAACGTTCTAAGCGGTTTGGCCGGCAGTTTGGCAGACAAGCCGCTGCCGAGCAGCACGCCGGGAACGGAGCCGGCCAGCAGATTCAAGGCCAGATGATAATCGATATTGCCGAAGCCCGCATGCATGATGCCGGCGGCCGAAACGAGGAGAAACGCATGGGCGATATCGGTGCCCACGAGCTCGGCGGCGCCGAGACGGAAGAAGAACATCATGGCCAGGGCGAACAGCGAGCCCGAGCCGATGGAAGTCATCCCGACGATGAATCCGAGCAGCGCGCCGATGGCGATCGTCAGCCGCTTCTTCTCCTCCAGCGGTTTCTCCGACAGGCGGTTGGTGTCCAAGCGGCCGATCCACTGCTTGGCGATGCTCAGGACGGCTACGATAATGAGGACGATGCCGAGAGCATGCTTGACGATCGTCTCCTGAATCGCATGCAAGGGAGGATACAGCTCCAAAAGCAGGATGGCAGCGATAGCGCTCGGCACGCTTCCTGCGGCCAAGTAGCCGGTCAGCTTGAAATTGATCGTTTTTTGGCGGTAATGCTGAATGCTTCCGAACAGCTTCGTTATCGAGTTGTAAAACAAGTCGGTCGCAACGGCAACGGTAGGCTGAATGCCCAAAAACACAAGTATCGGCGTTAACAGCGCGGCTCCGCCGACACCGGTCAATCCGACCAGCAGGCCGACCAGCAGCCCCATTAGTGCAATGCTCCAATCCATTGATCTCCACCCCATGCATTCGTATGCTCTGAATAAGTATGTGTTTATTATAATTCCTACTAAGGTTATCGGCAATATGTGTTTTATCATTTTGCATAAAAAATTCCGGCTTTAGGCGCAAGCTAACTTACTATATGAACGGCGATGCCGGCGCGTGAATGAAAAAATCGCCGGCTTCCCGGCAGGAAGCGGCGGCGAGGTTGTCCTATCGAAAGCGGCGGTTCGGCCGTTCTTCGGCGCTTCGGCGGGCAAGCTTCAGTCCGGTTTGGACTGAACCCGCGAAACCGGTTCATACTTATTCTTCAGGCTGTCCGGACGCTTTGCGAAGCTCATTGGCCAAGCGGTGAAATTCGTTCTGGGCTTCTTTGGAATCCGTGCAGCCGTAAGCGGCGGACAAGAATAAAATGATCTTATTGGCATCTTCTGTACTAAGCATCGGGTCAACTCCCTTCTGGGATTCTGTTATACTGTATGCGAGAGAGGCTTGGGAAGTCCGGTGCAATCGTCCGCCGCGGCGCCCATTTGCTTTCTTTTTAAAAAGGAAGGTGGAGCATTTGATTTCCGTTTTCGTCTATGGCACACTGATGACCGGGGAGAGTAATCATCATGTAGCGGCTCCTTATTTGCTTTCGGCCGAGCCGGGAGCGGTCCGCGGCATCTTGTGCGATTACGGGCCTTATCCGGCCTTGATTTTGCAAGGAGACGGACTGGTCTGCGGAGAATGGTTTACGGTCAGCGAAGAAGGGCTTGCGGCGATGGATGAGCTGGAGGATTATTTCGGCCCGGGACGCAGCAATTTGTATGATCGTGTGTGGATACAAGATGCTTTGATGAGCGGTCGCGAGGGATGGGTCTACGTATGGGAGGAGCCGAGAGGCTGCCCTGTCATCGAAGGAGGGTCTTGGAGCATTCACCGGAATAAAAAAAGAGTTTGAGGGAGAGCGACTCCC
This sequence comes from Paenibacillus doosanensis, assembly GCF_025060755.1. Classification (GTDB taxonomy): domain Bacteria; phylum Bacillota; class Bacilli; order Paenibacillales; family NBRC-103111; genus Paenibacillus_S; species Paenibacillus_S doosanensis. The sequence goes on from NZ_JANYUY010000012.1 coordinate 37,825, forward strand.
TAAACTCTTCTTGATCCTAACATCCGATGCCAATCTTCATTCTCGGATTTTTTGATGATCTCGTTCATGCGCATGATTACGGTGCGGCTGTCTTCATCGCCGTATACTTCGGCAAGCTGTTCGTAGGTCAGATCGTCGTACAGCAAGCTCCGGGATACGGTCGTTTCTTTATACCATGCTTCCGTAACGGCGAACATACCTTCCTTTTTAAGCCAGATTTCGTAATAGTAATGCTCTTGTTCATTCATGAGCTTCATCGACATATAACAGGCGGATATGGGAACCCGAGGATCGGATATGCGCTGATTGATGACGGAACCGGAGGAAACGGGCTGACCGAAGGAGACGTAACGTGAAACTTTTTTAATTAAAAGCTCTAAATCACTCAAGACTTTCCATCTCCTTTCAATAGTTCTCAGTAACTAAATATTTTAAAAAAATATTGTAAAATGGAAGATAACCTTATTTTAACATAGTTCTTAAGAAGGAGAAACGGTTGTGTTATAAAATTGACATTATAACTGTATGAAATTTTACATACTGTCAGGGATGTAAAATGGTATAATAAAGCAAATTGTTAGGGAATTAAGGAGACTGCCGCGATGCCTGATTACCGTATTTTACTCGCCGATGATGAATTGGCTCTTCGTTTTTTGCTTACGGAAACATTAGCCGACGAGGGCTACGCAATTACGGAAACGGAGGATGGCAAGGAAGCTTTGGAGCACATTCGGAACCGCCGGTACGATCTCATTATTCTGGATTATATGATGCCGGAATACACCGGAGTCGAAGTATGCGAATGGATGCGCAAAGAGCCGAACCCGAATCAGAACACGCCGGTCGTCCTGCTGACGGCCAAAGCTCTGGAGAAAGACCGGGAGAAAGCCAAGTCGGCCGGAGTCACCGCCTATATCGTGAAACCGTTCAGCCCGCTGCAGCTGGTCGATACCGTCGGACAGTTAATAGAGGGCGGGCAATAAGCGTCTATACATATCTATTACGAAATGACTGGAAGTGAAAGGTTTGCGTCATTCATCACCTGAGGAACGCTTGCTGAAGGAAGCTAGACTGATGAAGGAGGGACGTAGACGATACGTCTCGGAGCTTCGCAAACAGCTCAAGGAGCTTGAAGAACTGCATGGCGCGCCTGTCGGGGAACGCACGGCGGATACGGCCAAACGAATATATCGGATCGTCCATACGATCAAGGGCAGTGCGCCGATGTTCGAATTCGAGCGGATCGGATCGGCTGCGGAGAATCTCGTGCATTTATGGGAATGGGCGCAAGACCAAGAAAGCATCCTCGGTTCGCATACCGTGCGCGCGCAGTTTTACCAAGCGGTTCAAGCCGGCGAGAGGTGGAAGCGTCAACTGGTTATGGAGCTCGGTCTCTATGAGCAGGAGATGGAGCTCGACGAGCAGCAGGAGCAATTCGGCAAAACGACGATGACGCCGTCCGGAGGCAGGCTGCTGATTATCGATGACGATGAGGTGCTGCGCTCCTATCTGGTAAGGCGGCTGAAGCTGGAAGGCTATGAGGTGGACCATGCCTCCGACGTTGCGACTGCGCAGAAGCTGCTGCGCGAGCACTCTTACGATCTGATCACGCTGGATCTTATGATGCACCCTCAATCCGGATACGAGCTGTTTGAATTCGTTAAGGAAGATCCAACCTTAAAATGGGTTCCTTTGGTCGTTCTGTCCGGAAGGGATGATATTCAGGATAAGGTGCGCTGCTTCTATTTGGGCGCCGATGATTTCGTTACGAAACCGTTTCAATATGAAGAATTGAGCGCGCGAATATACAGCCTGCTGAAAAGAACGAAGAGCTTCGAGCAGATGGCGTTTCGCGATCCGCTTACGGGCGCTTATAACCGGCGCTTTTTCGATCATCAGATTCAAGTCGAGCTGCAGCGGATACGCCGTTATCCGACGCCGATTTCCCTCGTCTTTATCGATATAGACCGCTTCAAGTCCATTAACGACACGCATGGCCATCATATCGGCGACCTGGTGCTTCAAGGCTTGGCGCATATGCTGCAAAATCATTTGCGGGCGACGGACTTGATCGCCCGTTTCGGAGGCGAGGAGTTCGTCGTCGTTCTCCCGGGCAGCACGGCGCAGGACGCGCAAAAATCGATTGATTGCATTTTGCAGCTGACCCGCAATGAGCCGGTCACTCAAAATGACGGACAGTCCTACTATATTACCTTCTCTGCGGGAGTGGCGGAGTGGTCGGAGGACATGACGGTGGAAGAGTGGATCAAACGCGCCGACGATGCGATGTACGCGGCCAAGCAATGCGGGAGAAACAAGGTGCTGCAGTATGCCAAGGAGATGGGCGGGGAGGACGGAATTGCGGAAGGCGCCCAAGGAAGGAAGACGGTGGTGCTTATCGCCGATGACGACCGAATATTGCGTTCGATTCTCATGTCGAAGCTGCAGCATTTGCCGATTACGTTTCTTGAAGCGGCGGACGGCGAGGAAGCTTACGTCCTGATCAAGCAGCAGCAGGTGGACCTGTGCATTCTTGACAGCATAATGCCCAATCTGGGCGGATTCGAGCTGCTGGAGAGGCTGGAGCTGGAAGAAGCCAAGCCGAAGGATATGCATATTCTGATGCTGTCCGGGCGGACCCGGGAGGACGATCTGTCGAAGGGGCTCTCGCTCGGCGTGAACGTATTCATGCATAAGCCGTTCTCGATGGTGGAGCTGGAATTTAAAGTAAGGCAGCTGCTTAATCTGTAAGCGGTCTGCACGGTCGATGACGGTAACCTAAAAGCCCGGTTTCGCTGTATGTTAAGCGAAACCGGGCTTTCGGCGTGTACGGGGCCGGCGTCCGTCCGCTTTCTAACAAGTCGTCCCATTTCATCGGATGATCGGAGATTTCGGGATATAAAATTTCCAAGCCGAGCTTTTTCAGCCGTTCATTGGAAAGCATGCGGCCGTCCTGAAAACAGAAGGCGCATGCCAGCAGCTGTATAAGCCTAATGGCGGCAAAGCGGTTGTGCGGTGCAGGCCTTGAATGCCGAGCCCGGCCCGTTCCGTAAGAGAGCAGTCTACGAATCCGCAAAAAATGATATTTGTCGATTATGAAAGTACTTCCACAATATATAGGCGAGTCGGAATCCCCGCTGTGGAGGCTGATTTCAGCCCGATCCGGCCGGCACGAACGGGGGACTTGCGGCGTTCCTTACGAAAGAAAAATAGTTAATTGGACCTACTCGGGAGTCTATTAATGTCTAATGATAAAGCCATTTGCGGCGGATACGAAACAAGAGATAGGCGAAGACGTTGAGGCAGGCGAAAGCCGCGCCCCAAATGATGGTCAACCGCCGTTCGCGGTAGGCGTTCACAAAGCCCCATATCGCAAACAGCAGCCAATAGGCCGCAAAGAACGGAAGGGACCAGCCGGCTCCGTAGCCTCTCGTCACAAAGCGCTCTTGCTGGGCTTGGGTCGACCAGTATCCATCCGTGCCCCCGCCCATGCCGCTCTCGGTATCGTGCGTCGCATCGGGCGGATATATATAGACCGCCCGGTCAAGCGGCTGGGGAAATATCGGGTCGTTCGAAGGGTTCTGGAACACGGCGATATAACGGGTGCCGTACATATGCTGCGATGCGAAAGAATCCAGCTCTTCCTTGAGCTGCGGGGTGATCGCGGTCTGCTCCTTCAGCATAGTGCCGATACCGAGAGTGAGCGCCGAATGCTCTCTTGAAGCGTGATAGTCTCTTTGCAGAAACCACCCGGCAACGACGATGCCGATGAACGCGAAGACGAGCGAGGCGTAGAGCAGGCCGCGGGCGAATGTCCGGTGCAGCTTGAACGAAGCCTGCAGCTCGGCGGAGAGCGAGTCTTCGTCTCCGAAGCGATCCAGAGCGATCTTGGCGCTCTCCTCGTCGGTGTATCCTTGCGCCTTCAAATCGCGGACCGCGTCCAGCAAATGCTGCTTCATTTCGGCCTTCAGCTCCGTCAGCTCGGCCGAGCCTGCGTCGTAATCCCGGTACAAGGAATCGATATACCGGTCGATAGGGTTGCTCATAGTTCGGCTTCCTCCTTAATAAATGTATCCATAACGGATTTGACGAAATGCCATTCGGCTTGCTTTTGCCGGAAGCGCACGCCGCCGGTGTCGAGAATGCGGTAATATTTGCGCCGGCCTCCGCCGGATTCTTCCTCCGCACCCCAGTACGACTCGATATAGCCGTTTTTCTCAAGCCGCTTCAGCGCCAAGTACAAGGTGCCTTCCTTAAGCTCGAAACGGCCTTGACTGCGCTCGCGAACGAGCTTGGACAGCTCGTAGCCGTACATCGGCTGCGCTTTTAGCAGCGACAGCAGGATCGTGTCGATATGGCCTTTTAATATTTCTTTATCGATTTCCACGGGCATTCATCCTTCCTTGCAACGAACCATAGCAGCGAGCGAACTTAGTGTTGTTAAGTACATAATAATATATAGTACTGAATAAAGCAATAGATATGAAGGCGAATGCGCGTTAAGCCCGTTATGTCCAGAGTATGACATTACGGTGAAAAGTTTGGTTAGCTCCGCCCGAGTATGCTACATTAAAAGAAGCATTGCCGCATGCGCGGCAGCAAGGATACGAGGGATTAAACGGAAAGGGGAGCGAGGCAAATGAGCGAGAAGGACGCATTGGTCCGATTCGGCATTTCCATGCCGCAATCGCTCATCGAGCAGTTCGACGCGCTGCTGGAGGAGCAAGGCTACGATAACCGCTCGGAGGCGATACGGGATCTTGTGCGCAAGGCGCTGCTGGCGCCGTCTAACATTCATCCCGAGCAGATGGCTGCCGGAACGATCGTCATGGTATATGACCATCATGTCAGCGATTTGCCGATCGTATTGACGGAGCTGCAGCACGAATACCATCAGGAGATCAACTCGACGATGCATATTCATTTGAATCATCTTCAATGCCTGGAGGTGATTGTGGTGCGCGGCGTCGTCAGCCGGCTGCGCGAGCTTCAGCAGCGGATTCAGGTGTTGAAGGGCGTATTTTATGCCGAGCTTTCGGTGACGCATATGGATGCGGAGGTACATGCTAACAGCGCTCACAGCGGCGCGCATGATCATAGCCACAGTCATAATCACGATCATCCGCACAGTCACGAGCATGAGCACGATTCCAAAGGCGCGCTTCACTCTCGTCCTGATGAGGATGGCGAGGCTCCTCGAATCAAGTAGCGAAGGGCGGTCCGCCGCCGGGTTGTCAAGAAGTACCTTTATCGGAGGTGTGTTATGGCCAAAACGTATTTTACACTGGCTGAGGCCAATGCGATGCTGCCGCTTGTGAAGCAGGAGCTGGCCAAGCTGCAGGATATTAAACGCCGTTTTCGCGAGAAATACGAGGAATTGCATCAGCTCAAGGCTTATCATAAGCAAAAGGGCGGCGCATCCCAAGTGGACCCGTACTTTACATTGGAATGCGAAATGGACTTTTTGCAAGTCGAAGGCAATGCGGTCATGCAAAGCTTCGAGCTGAACGGAATTCAATTGAAGGACGTGGATATGGGGCTCGTCGATTTCCCTGCCTTGTTGAACGGGGAGGAAGTGCTTCTGTGCTGGCGCCAAGGCGAAGAGAGCGTGCAGCATTATCACGGACTGTACGACGGATATGCGGGAAGAAAGAAGCTTACGGGAGAGTAGTCCGGCGGTTGCGGTCAAAGGGGGATTGTGAATATCATGAAATCGGTCGTTTATGAACGGCTTCGTCACGCGCAGAGCGGGCGGCTCGTCCAAATGCTTTGTTGTTTGATCTTATTACTCGGAATCGGTTTCGCCGCGCTGCCGGAGCAGGCCTCGGCTCATGCAACGCTTGTGAGTTCGTCGCCGGCATCGGGCGCGGAGCTGGACCAAGCGCCGGAGAGGGTCGAGCTTACGTTTAACGAGCGATTGGAAGACGGCATTTTTTATATCAAAGTATTTGACAACAACAAAAAGCAGGTAACGGAGAACAAGGCGCGGATGAACGAGACCCGGACGACGGTATCTCTCGATTTACCCAAGCTGTCTTCAGGAAGCTATTTGGTAACGTATCATATCATTTCGGCGGACGGGCACCCGGTCGAAGGAACCTACTTGTTTGCGGTCGGACAGAGCTTGAGCCAGCAGCCTATCGAAGCATCGCCGACGATGCAGCATCTCCACTCGCACGGATTGTCCGCTCAGATAGGTTTCGTCGATATCATGCAATTCATTTCGCGCATTTTATATTACGCATTGATGCTTGCCTTCTGCGGCTGGCTCTTATGGCTGCGCTTCGGCGGCTTCGGCCCGGAGACGCTGGATGCGCTGAAGTCTTGGGGCACCCAGCTTCAGCGAGGATATTTGCTGGCCTTTCTCTTTTTTATGTTTACTCATGTGTTCGCCTTAATCGGCGACGGCGGACCCGAAGCGCTGACGGTTATCTTCACGCAGACGTGGATCGGGTATGTATGGATGGTTTCGCTGCTGCTGTCGCTGCTCAGCTTCGTCGTGCTGCACCGCAGCCTATGGCTGGACCTGCTGTGGGTGGGTCTGATCTGTCTGGCGAAAAGCTTGAACGGGCATGCGGCGGCGTTCGAGCCGCTTAAGCAGACGCTGCTGCTGGATATGATTCATCTGGCCGCGGCTTCGCTCTGGGTCGGCGGGCTGTGGATGCTGCTGGTGCTGTGGCGCAAGCGCAAGGAAGACGGACTGGCCTTCTTCCCGCGCTTTTCCGGAGCCGCATTAGCTTCAATTCTGCTGCTAACCGCTTCCGGCATATTGTCGACGGTTATCTTTCTGCCCGATATCGAGTACGTGCTGGAAACGCAGTGGGGCAAGCTGCTGCTCGCCAAAAGCGCCCTGGTCGTTCTGGTCGTTATCACCGCCGGCTGCCTGCGCTTCGTATACCGCAAACGCGGGGAACGCAAAATCGGCCTCCTACTGCGCACCGATGCGGTGTTGTCGCTCCTCATCGTCGCCATTGTCGGCGTGTTCACCTATTTGACGCCGCTGCCGGCCAACGAACCGCTGAACTGGCATGTGATGGGGGACAAAATCCATATGACGGCGCAGATTACGCCGAACGTGCCGGGAGTAAACGAGTTTACGGTGAAGGTATGGCTGCCCGAACCGCTCGGCAAGCCGAAACAGATGATCTTGAAGCTGCATGATGCGAAGAGCAAGGATATCGCCCCTATCGAGGTGCCGCTCGAATACGCGGAGGACAACAGCATAGAAGATAATTTCGGCGGTTTAAAAAAGTATACGTATAAAGCAAGCGGCGCTTATCTGCCGTATCCCGGCTATTGGGATATCGAGGTTCGCGTTATGGACAGCAACGATGACGAGACGGTATACGATAAGCAAATCCGTCTGTATTAACGGCAAAACCCAACCGGGACAAAGGAGTCCGGTTGGGTTTTTTTATTGTTTAGGAAATGATGCGCAGCCATATCTGTGGAAATCCGGGGGCTCCCCCGAAAGTAATGTCTACCCATAGAACGATCCCAGAGGAAGGGTTAGACGCCGATCCAACCTACTAAAAAATGCGTGCAAATCGCAGCTCCTGCTTATCCGTTGGCCGATTTGGCCTGCTGCATGGCGGAGGATGGCTGGTGCGACTCGGCCTCCTTCGAAGAGCGGTAAGTCAAATAGAAGAAGACGCGGCTTAGGGCGATCACGATAAAGCAGCCCCACATCGGCAGAAATGAGATTAAAGCTCCGGCTGCCAGCGCGCCGACGGCATTGCCTGCGTTCATCACCAGCTGAAAGTCGGAGAAGTACGCCATCTCTTTTTTATGCTTGGCGGCTTCCTTCATCATCATCGTCTGCGACGCCACCTCGTGCACGGCCAGACAGACGCCGACCCAGCCCTGTATGACCAGCAGCAGCCAGAAGGAATGGACGAAGCCGTAAGGCAGCACGGCCAGCGCCATTCCGATCACAGCCGTGCCGTATACTTTCAGTACGCCGAACCGTTCCATGCAGCGGCGCGCGACCGGCAGCAGCAGCGTAGAGACGATGCCGGCCGTCACGACGAAATAGGCGATTTGCGAGTTGCTCAGCTTCAGCACGTTGACATGGTAAATGACAAACAAGGGAGCGACCATCGCAATCCCGACGTTATTCAGTCCCATCCACCACGTTTTGCGGTCGCATTCTTGCAGCGGCCGCATCCAGGAGAGACGGATCGGCTGCTTCTCCTTGGGAGCCAGCTCCGCAATGAGCGACATGCCGGCGAAGGTGGCGAGACAGCCGACCAGCATGGAAAATACGTAGTTTTTCGGGAACATCCAGTCGAATGCGTCGAGATACTGCCCGATCCCGAAGCTGCCCAAAGTGACGATCACGATGCCGATAATTTTATTGTTGCTGAAAATTTGCGGGAACGCGTCCGGAGCGACCCACTTGCGCATAATGGCCGGCTGCTGCGCTCCCGTAATCATGACGGCGACGGCGTTAATGCACCAGAAGAACAGCAGAAACGGTACCGGATGAGGCAGCAGCGCGGCGAAAGCCATGCAAAGGAAGGCTGCTTGACGAACGTAGCCGCTCGCAAGAAAGACGCCTCTGGTTACCGGGAGCTGTCGTGTAAGAAACGCTAGCGACAACGCGCAGAACAGAGGCGGCAGTGAATTGGATAAGGCGATCTCGAAATTGCTCGCGCCCAGACGGGCGATAAGTACTTGCAGAAACGTGAAAAAACTGACGCTCTTCATGTTCTGCAGAGCGGCGTCCATGTAAATTCGTGTCGTAAGCTTCATCGGGTTCAAGACCTTTCTGCACCGCATGGAAATGCTTATTTCGTTTCACGAATTAGCATACCTCAACCCGGCAGCTCAATAACATGGACGCTCCTGTCTAAAAACATGGATTATTATGCTTTAATCTTTCCACGCTTGCTTATGCAGATCGGATACATACTTCGCCGCGGCGGCGTTGGCGATAACCTGCTCGGGACTCTTGCAGCCGGGAATGACGGCGGTGACGGCAGGATGCTTCAGGCACCATGCCAGCGCCCAAGTGGCCATATTCATGCCGGCCGGAACTTCGTTCTCGCGAATTCGGGCCGCTTCTTCCAGACGTTGAATCGTCTGCTCGCGGTCATGGCGGTTGCGCACGTCGTTGTCCGGAAATACGGCCCCCGGCTTATACTTGCCGCTCAAGTATCCGCTCGCCAGCGGCACGCGGGCAAGCACGCCGAGATCCTGCTCTTCGCAGGAGGGGAAGACGCGTTCCTCCGGCTTGCGGTCGAGCCGGTTATAAACGACCTGGATCGCCTGCGAGTTCACCCGGGTCGAGGCCGCCGTCTGATGCAGATTGTCGTTGCTGCCGATCGAGGTGCCGAGATGGCGGATTTTGCCCGCTTGCACCTGCTTGTCCAGCAACGTCCACAGCTCGTCTTGATCAAACGCTTCGTCCGTTCCCGAGTGGAACTGGTATAGATCGATATAATCGGTTTGCAGTGCCTTTAGAGACGCTTCCAGCTGGGACAGCACTTCTTGAGGAGACCAGTGCTGCGTACGCTCCTGATGGCCATGGAAATGATGTCCGAATTTCGTGGCGATCACCCAGTCTTCGCGGCGGTTGCGGGCTACATAGCTGCCGATCAGCGATTCCGACGTATGATCGCCGTAGCATTCGGCCGTATCGATCAGGTTGATGCCGGACTCCTTGGCTTGATCGAGAACGGCGTCGGCTTCCGCCTGCGTGAACGCTTTACCCCATTCGCCGCCGAACTGCCATGTGCCGACTCCAATAACGGACACCTTCATATTCGTCTTGCCCAATCTGCGGTATTTCAACTGAATCCCTCCCTGAATTTGGTTAGCTTATCTCTTTTATTTAACGATAATGCCGGATGGTTGTCAAAGCGCCCCCGACTTGAAACGAGGCCTCCTTTTGGAATAAAATATTGCCAGCAGCACCATGATAACCATATAGCCATACAGGAGGAATAGCGGCATGCGGAGAAAACAACGGATCATTACCATTCTGGCTTTGATGCTTATGGCCATGCCTTTGGCGGCCTGCGTCAAGCAGGAGGCAGGGACGCCCAATTCGGGCAATACGGCCAGTACGGCGAGCGATCCCGGAGCGAAGCCGGCCACGCTGGAAGGAGAATCGCTGCATTGGAAAGTAAAGGTAGACTATGCGCCTCAAAATAACAAGCTTCAGGAAATCGCATCGGTAGCTTACAAGGTGGACGAACTGATCGATAACGTCAACGTTACGGTTGTTCACGGCAGCGGGACGCCGCTGGCAAACGCCGTGATCGAGCCGACGCTGCTGAAGCCGGGGCAATTCGTAACTTTGGATAAAAAAGGAACCGTAACAAGCTGGAAGGATACGACGCAGGTTGAGATTGAATGGAAGAGCTCGGACAACCAAGTGCTCAAGGAATATATCACCGTGAAAAACAAAGCGGAGAAAGCTTCTTCCTGATCGGGCGAAGCGCGATTCGAAAATTTATGTTACATTAATCTTTCTTTTGCCGAAATAGTGTAAAGTAACAGAAGAAACGGCAAAGGAGCTGAGTAAATGCATCGGATGAAACGGTGGATCAAGGAATGGGTTCCAACGTTGGCAATCGCTGTGATTGTCAGCTTTACATTTAATACGTACGTAGCTCAAGGAATGAAAGTGCCGACCGGCTCGATGCTGCCTACGATCCAGCTGGACGATAAAATATTGGTGGAGAAAATGGTCAAGCTGACCGATTTCAAGTTCGGAGACGTCGTCGTCTTTTATCCGCCGCTGCCTGATCAAGCGGATCAGCGTTTCGTGAAGCGGCTGATCGGCCTGCCGGGAGATACGATAGAAGTGAAGGACGGCGCGCTGTACCGCAACGGAGAGAAAGTGGACGAGCCTTATCTTAAGGAAAAAATGAACTATACGTACGGCCCGATTACCGTGCCTGCCGATCAGTACTTCTTCCTCGGCGATAACCGCAACGACAGCTTGGACTCGCATTTGTGGCCGACGCCGTTCGTCGACAAAAGCAAACTAATCGGAAAAGTGTTGTTCCGTTATTATCCGTTTAACCATATCGGCGCATTGGATGCACAATAGATACCACGGCATGACACCGCCTCCTATCGATATTCGATATCGTAGGAGGTATATTTTTTTGGTATACTGAGCGGACAAGCGTAAACGATAAGGGGGCGAACCGGATATGGAATCAAGCGGAAATTTGACGATTCAGTCATTGAAATACGGCAATCATCTTCATTATGAATGGAATACGAAGCTGCTGGAGCAGACCGGCGAATACGTATTCGTCCTCGGAGAGAAGGGGCGCAAGCTTCATCATTACACCAAAGGCAAAATATTTACGATGGACCACTGGACCATCGAATTTTTTTCGTTCACCTCCTGGTTCACCGTCAGCGCGGATATTGCGGAAGGAACGATCCGGCAGTTTTATTGCAATATTAATCAGCCGGCGCGAATACAGGGGAATCACGTATCCTTTGTCGACTTGGATCTGGACCTGATCTGCCGGGGCGGCGAATGGAAAGTCGTCGACGAGGATGAATTTGCGACCAATGCCGTACGTTACGGTTATCCGGACGAATTGATAGCCCGCGCCCGGCAAGAGCTGGAGCTGCTGCAGAAGCGGGTGGCTGAGCGGAAGTTCCCCTTTGACGGAACGATCGATCGGTGGGTTGAACGGGTTTCGCGGAATTGCAGTTGAAAGTTACGGCAAGTCCGTATATAATTAACAGTACGCCGCGGCAACCATGCGGGTGTAGTTCAATGGCAGAACTCCAGCTTCCCAAGCTGGTAGCGTGGGTTCGATTCCCATCACCCGCTTAAAACTTCATTTTGGAACGGTAGCACACTAACTATTTGAGACGTTGAAATCTCATTTGGAAGGTGTGTTTTTTTGTTAAATTCAATAGCTTTACAGTTAATGGTTTTCCTAATATACTGTATTAGTCCCAATAAAAGGGAAAGAAGGCGAATATTGATTAAGGGACAAATACACTCTAAAGGATGGACACATGAAACGCAGATGGTTTTCATTAATATCATTTATCATGATTCTATTCGTTTTTTTTGATTCTAGTTTTTACAATATTGGCTATGCTTTTACTGAGCCTGGCAATCCGGTTGTTAGATCCGCTGCTCCTACTGTTACAGACAATACATACAATGAAGAAACAGTCACTCAATCAGCATACTTAAACAACAAAAAACGCTACATTGTAAAATTCAAAAATGAAAATGAATTTTCAAAGTCTAATAAGAAGATAGATTCTGAATTAGACAAAACAAAAGTCGGTAAAAAAATAAATAGTTTTAGCCATTTTTCTCAAATTGTTATGGAATATTCAAATAGCGAAGTTGCCCAGCTAAGGAAAGACCCTTCAATTGAGTACATAGAATTAGACCAGACGGTATCTATTCTGACGGCCGCTCCCTCTGTAACCGAGGCAACATACAGTTATATGAACCATGCCGCGATGGAAACATGGGCTTTTCGTGCTGTTAAAGGCAATCTGCTAGAGAGTAATAGACATACGGGGAAAAATATAAAGATTGCCCTGTTTGATTCTGGTATCGATTTGAACCACGAGGATCTGAACGTAGCTGGAGGAATTTCTTTTGTAGGGGATTCCTTTCAGGATGATAACGGTCACGGTACGAATATGGCAGGTTTGATTAATGCTCAATTTAATGATGTTGGCATTAAGGGAATCGCCCCGTCTGCAGATTTGTATGCAGTCAAAGTGCTCGATAAACATGGTCAAGGATCTTACAGTGATATTATCGCAGCCTTGGACTGGGCAATGGATAACAATATAAATATTATCAATATGAGCTTCGGGGGGACTGAACCAAGTAAGGCTCTTCAAGAAGCAATTGAGAAAGCGTGGGAATCCGGTATCCTCATTATTGCCCCTTCGGGTAACAATGGAACGGAATCGATTTTGTATCCCGCGCACTTCCCAGCCGTTATGGCCATTGGTTCAATTGATAATGAATATAAAGCAGCCTCTTTCTCAAATTACGGTTCAAAATTGGAATTAGTAGCACCAGGTTCTTGGATTAGTACAACTGATATAAACAATAAATATACGGTTAAATCGGGCACATCTTTGTCTGCAGCAATAGTAACTGCAGCTGCGGCAGATATATGGTCCGCTCACAAGGACTGGGACGTCAAGCAATTACGAGCTTCAATGCTTAACTCCGCTACATTCTTAGGAGATAAACAATACTATGGATATGGGCTTATACAACCGATAAATGCAATACAGGAAAAATATAAAAGAGAGGTTGTTCTTGATACTACTGGCGAGCCCATTTCAACCGGAAATGATTCGGGGACGGTAATTCCGCTGCTTACGCATGCAGAAATAGCTCCCTCCACAGTGCTTCCCGGACAGCAAGCAACACTTCATTATTGGTTTGATGATTTACCGCATCCCGGATTTATATCGGTTTATGATGAACACAATAATTTAGTTCAAGAGTCCGCATTTTCATCTATTTTGAACGGCTACTGGACTTTTAAGCAAACCGTACCCGGGCATTATCGGATCGAGGTCAATCTTATAGATGACCCGAACACTGATTACGACGAGTCTCAAGCTTATGCGATTGTTTATGTAACCGTTTCGAGCGGGGGGATTCCTCCTGACGCTACACCTGATGTAACTGCTGCCAAACGAACCCTTATATCCGGGGAAACAACTACGGTTCATTTTTCTTACAAAGGTACTTTTCACAATACATATGTAAAAATATTAGACGATTCCAGAAACGAATTACGGTCTTCATATTTTGCTAATGTCATGAGCGGGGATTTTATTTTTAGCGATACGAATGAGGGCGATTATATTATTCAAGTAATCCCGGATGACAGCCCTGCGTCGCTAACCGAAATCATAATTTCGGTCATTCGAAGACCTAGCTTAACAGTGGAACTAAACAAAATTAATTCGACAACAGATTCTTATTACGATGATTCTTATAATCCCGGGGAAATTGTTTACTTCCATTTGGATATCCGTGGCGAAGCAACAAGCGCGGATCTTTACGTCGATGGTGCCAAACAAAATAGCGTATTGAATCAAAGCCAATTTTTATGGTTCTCCCCGGACGATATCAACGACCATGAAATCAAGGTTATTGCATCGGGACCCGGAGGCGCTGAAGATTCCGCAGCTCTTCGGTTATATGCATTAGTTAAAACGACAGGGGCGGTTTTAAGTTATCTTCCTTTTGATAAAGTCGAAAATAGCCCTTTTCATGAGGATCACATTCCATCAGAGAGCCCTAACGCTACGATTACAGAGTATTATACTTATCCTCAGCATTCTTTTAGACAACTAAACCAAATTATTTTGGAGGGCAAATCAGACGGCAATCGTTTCGTAAGCACACCTCGTGTTCTGGCGGACAGAGATATTACACAATCGCTTTACTGTGATAATGAACCATCTCCTACCAGGCAGGTTAACTGGCAAACAGAAGAAGTTATACCAAGAGACAATTATGCTTACCAATATTCCGTCAGGTCTTTTTTGGAAAGCAGAGTCAGCGTAAATGCCCCTGATATTTGGGACAGTATAGCCAAATTGGCAGATCCGTCGGGTGCAATTAATGGGATGATCGGAAATACCGGTGAAAGTCATTATATCCCATCCATCTTTTCAACTTTGGAGGTTCAAATTTCAGCAGATGGGCAATCTAGTGCAAATTGGGTTGATGAAAAGGATGGCTCTCATACAGTTCAAAGCAGTTATTTTCCATATCATTATGCTTACTTAAACGGGAATTTAGTGGGTAATTATGGAAGTCATCCGCCAATAGATATTCAAAAATGGTCAAATACTGCCGACGCTAAATTAGTTCAATTTTTAAGCAAATTGAAAAGCGAAACTAATATTGATGCAAATAGCTTCTTATCTGAGGTATGGTTTAAAGGATTACGTGCCGAATGCGCACGGCAGCGTCTTGAGAAAGAAAATAAACCTGCATACGACCAGTTGCAAGGTTCTGTACCGCTGCGACAAAAGCTGCCTTGGTTTAATCCGATTGCTATGATGGCCTTCAAATCAGAAATACTGCCGTTTTTCACCAAAGACGGAATTCGTCGCGGGGCTCCTGGAAATGGTATACCGTGGGGATCGCCTGGTTCTGCGGTTCCATCGGATATTGATACTTGCGATTATTCGGGCTGCACCAGTCTTTTTCAAAAGTTTTTTGGTTTTAAATCGCCTGTAGATGTACATGTTTACGACGTGAACGGCAGACACACGGGTCCCTTGCCTGACGGCTCTCTTGAGGAGAATATCCCTGGGATTCTGTACTTTATAGAGGACGGACATAAATATGTTCAAATACCTAATTCCAAAAACTATCGTATTGAAATAACCGGTACCGATAACGGGCTAGTCACTATCGAAGAAGCTGATTTTAGCGGCGGAAAAAAATTGCAGTTTGAGCAATATTACAAACTCCCCGTTACTCCAGCGACCAAAGGAATCATAACGATGAAAGATATCGGATTTAAGTTAGGCTATGATGTAAAAGGTTCTGGCACTCTTACGGAGTTAGAGCCTACAACAATCATTCAAGGGGATAGTATTGTTTCAAACGATTCAACCCCGCCTGAGACGACGATGCTCGTAAACCAGCTCCCTGTAACATCTGGGCAATATTATGGACCTATTGATATCACGTTAAATGCTACGGACAATGAATCCGGCGTACAGTCGAGTGAGTACAGCCTGGACGGCGGTGTAACTTGGATTCCTTATCATACGATACTTCACTTGTCGGAATATAATCAGTACACAATTTTGTATCGTTCCAAAGATTACAACAATAATATGGAAACGACGAAATCTCAATTTATAAGAATTGATCCTGATGTCACACCGCCGGTAACATCAATCCAAATACTGGGTGACGAGGGACAACCGACTTATTTTAGAAGCTCGGTAAAAGTTATTTTATCGGCAGTTGATGATACTGGCGTTAAAAACACGGAATACAGCCTAAACGAGGGCGCGACATGGAATAATTATACTGGGCCGATTGTCATGGCAAATGAGCAGTTTTATAAACTGATTTACCGCTCAACGGATATTGTAGGCAATATCGAACAAGCCAAACTATATATTTTTGTCATCGATCTAACCGCACCGTCAAGTCCTTCTATTGTAGCTTCTACCAAGGAATGGACTAAGGATGATGTGACCGTTTCGATTAATCACGGAATTGATACTTTAAGCGGGTTTTATAAGAGCCAATATAAACTTAATGCGGATGGAGTATGGACTGATTATACCGGAGATTTCAAGATTACTGCAGAAGGTCAAACAGTAATCTATGCCCGGACGCTTGATAATTCCGGGAATTCAAGCATTGAGGTTACGGAAACTATTAAAATCGATCGAAGCCCGCCGACGCCAGCAACAATCAATTTGAGTACGGCTGAGTGGACCAACTCTAAAGTTACTTTTACTATTACACCTGGAATAGATAGCGGAAGCGGTGTTCAAAAAACTCAATATAAAATTGGAGACCAAAATAATTGGATTGATTACACCTTGTCTGTTCCGATTAGTCCCGAAGGAGAAACTACAGTTTACAGTAAAACGATTGACAACTTAGGGAACGAAAGCGTCATTACGACGGCTGTAGCCAAAATTGACCGAACGCCTCCGTCCACACCCGCAAATGTAAGGGCAAGCAATAAAACGGCAACAGCTATAACATTATCCTGGGACCCTTCAATCGACAATACTTATATTAAGGGATATGAAATCTATAAAGACAATATTTATATCGGTTATACTGCTTCGACGACCTATACGATAAATAACCTGGTAAGCAAAAAAACGTATAGTTTCACATTGAAGGCGATAGATAGTGCCAAGAACAGTTCCAATCCTACTATTCCTTTAGTAGTTACTACCAATTAAATATTAACAATGTGTAGTAGTTTATAGAATTCAGAAGATCTTTATGATATAATTTCTACGAATTGGATAAATTGTTTATTAATAAATGAAAAGGATAAATATTCTTTTTGTGTGAATATCAATTTATCCTTAATCTTATTTACTTTAGGAGGACATCAATGAATTTTAGCAAAAGGTTATTTCTAGTTTTGTCTTTATCTTTATTTTTTGGGAGTTTTTCTATTTTTTCAAGCGTTACTCATGCAGCAGTAACCGTGACACCCAAATTAGCTGCCGGAGGAGATTCTTTTTCATTAGCTTTAAAAAGTGATGGAACGGTTTGGGCATGGGGGGATAATGCATCTGGCAAACTAGGCGATGGCACTACTGCGGAAAAATTAACACCTAATCAAGTTCCCAGTCTGAATAATGTGATTGATATAGCGGCAGGTTCAAATCATTCTATGGCCCTTAAATCAGATGGAACGGTTTGGGCATGGGGATCAAATCAATACGGCCAACTTGGCGATGGAACAAAAGTTAATAAAAAGACCCCAACTCAAATTCCAAGTTTAAATTCGGTGATTTCCATTGCTGCTTCCGGCTCTAACAGTTACGCATTAAAAAGTGATGGAACTCTATGGGTTTGGGGAACCGGTTCTAACAAAACAGGCTTAGGAACCGCGACTGGCAATAATACTGTACCTGTACGCGTACATAACGTAACAAATATAGTAAAGTTTGCTGTAGGGTATGGACATGCATCTGCAACATCTCAAGACGGTACAATTTGGATGTGGGGAGATGGCGCTAACGGTCAAATTGGCGACGGGGCCATGGAACATAGGCCAGAGCCTGTTATCATTGATTTCCCCAATGCCGCTATGGTTGATCCAGGCAGTATAGCTACTTTAGGTTTAAAAACCGATGGTACCGTATGGAACTGGGGAGCTTGCCTTGCTAGTGAAATTGTGGAATGTAGCTCCTCCAGCATAAAAGTACCGACACAAAAAGCGGGAATTGACAATGTTTCCTTTGTCTCCTCAAATGGGGGCAGAGCAGCAGTGATCAAGAACGATGGGACTTTATGGGCCTTTGGAAATAACACAAGTGGATATTTAGGAATTGGTCAACAAACCAATAACTCCTCCTATAAAACTCCGCATCAAGTAGTTACATCTGATCTTGTAACACCATTAACTGGGGTAAAATCTGTAGAAGTAGGTCAGTCTCACTCACTTGCCATTAAAAACGATGGTACAGTTTGGGCGTGGGGACGCAACGCAGAAGGACAACTTGGAACGGGAGACAAAACCAGAGCATATTATGCAGTTCAAGTTGTAGGTCTTACACTTTTCGATCAAGATCAAATCTCGCTTGGAGACACAGTAAATGTAGAAATAGCCCAAGGATCATCAAAGAAGTACACATTTAAAGCGCAGAATAGCGGAGTAGTTACGTTTACGACCGGGTTTTATCAAAATATGGCTGATACGACTTTAAATCTCTATGATTCTAACAATAATCTCCTTTCTACAAACGATGACTATAATAACACAACGTATTCACAGATTTCTTATAACGTAGTCGCGGGGAGTACGTATATTATTGAGGTAATGGGCTACCAGAATAGTGCATTGCAATGCACATTAAGCATTCAGTAATGGCCGCTGCCAGCGGGAAAAAAAGATGACCCGATGCATGCAGAAGTCATCTTCTTACAGACTAGCGTCTTTTTATTACGTTTCCACCCATAGGTCATAGTTCACCCTTGCGCCGCAAGGGT
This sequence comes from Paenibacillus doosanensis, assembly GCF_025060755.1. Taxonomy (GTDB): domain Bacteria; phylum Bacillota; class Bacilli; order Paenibacillales; family NBRC-103111; genus Paenibacillus_S; species Paenibacillus_S doosanensis. The sequence goes on from NZ_JANYUY010000012.1 coordinate 56,528, forward strand.
TTTTTTCTATTTTCTTTTTTCGACAAACGTTAGGAGACTTTTTGTCAAAATTCGGAATCTGGTCAGAAGGCAGTTTCGGGCAAGCCCGATACGGAATAAACTATTAAAAAATGGGAGTTGGTATATGGTGGAAGTGCAAAGTTTTATCAATATCATTGTCCCTATAGCAGTGGCCGAGCAAAAGCGCACGGGCGTATTGGCCAGCATAACGATATCGCAAGCGGCGCACGAAAGCGCGTGGGGCGCTGCAGCCCCGGGCAATAACTTGTTTGGCATCAAGGGTACGGCTCAAGAGCTTGTCACTCAAGAGCATAAGAACGGAAGCTTTGTCACTGTCATCAACGGCTTTCGGGCTTATCCCAGCTGGGAAGACAGCGTAATTGACCATAGTAATTTTTTGGTAGAGAACAGTCGTTACTCGAAGGCAGGATTTTTTGACCGGTGCGCGGAGCTGGATTATGCGGGAGCTGCACAAGCTTTACAGGCAGCGGGATATGCGACAGATTCGAATTATGCCGCCAAGTTAATAGCCATTATTGAGAAATACCAGCTCTACAATTACGACGTTTTACAGGAGGATGAAGAGAATATGCCGATGAAATTGGAACAATGGCAATGGGATATGCTGTATGAAGTGCTGGGCAAGGCGTACAACGCGGATCAGCTCAGTTGGGACTGGATGCAGAAGATCGTAGATAAAACAATGACGGCTACGGAGCTGGCATTTTTGAATACGGTCTTGGATGGCCGGATTGACCGGAAGATCGAAGTGTAGTGAATAAACGGGCTGCTTACAAAGGGAGATTATTTATTCACTCAAGTCATTTGCGAACGAGGGCTTTAACCGGACACGATATTTCAAAAAAATGGGGGCAGATTGCCGCATATCGGCTTCTGTTCCTTTTTGATGTGCGCCCGGCCTGGGGGGCGGCAGTTAATGAACAGCCTCCTATCCGCTTCGCTTTTTGAGGCTATAGAAAGTAACCTTGTCCGATCAGTTCCTTGACAAAATCGAGAAGGGGATAATAATATAATACTTAAAAGTAATATAATTTGATTATGGGGGATCGATAGGTATGGGTCAGAGAGGGAGGAAGAAAGGAGCGAGCGGTGAGCAAAGTCGAGGACTACTGTTAAGCATCGCCGCAGAAGAATTTGCCTTGCGGGGATATCACGAGACGAAGATAAGCGCCATCGTTGAGAAGGCGGGGGTTACCCAGCCAACCTTCTATCTTTACTTCGAGAATAAAGAAGCGTTGTTTCATGAGTTGGTCCATTTATTTCGTTCCCGCTTGGGCGACTACACGCAGAAAAGCCGCCTTGAACCGGGAATTGCAGAAGCATTCATCCGTCAAAGAATTGTAGAGGGACTTACGCCGTTTTTCCGTTTTTTCATCGAAGAACCTCATCTGGCCAGCATCGGTTTTTCGGTTGCTCCCCAGGCGGCGGAGATTAAAGACCAACTGGCCGATGAGATCCGTGCGAACCTAATGTCGGAGCAGCAGGCAGGCTATTTCCGTAAAGACATGGACATGGGGATCGTTGCGGATAGCATCGTGGGCACGATGGAGCGCTTTATCGCGACACAAAAAGCCCGCCCATTTAAACAGCCGGAGATTTTGGCGGATGAGGTTGTGCGTCTATTTTTATATGGAATTGCAGCGCCATAGATGTTTGTCTTGGGAGGGGAAACCAATGCGTAAGCAGGTAAAGAAGCGAATTGCAATCATGCTGGCTTTTCTGTTGATCATGTCACTGCTGCCTGAATGGTTGGGGGGAAAAGCCCACGCTGCAGCCATATACATTATTGATACGGTAGCGGGCACGGGTACCGGCGGCTTTTCGGGGGATGGAGGACCTGCGATAGCTGCTCAGTTGAAAAATCCATATGGAGTGGCGGTAGACAGCAGCGGCAATCTGTACATTGTCGATTACGAAAACAGTCGGATTCGGAAAGTAGATGCGTCGGGGACGATCAGTACGGTCGCCGGCACGGGGAGTGCCGGATTTTCGGGAGATGGGGGACCTGCGACAGCTGCCGAGTTGAACTACCCAATGGGAGTAGCGGTAGACAACAGCGGCAATCTGTATATTTCAGATACGGTAAACTGCCGAATTCGAAAGGTGGATGCATCCGGGACGATCAGCACGGTCGCCGGTACGGGGGTTTTTGGCTATTCGGGAGACGGAGGATCTGCCATATCAGCTAAGTTGAGCTATCCTAGCGGAATGACGACGGACAAAGATGGCAATGTGTATTTTGTGGACCAGTCTAATCATCGGATTCGGAAAATAGATGCGTCGGGGACGATCAGTACGGTTGCCGGTACGGGGATTGCTGGAGATTCGGGAGATGGAGGATCTGCCGCATCAGCCGAGCTGAGGAGCCCGACTGGCGTCGCGCTAGACGACAGCGGCAATCTGTACATAGCGGACTTTACTAACAATCGAATCCGAAAAGTAGACAGATCCGGGATAATCAGCACGGTCGCCGGTACGGGAAGTGTTGGATACTCGGGAGATGGCGGACCGGCAACGTCAGCCCAATTAACCTATCCTTCGGGAGTAGCGGTAGATCGTTATGGGCAGCTGTATATAGCGGATGCAGGAAACTACAGCATCCGAAAAGTGGATGCATCCGGGACGATCAGTACAATCGCCGGAACGGGGATTCAAGGATATTCGGGAGATGGAGGAGCGGCATCGTCAGCTCAATTTTTCAATCCTTTTAGTTTAGCGGCGGCAAACAATGGAGAGCTGTACATTGCGGATGTGTTCAACCAACGGGTCCGGAAATTAAGCTTGGGTGCGCAAACCGTCGAAGCATTCGCCGACTCGCACAACCCTGAAGTCGGTGCGAATGTGAATAATACGATCACAATCTTTGTGAAAAATGCGAATGGGCTCACAGATACGACGTTTAGCGGGGAGCATGAGGTGACGATCTCCGGATACTTGCAAGCGCCGGACAACTCCTATGGCAGCTTGAACGGGACGGCCTTAAGCGCATCTCCGAACACGATCGGCGTCATGTTTAACAACGGCGCTGCCACGGTAAAGCTTAAGCTGAACAAAGCGGGAGAACAAACGATCGCCCTAAGTGTAGCGGACGTGGCATCGCCGCAGACAAATCCGTTGATCATCACGCCAAGAGCGGGAAGTGCTGCCTCGATGGAGCTAACCACAGACATTAAGGCTCCGGCCAGCAATGGAGGCGCGTTCGCGCAGCAGCCTGTCGTTACACTTCTCGATGCTTACGGCAACAAGAGCGCGGGTGACAACAGTACGGTTGTTACGGTAAAGAAGAAGGACTCGGGAGCCTGGAATCTTACAGGAACAACAACGGCAGCAGCAAGCTCAGGCAGCGTAACTTTTACCGACCTTGGCGCAACGAGCGGAGCGGCGGTAACGGGAGCGCAGCTTCGATTTGAAGCGGATGGCTTGCCGCCCATTGAAAGTACGACTGTAGCCTTGCCTTGGGAGGCGCCTAAGGTAGCGCGCGTTGGCGATTTGCCGGTCGGCACAAAAATTCGCGATAACCGGGAATGGGATTATTTCACGGCCGGGTCAATCGAAGCGGGATTGTCGGATGCTGAAGTATACAAGACGGCGCCTATCAACTGGGTTCTTGTAGACAAGGACAAATACGAGCGCGGTACCAGCTTGTTCATCTCGGAAGAAATTGTAGCTGAAACAAATGAAGTTATCAAGGAAGGGATGATGAAGCCCTGGAGTCTATCACCTGTTCGCGGGTGGCTAAGAGAATCGTTCTATCCGGCATTCTCCGCAACGTTTCGCAATGCGATTTCGATAACGAGCTATCCCAATTTATCCGAAGGCGACGGATTGCAAGAGGAGACATTCTTTATTTTAGCGGCTTCAGAACTAATTTCTGTGTACGGCGAAGATCAGTACGTCATTCCTTACTTCAAGAATGCTAACGACCGAAAGGCCAGCGGCAACGAATCAGAGTATTATTGGACGAGATCGCAAAATAGCCTATTTTCTTATCTTTATTATTTAGTCAACAATGCCAGCGGTGACCTTCGTATTAAATCCGGCAACTTAAAGGTTGGCGTACGGCCAGTCGTTAATCTGAAAGCCGATACTCTCGTTGAGGGTCCTTTTATTGACTCGGTTAATGGAAGTGCCTATTATCAACTCGTCCAGGAGCCATACGAAGCAATAGCTGAGCTGGAAGCATCAGAGGTACAAGCGGGCTCCGAGGTAAACATTCGCTTTGAAGTTCATGACGAAGACGGCAGCATAAATACTTCGTTTAACGAGCCGACAGAAGTAACGCTTAAAGGTTATGAAGCAGCGCCGGATGGGACGGCAGGTTCTTTTGGAGGAGAGACGCTGAGTGGTGCGCAAAAAACGATTCAGGTGCAATTTAGAGATGGAGTCGCTACAGTGCCGCTTGTTTTGCACGCAGCTTTACAGCAGACGCTTCATTTTCATATCAAGGGTCTTTTGGAACCGAATGTGGAACCTGTTGTCGTTCAACCCGAACCGCGGGCTGCGAAGAACTTAAAGCTGCAGGCCGACAGCACAGGATTCGATGATCGTACAGGGTTATTTGACCCGCAGCCGATTGTATGGCTTGTTGATGATTACGGAAATTTAAGTAAAGATAATGCTACGCCAGTTAGAGTATCGAAAATGGGCATCGAAAACTGGAGATTGACGGGCACGACAATCAAAATAGCTGAAAATGGAATGGCGATTTTTGAGGACCTGGGAGCGTCCTATACGGGAGATGTTAGAGGCGCCCGATTACAATTTGATGCACTTGGATTGAACTCCACCGTTACAAGCAGTATGATTCGCCTTCCAGCACTTGCGATTATTGGCTCGATCAACGGCAGCTTCGATAAGAACCCGGCAAAACAAGCGGATATGAGTACAATCGTTACGCTGAACGGAAATACGCTAATTAGCATCAAGAACGGTTCCGATGAGTTGACGGCGGATGAGGACTATACGCTGGTGGGTAACACGTTGACGATCCGTAAGGAATACTTGGCACAGCAGTCGGTCGGATCGCTGACCTTGACGTTCGCGTTCAGCGCGGGATCGCCGCAGACGTTGAATATTCCAATCGTGGATACGACGCCGCAAGAACAGGATACTGGAGTCCCACAATGGCCGGATGGCAGCAAATTGGCGGCGTCAGACATCACGCAAACGAGCATGAGGCTATCTTGGCCAACAGCGACAGATAATGTCGGGGTAATCGGCTACCGGATATTCATGAATGGTGCGGAGCGGATGACGGTAAGCGGAAGCGTCTACGAAACGATTATTGACGGTTTGAGCGCAGACACCACGTATACATTTAGAGTCACTGCCTATGATACGGCGGGTAACGAGAGTGCCCCAGGCTTGAGTATAAAGGTGACCACTTTACCGAAGCAGCCTGAACCGGACATTGAAACGCCGACATGGTCAGAAGACAGCGAACTGATCGTCTCGAGCGTAACGCGTACGAGTGTGCAACTGTCTTGGCCAAAGGCAACGGATAATGTTGGGGTAACTGGCTACCGGATATACATGAATGGTACGGAGCACATGACGGTCAGCGGAAGCATCTACGGAACGAGTATTGACAGCTTGAGCGCAAATACCATGTATACATTCAAAGTAACAGCTTATGATGCAGCGGGGAATGAGAGTGAATTTGGGTTAAGTCGAACGGTGAGGACGCTTGCGCGTTCTTCCTCTAGCTCGGGAGGCGGCTTATCTAGTAATGCCAGCTTGAAAACGTTCGAAATATGGACAGACGGCCAACGCCTTTCCCTAACGCCGTCGTTTACGATGGAGACATACTCTTACAGGGCCAGAACGGAAGCAAAACAAATTGAGGTGAGGGCAACTGTAGATCATACGGCTGCCAAAGCGACATGGCAAGAGCAGACGATTAGCGATGGCATTCAAATCGAGCTGGAAGAGGGAGAGAACATCATTCCGATTACTGTTCAAGCGGAAGATGGGTCCCGGAGAACTTATACGCTTGTCATAGAGAAAGTGGTTCCCGAACCGCAAGAACCTAAACCATCTGCGGCCTCATTAATCGACATTGAGGGACACTGGGCAGAAAATGATATTAATCGTGCTGCGGCAAATGGCATTGTCAACGGATATCCGGATGGCGCATTCAAACCGAACAATCCTGTCACCCGCGCCGAGTTTACGGTTATGCTGGCAGGTGCTCTGAAACTGAAAGGGGAGGTTTCCTCCTTGACGTTCACCGATAACGATCAAATAGGGAGATGGGCAATAACGGCAGTAGAGCAGGTCGTTCAGGCAGGTATCGTCAACGGATATGAAGACGGCAGCTTCCGTCCCAATGACTACATTTCCCGTGCAGAGATGGCGGCAATGATCGCGCGGGCGCTCAAGAAGGAAATTAACGCTAATGCGTTTACCGATTTTGCCGATGACGAAGCGATACCACAATGGGCAAAAGGAGCGATAAAGGCGACTAGAACGCTTGGAATAGTAGATGGCCGCGGTTCGAACCAATTTGCACCGAATGAAACAGCAACGCGAGGAGAAGCAACAGTCATGCTGCTAAGAATGCTCAAACAATTGGAGAGTGACAGGGCGGGCTGACTGTTTCGAAACGTTCACGTTGCAGCATAAAAGGTGCTGCTAATACTCGATGTAATAGGCGATTGACCTTGACGGTCAATCGCCTATTATTGCAGGTAAAATGTATATACGAATTGAGACGCTGAATAAAAATGGATTTTCAATCCATATTAAATCATATTGATTCATATTGATTAAAGGGATACATGCAGTGGAGTATGGAGTTGTTTCGCTTTCAGAGATAACCGGCTTTACAACAAAATCCGAAGAGTTTTCCCGTTAACTTGCTACAAGAAAATGCCGTGCGACAATCCGATTTATTATGATGAAAGCACGGACACATGGAATGTTTTTAAATACGAGGACGTTAAGCGTGTACTGACTGACACCGAGCTGTTTTCAAGCGTAAGAAACCGCACTATTACTAATGTAGGAACAGGTACGGAGGAAGGCAACTTTCCGGACCATATCAATATCCATGACAGTGACCCGCCTCAGCACCGCAAATCCCGTTCCCTGCTTTCATTGAACCCGTTGCAGGCTTCGATTTGGAAGCAAGCTTAACGCCCACTGCTGCCGGAGAGGACCTGAAATAGGTTCTCTTTTTTAATTATTCAATGTTTGCGCAAATCGCGGATTGCTTTATATATAATTTCATCAATGAGGGCGCATGTATATGCATATGGCAATAGATGCAGCACAAGATGAACAAATGCAATCATTACAATGTACTCCTCTTTATCGTTTTAAGGATATTATTTACAAATTATTTAAAATAAAACCATTAATTGTAAAAATGGAATGAATAGGCGTTACGTCATCCTTCGACGGTGATACAGTCCGCGGGCCATTTTGTCACTATTGACGATGAAGAAGAGATGAGTGATTTAGCGTAAAAGAGGAAGTTATCGCACGATTGTCAGGCCAATCGAATTGAAACTATAGCAAATAAAAACTTCCATTCACTTCGAGGACTCGGTTCTGGAGCAAGCCGTACGGAATGAGCTGAAGCTGGGTTCGGACGCGGTCTTGGACTTCAAAGCGCTGCAGAATTTGACATCCTTATTCACGGATGGGAAGGAAAAGATACATAGCTTAAAGGGCTTGGAATATGCCTTTAACCTGCAAACTTTGTTTATACCCGGCGAAAATATTTCCGATTTAAAGCCGATCGGCAGCCTTTATAACTTAACGTTTCTGGTTTTGAACAACAATCAAATTCGCGATATTTGTCCGGTAGCGGGGCTATACAAGCTGAAAAGGCTGGTTGTCAGCGACAATCAGATTGAGGATATCGGATGCCTGTCGCGGATGAATTCGTTGACCGACCTGCTCGCTTCGGATAACAAGATCACGAGCATTGCTCCTCTCGCTAAGCTAAATATAGAATGGCTGGGCTTGGAAGGCAATCCGATCGAAGATATTACCGCCGTAAGCTCAATGAACAAACTGAAGCATCTTTATGTTGACGGCAGCGCTCTTAACGCTCCGTCCAAGTCGCTGGTAAGCCGTTTTGAGCAGTCTGGAGTGGCAGTGAATCGCGGCCAGGCAGAAACCGACACCATCTCCGGCGTATCCGTCTTCGTTCAAGACGTCAGGGTGTTGTTTGAACGGGCGCCGATCATCGATGACGGTACGACGCTGGTCCAATTTCGCCCCCTCTTTGAAAAGCTGGGCTTTGCTGTGAAGTGGGATGAGGACACGAGGAGTATAAGGGCCGAGAAAGCGGGAACTTCACTGATCATGCAGGCAGACCATACGGAAGCTGTCTTAAACGGCGATACCGTTACCTTAGAGGTCGCACCGCGGAATGTGGACGGCAGCATGATGGTGCCGGTTCGATTCGTAAGCGAGGCTTCCCATTTGGAAGCCACCTGGGATCAACGGGCCAAGGCGGTCTACTTGTGGCCTGATCGGACGATAACGGCTCCAAGCGGCTTGTTCAGCATAAAGGTAGGGGGCAAATGGGTCGCCAAATCGCCCGTATCGAAAATTAACTATGATTTATATATGGAAAACGGAAGCAAGGTGTTGATGGCCTTTGTTGAGCGCAAAGCGGATATTGAAGACGGGTTCACGCTGGACGATTATGAAGCGGCGTTAAAAGAATCGCTGGAGAAGGTCAATATTAAGCCTTCCGAGACCAAATCGATCACCGTCGATCATATGAATGCGCGGCAGCTCTCGTATTCGATGGAATCGGCTAACGGCGCAAAGTATGAATATGTGCTAACGATAGCGGAAGGCCAATATAACTTTTTCCGAATGGGTGTGGCAAGCACAGACGCTATCGGGACGGAAACCGAACAAGATTACGAGAACATCCTGCAGTCGCTTAAGGAATTGAAGACGACGGATCAGCTAAGTGAAGAAAAGTTCGGCGCCTTGAAGCCGGTAGAGCGGGTGTTGGATGCAGCGCGCTATTATCGGGAGCTGGGATTTTTCGCGGGCGACCAATCATTATCCGGCCAGCAATTTGACGATAAATTCAAAAAGGTGCATGAGGAGTTAAAAGGGGAGAATTGGGACCCCTTCGATTCTTCCGAATATTATGATTCGTTGGCCGAGCTGTACATTCTCGGAGAAGACAAGAAGCGAGTATGGCTCAAAGACACGGAAGCCGATGTCGGCGAAGGGAACGAGATTTATGCGAGGACGCTGAAGCAGTGGAGCGATATTTCGCGCGGCGCCTTCCAGCCTACGGAAATACAAGAAAATTGGAAGTCGAAGGAAGGACCTGTCGAGATCAGCTTTATGTTGAACGGAAAGAAACGGACGATTCATCCTCAATATATGAATGATTTTATCGACGTAGGTATATTGGCCGAAATCAACGAGATGATTCAAGACAGCGGGTATCAATTTGTTTGTGTGGAAATCGATCAAACGGTGTTCGTGACGGTGCTGAACGCTTCGGAAAAGGATAAGATCAGCAAGGATCGCTTTTTGCCGTTTAGCGAAAATATATAATACAAATATTTCCAACCATCCTGGGTTTATGTTCGGCCTGGGATGGTTTTTTTATTGTTTAGGGGGATTTGTTCGTTTTTCCGCCTTGGAGACAGATCCATCTTAAAAATGGAATATCTCCGGAAAAATTCGTGATTGCAAGATGAAAGACGGTACATGCCTAGAAAATATAAATATATACAGCCGTCGTCTCCGTCCGTAGACTTGATTGTAAATTCACATTAGAGAGGTGACGCCTTGAGAACTGCAATCTCAACATTGGTCAAGCATAAGTACGTTTATTTCATGCTGCTGCCGGTACTTGTCTATTATTTCCTCTTTCATTATGTACCTATGGCCGGCGCAATTATCGCTTTCAAAAATTATACCCCCGCACGCGGAATTATGGACAGTCCGTGGGTAGGCTTGGCCAACTTTAAAGACTTTTTTGAAAGCGTCTACTTATGGCGGCTGGTCAGGAATACGCTTACCATCAATTTGTATGAGCTGCTGATCGGATTTCCGGCCCCCATTATTCTTGCCCTGCTGCTTAATGAAGTGCGAAGTCGGATGTTCAAGCGCACGGTACAGACCATTACTTACCTGCCCCATTTCATTTCGGTCGTCGTAGCGGTAGGTATGGTGCTGGACTTCTTTTCCTCGGATGGGATCATTAATGCCTTGGTCGCCAAGCTCGGGGGAGAACCGGTATCTTACATGACGGAGCCCAATCTGTTTTATTCCATCTTCGTCGGCTCCAACGTCTGGCAGCATCTGGGCTGGAAAAGCATCATCTATCTGGCGGCGCTAAGCGCGATCGATCCTGCCTTGTACGAAGCGGCCAATGTGGATGGCGCGGGGCGTTGGGCCAAATTAAGGCACATCACCTTGCCGGGGATTACGCCGATCATCGTCATTATGCTGATCCTTCAAATCGGCAGCATGATGACGGTAGGTTTTGAGAAAGTAATGCTCATGTACAATCCGTCTATTTATGAAACGGCGGACGTCATCTCCACCTTTGTTTACCGCAAAGGGCTGCAGGATATGAATTACAGCTACAGCACGGCGGTCGGTCTGTTCAATTCGGCGATCAACTTTACGCTGCTCATTCTGGCGAACACGATCAGCCGCAAAATAAGCGAAAACAGTTTATGGTAGGAGGCGACGAGGCAACTATGATGCTGCGCAATGAATCCGTTCCCAGCCGGCTTTTTGATTTATTCAACGTATTGCTGCTTTTGCTGTTAGTCGTGGTTACGGCATACCCCTGCCTGTATGTACTGTTCGCTTCTATCTCGGACGGAGTATCGCTGAACGTCGGAAGCAAGCTTCTTTACGGACCAAGGGGCTTCCAGCTGGAATCTTACAAAAGAGTGTTCAGCAACCCCATGCTGTGGACGGGCTACCTCAATACTTTGATTTATGTGGTGCTGGGCACGGCCCTGAATTTGCTCCTGACCTGCTTTGCGGCTTACGGCTTATCCCGTACGTATTTGCCGGGCAGAAAGACGATGATGAAGTTCATCATTTTCACGATGTTTTTTTCCGGGGGGATGATTCCTTCATATCTTCTTGTGATGAATTTAGGCATGATCAACACAATCTTTGCCATGATCGTTCCCGGAGCGATCAGTACGTGGAATTTGATTATTTTGCGGACCGCTTTTATGGCGCTGCCCCCGAGCCTGGAGGAGTCGGCGAAGATCGACGGCGCTAACGATTTTTTCATCTTATTCCGCATCGTGATTCCTCTATGTTTGCCCGCCTTGTCGGTCATTTTGCTGTACTATGCCGTAGGGCATTGGAATGCATTCTTCGATGCTCTTATTTACTTGAGAAAAAGGGAAATGTTCCCGATTCAGATGGTTTTGCGCGAAATTCTGATCCTTAACGATTCCTCCATGCTGGTCGGGGTAACCGACAGTGTGGACCGTATGCAGGAAACCATCCCGCTCAAATACGCCACCATCATCGTGTCGTCGCTTCCGGTGTTGTTTCTGTATCCGTTTCTGCAGAAGTATTTTGTGCAAGGGATGATGATCGGCGCGATTAAGGAGTAAGCGGCGGATGATCGCGACCTTGCGGCTTTAGAAGCGGTGAACAAGCGGCCGAAGAGTCGATAGAAAGTTGGAGCAGCGTAAGCGGTCGCCTTTGTAGACGGATTTTCCCCGTTTCACGGGCTTACCTATTCAAGAAATCTGAGAACGACAGCGATCGTAAGATGCTTTAGCATGTGCAGTGAACGTTTTCCGCGACCCTTGTATGTAGTACAGCCCAATATTCCAGGAGGTTCCTATGAAAAAGAAATTCAGATATCCATTGACTACACGTGCGTTGTCCGTGATCATGAGCTTAAGCGTGCTGTCGGCCTGCACGTCCCCGGCGGCGGAACATTCCGCGGAAGGAAACCGGCAGGGAGAGGCGGGACAGAAGCTGCAAAGCATTAAAGTGTTCACGGAGATGGGCTCTTGGGCGGCGCAATCGATCAAAAATTACGGAGAAAATCTCGTGTTCCAGGAAATGGAGAAAAAAACCGGGGTGAAGGTGGATTGGATTCATCCCCCGGCAGGGCAGAGTAAAGAGCAATTTAACTTGATGATCGCCTCCAACGATTTGCCGGATGTGATCGTGTACGACTGGTTCAGCGCCCCGGGCGGGATGAAGAAATATGTGGATGATGGCGTGATCGTTGATTTAACGCCTTATATAAGCAGCAAAGCGCCGAATTTCACGAAGCTGATGAACGAAAATCCGGAAGCCAAAAAGCAAAGCATGGATGATGAAAGCAAATTTTACTGCATGCCGATGCTGCGGCTTCAGGATTCGCTCCGGGTTACGGACGGGCCTCAAGTGCGGATGGATTGGCTGGAGCAGCTTAATTTGAAGAAGCCGGCGACCGTCGATGACTGGTACAGCATGCTGAAGGCGTTCAAGGCGCAAAACCCGAGCGGTTGGCCCATGACAGGCCAGAAGTTTATAGGGAATAACGGCATCGGCAATCTGGTAGGCGCCTGGGGATTATCGTATGATTTCTATGTGGACGGCGGCACGATCAAGTACGGGCCAATGAACCCGAAATTCAAAGATGCACTTGCCTTTATCAATAAGCTTTTCAGCGAGGGGCTGATCGATCCGGACTATATGCTCAATAACAGGGAAAAGCAGGATGCCAAGGTAACCGGCGGTACATCCGGGGCTTTATTCGCGGTGCAGCCAAGTAATTTTATGAGAACTATGGTTGAATCCGGACGCGATCCGAAGTTCCGTGTGGAGGGTGTTTCCTGGCCGACAGGACCGGCCGGCAAGCCTTACTCGCTGAACAGCTCCTACACGTATGAAGTGTTGGCGCCTTGTGCGGCCGTAACCAAGAAAGCCAAACATCCGGAGGAAATTGTAGCCTGGCTGGATTATGCATACGGTCAAGAAGGAAACATGCTCTTTAACCTAGGCGTAGAGAATATGACTTATGTCATGAAAGACGGGAAGGCCGAGAATACCGATCTGATCAATAAAAATAAAGACGGCTTGTCGTCTTCCGCCGCTTTGGGCAAATATACGATGGCGCTGAACGGCTGGGCGATGGCGCAGGATGTCCAGTATCACCGGCAGCTTATGATGCCTTACGGTTATCCGGCGGCCGATCATTGGCGCACCGCCGATGTAAGCTTGATTGTGCCCCGCTTGACCTTCACGGCGGAGGAAACCCAGCAGGTAGCGCGCATTAAAACGGACATCGATACGTATGCTCAGGAAATGTTCGATAAGTTTACGACCGGCAAAGAGCCTCTCGACAACTACGACAAATTTACTCAGCGCCTGAAGGATATGGGAATCGAGCAGCTGACCAAGACCTACCAAGCGGCCTTTGACCGTTATCAGAAGCGGGGAAAATAGCCTCTAAGATTCCCTGAAAGGGATATTCAATAATATAAAAAAGAAAGCGAGTGAGAAAATGAATTATCGTCTACCCGATAAACCGATATTACCGGACCCTCTGATTGGAAATAGGGGAGAGCAGATTGTATCTCCCAAGCAGTGGCGCGAGCAGCGGCGATCCGAGATTGTCGAGTTGTTCCGGCAGCATGTCTATGGAAGATGCCCGATAGGCCGTCCGCGCAGCCAAAGTTTTGAAGTGGCGGATCAAAGCGGAGGATGGATGAACGGAACAGCGGTAAGGAAGAAAATAAACATCAGATTTGACGGACCCGGGGGAACGGGAGTCATCCATCTCTATCTTTTTGTACCCATCACCGAGGGGAAGAAGGTTCCGGCTTTTTTGCTGATATGCAATCGGGAACAGGAAAATATGGACCCGGATCGGAAGGTGCAAAGCCCCTTCTGGCCGGCGGAAGACATCGTGTCGCGGGGGTATGCTGCAGCTGTGTTCCATGTTCAGGATGCGGACCCGGACTTCGATGACGGGTTCCGCAATGGGGTACACGGCATATGGGAAGCGGCGGAGGCTCCGCGGCCGGCCGATGCCTGGGGCACGATCGGCGCGTGGGCGTGGGGCGCCAGCAGGGTCATGGATTATTTCGAGGCCGATCCGGATATCGATGAAGCGCGGGTTGCCGTCGTCGGGCACTCCCGCGGGGGGAAAACCGCTCTTTGGTGCGGGGCGCAGGACGAGCGCTTCGCATTGGTAGTGAGCAACGACTCCGGCTGCACCGGGGCTGCCATTACCCGCGGCAAACAAGGCGAAACCGTGCAAGATATTAACCAGCGGTTTCCTCACTGGTTTTGCGAAAATTACAAGGGCTTTAACGGCAGAGAGCATGATTTGCCGGTGGATCAGCATATGCTGCTTGCCCTCATCGCTCCGCGGCTGCTCTACGTTGCAAGCGCGACCGAAGACATATGGGCCGATCCCGCATCGGAATTCCTTGCTTGCATGCATGCGAATCCCGTTTATAAGCTGCTGGGTTTCCTCGGATTCGAAGCAGAGGGATCTCCGCTGCCGGAAGTGCCGATACACGAAGGCAGGATCGGGTATCATTTGAGAACGGGAAAGCATGATTTGACGCGGTACGACTGGAACTGCTTTATGGATTTCGCAGACCGTCATATGTAAGGGTAATCTAATCGTCAACGCCGATTTATGCTATAGTGAGAGAAAGCGTTTTTAGTACGAGCAGGGGGAAGTGATCGGGATGGGCGGCCTATGGAAATTCATGATCCATTTTCAAAAAAGAAAACTGTTCTTGCGGTTTTTTGTGTCCTATACCCTGATCCTGATCATTCCTCTCGGTATGATTTCTTTCATCGTTTACGGAAAGCTGTTGGGCACGTTGGAGGAGGAAACCGTCAGCTCCAGCATTACGAGCATCAATCAAGCCCGCGATACGATCGATATGAACTTGAAGCAGCTGGATCAAATCGCCTTTGAACTGTCGAATAACCCCAACGTCTACGAATTTACGTCGGATCGGGAGCCGGATATCGTGGAAGCCAATATTAAACTGAAGAGCATTATCCGCGAGCTTAATATTGCGAGTACCAATGCGATCAAGAGCTTCTCCGATGAGATTATGATGTATTCTTTAAAAAACGATATTATCGTCTCCAATGTAACGAAGTACGACCCGGATTTTTTTTACGAAACGTTTATGAGAAATGCGGCCATTCCGTTCTCCGATTGGATTTCACGGCTGCGAAGCGCCAAGGAGCGTCAGCTCTGGCCAGTCGTTAATACTATGGGAGCCAACAAGTCAGGGAAGAAGCTCATCACCTATTTGCAACCGCTTACCCAGTATGGAATGAGCAATCACGCCGTGTTGATTTCCTTGCTGCCGGAGGATAGGATGTGGGATTTCTTCGGCAGGGGAGAGATGGACGGCAGAAGCTACCGCGCCATTCTCGATAGGAACAACCAGGTGATTACTGCGGCACCGGGCTCCATTGAACCGGTTCCTGTGAATTACGACGAGATTTTCAATAGCGGACAGGACCATATGTTTTTCAATTACGATGGAAAAAAGTATATTGCAATTTCTACGATTTCCAGCGCCTACGGGTGGAAATATGTAACCATTCTGCCGGTCAGCGTATTGATGGAGAAAATTTCCTATCTCCACATCCTGTTTTCCGTCGCTCTGTTCATCTGCGTTGTGCTGGGGATCACCTTGGCTTATATCTTTTCCGTTCAACATTATAAGCCGATTCGCAATACGGTTCAGTGGATTTTGACGAACAGGAAAGACCGGACGGTAAAGCAAAAAGGAGAATATGAAACGATCCTCAGCAATATTCAGGGGATGCATACCGACAATCATCTGCTGGAGAGTCAGCTGCACAAGCAGCTCCCCGTGCTGAAGGTTCACTTCCTTTTAAGACTGTTGAAGAACAATACGATAGACTTCGATGAAGTAAATGAGCTGCTGGAATTTTACGGAATCCGATTTCCCTGCGGCTGCTATACGGTAGCTGTGCTGAATATCGACGATTTCAGCGGTTTTATGCAGCGTCATTCGTCGACGGGGAAAAGCCGGCCGCGCTTTGTCGTTTGCAACATCGGCGAGGAAATGATCCGAAGTATCGGGGACGGATTTGCACTGGAAATTGAGGAGGATAAAGTAGCGCTGCTGATCAATCACGATGCGGCTGCGGAGACGGCTGGAGCGCATCCTTTGGACCATTTGCTGCAGCAGCTCAAGGAATTTTTGAATAAAAAATTTAATATCGTAATCAGCATCGGGGTAGGAAGCGGCTGCCCGAGTCTGGAGATGGTCCATCAATCCTATAATGAGGCGATAATCGCATTGAATTACGGACTGATTCGAGGAAGAAGCCGGATCAACTACTTTGAACAAACCCGCAGTAATCCTAACCATTTCTACTATCCTCCGGAAAAGGAAAATCATCTTATTGTTTGCGTAAAGACAGGAGATTTTCCTTCCGTTCAAGGTTTGCTGGACCAAATTTATGAAGTCAATTTCAGGGAACGCAAGCTTTCTCCGGAGATGGCGAATTGTCTTTTCTACGGCATGGTGAGCACTTTCTTCCGAATTTTGGAGGAAATCCAATTGGATTATCGGGATATTTGCGATGACGATACGGACGTGTTCCGGGATATTAACCACAGCAAGGACGTCGAAGCGATCTTCCTCGCCATCTTGTCTCTGTTTGACAGGCTTTGCAGCGTCATCCATGAGAAGAAAGCGAAGGGAAACCATCATTTGCGGGATAGCTGCATTCAGTATATTGCCGGGCATCTGTCCGACAAAGAACTGTCCTTGAATAAGGTTGCGGATTATTTTCAATTATCCTCCCCGTACTTGAGCACTTTTTTCAAGCAGCAGACAGGAACTAATTTCTCCGATTATTTGAACCGACTGCGTATTCAACGCTCTAAGGAACTGCTGGCCAGCGAGGATGATCCGATTCAGGAGATTGCGGATCAGGTCGGTTATAATAGCGCCAACACATTTATAAGAATTTTCAAAAAATATGAATCGGTCACTCCGGGTCAATACAAGGAAAGCCTGCGCATCGGCAAGGTATCGGACATGATCGGGGAATAATGAAAAAGCCAAGACCGTCGTAATAACGGTCCTGGCTCTTTTATTGTCTATATTTGCCGGTGTCGAACTGTCCGATCTTCGCCGTCAAGCGCGGCCAGCTTACCGTCTACAGCTTCGCCAGCCACTGCTCCAGCTGCAGCACTTCGATGCCGGCCAGCAGGACGATGCCGATGCCGTGGGTGTCGTTCAGCAGCCAGGACAAGTCGTCCTTGTAGTAGCCGGTGCTGAAGGAGTAGCCGGAGCCTCTGCATACGCCGTATACGTTGCCGAACTTGTCGATGGATACTTTGGACATGCCGGTCCAGCCTTTGTCAATCGCTTCGATATAAGGCTCCGTATTCTTGATCCAGCCGAACCGGACGCCGCGCGCGAACGCATACAGAAACATCGAGGTGCAGGAGGTTTCCTCGTACGATTCGGGATCGGTCAGCACTTGATGCCATAGCCCGTTCACGCCTTGAAGACGCAGGTATCCTTCGCACAGCTGGCCGAAGAACGCAAGCAGCTCTTCCCGAGCCGCGTGAGTTTCCGGCAGCTCGCGGAGCAGCTCGGAGAGGGAGAACAGCACCCAGCCGTTGCCGCGTCCCCATGCGACCTTGGTCGGTTTGTCGAAGGTGAAGTCGTATACATGGGACATAATTTGCAGCTCGGGAATGTAGAGCAGCTTCTTGAACTGCGCGAACTGGTTCGCGGCGTCCTCCAGATAACGAATATCTCCCGTCCGGCGGTAGTACCGGCACAGGAACGGAACGCTCATGTACAGATCGTCGCACCATAAGGTGGCGTTCGGGAAGTCGACATGCTTCGGCTTGCGGTACAGCGCGCCTTCGGGCAGCCGGTCCTGCTTGTTGCTGATATAATCGGCGATGACCTCCGCGATAGGCTCCGCCCCCTGAATCGGCCGGTCCTGCAGCGCCAGCAGCATCGTCGCTCCGAACGAGCCGCAGTCATCCAAGCTGTCGAGCGTTGCGAGCGTGTTCAGCACGCCGGACGCTCCGAATTTGTCCCTGTCCCACAAAGCGTACGGATATAACGTCGTGCATGTTTCGATATGGCTGTACACATAATCGAGCAAGTCTTTCCGTTCGAGCAGCTTGCCGGTTTGCAGCAGCCCGTACAGCGTCACGCCGAGCGGATAGTTCCATTTGCCGAACAGCGCGTTTTCCGCGAACGCGCGGACCCAAGTGTTCGGCTGATCGAGCCGCCAGAACGTGCCGCCGCTGCCGGTCTGGATCAGCGAGCGAATGAAGCCCGAGGCGACGTCCGGCCCCGCGTCTTCTTCGGCAAGCGGCCCAAGGTACAGCCAAGCGTCCTTGCTGCCCTCGACGGGATAAGGAGCGGCGAAGCGCACTCCGGCCGGAAGCTCGTCCAGCCGGAAGCCCCAGCTGTCTTGAGCTCCCTCGCAGCGGATGACGAGATCGTGCAGGCCGCAGCTAAGCCGCAGTGGAATGCGGAACTCGCCGGGAGACTCCAGCGCAAGCCGCTTCTCGCCGTCCACGTAAATTTCCGTCCGTCCCATCGCGCTGCCTGTAAGCTCCACCTCGCGAGCTTCCTGCGCGAAGGAGCGGAGCTTCGTCCAGGCGAGGTAGAAGCGGCCCGGTTCGGGCTGATCGCCGAATATGCGTGCGAGCGCTCCTGCCGCCTGCTCCTCGGCGCTCCACTCCAGCTTGGGATACCATACCGCGCCGCTGCCTGCTTCGGTCGTTCCCGCGCCGGGCAGCTCAGGCCAAGGCTCGTTCTGAGGCTCGGAATATATCCAGCCTTCGTGGCCTTCTCTCTCCGGGGACGGAGCCAGCACATGGATCGGGTTGCTCTTGTACGAGCCCGGCCCGAAGGAGCCGCCGCAGCCGCCCTCGGTCTTCATAAACTCGAATACGAGATGATTCCAGCCTTTGTTCATCGGGATAGCGACGACAGTCCGGCGCCGGTCGTTCAGCTCGTCGGCGATGTTCGTCTTGTAGATCAATTCCCCGTTGGCATACAAACGAAACGGTCCGTAGCAGTACAGAATAAAGGATAACGGAGCGGCCAGATCGCTCCAATATTTCGACCAGGCGTAGACGAGCTGACCGCCCCGTATCGCGGGAAACCGCTCGGCAAAATTAAAATGATAGCTGTAATCGTGCTTCTTAGTTATTCCGTCGGCGCAAAAGGCGCGATAGGCGATCGGATGCGGCGGATGATTGCCGACATATCTGCCGGCGATAGTAGCCAGAATCTCTCCGACCTCGCCGCCGCATTTTTTGAAGATACTTTCATTCTCGTCGATGTAACGCTCTGTCATGGTTCATTCCTCCCCGGAAAAATGGAACGGACGGGAGTGAAGTCCCGCCCGCAAAGTTAATCTTATTTGCCTCCGGCGCGCTTCTGATAAGCTTCGGTCAATTCCTGGCTCATCTTGACGATATCCGGGTCGTTTTTCATTTTGGCTGTGAAGTCGTCCCAAGCGGTGATCGGCTCGCGGCCCAGGATGATTTTTGTTTTCAAATCCTGCGCTTTTTTCTCGAATTCCGGCAGCGCTCTGACGGCCGTCGGCGAATACAAGCCGGTGCTGATGTCCGCTACGCTGGTTTTGGCCCGCTCGTCTTGAATCGACTTGAACAAATCGTTGGCGTCTTTAGGGAAGTAGACTTTGGTCGAGCTCGCGTACGGATCGGCGACATAGACGATTTGGTTGAAATCCGGCCCGTTATCCGCGGCCAATTTCTCCGTGTTGATCACTTTTTGACCGTCTTGTACCGTATAATGAGTGCCCTCGAAGCCGTACTGCTGAATGGCGAACACGTCGTCGTTCATCCAGGTGTCGACGAGCTTAAGAATTTGCTTCATCTTGGCTTCAGGCACCGATTTCGGGATGGACAGCATACCGGAGAAGCCGGGGCCTTTCGGATTAAAGCCGTTGATGCTCGTGATCGGATAGAAGTCCGTCGGCTTGAAGTTCGGATCGACCTTTTTCAGCTTCTCGTAGTAATCGTTCATCGTACCGGCTTTCTCCACGATCATGCCGGCTTTGCCTGCCTTGAACAAGTCGGAAGCCTGCGACAGCTTCATCGAAGCGAAGTCCTCCGGAATGAGCTTGTCCTTGTACATGTTGGTCATGTATTCAATCGCCGTGCGGGTTTCCGGTAAAAACGCCGTATTGACGATTTTGCCGTCCTGCAGCTTCCATTTGTCGTTTTTCACGTTGGCGCCGGTGAAGCTGTTCTCGATGGCACCGAGCGAAGCCATGTCCGAAGGCGCGTTCAAATAGGCGGCGAACGGAATCGTATCGTTCTTGCCGTTTTTGTCCGGGTCCTTCTCGGCGAACGCCTTCATGACGGTATACAGTTCATCGGTTGTCGTCGGCACCTTCAGGCCGAGATTGTCCAGCCAGTCTTTGCGGATGACCAGGAACTGGTCGGCTTCGGCAGGACGCGGACGCGGAATGCCGTAGTTTTTGCCGTCCTGCATTTTGGTCAATTCCCAGGCGGTATCGGAAATTTTGGAGCCGAGATTCGGGTATTCCTTATAGTAAGGCGTCAAATCCCAGAACGCTCCTTGCGACACCGCATTGCGAAATACCGACGAGAACGGATCGTTGATGGTCACCAAATCCGGAATATCCCCCGAAGCCAAGGTCACATTCAGCTTATCCGTATAGTTGTTGCCGGACACCCATTGAATGTTCAGCTTGGAGTTCGTCGCTTCTTCAATCGCTTTCTTGATCGGATTGTCGGCGGCCGGCGGCGATGCGCTGAGCAGAATGGTCATGACGCTGACCTCCAGCGGCCCCGACGCGCCGGCCTGATCCTTTGAGCTATTTTTACCGCAAGCCGCGAGCAGCCCCGACATAGTCAGGATGAGCGCCAGCGATCCTGCGGCCATTCTGCGTCTGTTTTTGCTTTTCATGATGATCCTCCCTCATACAATCGATAATCTTTGTTTGCAAGCCTTCACGGCTCCTGGACTGAGAGTAGTACATCCGCCGCTGATCGACAATCGTATTTTTTTGTACCTTGCCGCGACCTTGTCGGGCCTTGTCCCAGCCCGAGTTTTTCGTTAAGGCTTGGACTATATTGCTCTTTGCACATTGCTGCCGGAAGGAGGCTGGAGAAGGGATTTAACGGTTCAATTCGCGGAATTGGCTCGGCGTAATCCCTTCGTATTTTTTGAAGATGCGGTTGAAGTAGCTGTGCTGATAACCGACGCTTTCCGCCACTTCGTTAATTTTCATTTCGGTTTCTTTGAGCAAGGCTTTGGCGTTTTGAATGCGGATGTTCGTCAAATAATCGATAAAGTTCACGCCGTTAATTTGCTTAAAGGCGCGGCTTAACGTGTAAGGGCTTGTCCCGAACAGGTCCGCGCATGATTCGAGCGATAAAGCGTTCATATAATTTTCCCGCAAATAGACGACGACCTTGTCGACGATCTGCTTCAAATGAATGTTTTGCCGGCTGATCATCTCCTGCACGAAGACGCCGATGACCTTGCGCTGGAACCAGCGGAGCATTTCGTCCGGCTCTTTGATCTGCGCCAGCTGATCGAATAAATTGACGCTGCCGAATAATTGCACGGGATTCATCCCGGATTGCATCGCCGCGTACCGGATACTGCCGAGCAGCTGAAGCATGCCCTGCTGAATGACAAATTCCGTCGAGCCGCCCGTAGACAGCTCGTCCATAAACTGCTTGATCAAATCGACCGCATCGGTTTCCTGTCCGTTCCGGATGGCGGCCACGATATCTTTGTCCAATGTGAACGGGTAGTAATTGCTGGCCTCGGAAAGGTTCGACCTGAGCGTTCGTTCCGTACGAATAATTTGATTGTCCTCGCCGAGCAAATCGCGATAGGCCAGCGCCTGCTTCGCTTCCTCGAACAGATGCGGAATTTGCTTGACATTATAAATCCATCTGCTGACGGCGATGGTGACCTGCATATTCAATATTTGATTGATGGTGTGCATCAGCTCCGCGCACAGCGCGTCCAAATCGTCTTCAAGCCATGACGATGGATGCTCGCCGGGCAGGGAGAGCAGCACGCCGATCGAAAAGTTGTGGAAGTTAATGACTTCCACCTGCTCGTACTGCTTTTTCGTAAGCTCGCTAATAATATTCGCCGCGGCGAAGGTGACCAAATCCTCGTCCCCGTGCAAAAACCGGCCCTCCAAATTGGAGAATCCGGTCAATTGGAACATTAAGGCGACGAATTTGCGGTCTTCCGTTTCCCAGCCGTAGTATTTCATCCGTTCCTGAATATCCTTCTCTTGCAGCGAGAGCAGATACCCCTGCGCCAGCTGGAGGAAGAACCCTTCCTGCAAGGCCGGAAGCTGCTCCTGCAGCTTATGCTTCAATGTCTCGCTTTCTTTGGACAGATGCTTCCACTGCTTCTCGATCAGGTCGAATTCGTCGCTCACTTCAACGGTTTTATCGCCGGTCAGCAGGCCGACGAGCCGTTCCACCGGCAAGGAAATGCGGCGCGACACGAACCAGGAGAGCAGAAGAGCGAGCATCAGCCCGGTCAAGCTGACGATCAGAATCCATTTGGAGACGGCGATGACGGGAGCGGTGATCGAAGTCAGCGGCGCCGCGGAAACGTAAATCCACTTCGTGCCGAGCCGGGAAATTTGCCCGTAAGACACGGAGTATGTCGTTTGATCGTACTCATACAGGAACGAATCCGTCGTGGCGCTGTGCTTGTCGTATTCTTGCAGCAGCGATTGCTCCATCTTGGATAACGTATTCCCGTTCGTCGACAAATGCCAGCTTCCGTCGCCGGTCATCAGCAGTGTAACGCCTTCCTCATACGGATTCAGCGTTTTCAATACTTGATTCAGCTTCTCTTTGTTGACGGTGGCGATAATGACGCCGAACGGCTGGCTGCTGCCTCCGGGTATTTTAGTGACTAGCGAAATTGTATCCGCAGCTTCTCCGGGAATGTCGTTCGTCCAGAACATCGATTTGTTATTGGCCAGGAACGAGTCGTAGCTCTCGATTTTCGCAGCATCGCTAAGATAGGCGTATCCGTCCTTGGTCATCGTAAGCGGCCGCGGCGCGTCCAGATACAACTGCACCTTCTCCAGCAGAGGATGCGCTCCTTCCATGACCAGCAGCGTCCGGTACAGCTCTTGAACCTGTTCGAATTGATACGAGAAGCTGATATGTTTCAGATTATCGTCGAATTTCGGATCGAACGCCCAATGGGAGAGCGTCATCTCCAAATATGCGAGCTGCTCGTCCAGGTTGGCCGCGCGGTTGCGGATTTGATTCTGATGCTGGCGCTGCAGCGCTTCCTCCAGATTGTTCGTCGCAATACCGTAAATGCTAACGCCGATAATCAATCCGGGAATACTGGCAATAAGCAGAATAAGAACGAGAATTTTGCGGAAAAACCGACTGTTATACTTATATTTGCGGATCATTTCCAGCCATGGTTTGACAATTCCAGACAAGATGCATTCGACCTCCAGTTGTATTTCTCCCTTTTTTCGACAAACTTGAGCTGGAATCCTCCCCATGGCCTGACGGCGGCAAGCTTATCCTTTGACGGAGCCGACCATGGCCCCTTTGGCGAAATGCTTCTGCAAGAACGGATAGACGAGCAAAATCGGCACGGTGGCGATAATGACCGCGGCCATCTTCAGCGTTTCGGACGGCGGGGCGACGGCGGTCGCATCGGTCATCAGATCGGAGTTATTGGCATTGAGCAAAATGTTCTGCAGCATCACCTGAAGCGGCCATTTCTCGGCGTCGTTAATGTAAATTAACGCATTGAAGAACTGATTCCAGTAACCCACGGCGTAGAAAAGTCCGAAAGCGGCGAGCGACGGCAGCGATAACGGCAAAATAATGCGGACCCAAATGCTGAGGTCGTTGCAGCCGTCGATCGAAGCGGATTCCTCCAGCTCGGCGGGAATGCTGTCGAAGAAGCCTTTCATCAAAATGACGTTCCACCCGCTCGCCAGCGCCGGGATAATGAGCGACCACAAGCTGTTGATCAGCCCCATCTCGCGGACGAGCATGTAGTTCGGAATCATGCCGGGGTTGAACAGGACGGTAATCAAGATGCCGAGCAAAATCAGCTGTCTGCCGCGCAGCCGTTTTCTGGACAGCGCGTAAGCGAGCGCAGCGGTAACGACAAGGCTGAGGGCGGTGCCGACCAGCGTAATATAGATGCTGACGCCGACAGAGCGGGGAAAAGCTCCGGTAGACAAAAGAAATTTATAAGAATCAAGCGACCACTGCTTCGGGAACAGCACGAAATTGCTCTTCAAATATTCCGTCGCATCCGTGAACGAAACGACGAATACGTAATACAGCGGGAAAAAAGTGACTACGGTGACCACGCCGAGCAAAATAATATTGACTATATCGAATAGACGGTCTCTTATACCTAGCTTCACTTCGATTCCTCCTTAATATACGCCATCTTCGCCCAATTTTTTGGCGATCCAGTTGGATACGACGACAAGCGCCAGGCCTACGACCGATTTGAACAAGCCGGCGGCCGTGCTGTAGCTGAACTGCGCCTGCTGAATCCCGACCCGGTAGACGTACGTATCGAACACTTCGGCCACTTCCGAGACGGCGCCGTTATACATGAGAAATACTTGCTCGAAGCCGACGTCCATCATATGGCCGAGGCGCAAAATAAGCAGAATGACAATGACGCTGCGGATCGCCGGGAGGGTGATGTTCCACATTTGGCGAATCCGTCCCGCGCCGTCGATTTTGGCCGCTTCGTACACCTGAGGATCGATTCCCGCCATGGCCGCAAGAAACAGAATTGTCCCCCAGCCGCATTCTTTCCAGATGGACTGCATGGTCAGCATGCCCCAGAACAAATTGGAGTTGGTCAGAAAGTCGATGCGGCTGAGCCCGATCGCTTCCAGCATCTTGTTGACCAAGCCTTCCCCTTTGGCGAACAGCAGGAACGTCAGGCCGGAAATAATAACCCATGACAAGAAGTGCGGCATATAGACGACCGATTGCACGACCCGTTTATATAAGACGCTGCGCAGCTCGTTGAGCATAAGCGACAGCACGATCGGCAGCGGAAAGAAAAAGATCAGGCTGAGCAAATTGATCGCCATCGTATTGCGGAACAGCAGCATAAATTCAGGATTGGAGAAAAATCGTTGGAAATGCTCGAATCCGACCCAGTCGCTGTGTATAATTCCGGCAAACGGAGAGTAGTTCTGAAACGCGATCACGACTCCCCACATCGGCACGTATTTGAAAATAAGAAAAAATAAAACTCCGGGCAAAGCCAGCAAATATAAATATTTGTCCCTGGACATATCTTTGATAAGTCTGCCCAGACGGCTCTCGCCGGAGCGGGCAGGCGAAGCGGGAGCCGCTTGCTGCTGCTGTCTTAACATGGTCATTTATCTTCTTCCCCTTCCTTATAGCCTAAGCTCTATCTCAACGTAAACGATATTGCCTTTGCAAACAATCGTACAGTTTTGCCGCAGCCGAGGCCGCAACCGGCAAACGGGGCTTCGATTATTTTGCCGATTGCGACTTTTATGCGGACGAAAGCGTCAATTACCGCGCCGGAACGGGCTTTAGCTCATGCTGCGCATAGTCGAAATATTTGCCCTCCAGCAGACCGATCAGCGTATTGGTGACACGGATTTCGATTCGGTTGCTGCCTTCTTGCAGCAGCTTGGCATCCCCTAGCCAGCGGTAAGGCGACCAGGCGCACACCCCGAGCGATTGCCCGTTGACGAGTACTTCCGCGCTGTCATGGAAGGCGTCGTCGCTATGGGTCAAGCTGAGCTCGAACGAACCTCCGGCCGGGATCGACGGGAGAACGAGCTCGCGCTCGAAGGAGAACGTTCCGGCATAATAAGGGTATCCGGGGTAAGGACCTGCCGTCAGCGGCAGCTGCTGCTCCGCCGGGGCCGCAATAACGGGGCG
Organism: Paenibacillus doosanensis; assembly: GCF_025060755.1. GTDB lineage: Bacteria > Bacillota > Bacilli > Paenibacillales > NBRC-103111 > Paenibacillus_S > Paenibacillus_S doosanensis. The sequence goes on from NZ_JANYUY010000012.1 coordinate 82,491, forward strand.
GCGCTCTTCGTCGAACCGGACGAGAAAGTCGCCCGTCAGGTATACCGCATCGACCAAACCGTCCCAGTCATGGCGAATTTCTACGGCGGCTTCAAGCTCGTTAACCCCTTCGCATAAATACGAGGCGATGTCGCAACCGATATTCATGGGATCGTACAAAAATACCGGCTTGAACGCGTCCGTATCGACCCGGTGCCCGTTGATCCGAAAATATCCGCTGCCGCTGAGCGCGCCCTTGTCCAAGACGAGCATGGCTCGCTGCGGAAGCTTATCGACGGTAAACGCGGCCGAGTATACGGCTTGCAGCGGGTAGGACATGGCGATCTTCATCGGCGTGCCGAACAGCTGGGACATCTGTACCGGCAGAGCGCTTGCTTCCGCCAAATCCGCGCATTGGTCGATAAACGTCTTCGCCGTAACGGCCGGAGCTTCCAACGGAGCGCGCTTCGCTTCCGAGCCGGCATCGCCGACGGCGAGCCGGAACGTGTCGAAGCGCACCGCGTTCGGCTGCAGGGCCGACAGCCGCCATGGAGCGGCTGCGTCCGCTTCCAGCTGCCAAGGCTGTGCGGCGGCGGGCAGAGCGGCGGGCTTGCCGCGCTTCAGCTGTACGAGCTTCGACTCGTACGGAGCCAGCGACAGCGGCAGCAGCCAGGCCGAGCCGTCGCGGGTTCCTTGGGCGGGCGCGGCATCGCCCCGGTCGAGCGACAGCAGCTGGAACTCGGCGTCGCAGCCTTCAAGGCGCGCGTCGCCCCAAAGCCGCTCGGACGCCCGCAGCGTGATGTCTCGCGGCGTTCCTTCTTGGTTGCTGATGAACACCAGCGCCGTATCTTCGGACAGCTTGCGCGTTTGCGTCAGCAAGCCCCAATCGCCGCATGCGGGCAAAAGCTGCACGGCTTGCGGCTGCAGCTCGCCGAGCAGGGCGCTCATCCGCTTCACGGCCTGCTGCGTCTCCGAAGCTGCCGTGCAAGGCAGGAAGTATACGCTGCCGGCTCCTTTCACCCAATCGGGTTCCGTATTGCCGCCGCTCCAGAATTGTTCGCGCACGGGCTCCGTCAAACCGAACAGCCGCCGGATCGATTCCGAATCCTGCTGCCGCTGTCCGGGCTCGATTGTCTCATAAGGCAGCTGCCCGAGACTGATCACGATACCGCCTTGCTCGGCGAACAGCTGGATTTTGCGCCAGGCGGCGGACTCCAGATTCGTCATCGGGGGCATAATCAGCACCGAATAGGAGGCTTTGCCGAGCGAGAGCTTGCCGCCGGCCGCGTCGGCCTCCGCCAGCAGCTCGGGATCGAGATGATCGAAATCTCTGCCGCTTTTCGTCAGCTCGCTGCAGACGCCGCTCCACCATCGCTTCAAATCTTCGAGCTTTTGCTGTTCCTCCGGGTTCTTGCCGCCGTACTGGAAGCCGTGGAACGGGTTGCCCATCTGCGTCCACAGCGATGTGGTCGGCTGCAGCACCGCGACGGAAATGTCGGCTTCACCCGAGCTCATCACGTAGCTGATCCGGCCGGTGTAATCGCCGAGCTGCCGGAAATGCCGCCAATACGGGTTTTGCAGAAACTGGGACGGCGGCGCGTCATGCTTGGTAAGCCCGTCGAGCGTATAGAAGAAGGCATGGAAGTTGAATAAGTTCGTGCCCATCGCCGCCATCCGGTCGATCATCCATTTGGCGTCCTGCAAGGTCATGGACCAGCCGACGCTGTGAAAGCATTCGATCAGATTGCGCTCCCGGTTTAATTGGCGGGCGATGGAGCTGACCATTTTCGGATCGCTGCGGAAATTGCCCGCGTTTTGATCCAAAATCCAGTCGAGCGAGCGGCCGAGCTTTTCGTGCGCGGAATCGCCTCCCGGAATATGGCTGTACAACTGCGTCGTCATCCTTACGGATGGGACTTCGGTAATGTAGTCAAGCCCGTGACGCTCGCACCAATCATGGACCTGCTTATGATAGGCTCCGAGCAGGAGCAGGTGAACCGACTGGTAGTAGTCGTAACGGACTTGCGCCGCGTTGTCCGCATCCGCATAGAGCAGGGCGTGCAGATGGTCGCATAGATCGTAGCCGTTTTGCTGCTTGAAAAATGCGGCCAGCTGCGGAGACCACGGAATGCTGCCGAGCAGCCCGATTTCATCGGTGAACATCCCTTTGATCGTGCCGCCGAAATATTCGCCCAAATGCTGCGCGTACCGGTCATGCGTCAGACGGATGAAGGTAGCCATCGCTTCGCGGTTGCACGGGTCGACGAAGGTGCCGTAATATTTGAAATCCTCGATTTCCTTCTCCTGAACGATCAGCACTTCCCACTGGCCTTCCGGAGCCGTCCATTCGAGCTTTTGCACCGTACGGTAAGTGAAAAACCGTTTCTGGTTGTACGCGGTAAGCCCCGCTTTCTGGAATATCGGCTCCGTCTGAAAGTTACCGATCGACGAACGGATGTCGACGGCTTCGTCCCACAGCTTCCGGCCCGACGGCAGCACCGGAATCGCTTTGGCGTACAAGATGCGCGCCCACGGCAGCTCGACCGACAAGCGTTCGCCGCCCTCCGCTCTTTGCGCGTGATGAGCCAGCGTGTAGTGCTTCGCTTCCGGATGCTCCAGCGTTACCTCGCCGCCGGCGATGCCGCTCGGGTACGGGTATTCGTCGTACAGCCAAATGTACAGTCCTCGCGCTTGGGCCGCCTCCACTGCAACCTTGACTTTCCGGAACCAGACGTCCGATAAATAAGGGATGTTCAGCCCTTGTCTCGCGCATACGAAGGCGCCGCCCAAACCTTTGTCGGCCATCTCGTCGATTTGACGGCGAATTTCGTCATCTTCCATATCGCCGTTCCAAAACCAGAACGGATGAATCCGGTAATCAGCCGAAGGATTTTTAAATTGCTGCATATCGAACATGTGCACAGCCTCCCGAATTAAAAATGAATGGTTTTCACAACACTATAAGGGAGGCGTTTATGGTCAACAATCGCATTTTTTTGTAAGGGGGGCGGCATGCCGGTGGAGCGGATTTCCGACATTTTTGCAGACTTGTACATTATTGCGCGATCCTCCTCTTCCGTACGCGGTGCATCAACGGCGGCGGTTCAAGAGAGAAGCGGGCAGGAGAAGAAACTTTGCCATACAGGCTGAAGTACGGTACAATAAATCATTAATTCCTTTAATTAAGAGAAATGCGCAGGTGATTAACGATGATTGAGATCAAAACTTCCAAGCTAAGCGACGGAGAGTTCAACCGGGGAGTGTTCGCTACGCGAGACATCGCCAAAGGCGAGCTCATCCACGAGGCGCCGGTCATTCCTTATCCGAATGAGCAGCACGAGTTTTTAGAGAAAACGATTTTGGCGGATTACGCCTTTGAATACGGCGCCAACCATTCGGCGATTTTGCTCGGCTACGGCATGCTGTTTAACCACTCGTATACGCCTAACGCCGACTATGAACTCAATTTTGACAATCATACGGTCGATTTTTACGCTTATACCGATATTCGCGCCGGCGAAGAGATTCTCATTAATTACAATGGCGATATCGACTGCGACGATCCTCTATGGTTTGAACGCAAGGACGAGTCTTAACGAGGCGGCGGGCTGTTCGAAAACTTCATAGTTTCTTCATAAGGAAGGAATAGGAAAAGCCCGTCTCTTAAGTCAGAGACGGGCTTTGTTTGCCGGCTGTATTAGATCCAGGCGCGGCTTACGATAACAAGCAGAATGAACAGAACCAAAATAACGCCGGTGCTTGTGAAAGCTCCGCCAATTCCGCAACCTAATCCACCCATTCGAATCTCCTCCTCAGCTTAGCTTGCATTTCATTCAGGGGTGTTTTAGCCCCCAAGTTAAGTTATGCCGCTCAGGTGCAAACGGATTGGACGGATGTACTTGCGGGATACTGGAATCAGAAAACCCACGTATGGCTGATCGTGTAAATATATGGTAAGATCGAAGGGTGCCATTCGGCCGCTTTTGTACGGCTGCGCCTTGCTACAGGGGGCGCGAATGAAAGCGCAAGCCGATGAATTTATCGAAAATATGGTGATAAGTATGCAACCGGCCGCTACATCGAACGTGATTCAAGAATCGCTGCATCGAATCGTACAGTGCAGAGACCTGCTGAAGCTGCTTTCGTCCAAACGGAATCAGGACGGGGTGTGCCATCTGTCGCTTAAGGTGTTAAGCAATTTTATGGACCTGTCTACAGAGGACGTCTCGCGTACGATCAGGAAATTGGCGCATTTCGGTCTGATCAAGAGCAACCGTGCGCAAAACGAATTTGAAATTTTGAAGCAGCATTTCGAAAGCTCTCCCCTCGCCATTACGGAGTCGCTGCTGAAGCTTCTGCAGGAAAACCCGGAACTGACCTTCCAGGAGCAGGCTGCCCGGCTGGACATTTCCGTGAAAGATTTGGAGGTCGTATACGGGCACTTCGTCTATGTGCTCACGTAAAACCCTCTGGCAGAAGCCGGGGGGTTTATTCCCGTATGGAAAGTCGCCCCCTGCGCGCGTGCGTCGGCCCGTGCCGTGGGCGGGATCGCTCACGCTCAAGCGGCAGCCGTAAGGCCGGCAAGGTTGAAGCATAAAAGCAGCGGATCACGGATGAATAAAAGGGGATGCAAGGAACGGCATAATAATGCCGGAAACAAGGAAGGAATGCGCAGCAGGAGGAGAACTTAAATCAATTCATGCGGACGATACATTCAGCCGGCGGCATGCAGGCTGCTTCAGGTCGGGCGTATGAAGCTTTTGATCCGGAACAGCAGGTCCAGTACGGCGCCCCCAATGAGAAAATAACTAATAATGAAACTGAGCACGACGAGAGACACATTTTTGAAAATTTTAACGATAATTTCAACTCAACTCCCCAATTTAATCTATAAATCTATTTATCTACTATTTGTGCGATTATGCACTTTGTATAAGTTACATTATTTAGGAGGATAACGCAAGTTTTGCGTAAGCCGCGCTTTTCACTGCCCGTATTAAAGCAATGACATGGACTTTGCGCCGGCAAGATGGTTAAATAAATAAGGCGGCAGCGATAAAAAGCCGGCCTCCGTCATTCTCGCGAATAGGATGGGAATTTGAGATGAAGCATAAATTCGAGATCGATTCCGCTTGTCTCCTGCTAGGGCTGCAGCTGGAGCGGGTGCTGGAGCATTTCGCCCGCGAGCGGCTGGCATGCGTTAAGCTGGACGGCAATTATTACACCGACGAATCGGGGATTGAAGAGCTGGAGAAGCTGGCTCCATCATGACGAAAGAGGGTTCTTCATGCTGTTTTATATTACGGCGGCTATCGTAACGGCCATTGATCAATGGGCCAAAATATGGATACGCAATTCCATGGAGGTCGGGCAATCCGTCCCGTTCTGGGACCCCGTCCTGCATTTTACCTATTATGAGAACAGCGGCATGGCGCACAGTCTGTTTCCGGGATACGGCCGATTGTTCGCTTTGTTTGCCGTACTGTTTATTGCAGGAGTGCTCTATTACCGGGCCAAGGGCGAGATCAAGGGCAGATGGATGGATCTTAGCATGGGGTTTCTGGTCGGAGGCGCGGCAGGCAACGCAATTGACCGGATTTTGTTCGGAAAAGTGACGGATTTCCTGGAATTCACATCGGGTCACGGCATTCTCAATTTGGCGGATGTGGCCATTAACATCGGAGTGCTGCTCGTCATCGTCAGTGCGGTGATCGGCATTGTCAAAAAAACAGGCTCATCCTAAAAACAAATGTAAACAAAAAAAGGAGCGCAAACGATGGATAAACAAATACAAGCACGGCTCGTACTTGCAGAAAATCCGGACATGGTTTTCAATGAGGTGGTTCGAATTACGATTGAACGCGGCGATTTGGCATTTTGGCTGAAGTTTACCTCCGAATGGGGAGGGGCGTTATATTTCCTAGACGAAAAAAATACAAAGCAGCGGGAGCAGGGGGCTATCTCTGAAGAGGAATACGAATTTTCCCGAAGAACTTACCGTCTCGGTCTTATTACATTGAGCGGGCTTTACGACAAGCTTAAGGTATGGTCGGAACGGGAAGCGGGGGATTACGCGTTCTCGATGGATATGCTGGAATGTTATTTTATTCCCGCCTATCTCCAAGATTACAGCGAGATGAACGCGGTAGCGAAGAAGCAGGGGCGGCAGTACGTTCAGCTCGTGCTTCAAGCGCTTGAGAACCAAGGGAAGCCGGAGGAGAAGCTGGAGTCGATCCGGCAGCTTGTGCACGAATATATTAAAAACATGCATACGTATGTAAAATAGAAGAAAGGGGTTCTGCACCCCCGACGAGTTATCCGGAAATCAGCCGGTTGTGAGGGATTTCGAGAAAACTGTAGGCTTGAGCCAACAGCTCCGCCTCGTTTTCCTCATAGAAATGTCGGGAGATGCCGTTCATTCCCGTACGCTGGCTGAGCCGGTCCAATTGATTTTTCATCAGCTTGGAGTTGCAAAGCACCGCCACCTTCTGGCAGTGGGGCAGCATCCATTTCTGCAGCTCCTCGATTTTCTCATTGGCTTCCGGCGTGAACACGAACGGATGGCCATCCGCCATCATGCCCCGGTTATCGATCAGCAGCTTGATTCTCCCTTTGGACAAATACGTGCAGGCGATTTTCAAGTCAAACGAAGTTTTGACAATGTCCTCGGCGCTCAGCACGCCCTTGACCTGCCAGGAGATGACCTCTTCTTCAAAATCGATGTTGTACACGAAACGCTCGCTTAACGCTTTGCGAAATTCGCTTTTCATATAAGCGGAGTGCAGCTCGAACCGTTCATTGTCGAAAAAATAGCTCATGTCGACATCAAGCGCTTCCGTCAGCTTCGCGATGTTCTCCAAGGAAACGTTCCTCTCTCCCCGCTCCACGCCTCCTATGTACGAACGATCCAAACCGGCCCGGGCGGCCAATGCCTCCTGCGACATGCCGGATTTAAGCCGAAGCTCTCTCACCCTTTGGCCAAAGTTGGATAAAATACTCACTCTCGAACCTCCCTCCGGATCGGGCCTCAAAAATGCGAAAACGGCAGCATGCGGAAGCCTCGGACTATAAGTACCATTATAAACGTAATTTTGCACGAAAAACATAGAAATATAAAATTTTTTGATGAAAAATAGGCTTTAAGCGAAGACGGCCAAGCCTGCGCCGCTTTGCTCAAAGCCTTCATGTAAAAGGAGTTCCGGATGCTGCCGCGCCTGCAGCGGCATAAGCCGTTACAGCTTAAAGGTGCGGATCGTATTCTGAAGGTCGTCCGCCAGCTTCGAGAGATGCGCGGCCGAACCGGAGATTTCCTCCATTGAGGCAAGCTGATCTCCGGAAGCCTGGGCGACGCTTCGGGTGTTCTCGCTCGCGCTGCGAGCGATCATCGCCGTCGAGGCGATAGAAGCGGTGATTTGCTCCGTAGCGGCGGCCATCTGCTCCGAAGTAGCCGATACTTCCTGAATCTCATGGTTGATCCGTTGAATGTCCTGGAGAATGCGGCCGAACATCGATTGCGTCGTTTCGGCGACCGCTATGCCCTCGCTCACTTCATGCGTTACGGTATTCACCGCCTCTACGGCGAGTCTCGTCTCGGAGCGGATTTCGTCGATCAATCCGGATATTTGCTCCGCGGATGCGCTCGATTGGGCCGCCAGCTTCTTCACTTCCGCAGCGACGACGGCAAAGCCTTTGCCTTCCTCGCCCGCTCGGGCCGCTTCGATGGAAGCGTTAAGCGCAAGAAGATTCGTCTGATTTGCGATGCCGGCGATCATCGTCAAAATGTTGCCGATCTCCTCCGACCGTTCGCCAAGCCGCTGGATAAAATCCGCGGTCTGTCCGGCCGACGTTTGAATCGAGCCCATCTGGCGGACGACCCGTTCGATCGCGTCGCTGCCGTTCTCCGCATGATGCGACGTTTCTACCGTCCGTTCCGATACGGCGGAGGATGTTTCGGCAATCCGCCCGATCCCCGCAGCCATCTCCTCCATCGCATTGGCCGTTTCCTCCGTGCTGGCGAGCTGCTCGTTCGAGCCGCCGGATACTTCCTGGATCGCGGCGGCGACTTGCCTCGACGCGTTCGCGGCCTGATCGGCTCCGGCCGCAAGCTCTTCCGACAAGGCGGCGACCTGGGACGATGCGTCGCGCGTTTGCTCGACGGTCAGCCGCAGATTGACGACCATCGCAGCGGCGGCTCCCGCCAAATCGCCCAGCTCGTCCTTGCTGCGCACCTTGGCCGGCTGAACGGACAGATTCCCCTCCGCTACTTGCATAATCTGAGCAGTCACTTTGCGCAATACGACGACGACGCGCACGTGCATGATCCAGAGCACGAAGACAGTGGCCAGCACGCTGACCGCCATAAGCGCATAGATGAACACTCTGCCGCCTTTATAGGAACTGGCGACCATCGTCTCCAGCCGCAATGGCGCCGTCATGATTCAGCTTCTTCAGATCGTTGAAGCTCGTCTGCATATCGTCGAACAGCTTCTGCCCGTCGTTAAGCAGCTCCATAGCTTTGTCCCGGTTGTTGCTGCGGCTCGCTTCAAGCGCCAGCTTATTGTTATCCTTGAATTGTTTCCAAGAAGCTTTTAACTGCTCGAACTGGACCTTTTCGCCATCCGAGTGCAGCGTCGTTTCATAAACGGCGAGGTTTGTGTCAAACTTGTCGTACAGCTGGGCGATGCTATTGCTGAGTACGTCCATAGTAGACGCATCAGTTTCGTCCTTATGCCTGTAGGTCAAATTGAGTACATGTTCCGCTTCAAAATTCAATTCGTTGATCGATTCGACGCCAGGCACCCAAACGGCGGTGATGCTGTCGACTCGGCCTTTCATATAGTCCATCGTCTTGACGGACAAATAACCTAACGCAAACAATAATAACAATACAATACCGAATCCCAGCAGCAATTTTTTGCCTACAGTAAACCGCATGACGTCACCTCATAATATAGTAAGTAGGTACTATGTATATCTTCGACAAATCTCCGGCAAATGTTTATAACATCCTGCTTGCATCGCTCTCTTAATTTTCATATAATACAGTGTAAAGTTGCATATTGTTTAAATGCGTTGACGGAGAAAAGTACGCAGTACTTCTATACAGGGAGGAGCCGCCGGAGATTGAGAGCGGTTCTACAGAAACAGGCTGTCGAAGTTCGCTCCTGAGCAGTCTTCTGAAACTGCGGCCCATGCCGGCTGCGAGCAAGTAGGAAGAAACCGGCGAGAACGTCTATGTTCGGAACCGTTACATTCAATGAGTGAGAAGGAACGCTTTGTTCTCGGTTTATCCGGCATTTGCGCCGGAAGCTGCGAGGCAAGCGCTCTTCTAACAAGGGTGGTACCACGGCTTTTTCGTCCCTTATACGGGAGAAAAAGCCTTTTTTTGTTGTCCGGAGCATGGTTTCGGCTCGGGGAAAACGCGGCAGCAAAAGGACGATTCAGCACATTTCATAAGGAGGATGAACGATGAAAGAGCGGTTGGAAGCTTTGAAGGCCGAAGCGCTGCAGGAGCTGGCGCAAGTTACGAGCCAACAGCAGCTGGCTGAAATGAGAATCAAATATTTGGGCAAAAAGGGGCCGTTGACCGAAATTTTGCGCGGTATGGGCTCGCTTAGCGCGGAGGAGCGCCCGATCATCGGCCAAGTGGCCAACGAGGTGCGCGGCGCGATCGAAGCGGTGATCGAAAGCAAGCAGGAGGAGTACCAGAAGGCCGAGACGGAGGCGCGTCTGCGCGCGGAGACGATCGACGTTACGCTGCCGGGCAGACCGTCCCCAATCGGTGCGACGCATCCGATCAATAAGGTCATTCAGCAGATCGAGGATATTTTCATCGGCATGGGTTACACCGTCGCGGAAGGGCCGGAGGTCGAGCAGGATTATTATAATTTCGAAGCGCTCAATTTGCCGAAAAACCACCCGGCGCGGGATATGCAGGATTCCTTCTACATTACCGAAGAAATTTTGATGCGGACGCAAACTTCTCCGGTGCAGGTGCGCACGATGGAGAAGATGAAAGGCGAGGTGCCGGTCAAAATCATCTGTCCGGGCAAAGTATACCGCCGCGACGACGACGATGCGACCCACTCCCATATGTTTACGCAAATCGAAGGCTTGGTGATCGACCGCAATATTCGGATGAGCGATCTGAAAGGGACGCTGCTGCAATTTGTGCGCGAGCTGTTCGGGCATCATACGCAAATTCGTCTGCGTCCCAGCTTCTTCCCGTTCACGGAGCCGAGCGTCGAGGTCGACGTGACTTGCGCCATGTGCAAGGGTTCGGGCTGCCGCGTATGCAAGCAATCCGGCTGGCTGGAAATTCTCGGCGCGGGCATGGTTCATCCGAACGTGCTGGAAAAAGGCGGCTACGATCCCGAGGAATACAGCGGCTTCGCTTTCGGTATGGGCGTGGAGCGCGTAGCGATGCTGAAGTACGATATTGAAGATATTCGCCATTTTTATACGAACGACCTTCGTTTCTTGAAGCAGTTCGCCCATTTGTAATCGAGAGGAGCGATCAGAACGACATGAAAGTATCATATCAATGGCTGTCCCAATATGTGGACGTGAACGGATATACGGCCGACGAGCTGGCGGAGAAGCTGACGCGAAGCGGCATTGAAGTGGACATTGTGGAGAAGCGCAATAAAGGGGTCGAGAAAGTATTCGTCGGCTTCGTCAAATCCCGCGAGAAGCATCCCGATGCGGATAAATTGAGCGTTTGCACGGTGGATGTCGGCCAAGGGGAAGACCTGCAAATCGTATGCGGGGCCAAAAACGTAGCCGCAGGGCAAAAGGTGCCCGTAGCGGTCGTCGGCGCGAAGCTGCCGGACGGCTTGGTCATCAAGCGGGCGAAGCTGCGCGGCGTAGAGTCGCAAGGGATGATCTGCTCGGCGAAGGAGCTCGGTCTTAACGACAAGCTGCTGCCGAAGGAAATTCAGGAAGGCATTCTGGTGCTTCCGGAGGAAACGCCCGTCGGAGAAAGCATTCTGGATGTGCTCGCCATTAACGACGAGGTGCTCGATTTCGATCTGACGCCTAACCGTTCCGACTGCTTGAGCATGCTCGGCGCCGCCTATGAGATCGCCGCCATTCTCGGGCGTCCGGTGCGGCTGCCGGATGCGGAGCAGGGGCTGGACGGTTCGGGGACGCAGGCCGCGGACCACATCTCCGTAGAGATTGCCGCAAAGGAACAATGCTCGCATTATGCAGCGCGCTATATCGAGAATGTGAAGATCGGGCCGTCTCCGCTCTGGATGCAGAACCGGCTGATGGCGGCAGGCGTTCGGCCGATCAACAATATCGTCGACATCACCAATTTCGTTATGCTGGAATACGGCCAGCCGCTGCATGCCTTCGACGCCGACAAGCTGGAAGGTGGCCATATCGAGGTGCGGATGGCGAAGCAGGGCGAGAAGCTCGTTACGCTGGACGGCGCCGAGCGCGCGCTCGAACCGCATATGTTGCTGATTACCGACGGCGTGAAGCCGGTCGGACTGGCAGGCGTGATGGGCGGAGAAAACTCCGAAGTGACGGACGGCACCGTGCGGATTTTGCTCGAATCGGCCAAGTTCGACGGCGGTACCGTAAGGAAAACATCCCGCCAGCTCGGGTTGCGCTCGGAAGCTTCGCTTCGCTTCGAGAAGGAAGTCAATCCCGAGGCGGTCATTCCCGCTCTGAACCGCGCCGCTTCGCTGATGGCGCAGTACGCCGGAGGTCAGGTGGCGTCAGGCATCGTGGAGGCGGTGACGGAGCGTCACGCTCCGGTGCAGATCGATCTGAGCGTCGGCCGGATCAATCAGTATTTGGGCACGGCGCTGTCGCTGGAAGAGGTGCAGGCGATTTTTGACCGGCTGCACTTCTCCGCCGATGTGCAGGGAGACGTCCTGACCGTCCATGTGCCGAGCCGCCGCGGAGATATTACGCGCACGGTCGATCTGATCGAGGAAGTCGCCAGACTGTACGGCTACGACAACATTCCGACGACGCTGATGAGCGGCGTAACGACGCCGGGATCGCTGACCCGGGAACAGGCGATTCGCCGCATCGCCCGCAATGTGCTGTCGGGCAAAGGACTTCACGAAACGATCACCTACACGTTCACTCATCCCGATCAAATCGGCCAGCTGCCCGGCTCTTATACGGAAGCCAAGCCGATCGCGCTGTCGATGCCGATGAGCGAAGAGCGCAGCACGCTGCGCACGAGCCTCCTGCCGCATTTGCTGGACGTGGCGGTGTATAACCGCAACCGCAATACGGACGATGTGGCGATCTTCGAGATCGGCAAAGCGTTCGTTACAGACGAAGCGACGCTGACCAAGCTGCCGGAAGAGAAGCTGCTGCTGTCCGCCCTGATGACCGGCAAACGCCATGAAACGCATTGGTCGGGCAAATCCGGAGACGTCGACTTTTATGATCTGAAGGGCGTGTTCGAAAGCCTTGTCGCCTATCTGGGCATCGATGGCATCGGCTATCAATCGGCGCAGCCGGAAGGCTTCCATCCGGGGCGTACGGCGAGCATTACGCTGCAAACGGCGGAAGGAACTTCCATTATCGGTTACCTGGGACAACTGCATCCGGCGCTTCAGCAGCAGAAGGATTTGGCCGACACGTATGTGTTGGAAGTGGATTTCGAAGCGCTGACGTCTCAAGCCGACGAGTCGATCACCCATAAGCTGCTGCCGCGTTACCCTGCCATCGGGCGCGATATCGCCGTTGTAGTGGGCCGGGAGGTGCCTGTCGGCGATCTGATCGCGCAAGTGCGAGAAGTGGCCGGAGCTCTGCTTGAGTCGATTCAAGTGTTCGACATCTATACGGGAGAGCGTCTCGGAGCGGATAAGAAGAGCGTTGCGCTGGCGCTCGTATACCGCACTGCGCAGCGGACGCTGACGGACGAAGAAGTAAGCGAATTGCACGCCAAGGTCGTCTCGGCGCTCGAACAATCGTTCGGAGCCGAACTGAGAAAATAGATTTTCGGGGGAAACTCGGAAATTGTCATAAAGTCGCCTGCTACAGCAGGAAAAAGGCTTCCTCGTATCGAACTGTTTATGGAGATACGGGGAAGTCTTTTTTACTTCCAGGAAATGATGCGCGGCAGTTTCCTGCGGTACGTTTCGCGAGCGCAATTTCAAGCCGAGAAGCGCCGTATCGGAAGCTGCCGGCGAGGTTCCGGATTCTGTCCAAGTTTCACTCGTTGCGACACATCGTATCTCGAATCGGAACATGAAAACCGCTTCTGATAAGGTTCGAAAGGAGAGCTTGCTTGTGACCCAAGAAGATAAAATCCGGATGACGGTGGACATATTCGGCAACCAGTACAAGCTGGTGGCCAAAACCAGCGCCACGAATATGAAACGAGTAATCGCGCAAGTCAACGAACAGATGCATAAAATCGCTGCGGGCTCCCCGCGTTTGGATACACCGAAAATTGCCGTATTGGCGGCTGTACATATCGCAGATGACTATTTCAAGATTCAAGACGACATGGAGGCGCTGCGCGAGAAGCAGAAACAGCTCGACAAGACGAAGGAAGAGTTCTCCCAGCTGAAAGAACGCCATGCGGTGCTGCTGCAGGAGCTTGAAGTCGAGAGGGAGATGCTGAAGGAACTGGAGGCGAGCAGCCAAAGAGCCGAGGAGGAACGGAATCAGGCGCAGGCCCGGATCGCCGAGCTGCAGACGGAAGCGGAGCAGTCGGAGCTGAAGCGGAGCGAATTGGAAGGCTTGATTCGCAGCGAGCGAGAGCGCCGTTCCGAGCTGGAGCAGGAGCTGGCGGCCCAGCGCCTTACCGTGGCGGAGCTTGAGGAGCTGAGCCGGATGCAAGAGACCGAGCTGACGGAGAAAGCGCAGCAGGCGGAAGCCGAAGCCGAGCGGCTGCAAGAAGAGGCCGAGAGGCTGAAGCAGGAGCATGCGCAGCTCGAAGAGCGGATGAAGCAGGAACAGGAGCGATCCGGAAATCTGGAGCGCGAGCTCGGGGAGCGGCGCGAAGCCGCAGCCGAGTTTGAAGAGCTGAGCCGGATGCAGGAGATGGAGCTGACGGCGAGAGCGGAGCAGGCGGAGAAGGAAGCGTCTGCATTGAAGTCGGCTCTTGATAAGCTGAATGAAGAGCGCGACCGGCTTGGCGAGCAAATCAAGGGCGAGCAGGAACGTGCAAGCGGCCTGGAACAGCAGCTTGAAGAGCAGCGTGCGGCGGCGTCCGAGCTTGAAGAGCTGCAGCGGCTGCAAGAGGAACAATTTGCGGCGCAGGCGGAGCAGGCACGCAAGGAAGCGGCCCGGCTTCAGACGGAATTGGAACAATCGAAGCAGGAACGGGAGCGGCTGCAGACGGAGCTGAGCAGCGAGCAGGAGCGCAGCTTCGATCTGGAGCAAGAGCTGGTTGCGCAGCGCAACGCGACAGCCGAAGCGGAGGAATTGATCCGCTTGCAGGAGGAGGAATTTGCGGCCAAAGCGGAGCAAGCGCAGAATGAGGCGGCGGAGCTTCGCGCGGGGCTGGAGCTTCGGAAGCAAGAGGCGGATCGTCAGCACCAAGAATTGGAACGGCTGCAGGAGCAGGCGGCACAGGCCGAGACGTTGGGAGCCGGATTGCAGGCGGAGCTGGAGCGGATGCAATCCGAGCGCGTCCGGCTGGAAGCGGAGGCGGAACAGGCGCGGACGCAAAGGAGCGAACAGCAGGAGCAGATCGCGCAGTTGGAAGTCCGCGTAAGCGAAGCGGCTGAGCGGATCGCTCAGCTTATGCAAGAGCTTGCGTCGCAGCGTGAATCGGCGGCGGAGTTCGAGGAGCTGAGCCGTATGCAGGAAGCCGAGCTGACGGAGAAGCTGGAGCGGTATGCAGCGGGCGAAGCGGAACTGCAGGCCGAGCTGGAGCGCCGGAAGCAAGAGGCTGATCGTCAGCAGGAACGGTTGGAACGGCTGCAAGAGCAGGCGGCGCAGGCCGAATCGCGCGGAGCCGAGCTGCAATCGGAGCTGGAACGCGAGCAAGCGAAGCGTTCCGGGTTAGAGGCGGAAGCGGAGCAGGTACGGACGCAAGATGCCGAGCGGCAGGAGCGGATCGCGCAGCTGGAGGCCCGCGTAAGCGAAGCGGCCGAGCGGATCGCTCAGCTCACGCAAGAGCTTGCGTCGCAGCGTGAATCGGCGGCGGAGTTCGAGGAGCTGAGCCGTATGCAGGAAGCCGAGCTGACGGAGAAGCTGGAGCGGTACGCGGCGGGCGAAGCGGAGCTGCAAGCCGAGCTGGAGCGTCAGCGGCAAGAGGCTGATCGTCAGCAGGAACGGCTGCAAGAGCAGGCGGCGCAGGCTGAAGCGCGCGGAGCCGAGCTGCAATCGGAGCTGGAACGCGAGCAAGCGAAGCGTTCCGGGCTGGAGGCGGAAGCGGAGCAGGCTCGGACGCGAGATGCCGAGCGGCAGGAGCAAATCGCGCAGCTGGAGGCCCGTGTGAGCGAAGCGGCCGAGCGGATCGCTCAGCTCACGCAAGAGCTTACGTCGCAGCGCGAGTCGGCAGCGGAGTTTGAAGAACTGAGCCGTATGCAAGAGGCTGAGCTGACCGAGAAGCTGGAGCAATACGCGGCGGGCGAAGCGGAGCTGCAAGCCGAGCTGGAGCGCCGGAAGCAAGAACTGGATCGTCAGCGGCAAGAGGCGGATCGACAGCAGGAACAGTTGGAACGGCTGCAGGAGCAGGCGGCACAGGCCGAAGCGCGCGGAGCCGAGCTGCAGGCGGAGCTGGATCGTCAGCGGCAAGAGGCGGATCGACAGCAGGAACAGTTGGAGCGGCTGCAGGAGCAGACGGCGCAGGCCGAATCGCGCGGAGCGGAGCTGCAGGCGGAGCTGGATCGTCAGCGGCAAGAGGCGGATCGACAGCAGGAACAGTTGGAGCGGCTGCAGGAGCAGACGGCGCAGGCCGAATCGCGCGGAGCGGAGCTGCAATCGGCGCTGGAACGCGAGCGTGCGGAGCGTTCCGGGCTGGAAGCGGAAGCGGAGCAGGCGCGGACGCGAGATGCCGAGCGACAGGAGCAAATCGCGCAGCTGGAGGCCCGTGTAAGCGAAGCGGCCGAGCGGATCGCTCAGCTTACGCAAGAGCTTGCGTCGCAGCGCGAGTCGGCAGCGGAGTTCGAGGAGCTTAGCCGTATGCAAGAGGCCGAGCTGACCGAGAAGCTGGAGCGCTATGCGGCGGGCGAAGCGGAGTTGCAAGCCGAGCTGGAGCGCCGGAAGCAAGAGACGGACCGTCAGCGGCAAGAGACGGATCGCCAGAGGGAACAGCTGGAACGGCTGCAGGAGCAGGCGGCGCAGGCCGAATCGCGCGAAGCAGAGCTGCGGGCAGAGCTGGAGCGCGAGCAAGCAGAACGCGCCCGGCTGGAAGCGGAAGCGGAGCAGGCGCGGACGGAAGGGGCCGAGCAGCGCGAGCGGATCACGCAGCTGGAGGCACGCGTGAGCGGAGCAGCGGAACGTATCGCGGCACTGGAGCGGGAGCTTGCAGCTCAGCGCGAATCGGCGGCGGAGTTCGAGGAGCTGAGCCGTATGCAGGAGGCTGAGCTGACGGAGAAGCTGGAGCAATACGCGGCGGGCGAAGCGGAGCTGCGGGCCGAGCTTGAGCGCGAGAAGCAGGAACGCGAACGGCTGGAGCTCGAGGCCGGGCTAGTACAGGCGCATGCGGCCGAGCTGAGGGAACAGGCCGCACAGCTGGAGCTGCGAATCAGCAGCGAAGGCGAGCGTATCCGCGGACTGGAGCAGGAGCTCGCGCAGAGCCAGGACGAGCTGCAGGCGCTGCGGTCGCAGCTTGAAACGCAGCAAGGCGACGCGGCCCGGCAGCAGCAGCGCTATGAGGAGCTTAGCGTCCTGACAGAGCAATTGAATGAGCAAATCCGGCTGCAGCAAAAAGAATACGAACTGCAGCTGGAGCATAAGCAGGAGCTGACCAGACAGCATCGCGCCGCACAGCGCGAAGCGGAGGCGCTGGAGGAGCAATTGAAGCAGCTGCTGCAGGAGCAGTTGGAGCAGAAGCTTCAGCTCGAAGCCGAGCTCGGGCTTCAAGTCGAGGCCAGCCGCGAGCTGGAAGAGCGAATCGCCCGCCAGCATGAGCAGAGCGGCGCCTTAACGGCGGAGCTGGATGCCGCGCGAGCGCTCGGCGCCGATCTGCAGAGCAAGCTGAGCGAACGGCTTGAGGAGGCTGCGCTGCAGCAGGAGCTGTACGACGAGCTGCAAGCGCGGCAGAGCGAGCTGGAACGGCAGCTGCAGGAGCAGGAAGCGCGCAGCCGGGAGGCGCTGCTCCGCCAAGAGGAGCAGAGCGCCGCGCTGCGCGAGCAGCTCGGTCAGCGCGAAGCGCAGCTCGCGGAGCGGCAGCAGCAGCTTTCGCAGCTGCAAGAGGAGCAGCGCGCGCTGCTGGCGCAGTTCCGCGAGCAGCAGGCTTACCAGCTGCAGCTGCAGGAGACGGCGAGCCAATGGCAGCGCCGCTGCGACGAGCTGGCCACGCTGGGGGACGAGCTGCGCAAGCAAAGCGCGCAGCAGCTCGAGGAGATCCAGCTGCAGGAAGAGCTGTACAGCGAGCTGGAAGGGCAGTATGCCGAACTGCAGGCCAAGCTAAAGCAGCAGGAGAGCGACAGCCTGGAGGAAATGAGAAGGCTGGAGGAGCGCGCTCACGCTATGCAGGAGCAGCTTCAGGGACAAGCCGAGGCGGCATCCGCTTTGGAGGCGCAGCTTCTTGGCGAAGCCTCTAAGCTGGCGGAGCTGGAGCGGCGGTATGAGGAGCAGTTGGGGCGCAACCACAATCTAATCGCCGAGCAAGCCGAGCGGGCGCGGCTTCTGGAGCAGCTGGAACGCGAGAAGCAAGACGGACAGCAGCTTGCCGGACAATTGTCGGGTCAACTGGAGCAAATTCGCCTGCAGTTCGCAGCCCAGCAGGAAGAATTGCAGCTGCAGGTCGAGCTGTATAACGAGCTGCAGGAGCAGTTCAAAGAGCATTCCGAGCAGCACAAAGCGCTTCAAGAGGAATACGGCGAGCATCGCGAGAAAGCGCAGCGGATATATACGGAGCTTCAGGAACTGAAGTCCGAATACGAAAAGCTGCAAATCGAGTACAACGAATGGATCGAGCTGGTAGTCGAAAATGAATAACTGCAAGCGGACGGAACCATGAATGGGCTGGACTGGACTGCCGTCGTCGTGATCGCGGCGGGCATCGTGCTCGGATATTATCGGGGACTGGTCAGTCAAGTTGTGTCGGTCGCGGGCTTGATCATTGCGTATGTAGTGGCGTTTGCTTTTTATAAGGAAGTGTCGCCCTGGATCGCCGGGGCGCTTTCTTTGCCCGCATACGAATCGTACCGGAATTTTGAGTTTCTGATTAAAGGAATGCATCTGGACACCTACATGTACAACGCGATTGCATTTGCTTTGCTGCTTTTTGGAGTCAAATTTGCGCTCGGTATCGTGGGCAGGGTGCTCAATTGGATCGCTCTGACGCCGGGGCTGAAGTCGATGAACCAATGGAGCGGGGCTTTGCTCGGTATGGCCGAAGCTTCCGTGCTGCTGGTCATCGCCGTCCAAGTGATGACGGTCATCCCTAACGATACGGTGCAAGATTTATTGAAGGGCTCGCAATCGGCCCCTTATATATTGAATGCACTGCCTGCCGTATCGGATAAGCTTCATGAATTATGGCAGCAGCAAACGAAGTCGGTTTGAAGCCAAAGCGAAACGACCGGTTCCCTTGAAACAGCAGGGAATCCGGTCGTTTTATTTTTGTTTAGGAAATGATGCGCGGCAATTTCCTGTGGATATCCGGGGGCTCCCCCGAAAGTCACTTTTGGGGGATTTGTTCATACGGTATATACGGGATGAAGATTTTCTTTTTACGATTCGACGATCAGCTTGGATTTCATGCTCATATGACCGGACCCGCACGGTACGGAGCATACAATATCGTAAGTGCCTTCTTTATCCGCTTTGAAGGTCGCCGATTTTTTGCTTCCATCCAGCGAAACGTTGAACTCTTTGATCTGCACGCCGTGCATGCCTTGTTTATTTTCCAGCGTTACGGTGATATTCTCGCCTTTTTTCACTTTATATTCCGCTTGGTCGAACTGATAGTTGCTTGCGACAATTTTTACTTCTTGGCCTGCCGCCGCGGAAGTCGCCTGGGATGCCCCGTTCGACGCAGGAGCCTGCGCTTCTTCTTTCTTCGCGCCGCAAGCGGATAGAGCGAATACAAGGCAAGCCGCCAGGGCGAGTGCGATCATTCTTTTCATAGTGATACCCCTCCGTTAAACCGTTATGGTCTTTACACAGACCATATTACACGATCGCCGCAGCGAATGCAGTGACAAACCGGTGAATAATGGAAGGCGAATTTGTAACATATTCTAGGAAAAGTGACTGCTTTCACAGCCGATGCAGCCGTTATGCTTCAAAAAAAATCAGCCGTACGGAAATTCCGCAGACTGATTTTCCCGGCTTGCCGCTTACTGGCGGAAGCTGCGGTCAACGCTTGTTCTCGCGGCCGCTAATACCTTGTTCAAACGGCGTTTTGACCGGTATGAACAAGTCGATAATCCCGATGACAAGGGCTGCCAGGATCGCACCGATAAAGCTTGTCGAGACGCCGCTTACCACGAATTGGGCGAGCCAGATAATGACCGCGCTCGTAAGAAATCCTACGATGCCCCGCCCGAACGGAGTAATCTTCTTGCCGAAGATTCCTTCGATAATCCAAGCGACGAGCGCAATGACCAGAGCCAGGAAGAAGGCGCTCCAGAAACCGCCGACTTTGAAGGCCGGCACAATAAAGCTGACAAACATCAGTACCAAAGCGGATACGATAAACCTGACGATATGTCCAAGCAAATGCATCGGCTGATACCTCCCTTTGGAATGGCGATTCCATGCGTTTTAAGCTTTTTGCTACATACTTACGATGCGGCCTGTCAACGGGTTTAACTCGGTGCACATCATAGTATGGCTTCCGCCGGCGGGATTATGTGAGCCATATTTTAGGCTTGGGGCAAAACGGATATAACCGAAAATTAGCTTATCCCCGGGGCTTCGGATATAATATAATGGATGTGGTTTGTAACGGAAACGAAAGGTAGGATAGTAAATTGAACAGCAAAATATTGAAAACATTGGATTATGCCTCCATTTTATATAAATGCGCCCATCATGCGGCGACCGGCCTCGGCAAAGAACGCGTCGAGCGGCTTGAGCCGAGCGGAGATTTTGAGGAAGTGAAACAAAGACTCAAGGCGACGGACGAAGCGGTCAACGTAAACCGGCTTAAGGGCGGCGCCCCTTTCGGCGGCATTCGCGACATCAAGACGGCGGTGCATCGCGCGCGAATCGGGGGGATGCTGAATCCGGGCGAGCTTTTCGACGTAGCGGGGACCATTCACGGCGGAAGGCGACTGAAACGTTTTTTGCACGATGTGCATGAGGATTATTCCATTCCTTCCTTAATTATGCTGACGGAGCAGATTGAAGAACTGAAGCCGACCGAGGATAAAATCAGGCTGTGCATTGACGATAACGCCCAGGTGGTCGACTCGGCGAGCCCAGAGCTGGCGCGCATCCGCCAGGAGCTGAGAACGAGCGAAACCCGCGCCCGCGACAGGCTGGAGCAGATGGTGCGCACGCCGTCGATCCAGAAGATGCTTCAGGAAAACCTCGTAACGATCCGCAACGATCGTTATGTCATCCCGGTCAAACAAGAATACCGCGGCCATTTCGGCGGCATGATTCACGATCAGTCCGCTTCCGGGGCGACCTTGTTCATCGAGCCGGAGGCGGTTGTGCAGCTGAATAACCGCGTGCGCGAGCTGAAGCTGAAGGAAGAGGCCGAAATTGAGAAAATATTGCGCATGCTGACCGCACTCGTAGCGGAGGTGGCCGACTTGCTGCTCGGCAATATCGACGCCTTGACGGAGCTTGATTTTACCTTCGCCAAAGCGGGACTCGCTCACGAAATGAAAGCGACGCTGCCGATATTGAACGATCGCGGCTTTATTAAAATCAAGCGCGGACGCCACCCGCTCATTCCGGCCGATTCGGTCGTGCCGCTGGATATCGAGCTCGGCAACCGGTATACGACGATTATCGTAACGGGGCCGAATACGGGGGGCAAAACGGTATCGCTAAAAACGATCGGCCTGTTGTCCCTGATGGCGATGTCGGGGTTATTCGTTCCCGCGGAGGAAGGAAGCCAGCTATGCGTATTCGACGCGATCTATGCAGATATCGGGGATGAGCAGAGCATTGAGCAAAGCCTCAGTACGTTCTCCAGCCATATGACCAACATCATCCGCATTCTCCGCGAAATGACGCCGAAGAGTCTGGTGCTTCTCGACGAGCTGGGCGCCGGCACCGACCCGGCCGAGGGCTCCGCGCTTGCGATTTCGCTGCTGGAGTACATTCATAAGATGGGCTGCCGCATCGTGGCGACTACGCATTACAGCGAGCTGAAGGCTTACGCTTTCGACCGCCAAGGCATCATTAACGCCAGCATGGAGTTCGACGTGCAGACGCTCAGCCCGACCTACCGGCTGCTGGTCGGCGTACCGGGGCGAAGCAACGCCTTTGCCATCGCCGAGCGCCTCGGGCTCGCCAAGTCGATTATCGATCACGCCCGCGGGCAGGTGGGTGAGGAGGATCAGCGCGTCGAATCGATGATTGCGACGCTGGAGGAAAACCGTCTGACCGCCGAAGCGGAACGGCAGACGGCGGAACAGCTGCGCCGCGAGGTCGAAAGCTTGCGCAAGAACCTTGCCGCGCAGCAGCAAAAATTCGAGGAGCAGCGCGACAAGCTGTTCGAGAAGGCCGAACGCGAAGCGCAGGAAGCGGTCGCCAAGGCGCGGCGCGAGGCGGACGAGGTTATCGCCGATCTGCGGCGGATGCAGCGCGAAGCCGGCGAGGTGAAGGACCATCACCTGAGCAATGCGAAGCGAAGGCTGAACGAAGCGGTGCCGGAGCTGCGCAAGAAGAAGCTCGGCGGCCAGCCGGCCAAGAAGAAGCCGGAGAAGCTCGGCGCCGGCGACGAGGTGCTCGTGACCAATCTCGGGCAAAAAGGCCACATTGTAGAGATCGTGAGCGATTCGGAGGCTACGGTACAGCTCGGCATCATGAAGATGAAGGTGCAGCTAAACGCTCTGGAGCTGGTCAAGGCGGCTGCGACCGAAGTCAAGAAGCCGCAGCAAGCGGCAGCCAGCCTGAAGCGGACGCGCGACGACAACGCCCGGATGGAACTCGACCTGCGCGGGTCGAATTTGGAGGACTCGCTTATCGAAGTCGACCGTTTTCTGGACGAATCGTATCTTGCCAATTTCGGGCAGGTTTACATTATTCATGGCAAAGGTACCGGAGTGCTGCGCACGGGGATTCAGGAATTTTTGCGCAAACATAAGCATGTCAAAAGCTATCGCATCGGCAATTACAATGAGGGCGGTACCGGGGTGACCGTCGCCGAACTGAAATGACAAATTTTTTTTCATGCGGAATGAAACTCTCGAGAGGGTTGCTCCGTATGTATAAGTGTAAACATCGATGTTACTGTAATCCGATAGCAAAGCTTGTCAAAATAAAACGAACGATTCATGGGAGGAATTTAGTATGGGAATCTTTAAAAGGCTGCGCGACCTGACGATGGCTTCGATCAACGATTTGCTCGACAAAGCGGAAGATCCGGTTAAAATGCTGAATCAGTTCCTGCGCGATATGGAAGAGGATATTAACGAGGCGGAAGTGGCGGTAGCCAAACAGATCGCCGTCGAGAAAAAATTCAAGCAGCAGTACGAAGAAGCGCAAGAGATGGTGCAAAAGCGCGAGGATCAGGCGCTCAAAGCGTTGGAGCAAGGCAACGAAGACTTGGCGCGCCGCGCCCTTCAGGATAAGAAAGAGCATCAAACTCGTTACGATGAGATGAAGAAGCAGTACGACGTTGCCAAAGGCAATGCAGACCGCCTCCGCGATCAGCTGTCGGAAATGAAAGACGAGTTCACCAAGCTGAAGAATAAAAAGGATCTGCTTATCGCTCGCGCCGAAGCGGCTAAAGCACAAAAACAGATCAATCAGGCGATGTCCGGCTTCGGTTCGGATAACGCGGCCAAAGGCTTCGACAGGATGTCCGAGAAAGTGCTGCAAATGGAGGCGGAAGCGGAAGCCAGCAACGAGCTTCGTTCCAAGAGCCGCAGCTTGGACGACGAGCTGGATCAGCTTGGCAAAAACGACGGCGTCGACGACGAGCTGGCTGCGCTGAGAGCCAAACTGGCGGCGAAGAAGCAATCTTAAATTTCGCAATAACTGCAAATGGAACCCCGAGAGACTGCGGCGCTAAGCCACAGTCTCTTCCGGTGTTAACGGCAGCTATCGACGGGGCGTTTTCCCCCTGCCGTAACTTGAAAGGCCTTACATGCAATGGGAGGTGTCGATGAATGAACGACAAGGTGGATATTTTATTAGGTAATCCTTATATTGAAACGCTTGCTTTTTTCTCGGTAGCTATTGTAGCATTGATCGTGTTTCTGGCGATATTCGAAGCGGTGACCAAGTATAAGGATTGGGAAGAGATCAAGAACGGCAATTTATCGGTCGCAATGGCGACGGGAGGCAAAATATTCGGAATTTGCAATTTGTTCCGCTTTGCGATTTTGAATAACGATTCCGTGCTGCATTCGCTGATTTGGGCGGGATACGGATTCATACTGCTGCTGGCGGCGTATTTTATTTTTGAATTTTTGACTCCGTATTTCAAAATCGACGAGCAAATTGCCCGGGATAACAAAGCCGTAGGCTTTTTATCGATGGTTATTTCCGTATCCATTTCTTATGTCATCGGCGCCTGCGTCATTTAAAAAATGCAGCGTTTGCGGTAATGAATCGGGAGGCTTGCTATGAAATATTTATGGGGCAGTTTGCTTGCCTTGGCGCTTGTGTTTTTCGCCTGGGGCACTTATTATTTTATTAAACATGGCTAGATACATGGTGAATAGCGGCCGTAAACCGCACATAAAAAACGCCGTGCTACTAGAGATCCGAAGCGGAGGAATGTAAGGTGACGCAATCGCATGACCAAGTGTGCCCTTGGTGTCAAACCGAGATTGTGTGGGACCCCGAAATCGGACCGGAGGAAACTTGTCCGCATTGCTTTAACGAGCTCGGAGATTACCGCAGCATCAACTTGACTGTTGAAGACGAGGATTTAGACGAAGAAGCGGAAGAGGATGACGAAGGCGAAGACGAGGGATTCGAGGGCTTTGAAGAAGAATATGAGGATTTTGACGGAATGAACGAATACGAGGAAGGCGTCCAGCGGGTGCTCGATCATCAGGAGGTTACGCCGGAGTGCCCGACCTGCCACAGCTACATGCTGCTGGCGGGAAGCCGTAAAGCGGCTTCCGATTATGCTCCGAACGCTGCGCCGGGCCTGGGGCAGCCGCTGCTGCAGGCGGGATACGGCACCCAGGTATTCGTCTGCCCGTCCTGCTTCAAGGTCGAGCATGTGCTATCCGAGGCCGATCGTATGGCCATGATCGAGCTTTTGAAGCGGCACGGCATGGATGAATAACGATATGCGGCAATGAGAAAAAGGGAATTTCGCAAAGTAGGCGGAATTTCCTTTTTTTGCATTCCCTCATGATTTTCAAGCTAAGGGGAAGCTTAACAAGGACGTCAACATCCTACATAACAGGTGAGTACTTATGCAATCGGGAATCAAGAATTTTCCGCAGAAATGGCTGAGAAGCAAAGAGGAACGGCCGAGCTGGCACTACGGAGGAGAATGTGGCAAGCCGCGGGACGGCGGCAAGCAAGAAGGCCGTCTTCTGGGACAATCCCGGCTCCTGCTGACGGTTCAAGGACTCGTTGCGGCGGCTAACGCCTTGTCGGGTACGTTTGTGAACGTCTATTTATGGAAAGCGAAGCAGGACTTCTCCCTCATCGGCTGGTTCACGCTGATTAATCATGTGGCGATGGCGCTGACCTTTTGGCTTGCCGGCAAATGGGTGAAGGAGCATAACAAAATGAACTGCCTGAGGGCGGGGGTCGCCGTGTCGGCGCTGTTTTATTTGCTTGTGTTGTGGTTCGGCGCCTCGGCGGTGAACTATTATGTGCTTCTGGGCGTCATTCAGGGCATGTCGGCGGGATTTTTCTGGCTTGCCTTCAACGTAGTTTATTTTGAAGTAACCGATCCCGGCAACCGGGACCGCTTTAACGGCTGGGCGGGGCTGCTCGGTTCGGGGGCGGGGATGATCGCTCCATGGATATCCGGTTTTCTGATCGTTCACTTGAAGCAGACGAACGGGTACCGCGTTATTTTTACGATCTCGCTGATCGTATTTGTGATTGGGGTTATTTTTAGCTTTTTTCTAAAAAAAAGAAAATCCGAAGGGAATTACGAATGGATGCTGACCGTCCGCTGTTTGAGGCAAAAGGAAACGATGTGGCGCACGGTTTCGCTCGGGCTGATCGCTCAAGGCTTTCGCGAAGGCGTCTTCGGCTTCATGATTGCGCTGCTCGTCTACGTGCACACGGGAAACGAGATGAAGCTGGGCAATTTCTCGCTGGTGACCTCCGCCGTTTCCTTGGTCAGCTTCATGATCGCCGGACGGCTGCTGAAGCCGCGATACCGCAAAGCCGCTATGCTGATCGGAGCCGTTATGATAGTGCTGGTTATTGTCCCTTTTTTCTGGAAGGTTAATTTCATGACGCTGCTTATATTCGGAATAGGCGTAGGGCTGTTCTTCCCGCTGTACTCGATTCCGATGACGTCGTCGGTATTCGATTTGATCGGCGGCAATGCCGACAGCGTGCAGCATCGCGAGGAGTACATCGTCATGAGGGAGCTGGCGCTGAACGTCGGACGCATATCGGGGACGGCGGTGTTTATCGTTGTCGTCGCTTTCACCTCGGCGCCGCAGGCGATGAATTGGCTGCTGCTCGGCATCGGCAGCACGCCGCTGGCAGCATGGTTTTTTATGCGCAAAGTCGCGTCCGCCAAGCAGGCTAAAGCAGCCGGAGGAGCTTGACGCTCAGGCTCATGAGGAGCGAAGATCGGGAACCGCCCGCCTTGACAAAACGAGCCATGCCGTTACAATTAAGGACGATAAGTGTGCGGCCAAAGGTGTCGGTACTGCACACGGCGCGGAAGGGAGCGGCAGAAGAGGATGAAGAACAATCGTCTGATGGTAAGCAGCATTACGGAATTGATTGGGGAGACGCCGGCGGTCCGGCTCGGCAGAATGACAGGGGAAAACGACGCCGATGTATACGTAAAGCTCGAATATTTCAACCCGAGCGGCAGCGTCAAGGATCGCGCGGCGTATAACTTGATCCTGCAAGCGGAGAAGGACGGGCTGCTGAAGCCGGGCTCGACGATTATCGAGCCGACCAGCGGCAATACGGGCATCGGACTGGCGATGAATGCCGCGGCCAAAGGCTACAAGGCAATTCTCGTGATGCCGGACAATATGACCAAAGAACGCATTAACATATTGAAAGCTTACGGGGCGCATGTCGAGCTGACCCCTGCAGAAGAACGGATGCCGGGAGCGATCCGCAGAGCGCTGGAGATGAGAAATGAAATTCCGGACAGCTTCATCCCTCAGCAGTTTGAGAATAAAGCGAACCCGGACATTCACCGGACGACGACGGCGCTCGAAATTATCGAGCAAATGGAAGGCAAGCTCGACGCGTTCGTGGCGACCTCGGGCACGGGAGGGACGATTACCGGCACCGGCGAGGTGCTGCGCGAGAAGCTGCCCGGCATTCAAATCTACGTAGTGGAGCCGAAGGGTTCGCCCGTTTTGTCGGGAGGCAAGCCGGGCCCGCACAAGCTGGTCGGGACAAGCCCCGGTTTCATTCCGGAAATTCTCAACACGGGCGTATACGATGAAATCATCCAGGTAGCCGATGAGGATGCGATTAGAACGACGCGGGAGCTCGGGAAAATGGAAGGCATTCTTGTAGGCCCTTCCTCCGGCGCTTCGGTATGGACGGCGCTGCAGGTAGCCAAGAAGCTCGGCAAGGGCAAGCGCGTGCTGTGCATTGCTCCGGATACGGGGGAGCGTTATCTGAGCATGGGGATTTTTTCGTAATCGCTTCGTTTCCGCTTGCGGCCATAAGGCATCTCTCTTACGAGGGATGCTTTTTTTCTTAGAAGACGAGCGTGAGCGAAAATAGGTTGAATAAAAATACAAATACATGTATAATTATAAGTAACAAGAATTCAGTGGGAAGGTGATTGGTGTGATTATTGCATTGGAAAATGAACCTCCTGCACAAGGACAATTTGAGGAGCTGTTGGCCACTGTCACGGAGGACGGCATGAATGCCGGTTTATTGTATGAAACGTACTGCCAAAGCCGCTATGTCGTCGCCGCATACGATCAGGGACGGCTTGTCGGGCTTGGCAGGGTAACGGACGAATCGGGGACCTGCGGCGAATATCAAATTACGGTGCTGCAGGATTATCAAAGCCGCGATATCGAAACTTATATGCGCAAACTGTTATCGATGCATCGGCTGTAACGGTGTTAATCATTCATCATATGACGGAAAGCCTGGGAACTTGAAGCGGTTCTCGCAGGCTTTTTTTTGTTCCTGCTTGCCGAGCACCCTTAATTTTATTTTGCAAAAAGTCTGCCATTGGGTGTAATATGAAATAATAAATTGATTGTGTAAGCGGCGCTTGAAAAGACAAGTTTTGCTACGGCAAAACAAAGCTTATGCTTACGAAGATAGTTTTGCTACAGCAAAACTTAAAGCTCATGCTTACGATGACAGTTTTGCCAAAGGCAAAACAAAGCTTATGCTTACGAAGACAGTTTTGCCAAAGGCAAAACAAAGCTTATGCTTACGAAGACAGTTTTGCCAAAGGCAAAACTCTTAGGAGGGTTAACCACCGATGGAACAGTTTAAGGTACGAATTATTGAGCTGCTTAAGGAAGATGCGAGAAGGACTCCGGCGCTTATAGCGACGATGCTCGGTTCCTCCGAAGCGGAAGTGACGGAAGCGATCAAACAGCTGGAGGATTCGCATGTCATTATCAAATATGCGCCTATCGTCAATTGGGCGAAGGTGGATAACGAGAAAGTGACCGCTTTGATCGAAGTGCAGATTACGCCGGAGCGCGGCCGCGGATTCGATGCGATTGCGGAGCGCATTTACTTATATCCAGAAGTGAAATCCGTCTACTTAATGTCCGGAGCTTACGATCTTCTCGTGGAAATTGAAGGGAAAACGTTGAAGGAAGTCGCCTCTTTCGTTTCGAATAAACTATCGCCGATCGACCGCGTGCTTTCGACCAAAACGCATTTCATACTTAAGAAATACAAGCAGGACGGCATCACTTTTGAAGACCATGAAGACGATCGCCGTATGTTAATCTCTCCGTGAAGGTGATAAGCGATGATCAAACAACAACAAGGGCAGGATCAAGGAGCTTCCTCCAAATCGATGTCGGGCTATTTGGCCCCTCTTGTAAGAGAGATACCTCCTTCGGGCATCCGCAAATTTTTTGATCTGGTAAGCGCAAGTAAAGATATTATTTCGCTCGGCGTAGGCGAGCCGGATTTTTGCACGCCTTGGCATGTGCGCGAAGCATGCGTCTATTCCCTTGAGCGCGGCAATACGAAGTATACGCCGAACGCCGGCATGCCGGAGCTTCGCGAAGCGATCGGCGAGTACTTGTACGATTCGTTCCAAGTTCCGTACGATCCGGCCGATGAAATATTGGTAACGGTCGGCGGCAGCGAAGCGATCGATCTGGCTCTGCGCGCATTGGTCGTGCCGGGGGATGAGGTGCTCGTTCCCGAGCCTTGCTATATTTCATACTCTCCGATTACCCGGATCGGCGGCGGCATCCCGGTCGGGATAGAGACGTTCGCCAAAGATAATTTTAAGCTGACGCCGGAGGCGCTCAAAGCGAGCATTACGCCGAAATCGAAAGTGCTCATTCTTTGTTACCCAAGCAATCCGACGGGCGGCATTATGACCTATGAGGACTGGCTGCCGATCGCCAAAATTGTGGAAGAGCATGATCTGATCGTCATTTCCGACGAAATTTACGCCGAGCTTACGTATGAGCAAAAACATGTCAGCTTCGCCTCGATTCCCGGTATGCGGGACCGCACGATTTTGGTCAGCGGTTTTTCCAAGGCGTTTGCGATGACCGGTTGGCGAATGGGCTATGCATGCGGACATCGCGATCTGATTTCCGCCATGCTCAAAATCCATCAATATACGGTCATGTGCGCGCCGGCGATGGGGCAGGTGGCTGCGCTTGAAGCTTTGAAAAACGGCATGGAAGAAAAAAATCGCATGGTAGAGTCCTATAACCAGCGGCGCCGCCTTGTGGTGCAGGGCTTTAGAGACATCGGCTTGGAATGCCATGAGCCGCAAGGAGCATTTTACGCCTTCCCATCGGTTGCGTCTACAGGCCTAAGCTCGGAGGAATTCGCGCAGCGTTTGCTCTATGAAGCCAAGGTTGCCGCGGTGCCGGGACAGGTGTTCGGCCTAGGCGGAGAAGGCTTTGTACGCTGCTCCTATGCGACTTCGGTCAATCAGCTGCTTGAAGCAATCGACAGAATAGGGAATTTTATACGAAAATTGTAAATTCGACAAAAAAAGTCATTTCCATCCCAACTAAAAACTGGTATCTTTAATAGTATAGAAGTTTCATATCGTTGATCATTTATGAGACTTCCGAATCTAGAGATAGGCGTTAGGGGGGATGAAGAATGGCCTTTCCGGAATATCAGCTAAGACAGTACATCAATATCGGTTGGATTCGCGAGAATAACCAGCAGCCGAAGTGGATTTTTGGAAGAAAGAAACAGTCTTCTTCTACCGCTTCTTTAGAAGAAGAGATTTATAACCTGCGTCTGAAATTGGAGCAGCTGGTCCAGACCGAGAAGAGTTTGACCTCACCGAATGTTGTGGAGATCAGCATGCTGTTAGATCAAAAAATTAACGAATATATGAACCGTAGCAAGAGGGGCCGTTAGTCGGCTCCTTTTTTGTTTAGGAAATGAAGCGCAGCCATATCCTGTGGAAATCCGGGGTCTCCCCCGAAAGTAAAGTCTACCCATAGAACGATCCCAGAGGAAGGGTTAGACGCCGATCCAGCCTAGGCTGGATGCGGACGGAATAAGCTTCAGAGCATCACGTCACTTTTGGGGGATTTGTTCTTCGTCTTTTTGATAGACCGTCGGCATTTATGATATGATGGAGGGTAGTAACTGCAGAAGCGCGAGGCGTACCGTATGATGACTGTAAGGAGAGGGAACATGAGAGGAAAATTCATGCTAATCATGCTGTTGCTGCTGGTGCTGGCCGGCTGCGGCGGCGGACCGAAGTCGGATGTGCCGATCTTTATGATGGGCGCCAACGGGATTCCGACGGAGGTGGGAGATAAGCTGCAGACTGCGCTGCAGGCGAAGCTCGGACAAGCTCCGACCGTTAACGTGCAGACGGTTCCGATATTTTCGATGGAGAAGCTGATCGTGGAAATTGCTGCCGGAGACAACGGGATCATTGTTGTTCCTATGGAGCAGTTCAAGGCGATAGGGCAGCAGGGCGGATACGTCAGTCTGGACGATGCGGCCAAAGGCGACGACTACCCGGAGGGCGTGCTCGACCTGCCGGTGGACGGCAAGGAAAGCGGAAAAACCGAGAAGCATCTGTACGGCATTCCGCTAGAGAAAACCAAATGGTTCACGGAGCAGAAATTGAATGGCAAAGACTTGGTCGCCTTCGTGCCGGCCAATGCGAAGAATCAGGATAAAGTGATGCAAGTGATCAAAGTGATTGCCGAGAAGTAAGGATCTAAGGCATAAACATCTTTATAGTATGTATCGAACAGGTGCCTGCCAAGGCCGAGAGCTTTGCAGGTTAAAAGGGAAGCCGGTGCAAGTCCGGCACGGTCCCGCCACTGTATATGGGAGCAAGCGCCTCCGCATGCCACTGTTCTTGGATGCAAGAATGGGAAGGCGAGGCGCTCCATCATGCCCATAAGTCAGGAAACCTGCCTGTTCGATGGAAGACCGGCCTTTCGAGGAAAAAGGGGTGTCGAGCGCATACGGTTCTCGCCTTTCAGGAGAGCCTGATTGCCGTTTGATCAATCGTGAGCCCTCTGGTTTCTCCGGCCGCCCCCGGAGCTCAGAGGGATTTTTCTTGTACGGAAGCAGGAAGCGAGCGCGCGGTAAGCGCGTGAAAATAAATTTGAGGAGCTAACACCGATAATGAAGAAAATCGTACAACGCATATCATCGAAACGTTGGCTGGCGGCAGCTTTGGGACTTGCTTTGCTGCTCGGCGCAGCCGGCTGCGGCGGAACGAACGAGGCGAAACAACCAGCTAAGGGCGAGCTCGTCGACCCTCCCAAGGCGGGGTCAGGGACGCAAGCATCGCCGGCTCCTACCGCCGCTCCGGCGGGCGGGGAGAAGAAGGCGACGGTTTATCCGCTGAAGGTCAAGGATGCGACCGGCAAAGAGTTTACGTTTGAAAAGGCGCCTTCCAAAATTGTTTCCGTTTCCCCGAGCGAGACGGAAACGCTGTTTGCCCTTGGGCTGGGCGACAAGATCGCCGGCGTGTCGGACTTCTGCGACTATCCCGAGGAGGCTAAGCAGAAGCCGAAAATGGGCAGTATCGTGAAGCCGAACGAGGAGGCGCTGATCGCCGCCAACGCCGACCTTGTGCTCTCCGGCGTATCGCTCAAGACGGCGGCCGTGGAGCAGCTGCGCGGGCTAAATATCAATATGTTCAAGGTCGAACCGAAGACGATCGACGATGTGATGAACAATATTTTGATGTTCGGGCAAATTTTCGATAAGCAGGAGCAGGCGGAGAAAGTGGTCGCTTCGATGAAAGCCGAGCGCCAAAAAGTAACGGATGCGGTCAAAGACTTAAAGCCGGAGCAAAAGAAGCGGGTGCTTATGGAGTTTTCCCCGGGCTGGACGGTCGGCAAGGGCGAGTTTCTCGACGAGCTGATCACGCTGGCCGGGGGCATCAACGTCTCCGCGGATATAACCGGTTATGCGCAGCTGAATGAGGAGAAGGTCATAGCGGATAATCCGCAGGTCATTCTGTACCCGAAAAATTTGATCGACGAAAATTCGAAGAAATCGCTGGATCAAATTATTAAGGAGCGCAGCAGCTGGGCTTCAGTGGATGCGATCAAAAACAATCGGCTGGCCGGAGTGGATAAGGACACGACAAGCCGCCCGGGTCCCCGCATTACCGCGGGATTGGTGGAGATAGCCAAAGGCATATATCCGGAATTGGTGAAGTAGTATGAAGCGGAAGCTGACGATGTGGGGAGGAGCGGGCATTCTGCTCCTTTTTCTTTCCGTAACGATAAGCTTGTCCATCGGGACGGTGCATGTGCCGCTGCGGGACGTCTGGGGGATACTCGCTCATCATCTGCCGGTGATCGGCGGTTCGGTGCAGGCGGATTGGCAGCCGGCGGCCGAGCAAATCATCTGGAAGGTGCGGCTTCCGCGCGTTCTGCTCGGCATGCTGGTCGGGGCCGCGCTGGGCATTGCCGGCGCTGCGTTCCAAGGGGTGCTGCGCAATCCGCTCGCCGACCCGTATACGCTGGGAGTATCTTCCGGGGCTTCCGTCGGCGCGGCCTTTCTCATTTTGTTCGGGCTGCAGTTTGCGCTATTCGGCGCCTGGACGGTGCCTGTCGTCGCTTTTGTCACGGGAACGCTTTCGCTCGTCACGGTCATTATATTGGCAAGAACGGACGGGAAGCTCCGAACGGAGACGCTCGTGCTGGCTGGGGTCGTGATGCAGGCGTTTCTGGGGGCGTTCGTCTCACTGATGGTGGCGATGTCCAAGCAGGTCATCAATGAAATCGTATTTTGGCTGATGGGCAGCCTTGCTATGCGGAACTGGTCGTATTCGCTGATTTTGCTGCCGTATTTGACTGCCGGCGCGCTGGTGCTGCTCGGCTTCGGCCGGGCAATGAATTTGTTTGCGCTCGGCGAGCGGCAAGCTTCTTATCTCGGCGTTCACGTGGAGCGGACCAAGCTCATCGCGCTTGCGGCGGCAACGCTAATTACCGCCGCGGCGGTATCTGTATCGGGAGTCGTCGCGTTCGTCGGCCTTATCGTGCCTCATCTGCTGAGGCTTCTGGTCGGTCCGGATTATCGCCTGCTGCTGCCGTTATCTTTGATCGGCGGCGCGTTCTATGTGCTGTGGGCGGATACATTGGCGCGGACGCTGCTTAGTCCAACGGAAATTCCGCTGGGCGTGGTGACGGCGTTTATGGGCGCTCCGTTTTTCGCGTATTTGCTGAAGCGCGGCAAGCGGATGTCCAATTCTTAGTGTACATCGGCATACTTCGATCACAAGGAGGCTAACGAATGGAGACGGGAGCTCGGCAAGAGCTGATTCGGGTGCAGCATGCGGCCATCGCTTATCATGAGCGGCCTGTGCTGGAAGATATCAGCTTCGCGGTTCACACAGGGGAGTGCTTCGGCGTTATCGGGCCGAACGGCAGCGGCAAGTCGACCTTGCTGAAGCTGATCTCCGGCGTGGAGAAGCCCGGTGCGGGCAGCGTGCTGCTGCAGGGCCAAGAGGCGCATACTTACCCGCGCAAGCCGCTGGCGCGCTGGACGGCGGTGCTGCAGCAGGATGCGCTTCCGGCTCTCGGCTTTACGGTGCGGGAGATTATCGCCATGGGGCGCTATCCGTTCCAAAATTGGCTCGGCGACGAAGCCGCGGGAGACGATTCGGAACGGCTGATCGATGCCGTCATCGAGCGGCTGGAGCTTGCGCATTTGCAGCATCGCAGCCTTGACGCGCTAAGCGGCGGGGAGAGGCAGCGGGTGGCGCTCGGCAAGGTGATGGCCCAGCAGCCGAAGCTGCTGCTGCTTGACGAGCCGACGACGTATCTGGATATCGGCTATCAGGTGCAGATGATGGAATGGATTCGGTCATGGCAGCAGGAGAGCGGACTTACCGTCGTCGCCGTGCTGCATGAATTGAACTTGGCGGCGCAATATTGCGACAGGCTTCTTCTGCTGCAGGAAGGGCGCGCGGCCGGGATCGGAAGGCCGGAGGAAGTGATCCGCAGCGAGCTGCTGGAGCAGGTGTACCGGACGCAGCCGATCGTGCTTAAGCATCCGGTAACCGGAGCGCCGCAAATATTGCTGCAGGGAGGCCGGATGCGCGAGCGGGAATGAAGCTTGCAGGCAAGCCCGTTAGTCGGGTGATGCAGCGGCCGGTTGGAGAGCCGGTCAGAAGCCTGTCGGAAGCTGAACAGCGTCAGAGCGGAACACATTCGTGAAAAGGCGCCGACTGACGTTTTACTTAATATGCAAACCATCGGAGAGGGGACAAAAAGCAATGTCCGTATCGTACATAGAACAAATAGCCGGCGAAATTCAGCCGCTGAACCGGAAGGCCGTCGAGGCGGCCGCCCGCCATCTCGATCAGCTGACGAAGCCGCCGGGCAGTTTGGGGCGGCTGGAGGAGGTCGCCAAGCAGCTGGCCGGCATTACGGGAGAGATCGCCCCGGAGCTCGGCAAGAAGGCCGTCGTCGTGATGGCCGGGGATCATGGGGTTTGCGAGGAAGGTGTCAGCGCCTTCCCGGCGGAGGTGACGCCGCAGATGGTACTCAATTTCTTGAACGGAGGAGCAGCGGTCAATGTGCTGTCCCGCCATACCGGGGCCGATGTCGTCTGCGTCGATATCGGCGTCAACAGCGATCTGGAGCATCCGCTGCTGTACTCGCGCAAAGTGCGCAAGGGGACGCGCAATATGGCCAAGGAAGCGGCCATGACGCCGGAGGAGACGGTGCAGGCGATCCGAACCGGCGTGGAGCTGGTGAAGGAACTGGCCGGCAGCGGCTACACGATGTTTGCGACCGGCGAGATGGGAATCGGCAATACGACGGCAAGCTCGGCGCTGCTGGCCGTGCTGACGGGAACCGATATCGGAGTCAGCGTAGGACGCGGAACGGGGATCGACGATGCGAAGCTGCTCCACAAGCAGGCGGTGATCGAGCGGGCTATTGCGGTTAACAAGCCGGATGCGGATAATCCGCTCGATGTGCTCGCGAAGGTGGGAGGACTTGAAATCGCCGGTTTGACAGGGGTTATACTTGGAGCGGCGCTGTACCGCTGTCCGATTGTGATCGACGGCTTTATCTCTTCGGCGGCTGCGCTCGTTGCAAGCCGGATCGCTCCGCTCAGCGCTTCATATATGATCGCCTCGCATTTATCTCAGGAGCAGGGGCATGCCCGCCTGCTGGAAGCGGTGGGACTGTCTCCGATGCTGCGGATGGATATGCGCCTCGGCGAAGGTACGGGAGCCGTTCTGGCCTTCCCGCTGATCGAAGCGGCCGTGAAGATTATGAAGGAAATGGCCACCTTCGCTTCGGCCGGCGTTTCCTCTGCGGATAATCACTAACGGAGGGACGGATAGGGCTATGCTCATAGTAGTGACAGGCGGCGCGCGCAGCGGCAAGAGCTCCTTTGCCGAGGCCCATGCTGCCGGACTGGCCGGCAAAGGCGTATATGTCGCCACGGCGCAAGCGTACGATGAGGAGATGAAAGCAAGGATCGGCCTGCATCGGCGGCAGCGGGAGGCTGCAGGCTTTCCTTGGACGACCGTAGAAGAGTCCTTCGAGCTGGCGGAGCTGCTGCTTCGCCGGAGCGGTAGTGAGGATATGCCGGACGGGAGGCATCCAGAGACTTCTTCGCGGCAGGAGGAGCCTTCGGCTTGCGCGCAAACGCGGCAGTTGGCGGCATGCGGGAGCGGCCCTGTTGCAGACGATTCCGTCATTCTGGTCGATTGCCTCACGCTTTGGCTGTCCAATTGGCTGCTGCGTTATGAGCGGGAGCCGGATGCCGAGGAACGCCTGCAGGCTAAGATCGATGAGCTGGTTCAGTCCGGTCTGCGGTATGCCGGGAGCGAAAGACATTTGGTGCTTGTCACTAACGAGGTCGGCTACGGTCTGGTGCCGGAGTATAAGCTCGGCAGACAATTCCGCGATTTGTCCGGCATCATGAACCAGCGGCTGGCCCGGGTCGCGGATCAGGTTTTTCTGGTGACGGCGGGAATCCCGCTCGAACTGAAAAGCTTGCAGTATCGCCCGGATAAATAGATGGCCGGTATGTTTGAAGAAGACGAGTTAAACGTGGTGAAAAGCGAACGGAGAGCCGTTAAAGATTTGAAGCAGTACTAGCGATTGCCTTTGTAGACGGATGTTCTCCATAGAAAAAAGGAAACAACCATCCAAAAATCCGATTTCAACAGCGATCGGAAGATCAAATGGGCACCGCAGCGGACTTGTTCACCACACTTCCGAAACCAGCAAGTTTGAAGGCAGGCGGTGACATAGGTTGTTGTTTTATTCTTGGCAGGAAACGGCGGTTATGCTGATAGCGGCCATTCTCGTAGATTGGTGGATCGGCGATCCCCGCTGGCCGACGCATCCGGTTATCTGGATCGGACGATGGATCGGGTACATGGAGTCTAGGCTGCATCCGCCGGAAGCGGCTCCGCTTCCACCGGCTTCGCAGCGGCTGCGCGGCGTTGCGTTGACGATATCTACCTTAGCGCTGGCTTTTCTCGCCATGGGGCTGATCCTATGGCTCTCCAGACTCATTCATCCTTGGCTCGGTTATGCCGTCAACACGTGGTTTATTTCGACGACGATAGCCGTCAAAGGGTTGAAGGACGCCGCTATGCAAGTGTACGATCCGCTGCGCTCGGGGCGTCTGGAGGAAGCGCGCAAGTATACGGGGTATATCGTCGGAAGGGATACGTCGCGGCTCGACGAATCGGAGATGACTCGCGCGACCGTCGAAACGGTAGCGGAAAATACGGTCGATGCGTTCGTATCGCCGATCTTCTATGCGCTCATCGGAGCGGCGCCGCTGGCGATGCTGTACCGCGCGGCCAATACGCTGGATTCGATGGTCGGCTATAAGAGCGACCGGTATTTGCATTTCGGCTGGGCATCGGCTCGCTGGGACGATGTCATGAACTGGATTCCGGCGCGCTTGACCGGCATCCTGCTCATATTGACGGCTGCCATCAGACGGGGCTGCTCCGCCGTCAGGGCCGCCAAGGCGGTCTGTTCGTTCGCTTCGCTGCACCCGAGCCCTAACAGCGGCATTCCCGAATCGGCGGTAGCCGGCGCGCTCGGCATCGAGCTTGGAGGAGTCAATGTGTACCACGGACGGACGAGCGAACGGGCTCGAATGGGCTGGCCGCTCAGGGAGCGACGAATGGACGATATACTGCAAAGCGTCAAGATGCTGTATGGCGTCAGTTATTTTATTGTCGGAGGGCTGCTGTGCGCACTATGCTGGACTTTATGGTAAAAGGGTTGTCGGCATGCGCCGCGGCCTTTCAGTTTTTAACGAGGCTGCCCGTGCCGGTAAGCCTGCAATATAACGATGCGCTGTTCCGCCGCAGCGTGCTCTTTTACCCGCTGGTCGGCGCGGTGCTCGGGCTGCTGCTCGCCGCCGCAGGTTGGGCGCTGCAGGGCTGGCTCGCACCGGGCGTAACGTCGGCGCTGCTGCTCTCGCTCTGGGCGGCGATGACCGGCGGACTGCATCTGGACGGGCTGATGGATACCGCCGACGGTATTCTCAGCCATCGCTCCCGGGAGCGGATGCTGGAGATTATGAAGGACAGCAGGGTAGGGGCGATGGGCGTCATCGCCTGTTCGCTTCTGCTGCTGTGCAAGTGGACGCTGCTGCAGCAATGGCTGCCGCTGTCGTGGAACGGCACCGCGTTCCTGCTGCCGCTCGTTCCGCTCTGGAGCCGCTGGTACATGGTCGTAGCCATCGCCTGCTGGCCGTATGCCCGCGAAGGACAGAGCGGCGGAGGGCTGGGCGGCTTTTTTCGCGGGCTTGGAGCGAGGCATCTTGCAGTTCATACTGCCCTGGCGCTGCTGCTGTCCGCGGCATTGGTCAGTCTGGGCGGATATTCGCCTCTCTCGTCGCGCGGACTGCTGCTTATCGGGGCCGCCGCTGCCGCTAGCGGGCTGGCCGGCGCGGCGCTCAGCCGCTGGATCGCCCGGAAGCTCGGGGGGCTGACCGGCGATACCTATGGCGCCATGAACGAGCTGCTGGAGACGCTGCTGCTGCTTGTCGTCTTCAGCTGCATAGGATAGCAGTTACGGAGGAATGTCTCGGATTCCATTTTTTGGGAGGGTTTTAGATGCCCGGTGAAAAACGAGCGGAGAGGCCATTTGAATCTGGAAAAGCGATAGCGTTCGCCTTTGTTCCTTCAAGAAATCCGGGACGGGCTGCGATCGGAAGATGCTTTCACATGCGCAGTGGGCGTTTGTCACCACTCCGTTAGAGAAATCCGATGATAAGCAAACATCACGAGATAGCGATCATTACATAGTGGATCGACCGATGAACGAAATTTTATAGAAACGTAAATGACATCAAAGGCATGGTAAGTACGGGAGGGAAGCGATATGCTGGAGCGATATGGGCATGGGGGCGATTTGTGGACGGCGGCGGAGACGTTCGGCAGGAGCAAGGACGATTTTCTTGATTTTAGCTCGAATATGAATCCGCTCGGGCCTCCAGCAGCGGTGGAAACGATATTGCGCGAGCGCTGGCGCGAGGTGACAGCTTACCCGGACCCGGCGGTGCGCGGCTTGAGGAAGGCGCTGGCCGCCAAATACCGGATTCCGGAGGAATCGATATTGGTCGGCAACGGGGCGGCGGAGCTGATCGATCTGGCGGTGCGCGTGCTGAAGCCGGAGGTGACGGCCTTGGCGCGTCCCGCCTTCTCGGAGTACGAGGAAGCGGTGGATAAAGCCGGTGGGCGTGTCTATGAGCTACCTCTTCGGGAGGAGCACGGTTTCGTGATGCAGCTGGACGACGTGCAGCGGGCTGTCGCCGCTTCCGATCTGCTGTTCTTCGGCAGCCCGAACAATCCGACGGGCAGGCGGCTGCCGCCCGAGGCGCTTGCGCTTCTGGACGAAGCGAGGAAGACGGTCATTCTCGATGAAGCTTTTATCGATTTTTGCCCGGATGAGGAGCAGGCAACGATGATTCGCCGAGCGGCTTCATCGCCGCACTGGATGGTCATCCGCTCGATGACCAAATTTTACTCGATTCCGGGGCTTCGACTTGGATTTATTGTGGCTCATCCGGATCGGATTGTCCGGATGCGCAGCCAGCAGGTGCAGTGGAGCGTGAACACGCTGGCGCAGCTGATCGGCGAGGCCGTGCTGGAGGATGCGGATTTCGAACGGCGCACCCGCGGCTGGCTGGCCGAAGAGCGGCCGCGGCTTGCCGGAAAGCTCGCGGCGCTGGGGCTGCAAGTGACGCCGAGCGATACCAATTATTTGCTCTTCTCCTTGCGTCCGCTGGGTCTTAACGTGAAGCGGCTGCAAGCGGAGATGGGCCGGCGCGGCGTGCTGATCCGCGACGCATCGCTTTTTCCGGGTCTCGATGAGACGTATGCCCGAGTCGCGATCCGGCTGCGCCCGGACAACGAGCGGCTCGTCGCCGAGCTGGCGGCGTCGATCGCCGTTCTGCAGGAGCGGGAGCGGCCGCAGGCCGCGCCGTCAGCCGCGGCTGACGCGCCTTTAGCGAGTGTGCCTTCATCGGCTGCGGTAGCGCCGGCGGCCGGAGCGAACGAGGCTGCGCCGCAGCCGGAAGGGCGCGCTTCGCGTATGTTGCCAAGCGGAGCCGGAGCGGGCGCGACCTTGATGGTTCAAGGGACGTCTTCCGATGCGGGCAAGAGCCTGATTACGACCGCGCTCTGCCGTATTCTGCTGCAGGACGGGCTGCGCGTCGCGCCGTTCAAATCGCAAAATATGTCGCTCAACTCTTATGTGACGCCCGACGGCAAAGAGATCGGCCGCGCGCAGGGCATGCAAGCCGACGCCTGCCGGATACCGGCTACGACGGATATGAACCCGATTTTGCTGAAGCCGAAGAAGGATATGGTATCCCAGGTCGTCGTTCACGGCAAGCCTTACCGCGATCTGGATGCGCGCACGTACCGCGAACGCTATTTATCCGAAGCAGAGGAGGTCGTCAAGGCTTCGCTGAACCGGCTGAGAGCGGCCTACGACGCCGTAGTGCTCGAAGGGGCGGGCAGTCCGGCGGAAGTCAATTTGAAGGACAGGGATATCGTCAATATGAGAATGGCCGGGTGGGCCGATGCTCCTGTGGTGCTTGTCGCCGATATCGACCGCGGAGGCGTCTTTGCCTCGCTCGTCGGTACGCTGGATATTTTTACACAGGAGGAGAGGGACCGGGTCGGCGGATTCATCATTAACAAGTTTCGCGGCGATGTGACGCTGCTGCAGCCCGGGCTTGACTGGCTGGAGCGGCGCACACGCAAGCCGGTGCTCGGCGTGATCCCGTACTTGCCGGATCTTGAGCTGGAGGATGAGGACTCGGCTTCGCTCGACCGCAAGCTTGCGACGGGGATCATAGCGGGCGCCAATACCGCCGCGGCTGCGGGCGACTCCATCGATATCGCGGTGATTCGTCTGCCGCGGCTGTCCAATTTTACCGATATCGATCCGCTGCTGTACGAGAAGGACGTGCGTCTGCGCTTTGTCGGCTCGGCGGAGGAGATGGGCAGTCCGGACGCCGTTATTTTGCCCGGCAGCAAAAACACGGTGGACGATCTCCTGTTCCTGAAGCAGACGGGACTGGAGGCCGCTCTGCTTAGGTATGCGGAGCAGGGCGGCTGGATGGCGGGCATCTGTGCCGGGTATCAGATGATGGGCCGGACGCTGCGCGATCCCGAGCTTATAGAGTCGGACCGCAAGGAAACGGCGGGGCTTGGCATATTCCCGGCGGAAACCGTATTTACTGCCGAGAAGCGGACGGTGCGCGCCTCGGGAGCGTCCCGATTGTACAGCGACCTTGTCGGGAAAGTGTCGAGCCAATTCCCTATTTATGGATATGAAATCCATATGGGCCGGACGCATTTTTTGCAGCAGGTTCGTCATCCGTTCTGGCTGCATGCGGAGCAGGAAGGCTCGCAAGGGCATCCGGACGGCGCCGTCTCCGAGGACGGACGGATATGGGGGACTTATGTGCACGGCATTTTGCATAATGACGATTTTCGCCGGGCATGGCTGAATTCGATTCGCGCCGCCCGTGGGCTTCAGCCGCTTGCGGCCGAGCTGCGGTTCCAGGAGCGCCGGGAAGCGGCGTTCGACAGGCTGGCGGACCATGTAAGAAGCCACTTGGATATGGCTCGGGTGTATGAGATGATGGGGATACAATATCAAGAGGAGGCGAGTCTATGAGGATTTATACGCGTACTGGAGATGCGGGGCAGACCGGGGTGATCGGCGGCCGGGTCGATAAAGACGACGTGAGGGTCGAAGCTTACGGAACGGTTGACGAGCTGAACTGCTTTGTCGGGCAGGCGATGGGATTTCTGGATGAGGAGAAGTTCGCCGATCTGCTCGCCGATTTGCTGGAAATTCAGCATGAGCTGTTCGATTGCGGCTCCGATCTGGCGCTGCTCAAGCAGGAGCTTCGTCCGTATAAGGTAACGGCCGAAATGGTCGACAGGCTGGAGACGTTAATCGATAAATACGAT
Organism: Paenibacillus doosanensis; assembly: GCF_025060755.1. GTDB lineage: Bacteria > Bacillota > Bacilli > Paenibacillales > NBRC-103111 > Paenibacillus_S > Paenibacillus_S doosanensis. The sequence goes on from NZ_JANYUY010000012.1 coordinate 123,997, forward strand.
GCGGAGACGCCGGATATTAAGAAGTTCATTTTGCCAGGCGGAGTTCAGGCCTCCTCTGCGCTGCACGTATGCCGGACGGTATGCCGCAGAGCCGAACGCAGAGTCGTGACGCTGGCCCGCACGCAGCCGATCAATGAACAAGTGCGCCGGTATTTGAACCGGCTGTCCGATCTGTTCTTCACCGTCGCCCGGCTGGCCAACGTCCGCAGCGGCAAGCAGGACGTGGAATACGCCCGCAGCGCCGAGGTGTTCCGCCGCAAATGAGCCTGTACTACGAACCGCTGACGTATCACGTCTCCCAAGAGGAAGACGGCATTCTTCTCAAAACGATACTGCAAAGCCGAATGCATTTGTCGCGCAAGCTGCTGTCCCGATTGAAGCTGACCGAGCAGGGCATTACCGTTAACGGGGAACGGCAGTATATAAGCATCCGAGTCCGCGAAGGCGATCTCGTGGAAGTTCGCATGCTGAAGGAGGAGTCGGACGACATTCTGCCTCAGCCGCTGCCGCTCGATATATTGCATGAGGATGAGCAGCTGCTTGTGCTGAACAAGGCGGCCGGGATGATCGTTCACCCGACGCACGGCCATTACGTGAACACGCTCGCTAACGGCGTCGTCCACTATTGGCAGCAGCAGGGCAAAAGCTACCGGTTCCGCCCGATTCACCGGCTCGATCAGGAGACGTCGGGGACGCTGGCCGTCGCCAAAAATCCGTTCGTCCACCAGCAGGTGTCCGAGCAGATGCAGGCGCATCAGGTGAAAAAGGAATATATCGCGCTCGTCCACGGCGTGATGGAGGACGATCAAGGCACGGTGAACGAGCCGATCGACCGCGATCCCGATCAGCCGCATATCCGCATCGTAACGCCTTCAGGCTATGCAGCCGTTACGCACTACCGCGTGGAGCGGCGGTTTCGCGAGGCGACGATGGTGCGGCTGTGGCTCGAAACCGGCCGCACGCATCAAATCCGCGTGCATATGAAGCATCTGGGGCATCCGCTGCTGGGCGATAAGCTGTACCTTCTGGGGGAGCCTACTGCAGCGGTACAGACGGATGCTGATACGGAGACGGCCCGGTCCGAAGGCTCGGCCGTTTCGGGCGGACTTGGCGGCGCCGGAGCTTCGGCCTGGGGGCTTGACCGGCACGCTCTTCATGCCTGTACGCTGGGCTTCGTTCATCCCGGAACGAAGCGGTGGATCGAGTTCGAAGCGCCTTTGCCGGACGATTTGACGCGATGCGTCGAACGTTTGGAGGAGTTCGGCTAAAAAAGACTTTGCGGGCCGCCGCAAAGTCTTTTTTTCATAGGAAAATGGTTGTTCGTGCATTTCGGTCCGGGCTGTGGTATAGTACGAAAGGAAAAAATGAAAGAAGATACCGGGGCAGACCGTGCCGTCCCGGGAGAGGTTCGCGAACTCCCTCTATAAAAAACTACAGAGACAGTTCCACTTAATCTCGTTCTTCTTTTCGTTGACGGCGCCCGAAAGGAGCCGGAACAGAACAAGGAGGAGATCGTTTCGCATGTCCGCAGGAAGAACGAATGAAGAATTAAAAGACATTACACTGCTTGGAAATCAAGGCACCCGTTATATTTTCGATTACGACCCCAAACTGCTGGAGGCGTTCGATAACAAGCATCCGGACCGGGCTTACTTCGTAAAATTCAATTGTCCCGAATTTACCAGCTTGTGCCCGATGACCGGCCAGCCCGACTTCGCCACGCTGTACATCTCTTACGTTCCCGACCGCAAAATGGTCGAGAGCAAGTCGCTCAAGCTGTATTTGTTCAGCTTCCGCAATCATGGCGATTTCCATGAAGATTGCGTCAATATTATGATGAACGATCTTATCGACCTGATGAATCCTTGGTATATCGAGGTGTGGGGCAAATTTACCCCGCGCGGCGGCATTTCCATCGATCCTTATTGCAACTGGGGGCGTCCGGGTACGAAATATGAAGCGATGGCCGAGCATCGCCTGATCAACCATGATATGTATCCCGAGAAGGTGGATAATCGCTAGGAGTGTGGTTAAAAAGTCCGCTGCGGTGCCCATTTGATCTTACAATCGCTGTTGAAGCCGGATTTTTGGCTGGTTGTTTCCTTTTTCTATGGAGCAAATCCGTTTTCAAAGGCGAACGCTAACGCTTTTCCAGATTCAAATGGCCCCTCCGATCTCTTTTTACCGGACTTCTAAAAGCCGGCAGATAATACGAAGCACGAAGAAGACCCTTTTACGAAAGGGTCTTTTTGGCGTATCGGCCCGGTAAACCGGCGCTGGCCCGGGAGGGCCGTTTGCATCTCGGTCATCGTCAGCGTCCGCCGATGAAGACGGGCGTTTTCTTTTTCTCGGCGGCTTTCTCCTTCTCCGTTTTGTTGTAATCGCGCGAAATGCTCAGCAAAATGCCGAGACTCATCAGAGTGACGACGATCGACGTGCCGCCATAGCTGATCAGCGGTAGGGTTACGCCGGTCATCGGGATCGTGTTCGTTACGCCGCCCATATTAATAAATGCCTGAATGCCGATCAGGCTGATAATGCCGACCCCCGTCAGCATGCCGAACGTCTCTTTACTGCGCAGCGCTATAATCAGACCGCGCCACAGAAAGGCAAGGTAGACGAGCAAAAAGATCGAAGTACCGATAAATCCGAGCTCTTCTCCGATAACCGGGAATATGAAATCATTGTAAGGCAAAGGCAAATAATGGAGCTTCTGTATGCTCTGCCCGAAGCCGGCTCCGAAGGTTCCTCCGTGACCGAACGCGTACAAGGCTTGTACGATTTGGTAGCCTTTATCGTTGGCATCGGAGAACGGATCGAGAAACGTCGTAAACCGGTCGATACGGTAATTGCCCTCTCCCCCGATAAGCAAGTAGACGGCAGCGAATAGGGAAGCCAAACAAGCGCCTACGAGACCTAGCAGAAACATATGACGCATTCTCGCTCCGCCGACAAAGATCATGACGAGAGCGCAAGCGCATAAAATCGCGGTAGAGCCGAAATCCGGCTGCAGCATGATTAACGCGGAAATAAACCCTATCACCGCAAGCGGCGGGATAAATCCGGTTTTGAAGTCGCGGATTCCTTCTCCTTTTCGGCTGAGCAGCCCGGCGAGATAGAGAATGACCATCAGCTTGGCCAGCTCCGTAGGCTGCAGCGTGAAGAAACCAAGCTTGATCCAGCTTCGCGCATTGTTCAAGGACGCTCCGATGACCGGCGTTGCCAGCAGCAGCAGGACGACGGAGATGAACAAAGGCTTGATCCACTTTTGGAATTTACGGTAATCAATATTCATACAGACCAGCATGCAGAAGATTCCGACGGTAATATTAATCGCTTGCTTGAAAGCAAACGGCCAAGGCGTATTTGCATTCAGAGCCATACTGGCGCTAAAGACGAAGGCAAAGCCGAAGCATACGAGCAGAAAGGTCAGAAACAAAAAAAGAAAATCGGGGGTGCCGCGGCGGCCTGATGCGCTTGTTGAGCGATCGGAAGGGAGCGCCCTTTGATTTCGAACAGCCATACTGGAGATGAACCCACCTTTCCTGATCAGGACCGTTCTGCGTGCCCGCAAGTCCCTTTTATCTTATTATACTTCTAAAAATGGAAAAAAGTTTCAGGAATTTAACGATTTTTGCAGATCTCTACTCTATATACGAGCCGAAATGCGGATGGATTGTTCATTTTGCCGGTAATTTTGTATACTTAAAGGAAACTGAAGATAAGGAATGAGCGTATGAATAAGACAAAGCAAGTGATTTGCTACCAATATCCCGCCTGCGGCACATGCAGAAATGCGACGAAATCGCTAAAAGCCAAAGGCTTGGATGTACAAGCCGTGCACATATTCGACAATCCGCCCGGCGTGTCGGAGTTGAAGAAGCTGATTGCGGATAGCGGGCTGGACATCAAGAAGTGGTTCAATACATCGGGCGAAGTGTATAAAGAAATGAAGCTCAAAGACAAGCTTCCGCAAATGACCGACGATGAGAAGATCGAGCTGCTGGCTTCGAACGGCCGATTGATCAAGCGCCCCGTTGTGACCGACGGGACCAAAGTTACCGTTGGATATAAAGAAGAGCAGTATGCGGAAGTATGGGGTGACTGAAACGCTAGAACAATGCGTTACCTAAAGGAGTGTGCGGGCGTTGCAGCCAAACAAGCAGAAGAAAAATCCGTTCTGGGTATTCGGAGCGGCCGCGGCATTTGTGCTTGCGCAGGGAAAATGGTTATTGACGCTGTTAAAATTCGGCAAATTCGGCGGTGTATTTTTGTCGATGCTGCTGTCGATCGGCGCTTACGCGATTTTGTTTCCATGGGGGTTTGCGGTCGGCATCGTGCTGCTGATATTGGTGCATGAGCTCGGACACGTGATCGCAGCCAAGCAAAAAGGGCTTCCGGTGAGCGCGCCGGTGTTCGTGCCGTTCGTCGGGGCGATGATCAATATGAAGCGGCATCCGCGCGATGCCGTAACCGAAGCGTATATCGCGTTCGGCGGTCCTTTGCTCGGAAGCATAGGGGCGCTTGCCGTATTCGGCCTGGCGTATTATGTCGACAGCAAGCTGCTGTACAGCGTTGCGTTATCCGGTTTTCTGATTAACCTGTTCAATCTGCTGCCGATCCATCCTCTGGACGGGGGAAGAATCGCGACGGCGGTATCCCGATGGCTGTGGCTGGTCGGCCTGGTCGGCGGGCTGGTGCTTATCTTGTATCATTTTAACATTATATTGCTTATTATTTGGGTGATGTTCGCGTACAATTTGTATAAAAAATTTGTCAAGCATCGCGAACACGGCGAGCAGCGCGCAGTTAGCGCCAGCTTCCTGATCCCGGCCGAGCCTTTGATCGAGCAGGGCTATATCATCCCGGGCGAAGAGCATAAGCGGGAGCTGCCGTTCGTCACTTATTCCGATCTGGAAGGACAGCAGTATGTCCGCGTCGTTTGGGACAGCTTGAGCTTTCAAGGGACGATTCCGCTGATGCAGCAGGGGCTGATTCAGCGAACGCATGTGACGAGGCTGGAGCGGGTTCAGCGGGAGGACGGCTTGCATCTGATGATTCACTGCCAAGTCGACTACGAGCCCTACGAAAACGATAAATACTACGAAGTTCCGAACGCGGCGCGCTGGAAATTCGGCTTTGCCTACCTCGGGCTGGCCCTATTCCTGATCGCCATGATGTCGATGGTCCATAAGGTCGGGAATATATAAGGCTTGACCCTTCAACCGTAGAAAACAGTAAAGAGGTCGTTTACCCAATGAAACAATTTCAATCGAAGCGGTTATCCCGGCTGGGTTCCGCTATTTTTTCCGAAATGGCGCAGTGGAAAGAAGAAGTGAAGCGAAGCGGGATGGACGTGATCGATCTGGGAATCGGCAGCCCGGACCGGCCTCCCTCGGAGAAAGTCATTCGGGCGCTGGAGCAGGCCGTACGCAAACCGGAGGTATACGGATATCCGACCTCGGAGGGCAGTCCGGCTTTCCGCGGCGCGGTGGCCCGCTGGTACAAGTATCGGTTCGGCGTTGCCCTAGACCCCGATACAGAGATCGTCACGCTGATGGGCTCGCAGGACGGCCTGGCGCATTTGGCGATGGCGGTCGCCGATCCGGGCGATCTGGCGATGGTGCCCGACCCCGGTTATCCGATCTACTCCGCCAGTCTCGTGCTTGCCGGAGTGGAGCCGTATTTGCTGCCGCTGCGGGAGGAGAACGGCTTCCTGCCGAGACTGGACGAGATTCCGGAGGAAGCGGCGCGAAGAGCCAAGTTTATTCTGCTCAACTATCCGAGCAATCCCGTATCAGCAGTAGCTACGCGTCCGTTCTTCGAGGAGCTTGTCGCCTTCGCGCGCAAGCACGGCTTGCTGGTCGTGCATGATCTGGCTTATTCGGAGATGGCGTTCGACGGCTTCCGCCCGATGAGCATTCTTGAGATCGAAGGCGCCAAAGATGTCGCCGTGGAGTTTCATTCCTTGTCGAAAAGCTTCAACATGGCCGGCTGCCGGATCGCCTTCATGGTGGGACAGCCGGATGCGGTGCAGGCGCTGCGCGTTTTGAAGTCGAACATCGACTACGGCGTGTTCGCGGCGGTGCAGGAAGCGGGCATTGCCGCGCTGGAGGAAGATATGGAGCACGGCGAATCGGTAGCCGCGCTGTACGAGCGCAGACGCAATGTCGTAATCGACGGGCTGGCTGCGGCAGGCTGGACGATTCCTCGACCGAAAGCGACGATGTTCATTTGGGCTCGCATTCCTGAGGGCTGGACATCTCGACAAATTTCCCGGGAAATCCTGTACCAGGCCGGCGTCGTCGTCATTCCGGGCGATGCCTTCGGTCAAGAAGGCGAAGGCTATGTCCGCATTGCGCTTGTGCAGGAGGAAGAGCGGCTGCGGGAAGCGGTGCGGCGGATCGGGACGTTTTTGAATAAGTAAATATGGGAGTAAAAGACGGAACAAGCTGCTTTAGGGCGGCTTGTTTTTTATTGTTAAGGAAATGATGCGCAGCCATATCCTGTGGAAATCCGGGGGCCCCCCCCCCGAAAGTAATGTCTAACCATAGAACGATCCCAGAGGAGTGGTCAGACGCCGATCCAGCTTAGGCTGGATGCGGACGGAATAAGCTTCAGAGCATCACGTCGCTTTTGGGGGATTTGTTCCTTCCGAAGGCTTAGATGAAACCTGTCGGAACGGACATTGCGAAGGTTAATTTATAAATAAGCAGCGACGCGCATTAGTCTCGGATAGTCTGCCATTAAACCTCCTAACCACTTTCGTAGCCTCCTTTTACCTCCTAAGACGCGTCTTCCCTAATGTCGCCTTTTCTTACTTTTTCCTGTCATCTATTTGCAATTCAAACTATTCGGTAAACATGCTAATATGAAACCAAGTCATCATTTTATAGGAGGGTTTATCTTATGTCTGCGAAGTTGAAAGTAGCTATAATCGGCTGCGGCGGCATTGCCAACGGCAAGCATCTGCCGAGCCTGGCCAAATTGGATCAAGTGGAGCTTGTCGCTTTTTGTGACATTGTATTGGAGAGGGCGCAGAAGGCGGCGGATAAGTACGGTGTCGTCGGAGCGAAGGTGTACGAGAATTATTTGGAGCTGTTGAACGATGCGTCCATCGATGTTGTTCATGTGTGTACGCCTAACGATTCCCACGCCGATATTTCGATCGCTGCTTTGGAATCGGGCAAGCATGTGATGTGCGAGAAGCCGATGGCCAAGACGGCGGCCGATGCCCGCCGCATGGTGGAAGCGGCCAAGCGCAGCGGCAAGAAGCTGACGATCGGCTATAACAACCGGTTTCGTCCGGACAGCCTGTATTTGAAGAAAGTATGCGAGGAAGGCGATCTGGGCGACATTTATTATGCCAAGGCTCATGCGATCCGCCGCCGTGCGGTACCGACATGGGGCGTGTTCCTGGATGAAGAGAAGCAGGGCGGAGGGCCGCTGATCGATATCGGTACGCATGCGCTCGACCTTACGTTATGGGTGATGAACAACTATGAGCCGAAGGCGGTTCTCGGTACGGCGTTTCATAAGCTTTCACAAAAAGAAAACGCTGCCAACGCCTGGGGCCCTTGGGACCCGAGCAAATTTACGGTAGAGGATTCGGCGGTCGGCATGATCACGATGAAAAACGGGGCGACGATCGTTCTCGAATCGAGCTGGGCTCTGAATACGCTGGATGTGAAGGAAGCCAAATGCACGCTGTGCGGCACGGAAGGCGGAGCGGACATGGAAGAGGGGCTGCGTATTAACGGAGAGAAGCACAGCCGTCTGTTCCAAAATAATATTCAGCTCGAAGCTGGCGGGGTCGATTTCTACGACGGCAAGAAAGAAAGCATGCAGGATACGGAAATCCGCCTGTGGATCGACGCTGTCATCAATGACAAGCAGCCTACGGTAACTCCGGAGCAGGCTTGCGTCGTGTCGGAAATTTTGGAAGCCATCTACGAATCGGCAAGAACGGGCAAAGCCGTTTACTTCGATTAATCTACGAGCATTAGAAAGTCCGGTGACAAACGAGAACATAATCCGAAGAATCCGATTTCAACAGCGTTTGGAGGATCAAACGGACGCCCCAGCGGACTTTTTTACCACATGTTTAGACCATTAACCTTAAGCGGAGGTACATAGCGATGATTAGAGTAGCGATGTTAAGCTTCTGGCATGTCCATGCCAGAGATTATGCCCGTCAGGCGACAGAGCATCCGGGCACGGAGATCGTCGCCGTATGGGATGAAATCCCGGAGCGGGGACGTCAGGAAGCGGAAGCGCGCGGGGCGCGGTTCTTTGAAGATTTGAACGAGCTGCTGGCGCAGTCCGATATTGACGGCGTCATCGTCGATACGCCGACGAATATGCACCGCGACGTGATGGTGGCTGCGGCGAAAGCGGGCAAGCATATATTTACGGAGAAGGTCGTCGCTACGACCTTGAAGGAATGCAATGAAATTTTGGCGGCCGTCGAGGAAGCGGGCGTCAAGCTGACGGTCTCGCTGCCGAGGCTGAACGCCGGTTATACGCTGGCGGCGCAGGACATTTTGAGCCAAGGCCTGCTCGGCGACATTACGCTTGTTCGCACACGCCTGTCCCATAACGGCGCGATTCCTTCGGAGCGCGGACCGCAAGGCTGGCTTCCGGCCCATTTCTTCGATGCGCAGCTGTGCGGCGGCGGGGCGATGATCGACCTCGGCTGCCACCCGATGTACCTCGCCAGATTGTTCCTGGGCTTGCCGGACAGCGTGACGGCCAGCTACGGATACGTTACCGGCAAAGACGTGGAAGACAACGCCGTCTCCGTGCTAAGATATGCGAGCGGCGCGCTGGCGGTCGTAGAGGCGGGCTTCGTCAACCGGTTCTCTCCGTTTGTCGTTGAGGTGCACGGAACCGAAGGCAGCCTGTTGTACTCGACGCATGACGACAAGCTGCTGGTGCGCAGCTCCAAGCTCGGAGAAGACGGTTCTCAAGAGTGGAAGGTTCAGGAATTGCCTTCGGATCGCCCGTCGGCGTTCGATCAATGGGTAAGCCATGTCGAGAACGGCACGAAGGCCGAGGAAAATATTCAATTGGCCTTGGATTTGACCAGGCTGATGGAAGCTTCGAACGCTTCCGCACGGACAGGCGCGGCGTTCAAGCTGAGCGATTTGGCGCAGTAACGGCAGGAAACTTACAGGAAGGGCCGATTCGCTCCTTGGCGCGCAGCCAGCGGGGCGGCGGCCTTTTGCCGCCTGCGGCCGCCTGACCGAATGCCGGGAGCTGTGGTATGCTTGAAGCGAGGACGGCAGCCGGTTTCTTAAGCCGAGGATTGCTCCGCCTGACACAGGACAGATGAGATGAGTGAAGGCGGCGCATCGGCGCATTGCAAACGATTTACATGCTCTTCCCGGGAGGCGCGATGATGGATAATACGACACGAACGGCCCCTAAGCCGTATTCTTTTGAACTGATGCTTGAGCAGCCCTTTGCGCTGGACCGCCTGGACGTCCAATTCCGCTGGGGCCATTACGGTATCCGGATGCTGAGATTTCATCATACGAGCTTTCCACCGGGGCATGTGATCAGCTTCCACAAGCATTCGGAATTTGAATTTCACTACATTCCCCGGGGCAAAGGCAAGGTTATTCTGGGAGAAACGCCTTATTTGCTGCAGGAAGGCATGCTGTACTTGACCGGCCCGAACTTGCTGCATTACCAGGAGGCGGATGCCGACGAGGCGATGGACGAGCTATGTCTCCATATCGATATCGTCAAGCTGGAGGATACGGCGGATAGCGGAGAAGGCGCGGAGCTTTCCGCCGAATGGGGGCATAAATGGGAAGTGGCCGAGGCGGAAGCCTGTATTCGGCAGCTGCAAACGCTTCCGGCAAGACCGGCGATAGATCAGTATCGGGCGATGGATTGCTTTCTGACCGCGTACCGGGCGTGGTATGAGAATCAGCCGGGGCTGTTCACCGTCATCAAGCAGTCGATCATCCAAATTTTGCTGCGTACGATCCGGGCTTATTCCTCGGGTCCACGCACCGATGTGCCTTCCCGCGATATGAAGCATTACCGGTATCAGCTCGCCGTACAGTTCATCAAGGACAACTATATGGAGCCGCTGACCCTGGAGACCGTCGCCGAGCGCGTGCAGATCAGCCCGAGGCAGCTGCAGCGCATTTTCCGCGAGCATACGGGGGGTACCTTCAGCGAATATATCGAGCAGGTGCGGCTTTCGCATATTTGCACCGAGCTCAGCCTGAGCGAGGAAACGATCGATCAGATCGCTTTCCGTAACGGATTTTCGAGCGCGAACTATTTGCACTATGTGTTTAAAAAGAAATTCGGCACTACGCCGATGCAATTCCGCCTCGCGCATAAAAATTAAAGCGGACGGCAAAAGCTTGACCGCAGGTTTCGTTAGCGGCATTAACATCTTCTGGATATCCCCGCAGCCGCCGGCGGCATGGTATAATAGGATTATCTTGGCTTTGGGAGAGATGATGTTGATTCAAGAAACGGAACAAAATCAATCGGTGCTGCTGGTCGACGGCATGGCTTTATTATTTCGCGCGTTTTATGCGACTTCCTATAGCGGCTATATTATGAGAACGAGCGCAGGCGTTCCTACGAATGCCGTGTTCGGCTTCGTCAAATATTTCTGGGATGCGGTGCAAACCTTCCAGCCCGCACATGTCGTCTGCTGCTGGGATATGGGGAGCAAGACGTTCCGCAGCGAGAAGTTTACGGATTACAAGGCAAACCGCGCGGATTGCCCGGAGGAGCTGAAACCGCAATTCGATCTTGTCAAGGACGTCGTTGAGAGCTTCGGCGTTCCTAATGTCGGATTGAGCGGCTATGAAGCGGACGACTGCATCGGAACGCTGGCGGATACATACAGCAAGGATAGGGACGTTTATATTTTGACGGGCGATCATGATATGCTGCAGCTGCTGCATGAGCGCGTCAGGGTCATTATTATGAAAAAAGGCCAGGGCAATTACGCCGTCTACACTCCGGAGACGCTGATGGAGGAGAAGCAGCTGACGCCCCGGCAGTTTATCGACCTGAAAGGATTGATGGGCGATACGGCGGACAATTATCCTGGAGTGAAGGGCATCGGAGAGAAGACGGCGCTGAAGCTGCTGCAGGAGTACGGATCCGTTGAAGGCATCATCGACAATTTGGCTTCGCTGCCCAAAGGCGTCCGGGCCAAAATCGAAGCCGAGCTGGAGATGCTTCATCTGTCGCGCGAGCTTGCCACAATCCGCTGCGATGTGCCGGTGAGCTGCGAGCTTGCCGCCGGCTGCTGGGAAATCGACCGGCATAAGGTGATCGCCAAATTCGAGGAACTGGAGTTCAAAGGACTGTCCAAGCTGATCGGATAATCCGGTCTATAAAAGGAAATGGATGACGGCCGCCCCCTGAATTCGCAGCAGCAGGCGGTTTGGGGAGGGCGGATTTTTGCTTGCCGACTCCCCCTGCTTTGCAACATCCGCTCTATGAAAACCGATATACAAGCTCTGCTTGCTCAGGTATACTAAAAAGCGCATGGTGAAAAAGTGACCAGCGAGTGGAAGCTTCTAGCGACCGCAGGACACGACGAAATCACCCCACCTCTATAAGCGTGGTGAAAAAAGAGCGCAGGGGCCATTTGAATCTGGAAAAGCGAAGCGTTCGCCTTTGAACAATCCAAAAATCCGATTTCAACAGCGATTGGAGGATCCAATGGACGCCGCAGCGGACTTTTTCACCATCCTTCTAAAGGTGGATGCAAACGTTAACAGTGCTTGTAACAAGCTCTGAATCACAAGGAGGCACATGCGGATGAGCAATATCGGAGTATGGGAAAATGCGGAACCGGGCGTCAAGCGTAAAATTTTCGAACCCGGCGAGTCGATTATGATGATGGAAGTTCATTTTGAAGCCAATGCGGAAGGCTACCAGCACAGCCACCCTCATGAGCAGTTTTCCTACTGCTTGAAAGGGAAATTGGCGTTTACGGTGGACGGCGAGACGAAGGTTATTTCCCAAGGGGAGACGATCTATATTCCAAGCGGCGCCAGACATGGCTGCAAGGCGCTGGAAGCGAGCGTGCTGCTCGATACGTTCACTCCGGTGCGCGAGGATTTAGTGAAACGGTAACGATTTCCTTTTCCAACTTCTATTCCTATATGGTAAGCAAAGACCGCCGGCTTTTTTAGAGCCGAGCGGTCTTTAGGGTTGGAACAGTGAGGCTGGTATAAAATTGTCCCCAAAAAGGGGCTTGGATTTACGATTCATTCGCTCCGCAGCCTCGCCGGCGGTTCAATGTTCCCTTATTTAACGGGGAAGTTAAATATCGGTAAAATTAATCGCTCCGACGACTTGAGACAGGAAGTGGGTCAGCTCGGTCGCTTCTTCTTCCGTCAATTTGTAAACATGTTCCAGGTAGCCTTCTTCTTCCAGATCGTCGGGGCCGATGACCGCCGTGCGGCCGCTTTGCAGGTCGGTGATCAGCTTTTTGCCGTAAAACCGGTTCGTATTCGTAATCGCCAAGTCGAAGCGGCGCATCGACTCCCCTACGAAACAGACGAAGCGCGTCGTCGTATCCTCGCTGGAATCGTATAAATAATCCAAATCTGACATTATAGGTTCACTCCGTTCTTCGTTCTGTGGGGCATGCGAGCCGCCGATAGTTTTTATCATTATACCTCAAGTCGGGGACGCGGGCAAAAGGCATTCGTCAGATATTTCGCATAAGAACATTTTCATTTCTCGACAAACATGATAGAATTTATAGAATGATAGAAAGACGCTAAGTCATAGACTATTAACATATTTGGGAGGCCTTACGAAATGTCCAAGCCAAAAATGAGAAGCGACATGATTAAAAAAGGTTTCGACCGTGCGCCGCACCGCAGCTTACTGCGTGCCGCCGGCGTAAAAGAGGAAGACTTCGACAAGCCGTTCATCGCGGTGTGCAACTCCTACATCGATATCGTGCCAGGCCACGTGCATTTGCAAGAGTTTGGCAAAATCGTTAAAGAAGCGATTCGCGAAGCGGGCGGCGTACCGTTCGAATTCAATACGATCGGCGTCGACGACGGAATCGCAATGGGTCACATCGGAATGCGCTATTCGCTGCCGAGCCGCGAAATTATCGCCGATTCCTTGGAGACGGTCGTATCCGCCCACTGGTTCGACGGCATGGTATGTATCCCGAACTGCGACAAAATTACGCCGGGCATGATGATGGGCGCGCTGCGTGTGAACATTCCGACGATGTTCGTCAGCGGCGGACCGATGAAAGCCGGCAGAACGAGCGACGGCCGCGCCATCTCCCTGACTTCCGTATTTGAAGGCGTAGGAGCTTACCAAGTCGGTAAAATCGACGAGAAGAGCCTGCTTGAGCTTGAGCAATACGGATGTCCGACTTGCGGTTCCTGTTCCGGTATGTTCACGGCCAACTCGATGAACTGTCTGGCTGAAGGTCTCGGCCTTGCGCTGCCGGGCAACGGTACGATTCTGGCGATTTCGCCTGAACGTAAGGAATTCGTTAAACGTTCCGCTAAACAACTGATGGAATTGATCAAACTGGACATCAAGCCTCGCGACATTGTCACGATCGACGCTATCGACAATGCGTTCGCCCTCGATATGGCGATGGGCGGTTCCACGAATACGGTGCTTCATACATTGGCGCTGGCTCATGAAGCCGGCTTCGAATATCCGATCGAGCGTATCAACGAAATTGCTAACCGCGTGCCTCATTTGGCCAAAATCGCTCCGGCTTCCGATTACCATATCGAAGACGTGCACAATGCGGGCGGCGTGAGCGCGATCATCAACGAGCTGCTCAAAAAACCGGGCGCGTTGAACGGCGAGTGCATCACCGTAACCGGCAAAACGCTTCGCGAAAACGTAGCGGGCTGCGACATTTTGGACAAGGATGTTATCCATCCGCTGGATAACCCGCATTCCGAGCGCGGCGGCTTGGCCGTATTGTTCGGAAACCTGGCTCCGAAAGGATCGATCATTAAAGTCGGCGCGGTCGACAAATCCGTAGGCGGCTATCACAAAGGTCCTGCCATCTGCTTCGACTCTCAGGAAGACGCGCTCTACGGCATCGCCAACGGCAAAGTCAAAGAAGGACATGTCGTTGTTATCCGTTATGAAGGGCCTAAGGGCGGTCCCGGCATGCCGGAAATGCTCGCTCCGACTTCGCAAATCGTCGGCATGGGTCTTGGCGCCAAAGTCGGCTTGATCACGGACGGCCGTTTCTCGGGCGCATCGCGCGGCATCAGTATCGGTCATATTTCTCCTGAAGCGGCTGAAGGCGGTCCGATCGCTTTCGTCGAGGACGGAGATATCATCGAGCTGGATTTGGAAAACCGCACCATTCAACTGATGATTTCCGACGAGGAATTCGAACAGCGCAGAGCGAACTGGAAAGGCTTTGAGCCGAAAGTAACGACTGGCTACCTGGCCCGTTACTCCAAGCTCGTAACGAACGCCAGCACAGGCGGAGTCATGAAGGTATAATAATCGTTTAGCAAAAAGACAGGCAGTGAGGGAAATTAATCCTAAACTGGACCCTTAGTCAAGGACACTTTTAAAAAAAGAGTTAGGCCGCACTTAAGAGATGATTTCTGTATTGTACAGGAGTCATCTTTTTTAACCCCCACTGGTATCTGTAATGGTTATAGTAATG
>NZ_JANYUY010000133.1 GCF_025060755.1 Paenibacillus doosanensis
GCTTCCACCCCGAACCTATCTACCTCGTCGTCTTCAAGGGGTCTTACTTACTGGGAAATCTCATCTTGAGGGGGGCTTCACGCTTAGATGCTTTCAGCGCTTATCCCGTCCGTACGTAGCTATCCAGCCATGCTCCTGGCGGAACAACTGGTACACCAGCGGTACGTCCATCCCGGTCCTCTCGTACTAAGGACAGCTCCTCTCAAATTTCCTACGCCCACGACAGATAGGGACCGAACTGTCTCACGACGTTCTGAACCCAGCTCGCGTACCGCTTTAATGGGCGAACAGCCCAACCCTTGGGACCTACTTCAGCCCCAGGATGCGATGAGCCGACATCGAGGTGCCAAACCTCCCCGTCGATGTGGACTCTTGGGGGAGATAAGCCTGTTATCCCCAGGGTAGCTTTTATCCGTTGAGCGATGGCCCTTCCATTCGGTACCACCGGATCACTAAGCCCGACTTTCGTCCCTGCTCGACCTGTTTGTCTCGCAGTCAAGCTCCCTTCTGCCTTTGCACTCTTCGAATGATTTCCAACCATTCTGAGGGAACCTTGGGGCGCCTCCGTTAC
>NZ_JANYUY010000134.1 GCF_025060755.1 Paenibacillus doosanensis
CCTAGAGTAAAGGGCAGAGAAATCTGCCCCTCCTCATCAAACCGTACGTGAGGTTTTCCCTCATACGGCTTTCCGATGTTCGTCATTCATGTGCATGCAGATTACAAGAGCGTTTTAAGTCCATATTGACTACTTAGGAACCTCACTTCTTGTAGCGAACTCATCCATCTTGCGCGTTGCCTCTTCTTGGCATACCATCTCGTGAGCCTCTGCAAAATGTACCAGTCCAACTTTGCCAGCTTTAATTGGCTGTAAGCCGTGTAGTAATAGTTCCTCCACCCCTGAATCTTAGGATTTAGCCATTCCACATGTTCGAGAAATGATTTATGCCTCATGTTCGGCGGGGCCAGACGTTCTTTTACGACCTCCCGGATGCGTTCTTCCGCTTTCCGGGCCAACCATTGTTGGGTTGTATAGTACACCTTCCCTTGAGAAGTTTCCGCTTTCGTTTTGCGATGGTGCATGCCAAGAAAATCAAAGCCTTCTTCTCCTGTCCAAAGTCCGACGATGCGTGTTTTGGTCGGGTGTAACGTCAATTCAAGACGAT
>NZ_JANYUY010000013.1 GCF_025060755.1 Paenibacillus doosanensis
TCTCCACAGCAGGGAGATGGGACCACTTCTGCACATCTAACGAAAAACGCCGGGTGACTTCTCATCCAGCTCATACTTTGATACAATGACCATGTTGGGTAGGGGATGCATCCCGTGAGCCTGTTGCAGCAGGCCCACATACATGGGGGCATCCTTTTCCTTTTCTGTGATATGGTCATTATATTCAGCAACTCGCGGACAGGCAATCCCGTCAGCAATTGGACGTTATCTTTCAGCAGCAACACCCTATCTTCCGAACCTTATACATGAAATCGAAAAAGAATTTATACCAGAATAAAATATGCTTATAATATTGTTCACCGAGTAATTTGGGATATTGCTAATATTAAAGGAGAGCCGTGTAATACTAGCTCTCCTACCGTTTTAAACATTAAATTAGCTTGTTAGCTACCGCGGCCAGAACTTGTGTTTTCCCGCCTAATTTATTGTCATTATCAAATATACCAACCGGAACCGCGAGTATTGAAATCTTATCCCCAACCTTTAAACTGCCGCTAGGGATAGTTAATAGGAGGTCGACAGGAGTTCCATCCTCTGCTCCAATGACAATTTGGGAGAGAATGCCCATCTTTTCAAAATTACTTCCAGGCGGATAATCTTGAACAAAACCAATTTCACCACTAAATGACATAGCCTTGCCGTAATAGTTCCAAGGAGTTTTCATTACAGTTGCGGGTGAGGCTGTCTCCTTTTCGAGATTTGTTGAAATATCCTCGACAGCTTTAAGCAATTTCACAGCTAAATCAACGTTCCCGTTTTTATCTGCGTATATCTCTTTTGTATTCCATTGAGGATTCTTTGCTTTTTCTTCTTCTGCTTTTTTCTTAGCTTCTGCATCCGCCTTGGCTTTCGCTTCTTTGTCAGCTTTAGCCGCTGATTCTTGAGCGGTATTGTCGGCTTTAACATCTTCCTTTTGATTTACAGTAGCGGTTGTCGTTACGGTATCCGGAGAGTTTTCTCCTCCTGAAGACATAGCAGATAATAAAACAATGAGGGAGATGATTGCCCATGGAATTGAAAATATCTTCCCTATATTTCCCATATTCTTCCAACGTATAAAGAGCATTATGTAAGGTACGACAAGCCAACCAATAAATTTAATAAAGCCCATTTTACTTCATCCTCCGTATTCTTCTGATTGCTTACTTGTTGATTTATGATGCGTTCTTCCAATCCCATTTTCTCCAAGTGACTGAACTACCGTGTTTCTCGCGTACTAAATCTTTTAGCATCCACAAAAAATTGCATGAGTTATTAAAGTCGTCTGTGACACATCCTGCGCAAAACTGATGACAATTATCTAATATGACATTGTAATCTCTCGTTGATCCTATCTTGTCAATCGCGCGTCCTGCTGCCGATGGAAAGCTAACAGCCAAATCCATATCTGAGTAGCAGGGAACATAAATTTCATGATTAAAGGTAGTGATATGGCCTGTAAACTCATGGAGAGATACTTCCTCAATATATCCTTGCCCATTCAGATGAATGACTCGATTGTAGCCCAGATATATCCCAGAATGCTCGGCAGCCCCGAACGCTAGTTCTGTATAAATAATCGAACCAGTCTCGGGTGGTATGCTTTTTTTTGATCCCCAGAACATGTAAAAGACCTCCTAATGAACTAAGATTTTCTTGGGAAATGTGGATTGGAATCACCCCTAGGTCGAGTGTCCTTAAACAAATACCTCCTTAAATTAGTCTCGAAATAATAGGTGAGTGGTCCTATATTTTCCAAAGCACAAGAAGATTATATAAAATGCGACAAATTCAGTCAATGACTATAGTCATTATTAAAAATAACTACTATAGTGATTTGTCGATTGACTCTTTAACCTCTAAGTTTTTCATATGAGGTGAATAATAGTGAGCAAAATAGCCGAATTGGTTGGAGCGAAAATTAGAGATTTTCGATTAGAACGGGGATTTAGCCAAGAGAGATTAGCCTTTAAAGCAGGGCTTAATACATCATATATAGGACAACTAGAGAGAGGAGAAAAGAGCCCGACATTAGACTCCTTAGAAAAGGTAGCTACTGCACTGGATGTTTCATTAGAAGAACTGTTCCGCTTCTCTAATAGCGTAGAGATAGAGGCAGATTATTCGATAGCTCAAAAAATTGCTTTTCAATTGCATGGAAGGTCTGAAATGGAACAGGAAGCAGTGTATAATTTTGTAAAGCAACTACTCTGGTTTAGGGATAGAAAGTGAGTAAGGAGTAGGCATTTAGCGTCTTCTCAAATGTGTCCGTGCTCTTTTAGGCTATAGAATTGATGCCCCCCTATAATGACATGGTCAATAACCTCAATTCCGATAATTGATCCAGCTTCAACCAAACGCTTCGTTAGTTGAATGTCCTCCTGAGAGGGTGTTGGATCACCGCTCGGGTGGGGATGAGCGCAGATAATGGAAGCGCTGCAACGTTTAATGGCTGAGCGAAATACTTCGCGAGGATGGACGATAGCCGCGTTTAATGAGCCAATGGATATAACTTCTTTAAAGATTAGATGATTTTTAGTATTCAAAAATAGACATACAAAATGCTCTTTTTGGAGATGCCTAAAATCAGGAGCCAAAAGGTCAAATACATCTTTTGGACTTTTAATAATGTGAGGGGTTGGCGCGGCAGCAGAAATAGCTTTGGCAAGCCTCAACATAGCTGTGATTTGCCGAGCTTTCCCTATGCCGATGCCCTTGATTCTTGTAAGTTCCTGTTCAGTTGCGTCAACTAGCTCCGAGATCACGGGAAAGCGTGTTAAGATTTCTTCGACCATATAACTTCCTTGTTTCTCGCAAAGAGATTGAGCGAGTAAAGATTTTAATTCGGCATTGTGATAAGTTTGCATGAATTTGGCCTCCTTGTATAATTAACACATAATCATTACGCTATGACTCTGACAATCTACAGCAAGTACTTTAGCAGTTATTATTGTTGATGCTGAAATTGTATGCTCCATGAAATATGGAGGCTGTTGCTGCGAGTGAATAATTTGTTGCTTTTGTTCACCGTCTACCGTGATGCTGCTGAGTACAAATAGTTGGATTTCATCTTTTTGATTAACTTCCATGGACTCAATTAGATACCATAGTAGATTTTGAGTCCATTCAGGAATTTCGAATTGGATTCTCTGTGATACAATTTTCGGGTTAGTAAATAGCATGAGTGTGTTCACCTCCCTTGAGAAAATGTAAAATGCCAAGCACGATAGCTGTGCTTGGCATTTTTGTTTGCGATAGGGAGGATATACCTATCGCATAGGTATTCAGGATTATAATATAGAATTTGTTTTTAGATGTTTACGATTTTTGTGGAATAACTTAGGAAAAATGGAATTTGGTAACAAATATAGATTTATAATCTAAAATGAGTTTGGCTGATACATTTCACAATATTTGTGTTGAAATTTCTTATAAGTATTAGCAAAGGATTTACAAAATCTAGTTTAGATGTAAAATTAGTTTGAAGAGTATTGAGAAAACATAAAGAAAAGGATATGTGCTTTTGTTTGTCGAATAGTATAAATTTAGCCCTCATATTAATCTACACATCAAGGAGACAGTAATGAGTTTTTCAACTAAGTATAAAGTCCTAGATTTATTTTCAGGTGCAGGCGGAATGGCTGAGGGGTTCTTACAAGCTGGTTTCTCAATACCTGCCGCTACTGATTATAGTAAAGAAGCTTCTTTAACTTATATAAATAGACATAAACAGCTCGAATTGAACTTTAACTATTATCAAGGGGATATAGCAGACCTAACCAAAAAGAGCAAGCTTAATGACTTACTCGATGGTAATTCAGTTGATGTAGTAGTTGGTGGTCCTCCTTGTCAGGGGTTTAGCTTAACTGGTAAGAGACTTAGCGATGATCCAAGAAATATTCTTTTTATTAAATATCTCAAAATAATACAGATGTCCAACCCCAGATATTTTGTTATGGAGAATGTACTAGGAATTCTCTCTTTTAGAATTAATAAAATTAAAGGGGTTTCCGGCAAAGAATATAATAACGAATTGGTCACAAAAATATTAGAATCTGAAGCACTACTTTTAGGTTATAAAGTAAGATGGAAAGTATTAAACGCTAAAGATTTTGGTGTGCCACAGAATAGGCCAAGGGTAATATTTTTTGGTCACAAAATTCGAAAGAGACTCGGTAAAATATATGATTATGTTGTTCCTGCGCAATTTCCTTGCCCGATTGAAAGTAATGTTTCTGTTTATGAGGCTCTATCTGATTTGAGCTTTTTAAAAAATGGAGAAAAGTCTAATTTATATTTAAACATGTTGCCTTTGTCTGATTATCAAAAAAAGCTAAGAATTGGACAAACCCCTAATAAAAATGGAATTCCAATTACTTCTCTTGAATTACACAATCATGAGGCTTCAAAACATAATCCGAACACAATTAGACGCTTCAGTTTACTTAGCAATGGAGAAAAAATCAGTGATTTATTAAAACGCTTAAGTAAGTCTAATGTGCTTCCAGATGAATATGAAAAGATGGCTACTAAAAAGAGGTCTTGCATAAAGCTAATAAGAGAAGGGATTTCTCCGACAATATTGACTCTACCTGATGATATTATTCATTACGATCCGAAAAATCCTAGAATACTTACTGTACGCGAACTAGCAAGGCTTCAATCATTTGATGATAGTTTTATATTTTTGGGTAAACGAACTACTGGTGGAGATAGAAGGCGTGTCGAGACGCCGCAATATACTCAAGTCGGAAATGCGGTTCCTCCGTTTTTCTCAAGGTCAATTGCCTTAAAAATTAAAGAAGCTTTACTTGAGACGGATAAGAAATAAAAAAGGAGCCATTCCTGTAATGAAATAATTTGAGGTTTGAACAAAAAGAGCGCCTCCTGTATGCTGGGTCTCGAATGCGGAACACATTCATGCCCTAATTAAAAGGAGGACGCTCAACATGAAGTATAAGCTGAAGCAAAAGAAAAATCAACGAATTGAAAGAATTACCGAAGCGACCTTGGTCGTAGGTGCAGACATTGCAAAAAAGACACATGTCGCCCGCGCCATAGATTATCGAGGTATTGAGTTAGGTAGGGATTGCTGGTTTCACAACGACCGTGAGGGCTTAACGAAATTAGCAACGTGGATGAAGGAGCTGCAGCGGGTTCATCACAAAACAGATATTGTTTTAGGAATCGAACCTACCGGACACTACTGGTTTCCACTAGCCCAATTCCTTCAAGAAGTAGGCGTAAAAGTTGTCATTGTGAATCCGCATCATGTGAACAAAAGCAAAGAACTTGAAGACAATTCTCCGACGAAAAACGACTACAAGGATGCTAAGGTTATAGCTGACCTTGTTCGGAATGGCCATTACAGTGAGCCGAAATTGCCTGAGCAAGTGTATGCCGACCTGCGGATTCTAATGAATCTGCGAGAGAAAGTGATGGATGCGCTAGGGCAAGCACAGCGACGTGTTCAGAACTGGCTGGATCGCTTTTTTCCGGAGTACACGGAAGTGTTTAGAGCATGGGACGGAGCGGCTTCGCTTATTGCGCTTAGAGAGTTCCCAACACCCGAAGAGATTGTTTCCTTAGGATCGCAATGCATTGCCCAGCGCTGGAAGAAAGATATTAAACGAGCGGTCGGAGTGAAACGCGCAGCGAAGCTTGTTGCTGCGGCGAAAATATCGATTGGCTTACGCCAAGGGCTTGTCGCGGCACGAGTGGAACTGAAGACTCTACTAGAGCAGTACGACATGTATGTGCGTCAAGAAAAAGACATTATGGGGCAAGTTGCGGAGCGATTAGAGAGCATACCAGGAACCACAGAGATGCTTACGATTCCTGGCTAGGCATCGTTACTTTAGCGGGATTCCTCGCTGAAGTAGGCGATCTTTCCGGCTATGAACACAGCCAACAAATCGTTAGGCTAGCTGGCCTCAATCTAAAAGAAAATAGTTCAGGCAAACGAAAAGGACTACCCGGAATAACCAAAAGGGGACGTTCAAGATTAAGGGCACTATTGTTCCGCTGCGTCATGCCCATGGTAGCTAAAAATCAAGAATTTAAGGCGTTACATCGGCACTATACGAAACGGAATGAGAATCCGCTAAAGAAGAAGCAGTCGATCATTGCACTATGTTGCAAGCTCATACGAGTTTTACACACGCTAGGAACGAAGATAAAACCCTATAACGCAGTCGATGTACTCGGTCCTCAAATGATCGCTCAGTTACAAATGGTTGCATAACAAGTTCAACATCGTTTACTTCTTGAATGCAGCAAAGAAAGCCAAGAGACAATTGAAGCACGGAGAAGCCGTAGTTCATTCACCATAAGGGCAAACGACCCCGTAAAGGAGCAAGAAACGGCCTCCACCCCTTGAGAGGAAGAACGAAGGAATGTAAGGGCATTGACCCGGTGTGACATGGGAGGGTAATCCCCAAGGGTGATTCGTGGAGATCTAAAGTGCGATCATACTCGCACCCAAGTATTGGAAATTAACTTCCAAGCTCTGCTCCCCCACCGGCACCTCTAGGTAAATTATGGTCCATTTACATGACTTCGCCATTCCCTCAAATGTTAAAGGCTGAAATCGTGAGATTCAGTGAGCTAAACGTAGAAAATCTTATTTTATAGTGGGAGGTGCTCATTGTATGATTCAGTCTAACAGCAAAATTTCATTCAGAACAAATTCAAAGTTGGAGAAACTGATTGGACGTGAATTGATTACCAACAATACCATTGCTTTTTTTGAATTGATAAAAAATTCGTATGACGCCGGGGCCAAAAAAGTTGAGGTTCAATTTCTAAATATTACTGATTACGACATAGAGCAAAAAAGCACAGGTAGAGATAATTATTATATTAAGGGGCAGAAAGTATCAGCAGATACAATAATATCATCAAAGAACTCATACATTATTGTTTCTGATAATGGAATTGGAATGTCGTTTGATGAAGTTAATAAATATTGGATGGAGATTGGGGTAGTACATAAAGAATTGGTGAAGCAGGTTGAAGTAAAAACTTCATCTATAGATAAAATGTATAATAGAGTTTTAAATGGCGAGAAGGGGATAGGGAGGTTTAGTTCAGATAAGCTAGGAGCACGATTAAAACTAGTCACCATCGATAAAAGTGGGAAAGAGAAGACAACGGTTGAATTTGACTGGGATAGATATAATGATCATTCACTGATGCTTCAGGAGGTAAACCATGAATGTACTAGAGAAATGTTAAGCACTCCTTTGAAGTCTGGAGTGGCATTAGAAATAAGCAGTCTAAGAGATGATTGGAGTATAAAAGACGTTGAGGATATAAAGAAACAGCTTAAGAAATTTATTTCTCCATTTACCCAAGAGCAGGATAACTTTTCTATTACTTTTTCGAAAAATAACGTTAAAGAAAAAATAGTCAATGATGCTTTTGACTATTCATTAACATATATTGATGCAAAATTAGATCCTTTTGGAGATTTAACTTATACAATTGTAGATGATGTCCCTAAGGAACCTAGATCAATAAATTTACCTCCTCCAATTTTTGGTCCTGTCAAGTTAAAAGTGATCTATATGGATTCCGCGGCAAAAAGAGCCTTTACAAAAAGAACTGGCTTAAGTACTAGACAATATGGGAATATCAAGGTTTTTAGAGATAATTTTAGAATATTTCCTTATGGTGAACCAGAGAATGACTGGTTAAACATTGATAATAAACATGCTCAGGCAGTTTTTCGTTCTCTTGGGACAAGGGATATCATTGGATATGTTCAAATTTCCAACATGGATAATTATGGGCTAAAAGATGCTACAAATCGATTGGGATTAGTTGAAGATACATTGGAATTTAATCAATTTAAAGAATTTATTTGGAAATGTATTGATTTACTTCAGGAGTATATTTTCAATAAGATAAAAGAAGAAGCAGAGCAAAAAGGGCAGTTAATTGATTTTAAAGTTGAAGTAAGTAAGAAAGAAGAAGATTTGTTTAAAAGAGAAGTTATAGATGTAATTAATAATACTAATATTCCCAAAAATGATGCTGACAAAATAATCAACTTAATTGAACTGAATAGCAAGCGCTTAAAAAAAGATTTAGATGAAGTGAAGAAGGCGAATAATGAGTTATCGAAAAAAATGAAGATTTTTCAAAGAATTAGTGGAAGTGAAGGAATATTGTACGAGTTATTACATACAGTGAAGAATAAGACTGCAATTTTGGACTCCAAAATAAATAAAATATTAGTACAAGCCGAAGCAAACAACATTAACATTGAACATAGTATCGTTCAAACTATCATTAATTCGATAAATAAATTAATCGATAGTGCTTTGAGAAAGGCATCTTCATCGAGTTTAACAAAAAAATCAGAAATTTTAAGTGACATTATCCAAGAGTCTGTAGACGAGAATTTTATTTTATGTGATAGCAATAACATTTCAATTAGCTATAATTTTAATGATAATTACAAGCGAGTCTTTTGTAATAAAGAATCTATAAAAATTGTATTAGATAATTTATTTAGTAATTCAAGAAAAGCACTTGCTAATACAATTGATAGGAAGATTAATATTACAACGTCTGTGGATAATAATTTTGTAGATATAATTTTTAGTGATAGTGGGCCGGGGATTAAAGAAGAGGATGCACCCTTTATTTTTAATGTTGCATATTCGAGAACCAATGGGAACGGAATAGGACTTGCAACATCACTGGATATAGTACAGGATCATAATGGTGATATGCATTGTATAACTAATCCAGATGAAAATATTGGAGCCTCCTTTTTGATAAAACTTCCAATTAGGATGTGAAATGAATGGAACAGTATAAAATATTGGTTATTGATGATATGACTGAAATTGTGGAGTATTTCGAGGATATTAAAGAGATTCTAGCATACGAAAATATTAAAGTAGAATTCGAGTATATGCATAATGTAAACGATTTTTCTGTAGAAAAACCTTATGATATTTTAATGTTTGACTGTAATTTTAATGCTGCTAGATACGATGCTGATATAAGGAATAAAGTTGGATTTAATCTGATTAAGCAGTACAGACAAAATAATACCAGAACCAAAATAATTTTTTACTCCAGTTCCTTCAATATAGACGAACCCCACCAAATTCCGTTTAATCACAAGCACTACTTTGAAATAATAAACGAACTTAATGTTTATCGATTAGTGTACAAAAACGATTCGAGAGCTACGGTAAAAGCTATTAAAGAAGCTATTAATGATCTAGATATAATAATGATCTCACTTGAGAAGATGGCAAGTGACTATGATGAGTTAAATATGAAGTTTGAGCTTAATGACGGAGATATTACATTAAATGACCTTATATACGAAATGAGAATGGATGGAGAAAATGCGGAGAAATTCCGTAGGGATGTTGTAGATCTAATCACCAACTACATGTCTAAATTTGATTTAAATACAAACTAGAGGAGCAGGCTTAAAAATGAAAGTAGCTTTTTATCGCAGCCAAGATTCAAACATTCTAAGAAATTCAATTTTTACTGAGATGCTTTCAAGTCATTTAAATGGAGAGCATTCAGTCGATATGATTATGGACGACAATAAATCTGTTTGTTTAAGTAGGATTGCACAAGCAGATATAGTTTTTATTTTTGCTCATGGAAGTCATTGGGGTGTTTTCCACAAATTCGAGGATGCTACGGGAGAGGAAAGAGCAAAGCTTGATTGGCTTTTTAAAGCATCAGAGGAGAATGTAAAGTTGTTAAATGGTAAGAAAGTACTTGCATTCACATGCTTTTCTGCAATGCCTAATGTCGATGGCCTTGGAGAGGTTGCAGTAAAAAAACATGATTGCAAAGTATATTTCGGTTTTCAAGATAAAATTAATAGAACTTTCCCACAAGAATTTTTAGAAAATCTTCCTCCTAATGACCAAAGAGCAAAAAATTTTATATCATTAGTTTATTCTAACGTATTTGATTATTGCATCAGGGAAGCCTTTTCAAAGAATTTAACCTTTAAACAGTTTGCTCAATTGACAAAGCATTTACTAAATAAAGAAATCGTTAGAAGGATTACTCATGAATATGGCCGCACTGTTCATTTAAGTTTACATGATAAAGGGGCTAGACCTGTAAAAATTACAGCGGACTCTATACTTGTACATGGTCTTGAGAATGAAAAATTTTGTTCTTAAAGCCTGACTAAACTTTATGAAAGTTTATCAAAGGAATTAACATTTGAAATGATTTTTGAAATGATTTGAGCGATTAGGTATTCCGCGGCGCATTGAAAATAAAATGTCGTCTTTTTCATAAAAACGTTCAAACCCTTGCTACACAAGGCTTTAGACTCTAGTTTTCCCTATCGCTGAAACCGCAAAAAATTACTGAAAAATGGAGACCCACGCCCCGTTGGCCGGGTCTCTTTTTTTGCCGTTAGGGAGATACTGCGTTTTTGCAAAGGAAAAAAGCATTGTCGCTGTTCCGGGGGTGTGGAAGGGAAAGTGATTCCGTTCCGGCAAATATCGTCCAATTTAAGCATCTTTGCCTATTCCCATCGTTGCGAATCATCTTTATAATTATATGATAATGATTTTCAATATCAATGATGGAGGAGAAGCAATGTTTTACAGATTAAGAGACGCTTCGGCCGATCATGACGTACGGGGAAGGCAGTTTCGGGCTGCGGCGGGGATGATCGTTCTCCTGCTTTTCGTAATAATGACAAGCGCCTGCGGTAACAACGACAACGCGAAAGGAACGAGTACAGGCTCGGAAGCGGCAGGTTTCCCATCGGGGAACGGTTCGTCCACATCGGCGACGCAAACCATCGAGCACTTCTTCGGCAAGACGGAGGTGCCCGTGCATCCGCAGCGCGTTGCCGTGTTCGGACTGGAGGATCTCGCGCTGTCGCTTGGGGTTCCGATGGTATACGGGTACGATTTTGACGGCTATTATTTGGACGACCAGCTCAAAGCGCTTCACATCCCGCTGTCGGGCAGCGCGGATTTCAAGCCGAACCTGGAAGCGGTTCTGTCGGCGCAGCCGGATCTCATCATCGTTCAAAAAAATGCAATCGACCAAAGCGGCTACGACGAGCTGAGCAAGATCGCGCCGACGATCGCGTTCGGGCCTGAGGATTGGAAGTCGTCGATCGTCGCGATCGGCAAGGCAACCGGCTCGGAAGACAAGGCGAAGGCTGTCATCCAAAGCTACGACGACAAGCTGAAGAAGGCCAAGGACGCCATCGTCTCGGCGGCAGGCCCCGATAAAACAATTTTGTTCATGCGTCCGTCGGAAAAAGACCTTCAGGTGTTCTTTCCCAGCTTTAATCATCTGATCTACGACAATCTGGGTCTGAAGCCCGACACCAGTATCGCCGCATTTCAGAAGGCGTCGCCCGACGAATGGGGAATCAACACTTCGCTCGAGAAGCTGCCTTCGATCACCGCGGATTATGTGTTTGCCATCTACGGCGGATCGATCAGCTCGGCAAAGGATTTCGCCGAAGCGAGCGAAGCCTCGAAGGAAGTCGAGAAGCTGCAGGTTTGGAAGGCGATGCCGGCGGTCAAGCAAAATCATGTGTTCAAGGTGTCCGCCAGACACTGGATGTCCTCCGGTCCGATCGCCGAAGGCAGGGTAGTGGATGACGTAGTGGCGGCCGTTACCGGCAAGAAATAGCGGATTTGCAGCGCATGCAGCGACGCCGGGCCGTTTTCGAGGAAGCGGTCCGATATAAAATATTAATAAATGATCATAAGGGTATAACTCTAAGTTATATCCTTATTTAATTTGCTATTTTTATGGTAATTATGCTCGACCTGCAAGCAGGAAACAATTCTCTTATCCCGAATTTGAATATATAAAAACTCTGGAGGATCGTATCCCGAGACAACCAAACTACAAAAAAGGGTGAGAGTAAATGAGCTTCGTTGAAACGGTTCCTCCACTAATGGCTAATTTCGCTACTGTCACCGCTTACCTGTTATTGACAAACCGATTTTTGCTCAAGAAAAGCGCTGTTGAAACCGCATCTTCACTGTTCACCAAGTTCAAAATAGGATTTATGCACGGGATACTCGGTATCGTGCTGATGATTTTTACTGTGCATGTTCATGGAGCTACACTTGATTTTAGGCAGCTTGCGGTCATCTTATCGGGGGTGTACGGCGGACTGGCATCCTCGCTGATTACTGGAGTTATGATGTTTGCCGTAAAATTAATTGCCTTCGGTTCCTTGATCGCACCATCCGAGCCTGCCGCCATAAATATTATTTTCATCGCTGCAGGCGTCGGAATGATTTGCGAAAAGGTTAAAGGCTATTGGCCCAAATGGATATACTCGCTGCTGCTCAGTGTTCTGCTGACAGGTTTTTTTTATAGCGGTAAGCTTGTCGGCAGCAGAAATGATCTTGCCCTTATTTATTTCCCGATGATGGTGTTCGGCGGGGCCGTTACCGCCTACTTCACGGAGCTGCAAATGAAAGTGAGAACGCATGTTCATCGATTGGAACTTGAGTCCAGTGTGGATTTCCTCACGGGGCTGCATAATCATCGTATGTTCGATTCGATCTATCATCAAAAACAAAGACAAGCTGTGGAAAAAGGGGCTAGTTTGTCGATAGCTATCATTGACGTCGACTATTTCAAGAAAGTCAACGATTCATATGGTCATGCGAACGGGGATGCAGTGCTGGTGCAGTTGGGCGCGATTTTGAAAGCATCCTCCCGTTCGGACGATACGATATCAAGGCTGGGCGGAGAAGAGTTTTCCGTATTGATGTACGACACGCCGAACAAGGACGCGCTGCGCATTGCGGAGAGAATAAGAGTTACCGTCAAAAATCATTTGTTTGTGTTAAACGATGGAGAGAAGATCCATATTACGGTTTCGATCGGCGTTGCAACCTATCCGGATACAAGCCATGAGAAGTTGGCCAAGGAAGCGGATAAAGCGCTCTATCGAGCCAAAGAACAGGGTAGAGATAGGGTTTGTTCGAACCTGTCGGAGAGCGGTGAAGTAAACCATGCATAAAATTACGCATAAGCTTAGGCTTAGGCAACAGAAGGCGGATAGTTGGGAGGAGCTGTCCAGGGGATGAAGCCTGTCAGCGGGGAAGATTCATTGCGGCGGCTGCTGCGGCATAGCGGATGACATTCGGTATATCGTCGCAAGGAATGGAATGGAAGCCGGGATCTTACTGCTGCTTCGAACCGCTTACGGTTCCATTCGGCGTCATGACGACAATCGTCCCGTCGGCGACTTGAATGACTTCCCCGCCGATGTTTCCGGCAATTTGCATGGCAAGGAGATACTCCTGATAAACCTGATACACTATGACGAAGTCGACGCCCTCAACCATATGGACGCCCAGGGTGCAGGGGAGCTCAGCGGCTTTCGTGTAAACGGTTATCATACGCCACCTCCAATATTGACCTCATGTAGAAATAGAGTCATCCTTGAGCAGCGCTTAAACACATCCTACTTAAGTTATGTTCATCGGTGACACCGCAGCACGATCCCTCTGATTCTGATTCAGAGGGGGAACGAGCCTGGCGCGAATGGCCAGGCTCGTTGTTTTGAACGATTCGGAACGGGATTAATCGATTTGTTTCATCACGGCATGGGCAAGCCGGTCGACGGAAGCGGCGGCCAATGCGTCCGTCTGACCGCGAACGGCGAAATAAACTTTCAGCTTCGGTTCCGTACCCGAGGGACGAAGGCAGAACCAAGAATCGTCCTCCAATGTATATTTCAGCACATTTTCTGCAGGCAATCCGTACAGGCCTTGCGCAAAATCTTCGATCTTATCGACGCGCAGCCCGTTCAGCCTTTGCGGCGGAGCGGAACGCCAGTCGGTCATGATTCGCCGGATTTGTTCCACTCCGTCTTTCCCCTTCAAAGTACGGGATTCGAGCTTTTCAAGGAAATATCCGTGACGTTCATAAAGCTCCTGCAGCACATCATGCAGCGTTTTGCCTTGAAGCTTGTAATAAGCCGCCGCTTCGCATATGAGCATGGACGCGACAACGGCGTCCTTGTCCCGGGCATAGGTGCCGGCCAGGAACCCGTAGCTTTCCTCATACCCGAATAAAAAACGGTCGGTTCCCGAGCGTTCATATTGAGTCATTTTTTCGCCGATGTATTTGAACCCTGTCAGCGTATTGACGACCTTGATGCCGTAAGCTCCGGCGATAGCGGTGCCTAGTTCGCTCGTGACGATGGATTTGACGATAACGCCGTTGCGGGGAAGCTGCCCGCGTTCTTTTAAATTGGATAATAAATAATGGATCATGATGGCGCCGGTCTGGTTTCCGGTAAGGACGCAGTAATCGCCGTTTGCATGTTTCACTACGGCGCCCATACGATCGCAATCGGGATCGGTGCCGATGATGATATCGGCCTCTGCAGCTTCCGCTTTACGAATGGCAAGCGCAAAAGCCTCCTTTTCTTCGGGGTTCGGCGACTTGACCGTTGAGAAGTTGGCATCGGGATGTTCCTGTTCGGGAACGACCTGTACCTGCTCGAAGCCAACGGCGGAAAGGGCGGCCCGCACTAACCGATTTCCGGCGCCGTGCAGAGGGGTATAAACAATGCGGAAATCTCTGCAGGCGCTTCGGATCAGCTCGGAATGAAGGCTCACGGAGGATACTTCTTGAATATAGGCGCGATCCAGTTCCTGACCGATCCACTCCAGCAGACCGCTTTCTTCCGCATCAAGGCGCGAGCATCTATGGATATCCGAGAACGATCGGACTCCGCGAATTTCTTCAATCACTTGATCCGCTTGATCGGGGACCAGTTGGCCGCCGTCTTGTCCATAGACCTTGTAGCCGTTATATTCCGGCGGATTATGGCTCGCGGTAATCACTACGCCCGCATCGGCATTCAAATGCCGGACGGCGTACGACAGCTCCGGCGTGGGACGAAGGGAATCGAACACATAGGCTTTGATCCCGTTGCCGGCCAAGACGGATGCCGTTTCCAATGCAAACTCGGGCGATTGGTTACGCGAGTCGTAGGCGATGACGGCCGATAGCGGGGGAGTTCCGGATTTCAATAGAAACCGGGCGAGCCCTTGCGTAACGCGCGCCACAGTATAGGCATTCATCCGGTTGGTCCCCGCTCCGACGATTCCGCGAATTCCTCCGGTACCGAACTCCAAATCGCAATAAAAACGATCTTCGATTTCGCCGGGCCGTTCGGAAATAGATAGCAGCTCGGAGCGGGTTGCCGCATCCATAGCCGGATCGTTCAACCACAGCTCGAACCTTTCCCGAGCGTTTGTTGGACCGCTCATTCAAACCAGCTCCTTGTACATCGTTATTTTTATATGGCCGTTCCGCCTGAAGCGTATAATGTTTCCTGAACGTGCTGCAGCTGGCGATATTTTTCCGTATATTTGACCACGGTCATCACCAACGTGGAATGAGACCAAGTTAGGGGGGCTACCGAAAGAGGTTCTCCTGATAACGGGTGGATCTGTTCGGGGAGCACGCCGCTCTCCATCGCTTGTTGACAAACCCAAAGCAGCGTTGCTAACGGTTCCCTCAGATCGTGAAGCGACTGCGCCTTGGCGATGTTCCATTCCGCTATCCAAAGCGTGCTGATGAGCCACGGGTTGCCGGGAATTTGCTCAAGATCGTCGGAAATTTTAAAATAATAATCTCCTTCATAACGGGCATATCCGCCCACGTTTGTGCGTACACATAACTTTTGCTGAATCGCCTCCATCGTGCGGATAACTCTCGGGTCGTCGGCGGGAAGCACTCCGAAGGCGAAGAGCGAATACATGCTGCTTTCCACAGTGTAATCTTTTTCTATTTCACCGTTATT
Source organism: Paenibacillus doosanensis (assembly GCF_025060755.1). Lineage (GTDB taxonomy): Bacteria > Bacillota > Bacilli > Paenibacillales > NBRC-103111 > Paenibacillus_S > Paenibacillus_S doosanensis. The sequence goes on from NZ_JANYUY010000013.1 coordinate 15,821, forward strand.
CCGTACGTATATTCCCCGCAAAAAGCGTCCGGACGCTTCGTCGTACAAATGGCGCAGCATCGCTTCCTTGATTTGATTGGCCGACGTATGATACCGCGTATAGCGCTTCTCATCTCCGAATAATTTGGCAAAATGGGCCGCCGCCTGCAACCCGGCGAATACGGCTGAACAAGTGAAGGTGAAGATGCCGCAGCGCTCTTCCCATAAATCATAGCTGGGCAAAGGCAGGTTAAGCTCGTGATGAACATATTTTTGCATGAAGCTTGCAGCCGGGCGGATCAAGGAGGCGTACAGCTCCTGGCAGTACTCGATTTGCCCGCTTTTCGTATAAAATTCCCATAACGAATATAAAACAAGGGCGGTTTCATCCTCCTGGATCGGCAGCTGCAGCTCCCCGCTGTAAATAAAAGGATGCCAGCTTGAACCCGTAGAGCCGTCCGGGTTATACTTGTGCAGCAAATACCCGTCTTTGGTTAATACGTCGCTGCAAAATTTGTAGAAGCTGGCTACGGTTCCGTCATAACCGGCCATCGACATGGCCAGAGCGACAAGAGCGCCGTCACGCGGCCACATGTAGCTGTAGTGATCGCGGTTAAACTGCAAAATATCGGTATCGTTGGCGGCGATAATGGCGCCTTGCCGGTCCATTTGCGTTTTGACGATCAGCAAGCTTTTTTTGTACAGGTCGATCACTTCCGATGGAAGATCGGCGAAATCTTGCCGCTCCTTGTTGACCCAGCCTTGCCAGTATACTTCAACCCGCTTCAATAATTGCTCCGCATCGTTCTCTACGACGTAATGGTTCAGCTTGCGTACCTCCGAATACTTCTCGCCCACGCACAGCCAGTAATACATCGTCTGCTCTTCGTCAGGCTGAAGCAGCAGCCGGAAGGAGATCGTGCTATCCACCGACCCTTGAGCAATGGCATTGCCGCCAAGCACTCCATCCTCGGCGTCTCTCCACGTTCCTTCGGCATGGTTGAACCGTTTGATGCCGATGCTGTATTGATAAATTCCTTGTTCGGGCGTTTTACCGTTCGCCAGAATGTATACGTTTCGCTTATAATGGTACACAGCGTTCAGTCTGGGATCGTACACGGCGGTGTCGCCGACTTCCGTTTCATTGATTGTAAAGTCATGATGGAAAAACAGACGGACCTCGCGAGCTTCCGAATGCCGGTTTCGGACGGACACTTTCTTTAAATAAATGTTGTCCCGCTGATGGATGCCGTCTGCGATCCGCACCTCCACCCGCAGCCTGTCGTTGTTGGCAAAAATATCGGTGACCAGAGACTCGGGGCGATAACGCAGCCGGCGCTGCCATACATCTTCGTCCAGCCAGTTAAACAACCCGCTTGCCCATACGCCCATTTTGCAAAAATGACCGCCTACATGATTGAGCTGCCCTACGAACGGGTAATAGAGGTCTCTTAAGCGCAGCTTGTCGTCAAAGTTGATCAAGATTTTTCCGTTGCCGATCACTAATGGTCTGGGCATTTCTCCACGTTCCTTTGCTATATCAAGTTTATATGATGCTCTTTTTTGAGAAAACCGTGGGCGACATCTCATCGCCTTCGAGCCGGTTCCCGCTTGTCACATGCACTTCTTTATCGAGAATGACGTGATCCAAATATGTATGAGGTTCGACGACGCATTTCTGCATCAGGATGCTGTTTTTGACAACCGCTCCTTTGGCGATTTTCACCCCCCGAAATAAAATGCTGTTTTCCACGGTTCCCTCAATGATGCATCCGTTCGCTATCAGCGAATTGGTTGCGGAAGCGTCTGCGGTATAGATGGCCGGCGGTTCGTCCTTGACTTTGGTGTAAATCAATCCCGGCTGGAGAAAAAGCGATTTCCATACTTCCGGTTTCAGCAGTTCCTTGCTGTACTTGTAATAATTTTGCACGGAATTGATAATGGCCAAATACCCTTTGTACTCGTAGCCGTAAACTTTTAACGTGTCCAGATTGCGGATGATGACATGACGCACCAGATCGTAGTAATTATGGTGAACGCTTTGTTTGACCAAATCGACGAGAAGGTCTTTTTTGATCACGATCATTCGCATATATACTTTATTGCTTCGAGCCGCCGTTTGGTTCTCCGTCATGCGTTGGACCCGGCCGTCTTCGGCCAAATCCACCGTAATCAGGTTGGTGAAATCCTCGCTGCCCTCATTCATTTCCTTGTAAATGACGGTGATGTCCGCACCGGTCCTTTGATGGCTCTCCACCGCATCGGCATAGTTGATGTTGCAGAGCATATGGCTGCTTGAGACGACGACGAATTCCTCGCTGCTGTAGGCAAAATAGTCGAGGGAGCTGTAAAAATTTTGCAAGTCGCCGTTAAAACCGGGAAATTGATTGTTGGAAGGCAAAATGAAAAGTCCCCGGTGTCTGCGATCCAAATCCCATTCTTTTCCCGAGCCGAGATGGTCGTTGATAGACCGGTAACTATTGTGGGCGAGAACGGCCACATTGCTAATTCCCGAATTCACCAGGTTCGATAACACAAAATCAATCAGTCGGTATCGGCCTCCGAACGGGACGGTCGCCGTTGCGCGCGAGTAGGTAAGCTCATGCAAGAGAGGCTGATTGATGCTTAGATTGATGACTCCTAACACATTGTTCAATTGAAACACTCCTTCCCCTGGTCTTCATAAGAGGTAACGATCATGTTCTCTCCGATTAAAGTAATAGGGGTCGAATCATCCGGGTCTCCGACATGCGCGCCGTCTTCGATGACGGTGCCCGAGCCGATGATAGATCGATGGATCGTGACATTTTCCCCGATTCGTGTATGGGGCATGATGACCGAGTCTTTGATGATGCTGCCTTTGCCGACATGAACGCCGTAAAACAGGACGGAATGATCGACATTCCCGTAAACCGTGCAGCCTTCATTGACCAAAGTGCGGGTGACTTTGGCGGCGGATGCGATATATTGCGGAGGCTGGTGCGGGTTTTGGGCGTAAATCCGCCACTTGTGATCGTGAAGCGAAAACGGAGCATTTTCCGATAAGAGATCCATATGCGCTTCCCACAGGCTGTTGACGGTTCCGACGTCTTTCCAGTATCCGTTGAACCGGTAGGCGAAAATCCGCAAACCGTCGTCCAGCATCGAAGGGATGATGTCTTTGCCGAAATCGTTATGGGAAGCGGGATTTTGCTCGTCGGAGATTAAGTACTGCTTCAGAACATCCCAGGAAAAAATATATATTCCCATGGAAGCAAGATTGCTTTTCGGCTGTTGAGGCTTTTCCTCAAACTCGGTGATCAGGCCGTTTTCGTCCACTCTCGTGATGCCGAACCGGCTTGCCTCCTTCATCGGCACTTCCAATACCGCAATGGTGGCGTCCGCTTTCGTTTCCTTGTGACGCTGCAGCATCATGGCATAATTCATTTTATAGATGTGATCGCCGGATATGACCAGCACGTACTCGGGATTATATTGCTCGAGAAAATGAATGTTTTGGTAAATGGCATGGGCCGTTCCTTTATACCAGCTGCCGCCTTTTTGCTCCATGAACGGGGGGAGCACGGTGACGCCTCCGTTTTTGCGATCCAAATCCCAGCAGCTTCCGATGCCGATATACGCATTCAGTACTGTCGGCTGATACTGCGTCAGGACTCCAACCGTATCAATCCCTGAGTTGCTGCAATTGCTTAATGAAAAATCGATAATGCGGTACTTGCCGCCGAAGGGAACGGCAGGTTTCGCCAGATTTGTGGTCAGATGACCGAGTCTTTTTCCCTCGCCGCCCGCGAGCAGCATCGCTACGCACTCTTTCTTTGGCATAGGCTCACTCCCTTAAATTTGACATTGCCGATAAGAATTGTTTTATTTATCTGAATTTTCAGTTAATTTAATCGACACTCACCTCCTTTATTGCAGACCATAGGAAATAACCGCATTTGTCAACCAAGCCAGCCGCTGCATTTCCCCTATAACGGGGGCCAAAGGATTAGGTGAAACTTGTATTGAAAACGCATTCATGTCTGTGATGTAAAAACATAATACCTTGGTTAAGCAGCACTGTCAATATTTGTATCGATTTTCAAAACTTTCGAGCCTCCGGCCGTGCAAAGCGACCGGGTACGCTCGTAATGGACGACATGCCTGCGCGGTTGCCGGTATGTAAATAACGGATTTCAATCGTATGTAAGCGAAGCAAGGACCGCTCGGGAGGAAGCGGTCCTTGTCCTGTATGCCCGTTATGAACGCCGTTTCGGCAGCCGCAGCGAATATCCCTTTCGCTTGTGAAACGAAAGCGAGCGGTAGCGGGACGCAAGCCGCCCGAGTTTGGCCTTGGAAAGGGCCGAAGGGGAAGAGGACAGGCTTTTGTTCAGCGCGGGCAGCATGCGCACGCGATTCGACTCGTTCGTATAGACGTAGTTGCCGTAGGTCTCGAATTCGGAAAAGCCAAACTGCTTGGTGCGGTCGACGGATTTTAAAATCGCTTTGTACCATGCGGTACCGTGCCTGCTCTGAATGGTATTTTTGAGCGATTGCAGCTTCACTTTATCGAACATCATATAGTGGGCTACGAACGAACGGGGGCGGGGGGCTTTCTTGCCGAGCAGCCTCCGGTAGGAAGCGAAATATTCAGGCTGGCTCCAGCCTCGGCAGTAAAATACGGACTTTCCGCCGACCCGGAACCGATGCGGCCGGATCATGACGGTATCGGCATCGATAACCAGATAGTAGCGCTGCTCCGTCACTGAACTGCTTCCGAGCTTAAGCAGCTGTTGATACAGCCAGCCGGATCTTTCCCAACGTTTGGACCGGTAGGCAATCTGATCTTTTCGCAGCGGCAGTACGCTGTTCTCATGCACGAAGCGGCAGTGTTTGCGCCGGCATACATCCTTGATTCGGGGACTGTCCGGCGAAACGACGAAGATGTTTCCGATGGGATGCTTCACATGCTTGCGGACGCTGTCGATCACATAGGGAAGCGTGGCCAGATCTTTAGGGATGGCGGGAATGACGATGTCTATTTTTATGTCACGGTTTGCGGACAAATAAATGCACTCCTTTGTGTTTATTTACGGGAGGACAACCAGCTCTTCAGCCGAGGCTCCTCGGATTTGGGACATATGAGCAACCCGCTGGAGGTAGAGGCCACGATCAGATCGTTGACCCCGATAATAAGGGCGGGCCCCCCCTCTACGTAGACGATATTGCCGGCCGAGCGGATGAGTTCGGCGTCGCCCCGGATCGCGTTACCGTCGTTGTCAAGCGCCGTATGGCGCGGCAGTGAGGTCCAGGAACCGACATCGTCCCAGCCGCATTCAACCGGAATGCAGTAGATCTTCTCCGCTCGTTCCATCACGGCGTGATCGATGGACAGCTTCGGCATGCCGGCATAAGCGGCAGCAGGATCATGCGGATGGAGGGTCAGACAGTCCCAGATTGCCGGTTCGTGCAGTTCGATGGAGCGCCTCAGCGTCGCAGGGCGAGCGACGATAATCCCGCTGTTCCAGTACACGTTCGGATCGGAGATCAATTCCCGGGCCCGTTCCGCGGAAGGCTTCTCCACAAACCGGGCGACTTGGCGCGTTTCAGCCGGAACTGCATCCGCCGCCGCTGCTGCAGAAGTGAGCAGATAGCCGTAGCTGCTATCGGGTCTGGTCGGCATGATGCCAAGCGTGACGATCGCGTCAAGCGTCATGGCGGTTTTCTCCGCCGCCGTCAATGACGTTAGCAGCGCCTCCTTGTCCCCTACATACTGGTCGGAAGGGATGAAGGCAACGGGTTCGTCGTCTCCGGCTTGTAGAAACCGGAAAGCGGCCAACGCAACGCAGGCGGCGGTATCCTTCTGCTCCGGCTCGACGATCAGCATATGCGGCGGGATGTCCGGAAGCTGCTGCCTAGCTATCGGCAAATAGCGCTGCGGCAGGGCGATAAACAGGCGGGATGAAGGCACAAAGCCGCGGAAACGATCTACGGTTTCTTGGATCAAAGACTGTTCCGACAGGAAAGGCAGAAATTGCTTGGGCAAATCATCCGCGCTGCGCGGCCAAATGCGCGTTCCTTTTCCGCCGGCCATAATGACAATTTTCAATTGAAGTGCACCCCCCGCTTACGTTTACTATCCGATACGGAAACATATGGAATCGAATTGATTTATTTATGCTATGTTATTCGCTAAGGAGAAGCGGGTGTGGACGTATCACCGGCATCATCGGCTCAATAGACATAAGCCTTTAACGAACCGCCAAGCCTCGGGCCGGGGCCGTGTACAGAACGGAGACGCTTATGTTAAAATGCGGGGGAAAGGCCATGACAACGACGGACCGAAGGTCGAGGTAAACCGAATGGAACCGCTATGGGATATGAACAAGCTTTCTAACGTTTGCAGCCTATTGAACGATAATTTCGAGTTTCCCGTTTATTATCTAAGTCCGAGCCCTCGAATCGAGCTCGCTTACGGGCAGGGACAGGCGAATCCGATGTTTCGCGGCAAGCATGAAGAGCTTCTCGGCAGCTTGACCGCCGGCGGAGGCTCGGCGGAAGCGCCTTTACTGCGGGAGACCGGGACGCTGGAGCATTATATCGAAGTCCGGTTGACGGACAAGGACGAATATGCGGGCAGCCTTATGGCCGGGCCGATTCTAACCGCTCCCGTGCCGGAGGATGTCATCAACGGATTGATGCAGGATTACGGCTGGCCGGATGCCGACTCCTTACGGCAGCATTATCGGCGGATTGCCGTGATGAGCAGAATGAAGCTGCTTCATGCGGGAGCGCTTATTTATTATTTCGTGTACGGCCGCAAGGTAGATACCGCCGACATCGTGCGGGTGAATCATGCGCTGCAAATGCGGGCGGCGCTGGCCGGGAACATCGATTTGCATGTGTCGCATCGTTTGTTCAACAGGACGTTTCATCACGACACGATTTTCGAAAAACGGATGCTGCAGTTGATTAAGGACGGCCGCACCGATGAGCTTATGGTTGAATTTTCCAGCATCTTGACCGAGGAAGGGCTCGGCATTTTGGCGAAAAAAAGCTACGTCCGAAACGAGAAAAATTTAAGCATAGCCGCGATTGCGCTTGCTACCCGGGCGGCGATGGAAGGAGGCCTTCAACCGGAGGTCGCCTATACGATGAGCGATTTGTACATTCAGCATATCGAGGAGCTGACGGGCGCCAGGGAAGTTCGGAACGCGCTGCAGGAGGCATTGCTCGATTTCGCCGCCAAAGTGAAGGAGAACCGGGAAGATCATGTCTCAAGCACGATAGCCCGATGCAAGCATTACATCTTTATGCACTTGTACGAGGGCATTTCGCTGCGGGAGCTGTCCCGGTGGGCGGATCGGAGTCCGGGTTATGTGTCGAAGCTGTTTAAACAAGAAACCGGACTGGCCGTGAGCGAATATATTCAAATGAAACGCATTGAGGAAGCCAAAAAGCTGCTGACGTTAACGGAATATTCCTTGTCCGATATTTGTGCGAGGCTCAATTTTAACGATCAGAGCTACTTTACGAAGGTGTTCAAAAAAGTGACAGGGGTTACGCCTCTGCAATTTAGAAAAGACCCGAAGGCCGCAAAAGAAGCTAAGCGATAAAAGTACCAAAAATAACGTTATTGTACAATAAAATCCCGAAACCGCTTTCTATAATGGAACTATGAAAGCGGTTATTTTTTTTGCGGGAGGAGAACGATTGTATGGAACGCGATTGGAAGGAACTTATCGCCCGGATGACGCTGGAGGAGAAAGCCGGCATGTGCTCGGGGCTTGATTTTTGGCACTTGAAGGGCGTGGAGCGCCTCGGCATCCCTTCGATTATGATTACGGACGGCCCGCACGGCCTGCGCAAGCAGCGTGAAGGGGCGGATCATCTCGGGCTGTTGGACAGCGTGCCCGCCACTTGCTTCCCGTCGGCCGCCGGTCTGGCCAGCTCCTGGGATCAAGATTTGGTTCGCCGCGTCGGCGTGGCGCTGGGCGAGGAATGTCAAGCGGAGCAGGTTGCGGTGCTGCTCGGACCCGGGGCCAATATTAAGCGTTCTCCGCTATGCGGCAGAAACTTCGAATATTTCTCCGAGGACCCGTATTTATCGTCGGAGATGGCGGCCGGCCATATTCGAGGCGTGCAGAGCCAAGGCGTCGGCACGTCGCTGAAGCATTTTGCCGTCAACAATCAGGAGCACCGGAGAATGACGACGAACGCGGTGGTCGACGAGCGGACGCTGCGCGAAATTTATTTGGCCAGCTTCGAAGGGGCCGTGAAGAAGGCGCAGCCTTGGACCGTGATGTGCTCGTACAATCAGGTGAACGGCACGTTCGCTTCGGAGAATGTCAAGCTGCTGACGGATATTTTGAAGGACGAGTGGGGGCATGAAGGCTTCGTCGTATCGGATTGGGGCGCGGTCAACCGGCGCGACGATGCGCTGGCTGCCGGTCTGGAGCTGGAAATGCCGGCCAGCAACGGCGTGGGAGAACGCAGGATCGTCGAGGCGGTCGCAAGCGGCAAGCTGTCCGAAGAAGCGCTGGATCGGGCCGTGGAGCGGCTGCTACGGATTATTTTCATGGCTGTCGATCAGCAGAAAGAGAATGCGGCTTACGATCAGGCGGCTCATCATGCCTTGGCCCGAGAAGTGGCGAGCGAGAGCATGGTGCTGCTGAAAAACGACGGGCCTCTGCTGCCGCTGTCCGCATCATCCAGTGTGGCCGTCATCGGGGCGTTCGCGCAGTCGCCGAGATATCAGGGCGGGGGAAGCTCTCACATCGTGCCGACGATGCTCGACAATCCGGTAGAGGAAATGAAGAAGCTCGCCGGTCATCCGTCGCATATATCGTATGCGCAGGGGTACCGTCTGGACAGCGATGCGCTCGACGAGGAGCTGATCGCCGAAGCGCAGCGGGCGGCAAGCGCAGCGCAGGCCGCGGTCGTGTTCGCCGGGCTGCCGGACCGGTATGAATCGGAAGCGTACGACCGCAGTCATCTGAATTTGCCGGAGAACCAGATCAGGCTGATTGAAGCCGTCGCGCAGGTGCAGAGCAATATCGTCGTCGTTCTCCTTAACGGGGCTCCCGTCGTCATGCCTTGGATCGATAAGGTTAAGGCGGTGCTGGAGGGTTATCTCGGCGGGCAAGCGGCCGGCGGCGCTATCGCGGACCTTATATACGGGGTGGCCAACCCTTCCGGCAAATTGGCCGAAACGTTCCCTGTCAAATTAAGCGACAATCCGTCTTATTTGAACTTCCCGGGCGAAGGCGACCGGGTCGAATACCGGGAAGGCATCTTCGTCGGCTACCGTTATTACGACAAAAAACAAATTCAGCCGTTATTCCCGTTCGGCTACGGGCTGAGCTACACTTCGTTCGAATACGGCGAGCTTACGCTCGGCAGCCGAGAGATGAAGGATACGGAGACGCTGGATGTCGCCGTCGCGGTTACGAATACCGGGAGCCGCCCGGGGAAAGAAATTGTGCAGCTGTATGTCCGGGATGTCGAGAGCACGGTCATTCGCCCCGACAAAGAGCTGAAGGCTTTTGCCAAGATCGAGCTGCAGCCGGGAGAACAAGGAACCGTATCGTTCACGCTGGATAAACGCGCCTTTGCCTATTACAACGTCGAGCTCGGCGATTGGCATGTGGAAAGCGGGCAGTTCATGATATTGATCGGTACATCCTCGCAAAATATCGTTCTGGAAGAGCAGCTTACGGTTCACTCGACCGTGACGCTCAAGAAGACGTATACGCTCAATTCAACCGTAGGAGACCTTATGCAAGATCCGGCAAGCTCGCAGAAGATCGGCGCGCTTCTGCAGCAATTCGGCCAAGCGAGCGGCCTGATGAGCATGGCGCAGGATGAGAGCCATTCGGAAATGCTGATGGCGATGATGAGATATATGCCGCTGAGAAGCTTGCTGGCGTTCGGCGGCGGAGCCGTCGGCGAAGAACAGCTGGAGCGGCTGCTGGCGGACATTAACGGCTGAAGCGGCAGGTGAGCGGTCCAACGTCGAATACAAGCGGGAAAAGCCTGAGCAATCGGGCTTTTTCTTGTTGGCGGCCGAAGCGAAAGCGGATGAGCAAGAGCTCCTTGAGTAACCCGATCAAAGGATCATGCGCTTGCCGGCTCTGCCGTTATCGATTGTTTTCATGAGAAGCTTCATAAAGAAAACTCGCATACGGCGATGATCGAACGTTATCCTCTTCCCAAGCAAGGAAAATTTTTGTACGATGTTGAAGGCTTTCATTTTAAAAATTATGAGGAATATGTAGCGTATAATGAGAAGCCCGAGGCGCTGCGTACGCAAATTCTTTGCTCCTTATACGATAAATTTGATTTTCCTATTACTATAGGATATGCGGGAATTAAAGACAGCCAGTTTAAACTGCTTCCTTTTTTTAATCATCTGTTAAATTTTAGTTTTACTGCGCACAGCACTTCTGAGGTTAAGCCTGTTACCGGCCTGATTAAGGGCGTCCCGAAGGAAAAAGCGAAAGATTTTCTTGTCGGTCATCGCGTACGGCAAGATGGAAAGGAACAATACGTTATTCTGACTCCCTTTTTTGGAAATGGGCAAATCAGCAATAATGACCTTAATGTCATAGCGACTTGGGTTGACTTTCTAAGTAAGAAGCTGCAACTGTAATGGAAGCGGTCTGCAGATGAACTGCCAGAACATGACAGGAGCCCATTTACTTTTTTCTCATTGTAGATTATAATAATTCTAAAGAAGAACTTTCCTTACGGCAACTTAATTGAATAAGGTCAAAACGAGAATCATTCTCGATTATACATGCTGCTCCCTAACAAGGAGCAGCATGTGGCATTTTAAGGGAAGTAATAATGGGATTCATTCTCAATGAGAAGGAGTGATAGCAATGATTTCATCCGTACAATCTGCAGAACACGCTAAAGAACAAAAGCTGCAATCACAGCAAGCCCGGCCGACCGGAGAATTAATCGCCTGGATTCAAAGATACGGGGAAGGCATGGCGGCGTTAGCCAGCGGGATTTTTATCGCGGCCGCATGGGGGATCTCGGGTACTTCACATACATGGGAGGTTATTCTTTATTTGACCGCCTTTATCGTCGGCGGCTTCGTCAAAGCGAAGGAAGGGCTGCAAACGCTGATCGAAGAGCGGGATCTCGACGTCAACCTGCTGATGATCGTAGCGGCGATCGGGGCCGCCAGCATCGGTTATTGGGCGGAGGGAGCGGTGCTTATCTTTATATTCTCCCTTAGCGGAGTGCTGGAAAGCTATACGATGGAACGGAGCCGCCGCGACATTTCATCGCTGATGGAGCTGAAGCCTGAGATGGCGGTGCTGTACCATGACGGAGAGGAACGGGCGGTTTCGATCGAGGAGCTGAAGCTCGGAGACATCGTCCTGGTCAAACCGGGGGAACGCATCCCGGCCGACGGCCTCATTACCGAAGGAGCCTCCGCCGTGAACCAAGCTGCAATTACCGGTGAATCGATTCCGGTGGATAAAGCGGCGGGAGACGAAGTGTTCGCCGGAACGCTGAACGGGGAAGGGGCGCTGTTCATTGAGGTGAGCCAGCCGAGCGAATCGACGCTGTTCGCCAAAATCATTCGCCTCGTGCAGGAAGCGCAAAGCGAAAAACCGGCCACGCAGCGGTTCATCGAACGGTTCGAGCGGATTTATGCGAGAGTGATTATTGTGCTGTCGTTTCTGCTGATCGTCGTTCCGCCGTTCCTGCTTGCCTGGACATGGCAGCAGTCGTTTTACAAAGCGATGGTGTTTCTGGTCGTCGCCTCGCCTTGCGCATTGGTCGCTTCGATCATGCCGGCTATGCTATCGGCCGTCTCGAACAGCGCCAGAAAAGGCGTATTGTTCAAAGGCGGCGCGCATTTGGAAAATCTCGCCCGCACCAAAGTCGTAGCCTTCGATAAAACCGGGACGTTGACGACCGGAACTCCGGTTGTAACGGATTTGATCCCGTTTCAAGGATATGATAAGAACGAGATGCTGCAGGCTGCCGCGTCGCTGGAAAGCTTGTCGGAGCATCCGCTGGCCAAAGCGATCGTGCTGCGCGCGCAGGAGGAAGGGCTGACGCTGCAGCGTCCGACGGAATTTACGACCCGCACCGGCTGGGGGGTTCAAGCGCAGTGGAAAGGGGATACTTGGAAGATAGGGAAACCCGCCTTCCTGGAGGAGCAGCTTGCTACGGAACAAGTAACGGAGACTATCGGACGGCTGGAACGCGAAGGCAAAACCGTCACCGTCATTCACAATTCGCGCGGCGCCGTCGGCGTCATCGCGCTGCGGGACCGGCTTCGCCCCGAGGCGGTGCTGACGATTGCCGCGCTGAAGAAGCAGGGCGTCAAGGTCGCCATGCTGACGGGCGATCAGCGGCAAACCGCCGAGACGATCGCCAAGGAAGCGGGAATCGATATCGTGTACGCCGAGCTGCTGCCCGAAGACAAGGTAGCCCGGGTCAAAGAACTTAGAGAAGCCTACGGCTTTGTCGCTATGGTCGGGGACGGAGTGAATGACGCTCCTGCATTGGCTACGGCTACTGTCGGAATCGCGATGGGAACGGCGGGTAGCGATGCGGCGCTCGAAACGGCGAATGTGGTGCTGTTGAGCGACGATATGGAGAAAATTCCGGAGGCGATTTTGCTCGGCAGACGGACGGCGTCCATCGTCAAACAAAATATGATTTTTGCGCTGTCGGTGATTCTGCTGCTGATTACGGCTAATTTTATTCAAGGGATTCCGCTTCCGCTGGGCGTGGTCGGACACGAGGGAAGCACGATTCTTGTTATTGTTAACGGATTGCGTCTATTGAGATAAATGACGAACCAGTGAACCCGGACCCTGCGCTTAAGCGACGGCGGGGTCTGATCATTGGTCCGATCGGTTCGTATAGGACATAGCCGGGCGGGCAAGAGGGCGCAAGGACATGTCTGCTGCTTTCGTCCTATTCCGGATTCTTCGATCATAGTCCATGGAGGTGAAAATGCAGAAGGCTCCGAGCCCTACGAGAAGCAAAGTGGTAACAGGAAGCAGTAAACTCATTGTCGCAACTCCTCGGTCATAATAATGAGAACAATTATCATTATTATAACCGATTTTGGCGAATGAGCAACTCTTTTTCGCAACAAACAAGGAAAGATACATATTCTACTAAAACCTAAAGAAAGCGGAGGTACGAACGTATGGATACGGTGAATCATATTTTGGAAGAGATCGATCGGAGGATCAAGGAGCTGCAAGAGATGGAGGACGAGCATCGAAGAAAGCATAATACGAACGAGCGGATTCACGCCAAGACGAGACGCGAGGAGCTGGAGAGGCTGAGGAGCGTTATTCTCGGCGAGGCATAGACTGCGGACGCCGGGCGGTTGACGCTCTCCGGCAGTCCGCTTTTTTTCGTGCCGTTTCGGTTCGGTGCCTTCCGATCGCCCGGTTTATGTTATAATGTGGGGTACGAAGCGGGAAGCCGCTTTCAAGGCTGCCTGAACAAAGGGTGAACGTAGAGAGCGCGATGAAAACACAACCGAACCGCTATTATGCCAGATGGGTATGGCTGATCTTTATTATGAGCGCGCTGCCGGTTATTTTGCTGGGCCTGTTTTCTTACGGCAAATCGTCCGGCGTCGTCCGGGAGCAGATGAACAAGGAAACGGCGTTAAGCTTGCAGCAAACGCAGATGAACGTAGAGCATTCTCTGAAGGTGGTCGATCAGGCGGCGACTCATTTTCTCGGGTCCAAAATTATTCAAACGGCGCTCAACGAGCCGCTGCGCCCGGATCAGTTCCAGATGTATGCGCAGGTGAAGACCGAGCTTAGCAGCTTGCAGCGTCTCGATACCGGGATTGACGATATTCAGGTATGGAGCAAATCGGGTAATTGGCTGATCAATAATGAAGGGCTGTACCGGCTCGACAGCTGGCTGGCCAGCCATGCGCCGGAGGAGCTGCCCGAGCCTGCCGCCCCTTCCGAATGGGATGCAGGCGCCGTGAAAGCTTCGTCAAGTCCCGCAACAGGCGAGGACCGGGCAATATGGGCCGAGCCTTCGAATGAAAGCGCTGCCTCCGGGACGGCCGACGATTTTTGCGGGATCGACGTTCGTTTGCTGAAACGGCTTCCGCTCACCGCATATCGAGGCTCCGGGGCGGCGCTGATCCGGATTCCGGCCTGCGGCTTAAGCAGGTTAATTTCCGTTAACGCCGACCATGAAGCCGTATTAATGTACGATCGGGAAGGGCGCATGCTGATCAAGAAAGGGGTGGCGCTGGACGATATGGAGCGGTCGCTGCGGCAGTCGGTATTGAAGCTTCCCCGGCAGTCGGGGCAGTACGACACGAGCATGGACCGCCGGTCGTTTACGGTTACCTACCGCCAGTCCGATTATAACGGCTGGACCTACGTATCCGTCGTTCCGCTGGATCAGCTAACGCGTTCCTCCCGCGAAATCGGCTGGTTTACTTTGTATATTTGCGCCGGATTGCTGCTGCTGTCCATTATGGCGTCTCTGCTCTGGTCGAGGCGGCTGTACCGCCCGATCGCCCAAATCTATAAAGAAGTGCTGTCGCAAATCGGCGTGGCGGCGCCCCGGAAGCCGCTGGATGAAATTCAGATGATCGGAGAGCAGGTGCATACGCTGTTCGATGCCAAGAAACGGCTGGAAAGCAGGCTGGAAGGGCAAACCGGGCTGCTGCGCACGTTTGTGATGGTCAAGCTGTTTCTCTTCGGGATGAAGGAGGGGGAGATCGCCGAACGGATGGAGAGCCTCGGGATGCGGCAAAATTTTTCCCGTTTTTGCGTGCTTGCGCTGCAGCTCGGCGCTCTGGACAACACCCGCTTCACCGGGAAGGACATCGACCTTCTGCTGTTTGCCGTAAACAACATGGCCGAGGAGCTTATTGCCGAGGAGCGCAGGCTGCAGCCGATTGTGCTCGGAAGAACGCAGGCTACGGTGCTGACCGGCAACGACGTCTCCGACGAGCGGCTGCTGTCCGACGCTTTCGCTGCGGCTCGGCTTATGCGGCAAACGGCGGCCGAGGTTCTCGGCCTGGAAGTGCATATCGGCATCAGCTTGTCGTATCGGCGACTGCCGGATGTTCCGCGCGCTTATGAAGAAGCGGTCGAGGCGGCCAAAAGACATGCCGTTTTCGGAGAGGAAGGCATCGGCTGCTTTGCGGACTTGGGGGAAAATTTGACGCTGCACTATGCGTATCCGTTCGCGCTGCAATCGGAGCTGTTCGACGCGGTAAAGCTGGCCGACCGGGAGCGGGCTCGCCCGCTTCTTGCCGAAATGCTCCGGCAAATCGAAGAAAGCAGCCCGAACGCCCACGACATGCAGTATCATGCGGTGCGGCTGCTCATGAATGTGCTCGGCCTTGCGAGCGGCGTCGCCAGGCAGGCGATTCCGATGCCGCGGCAGCAGGCGCTGCTTGACGAGCTGTTTCAGCTGAGCTTGCCCGAATCCGGGGAAGCCTGGTTTATGGAGCAGCTCATCGAGCCTGTGATCGCCGGGATCGAAGGGCAGACGGAGGTTCGGCACCGCGTTCTGGTCAAGCAGATGGTCGAGATGGTTCACGCCGAGTTCGATACCGATTTGACCATCGATACGTGCGCGGACCGCCTTCATTATAACGCCAGCTATTTGGGCACGCTGTTTCGCAAGAGCATGGACGTCGCCTTCAGCGTTTATTTGGCCCAGTACCGCCATCATATCGCGCTGGCATGGCTTAAGGAGACGGACATGCCGGTCAAAGAAATCGCCGAGCGGCTGCGCTACAACAACTCGCAAAACTTCATCCGCTCCTTCCGGAAAACGGAGGGCGTCAGCCCCGGGAAATTCCGCGAATCGGCGCGGGAGGCGGATGAACAGACCAGCAGAGAAGCGTCCATAGGGGGATAAACATGCGGAAGAACAGTCATATCGTCCGGGCGATTACGGGGCTTGGCATCGTCTGGCTGCTCGCGGCGGCGTCCGGCTGCGCGTTATCTCCGCCGGGTCAGGCGCAGAGCGGAGAGAGCGGCGAAGCGGAGCCGCCCGCGCCCGAGATCAGCATGATGCTCGTCCTGAATCAGGAGGAGCCCCCGCAGGATACGATCCTGCAACAGCTGCAAGCTATGACGAAGACGAAGCTGTCGATCGCATGGGTGCCGGACAATATTTATACCGACAAAATGGCGGCGGCCATCGCTGCGGGGACGCTGCCCAAGGCGATGCAGGTCAAGGCGGTCGACGTGAAGCATCCGTCCGTCATCAACGGAGTGCGCTCCGGCTTGTTTTGGGAAATCGGGCCGTATTTGAAGGAGTATCCGCTGATCAGCCGGTATATGAACCCGGTCATTGCCGACAATGCGGCGTATTACGGTAAAACGTACGGCATTTACTGGGAGCGCCCGCAATCGAGACAGGGCATTCAATACCGCAAGGACTGGCTGGATCGGCTCGGACTTGCGCCTCCGCGCAGCATCGACGATATATACGAGGTGCTGAAGGCGTTCACGCACCGCGATCCGGACGGCAACGGCCGGCAGGACACGTACGGCCTGATCGACCGCGGAGACCTTGTGTACGGCGCTTTTAAGAACATCGCCTCCTACTTCGGCGCTCCGAACAATTGGGGGCTGACGGACGGCGGCCTGGTCCCGGATTTCATGACGCCCGAATACGCGCAGGCGATGAAATTTATGAAGAAGCTGTACGAGGAAAAGCTGATCAACCCCGATTTTACCGTGACGAGCAAGACGCAGCAGGAAGAGCGCTTCGCTCAAGGAGAGGCAGGCATGATGATCAGCAATGTGGTAGCTTCCTCCATGCAGTACCGGATTCAGAAGCTTAATCCGGAAGCGGTCGTAGACATCGCCAACCGGATTCAAGGGCCGAAGGGCGAGCGGATTTGGGGCGGAGGCGGCTTCGGCGGGTTGTTTCTGTTCCCGAAAGCAAGCATTAAAACCGAGGCCGAGCTTCGCGGTGTGCTCGCATTTTTCAATAACCTGCTGGCCGAGGATGTCAATAATTTGCTCACCTACGGAATCGAAGGCCGCCATTATCAGCTGAACGGCGGCCGCGGAACGGTGAAAATTTTCCCGGATACCCAGACTTTGCGGGAGCGGGAGGTCGAGCCGTACGCCAATGCGCTGCGGACGTTCGATATCCGGTATTTGCAGCTTGAAGAAACCAGCGAGATGCAGAGCAAGATTCAGAGCATGATCCAGGACAACGCCGAGATCGCGGTTCAGGACCCGACGGCGGCTTTATTCTCCGAGACGCAGGCGGAGAAAGGCGCGGAGCTGCAGACGAT
The DNA here is from genome assembly GCF_025060755.1 of Paenibacillus doosanensis. GTDB lineage: Bacteria > Bacillota > Bacilli > Paenibacillales > NBRC-103111 > Paenibacillus_S > Paenibacillus_S doosanensis. The sequence goes on from NZ_JANYUY010000013.1 coordinate 33,075, forward strand.
CATATCGGACGCGACTTATATGTATATTTTAGGAAAAATCGACGAGCAGGGCTTCGCGAAGGAAGTCGAGGCTTGGCGGCGAGGCGGCGGCGACCGGATTATCGCCGAATTGAACGGCGAATATGCTCAATTGAAACAGACGAAGCGATAAAGTTAAATCGATACGATCCCCCCTGAAGGCGAAGCGCCTTAAGGGGGGATTTGTATTTTTCCGGACGGCATATCCGCGGTTGGCGGGAGACGGCGGGGGGAGCGCATCTCCGTCAGGTTGAAATCGGCATATGATCTGTAACGCACCGCGGCGTCGGATAATCATCCATGTTCCTGCGAGATGATTATAGCGGGGAAATGCGAGGGGCCGCATAATGGGAGGCGAAGCGGACAAGTCCGGCCTGTCCCCGTTCTTCTGCGAGGAAAGCGTCCAGAGCCGTTCACTTGCCCCAAATGTCATAAAAGGAGTGGGAATGCGCGAGAGGAAGTTGCTGCAGCAAAAATATCGTTATACTGAAGGAGGCACAAAGACAACATGATCAAAAGCAGAATCTTCAAATCGATGCGGGTGATGCTCTGTCTTTTACTGGCGGCATCGTATATTCCGTTATTGAACTTGCCGGAGGCGGAGGCGGCTTCTCTGCCGGTCGGCTGGAGCAGCTTAAGCTATAACGGGTCGTCGGGAACAGCCGTCTACGATAGCAAGGCGGGCGGCTTTACGGTTACGAGCACCGCGTCCGCCGGCATTACGAATCAGAATGCGGCGGCGGAGCAATTTCAATACGCCTATACTCCCGTCAGCGGAGATTTCACCCTGATCGCCAGGCTGATTTCTTTCCCTTATGTCAGCGGAGCCCAGGCGGGAATTCTCGTCCGCAGCTCGCTGGAGCAGGGCAGCTCGTTTGTGTACAACTACATGTACGGAACGGGCGGCCAGTTCCAGCCCTACGTTTCCGTAAAAGGGGCGTCGTCGTCCAATGCGGCCAGCAACTCGGGGTATAAAATCGACGGCGCCAATGCGACGTACGATACGCCTCCGAGCTACTTGCGGGTCAGCAAGCAATGGGGCGGCACGAAAGCGGACGTTTACTTCGATATCGGCACATCGGACGGAACGACCGTGACGTGGACGAGGGTCAACGGCAAGAGCATCACGGACGCGGCGGCGTCCCAACCGATGTATGTCGGCTTTGCCGTCGGGAAAGCGGCGTCCGCATCGTTCGATAGCGTCACGCTGCTGCCGTCTTATTCCAACGCCCCTACGACGGCAATAGCCGATCTGGCGGGGGCGCTTCCGGCGGGTCTTGACGCTCCTGAGCTCAGCGGCACGGCCGGAGACAATCAGGTTACGCTAAGCTGGAACGCCGTCACGGACGCGGTGTATTACAACGTAGGACGGAGCATGAACAGCGCCGGACCGTATACCCGTTTGAACGCCGCTCCGGTAACCGGACTCGGCTACACGGACTACGCGGTGGCGAAAGGTATGACGTACAATTATGTCGTAACGGCGGCCAATGCCGTTACCGAAAGCGTCTACTCGAACATGGTTTCCGTCACGTTGGCGGACCCGTCGGTGCTGGCCGCGCCGGCCGGTTTGACGGCGACCGCGGGGGACGGCAAAGTGGAGCTTGCCTGGAACGAAGTGACGGGAGCGGCGTCGTATAACGTCAAGCAAAGCGTCAAGGCGGGCGGACCGTATGCGACGATTGCTGCCGTGACCGGCGGTACCGGCTATACGAGCGCCGGCTTAACGAACGGCACGACTTATTATTACGTCGTCAGCGCCGTAGGCAGCGGCGGCGAAAGCGCCGATTCGAGCGAGGTTTCGGAGAAACCGGGCGTGTATTTGATCAACGATCATTTCGAAACGAGCCCGCTCGGAGACACTCCGGCAGGCTACGTCTCCATCGCCAATGCCGGAGATGAGGCGATTAACAACATCACGGTGATCAATAACAGCCATTTGACCAATAAATATTATTCTCCTACTGAAACGGCCCCGGCAAATAACAAGTCGGCCGCGGTTGCGGGGAATTCGACGAATGTGCTGTGGATTAACGATAATGCCAATGCGAGCCGCCGAGGAGGCTTCACGAATTCCTTCGCTCCGGTATCGGGCAAGGGCGGCTTGACGGCGGAGCTCCGCTTCATGCAGCCGAAGGTGATCGGCGATTCGTATCCGCTCGAATTGCTGGATAGTTCCGGCAAAACGGTATTGTCCTTCAGCGTATCGAATTTGAGCGTGCTGGAGACGATTAATCCTTCCGTATGGTACACCTTGAAATTTGTTGCCGATACGGGCGCAAACTCGGCGGACGTCTATGTTAACGGGGTTTATAAAGGCAATTATACATTCAGTCTGACCAATACCGACATCGCCAAAATTCAGGCGAGAACGGCGGGTTCCTCAACCGGCAGCATGTATGTCGACGATGTGCGGGTATACAGACAGAGCACGGTAACGCCGCAGCGGCTGACGGCGGCCGGGGCGAACGAAACGGTCGTCTTGAGCTGGAATGAAGCCAGCGGAGCCGACTCTTACAACGTCTACCGGAGCGCTGCCCCGGGCGGACCTTATACGCGCATTGCGAGCGAGGTAGCGCAAGCTTCCTATAAGGACACGGGCCTTATAAATAAAAAGGAATATTATTACGTGGTGACGGCGCAGAGCGAGAGCGGGGAGAGCGACGCATCCAACGAAGCGCGCGGTTATCCGAATAACGTCCCGGCTCCGGCGCAGGCTCCCGTATTCGGACAAACGGACATTCGGGACAGTCAAATCTCGCTGAACTGGAGCCCGATATCCGTAGTGGATGATACTGGCGTCAAGGTGGATTCTGCGTATACGCTGCTTCGCAGCACGCATCCGGACGGTCCGTTCGTGACGGTAGCCGAGAAGCTGGAGGATACCTCCTATTTGGACAAAAATTTGACGAACGGCACCGACTATTACTATCGTGTCACCGCCTGGAATATGGGAGGCGCGGGCCCGGATTCCGAGCTGCTCAAGGTAGCTCCGGCCGCGCCGCTGGAGGCGCCCGTGCTCATCGGCGCGGCGGCGGGCGACAACAAGGTGGATTTGAGCTGGACTTCCGTGCCGGGAGCGACCCGGTATAGCGTCAAGAGAAGCGCGGCAAACGGGGGGCCGTACACAACGGTGAAGGACGTCGACGGAGTCAGCTTCACCGATACCGGCGCAGCGAACGGCGATGCCTATTATTATGTCGTTACGGCAAGCCGGGACGCCGGAGCGGGCTTGATGCAGGAGAGCCGGATTTCCAATCAGATGAAGGCTGTTCCTTATGCCGCCGAAGCCGGAGCGCCCGCAGTGCCGGCAGGCTTGCAGGCCGTTGCCGGGGAAGGCAGCGTCAGCCTGACATGGGATGCGGCCGGCGGAGCGGAGTCTTATAAGGTGAAGCGGGCGGCGGCCAGCGGCGGTCCGTATACGGAGCTGGGTTCGACCGGCGAAGCCTCGTACCAGGATACGAGCGTGGCGAACGGCACGATCTACTATTACGTCGTATCTGCCGTGAACGCCAGCGGAGCGAGTCCGGACACCGATGAAATCGCCGTTCTTCCGGCCAAGGTGCTGACCGTGGACAAGAATGCCGCCGCAGGCGGCGAGGGTTTCGGCATCACATTATTTAACACGATTCAAGACGCCGTCAATGCGGTTCCGGCGAACAATACGGAAAGAATCGTCATCTACATTCAACCCGGCACGTACACCGAGAAGCTTCTCGTGGATCGGCCGTATGTAAGCCTTGTCGGCGCCGGAATGGACGAGACGACCATCGTCTACGGCGATTATGCCGGAACTTCGGCGACGGCCGGCCAGCCCGGCCATACGGGCAACACCTTCTTGAGTCAAACGGTGAAGGTAACGGCCGATAACTTTACGGCGGCCCATCTGACGATAGAGAACAGCGCGGCTCCGCGCTCGGCCGTGGCTCAGGCGGTCGCATTGTCGCTATACAGCGATAAGGCGTCGTTCGAATCGGTCAAGCTGAAAGGGTATCAGGATACGCTGTACGACGGGCTCAATCCGTCCAATCAGGCGCGTCATTATTTCCATAACAGCGTCATTCAGGGCGATGTCGACTTCATCTTCGGAGAAGCTCCGGCTGTCGTCATGGACAACGTCAAGCTGGTTCTTGTCAGCAATTCCGGCGGCGGCGGCCATATTACGGCCGGAGCGCAAAAAAATGTAACCGATAAAGGCTACGTCTTCCTGAATTCGCAAATCGTCGACGATGCTTCGGCGCAGGGAACCTATGATTTGGGACGCGGCTGGAAAGATTATGCGCGAGTCAGCTTCATCAATACGCTGATCGATTCCAAGAAATTCCTTGCTGAAGGATGGAGCAGTTCATGCGCAGGCAGCTGCAAAGTCAGTTATTTTTCGGAGTACAACAGCTACGGACCGGGAGCGAATCCTTCCGCAAGGACTATGGCGACGCAGCTGACGGGGCCGGAAGCCAGCCTGACGATTCCGCAGCTCTTCGACGGGTGGGACCCCTCCGTTCAGGTCATCATGCCGAAGCTGCAGTACGCGCCGACGGTTTCCGCCGCCGCTTCCTTCGATAAAAATGCGGCCAAGCAGGCGGATATTCAAGTGAACGTGCAGTATAACGGGCATGCGCTGAAAGGAATAGCCAACGGACAAACGCTCCTCGGCGCAGCGGATTACTCGGTTGCTGGCAGTGTAGTGATCATCAGCAAAACGTATCTTGCCGGCTTGCCGGAAGGCACGGCGGTGCTCAGCTTTCAATTCGATTCCGTCACGGTTCCTCTGACCGTTACCATTTCGAACTCGGACGCATCCGACATCGGCAAGCAGGTGCTCGGGGTCAACGACGGCTGGGGCTCCTTTACGACCGGAACGACGGGCGGCTCCAAAGCGTCCGCAGCGAATATTTATACGGTCGCCAAACGAAGCGAGCTCATTCGGGCGCTCGGCGGCGATAACAGCAAGAACGCTTCGAATGCGACGCCGAAAATCATTTATATCAAAGGCACTATCGATATGAATGTGGACGAGAACGACAATCCGGTCGGCATCGATTATTACCAAGATCCCGCGTACAGTCTGGAAGCTTATTTGGCCGCTTACGATCCTGCCGTGTGGGGAAGCGATTCCGTACCGTCAGGACCGCTGGAGACGGCGCGCGCGGCTTCGGAGAAAAAGCAGGGAGACGCGATCAAGATCAATGTCGGCTCCAATACGACGATCGTCGGCTTGCCGGGCTCGAACGCCAAAATTGTGGGCGGCAATCTGATGATCCAGAATGTCGACAACGTCATCGTCCGCAACATCGACTTCCAGAATGCGTTCGATTACTTCCCGCAGTGGGACCCGACCGACGGTGCTTCGGGCAATTGGAACTCGGCATTCGACAATATTACGGTGAAAGGCGCCAAGCATGTATGGATCGACCATAATACGTTCAGCGACGGCGCGAACCGCGACGATTACGGCGTCAGCTATTTCGGCCGCCAATATCAGCAGCATGACGGTTCGCTGGACATTACGAACGGTTCGGATTTGATCACGGTGTCCTATAACTATTTCCATGACCATGACAAAACGACGCTCGTCGGAGGAAGCGACAGCTATACGGATGACCGCGGCAAGGAGCGGATTACGTTCCATCACAACTATTACAAAAATATAACGCAGCGCGCACCGCGGGTTCGTTTCGGTCAAGTTCACGTGTATAACAACTATTACGAAGGAACGGCGAATGACCAGAGCTATCCTTTCCTTTACGCGATAGGCGTAGGCTTCGAGTCGCAAATCGTCGCTCAGAACAACTATTTCTCTCTGGATACGGGGACATCGGCCGCATCGTTAATTCAGGTTTCTCCGGGCGGCACGCTCTTTACGGATACGGGCTCCGTCCTTAACGGGGAAGCTGTGAACATCGCGCAAAGCAAAGGAGGCTTAAGCCCGGCGGGCTGGACGCCTACGTTGTTTACGGCGATGGACGAAACATCCGACGTTCCGAGCATCGTCACGACGCAAGCCGGCGCGGAAAATACGCTGCCGGTCATCCCGGCCGAGCGGCCGAAAGCGCCGGAAGGCTTGACGGTGACGGCAGGCAGCGGTCAAGTCAGCCTGAAGTGGAGCGAAGTCGCGGGAGCGGCATCCTACAACGTGAAGCGCAGCACGACCCAAGGCGGCGCGTACGCCACGATCGCCGAGAACGTTACGGGCACATCGTACACGGATACGGGGTTGATGAACGGAACGACGTATTACTACGTTGTGACGGCCGTCAATGACGGCGGCGAAAGCGCGAATTCGGCGGAAGCCGAAGCAACGCCGACCGAACCGGTCACCCCGGCCGGGCCACTGAAAGCGCCGGAAGGCTTGACGCTGACGGCAAGCAGCGGCCAAGTCAGCCTGAAGTGGAGCGAAGTCGCGGGAGCGGCATCCTACAACGTGAAGCGCAGCACGACCCAAGGCGGCGCGTACGCCACGATCGTCGAGAATGTTGCGGGCACATCGTACACGGATACGGGGTTGATGAACGGAACGACGTATTACTACGTGGTGACGGCCGTCAATGACGGCGGCGAAAGCGCGAATTCGGCGGAAGCCGAAGCAACGCCGTACTTCATTAAACATCGCAGCAGTTCAAGCGGCGGCAGCGGCGGCGGTTCGGCAGTCACGACGCCGGATGTAACGGCCGAGCCGCAGACAGGCGGCGTGAAGCTGGAACATTTGCCGACGGTCGGCGAAACAACGGCGGACGGCCGGCAAGCGGTCAAAGCCGTGCTGAACGACGAAGCCTTGGCTGAGGCGCTGGAGGCGCTCAAAGCGGCGGTCGGCAGTGCCGATCAGCGGATCGCAATTGCGCTGAAGGGCAATAACGAACCAATCGGCCGGCTGGAGATTGCTCCCGCCGCGCTGGCGGAGCTTGCGGCCCAAGCACCGAATGCCGTTATCTCGGTACAATACGGCGCAGCGGCTTATGATTTGCCGCTGAAAGCCGTCGATCTCGCGGCGCTCGCCAGCAAGCTGGGGGCGGCTTTCCAAGAGGTGAAGCTGATCGTTTCGATCGAAACCGTCGGAGGAGAGACGTTAGCTGAGTTGGAAGATCAAGCGAAGCGTGCCGGGCTCAAGCTCGTCGCTCCGGCCGTAGACTTTACGCTAACGGCGGAGGATCATAACGGGAAGCAGATAACCGTGAACGATTTCGGAACCATTTATGTATCCCGCACGCTGGAGTTCGCCCATGAGGTGAATCCGCAAACCGCTACGGCGATATGGTATGATCCTGCATCGGGCGCATTCCGCTTCGTTCCGGCGACGTTCGCCGTCAGCGGCGGCGTGACGAGAGCGACGATCCAACGTCCCGGCAACAGCATCTACACGGTGGTCGAGCATGCCAAGTCGTTCGACGACCTGTCGGGCCACTGGTCCCGCAGCGACGTAGAGCTGCTCGCGTCGAAGCTGGTTATCAACGGTATGACCGACAGCTCCTTCGCGCCTCAGCGGGACATTACGCGCGCTGAATTCGCGGCGCTGCTGGTACGCGCGCTCGGCCTGACGGAGACGGCCTCGGCCAAGTTCAGCGATGTGCGGCCGGGCGACTGGTTCGCCGGAGCCGTCGGCGCCGCAAGCCAAGCGGGCTTGGTCGACGGCTTCGAGAACGGCTCCTTCCAGCCGGAGGCGAGCATCACGCGCGAGCAGATGGCCGTCATGATCGCCCGGGCGATGAACGCGGCCGGGAAACGGGCGGACGGCAGCCTTGCGAGCCTGTCCCGCTTCGCGGATGCCCAATCCATTGGCAGCTGGGCCCGGGAAGCCGTTGCGCAAGCGGTCAACGCAGGCATCATTAACGGCGTGACCGCGGACGACTTCGCGCCGTCGGCCGAAGCGAGCCGCGCCGAAGCAGCCGTCATGCTGAAGCGGATGCTGCAGTACGAGCGGTTGATCGACTAACTTATTTTGATCGGATAACGAGCTCCCCTCGAAGCAGTCGGGCTAATCGATTCAGCCTGCCGCAGCGAGGGGGCTTTTTCCGTATAGCAGAGTGCAGCCGGTAGCCTTATGAACCTAAAATGATGTAACATAGGGGACAGAACCGCGTTTGCCAAGCTAAACCGGAAACAAGAGAGGAGGCGCAGCGGATGTCTTGGTCGCTGGAAAACGCAGAGGCATGTCATAGGGAAGCTCCTTACACATTTTACGTCCCGAGCCGGCAGCTGTTAGGCAGGCTTGCCGCCGGGGACCGGGTCAAGCTGATTTTCAAGCTGGAGGATGACAGCGTATTGGAATTTTTGGAGGCCGGTGTTCCGTGCGCTTACGAGAGAAGCCGGCAGTCCGGCAAATTCGAGGTCGTCCGCGATTACGATTGGGACGCATACTATTCGGAGGAGTGAGGCTTAAGCTATGAAGAATCTGCTTAATTTATTAATGACCGTCGCCGTATTCTGGATTGGCAACGAGTATTTTCACCCATATTTGTCCATCCAAGACGGCCGCACGCTGATCATCGCTTCCGTGCTGATGTTCGTCATCAGCTTCTTGTTCAGCCTCGCTATGGTGCTGTCGGTCATGCTGATTACGGTCGGCATCGGCTGCTTGACGACACCGGCGCTGATGCTGGCGTCTGTCATTCTGACCCCGATCAAGCTGTGGCTGCTCGATAAGTATTTGGACGGCTTTGCTGTTCACGGATTTTGGACGTATGTGATTTTAACGATCGTTCTCAGCATATTTACGGTGAAGGTCAAATCGGACCGCAAGGATTGAATAGCTCGCTGCGCGCAAGCCGAGGGCTTTATCGGAAGTAAATACCTTTATCACAAGCGGCGGTTTCGATCGATGAACGGCTGCCGGACCAGCGTTGATCCGGCGCTTCATCCGGATGGCGGCGCGAGGGGAATTAAGCATTTTACCGGGACCGGGACCCCTTCCACGCCGTCATCGCCATTTTTATTTCCCATGAAATGATTGTATCTTACCCGTTTTTCCAATTAACGAAAATGTTTCTGGCGCTAAGCATGAGCCAAGTGCTCAACACGAAAGGCATTGTTAAAGCAGGGAGGCCGTAAGGCAATAACCAAGTATCTACACTGGCCGTTATCGGAACCGAGAGGACGGCTCCCAAGACTCCGGTCAATACAGCCCAGCGGGTGTCTTTGCCGCAATAAGTGATAACCCCAACAATGGTCAATACGGCATTGTACCCAAAAAGTCCCATATTGAGCAGCTCCACTTCCGCACCTAACCCCCGAGCGGTAACCCAGGCCACCATGTTCCCCAAGATAGCGTAAAGGCCCATTCTCCAACTCGCCCAAAATACGGCAATTAATATAAGAACTCCGCTCCAAAAATGGTCTTGAAAATATACTTGTCCGATTCCGCGAAGCAAGCCATCCTTCCAATCGACAATATCTGTCTCGCTAAACTTCCAGGTCGCCAGATTTTGCGGGACGAGGGATGGATTCAACGTCACATTTTCCAGCTTGTAAGGAGAAAGCAGAACGAACCAGGTAAGGATGATATAGGGAAAGGTCAATACCGGTAGTCTGGAATTTCTCAGCACATCCATCGCAGCGGCCGTACAGACGGAGGCGACGGCTGAGCCAACCAGGGCGATAATCCAGCGGGGCCCGCCACTCAAATTAAGCATTAACGCAATCCCGGCGAGCACCGAATTGAAGCCGAATATTCCTTGCTTCACCTTCGTTTCATCAGCGCCGCTTGCCTTGGCGATCCAAGTTCCTATGAGGGACGATGCCAGTGTAATGAGGCCTAGTCCCAAAGACGAGATCGTGATGGCCGCCCATATGATGAATCCGGTAATAGCGTTTTCGATAAGGATGACTTGGGAAATGCCTTTGAAAGAGGACGTAATCAACGATAACCAATCGTTCTTTATTCCCGCAGCTGACTTCCCTTGATTAAGTATGGTAACACCCCTTTTCAAGCTTTTTCCTATTTTTTGTATTATTTGCGTTGGTGTTTTGGTTTTATACCTGCAAGTGATGAGGAATACTTCTAAAAGAAATTGTGGATAAATAATACGGAAATGGGTAAAGTTAGTCAAAGCTCAAAAGGGATAACTACAATAGGAGGGATTATTATGTTTGAAGAGTTTGAAGTGAAGCCGTTGTTTGAAGATCAAATTCACGAGCGATACCAGTTTTCTCTGAACCATGAAGGCAACGATTATAACGGCGTCTATCATCAAGGGGAAATTTCCTGGTTTCATCCGCTCCCGCAAAACACGCTGCACGACGAGCTTCTTGAGGAGATGGAGGCCCAGGTTCATCAAAAGATGCAGGATCACTTATCTTAGAACCCGATGCGAGCATGTTTATTCGTTCCTATTTATGGAAAATATAATCCTATTGGAAGGGGGATCGAAGATGTATTTGCAACCACGCGAGCAAGAAAAGCTGATGATTGTCGTCGCTGCGGACCTCGCCAAAAGAAGGAAAGAAAGAGGAGTGAAGCTGAATTATCCCGAATCGGTTTCGCTTATTACCTATGAGATTCTTGAAGGAGCGCGCGATGGAAAAACCGTCGCAGAGCTCATGCAATACGGTACGAAAATTTTGACTCGGGACGATGTGATGGAAGGTATAGCGGAGATTATAGATGATATTCAAGTGGAAGCCACATTCCCGGACGGAACGAAGCTGGTAACCGTTCATAATCCCATTCGATAGTACGGAAGGAAGTCGACTATGCAGCCTGGAGAGTTAATACTTAAAGACGAAGCGATTGTGTGCAATGCAGGCCGAGCAACGAAGAAAATCACGGTACTTAACACCGGCGACCGACCTGTTCAAGTGGGCTCCCATTTTCATTTTTTTGAAGTGAACGAGTCGCTTTCCTTTCAACGTCAAGATGCGTTCGGACAAAGGCTGAACATTCCTGCCGGAGCAGCCGTTCGTTTCGAACCCGGGGACGAGAAAGAAGTCGAGTTGGTTTGCTTTGCCGGAGAACGCCAAGTCTATGGACTGAATAATCTTACCGACGGTTCGGTAGAAAGAGGGTGTGCTCAGTGAGTTTTCGCATGTCGCGCAAGCAGTACGCCCAAATGTACGGGCCTACCACGGGCGATGCCATTCGCTTGGCGGATACGGATTTGTATATTGAAATTGAAAAAGACCTCACTACCTATGGCGATGAGTTGGTATTCGGCGGCGGCAAAGTAGCTCGCGACGGAATGGGACAGCATCCGCTGGTCACCCGTGGCGGCGACATTCCCGATGTTGTGATCACCAACGTGGTCATCCTCGATTACACCGGTATCTATAAAGCGGATATCGGGATCCGGGACGGGAAAATCTCGGGAATAGGCAAGAGCGGCAATCCGTTGACGATGCAGGGTGTGGATATCGTTGTCGGGGCCGCTACGGAGATCATTGCCGGAGAAGGAATGATCGTTACCGCCGGAGGAATCGATACTCACGTTCATTTTATTAATCCCGCTCAGGTCGAAACGGCGCTGACCTCCGGAATAACTACTTTAATCGGCGGAGGAACTGGGCCTACGGCCGGTTCGAGAGCGACAACCTGCACCCCCGGGGAATGGAACATTCACCGTATGCTGGAGGCTGCCGAAGGACTGCCCATCAACGTCGGCTTTACGGGAAAAGGACACGCGGCGGCTATAGAGCCGTTGGCGGAGCAAATACGGGCCGGTGCCATCGGGCTCAAAGTGCATGAAGATTGGGGAGCTACTACATCGGCTATCGATTACTCGCTGCGGGTAGCGGATCAATACGATGTTCAAGTTGCGCTCCACTCCGATACGCTCAATGAATGCGGCTTTTTGGAAAATACGGCCAAAGCGATTAAAGATCGGGTGATTCATACATATCATACCGAAGGGGCAGGCGGCGGGCACGCGCCGGACATGATTAAGATGGCCAGCTACGCCCATGTGCTTCCTTCGTCCACCAATCCAACTCTGCCCTACACGATTAACACGCTGGAAGAGCATCTGGATATGTTAATGGTATGCCATCACCTTAATCCGGCGGTTCCGGAAGATATCGCTTTTGCAGATTCTCGTATTCGCAAAGAAACGATTGCAGCGGAAGATATTTTACAGGACATGGGCGTATTCAGCATGACCAGCTCGGATGCCCAGGCTATGGGCCGAGTGGGTGAAGTTGTGCTGCGTACATGGCAAGTGGCGGATAAAATGAAGAAGCAGCGGGGGAAATTGCCGGGGGATCAAGGCATCGGCGACAATAACCGGGCTAGACGTTATATCGCCAAATATACGATCAATCCCGCAATAACTCATGGAGTCGCCGATTATATCGGTTCGGTTGAGGTAGGGAAAATCGCGGACCTTGTTCTTTGGAATCCGGCATTTTTTGGCGTGAAACCCGAGTTGATCCTCAAAAATGGCTTCATCGTAAATAGCTTGATGGGAGATGCCAATGCTTCGATTCCGACGCCACAGCCTATTATTTATCGGCCGATGTATGCATCATACGGTAAAGCATTGTCGAAGAGCTCGATCACTTTCGTATCTCAAGCAGCGGTCGACGCGTGTATCCCGGATAAGCTGAGACTGGAAAAGAAGGTATTGCCGGTTCACGGTATTCGCCATTTATCCAAGAAAGATATGAAATTAAATGGGGAAACGCCCGAGATCACGGTAGACCCGCAAACCTACGAAGTAAGAGTAAACGGCGAGTTGATTACGTGCGAGCCATCTGACTTATTGCCAATGGCCCAGCGATACTTTTTATTTTGAGGTGAATGGCAATGCTTATTGAAGAAGTGTTAAACAACATTAACGAGATGGCAGCCGAAGAGCTGCGGAATCGGCATATGGAAAAGGTATATCTCGAGAGCTCCCATCTGGTCAAACGAATTCAAAGAGTGACGACGGATCACGGCAGGGAAATCGGCATCCGCTTAAAAAACGGACGCGATCTCGTGGCGGGAGATATTCTCTACATCGATGATGACAATTTGATCGTAATCGACGTCATTGCCGACGATTTGCTCGTAATTAGTCCGCGTCACATGAAGGAAATGGGAGTGATTGCCCACCAGCTCGGCAATCGCCATCTTCCTGCTCAATTCGAAGACAACGAGATGCTTGTCCAGTACGATTATCTTGTGGAGCAAATGCTCGAGGAAATGCAAATTCCCTACAGGCGCGAGGATAAAAAAGTAAAGCATGCTTTCCGTCACATCGGACACAGTCATGACTAATCAGCAGGAGCTGGCATTGCTGCAGCTATGCGATACGAACTTTCCGACCGGGGCATTCAGTCATTCCTTCGGTCTGGAAACCTACATCCAGGAAGAAAAGATCACGAATAAAGAGAGTCTTGCGCAGTGGCTCAAAGCGTACTTACAAGAACAGCTGGTCTACGCGGACGGGCTTGCATGCCGTTTAGCCTACGAAGCTCTTGAAGCCGGCGAGCTGGACGCCGTTTGGGAACTGGACCGAAGATTGACCGTTCAAATATTGCCCCGCGAAACGAGAGAAGGCACCTATCGGATGGGGGAGCGGATGGTGGAAACCTTAAAGTCATTATACGATGACTCGAACCTTTCTGCCTACCAGCGTCGAATCGCTGCAAAAGAAGCCTTTGGCCACCCGGCCATTGCTTTTGTCATAATAGCCCACTATTTAAGGGTCAGCCGTTCGACAGCCATGCTGTATTACTTGTATTCCTCTCTCTCGAGTCTTGTTCAAAATGCCGTAAGAGGCATTCCTTTAGGCCAGACTGCGGGACAAAAATTGTTGTATGAGATCCAGCCCTTGTTGTATGAAGCTGTAAAACGCATCGAGGATTTATCCGAGGATGATTTCGGTGCTGTCGCACCGGGCATTGAAATGTCACAGTTACATCATGAGCGGCTGCATATCCGGATATTTATGTCTTGAATGATACGTTGTGAAGGAAGTGTGCGTAGTGGAACCTGTGAAAATTGGAGTCGGCGGCCCTGTCGGCGCCGGAAAAACATTGCTGATCGAGAAGCTGACCCGTCATCTCAACGATGAGATCAGCATGGCCGTAGTGACGAATGATATTTATACGAAGGAAGACGCGAAATTTCTGATCGCGAACGGCGTGCTGCCCGCCGAACGGATTATTGGTGTCGAAACCGGGGGCTGCCCGCATACCGCGATCAGGGAAGACATCTCGATGAATGCGGCGGCGATCAATGATTTGACCCGATTGCATCCGGATGTGGAGCTTATTTTCGTAGAAAGCGGCGGCGATAATCTGGCAGCTACCTTTAGCCCCGAATTGGTCGATTTCTCCATCTATATTATCGATGTCGCCCAAGGTGAAAAAATCCCGCGCAAGGGCGGCCAAGGAATGATCAAATCGGATTTATTTATCATCAATAAAACCGATTTGGCGCCGCATGTGGGAGCTAATCTGGATATCATGGAATCCGATTCCAAGGTGTTCCGCGGCGATAAGCCCTTTGTGTTTACGAATTTGAAAGAAAACGCGGGTCTTGACCGGGTTGTCGAGTGGATCAACCAGAATGCGCTGCTAACGGGCCTGGATTAATATGGACCATTGGACGGGAACATTGCGGCTAGTTACGGAGCAAAAACGAGGCCGGACTCTAGCCAAGGATGTCTATTATGACGGCGCGCTGAAGGTAACTCGCCCAACGTACCACGACGATACGGGACAAGCTTGCTATTATATCATGAATCCCGGCGGGGGATACCTAGACGGAGACCGTTACAGGATGGACATTGTGTTGGAAGAGCATGCGGATTTGCTCTTAACGACGCAAGCCGCAACGAAGGTATACAAAACGCCGAGTGAACCGGTTATCCAGGAAACGGAAATAGTATTAAAAGCAGGGAGTCTTCTCGAATACTTCCCGGACCCTCTGATCGCTTACAAGGATGCGGAATACAAGCAAAAAAATGTGATCCGTATGGAGGCGGGGGCTACCTATATCGGCGCAGATATTTTAACCCCTGGTTGGTCTCCGGACGGAACGGCCTTTAGCTATCGGCTGCTGCAGTTAAAAACAGAGATTTACATAAACAACCGATTAGCGGTGTTCGATCATCTACGGCTCGTACCCGGCCTGCAAAATCTGCGAGAGATCGGATATATGGAAGGCTTCAGCCATTTGGGCTCCATGATTGCGGTCATGGAACAGGCCGATATCGAATTTATCGACAGCCTATACCTCAAAATCGCAGATAAGGCCGAGGGATGCAGGATCGGTCTTTCCCAGCTTCCCGTTCCCGGTTTTATATTACGGGTATTCGGAACGTCTACGCAGAAGATCGAACGCATTTTTTCGGAATGTCAGACGATCCTGCGGCAACAATGGCTTGGAAAAGAGGCTGTATTTTTGCGGAAATATTAAGGAGAATTCATAACGTTGTGAAACGCAAGTCCTCTGATGCCGTCAGAGGCTTTTTCCCGTGCATGGAACTGAAGTTCCGTCAACTCTCTCACCGCGCTTCGATGCATCCGGCCGGATGTTAATTTATTACCCTTAGGCTAAAAATATTCCATTTTCATTCCGGCCGAGGAGTGTGTAAAATGAGAGTACCAAGAATTGAATGGACTACACAGAAGTCAGCTTACCGGGATGTGACAACGTATGAAGTTTACTATAATCCGCCGGTTGACCGCGCTTGTTTGCTCTGTTAGTTTGCTCGGTCTGCTTTGCGCTTGCGCGGGCGCCAATGACAGCGCTTCCCGAAACGGAGCGGGCAAGGGCGGCTTCGCGGACCGCACGCTATCGGTATTTATGGGCAGAGGGCCTGCGGCGGATGTCATTAAAGCTTCTTTGCCCGAATTCGAGTCCGAGACGGGGCTCAGGGTCGACCTGCAAATTTTCTCCAATGAGCAGTTAAGCACGAAATTGACCGTTCAGCTGGATGCCGACAGTTCAAGCCCGGATGTATTCATGCTCAGGCCCTTGGAGGAGTTAAAGCTGTTTCACAAAAACGGCTGGCTGCTGCCTTTGGACGATTACGTCCGCAGGGATGCCGATTACGGGTTCGGCGATTTCTCCCCGTCCGCCATCGATTCTACGACGGATAACGGGCAGCTTTTATCTATCCCGCTGTCCACGGAACAGCAAATTTTATACTACCGCAAAGATCTGCTGCAAAAAGCCGGGATTCCCGTACCCCGAACGTTAGACGAGCTGGAGGAGGCGGCGGCGAAGCTGCATGATCCGCAGAACGGCGTATACGGTTTTGTGGCGAGAGGGCAGAAGAACGCGCTGGTGACGCAGCTGTCTTCGTTTATTTTCTCCGAAGGCGGGGACTTTCAGACAGGCGGGCGGGCGTCGCTGAATTCCCCGGACACGGTCAAGGGCATGACCCGGTACGTTAATCTGCTCAAGCGTTACGGGCCTCCCGGCGTCATGAATATGGGGTGGCCGCAGGCCATGGGCATATTCGCTCAAGGCAAAGCCGCGTTCTATACCGATGCCAGCGCCATCTATAGCTCGGCCGCCGACCCGGACAAATCGGCGGTTGCCGATAAGGTGGGCTACGCCTTGTTTCCCGCCGGACAAGCGGGAGCGAAGCCCTTCAACATCACGGCCTGGGGCATGGCCATCAACGCCGCTTCCGCCAAGAAGGAAGCCGCTTGGACCTTCTTGCGCTGGGCGACGAGCAAGGATCTGGTCATGCGGTCGCAGCAAAAGGGAAATCCCGGCGCGCGCAGCTCCGTCTGGAACGATCCCCAGGGAGTAAGCGGCTTCCCGAAGGAATATATCGCCGTCGTTAACGAATCGATTCGATCGGGCGTAGGCCACGACCGGCCGCAGGTGATTAGCGTCGGCGATGCCCGCGATGTGGTCGGCGATATTGTGATCAAAGGGCTGCTGGGAGAAGATGTTCAAGAATCGGCGGATAAGGCCAACATCGAATTTCAGCTCATCATGGACAGAGACAACCAAAAATGAGGTACGCGTATGCGCATAAATATGAACACCTTCGGAAAAGTGATTACGCTCATTGTCAGCCTGCTTGTTCCCATCATCGTATTATACGGATACTCCCATCAAGTCAGTGTCGACGTCGTAAAGCAGACGGTGGAGGACGGAAACCGCAACCGTCTTTCTTTTTTTATGAGTCAGATGGAATCGATGATCGAGCAGCTGAGCCGGTATTCCGTCGTCGCCAGCAAAGATTACAGCATAACGGAATACTTGAACGGCCGCAGCCACAGTTCCCCGATCGTTCAGGTGCAGAGGCAGCAGCGGATTTCGGAGATGCTCAATATGCAGATCGCTACCAGCAGCTGGAACAATCAGCTGATTCTATACATGACCGATTCCCGCGAAATCATCTCGACCGACTATTCCGTGGCGTATAGCGAATCCTACCTTCGAGGCTCGGAGTTCAGGAAGTGGTCGCATCGCGCGCTGGACAACCAGACCTTCTTCTCCCGAATCAGCGAGTCGGACAAGCCGAATTTACTCGTTGAAGTTCGCTTTGCCGACGACAATATCGAAAACATGCTGAACCTGCTCAAGCAAGGGGGAGACACCGATCCTTTTCTGTACCAGAGGGGGCAGGAGCCGCTTACCAGCCGATCGGCCAATCTGCCGCTGGTCAAGGGCGTCATCGACCAATTGGAGCGGACGCCGCTGGAGAAAGCGGCCAGCCGAACGATTACTCTAAACGGCGAGCAATATGTCGTCAATTATATCCGCTCGGAGAGCTTGGGCTGGTATCTCGTCGATTACGTCCCGCTGGAGAAAATATATTCGCCTATTACAGTCAGCCGCAATTTATTTTACGTGATCGCCGGACTGCTGCTGCTGCTGAGCATTCTGGTTACGCTGCTGCTCTACCGCCATGTGCAAATCCCGATCCGGCTGCTTATACGCGGCGTGCAAAGAATTAAAGACGGTCAATATTCCGCGAGGCTGAAGAAGCAGCCGAACAATGAATTCGACTTCCTGTTCAACAGCTTTAACGAGATGGCGGAGCAGATTCAAGACTTGATTGAAAAGGTGTATAAAGAGACGCTTCGTTCCAAGGAGGCGACCTTGAAGCAGCTGCAAGCGCAAATTAATCCTCATTTTTTGTATAATTGCTTATTCTATATAAAAAGCATGGCGAATCTCGGCGAGAAGGAGGCCGTAGCCGCCATGGCTTTGAATTTAGGCGAGTATTACCGTTATGCGACCCGCACGGAGAAGCAGATGACCACGCTCAGGGAAGAGCTGAAGCTGGTCGAAAATTATTTGATCATCCAAAACCTGCGCATGGAGCGGTTCCACTATGAAATCGACATACCGGAAGCTATGCTGGATTTGACCATTCCGAGGCTCGTGCTGCAGCCTCTTGTCGAGAATGCGATCGTGCACGGAATCGAGAATAGTCCGGCGTTCGGACTGATTGCCATTTCCGGAGAGAGCCGGGACGGGCTCCACCGCATCATCGTGGACGACAACGGATCGGGGATTACCGAGGAAGGCATGTGCCGGCTGCAGAAGGAAATGACGATGCCGATGGGCGAAGATACCGGGTGCGGTCTGTGGAATATACACCAGAGGCTGTCCCAAATGTACGAAGGGCGTTCGGGCCTGAGCTTCTCCCCGTCACCAATGGACGGATTCCGTGTCGTTATGGCATGGGAGGACCGGCAAAATACGCATAAGGAAAGGTGAGAGGCGGCATGTTCCAATTATTAATCGTTGACGACGAGTCCGCGGTTGTGGACAGTCTGTCCGATACGCTGCCGTGGCAGACGGTAGGGGTGACCTCCGTGTTCAAGGCGTATTCCGGCTATGAAGCGCTGGAAATATTGAAGACCAATACGATCGATATACTGATCACCGATATTCATATGCCCGGCATGAGCGGCCTGGAGCTGCTCGCCAAGGCGCATCGCAGCTGGAAAAAAATCAAATGCATCCTGCTGTCGGGACATGCGGAGTTCGACTACGCCCGGCAGGCGATCCGCCATAATACCTATGAGTATTTGCTCAAGCCGGTCAGCGACGAAATGATCCTCGGCAAAGTGAAGGCCCTTGCGGAGCTGCTGCAAAAAGAGCGGGAGGAGCTGCTCACCTACCAGCTTGTCGCGCAGGCGTTCGAAGAAAGCCTTCCGAAGCTGAGAGGCGAGCTGTTGAACGAGCTGCTTCAAGGGCTTGAGCTTGCTCCGCGCAGTCTGCAGGAGAAGATGGAGCTGCTGAAGGTGAACATGCGCCTCGGCGCGGAATTCGCCCTCATGCTCGTACGTATGGAAGGCAAGCTGTCGGAGCTTGATTTATATAATTTATCCCTGATGGAATATGCTGTCGTCAACATGGCCGGTGAAATATTCGAGGACGGTTTCCGGCTGTGGCCTTGCAAGGATATTCACGGTTTCCTCGTGTTTCTGGTGACGTTGAAGGAAGGGAGGAAGGAGGAAGCGGCCGACTCGGAAAACGCCGACCAGCAGCTGCAGCAGCTCGCCTCCCAGCTGCAGCTGAGCGTCAATCATTACTTGAAAGGAACGGTATCGGTATTGATCGGCAAGTGGGGGCGGTTCCCGCAGGATGTTCCCAAGCTGTACCAAGACAGTCTGTACTCGCTCCGCAGGCGCATCGGCAGCCAAAGCGGCCTGCTGATCTATGTATCCGAGGCGCTGGAGCAGCAGCCCGTTCATTCGCTGCTAAGGCTCTACGAGCCGCCTTTGCTCGTTCATTTGCTCGAATCGGCCAGCTGGACGCTCGCCGAGGAGAAGCTGCAGTCCGTATTCCAGGAATTGCGCGCGAAGTGGGCCGACTCATCCGAGCATCTGGTCGAGGTCTTCTTCTCCATTTATGCATCGTTCAGTTCACTCGCCCATAAGAACGGGCGCGAATTGGCCGGTATGATCGGCCCGGGTCTATCCGACGTAGCCGGTCTCGCAGCATGCCGATCCCTCAAAGCGTTGGAGGAATGGACCTTCCAGGCGTTCCGGCTCATGAAGCAGAGCATGGAAAACGAAACGAAAAACGATCGCGAGCATACCGTCGAGAAAATCAAGCAATATATCCGCAGGCATTTGACGGAGGATGTGTCGCTGCAGGCTGTGGCCGATTACATGTATATGCATCCGGTACATATTTCCAGAATTTACAAACTGGAAACCGGCGAAAATTTGAGCGACTATATTTTGCGGTTAAAAATGGAAATGGCCGCCGTCATGCTGGCCGACCGCTCGGTCAAAAACTATGAAATCGCGCTGAAGCTGGGCTACCAGAATCCGAATTATTTTAACAAAGTATTTAAAAAATATTACTCGCTTACACCGCAGGAATATCGGTCCAAGCTTGATGAAGACGGTTGACAAGCGATCGAATCTCGCAGCTCGCCCTATAAGGCGGGCTGTATTTTTTTGGTTTTTTTGCCGGCAGCGGGCCGGAGAACTTGTTAAGATTGTATCCCTTAAGTTAAAACCTTCTCATATCAAGAGGCTCCCCGATTCCTTACAATAAATAGTGTAAGAGATAACTTGACAAGCTTCAGGGAGGTCTAACGAATGAACAAATGGGTATCGAAAACGGCGGCAATGCTGCTGCTGGCATCTGTGGCTGCCGGGTGCAGCAGCGGGGGAAGCACGAACGGGGACGCCAAGGAAAGCGGGGCATCCGGTACGAAGCCGAAGGAAACGTTAACGTTCTGGATGAAAAAACAGCTGTTCGACGATCAGAATAAGCTGATTCAAGAGCGCGCCAAGCAGTTTGGCACGGAGAATAACGTCAATGTGAATATCGAGCTGATCGCCTATGAAGATTTTTACCCGAAATGGTCGGCGGCGATCGAGTCGTCCACGACGCCGGACGTATCGTTCTTCGGTTATCAGGAAGTCGGCCAGTTTTATGCGAAAAACGTGCTGGAGGACGTAAGCGATTTAGTGAAAACCGTCGAAGGCGGCAACAGCGAAATCCAGGAGAGCATGAAGAAAGCGATCACGTTCCAGGGCAAGCAGTATGCGGTTCCGTTTTGGACGGAAACGCAGGTGCTGTACTACCGCAAAGATATGCTGCAAAAAGCCGGCTTCGATCATCCTCCCAAAACATGGGACGAGTTCAGAACGATGGCCAAGGCGCTGACCGATGCGAGCAAAGGAATATACGGAGCGGGCCTGGGCTACGGCAAAGGCAACTCGGACGCGGAGTTTCTGACGCGCGGCATCATCTGGTCCTACGGCGGATCGCTCGATACGAAGGACGGCAAGACGGTCATCGCCAATTCGCCGGAAACGGTGGAAGCGACGAAGTTTATCCGCGACCTGTTCCTGACGGACAAGAGTACGCCGCCGAGCTCGGTCGGCTGGGATGACAGCGGCAATAACAAGTCCTACCTGAGCGGTCAATCGGCCATGATCTTCAACGTCGGAAGCTTGCTCGGTACGATCAAGAACGATAATCCGGAGCTGTACGCCAATACGGGGATCGCCCCTTATCCGGCGGGACCGAAAGGAACGTTCATTCCCGGCATCAGCAATAACCTAGGCATTTTCAAAGATTCCAAGAACAAAGAACTGGCCAAAAAGTTCGTTGCTTACATGCTGGCGACCGACTGGTACAAGACCTGGATCGAAAAAGGAGCCCCGCTCACCGGGCCGGTTTACAGCAAGCTGATGAGCGAGCCGGTGTGGCAGGACGAGAAGAACAAAGCGTTCGTCGAATCGGTCAAAGGCTTCTACTTCCTCGGTTATCCCGGCGAATATAACCCGAAGGCGGGCGAAGTGTTCAACCTCCGTCTGGTCAACGACGCGTTCCAGAAGCTGCTGCTCGAATCCGGCTACACCCCGGAAGCGGCGGTCAAAGATTTGCAGGCGAAGATCGAAGAAACGTACAACAAAAAATAATAAACAGACTTCGGTGCGGCCGCAGCGGGCCGCCGGCCGTACCGAGGCTCCATAAGTAAGGCGGGATGCGGATTGAAAACGAACGAGGACAACAGGCTTGCCTACGCGCTCATGAGCCCGGTGCTGATTTATCTGCTGGCCGTCATGGTTCTTCCTTTCGGCTGGGCGGTATATTTAAGCTTCACCAACAAAACCGTCGGCGTTCCGGCGGCATTCATCGGATTGAAAAACTATACGGATCTGCTTCAGGAATCTATATTTTGGAAGGCTGTTTGGAACACTGTGGTGTTTACGGTCGTCGCTGTGATCGGCAAAACCGTATTCGGCATGGCGATGGCTTTGGTGCTGAACGAAAAGATCGTATTCCGCAACGTGTTCCGGGTTCTGCTGTTTCTGCCCTGGACGATTCCGACGATCGTGTCGGTGTTTACGTGGCAGTGGATTTATTCGGACGTAGGCGGAGTGCTTAACTTTATATTGATGAAGACCGGCTTGATCGGCGGCCCGGTGGGATGGCTCGCAGCCCCCGACCTCGCGATGTTCTCCGTCATATTGGTTAACGTATGGAGAGGAATTCCGTTTATGGGCATCGCCATTCTGGCGGGTCTGCAGACGGTATCGAAGGAAATGTACGAGGCGGCCATGCTGGACGGCGCCGGTGCGGTCAAGCGATTTATTTATATGACGCTGCCTTCGGTCAAAGAGGTTACGGTGCTGGCGGCCGTCATGACGACGATCTGGACGCTGAACGACTTTGAAATCATCTGGCTGTTGACGCGAGGCGGTCCTTCCAACGGCACGCAGGTATTGTCCACGCTCAGCTATACGATCGGTTTCTTGAATATGAACCTGGGCAAGGCCATTGCGATTGCGATCCTGACGATGCCTCCTCTCATTATGCTCATTAATATCGTCACGAAGCGCTCGCTATCGAAAGAGTAGGTGAATGGTTGCATGGAAAAGACATCCGTTAGCAAGCAGATTATTGTCTATGCCGTATTGCTCGTCCTGCTGATCTTCGCGTTATTTCCGCTCTACTGGATGCTGAATACGTCGTTTAAATCGCAGGCTGAAATTTATAATATGACGCCGTCGTTTTGGCCGAAGCATTTCGGCTGGAGCGCTTATGAGAAGCTGGTGTCCGAGAAAAACTTTCTCGCCAATGTGAAAAACAGCTTTTGGGTGTCGCTGATCGTCTCCTTGCTGTCCATCGCAGTCAGCATGCTGGCCGCTTATGCGATCTCGAAGCTGCGTTTTCGGGGGAGAGGCATCGTATCCAAAGGCATTTTGTACGCTTATTTGATGCCACGGGCGGTATTGTTTATTCCGCTGTATATGCTCGTCTCGGGGATCGGCCTCAACGATTCCATCTACGGCTTGATGCTCATTTATCCGACGATCACGATTCCGTACGCCACCTGGATGCTGATTTCGTATTTCAAATCGATTCCGGTGGAGATTGAAGAAGCGGCGATGATCGACGGCTGCACCCGGCTTCGGACGATGCTGAGCATTATTTTTCCTTTATCGGCGCCGGGGATAGCGGCTACGTTTATATTTGCCTTCACGCTGTGCTGGAGCGAATACCTGTATGCGCTGGTCGTTGTGACCAAAAGCGCCGACAAGACGATCACGCTTGGGTTATCCGATATGATCGTGGGGGACGTATTCGCCTGGGGGCCGCTGATGGGCGGTTCTATACTGGCATCGATCCCCGTAATTATTATGTACCTGTTTACATCCAAATTTATGGTCAGCGGGATGACGGTTGGAGGAGTTAAATAATGTTCACAGGAAAAAAAGTGCTCGTTACGGCAACCAATTACTCGGCGCTCTGCTCGGAAGCGAAGCAGCTGCTGGAAAGCCACGGCGTCGAAGTGATAGAAAACGACAAGGGACGCCCGTTTACCTTTGAAGAGCTGAAGGAGGTCGTGCATGAGATCGACGGCGTTGTGGCTGGCGTGGATACGTGGAATGAGGACGTATTCCGGCTCGCGCCCCGGCTGCAAGCGATAGCCCGGTTCGGCGTTGGGGTCGACAACATTGATCTGGCCGGGGCGCAGCGCTGCCGGATCAAAGTGACGAATGTGCCGGCCGGAAACGCCAACGCCGTAGCGGAGCTGACGGCAGGGCTGATTCTCTCCGTCATGAGGAATATTCCTTCGCTGCATCAGTCGGCCCGGCGCGGGTTCTGGGACCGGTTCGTCGGCGCGGAACTGATCGGCAAAACCGTCGGTCTGCTCGGTTTCGGCAATATTGCGCAGATGGTCGCCCGCAAGCTGCAAGGCTTCGACGTGCGGCTGATCGCTTACGACAAATATCCGAATGCGGATAAAGCGCGCGAGCTCGGCGTGGAGCTCGTTCACAGCGATGAAGTGCTGAGGACAAGCGATATTGTCAGCATGCATCTTCCGAGCTTGCCGGAAACGCATCATATGATGAGCGACGAGCAGTTCGCCGTGATGAAGCCCAGCGCTTACTTCATCAATACGGCGAGAGGGGCGCTTGTCGATGAAACGGCGCTGTATCGGGCCTTGTCCGGCCGCGTCATTGCGGGAGCGGCCATCGACGTATACGAGAAGGAGCCGGTATCCGCCGATAATCCGCTGTTCCAATTGGATAATCTGGTATCGACCCCGCACACGGCGGCGGAAACGTTCGAAACGTATCATAAAGTAGGCTTGGTCACGGCGCAGGCGATCCTAGATGTGTTTGCCGGCAAGGAGCCGCTTCATCTGCTGAAGGTCAAAGTCTGATAAGAAGAGGAAGATCGGATGAATCCCAAAGTCATCGTAGTAGGCAGCATCAACATGGATGTAGTCGCGCAGGTCGATGCGCTTCCGGTCGAGGGGGAGGCGCTGCTGACGCATAAGGTGTCGGAGGTGCCGGGAGAGTAGGAACTTCTATCGACCGCAGGACACGACGAAATTACCACACTTCTTAAGGAGATGGACTAATTCAATGAAACACTTGTATGGAGTTACGACAGCAATGGTTACCCCGTTCGACGAGGCGGGAGGAGTAAGGCTCGATCTGGTAGCGAATTTGACGGAATTTCTCATTTCCAAAGGGGTTCACTGCCTATACCCGCTCGGTACGACAGGGGAAATGCTCCGCTTGTCCGTCGAGGAACGGAAGGCGGTGGCCGAAACGGTCGTTAAGCAGGCTGCAGGCCGCGTGACCGTATATATCCATGCAGGTTCGATGAGCGAAGAGGATACGATCGCTTTGGCCCAGCATGCCTATGACATCGGCGCGGATGGAATCGGCGTCGTCACGCCGGTCTTCTTCGGCGCGAACGACCGCGAGCTGGAAGCTTATTACGTGAAGGTAGCGCGCAGCGTACCGGAGAGCTTCCCGGTGTATCTGTACAGCATACCGCAATGCGCCGCCAACGATATATCGCCGCAGCTTGCGCAAAGCATCGCCCGTCAATGCGGCAATGTGATCGGCCTCAAATACAGCTTCCCCGATTTTTTGCGGGTTAACGAATATTTGACGGTGAATGAGGGAGAGTTCTCGGTCGTGCCGGGAGCCGACCGTCTCTTCTTGCCGGCGCTGGCCATGGGCTGCGAGGGGGTCGTCTCCGGCGTTTCCTGCGTCTATCCGGAGCCTTTCGTTGCGGTGTACGAAGCTTTCCGGAATAACGACATCGAGAAAGCGAGAAAGCTGCAAAGGCTCGCTACCCAATACTGCGAAGCGCTCAAGAGCGGCGCCAATATGTCCTATTTCAAAGAAGCGCTTCGCATAAGAGGAATCGACGCGGGCGTGATGAAAGCCCCTCAGCTGGATATTCCGGCGGACGAAATCAACCGGCTGCGGGAAGTGTTAAGCGAGCTTGACCGGCAAGCGCAAACGCTGTTATAGAAAGCATCATTCACGATTACAAAGCAGATCATCCAGCGGGAGGACGAAGATGGAACAATCGGTTAGAGCAAATAGTTGGCAGGGCTCCTTGCCCAAGATCGGAATACGGCCTATTATCGACGGCCGCCGGGGAGGAATCCGCGAGTCGCTTGAAGAGCCGACGATGAAGATGGCGCAGGCATGCGCGCAATTGTTAAGCGGGCGTCTGCGTCATCCGAACGGCATGCCGGTGGAATGCGTCATCGCCGAAACGACGATCGGAGGCGCCGCCGAGGCGGCGAGAACGGCGGAGCATTTCCGCAGGGAAGGGGTCGGCGTGACGATTTCAGTTACCCCGTCGTGGTGCTATCCGCTGGAAACGATCGATACCGATCCGCATATGCCGAAGGCGATTTGGGGCTTCAACGGCACGGAGCGTCCGGGCGCCGTCTACCTGGCCGCGGCCTTGGCGGCCCATAACCAGAAAGGGCTGCCGGCATTCGGTATTTACGGCAAGGACGTTCAGGATATGGGAGATGGCTCCATTCCTTCCGATGTGCAGGAGAAGCTGCTGCAGTTCGCCAAAGCGGGGCTGGCTGTAGCCGCTATGCGGGGGAAATCGTATTTGTCCCTCGGCGGCGTGTCGATGGGGATCGCCAGCTGCATCGTCGATGAAGCGTTCTTCCAAAATTATTTGGGCATGCGCAATGAATATGTAGACATGACGGAGTTCGTCCGCCGTATGGAGCGGGGGATTTACGATCGGGACGAGTATGCGCGCGCGCTTGCCTGGGTGAAGGAACACTGCCGGACCGGCGAGGACGTCAACCCTCCGAGCCTGCGGCGGACGGCGGAGCAAAAGGAGAAGGATTGGGAATCGGTCGTGAAGATGGCTTTGATCGGGCGCGATCTGATGATCGGCAATCCGAAGCTGGCCGAGATGGGCTACGAAGAGGAAGCGCTCGGACATAATGCCATCGCCGCAGGCTTTCAGGGACAGCGCGCCTGGACGGATCACTTTCCGACCGGCGACTTCATGGAGGCCATTCTGTCAAGCTCCTTCGATTGGAACGGTACCCGAGAGCCGCTGATCATGGCGACGGAGAACGACAATCTGAACGCCGTAACGATGCTGCTTGGCCATTTGCTGACGAACAGCGCGCAAATTTTCGCCGACGTGCGGACGTATTGGAGCCCGGAAGCCGTGAAACGTGCGACCGGCCAAGAGCTGAGCGGCGCCGCTTCCGGCGGCGTCATCCACCTGATCAATTCCGGCCCCGCAGCGCTCGACGGCACCGGCGAGCAGACGATCGGCGGCAAGCCGGCGATGAAGCCGTTCTGGGAAATTACGGATGAGGAAGTAAGCCGCTGTCTGGCCGCGACGCAGTGGCGTCCGGCGATCGACTTTTTCCGCGGAGGGGGCTATTCGACGGACTTTACGACCCGCGGAGGAATGCCGGTAACGATGGCCAGAGTGAATCTGATCAAAGGCATCGGGCCTGTGCTGCAGCTGGCCGAAGGCTCTACGGTCGAGCTGCCGGTGGACATTCACCGGGTGCTGGACGAGCGTTCCGACCCGACCTGGCCGACCACCTGGTTCGTGCCCAGATTGACCGGCAGCGGCGCCTTCAAAGACGTGTATTCCGTCATGAATCATTGGGGCTCGAACCATTGTGCGGTCAGCTACGGTCATATCGGCAGCGAGCTGATTACGCTCGCCTCGATGCTGCGCATTCCGGTCGGCATGCATAACGTCGCCGAAGACCGGCTGCTTCGGCCGAGCGTATGGCCGGCCTTCGGCGCGAACGACCCGACCGGTGCCGATTATCGCGCCTGCCAAGCCTTCGGTCCTTTGTACCGTTAAGCCGGAAGGGGAGATGAGGCGCATGGATAAGCGATACGCGTTAGGCATTGATTTCGGAACCGAGTCGGGGCGCGCCGTTCTGGTCGACATTCATAACGGCGAAGAGCTGGCCTCCCATATTACGCCGTATCCCCATGGGGTCATGGATGAAAGGCTGCCCGGGTCGGGCAGAGCTTTGGGGGCTAACTGGGCGCTGCAGCATCCTGAAGACTACATGGCGGTGCTAAGAAAATCGGTTCCGGCTGTTGTGGAAAAATCTGGAATACACCCTGCCCGCGTCATTGGGATCGGCATTGATTTTACGGCATGCACGATGCTTCCGATCGATCGCAACGGCGTCCCTCTATGTTATCATGACGCTTTCCGCGATGAGCCGCATG
Organism: Paenibacillus doosanensis; assembly: GCF_025060755.1. Classification (GTDB taxonomy): domain Bacteria; phylum Bacillota; class Bacilli; order Paenibacillales; family NBRC-103111; genus Paenibacillus_S; species Paenibacillus_S doosanensis. The sequence continues at coordinate 60,966 of NZ_JANYUY010000013.1, forward strand.
CCTACGTCAAGCTATGGAAGCATCATGCCGCGCAAGAGCAGGCGAACCGCATCAATGAGACGGCTCGGCGCCGCGGCGAGCCCTTCCTATCCAGATACGGGGGGAAAAGTTCGTCCGAGTGGATGTTAGCCAAAGCCTGGCAGGTGCTAAGCGAAGCGCCTCATGTTTATGATGCGGCGGACCGCTTTATGGAAGCGGCCGATTGGGTTGTCGGCCAATTGGCGGGCAGGCCGGTGCGCAGCGGCTGCTGCGCGGGATATAAAGCGTTCTGGAGCAAAGAGGACGGCTACCCGGGGGAGGCGTTCCTCCGCGCGCTCGATCCCCGGCTGGAGCGTTTCGCTATAGATAAGCTGCGCGGCGAAGTGCTGCCGCTCGGGGAGAGAGCCGGGGAATTGACGGAGGAGCTGGCTGCCGAGCTCGGACTGGCTGCGGGGACGGCGGTCGCCGTCGGCATTATTGACGCTCATGCGGGCGTGGCCGGCGTCGGAGCGGTGCATTCCGGCCAAATGGTGATGGCGATGGGGACATCGCTATGCCATATGCTGATCAGCGATAAAAAGATTTATGCTGACGGTGTCAGCGGCGTGGTCGAGGACGGGATTATACCGGGATTATACGGTTACGAGGCGGGGCAGCCGGCGGTCGGCGACATCTTCGGATGGTTCGTGGAGCATCAGGCTCCCGCTTACGTAACCGGGCTTGCCGAAAGCGAGGGAATAGGCGTACACGATTGGCTGGAGCGGCGCGCTGCGCAGCTCAGGCCCGGTCAGCACGGTCTGCTCGCGCTCGACTGGTGGAACGGCAACCGCTCGGTGCTCGTGGACGCCGACTTAAGCGGTCTGATCGTCGGACTTACGCTTCAGACGAAACCGGAGGAAATATACCGGGCGCTGCTGGAGGCGACCGCATTCGGCACCCGCAAAATTATCGAGACGCTTGAGCGGGCGGGGGTTGAAGTGAAGGAACTGCTCGCTTGCGGAGGATTGCCGAAGCGCAACCGGCTGCTGATGCAGATTTATGCCGATGTGACCGGCCGTACGATCAAGGTAGCCGCTTCAGAGCAAACCACCGCGCTGGGAGCGGCGATGTTCGGCGCGGTCGCGGCCGGCCCCGGTCGCGGCGGCTATTCGGACATAGCCGAGGCGGCCCGTCATATGGCTCGCGTGCGCGATGAGTATTTTGTCCCGGATGCGGAGCGCGGCGAGGTATACGACAGACTGTACCGGTCCTATGTTCAGCTTCACGACTTGTTCGGCCGGGGAGGATGCGAAGTGATGAAAGAGCTTCTTGCGGTCAAGCTGGAGACGAGCCGCCGACAGCTTGCAGACGACAAAATATAAACCGATATCCGTAACCAATCTGTCCGCCTGGACCGGGTGGGGAACCGAAGCCGTTTTCGTTCCCCTGCCCGACCGGAGCGGGCTGTTTGTTGCGGATTTTTTTGCGCAAAGCCCGAAAATGATGATTCATTTTATAAATTAATGATATACAGTGAGTGAATTTCATGCCGTGTTCATGTTTTGGTGATTTCCCTCTCCCCGTTCTTCCGTTATAAATATAGGGTATAGGGACCGACTCTATTGTTGTATTGTTGCAAGCGCTTTAATCTAGTGGATAGAAGGGCTTGAAGCGCAAAAATGCAAGGGAGAGGTGACACTGAATTTGAAGGGGAAGATGAATAAGAAAGGCTTGTCCAAAGCGGTTTATATCGGGCTTACTCTGGCGCTGATGCTCGGCGGCATGCCTGCCGCACCTTCGGCGGTCCGCGCCGCAGCTGCCGGGACTCCGGGCGGCGTAGATTCTGCGGGCTTGCGGCTGTGGCTGAAAGCGGATGCGAATAGCGTCGAATTGGCGGGCGATTTCGTGAACCGATGGAAGGACAGCAGCCCGAACGGGAACGATTTCATTAATGACGGCACGGTCGACGCCCTCGCATCCCGGACTAAGCCGAAATATGTGACGGAGAACGACAACCTGAATTTTCAGCCTACCGTAAAATTTACCCGCAGCAGCAGCGGGAGTATTTTGCAGGACGTCGACGGCGTGTTCGCCGAAGGGGAGCAGGTGAACAACGCCAGCCTGTATACGGTAACCGGCGGTTCGCCGGCGATGGCGAATTCCTCCATCTTTAATCAACCGTTGGCGTCGGGCAGTCTCGGAGCGTACATCCCTCATACGACCGGAGCGGCGGCCGGCATGGGGAATGTGCTGTGGGACGTCGGAACGACCGCCACTCGTGTAAACGCATCTAATATTGTCGCTCCGAACGATTATAACGTATGGGGGCTTCATTTCGACGCCCATCCCGAGACGGTTGGCTCGAACGTCTACCAATCGATTACCCGCGACGGAAAGCAGGAGGCGACAGGGACGCAAACCCGCGCTCCGATGACCGGCAAAGGCGGCGCTGCGGCGTCAATCGGCTCTGCGGCAGGCGGAGGCTCGGGCTATGAAGGCAATATGGGCGAGCTGATTCTGTTTACGAATCCGCTTACAGCCGTGCAGAAGCGGCAGGTGGATACATACCTGGCGATCAAGTTCGGCTTGACGCTGAAGGAAGGCGATTACTTGTCCGCCGGCCCTTCTCCGCAGATCGTGTGGAACGCCGCGGCGAATGCCGGTTACGGCAATCATATTGCCGGGATAGGTGCGGACGAGGTCGGTGCGCTGCAGCAGACGCAAGGCCGCAGCAGCCAGAAGGATCAGGACCGGCAGATCCTAGTTACGGCCAAGCAGCCGCTGGCGGACAAGCAGTATTTGATGTGGGGCGATAATGACAGTCAAGACGACGGAGTTCCGTACGGAACCGATTATAAACGGCTGTCCCGCATCTGGAAAGTGCAGCAAACCGGCGGTGTAGGCACGGTTCAGGTAGCTGTCCCGGCGGACTTGATCCCACTCGGCGGCGTGCTGTTGACGAGCGGCGGCACCGATTTCGGCAGCGCTTCGGCAACGCCGATGACGGCGGCGACGATTCATGGAGCTCCTTATTATGTAGCCGATGCGGCGCTCGCCAGCGGCTCGTATTTTACCTTTGCGGAAAAGCTGCCTGACGTCCAGTTGACGAAGCTGGAGATTTGGAACGGCGCGGAGAACGCGCTTGGCGGCTTTGATCCGGGCAAGATGAACGGATATGAAGCTTTGGTTCCGGAAGGAGCGGATCAAGTTAAGATCGCTGCGCAAGCGGGCGGCGGCGTCGACCTGAAGCTGACGCTCACGAATTACTTGCAGGCTGACGCGCCGGTTGCAGACCCGGATCGCGTGCCGCTTGTGCCGGGAGTAAACAGGCTGAAGCTCACATTGTCGAGCGGTGACTCCATCAACGTCTATACGGTGGATATTATACGTAAGCTTGCGGTGGCCGAGGACGGCCGGATCGAGCTGAACGCAGGCTCGGTGACGGCGAGCTCCTATCAGCCGAACACGAATTATGTGCCCGCCAATGTGGTGGACGGCAATTGGGAGGACCCGGAGAGCCGCTGGTCGGCATCGGGGCAGGGGCAATGGCTTCAGTTCGATTTGGGGCAGCCTCAGCCGGTTACCTACGTGCAAATCGCGTTTCTGAATGCGGCGGAACGCTTATCTACCTTTGAAATCCTGGAGTCGAACGATCCTGATTTCGCTTCAAGCACCGTCCTGCTGGAGAAGCGAAAAAGCCGCTCGCTGCAAGCGACAGACAGCGTGCTGCAGCCTTATGTGCTGTCGAAGCCGTCAACCGCCCGCTATTTGCGCTTCGTCGGCTACGGCAACACCGCCTCCGGCAGCTCGGGCAACTGGAACAGCTTGACGGAGGTGGCTCTGTACACGGGGACGCCTCCCGTCATCGTAGAGCCGGAGGAGCCTACGGGACCTCCCCAAGCGGGCGATGTTCCGGAAGGACCGCCGCCTGTGCTTGACGTCATTCCCGTAAGCACGGCAGAGCAATTGCAGACGGCTCTGGATCAAGCCAGGCCGGGAATTGAAATCAGGCTGAAGAGCGGCTCTTACGAGCAAAACGGACCGTTCGTCATTAAGGACAAGCAGGGCACGGCCGCACTCCCGATCCGGATTACGGCGGAAGAGCAGGGCGGCGCCTTAATTAAAGGAAACAGCTATCTTCATGTTGAAAATTCAAGCTATGTCGAAGTATCCGGCCTTGTGTTCAACAACGGGATCGGTATGCCCGGCCTCGATTATCGTGGGATCGACAAGGATCTGGCGGCGGGGATAAAGGGAGAGGACCCGTCATCCGCTACCGTGCCGAAAGCGCAGCTTCCGCACGCGCAGGTTCATCCCGGGATTGAACTGTACAATTCAAGCAATATTTCAGTGCTGCGCAACAAATTCGCTCTCGACGAGACAGGGCAGCCTTACCGGTTCACCGCTTCCGATGAGATCGGTTCCGTATGGTGCTTGGTCAATATCGAGGGAAGCTGCCGGATCGGCGGAGATCATTATGATGCCGACAGGCCCGTGTACACCGGCGATACGCCGTTCACGAATTCTTCTCTGCAAACCGATAACGGCACGAACCGCCACTTCATTCGCGTCGAGGGGATCGGCAGCCATAACCGGATCGCCTATAACGATATCGGACCGAAGAAAGGGTTCGGCGCTACGGTTATATACGACGGGAAGGAAGGCTACAACGTTTCGCAGTACGACGTCATCGAGTACAATTACTTCCATGATATCGGTCCGCGCGTAACGAACGGGCTTGAAGCCATCCGACTCGGTTTGTCCGGCTTGTCGCTTGCGTCCGGCCATGTGACCATTCAGCATAATTTGTTCGACGGGCTGAACGGAGAAGACGAAATCGTATCGGTGAAGAGCAGCGATAACGTCATCCGCTACAACACCGTCCGCAACTCCTACGGGGGCATCGTAGCCCGTCACGGGCACCGTAACAGCTTCTACGGCAATTTTATTTTCGGCGACGGGAAAACCCCGGGCTTCAGCGGCTTCCGTATTTACGGCAACGATCACAAAATTTACAACAACTATATGGAAGGCCTGACGACCAATGTGATCCGCCTCGACGGAGGCACCGAAGATGCCGGTCCGGACGGCAGCACGAACCCGACGGTCAAATGGCTCGAAGGAACGACGGAGCAGACGGCCAAGCTACGCGATCTGCCGGCGGATAAGCAGACGGAAATTCTCCGCGGCCACTGGCGGCAGTATAATGTGGAAGTTTTCAACAATACACTGGTCAATGTAGGCAATAATACGTCCAGCTTCAGCATCGGAGGAAGAAACTATCAGCCGGTCGGCACGAAGGTTTACAATAACGTCGTCTACAGCAATGCGGGCGTCATGTTCAACGAAACCTCCGCCGCGCAGAACGCGCCGGAGAGCGAACGCCAGATCTATGTCGGCAACCTGGTAGAGGGTACGGCCAATCCGACCAATATCTCCAATGCCGCCCGGGTACCGGCGAGCGCGATTGAGAAGAAGCCGCTGCAGCTCGTGCGCAGCGCGGACGGCCTGATCCGGCTGTCGGCAAGCAGTCCGGCCATCGATGCGGCGAAGGCTCCGTACCTTCCTCAGGAGGATATGGACGGGCAAACCCGCTATAACATGCCGGATGCCGGAGCGGACGAGTACGACCGCCAGATCGCCCCTACGAACAGGCCGTTGACTCCGGCCGACGTAGGGCCTAACGCAGGCAAGACGCAAGAAGAAGGGGAAGCGGGCTTAAGCGCGCTCTCCTTCGATCCGGAGGGCGGGCTTGTTCCCGCCTTTAACGAGGACGTCACTTCTTATCAAATGACGGTTCCGGCCGAGCAAGACAGCCTGAAGGTCATTCCGACCGCAATAACCGGCGGTTCCCTGATCACGGTGAGCGCGGACGGGGCCGGACCGCTTGCGGTCGCGAGCGGCCAGCCGAGCGGCGCCATCGCCATTGCCGCGGGAGGCACGGTTCTTGTGGTGACAGTATCTCTTCCGTCGGGAAAAAGCAAATCGTACACCATTGCCGTACAGCGCGGGCAGGGGGGAGAGCCTTCTTCCCCGCCGACGGACGAACCGATCGACGGGCTGCGATTTGCCGACAATGCGTACAGCCTGAAGGTTAACGGCACCCAGTCTACGGTCGTTTACGCCGTCTATCAGGGAAGCTCCCGCTTGCTGACGGGAGCGTCCTTCCATACGGAAAACCCGCAGATCGCGGCCGTGGATTCCCAGGGGAAGCTGACCGGGGTATCGCAGGGGGAAACCGTCGTTGTCGCTACGTATAAGCAGTATAATGCGAGAGCTGCGGTGAAGGTAACCGACGATCAGACGGCCGGCGGAGAAGCGGGACTCGGCAGCTTGTCGGTTTCTCCGATCGAGGAGATGAGCCCTAGCTTCGATCCGAGCACGACCGTTTACAACGCGACGATACCGTACAATGAGAGCCTTCTTACGCTGGTGCCCGCGTCTTTGGCAAGCGGTTCGCGAATTACCGTCAGCGTGGACGGAGCAAGTCCCCAGACGGTGGCAAGCGGGCAAGCCTGCACGGTAACTGTCGGACAAGGCGGCGCGATCATTACGATTGTAGTATCGCTGCCTTCGGGAACAAGCAAGACGTATACAATCGCCGTGCATAAGGGGAGCGCTCCTCCCAGCCAACCGGGCGACAACGGATCGAACGGCGGGGATGGCGGGTCGACCGTAATCGTCCGGCACCGCTCCGGTTCATCGGCAGCGGCTCCCGCACCGGCGGAAGTAACGCCGGCCGTACCGTCTGAACCGGGAACGGCCTCTCCCGGAACGGCTGCCCCGAGCAAGCCTTCTCCGGGAACGACGGCTCCCGCAGAGCATCCGGTCTTCGCCGATACAGCCGGACATTGGGCGGAATCCGCGATCGCCAAGGTGTCCGGGCTGGGCATCGTTAACGGCTACCTGGACGGCAGCTTCAAGCCGGACGAGCCGATGACGCGGCTGCAGTTCGCCGTCATGCTGGTCCGCGCGTTGAAGGCGACGGCGAGTGACGCCAAGGCGGAATTTACCGATCAGACGGACATACCGGATTGGGCTTTGTCCGACATCGGGGCGGCGGTTCAAGCCGGCATTCTTCAAGGATACGAAGACGGTACGCTGCGTCCCGGCAGGGAGATCAACCGCGCCGAGATGATTACGATGCTGGCGCGAGCGGTCAAGCGGGACGGCCAATCGTCCGCAGCCCCGATGTCCTTTGCCGATCAGACAGACATACCGGATTGGGCCCGCTCCTCCGTCTCCTATGCGGTTTCCGCAGGTATCGTGCAGGGGAAGGAAGCCGGCCGCTTCGCCCCGGGCAGCATCGCAACAAGAGCGGAAGCGGTGACGGTGATTATACGTATGCTGGAGCTTCAATAAACGAAAGGGGCGCCCTGCGCCCTATAAGGGATGGCCACCCGCAAGGGACGGCCTTCCCTATATTGCGTAATCGGGACCTCGCAGCTATTGTCGGCCGCAGGCCGCGCCTTCAATCGGGCGATTGCATGAAGATGCTGCCCTCTTCCTCCCTTTCGTGTATAATGAAAAAAGAATGAATGCAAAAAAAGAACGCGGGGGCAACGGATATGAGTCTTGGAAAACTCCGTTTTAGTACACGAAGCGTCATCGTCAACTGGCTCATCTCCTATATCTCCGTATTGCTCGTCCCGACCGTTATCAGCGGTATCATATATGCGGCGACTTGGCATGTCGTGGAATCGGAAGTGAACCGGGCCAACGAATCGCTTCTCCGGCAGATGGAGCAGGCCATCGACAGCAACCTGGCCGGTATTGAGCGGCTAAGCGTCGAGATGGCCTTGAGCAAGCGGCTGTCCGGATTCATTACGACATCCAAGCCGCTGACGGATACCGATTACTATGACGTGGTCGGCATCGCCGCCGATTTGCGCGTATATAAAATGGCAAACGACTATATCGACCAAATCTACGTGTATTACAAAAATAGCGACACTGTCGTATCTACGCGCGATCATATCGACAGCCGCACGCTCTACGAGACGATCCGCGAGCGGGAATCCATGAGTTACGAGGAGTGGAAACGTTTTTTTGACAAAAGGTATATTCAAGAGTACGCTCCGGTCACGTTGCGCGAAGGCGGGGAATCCACGAAGGCGGTTATGTACGCCAAATCGATTATTCTCGATAACCCGGAGCAGCCTGGAGCGGTGATATTATTCGTCATCAAGGACTCCAAGCTGCTTGAAAATATCAGCTCCGCGAACAAATCTTCCATTGCCGTGCTGGATAAGGAAAATCGTCTGATCGCATCCGACAGCTTCGAACAAGCTCCCGATTTTCTCGTTCAGGAGCGTTTATCCGGCAAAAACGGATTGTTTTACAGCAAAATGAACGGGGAAGACGTCGCCGTGACTTACACGACATCCGACAGCACCGGGTGGAAATACGTATCGATGATGCCGGCCGAGCTGTTTGACGAGAAGATGCAGTACGTCAAATCGCTCATTACGATCAGTTTGATACTGAGTCTGTTCATCGGGGGAGTCGTCAGCTACTTTTTCGTAAGGAAAAATTACAATCCGATCAGCATGCTTATTCATAGCTTGTCCTCCCAATCCGGAATTTCTTTCGAGGAAGGCTCCAACGAGTACGGCTATTTGCAAGCGGCGCTGAACGATACGTTCGCCGAGAAAGAGAAGATCGGCCAGCGGCTGGAGAGGCACCGCAGCGCCATTCGCTCCCATTTCCTGCAGGGGCTGTTAAAAGGCAGGATGGAGCAGGATGTGCCGGTGCATGAATCGCTCGCAGCCCATAATATCCGGCTGGAGACGCCTTATTTCGCCGTTCTGCTGTTTTACGTCGATCATTACGGCAAATTCGACGCCTCCGGATTCGTGGACCCCCATAAGGAAAAGCTGGTGCATTTCATTATTATGAATGTTGCGGAAGAAGTGGCCGGAGGCCGTCATCAGGCGTTCACTACCGAGACCGACGATATTCAAGTGTGCATCGTCAATTTCAAGGAGGAGCGCGATCCCGCAGCGCTGAATTCCGTTGCGGAGCAGGTCAAATCGTTCATGCTCGATCATTTCCATGTGCGGCTTACGGCAGCGATCAGCGGCATTCATGAAGGGCTGGACGGGATTCAGAGCGCCTATCAGGAATCGCTTGCGGCGCTGGAATATCGGCTGGTCATGGGGAGCGGCGAAATTATTCGCTACGAAGACTTGCCCAGCGCAGGAGCCGGGAAGGAGACGGCGGGCTATTATTACCCGCTGCATATCGAGCAGCAATTGATCAACTTCGTGAAGACGGGCGATTACGAAAAGGCGAAAGCGTTAGTTGACGACATTATCGACATCAACGTATCGGATGCGCCTTTATCCGTGCCGCTGGCCAAATGTCTCATGTTCGATCTGACCAGCACGCTGCTCAAAACGATGGATGAAATCGGGGCGAGCAATAAGCGGGAATTGATGGAGCGCGTCAATCCGGTCGACCGTCTGACGGGTTGCGAGACGATCAAAGAGATGCGGGTGCAGATCGGAGAAGTGCTTCAGCAAGTATGCCGATCGATCGGGGACGACCGTAAGCAGGATCATAACCAGTTAAGCCGGCAGGTGATCGCTTTCGTGAAGGAGCATTACAGCTCGGAGAACTTGAACATCACCATGATCGGTGAAACGTTCAAGCTGACTCCCTCCTATTTGTCCAAGCAATTTAAGGCGCAGACGGGTGAGGCTCTGCTTGAATTTATTAATAAGACCCGGCTTGAGGAAGCGAAGCGGCTGCTTGGCGAGCAAACGTATTCGATTATGGAAATCGCCCGGAGGGTAGGCTATGCGGATATTAACACCTTCAACCGGGTGTTCAAAAAGTATGAAGGCATTACGCCGAGCAAATACAAGGAGATCGTATAACGCATGAAAAGCCGCCCAGCAGCGGCTTTTCGCTATTTTACACGGCGATTGTGGATAATAAGGAGAGGGATTTTCGGTTTTACAGACCGATTTCGTTTTTTAATGATTTCAAACCGGCGTTTTCCGTTCCATAATAACGCTTAGGTAACAAGTCTTACACATGAATGAGGGGGATTGGCATGAAGAAGTATTCTAAGAAGAAAACGATCGGCATCGCGGTATCCGTTGTAGTCGCTTCCGCCAGTATGCTGACAGCCTGCTCCGGCTCCAAGGAGAACGCGGGGCAAACCGGAACGGGAAATTCTATAACCACACCTGCCGCAGAAGCCGGCAAGTATCCGGTAAACACAACGGAGACGCTTACGTCTTGGGAACAAATTAATAATAATTTGCTGACTTTCGTTCCTAATCTGGCCGATTCGCCGTTCGGCAAGCAGCTGGAGAAGGATACGGGAATTAAAGTGAAGTATTCCCATCCCGCCGATGGGCAATCCAAGGAGCAGTTCAATCTGCTCATCGCCTCCAATAATTTACCGGACGTGATCGAATACGATTGGAACAACGCCTATCCGGGCGGTCCGGAGAAAGCGATTGCCGATAAGGTGATTTTGCCGCTCAATGATCTCATCGATAAACAGGCGCCGAATTTAAAAAAATTGCTGCAGCAGGATAAAGAGCTCGATAAGATGCTGAAGACAGACAGCGGCAAATATTACGTGTTCCCGATGATTCGTCCGGACAACGGGCTTGTGTTCCGCGGGCCGATGATTCGTAAGGACTGGCTCGACGAATTGAATTTGCAGGTGCCGACGACGATCGACGAATGGTATACGGTGCTGAAAGCGTTTAAGGAAAAGAAAGGCGCTACCGCTCCGTTCACCGCTCAGTACAGCAACGAATTCAATGTTCAGGACGCTTTCATCGGCGCCTATCACACCGCCAACCGCTATTATGTCGACGACCAGGGCAAAGTAAGATACGGTCCGATCGACCCGCAATTTAAGGATGCGTTGAGTCTGCTGCGCCAATGGTATGCGGAAGGCTTGATCGACAAAGACTTCGCGCTCAATACCGATTCCAAGGCGTACGACAGCAAGATGCTGAGCAATGCGTCGGGTGCAACGGTAGGTCTGCTGAGCGGAGGTATGGGCAAATGGATGGAGAGCGGTAAGAAGCAGGACCCGAAATTCCAGCTGGTTGCGGCTCCTTATCCTACGCTGAAGAAGGGTGAGCGGGCGTTTATCGGGCAGCGCGATTTCAAATTTAATCCGATCGCCAGCAAGGCGGTAACGACCGCCGCCAAAGATCCCGAGCTCGCCGTCAAATGGCTCGATTACGCATACAGCGAGAAGGGCAGCATGCTGTTCAACTTCGGTATCGAAGGGGAAAGCTACACGATGAAGGACGGCAAGCCGACCTTTACGGATAAAATCACGAAAGATCCGAAGTATAATTTGCAGCAAATGGTGACTCAATATACGAAACCGAACGGACCGTTCCTCGGCGATGCAAGAAAAAGCTTCAATACGTTCAAGGAGCAGGACGACGCTGTAGGAGTTTGGGAACAAACGGACGCAGCCAAGCACGTCCTGCCGCTGTTCATTACTCCAACTGTAGACGAGAGCAAGGAAGTCGCCAAAATCAACACGGCTATCGCAAGCTATAAAGAAGAAATGTTCGTTAAATTCGTGATGGGCAAAGAACCGCTCGATAAGTTCGACGACTACGTGAAGCGTATTAAAGAGATGGGCAGCGATAAAGTAACTAAAATTTACCAGGATGCCTACGACCGTTACAACAAGCGTTAATATCATTCGGCTCCTACGCAGAACTTGGGACGCGCGCGGCCTGGCCGGCGCGTCCTCTCTGCACAGGGCCTCAGAAGGATGGAGTGGAATTATATGACCGCAATCAATCAAGAGGCTGCATCGGTCTTTGTAGAGAAAAAGCGGACAAAAGCGGGCCTGCTGCTCGATATACGGAAGAACAAGCTGCTGTATGTCATGCTGCTTCCGGTACTGCTGTATTACGTTATATTTCATTATGCTCCGATGTACGGCGCGATCATCGCTTTCAAGGATTTTTCGCCCCGGCTCGGCATTTGGGGAAGCGATTGGGTCGGTTTCGACAATTTCCGGACGTTTTTCACCGGCGCCTACTTTTGGCGGACGATCAAAAATACGATTCTTATCAGTTTCTACGAACTGATCTTCGGGTTTCCGGCTCCGATTATTTTGGCTTTGCTGCTGAATGAAGTGAAGCATTCGATATTCAAACGCACCGTACAAACGGTGACTTATATGCCGCATTTTATATCGCTGGTCGTCATATGCGGGATTATTAAAGATTTTACGTCCAGCAACGGAGTCATTAACGACTTGATCGCCTGGATGGGCGGAGAACGGTTCACCTTCTTGCTCGAACCGGAAATGTTTCGTCCCGTCTATGTCACTTCCGGCATATGGCAAAATATCGGCTGGGGGACCATCATTTATTTGGCTGCGCTGACCGGAATCGATCCGGAACAATATGAGGCGGCGCGGATTGACGGGGCCGGGCGATGGAAGCAAATGATTCACATTACAATTCCCGGCATTATGCCGACGATCGTCATTTTGCTCATTCTGGAAATCGGGCGGATGATGAATGTAGGATTCGAAAAAATCATTCTGCTGTACAATCCGAGCACGTACGAAACGGCCGATGTCGTCTCGTCTTACGTCTATCGGGTCGGCTTGCAGGATTTCAATTACAGCTTCAGTTCGGCGGTCGGTTTGTTCAATTCGGCAGTCAATTTCACCCTGCTTATATTCTCGAACTGGCTGAGCCGCAAATTGAACGATACGAGTCTATGGTAGAAAGGGGGCAACTCAAATGAACCGGCCGACATTTTCGGAACGATGCTTTGATTTGGCCAACGGCCTGTTTTTAATACTGATGATGATCGTCACGATTTATCCGCTGATCTATGTAGCTCTAGCCTCGATCAGCGACGCTTCGCAGTTGATGGCGTTTACCGGTCTGCTGTGGAAGCCGCTCGGCTTCTCGCTCGACGCTTACGCGAACGTATTTGCCAACCCGATGATTTTGAAAGGCTACGGCAATACGCTGTTCGTGGTTGTCGTCGGCCTGGCTTTCAATATTTTGTTGACTTCGCTGGGCGCCTATTCGCTGTCCCGCAAAAGCCTGATGTACCGTAAGCCGATTTTGCTGTTTATCGTATTCACGATGTTTTTCAGCGGGGGACTGATTCCTTTTTATTTGACGGTCAAAGGGGTAGGCTTGGCCAATACGTTATGGGCGCTGATTATTCCCCAGGCGATCAACACCTTCAATCTGATTTTGATGAAAACGGCGTTCGAATCGATTCCCGACGCGTTGGAGGAATCCGCCAAAATAGACGGCGCGAACGATTTCGTCATTCTGTTTCGGATCGTGCTGCCGCTATCCATGCCCGTCATTGCCGTGATGCTGCTGTATTACGGCGTGAGCCACTGGAATTCATGGTTCCATGCGCTGATCTTTTTGCAGGACCGGTCGATGTATCCGCTGCAGCTTATTTTACGGGAAATTTTGCTTCAAGGCGAAGCCAACAGCACCGGCGCTTCCGACACGGATATGGTTATGCTGGCGGTTACTTTGAAATATGCGACGATTATTGTAGCTACGGTGCCGATTTTGTGCGTCTATCCGTTCTTGCAAAAATATTTCGTGAAGGGCGCGCTGATCGGAGCCATTAAAGGATAAGGAGAGAGACGGACATGCAGGAAAACGGTACGGAAGGCGTCAAGCTGGATTTCGACTGGGAGACGTTCCTCGCGCCGAACGATATGGAATGGGTCGTCAAGCCCGTCAGCTGGGATGAGGGCGCCTTCATCGGCAACGGCTTGATCGGGGCGATGATCTACGGCGAGGAGAACGCCAGAAAACGGCATGTACTGCGCCTCGTAACGGGAAGAACGGATGTGATGGCATCCAGAACGGACGCGACGGGATTTCCTCCCCGGGTGCCGATCGGCGAGCTGGACTTGGAGCTTGAAGGCATGATTTACCATCCTACCCGTCTGCGGCTCGACTTGTGGAACGCCGAGCTGATAGGGTCGGCGACGACGACGCGGGGAGAAGTCCGGCTGCGCGCTTTCGTCCATAGCGAAGAGAACGTGATGGCCGTCGAAACGGAAGCTTCCGAAGGGGAACGGGCGCATCGCTTCGTGTGGTACGAACGGGCAAATGTCGATCCGGTGCTGATTTACGCCGACGGCGTGAACGTGAATCAGTTTATTCCGGAAGCGGACATCGCCAGGCTGGATAAGGACGGGATCGCGGTATCCGTGCAGAGGTACAAGACGGAGGAGGGCTGCGTAACGGCCTGGAAGGAAGTCCGCTTGTCCGAAGCGAGAAGAGTATGCTACTTGTCGGTTGCGCGGGGCTGCGGCGATGCGGCCGTCCGCGAGGCGGTTCAAGCGGTCGCAAAGGCGGCCGGCGCCGATTACGGGCAATGGCTTCAGGCTCATCGCAGCTGGTGGCATCGCTATTACCGGCAAAGCTTCGTTTCGATTCCCGACGGCCGGCTGGAGAGCTTCTACTGGATTCAAATGTATAAGCTGGCTTCCGCTACCCGGGCGGATAAGCCGCTGATCGATAACCAGGGGCCGTGGCTCGCTCCGACCCCATGGGCGGGAGTATGGTTCAATATGAACGTGCAGATGAGCTATTCTCCGGTGTATACTTCCAATCGGCTGGAGATCGGCGAATCGTTAGTTCGCTCGATCGAAGAGCATCAGGAGCAGCTGATCCGCAATGTCCCCGAGGCATACCGGCACGATTCCGCCGGACTCGGCCGAAGCTGCAGCTTCGATCTCGACAGCAAAGTGGAAGATGAGGTCGGGAATTTGACATGGGTATGCCATAATCTATGGCGGCAATACCGCTACTCCATGGACGATGACATGCTGAGGCGGGTGCTGGTGCCCGTCCTGCGCAGAAGCGTCAATTATTACGCTCATCTGCTGGAAGAGGGCGAGGACGGACGCTGGCATCTGCCCCCGACCGTCTCGCCGGAATACGGCTCGTTTATGAAAACGAGAGTGCGCGACTGCCATTACGATCTGGCGCTCTTGCGCTGGGGCTGCGAAACGCTGCTTGCCGTCAGCGGCCGATTAGGCGAAAGCGATCCGCTGGAGGAGCGCTGGCGCTCCATTCTCGAACGGCTGGTTCCGCTGCCGGCGGACGATAGCGGCTTCATGGTCGGCGAGAATACGCCTCTGGCCTATGGGCATCGCCACTTCAGCCATCTGCTCGCCGTCTTTCCGCTGCATTTGATCGGCTGCGACGACGAAGCGGAGCGGGAGCTGATCGCGCGGTCGCTGGAGCATTGGATCGGGAAGGAAGGCGACCTGCGCGGCTTCAGTCTGACCGGGGCGGCGTCCATTGCCGCCGTGCTCGGCAGAGGAGGCGAGGCGCTCGGTTATCTGCAGGCGCTGCTGCATATCGTGAAGCCGAATACGATGTACAAGGAGGCCGGGCCGGTTATCGAGACGCCGCTCGCCGGAGCCGAATCGCTGCAGGATATGCTGCTGCAAAGCTGGGGCGATACGATTCGGGTATTTCCGGCTGTGCCAGACGAATGGCAAGATGCCGCATTCCACGACCTGCGGGCGGAGGGCGCATTTCTAGTCAGTGCCGTCCGCGAGGGCGGCAGGACGCGGTGGGTCCGGGTGAAGAGCCTCGCCGGAGAGCCGTGCGTGGTGAAGACGGATTGGACGGGAACTGTCATGTGCAAGCTGACCGGTACGGATCGGGAAGCTGCAGCCAACGGCCAGGAAGGCGGCTTCATCCGGCTGCAGCTTCGCCGTGGAGAAGAGGCGCTGCTGTATCCCGAGGGAGAACAACCGGACTTCGTCATCAGGCCGGTATCTGCGGGAGCGGCCGGAAGGCCGATTCGCCCGTTCGGCGGGCACAAGCCGTGGCGCTGGTTCGGATTCCCCCGGCATATCGAATAAGCAGGAGGCGTTCAATGTGGACAGCTGTATCAGGCAAGGCGATATCGTATTGTTTCAAGGGGACAGCATTACTGATTCCAGTAGAAATCGCGACGATCCTTCCGATCTCGGCAAAGGCTATGCGAGCATGATCGCCGGATTGTACGGCGCGGCATTGCCGCAGCGGCAGGCCGCTTTCCTGAACCGCGGCATCAACGGCAACCGCGTCAAGGATTTAGAGGCGCGGTGGCGGCAGGATTGCTTGGAGCTTAAGCCGGACGTCGTTTCGATCTATATCGGCATCAACGACTGCTGGAGACGGTACGACCGGAATGATCCGACCCCGGTCGAAGTATTCGAAGCGGGCTACCGGAAGCTGCTTGTCCGCACGAAGGAAGAGCTGGGGGCGCGGGTGATCCTGATGGAACCGTTCGTGCTTCCGGTTTCGGAAGACCGCAGGGCGTGGCGCGACGATCTGGACCCGAAAATTCAAGTCGTCCGGGAGCTGGCCCGCGAATTCGGCGCGCTGCTCGTCCCGCTCGACGGTCTGTTCGCGCAAGCTTCGGTCACGGCTCCGTCCGCCTTCTGGGCGCCGGACGGGGTGCATCCGTCGCCGGCAGGGCATGCGCTGATTGCGAAGGCGTGGCTGAAGACGGCCGGCGCGATGGTTTGGTAAAGCGATGTAAACGCGAATCCCCTTGCATGGTTCGGATTGAAATCCGGCCTGCAGGGGGATTTTTCATTGTTTAGGAAACAGAGCAACGCGTCACTTTTGGGGGATTTGTTGTTGTATAGAATCGGCCTGGAAAGGAAAACCTATGCAAAAAATTGAAGCTAAGGGGCAAATGCACAATGACTTTGCAAAGTGAGCCGGCTGCCGTCAGCATGCCGCAATTTCCCGATTCCTACTGGCTTCGCTCGACGCCGATTCCGCAATTTCCCAAGCTGCTCGCCAATCTTGAGACCGACGTCGTCGTCATCGGCGGCGGAATTACCGGCATAGCCACCGCTTATTTGCTTGCGAAGCAGGGCGTGAAGGTGATCGTTCTGAACGCAGGGCGCATCCTGGAAGGAACGACAGGCTCGACGACGGCCAAAGTGACGGCCCAGCACGATCTCATCTACGATGAATTCATCGCCCATTTCGGGGAAGAGAAGACTCGTTTATATTACGAAGCGAATGATGAAGCTCTTACATGGATCAAGGCGACGGCCGCCGAGCTGGGCGTCGACTGCCAATTAAGCGAAGAGGACGCGTACGTCTATACGAGCCGCGACGATTACGTTCAGAAAATCCAGAATGAGTACAAAGCCTACGAGAAGCTCGGCATCCCGGGCGCTTATACCGATACCACGCCGCTGCCTTATGAAACGAAAGCGGCCGTCATCATGAAGCGTCAGGCTCGCTTCAATCCGGTTCCGTTTCTGGCCCGGCTCGCGGAGGAGATTATTCGGCTGGGAGGGCAAATTTTCGAGCAAACGACGGTGGTAGGCTCCACCTTGGAGACGCGGCCGATCGTAAGGACGAAGCAAGGGCCGCAAATTACATGCAGCCATGTCGTCAGCGCCTCCCATTTTCCGTATCGCGATTTGAAGGGGCTTTATTTCGCCCGGCTGCATGCGGAGCGGTCGTATGTGCTCGCCGTCCGGACGAAGCAGCCGTATCCCGGCGGGATGTACATCAGCGCCGAGGAGCCGAAGCGGTCTCTGCGCCCGCTGCTTATCGACGGCGAGCCGGCGGTGCTGCTGGGCGGCGAAGGGCATAAGGCGGGACAAGGCATATGCACGTTCCAATATTACGAGCATTTGCAGCAGTTCGGCGAAGAGACGTTCGGGCTTCGTGACATATTGTACCGCTGGTCCGCCCAAGATCTGTACACGCTCGACAACATGCCGTATATCGGTCAAGCGTGGCCCGACGTTCAGAACCATCTGATCGCCACCGGCTTCCGCAAATGGGGTATGACAAGCGGCATCGCTGCGGCGATGCTGAATACGAAGCTGATTACGGGCGAGAAGAGCCCTTACGAGGAAGTATTTACTCCGCGCCGATTTCATGCCGATCCGAGCATTAAGACGTTCATCAAGCAAAATGCGGACGTGGCGATGCATTTTTTGACCGGCCAGCTGGAGACGCCGCACAAAGAACCGGAAGATTTGTCGCCGGATGAAGGCGCCCTCGTTCAGGTGAACGGCAAAAAAGCCGGAGCCTACCGGGATGCCGCCGGAAAGCTGCATGTCGTCGATACGACCTGCACGCATATGGGCTGCGAAGTGGAGTGGAACGAAGCGGAGCGGACATGGGATTGCCCTTGCCACGGCTCGCGGTATTCGTACAACGGCGATGTCATCGAAGGGCCGGCCAAGGAGGCGCTTGCGCAGGTCGAGCTGACATAGCCTGATAGTACAATTCCCCTGTTCCGGCGCAAATCGGCGCAACGCCGCCGGAGCAGGGGAACTCTTGCATGAAACGGGGACGCCGGACCCAAGATTAATGCCCGTTATTGCTGCCGTATTTTCGCCTGCACAATGGCATTAATCTGTTCATCCGCATCGCGCAGGGCCGAATTGATGTCTTTTTCCTTTCTGAGTACGCTTTCATAAGCGTCCAGAATAACTTTGTTCGTATCGCTGCCCTGATATTTGGAAATCCGCGGGACGGACGGCTTCAAGCGGGTCATGCTGCTTAAGTTGTACGTCTTGCCGGCGAATTCCGGAATGCCCTTGCCGAACGCTTCCTTCACCTTCTCGCTGGATAAGACGGACATCTTCCCGTTCTGGGCCAGCTGCAGCTGAACTTCGTCGGATAATGCGGTCTCAATGACCAGGAAGGCGGCTTGTTTGTTTTTGCTCTGGGCGGTGATCGACATATTCGGAGTATCTACGTTGGTGCTGTATCCCATGTTATCCTTGTGCTGCGGATAAGTAACGACGTCCCAGTTCATATCCGGCGCGCTCTTAAGCGCATTGACTGTGCTGCTGTATCCGGTAATCATCGCCAGCCGGCCCTCGACGAACGCCTTCTGATTTTCGCCGAAATTCATTGTATTATAAGGAGCGTCGGAGTTGCCGGGATAGTTGTAGATGCTTTCCCATAGATCGAACGCTTTTTTCCAAGGGTCCGTCGTTATGGTCGCCTTATTGTCCTTGTCCAGCTGATACAGCGTAATCTGATTGACCATCCGGTTCACGTTGTCCGGGAACAGCCCGCGATATTGGACGCCGTCGTAATTTCTCGTCATCTTCTTCCCGAGATCCCCGATTTCCTCCCAGGTCATCCCGTCCTTCGGATAAGGCACGGCGAATTTATCGAACAAGGTTTTATTGTAAAACAAACCGAATGCATTGTTGTACACGGGCAAGCCGCCCAAATCGTTGCTGCCGCCGTTGACTCTGATGTAATCGATCATCTCGGGAATAATCCGGTTCACATCGAATTTGTTCTGCTTGATCAGCGGTTCCATATTATAGAAAAGCTGCAGCTCGATCAGCGCTTTGATGGTGGACCCGTAACCGACGACGATATCCGGAATGTTGCCGGCAGCGATGATCTCGTTGAGCGAGGAGCCTTTTTCCGAGGTATTGATGTACTCCACGTTAATATTCGGGTACTTTTTGGCGACCGGATCGACTATGTACTGCTTGAATTCGGCTTCGTTAAAAATCCCTTGGCTGGTCGCCAGTTTAACGGTTACAGGCTCGTTAACGGCTGACGGAGTCTCAGCTTCCTCAACCTTGCCGGCGCCCCCGCCCCCGCCCGGATCTCCCATGCAGCCGGATAAGACGGCCGATGCGGCAATAAGGACCGCAAGCGACGGCTTCCATCCGTAATATTTCTTCAATACGCACACCCCCTGAATAATTTGTGAACGATTCCAATTTATTTATAAAGGAATCGGCTTTAGAAAGAAATCATCAAAATGTGAAATGATCATCAAAATGGAAACTGAGGATAAAAAAGGATTAGATGGCGGCTCGGGCCGCCGCGTCCGCCAGCTGCGGAATAGGGGGGATGTCTTCTTGCGGAGGCTGCTGATACCATAGGGGCCAAACTCCGATTTTTCAGGTTTTAGTTGCGATTTTTAAGTGCCATTTTATGTTTTGATGATTTATTTTTGGGAGAAAAGCCCTTATAAATGAATTGAGTGCGCACTCGAACCGATATGAAACCGCTTTATTTTTCGTCGAGAGGAGAGGGAAGCCAACAGTCCGGCAATAAAATTGTTTTGAAAAAAAACATCATTTATGTGAAGGATGTGCGGCTAATGAAAAATTGTAAAAACGCATTTGCGGCGTTCTTGTGCCTGCTTCTTGTGTTCGCTATGCTGCCCGGGATCGGGAACGCGGCCGACATCAAGCTGACGGTGCCCGCTTCCGGAGTAACCGCCAGCGCCGACGACGGCAACGTTCCGGCCAACGTCGTCGACGGAAGCTTGGCGACCCGCTGGTCGGCGAGCGGCGACGGCCAATGGATTCAGCTCGATTTGGGAGCAGCCAAACAAGTCTCGTACATTAAGATGGCTTTTCAAAGCGGATCGACGCGTACGTTTACTTTCGATATTCAAACTTCGGCGAACGGCAGCGCGTTTACGACGGCGCAGAGCGGCGTCGTCAGCAGCTTGAACGACTCGCTGCAAACGTTCGATTTTCCCGATGTCAGCGGCGTGCGCTATGTCCGCATTGTCGGCCATTGCAATTCCGTCAGTTTGTGGAATAGCTACACGGAGATCGAAATTTACGGCAGCGAACCGTCCGGCGTGGTGAACGTATCTACCTCCGCGCAGCTGCAGGATGCGATTAATCACGCGTCCGCCGGAACGACCATCGTGCTTGCGAACGGAACCTATACGCAAAGCAGCGCCTTCGTCGTCAGCGGCAAGAACGGTACCTCCGGCAGCCCGATTACAATCAAAGCGGCGAATCAAGGCCAGGCGATCATCTCGGGAGGCGCGGCTCTGCAAATTTCCAATTCGTCCTACGTAACCGTAGAGGGCCTGAAGTTTACGAACAGCGGCAAAACCGCCGTACTGCTGGACGGCTCCAATCATATCCGGATTACCCGGAACAAGTTCGCGCTGGCGGCTACGGGGGGCGATTTGATCTGGCTTCAAGTCAGCGGCGCTAACAGCAATCATAACCAAATCGACCGCAACGACTTCGGGAACAAGACCGATACCGCTCCGCTTATCGCTTATCAGGGGGACGGGAACGGCCATATATCGCAGTATGACGTCATTGAATACAACTATTTTCACGACGTAGGTCCTTGGGTCGACAACGGTAAGGAAACGATTCGCCTCGGGCTGTCGGGCATTTCCCTCTCGGACGGCTTCAACACAATTCAATACAATTTATTCGAGAACACCGACGGCGAGCCGGAGATCGTCTCCGTCAAAAGCAGCAATAATACCGTCCGGTACAATACGTTCAAAACGTCCCAAGGCGGGGTTACTTCCAGACACGGCCATTTTAACAGCTTCTACGGAAACTTCTTCCTCGGCGACGGGACGGAGCCGAAAGAAGACGGCATCCGGATTTACGGCAACGACCATAAAATTTATAACAACTATATGGAGAAGCTGACAGGGAAAGCGATTTTGCTTGACAGCGGCGATTATGACGGAGGATCGAGCGGTCACCCGTCGAATCCTTCCTCGAGCGATTTGGCGGCGCAGTGGAAAATTTACCGCGCGCAAGTAGTCAATAACACGATTGTCGACAGCGCTACGGGCATTATCGTCGGCTCCGGTAAAACGTACGCTCCCCAGGACAGCAGAGTAGCGAATAACATCGTGCGAAATTCGGGCGGAACGCTCTACAATGAGGCGGCTGCGACGAATACGGTGTTTGAAGGCAATATCGGCTACGGCAGCACGCTGAACAATAAGTCGCGGACATCGGCCGAAATTTGGAACACCAACCCGCTGTTTACGACGGTCAACGGATTGCAGAAGCTGTCTTCCAGCAGCCCGGCGATCGATTATGCGAAAGGAACGTATTCATTCGTTACGACGGATATGGACGGGGAAACTCGTTCCGTCAATGATACGGGAGCGGACGAACGCTCAAGCGCAACCACGTTCGTTAATCATCCGCTAACCGCTTCGGAGGTGGGACCGGGCGCACCGTAAGGCTAACCACGGGCATGCTGCTCTTTTGGCAGCATGCCTGTCTTGCCGTCGTAACGGCAATATGCGAGAGGGGCGGCATACGGCAGCGCCGATACGGCTCCAAATGCCATAACCGGAGGGATGCCGGGGAGAGAAACCCCGCTTTCTTACGCCGGACCCATGTAAACGAACAACGGAAGAAAATGGGGGATTACGATGTTATCTACAGAACGTAAGCAAGAAACGGTATTGCATTATCTGAAGCCGGCTGCCAAATGGCTGCAGGCTCTCCCGGTAGGGAGCGGGCGGATCGGGGCTATGGTGCACGGAGAAATCAACCGTGAAGTCATTCAGCTGAATGAAGATACCGTCTGGGCGCGGGGACCGGTAAATCGCAATAATCCGGATTCTTTGGCCGCGATGGAGGAGATCCGGCGGCTGTTGTCGGAAGGCAGGCTGGAAGAAGCTCATGACCTGGCCGATATGGGAATGATGGGCGTGTCGCGGCGTCAGCCGCCGTACCAAACGTTGGGCGAGCTGAATCTGTTTTTTCCCGGTCATCGGGGCAGCGATGCCGCGGAGTATCGCCGGGAGCTTGATTTGGAAACCGGCATCGTCAAGATCAGTTACCGTTTGGGAGACACCGTCTACACCCGGGAGATATTCGCCAGCGCGGCCGATCAGGCATTGATCGTGAGGCTGACGGCGGACCGGCCGAACCGGCTCCGCTTCGGAGCCAATTTGTCCCGCAAGTTCGACTCCGTAACGGAAATGAAAGGAACGGATACGGTTAGCCTGGACGGTCAATGCGGAGCTTGGGGCACCCGGTTTCACGTGATGCTGAAAGCGATAGCGGAGGGAGGGACCAGCCGCTCGCTGGGCGATCATCTCGTCGTGGAAGGGGCGGATGCCGCTACTTTGGTGCTGACGGTGTCCACCGATTTCCGCTATCCGGATTACCGGGAGCGCTGTCGTGAGGAGCTGATTCAAGCGGCAGGCGTTCCGTACGCTCGCTTAAGGGAGCGGCATACGGACGAATACCGTCCTTGGTTCGACCGGATGCGGCTGTCGCTTTCCGCCGGGACGGAGGCGGACGATGAGCTTCGCCGTCTTCCGACCGATGAGCGGCTCGCCCGCGTGAAAAACGGCGAGGCAGACATCGGGCTCATCGAGCTTTACTTTCATTTCGGCCGATACCTGCTGATTGCCAGCAGCCGTCCCGGCACGATTGCGGCGAATTTGCAGGGGATCTGGAACGACAGCTACGTCCCTTCCTGGGACTCGAAATATACGATTAACATCAACATTCAAATGAACTATTGGCCTGCGGAAGTATGCAATTTGGCCGAGCTGCACGTCCCGCTGTTCGACCGTTTGAATGCGATGCTGCCTAACGGGCGCGAGACGGCGCGCATCCAGTACGGCGCGCGAGGCTTTATGTGCCATCATAATACCGACTTGTGGGGAGATACCGCGCCGACCGATTTTGCGCGGGCAGGGCTATGGCAGATGGGTGCGGCCTGGCTGTGCTATCATTTGTGGGAGCATTACCAGTACAGCCAGGATCGGGCGTTTTTGGCCGAGCGGGCGTATCCATTAATGAAAGAAGCCGGGTTATTCGTATTGGATTTTCTGCTGGAGGATGACGAAGGGCGGCTGCATATCGGACCGACCGTATCGCCGGAGAACAGCTATCGGCTGCCGAACGGTCAGTTCGGAAGAATATGCATGGACCCCGCGATGGATGTCCAGATCGCCAGGGGCTTGTTCGAGCGCTGCGCCGCCGCCGCGGATATTCTTCAGGCGGACGAAGAGCTGCGGAGCGAATGGCGGGCGGCGGGCGGCAAGCTGCCGGAACCGAAGATCGGCCGCTTCGGACAATTGCAGGAATGGGACGAGGATTATGAGGAAGCCGATCCCGGCCATCGCCATGTGTCGCATCTGTTCGGCGTATTTCCGGATCATCAGCTGCTGCGCGACGAGCGGTGGTCCCGCGCGGCCAGGAGCTCTCTGGAGAGGCGGCTGGAATACGGCGGAGGCGGGACAGGCTGGAGTCTGGCGTGGATCGTCAGTCTCTGGGCGCGCTTGCTCGAAGGCGACAAGGCGAATGAGATGCTGGAGAAGCTGCTGCGCGTGAGCACCGCGGACAATTTGCTGGATTTGCATCCGCCGCAAATATTTCAAATCGACGGCAACCTGGGCGCCGTCGCAGGCATCGCGGAGCTGCTGCTGCAGTCGCATGAAGGCGCCGTCCGATTGCTTCCGGCGCTGCCCTCTTCCTGGCCGGAGGGCCATGCGAAGGGGCTGCGCGCCCGGGGCGGCTTTGAGGTTTCCTTGCAGTGGCAGGCCGGAAGTCTTAAGCAGGCGGAGATCGTATCGCAGTCGGGCTCCGTCTGCAAGCTGATCGCCCCTGCGCGGCTAGAGCTGGAGATTAGGCACGGCGGCATTGCCATAGCGTCGACCGTCTCGGGCGAAGCCGAATTTCCGACCGTGCCGGGCGCCGTTTATGAAATTAGCGTGCGCTAATCTCGGCTACGCCGGCTATAGTCTTTCACTTCATTCGGTAACCCCCGTCAATAACGTATAATCGATAACCGTCCGCCGTCCGAAACTTTTCGGGCGGTTTTTTCTGCTCGTAAGCAGGGGAGGAATCTGAATTTTACCGAAATATCCCAGGAGCGTCTGGACAATTGGTTTTAAGAGCGATACGCTAGAGGAAGACGCAAGGAGGGATTGGATGTATGAGGCTTTCAAGGGGGATCTTTCGTAAAAACGTATTTCGCAAACATCTCGCGCTGTTCCTGATTACGATTCTTGTTCCTACCTGCTTATTTCTAGGCGTATATATGTACGGTTATGCCAATAATGTTAAGGAATCGATCGTAAGCGCTTCCAACAATGACATGGACCGGGTTTCAAGAAATTTGGACATATTTTTCGAAAATACGGACCGGATCGCGCTGCAAGCCTCGCTCAACCCCTCTATCGTGGAAATGCTGAACCGTCCGTTTGAGAAATCGGCCTATGATTTTTTCGTTGTCAAGGAGCTGCTGAGGGGATGGACTTCGTACAATTCTTTATTTCAATCGGTGTATATTCACATTTTGCAAAATAACAAAGTGCTGACCACCAATGAAGGCTTGTACAGCCTAAACGATTTTTACGATGCGGCCTTTATTCATGAGATGGACCGTCTCGGGCGAAGCCGTTACGCCGTATGGACCGGAGTTCGAAGATTTCACGAGAGCACGGGGGTAAATACGGTCGATTCGGACGTTCTCACTTTCGTAAGAATCGTTCCCGTCACGGAGCAAACGCCGCTCGGCGTCCTATACATCAATTTCAACAAGGATGTTTTTTTGCAAACGATTGAGCATTTGTCGCCGGATAGCTTGGGGAATATTGTCGTCATCGACCCTCAAAACCGGCTTGCCTCGGGACCCGTAGACGGTCTGGACGCCGAAGCGGTCGCGCGCGAGCTGCAGCCCGGTCAAACGCGAACGGATGTCCTCGGACACGGCCCGAACAAATATTTCATTACGGCCAGCAAGAGCGCGGTTAACGGTTGGACGCTGCTTAATCTTACGCCCTACGAAGCGTACAGCGGGCAAATGTCGCATATTTTGCTGAAAGTCTCAGGCATCTTCGCAGCCGTGCTTGCGCTCGGAATCGGACTGGCTTATTTGTTCGCATCCATCCTCTACGGCCCTTGGAGACGGGTGGAAGAGCGGCTGCAGGGCTATGTGCTGAAAACATTCGAAGCCTCCAAAGGCGATGTGTATGCGGTCGTCGATCATGCGATTCATAATCTGATCGATACGATCCGCCATAACGAGCCGGTGCTGCGGGATCATCTGGTGCGCGATCTGTTCCACTATCCGCATCCGCAGGACGATCGGACGCTGCGGGACCGGTTCGCCGAATGGGGCGTGCCTTTCGAGCATCCGTATTTTATCGTTATTGTCATCTCCGGGGAGCTGAGGATCGCCGACAGGGAGAACGAATCCAGGTATAATCTGGTTTTGTACAGCTTGGCCGAGGAACTGCTCAATACCCGATTTCAGGCGGCGGGCAGCGTGCTCGGTAAAGTCCAATTCGCGTTTTTGCTTAACACGGAACGCAGCGAGCTTCAGGAGGAGACGATTCATGATCTGGAGGCCTGCTGTCAAGATATCGTCACGAAGGCGAGGGAGCATCTCGATGTTTCGATGCATTTTTGCATCGGAGGCGTCAGACCTCTTCATCGCGTGCACGAGGCTTACGAGCAGGCAAGGCGGGTTATGGCTTACAAAGCTTTTCTGTCGCATTCCGGCATCTTTTATGCGAATGAATGGAACGAGCCTCAGCAGTTCGAATATCCGGCTTCTTACCAGAAGCTTCTGCTCAATACGCTAATGACCGGAAACCGGGAGCAGGCGGAGGAGCTTATATCCGATTTGTTTCACCGTTACATTCATAACAGCCGGTATCCGCTTCCCAAGCTGCAGCAGATGCTCGTTATGCTGATGAGCCATATCATGAGCTCGCTTGCTCAAGAAGGGTATGACATCGGTCCGCTGGTCGACGAAGCGGGGCTGCTGAACCTGCAAACCAGCGGCAACAGTCTCGAGCTGCAGGCGTTTATCAGCAATCAGCTGAAATCGGTGATGGATTATTTGGAAGCGGTGCGCGAACAGCGTCAGATCAGCCCTTATATCCGTCAGGCTTTGACCTATATCGAAGGGAAATACAAGGAGAATATTTCGATCTCCGACATTGCGGCGGCGATCGGCATCAGCAGCGGGCATTTGAGCCGGCTCTTCAAGGCCGAGGTGGGCAAGTCTCCGCTCGAATATTTGACCGAGTACCGGCTGGAGCAGGGCAAGCAGCTGCTCGTCGATTCCGCGCAATCGCTGAATCAAATCAGCGAAGCGATCGGCTACAACGATGTCCATACGTTCATCCGCTTTTTTAAGAAATATGAAGGTACGACCCCGGGAGAATACCGGAAACAGTGGATGTAGCCTTTTTGATGCGCCATGTTGAGTTTATGATAATCCGCGATACCGCGCTATTTTCTCCATCCGGATCAAAGAGTGGACATTTACGGCAGCCCCGTGCCCCGGTGTATGATGGAGCCGTAAACACATCATCTGACGTAAAGGAGGAAATGGCTATGCATCATACCGCCGTTATGCGCGAATCGAAGCGGAACCTAACTCGTCTTCTGTTTCGCCATAACTGGAATGAGCTCCGCAAGCACAAATATTATTTCGTGCTGCTTTTGCCGGGGCTTCTTTATTTTCTGTTATTTCATTATTGGCCGATGGCCGGAGTTGCAATCGCTTTCAAGGATTTTCGGCTGCTGGACGGCATGATGGGCAGCCCTTGGGCGGGGCTGAAATGGTTTCGGATTTTGCTGGATTCTCCGGATTTTTGGATCGCGTTGAAAAATACGGCCGTTATCAGCTTGTACAAACTGCTGTTCAATTTTCCGGCGCCGGTCGTGCTCGCCCTGCTGCTGAACGAGGTATACCGGGCCGCTTTCAAGCGGGTTGTTCAGACGATCGTCTATTTCCCGCATTTTTTATCCTGGGTCATTCTCGGCGGCATTCTGGTCTCCTTATTTTCGAACAATACGGGAGTAACCGCGATGATCGGGCTGGCGACATCGCCTCTTATGGACCCGGCCAAGTTTCGCGGGCTTCTGGTTCTAACGGAAATGTGGAAGGAAATCGGTTGGGGAACGATCATTTATTTGGCGGCCATTTCCGGCATTAATCCGGAGCTCTATGAAGCGGCGCGAATGGACGGCGCAAACCGGTATCAGCTTATACGACATATTACGATCCCGTCCATTGCGAGTACGATCGTCATTATGCTTATCCTAAGAACCGGGCAAATTTTACATGTCGGCTTCGACCAAATCTACGTGCTTTACAACCCGCTTGTATTTGATGTGGCGGATGTGCTGGATACCTACGTGTATCGGGTAGGCATTACGATGGGACGCTATTCGTTCGCGACGGCGGCAGGCTTGTTCCAATCGCTGGTCGGCTTATTGCTGCTGCTGCTGACGAATTCGGCGGCCAAAAAAATGGGGGAACGCGGAATATGGTGAGATGCTTATGAAAAAAAGCGCTGCATCCAGATTATTCGATTCGGGAAATGCGGCATTCCTCTCGCTGCTTAGCGTAATTTCGATTTATCCGTTATGGCGGGAAATTTCGTTATCGCTCAGTTCACGCGATGAGGCGATGCGGGGCGGATTGTTTCTGTGGCCGCGGGAATTTACTTGGAGCGCTTATTCCCATATTATGGATTCGGGCTTTATCGGGCTTGCCTACACGAATACGATCTTTATTACAGCCGTCGGCACGGCGCTGCATTTACTCGTCACCTCGAGCGCCGCCTATGCGCTTGCCAAACGGACGCTGCCGTGGAAAAACGCCTTTCTCTTGCTAATCGTCTTCACGATGATATTTAGCGGCGGCTTGATCCCAACTTATATGGCGGTCAAACAATTGGGCCTAGTAAACTCGCTGTGGGCGATCATCGCGCTAAATCTGTCATCCGGCTTCAACCTGATCATCATGCTGAATTTTATCCGGGCGATTCCGGAGGAAATGGAAGAGTCGGCCATGATCGACGGGGCGAACCCGATCCGGATCTACGCCTCGATCATACTGCCGCTTTGCAAGCCGGTGCTGGCCACATTGGCCTTATGGGTCGCCGTTTCGCTGTGGAACAATTTCTTTCAAGCGATCATTTATTTGAACGATCAGTCGCTTACGACCTTGCCGCTCCTGCTTAGACAAATCGTCGCCGGACAGGAGATCGCTCAGCAGCTGGGCCAGCTCGACGATACGACGACGGAATCGGTCATTGCCGCGACGATCGTCGTGTCCATCCTGCCTATTGTGGCCGTCTATCCGTTTCTGCAGCGTTATTTTACGAAAGGCGTTATGCTGGGCTCGGTAAAATCGTGAAGCGTCAAGGACATTTTCAAATCGTACGATATAAGGGAGGTCTTTCGATGAAACGACAAAAACGGCTGTTGGCCGTTACCGGTATTACTGTATTGGCATTGGCGCTGGCCGCGTGCAGCGGCAAAGACGCCGCTACGGCTCCCGCCGACTCGGCCCCCGATAAGGGGGACAAACCGGTTACGCTGCAATTTTTGCGCAACGGAGGCTTTCCGGAGTTTCCGGCCGACGGCGGCGAAGCCAGGCAGGTGATTCTGGAGGCGCTGGGCAAGTCCGGAATCAAAGGGATCGACTACAAGGTGACGATCGCGGCGGGAGACGAGTATACGACCAAGCTGAACCTGCTCGCTTCTTCAGGCGAGCTGCCCGACTATTTCGATATCGATGCGAAGACGTTATCCCGGTTCATTGAGCAGGGACTCGTGAAGCCGATCGACGAGTATTTGAAACAAACGCCCAACTTGGTCAAATCGATTCCGAAGCCGTATTGGGATCAGGTGACTTACGACGGCAAAATTTACGCCGTACCGAACGGCACACGTCCGGAAGCGTTCAATACGCCGAGCGTGACCTCCATTCTCGTCCGGCAGGATTGGCTCGACAATTTGAATCTGAAGCAGCCGACGACGATCGGCGAGCTGCATGATGTCCTGAAAGCGTTCGTCACGCAGGACCCGGATAAGAACGGCAAAAACGACACGGTCGGTTTCGGAGCAACGAAGACGATCCAGACGAACCAGGCGCTTTTGACGCAGTTCCGGTCGATCTTCGGGGCATTCGGCATTGCGCCGACCCATTGGATGGAGAGCGGCGGCCAAATCAAAAAGGGCATGGTGCTGCCGGAGACGAAGCAAGCGCTTGCCGTTCTGCAACAGTGGTATAAGGAGGGGGTGATCGACCCCGACTTTCCGGTGATGGAGAGAAAGCAGCTGGAGGAGAAAATCGTCGGTTCCAAGGTAGGCGTATGGGAAGACGACGGGTATTTGGTTAACCCGCAGGCGAATCCGGTTGCCGGCTCGCTGGTTAAGGCGACGCCGTCAGCCAAGCTGTCGCTGATCGCGCCGCCCAAAGGACCGGACGGAAAGCAGGGCTTCCCGGAGACGAACGCGGCTGCGTCGGCTCCGCTTCGGGCGATGTCCGCCAAGGCGCAAAATCCGGAGAAGCTGTTCCAATTTCTTGAATGGATGGCTTCGGATACGGAGAACGGCGGTTTCAACTATGTCACTTACGGGATCGAGGGCAAAGACTTTACCTTCGACAAGGCGAGCAATACGATTACGCAAACGGTCAGCTATGCCGATCTGTACAAGCGGGGCTACTCCAATCCGATTCGGATGGTATTTATTATCGACAGGCGCTGGACGACGCCGGAGGTGCGCTCGGCGCTTGAACTGGCCGGCAAATATGTGATCCCGAACCAGCTTTGGCGAACGGTGCAGGCGGAGCTCGATTATCCGGACCTTGAAGCGAAGCTGTGGCCGGAATACCTGATCAAGATCATTACGGGCGTATGGCCGGTAGAAAAGTATGACGAGTTCGTGCAAAAGTATTATCAACAGGGCGGGCAGCAGATCGAGAAGCAGGCGAACGAAGAGTGGAAAAAGCTGAAAAAATAAACGGAGAGGGGATCGTTACATTGCAGCAGCGGCGACCTAATATTTTGCTGATAACCGTCGATCAGATGCGTTGGGACTGCCTGAGCGTTATGGGGCATCCGGTCGTGGAGACTCCGAACCTGGATAGTATGGCCCGTTCCGGTGTATTGTTTCGCAGCGCCTATTCGGCGACGCCGACCTGCGTCCCGGCCCGGGCGGCTATCTTCACCGGTATGAGTCAGCGCTCGCACGGACGGGTCGGTTATCAGGACGGCGTTCCGTGGAAATACGAGCATACGCTTCCCGGCGAGCTTGCGAAGGCCGGGTACCACACGCAATGCGTCGGCAAGATGCATGTGTATCCGACCCGCAGCTTGTGCGGCTTCCATCATGTGGCGCTTCATGACGGGTATTTTCATTACTACCGCGACAAGCATATTACGACGACGAACCGGCATTTTGACGAATGCGACGATTATTTGCGGTGGCTTCGCGAATCGGCGGGAATGGGCCGCGATATTACCGAGCTCGGCCTCGATTGCAACGCTTCTACGGTCGGCAGGCCGTGGCATCTGCCCGAGCATCTTCATCCGACGAATTGGGCGGTAACTGAGTCGATCGACTTTTTGCGGCGGAGGGACCCCGGCATGCCGTTCTTTCTATGGACATCCTTCGTACGCCCGCATTCGCCGCTCGATCCGCCGCAAGCTTACTTCGATATGTATAAAGATGCCGACATGCCGGAGCCTCCTGTAGGGGATTGGGTAAGTCCGGAAATGGAGGCGGGAGGCTCCAGCGATCCGACGACGATCTTCGGCGTCGTTTCCCGGCGCAGATTGAACCGTGCGCGCGCAGCCTACTACGGCTTGATCACGCATATTGACGATCAGATCGGGAGGCTCGTTAACGCGCTTCAGGAATACGGAGTGCTTCGCGATACGCTAATCGTGTTTACATCGGATCACGGGGACATGCTCGGCGATCATCATTTCTTCCGCAAAGCGCTTCCTTATGAGGGAAGCGCGAAAATTCCGTTTATTGTGTACGATCCGGGGGGCAGTCTGGGCCTGCGCCAAGGCGGGCAGGTCGACGAGGTGATCGAGCTGCGCGATCTGATGCCGACGATGCTGGACGCCGCCGGCGCGCCCGTTCCGCAATCCGTCGACGGGAGCAGCGTGCTGCCTCTCTGTCGCGGGGAAGCGGCGCCATGGCGGGAATACATCCATGGGGAGCATGCATTCGGGAGTTTGTCCAACCATTATGTAACGGACGGGCGCGAGAAATATATTTGGTACTCCCAGACCGGCGAGGAGCAGCTGTTCGATTTGCGCAGCGATGCGCAGGAGACCGTTAATTTGGCTGCCCGGCCTGAAGGCGAGGAGCGGGTTGGCATTTGGAGGGAACGTCTCGTCGCAGAGCTTGAGGGCCGCGAGGAAGGATACGTCGAACAAGGGAAGCTTGCTGCAGGCCGTACGCCGCGGGCTTGCTTAAGCCATATTTTGCAATAAGGCGATAGACTTGACTAAACGGGCTGCCCCCTTCGCGGGCTGCCTGTTTTTTGACCTCAGCGGAAGCCATCTCTGAACACAGCTTGGACATCTGTGAAAGGACGTCCAGCGGCGTTTTTCTCAAAGCTCACCGGGGATTTGGATTTGGCTTGGCTGCGAGCTTGGCGCGCCTTTATGCATGATAACGGCGGCGCGGACAAATAATGATACTAGACACCAATAGATATTCGAGGGGGTGTTTTCGTGAGAGGCTCAGGCCAAAAGCTATCCATTTTCGCCCTCGGAGGCGTAAATGAAATCGGTAAAAACATGTACGTCGTGCAGTACGGCAAAGATATCGTCGTAATCGATTGCGGATCGAAGTTTCCCGACGAAAGTTTATTGGGAATCGATCTCATCATTCCCGATATTTCTTATTTGATGCAAAATCGCGATAAAGTGCGGGCGTTGATCATTACCCACGGTCACGAGGATCATATCGGCGGTTTGCCTTATGTTTTGAAACAAATGAATATGCCGGTCCACGGCACGCGGCTGACTCTGGGGCTCATCGAAGCGAAATTAAGGGAGGCTCGTCTGCTTGGGCAAACGAAGCTGATTCCGATCGACTCGGATTCCCGGCTGGAGCTGGGCTCGATCACGGCTGCATTTTTCAAAACCAATCACAGCATCCCCGACTGCCTCGGCATCGCTTTCGAGACTCCGGAAGGAACGGTCGTTCATACCGGAGATTTCAAATTCGACCTGACCCCCGTCAACGAACAGTACGCGGACATTCACAAGATGGCGGATATCGGCAAAAACGGCGTGTTGGCGCTGCTGTCGGAGAGCACCAATGCCGAACGTCCCGGCTTCACGCCGTCCGAACGCAATGTCGGAGAGCATATTTTGGAGGCCTTCCGCAAGGCGCGCCAGAAAATATTTTTCTCCACCTTCGCATCGAACGTTCATCGGCTGCAGCAGGTCATCGACGCGGCCGTGGCAACCCGGCGCAAGATTGCCCTGCTCGGCAGAGGAATGGAAAACGTCGTCGCCATCGCCGCGGAGCTCGGGTATATTCGCATACCCGAAGGCATGATGGTAAAGCCGGAAGAAGTAAACGGGCTGCCTCCCGGCCGGATCGCCGTCCTGTGCACGGGAAGCCAAGGCGAGCCGATGTCCGCTTTGTCGCGGCTGGCCGGCTCCATGCACCGTCAGGTTGCGATTTTGCCCGGAGATACAGTAATTCTCTCCGCTACGCCGATCCCGGGCAATGAACGCAGCGTGGCGCGCATGGTAGATAACTTGTATCGGCTCGGAGCGGAGGTCATCTACGGTTCAGGAACGGTGACGGGTATGCACGTGTCCGGGCATGCCAGCCAGGAAGAGCTTAAGCTGATGCTTACGCTGATGAAGCCCAAATACTTTATCCCGATTCACGGCGAGTTTCGGATGCTTCACCTGCACGGCCGATTGGCCGAAACGGTAGGGGTCGACCCCGGTCATATTTTTATCGTGGGCAACGGAGATGTTGTCGACATCGAGAACGGAACCGCGATGCAAGCCCGTAAAGTTCAAGCCGGAAACACCCTGGTGGACGGCTGGGGCATTGGCGACGTCGGCAGCATCGTGCTGCGGGACCGGAAGCATTTGTCCGAAGACGGCATGCTGGTCGTGGTCGTTACACTGAGCAGGACCGAGGGGCAGATCGTATCCGGGCCGGATATTATTTCGCGCGGCTTCGTCTACGTCCGCGAATCCGAATCGCTGCTGGAAGAAGCCAACCGGCTTGTAGCCGAAACGATCGCGCGGCTGCAAGCGGAAAATGTTTATCAATGGAGCGCGCTCAAAATCGGCGTCAAAGACGTGTTAGGACGCTACCTGTATGAAAGCACCGGGCGCAAGCCCGTTATTTTACCGATTATTATGGAAATTTAACGGCGAGGAAAAGCGATACGGCAGAAGCTCCCGTTGCCATCAGGGTCGGCCCGGCAGGAAGAAGTTAGATTTATTGGAGGGAGGTGCGACAGCATGAGTTTAGAAGACCGCGTTGTAACTGCGCTGGAAGAAGTGATCGATCCTGAAATCGGCGTCAACATTGTCGATCTCGGGCTTGTCTACGATGTGTCCGTTAGCGAAGCCGGAAAGGCGTCCATCAAGATGACGTTGACCATTCCCGAATGCCCGCTCGCCGATACGATCGTCTCCGATGTGGAGAAGGCGGCGGGGCAGGTGCCCGGAGTCAATGAGGTCGACGTCAAGCTGGTTTGGGAACCCAAATGGACTCCGGCCAAGATGAACGATCAGGCGCGGGAAGAGATCCGGGCGCGTCAGACGTTGTCCTAGCCCGTGCATGATTCAATCGGACTTGTATATCCTAAGGGCGTAGAAGCTCATTCTGCAACCCGATATGTGCGGAGGTGAAACGAAATGGCAAAAGGAATGAAGAAGAACGAAGGAAACAAATACAATACCAATCCGAATTATGCGGATCAAGTATTGAAGAACCATGAAACGCAGCCCGCTCAAAACAGTCCGCGCGAAAGCGACGATACACTTCGCCATCGTTAAATCCGACATCGTCGCATGCGGCATCGGCATGTTCGACAAGGTTAAGGCAGCTTATTCATTCGGCTGCCTTAACCTTTTATTCGTAGGAGCGCCCGCCTTCACATATAGAAAAAAAGACCGCTTCGGGCGCGCTCCATGCGCCAAAAGCGATCCGGTTAGCGAAGCGGTTATTGATACATTCTGCCGCTTGGATACGCCGGCATGCCGGACGGATTGTATTCGGAATATCCGCCTAAGGCCATTTGCTGACTTTCCAGCTGTCTGCAAATTTGCGCTACTTGCTGCAGCTGCTGCATGGCGAGCTGATGCCCGTGCAGAGCGGTCTGGATCATATGGACGGCCTGCCGCTCCCGCTGCGCCAATTGCTCCAGATGGAGCGCGTTTTGCTGCTCTTGCTGCAAGAGCTGCTGATACATCTGGCTCGCTTGCTGGGTTTGGCTCATCAACTGCTGGATCATTTGCTCGCATTGGTTAATCTGATTGGACATCGCTGTGTGCATGTACGATAGGCTCCTTTATATCCATGGTTTGCAGTGCGCCTTTATTGTGGGTTAAACCGCACGGCAATATTCATTATCCTGAATAAGGAAACCCGCTTGATTCAGATTGTTCAGGGCGATGACTGACATGGACTGCTATTCGACCTTGGCGCCGAACGAGCGTAAAAACGCGATCGCCTGTCCCGCATCCATCCGCGCTCCCTTGACATCAAGCGATTTGAAGTCGACCCCGTCCATAACGGCGCCGCGCAAATCAGCCCCCTGGATACGCGCTTTGCCCAGCTGGGCCCGCGTCAAGTCGGCCGACCGGAGATCGGATTTCTCCAGACTGCATTCATATAAATCCGCCTCGACAAAACGGATTTCGCGCAAATCCTGCTTACCGAGACGAGCATGGCGCAAATTCGTATAAGACCAGTCCCCGCGAACGATCGTAATGCCGTCCATCGTGCATTCCGAAAAATCGGAGCCGACCATTTTGCATTCCTCCAGCTTGGCCGCAAACAGGTTCGCGCCGCGAAATCGGCAATTGGTGAAGGCGGTGCCTTTGTGGACCGAGCCGTTCAACTGAGCGCCGCTAAAATCGCAGTCGATGAATTGGCATCCTGTCGTCCATATTTCCTCCAAATAAGTCCCGCGAAACCGGCAGCGCTGAAACAGGCAATGGCTTAATTCGCCGCCGCGCAAATCTTTTTGACTGAAATCTACCTCGTCGTACTGCTGATCTATGTAAGAAAACATAGGAACTCTCCTTTATTTTGACTGTATTCCTTTCTCATTATGCGCGCTGGTCAAAGCCGGTTGCAAGGACGAATTCATTTCGGGGCGGCTTGAAGCTTCGACCTAGCTGGTTAAACGCCTGTTTAAATTGAGCAGGGCTATAATCACTAACTATGAAGCTTTTTTTGCATAACTTATAGTAATAGCGTGCTGCTGCGGCAGACGACAAAAGGGAGAGATGCAACATGGCCAAAGGATTTGACTGCGCAACACCGCTTACGGCGAACACAGCTGCGGCGTTTGAGCGGGACGGGTACGTTTTTGTCGCCCGCTACCTCGTTCCGAGCAGTTGGAAAGCTTTGACCCGGCAAGAGGTCGATACGATCAGCAATGCCGGATTGCAGATCGTCTCCGTCTATGAAACGACGGCGGACCGGGCCTTGGGCGCAAGAGCGGCGGGATTGTACGACGGCGCGTCGGCGCTGGCCTTGGCGGGGCAAATGGGGCAGCCGCCGGGAAGCACGATCTATTTCGCGGTCGACTTCGATGCCTCGTCCGCTCAGATGAGCTCGGTCATCAGCTATATTCGCGCAGCAAGCGAAGCGACGCCCGGGTACAATACCGGGGTATACGGATCTTATTCCGTAGTTGAAGCGGTAATGGCGGCAGGAGCCTGTTCGCGCGCATGGCAAACGTATGCTTGGAGCGGCGGCAAAAAATCGGCGAGAGCGAACATCTATCAATACCAAAACGATATTACGGTAAACGGCATCGCCGTCGATCTGAACGAATCTTATGGACAAGAGGGCTGGTGGAACACAGCCGGGGCCAATGTTTCTCTCAGCGTAAGCGACGCGAATAAGCTGATCGAATTTATGAAGGCCGGGTATTTCGCGGCGAACGACGAGGCCGGCAAGGAGGAGTTTCACCGTCTGGCCAACGAACTGCGCAAAGCCTCGGGACAGCCGGAGGAGTAAGCGCGAGTCTGTCCCGCCGGGTACGCCGAATATGCCCCGTCCGCTCAAGGAGAGCAGGCGGGGCTGTTATAAGATCGCCGTCGCCATACGGCGGCGCTTGGACGCGGCTTCATCGCGGAAGGACACGGCGTTCGATGGCGTTGACGATGGCCAATAAAATACCGGTCAAAAAGGCGGCTTGCGGTAGCGGCCGCTTCCTTCCGAACGCACCTGCTTCTTCCCGACGAACGCCATCACCGTCACGGAGAAGGCGA
The DNA here is from genome assembly GCF_025060755.1 of Paenibacillus doosanensis. GTDB lineage: Bacteria > Bacillota > Bacilli > Paenibacillales > NBRC-103111 > Paenibacillus_S > Paenibacillus_S doosanensis. Next base: position 97,965 of record NZ_JANYUY010000013.1, read on the forward strand.
TAAGCAGAACGGATTCGAATACCGAGATATGGCCGTCGTTAGCCCACATCAAGGTGAGAAAGAGCAAGATCCACATGTTGACGTAAATATATTCATACAATAATCTCGGCATGCATCCACCCTCATTTCATTGTCTTTTCCATAGGCTCCGATGAGTGGGTTGAATTAATACTGCTATAATTTTATAAAAATCCGGAGCAAATTTCAAAGGAAAAAGCAGCAATTTGTCGTATGCTGCGGCGACAGTTCTCCAGCCTTTTATATTATATGACCCGATTGCAAACGTTGGAACTCTCTGTAGAAAAATAGGACAGCCCGCCCGAGTAAGGTCGGTTGAGAGGGTTTACAGATAGAAGCCGGGATGTTACGATGAATCTGTTAATAAATTGTTAAGACAATTATTGAAATGAAAACAATGTCTTGCTATTTTAATCGGGAGTCGTTTATACGGTGCGGAGGTTGTCATGGAGATTTGGAAACGAAATTTATGGCTCCTATGGGTAGGATGCTTTATTACATCGGCAAGCTTTTCCATGGTTATCCCCTTTTTGCCGTTGTTCTTATTACATATCGGAGTAAGCGAGAATATCGAAATGTGGTCGGGACTGTTGTTCAGCTCGGCCTTTTTTGCCGGCGCTATTTCTTCGCCTTACTGGGGCGCGCTGGGAGATAAATACGGGCGCAAGCCGATGATTATTCGCGCGGGCTTCGTCCTGTGCGTCATTTACTTGCTGACGAGCATGGTAACGAGCCCGTATCAGCTGCTTATCCTTCGTTTATTACAAGGGCTGCTCAGCGGATTTATTCCGGGTTCGATCGCGCTTGTCGGCACGAATACGCCGGAGAAGCATGTGGGTTACGCGCTGTCCATGATGTCCACCTCCACGGCGACGGGGAGTATTATGGGCCCGCTCATGGGCGGCTTGATTTCGAAAATTTTTGACAGCCGCGTCGCCTTCGCCAGCGCGGGAGTGTTCGTGCTGTGCAGTACGCTGCTCGTGCTGTTCTGGGTGAACGAGGAGAAGTTCGTCCCGAGCAAGGACCGGTCGTCGATCATCGCCTCGATGAAAATGGCCGTCAAAAATAAACCGTTCGTGACCGTGCTCGGCTTGACGTTATTGACCCAATTTTCCGTAATGACGATCGAGCCGGTGCTGCCGCTGTACATCGTGCAGATCGGCGGCTCGGCCAAGGACGCCTCGCTCATGGCGGGAATCATCTTCTCGCTGGTCGGGATCGCCAGCATTTTGTTCGCCCCGCGGTGGGGCAAGCTGGCCGATAAGATCGGTTTTCATAAAATTCTCGTTATCGGCCTTTTCGTCGGCGGCCTCGGCAATCTGGCGCAAATTATGTTCCACGGCATTTGGGGCTTCTCGATCGTCCGCTTTATTTACGGGGCTTTCTTCTGCGCGGTTTTCCCGGCCTTGAACGGACTGGTCGTCAGAACGACGCCGGCCGACTTCCGCGGACGCGCCTTCGGCTTGAACCAGACCGCCAGCCAGCTGGGAGGCATGCTGGGGCCGCTCGTCGGCGGAGCGATCAGCGGCGTGTTCTCGATCCACAGCGTCTTCCTCGTCACCGGATTGCTGCTGCTGCTGGCGATGGGCGCCGCTTATTGGTCGAAGGATAAGGAAATGCAGCCTTCTTAGCATGAGGCTTGCCCGGCACATCTACAATTTCATATCCCGATCGATGAACCCGCGGGACGCGCTGAATAGGTTATGTGAGGCGCATCCCCGGGTTTTTGTTGTTGCCAAGCGGATTGCCGAAACGAGGCGCGGGATCAATTTCAACGGCCAAGCTGCGCGCCGCTTTTTGGGGGATCGGCTGGCGCCCGGTTGCTGGATTGAGCGCTTGTCGTAATACTTTCGCCATGTACGGCACTGTCTTTATCGGGGAAAATGGAACTATCGTCGCGAGAGCGATTATAGAAAGACGAGGAGTTGAATGATTCATGGCATATGAAGTGATAGACGGAGTGCGGGTGTGGGGAAAGCCGGATGAAGGGGCGCTTGCCCAAGCGCGGATATGCGCGTCTCACGGCAATGTGATACAAGCGCTGCTGATGGCGGATCATCATAAAGGCTACAGCCAGCCTATCGGCGGCGTCGTCGCCTATGACGGTCAGATCTCGCCATCGGGCGTCGGCTACGATATCGGCTGCGGGAATAAAGCGGTTCGCACGAATGTGCAGGCGGCGGATATCATGCCGCGCATCGGGCCGGTGATGGATCTGATCGCCAAGCGGGTTTCCTTCGGGATCGGGCGCTCCAACAGCGAGAAGGTCGATCATGAGCTGTTCGACGACCCGGATTGGTCGGTCTACTTAGCGGTCGGCCGTCAGGAGCATGATAAATTGAAAGCTTTGGCTCGCGATCAGCTCGGCACGGTCGGCAGCGGCAACCATTACGTCGATCTGTTCGAAGAGACCGGAACCGGGAGACTGTGGATCGGCAACCATTTCGGCAGCCGCGGGTTCGGCCATAAGACGGCGAGCGGATTTCTGAACTTGGCCGCAGGCCGCGAATTTCTGGGGCGCGCTCCGGGGGAGAGCATGGATCAGCCGCCGGTGCTGCTCGATATGGACAGCGAGCTCGGCGATATGTATTACCGGGCGATGAAGCTGGCCGGCAGGTACGCTTACGCGGGAAGAGATTATGTCATCTCCCAGGTGCTGTCCCTGCTCGGGGCTGAGGCCGAGCTGGAGGTGCACAATCATCATAATTACGCCTGGAAAGAGCGGCATCACGGTCGCGAGGCGATTGTCGTCCGCAAGGGAGCGACGCCTTCGGCTCCGGGCCAGCTCGGCTTTATCGGAGGGAGCATGGGCGATATTTCGGTCATCGTGCGCGGCAAGGAGACGGAGGAGAACCGGGATGCCTTTTACAGCACGGTTCACGGCGCGGGCAGAATTATGAGCCGCACGCAGGCTGCGGGCAAAATGAACTGGAAAACCCGCAGCCGTTCGGGCGGCCAGATCTCGCCGGAGCAGATGCAAGCGGCGGTCCGCAGCTTCGGCGTCGAGCTGCGCGGAGCCGGAACCGACGAGAGCCCTTTCGTCTATCGCAGGCTGCAGGAAGTGCTGGATGCCCATGCCGATACGATCGACGTCCTGCATGTGCTCAAGCCGATCGGCGTCTGCATGGCCGGAGCCGATGAGTTCGATCCGTATAAGGATTGAGGTTCTATAATTGTTGAAAGATCGTAATTTTCAAAAGCGGTTTTCATTATGATAGGGAGAGCATGCATAGGATGAGCGAATTTACGGTAGGAACGCTTTTTCGGACAAGCGAGTGTGTCGATAAAACATTTAGCGAGATGCTAGCCGATAAGGACAGAATCGAGAAATTAAACGACATATGGTCGGTTATCCTGATGGAGGATCAATATTTGAGCCATCCGGCTACAGTCGAAAAATTAGCTGAGCTGTCCCGAAAAAAGCCGCTGCTTTATTTTTACAATGCCGAGGATCACGGATGGGGATGGATGAGGAAAGATACCCCGGTGAAACACCGCATGCTTTGTCCAGAGAACGGACGGAGGAGATTTTTGAGGAAGTTAAGCAATTGCCGGAATTTCTCAAGATCATCTGGAGTCCATCCATAGTCTGGTACATGAATTTAAAGCTATTATGGGGTTCAAGGAAATGACATGGGTGAATTACGATATGGATCTTTCTAATCGCTAAACGATGGCCTCACCTTCGATACCCGGCACGATAAAGCCCCGGCATCGGGTACCCTCCATTCGAGGAGGAATCCGAAGCCGGGGCTTTTTTGGCTGTCCAGCGCAACTAGCCACGCCTTGAAACGCTGCGGCTATTCAGCGGCCGTGCTGCGTTTGCGTTTGTGAGTGGTTATTGGAACTTTCTGTAAGCCGAATGCATTGTAGGGCCGACGAAGGAATTGATCGGGAAGCCGTGCTTGATCGCGCTCATAATAAACGCTTTGGCCGTAGATACCGCTTGCTTCACATCGCTTCCCTTGGCCAGCTCCGCGGTGATGGCGGCGGAATACGTGCAGCCGGCTCCGTGCGTGCAGGTCGTAGCGATTTTCTCCGATTCGTAGAGCTCGAAGCTCGTACCGTCGTAGAGCAGATCGACAGCCGTCGGATGATCGAGCTTCGCTCCGCCTTTGATCAGAACATATTTGGCGCCGGACTCGCGGATCGTTTGCGCGGCTTCCTTCATGTCGTCGAGCGTCTTGATCGGAGCGCGGCCCGCGAGCTGGGCGGCCTCGAACAAATTCGGCGTCACGACATCGGCCAGAGGCACAAGCAGCTCTCTAAGCGCTACGGTCGATTCCGGATGAAGCGCTTCGTCATTGCCTTTGCATACCATCACCGGGTCGATGACGATGCGGCTTAAGCCCTTCTTCTTAATCGTTTCGCTGACCAGCTCGATAATTTCTACGGAGCCGAGCATCCCGGTCTTCAGCGCATCGACGCCGATGCCGCCGAGTACGGTTTGCAGCTGCGCTTCAATCGTCGGCAGTGCCACGGGATGGACGCCGTGATGCCAGTTATTGTCCGGGTCCATCGTCACGATCGTCGTCAGAACGGTCATTCCGTAGACGTCTCTTTCTTGGAAGGTTTTCAAATCGGCTTGAATTCCGGCGCCCCCGCTCGTATCCGAACCGGCAATCGTCAAAGCTTTGTGCATACTCATCATGCTTCTCTCCTTATAGCTGTCTTTCGTTACAAAGCCGTCGGCGGCGTCAGCTCCCGCGGGAGCCCGCCGAACCAAAGGCTGGTATTCTTTATCCTATCACTTTACACGGAATTTTCAATGGAAAAACGCGAATATTCATATTTGTAACGAGAAACAGCGGCACTCCGGGGGCTAGCAGTCAAGCTCTGCGATGCCGCTGTTTATGCCGTCCCGCGTTCAGTCCGACGGCGAACCCGTCGCGGCGCGGCTGATCGGATTGACGGCGCTCAGGAAAATAGGCTTTGAGAACTAGTTGATAGAAAGAAGATTTTGTCTTTTTTGGGACGGGCGACCTGGGAAGTGTAAAATATTTGTCGATATATGTAAGGGATTGCTGGATTTGATAAGCAAATTCATTTAATATTAGTATGATGCTAGCAAATTATAGAAATCGATTGTGCCATCATCAGCCCTTTAATTAGGAAGAAAGGAATATTGACAATGCCTTATGAAAAAGCGGGTTGCTCTTTCTCGCATGTATATCAACCGATCGTCTACATGGAAAATAGAGAGATACTAGGATTTGAGGCTCTGATCAGAAGCAATGCAGGACATCCGGAGCAGCTGTTTGAGACGGCCCGCCGAGAAGACCGCCTGTTCGATTTGGATACGCAATCCGTCCTTCAGGCTGTCGGTCAATGCAGTCAAGTCATACCGGGGCAAAAAAATCAGCTGTTCGTTAATATATATCCGTCTACGCTGCTTCACCATGAATTTCATGCATTCCTGAATGAGCTGGTCCTGCGGAGAGCCGGAACCGGCCTGGACATCGTATTTGAAATTAACGAAGCGATCGAGGAATTCGACCGGTGGACGGAACTGCTGGACAGAGGCATTGTGAATTTATTACATAAAAAAGCGATTTTGATCGCATTCGACGACGTCGGGGAAGGCGCCATATCCCTGAAGCAGCTGGTCGATTTCGAACCCGATTACATTAAGCTGTCCAAATATTTTACGTACGGTCTGGAACACTCCAAGGGCAAGCAGCGGATGATTCGGATGCTGACGGAATTTTGCAGCGGAGGCTCCTCCGAGCTGATCGTCGAAGGGATTGAAAATGAGCGGCAGTATGAAATATTGGAGCAGATGGGGGTCGTATACGGTCAAGGTTATTTGTTTGCAAAGCCCCAGCCTCTGGAAGAACTCATGTTCGTTAACCCTATATTGTAAAGGATGTTTATGATGAGTCAAGTGAACTATTCTCGCAGAGCGAGCTTGTCCATGAAAATGACGGAATTTGAGATGCCGCCGATGCAGGATTTGCTGATTATCGGGAAAAGAGCGCCGATCGGACCTGAGGCGGTAAGAAGAATGGCGGAAGCGCTGTCTCCCGAGCAGTTCTCGATATTGAAGTTCGATCATCCCAAGGTCGAAGGGGTGTTAATTCGCAATTCACTGCTCGAAATGCTCGATAAAAATCTGCTGCTCGAAATTATATTGGAGGAAGCGGACAAGCTGATCAATGAATCGATGGTATTAAGAGCCGAATTGAAAATAACGGTTTCAATTCAACGAGAGGTGGAGCTTCAGTGAAGGTCGGACAGGTCATGTCGGAAAAAGTATGCAGCATCACTTCCGGAAGGAGCGTTAGATATGCTGCAGATCTGATGAATGAGCTGGGAATCGGTTCGCTGATCGTAATCGACGAAGGGGAAGTCAAAGGGATCATTACTTCGAAGGACATTCGTTCTGCTCATCCGAATCGAATCGTCGCCGACGCGATGACGGCCAATCCGGTAGGCGTATCCCAATCGGTGTTCATCGGCAGCGCGCTGCTGACGATGGAACAGCATAACGTGGAGCGGCTGATCGTCCAAGACGGCCAGCAAGTGAAAGGCATCGTCACGCGCGAAACGTTAAAAAGCACCATCGGCAATTATATCGATCCGTTGACGAATCTGTACCGCTCCAATTACATAGAGTACATCCACGAATATTTAGTAGAAGAGGGTACGCCGTTCTATTTGCTGTTCATCGATTTGAACGATTTCGGCAAAGTGAATAAAACGTACGGGCACGCGGTCGGCGACGATCTGCTGATCCACTTCTCCGGCATGCTGAAGCAGGCCGTACAGGATCGGGATTATTTATGCCGATACGGCGGAGATGAATTTGTCATTATTACGAACCGAAGCCGAGAAGAGATCGGCTTCCTGACGGAACGGCTGTCCACGCCGGTTACGTTCCATTCGTTCACGATTTCCGCGGCGGTCGGCGTCGTAGCCGGTTATGCCGATAACGGGCAAGCGCGTACGTACCGCGATTGTATTAGCTCCGCGAGTCTGCTTTCCACCAGTGCCAAGCAAAAAAGGCAGAATGCGCTGTAAGGCGCCGCTTGCATGCTGATGAGAATCTGCTTGGAGCGCGGCCGCTCGTCGATGAAACGATGCCGGTTAACGCCGCTCGCAAATTCCTCGTTATCCGGCGCTCTCTTCGTGTATGAGAAGCCGGCGAAGAAATCGTTGAGAAATAAAAGAAGGGTACTAGGATAACTTTGATATAAAGTGTAGTAAATACATAGGGATAGTCGGTTTTATCGTCCGCCGGAACAAGCGCAGACCTCTACTCTTCTTTTATTGAGGGGAAGTGCGCGTCTCCTAAAAAAGAACCTTCCGTTTCCGCGGTGTTCGCGGAACGGAAGGCTTTTGCCGTTTATCGCTAGGCTTAGCGATGGAAGATCAAATGGGCACCGCAGCGGACTTGTTCACCAAGCTTTTAAGTACAAGCCGTAAATTAGCTTGATCGCTTGAGCTCAGGTGCTGTAGTCGTCCGGAGCGAAGCGGCCTTCGGGCATTCCGTCCATGATCCCGGCCTGCTGCAGCTTTTCAATCGCTTCGGCGGCATAGCTTTGAATATCGCTGTGATCGCTGAACGCTCTGCCCGGAACGGCCGGAGCCAGCTGAATTTGCGCCAGCCTGGATGCCCGGTAAGCGAGCGCGGCCATTTCCTGGCGGGTTATTTGCCGGCCGATGCCGAAGGAGCCGTTCTCGTAGCCTTGAGTAATGCCGAGCTTCTGAGCGCAGGCAGAGCGGCGCGATGGACCGTTACGCCGCAGCTTTCGGCCGAGCTTCCGTCAGCCGCCGTCACGCCGATTGCAAACAGGCTGTCGCCTTCCGGGAGAGGGACGCCGCTTGTACGGTATACCGCATCGCTGACCGTATAGGCGACATCGGTGACGGTATCGCCGCGTTTGACGGTGATGCCGCTGAGCGAAGCGCGGGCGGCGGTCGTCGCCGCCTGCAGCGTAACGCTGCTCATGGCGTGAGGGGTGCGGTACACATAAGCTTTCGTCTGCGGATCGAATCCGGCCAAAGGCTCGTCATTGACGGCAATTCCTTTTAGCGTCGCATCGCTGTCAGGCCGACCTTAAGCGAATAAACGGCCGTTCTTCCTTTATAGGTGGCGCTGATGACGGTATCGCCCGCGCGAAGCGCAGTCAGCAGTCCGTCCGCTGCTACGGACGCGACCGCAGGATCGCTGCTGGTAAACGAAGAATTCGCGGTCACATCGCTCGACCCCTGTTTGCCCAAATTATAGTGCACCTTCAACGGGAAGGTCTGCCCTTCGGTTAGCGCCGCCGCAGGGCCGTCGATCGCAATGTGATCGTACAGCTCCCATGCCTTCAGATCGACGATCTGCAGCCGGTCGAGCGGATAGTTGATTTCGGGACGATAGATGTTGGCGCCCGATTCGTACATAATGTACAGCTTGCCGTCCAGCTCGAAATTTCCTTCCGCCGAAGGAGGCATATTCAGCGAGTCCTCTATATTCAGCCCGTCAAGGAACCAGACCGGCACCGTCGTATCCCCGATCGTTACGCTAGTATGCGGCGGCTCCTGCACGCTTGCTTTATATTTCAAAATATTGCTGTTCGGATTCCCGTTCGTTTGGCTTAGCATGACCTCGTCCGCCGTGATCGTGGCGCCTTGAATGCGGTCCGTCACCGAGAAAATATAGTTCGGGATCACCATACCGTCGCTTGTCAGCTTGGAATCCGCAGGAAGCAGGTCCGTCTGCGCATCGAGCTTATAGCCGACGATCCAGGCGTTGTACACCTTGTTATCGCGCGTCGTCATTTTCTGAATCGGCGTAGTCAAGTAGTTCGGCGAGCTGTAATAATCGCCAACCCATAGAATACCGTCGGAATATGTGGCAAAAGAGGCCCGCGTATTGGTCAGGAAGCTGCCCTCGAACGACAGATTGGCGTTATCCGGACAGTTGACCACATCGTCCAGCTTCAGCCGGAGCAGTTCCTTGCCGTAGGCAACCCATACGTATTTATCGCTGACGGCGACTCCGCCCGCATGTCCGGTGAACGGCTGTCCGTTCTTATATAAATGAATCGTTTTGATATGCTTGCCGGTCGTTAAATCGATGATCGTCAGCGTGCTGGCGCGCCGGTCGTCACGGTAGCTGGAGAGGACGGCCCAGTTTTTGTCGCGAATGATATGCATCCCCTGCGGAACGAGTCCCTGCAGCAGTCCGGGCACGATCGGTCCCGGCTCGCTCACGTCGAGGAACCGCTGATAAGGCGTAATGTCTCCGACAATCGGAGCGCCCGTCTCGACCTGCGTCAGCGGCTCATGCGGCAGTGTTACGGTCAGCGGCGGCGACTTCTCGGATTCGTTGGCCGACGAATCGACGGCCGACACCTGAAGCTTGTACTCGAAGCCGCCGGATAAGGAGGCAATATCGGCGGTATACGTTGACGACGATACGGTGGCTGCCAGCGAGCCGTTCCGGTATATGTTATACGATGCGATATCCGGCTCGGTATTCGGCGCCCAACTCAGCTTCACCTCAGCGACGCCGGTTTGCGATGCCGCAAGTCCGGCCGGAGCGTCGGGCGGGATCGAATCGATGACCTCCGGCTGCGGCTCAGCCTTGACAGGCTCCGAAGGTATGGACATCTGGAAATCGCCGTTCACCGCGACGACCGAGAAACGGTATTCGGTGAAGTTGGTCAATCCCGTCACTTCGTACGAGGGTTCGGACGCCGTATCGTTTTCCATCACTCCGTTGACGATGACGCGGTAGCCGGTTACGTTCGGATCGGCGCTCGCCGTCCAGTTCAGCCGCACCGAGCGGTCCCCCCGCACGGCGAACAAGCCGGCGGGCGGCACGGGTGCCGAAGTGTCCGGAGCTTGGCCGGCAACGATGCTGCCAGGCGTCGGCGTCTGCTGATTGGCCGTCTTGCGCATGACGATCGTCTGATCGGTCGGGTAGCTGTAGATGACGCTTTTATTCAGCACCACGTCGTCGTTTTCGCCGGTTCCGTCCGAATACGAAACGCTGCACAGCTGGAAGCCGTCGCTGTCTACAAGAATAAGCGTACGGGAACCGCTGTTGGACAAGCCTTGGCCGGATATCGGGTAAAACTGGTCTTCCCGGATATGGGAACTGAAGTTGGCGTTGAACGCCTCTACGCTGCCGGATAAGCCCGGCGACTGCACCCACAGAATCATCGTGTCATGCGGCTGGATCGCCATATCTTTATCAAGATTCCACGTGGAAGTCGTATTATAAATAATTTTGTATCCCTTCAGCGGGATCGGGGTACTGCTGTTGTTATACAGCTCGATATACTCGAAGCCGTCGACCGAAGAGCCGGAGGCGTTGACCGCGTTGGTCGTATCCTGAACCATCTCGGTAATCGTCAGGGGAGGGATCGGCACGGAGACCGCTGCGGCTTGCGCCGTAGGCAGCCCGTGAAGGCCGGCAAGCGGAGGGAGGGCAAGGAAGAGCGCGAGCCCTGCCGTAAAACGTCGTTTCCATTTATGGGTTATCATTTGAACACTCCTTTAGAAAGGCTTATGCTGTGTGCTGCCGATTGCAGCGATTTTTGGGCAACGCCAAAAAGACGAGATCCACCTCCCCGTACAAATCGTCTCCTTCTCGCCCGTATTGCGGCCAGAAAGGGAAAATGTTGTAGGATCAGGGTTTTCTCATCGTCTCCACCCATAGTCCTTATAAATAAAGCGCATTCAAATCGAGAAAAGTATATCATAAGCCTTAGTCTCTGTATAGTTAATAATCCGTTAAGCTCTATGAAAAACAAGAGCCGTTTTCCGGCTTGCGGTGAGCGGATGAGGGGGGACCGGTTCGCCTTTTTTGTTCGCCGGGCCGCATGGCCAATCGGTAAAACGATTGGGGAGAAGGCTCTCATACTGCTGCATCGGCGCCATCATGAGCCGGTTGCGAAGTTTGAGATTGCCGACGGTTAGCGGGATATCGAGGGTCATCGATGTCGTGCTGTTCAAAACGGGCAACTGTGCGGAGTTCCAACGCTTCTGCACGGAATCGCCGGACGTCATCGGATTGTACCGTATTAGCGGGAAGTTCAATTTCACGTTGAAAGCGACCGCCGAATCGCCGGAAACGCTGACCGCATTTCTCGATTCCAGCAGCCCTAACGGCTTCCCCTCGAAGCCCTGTATCCCGGCTCCGCCTTGACTTTTCCGGGCACGGTCACTACAATTTGTAGTGAGAGGTGTGGCAATTGAAAATTCATCATTTCAAAACGAATGAAAGCGGTTTGAACCGGTTCTTCGGCGCGTTGGAAGCCAAGATCATGGACATTCTGTGGGACGGCGCGGAGAAATCGATCAAGGACGTGCAGCAGAAGCTCGAGCGCGATCAGAAGAAGCTCGTGAACTTCAACACCGTCATGACGGTAATGAACCGTCTGGTAGAGAAGGGCGTGCTGAATAAGCGGCTGGAAGGCAGGTCTTTTGCTTATAGTCCCGTTCTGTCCAAGGAACAGTTCATCGACACGCAGTCCAAAGAATTGACGCATGAGCTGATTGAAGAATTCGGCCCGCTTGTCGTGAGCCATATGCTCGACGCCTTGGAAGAGGCGGACACGGAACTGATGGAAAAGCTGGAACAAAAAATAAAACAGCTGAAAAAGGAAACGTAATCGATGTGGGAAACTCGATCGAAGCTGATTTTTGGTTCGTGTATGCTGATTGCGGGGCTGATGTTTTTCCAGATGGGCATGTATACGATGCATGCGCTGGCCGGCTGGGAAGTGAAATATAATGTCATCCAGTTTTGCCATACGGCGATCCGGTCGCTGGGCGTCACATGGGCCGGTTATATGCTGAACGCTATCGTATTTCATACGCTGCTGCTCGCGGTTTGGAGCGCGGGCAAGCAGCTGTATTTATCCCGAGCCTTTCACGGGAAGCTGCGGCTATACCGGCACGAGGCGCTGACCCGGCAGATTTGCGAGCAGTACGGCGGCGGGAGCGCGCCGCTAACCGTCATTCGCGGCTCTGCGCCGATGGCCTTTGCGGCGGGGGTATGGAAGCCGCAAATCGTCTTGTCGACGGGCTTGCTGGAGCTGCTTGATCCGAGCGAGCTGGCGGCGGTCATCCACCACGAGACGTTCCACCGCAAGCACGGCGATCCGCTGAAAATATTTTTGCTGTCGCTCCTCGCCTCCGTGATGTGGTATATGCCGATATTGAAATCCTTTCATCATAATTATAAAATCGTCAGGGAAATCCTGGCCGATAATTACGCGATAGATAAGCTGGGAGGCTCGGCGGATCTTGGGGGAGCGCTTCTCAAGCTGCTGAAGGGACAAGCTCCCGTGAACTTGCCGATCCCGCATGTATCCTTTACGGACACGTCGATCAACTTCCGCATCCGGAAGCTGCTGGAGCCGCACGGCGAGCTTCCGCTCAAATGGCCTTTCACGCCTGCCATGATCTCGGTTCAGGCGATGCTCGCTTTATGCTCGATGTTTATTGTTGCGATGCATTAACGCAATCGCGGCGAAAAAGCGGCTGCAGCCGCCTGTAGGAGGCGGAACGGTGCAAGCTGCGTCCTGTTGGCCGGATTTCCGCCGGTTCATGAGGGTACGATTCATGAAACCGGGGGAAGACGGTGAGCGGAATCGGGTTTTCCCCGTCCGCTGCGCTGCTCATTTGATCTTCCCATCGCCGCCGTTGAAACCGGATTTTGGGATTGTTTACGGAGAAAATCCGTTTTTCTTAGGCGAACGCTGGCGCTTTTCCAGATTCCTTCCAAGGAAAGCTAACGCTAACGGACACCGGCGACCTTAAACCGTCCTAATCCGCCGGGTTCAAACGGTAACGGTCAACACGGCGCTTATTGGCCCCGGTTCGCCTCGGAAGAGAGCTACTTCAGGCAAAAAGCTGCGCCCTTGTCCGTTAGAAATCCGAAAGGCCGGTTTAAGCGCAAATAGCTGCGTCTGTGTCCGTTATCGTTTTCGTTGACGATTCAGTTGCAAGGGCGCTCGTTTTGGAGAAGACGTCGATAGACGTTGTTCTCACCTGTTCTCACCGCATCGGCATAGTGCAGTTATCGAAATCGTTATCGTAATAATAACCCCTCGGTATCGGCTGTGGAAACCTCTTGAACGCGATCAAGCAAGCTTTGAACACGGACATGCAGGCATCTGTATGTTGTTAGGAGAGCGATGGACGTTTTCGCATGCACAGCGACACTACGGGTTGTAGTTTGTGGCTTTTACCGGCAGATGCTTTCCCGATACGAGCTTCTTCTCTTACGCCGGCATCGCCCGGACGTTCATAGAGTCAAGCGGCACGCCGCGCCTTTCCGGCAGAAGCCGCCGTCTTTGCAGAGTATCCTTGACCCGCCTCGCCCGCTGCATAGCACCGCTTATGTTGCCTACCGCAGCTTGGGCCAGTTATATTATAAGGAAGGAGGAAGTCGGCGATGCCGCATGTAAAAGAAGGGCTCGGCGCTTTTATATTAAGAGTGGCGCTCGGATTTACTTTTTTCATACACGGTTGTTTGAAGTTTCAGGGGGGAATCGAGAATACCGCGGCATTCTTTGAAACGCTGGGCTTGCCGGGCATATTGGCCGATGCCGTAGGCGTGGTCGAGCTTGTCGGCGGCGTGTGCGTTATGCTGGGCATCGGCGCTCGCACCGTTTCCGCGGCTTTTGCGCTGATTTTGCTCGGTGCGATCTTTACGGCCAAGCGATCCGCGGGATTTGCGGGAGGCTGCGAGCTGGAAGTGGCTCTGCTCGCCATGTCGGTACATACGATGCTGAGCCCCAATCCGATCTTCGCCGTCGGCAATTTGCTGACGAGGGCGGAGGCTACGGGCCGGGAAGGCTGAATAGGGCCGCGGACCACCGGCTTCCCGTTCGGAACCGCACCCGGGGGAGCAGCGAAGCCGGTGAAACGATATGACGATTGTGGTAATATAAACAATGATAGAAAGAAGAGGGGTATTTCCTTGAAAGCTACAACGAAAAAAGCGACTTATAAAGAGCAGAAGAAGCTGGAGAAGCAAAAAGAACAAGCGCGCATGCGGAATATTATGTGGATTACGGCGGCCTGCGTCGTCGCGCTCATCGCTATTATCATTATCGTAATGCCGAAGCCGCAGCCGGTGCAAATGCCGTATGAATCGATGCCGACGCTCGGCAAGAGCGACGCGCCTGTCAAAATCGTCGAATTGGGCGATTACAAATGTCCTTCCTGCAAAGTGTTCAGCCAGCAAATCGAACCGCAGCTGCAAAAAGATTTCATCGATACGGGGATCGCATCGCTTCATTTTATGAACTATACGATCATCGGCCCGGATTCCAACACGGCGGCGCTGGCGGCCCAATCGATTTTCCACCAGAATAACGACGCGTATTGGAAATTTTACGACGCGATTTACAAAGCTCAAGGGGATGAGAAGCTGCCTTGGGCGACGCCGGAGTTTTTGACGGAGCTGGCCCGCAAAGAAAACCTGCCGATAGACTACGACAAGCTGACGGCGGATATTGCGGGGAAAACGTACCAAAGCGAAATCGACGCGCATAACGCGTTCGCCCGCAACAATCAAGTTGGCGGCACGCCGACATTGTTCATTAACGGCAAAAAGTTCGACGACGTATTCGATTACAACAAGATCAAAGCTGCGATCCAAGAAGCGCAAAAGGGTGAGTAAACGACGTGATCCGATCGATATGCAAGCAATACGGGTTGTATATGGCCTGGGCGGTGTCCTTGGTCGCGGTAGCGGGCAGCTTGTTTCTGAGCGAGGTGCTGGGCTTCGAGCCGTGCAAGCTGTGCTGGTTCCAGCGCATCTTTATGTACCCGCTCGTCATTGTGCTGGGCATGGCGTGCTATAAAAACGACCGCAGGCTAATCCCTTACGTGCTGCCGCTCAGCGTGATCGGCGGGCTCATCTCGCTCTATCATTACGCGGAGCAAAAAATTCCCGGATTGGCCAAGCTGCTTCCGTGTACGGTCGGGGTTCCGTGCAATCAGGATTATATCGACTGGTTCGGCATTATTACGATTCCTTTAATGGCGCTTACGGCATTTATTTTCATTACGGTGTTCCTGCTGCAGGCCCGCCGTTCCGGCGGCGAAGAGGAGTAATCCGGCATTCGGCCCGGGTTGCGGCAAGGACGGCTTCATAAGCGATACCGCTTTTTACGCAGAATGCGAAAGAGGCGCGATGCTTATGGAGCCGTTTTTTTTGTTGTGAAGGAAACGATGCGCGGACATAACCGGGAGCTTCTCCCGATGGGGGATGAGGCGTTCGCACCGATTCGGCCGACATATAGCGGCCGTTCGGGCGCGGGTCCGCAGACAAGCGGCGCAGCAAAGCTGTCTAAGGCCGGCGGAGCCGAGTGCGCGATTCTGTTGCGGCGCCCCGGCCTCTCCCGGAGCAGGATGTTTTGCATCGCAAGCTGTCATGATTGAGCGGGCCGGTCCATATATTGGTACAAGCGGGAAACTCTCGTTGCAGAGGTTACAGCGAGTTCATCGATGCCTGTTGTCAACTATTGACGGAGATGGAGTGAGGAAGTATGAACGGCACAATGCCTACGGCTGTAAGGCAGGTCGTATTGAACATTTCGGGAATGACATGCGCGGCGTGCGCCGCACGAATCGAGAGAGTCGTCGGCCGCATGGATGGGGTCGAGCAGGTTAACGTCAATCTGGCGATGCACCGGGCGTCGCTGTCGCTGCTGCCGGAGCGGGTGGACGTACATCAGGTCGCGGACAAAATCCGGATGCTCGGCTTTGCGGCGCAGGAGTATGCGCCCGATGAGAAGAATGTCGAGACAGCCGACCCGTTCGACATTGCCAAAACCGGAATAATCTTCTTCCTCTCGCTTTTGTTTATGCTGCCGTTTATTTGGGCGATGGCCGGACATCACCGGCTCACCTCCTCGCTATGGGTTCCCGAGCTGATCGTCAATCCGTGGTTTCAGCTGGCATTGGCGACGCCGGTGCAGTTCGCGATCGGCCTTCCGTTCTACATCCGGGCGTTTCATGCTTTGAAGAGCGGAGGGGCCAATATGGACGTGCTGGTAGTTATAGGGACGTCCGCCGCTTACGGCTACAGCCATTATTTGATGTTTCACGGAGCCGCCGCTGCCGGTCACGGCATGGCCGCAGGGCATCACAGCCCGCTGTACTTCGACGCCAGCGTCATGATTATGACAATCGTCTGGTTCGGCAAATGGCTGGAGGCACTGTCCAAGAGACGGACGGTGAACAGCCTGCGCGAGCTTCATCGGCTGCGTCCGGATATGGCCCGTGTCATCAGGGATAACAAGGAGCAGCGCGTGCCCTTCGAAGAGGTCGCCTCCGGCGATTTGCTGCTGGTCAAGCCCGGCGATAAGATTGCGGTCGACGGCATCGTCGTGGACGGACAGGCCTCGGTGAACGAATCGATGATCAGCGGGGAGAGCCTTCCCGTGGATAAGCAGCCGGGAGACCGCGTGATGAGCGGCACGGTAAGCCATAACGGGATGCTCGTGTTCAAGGCGACGCAGGTCGGCAACCAGACGACGCTGGCCAAGCTGATCCGTCTGATGGAGGAGGCGCAGTCGTCCAAGGCGCCGATTCAGCGGATGGCGGATAAGCTGTCGGGCATTTTCGTTCCGATTATTATCGCTATCGCCGCGCTGACGTTCGCCGCCTGGTATTTCCTGTTGGAGCCGGGAATCACCGGCGGAGCGCTGGAGAAGGCGATCGCCGTGCTGCTCATCGCCTGCCCCTGCGCGCTCGGATTGGCGACGCCGACCTCGATTCTGGTCGGGTCCGGGCGGGCGGCGCAGCTCGGCATTCTGTTCAAGGAAGGGAAGCATCTGGAGACGCTTCCGCAGGTTAACGTCGTGCTGCTGGACAAAACCGGCACGATTACTGCCGGCAGGCCGCAGCTAACGGACGTGCTGGCGGTTCGCCGCCCGCCTGAGGCGCTGCTGCGGCTTGTCGCAGCGGCCGAGCGGCCGTCGGAGCACCCGCTCGCGCGCGCCATCGTCGAGGCAGCCGAGCGGCCGCACGGCGGCCCTGCGCAGGAGCCGGCGCCCGCCTGCGAGGCGTTCGAAGCGCATGCGGGCCGCGGCATCCGCGCCGTCGTTGAGGGCCGCGAGGTGCTCGCGGGCACGCGCCTCTGGCTGCAGGAGCGGGGCGCCGCCCCTGCGCTGCAGTCCGCTCGCATCGAGCGCTGGGAGCGCGAAGGCTGCAGCATCATTTACGCGGCGGTCGACGGGGAATGGGCCGGAGCGATCGCGCTGAGCGACAAGATCAAGCCGACCTCGCGCCAAGCGATCCGGCAGCTGCAGGCGATGGGCGCGGAAGTGATGATGGTTACCGGCGATCATCCGTCTACCGCCCGGTCGATAGCGAGGCAGACCGGCATCCGCCATGTCTATGCGCAGATGCTGCCGGAGGACAAGGTCGCGCTGGTCGATAAGCTGAAGCGGCAGGGCAAGCGGGTCGCCATGGTCGGCGACGGAATCAACGACGCGCCGGCGCTGGCGGCGGCCGATGTCGGCATCGCCATCGCGCAGGGCACGGACATTGCCAAAGCGGCCGCCGACGTCGTGCTGCTGAAGGGGGACTTGAAGGGGATGGTGCGAGCGCTGCGCATCAGCGGCAGGACGATGCGGATCATCAGGCAAAATCTCGGCTTCTCGCTGCTGTACAATACGCTGGCGATTCCGTTTGCCGTTACGGGGTATTTGGCGCCGTGGGTCGCCTGCACGGCGATGGCCTTCAGCTCGGTTACCGTCATCGTAAACTCGCTGCGGCTGCAGAAGGCGTAGCGGGGACCGCGGCGCGCGCTTTTATCTCCCCCCGACGCGGATCGAGCCGTCGGGGTAGAAGCGGAGCAGTTGGTTCGCGCCGCAGGTCCATGAACTTCGCCGCCATCGCCACGGCTGCCAGCGGTTATATGCGATCGGCTATCATTTGCATATCGTCGCCGGATTATAGGAGCTTCGGCAGCAAGAGCGTCTCTGCGCAGCAGAAGGCGCTCTTGCTGCGATGTCAGCGGTCCGCGGACGTTAGCGGGATCGTGCGCAGCATCAATTCCCCGACTTCTGTTGCTATTCGTTCCGTACTGCCTTGCAGCTGCTTCAATACAAAAGATTCCATAATGCCTAAAACAGCCATGCTTAGAAATTTCAGAACGATTTCGGGATCTTTTTCAGGGTCGCTCCTATCGATTTTTTGGCTAAGCTGATCCATCATAAAGCCCAGCAGTCTTTCCCTGAACGAGACAGTGCTTTTACTTGCAAACAAAGCCGCGAAGAATGCCTGATGTCGCTCGAAATATTCGAACCAAATCACGGTGCCCTCTACAAAGCCCTTCTCTTTTTTTTGCTCGCAAATCATTTCCAATTCCTTTAACTGTTCATTCACGACGGCATCCAGCAGGTCATGTTTATCAACATAGTGCAAATAAAATGTTTTTCTGCTTATATCCGCTTTTTCAGTGATTTGTTTAACCGTTATTTCATCAAATCCGTCTTCAATCAGCATGGCTAAAAATGTGGATTGAATAGCTTTTTGCGACTTTACGATTCTTCTGTCTATTGTATTCATAATGGAGGAAGCTCCTTAATACGCAAAATTTGATAATGTGTGTATTAATACACGAATTCGGAGATGTGGCAATTGAGCAGCCTGCGTTTATATTATATCATAAATACACGCGAGAGTATTATAACTCTTGTGTATATATAATAAAAATAAGCAAAGGCGGTTTTCGATGTGGCAACGACCAAAAAAAATGTTAAGTTTAATGCGAGAGGGCTGCAAGTAGCCGGTATTTTGAATTTACCTGAACATATTGAGGAGAATAAGCAATACCCTGCCATTGTTTGCGTTCATCCCGGCAGCAGCTGTAAAGACCAAAC
Source organism: Paenibacillus doosanensis (assembly GCF_025060755.1). Classification (GTDB taxonomy): domain Bacteria; phylum Bacillota; class Bacilli; order Paenibacillales; family NBRC-103111; genus Paenibacillus_S; species Paenibacillus_S doosanensis. The sequence goes on from NZ_JANYUY010000013.1 coordinate 116,834, forward strand.
GGCAGGCATCTATGCGGAGAAACTGGCCGAGCTCGGGTATGTAACCATTGCATTTGATGCATCCTATCAGGGAGAAAGCGAGGGTGAGCCCCGGTATATTGAGGAGCCGGCGGCGCGCGTTGAAGATATTCGTTGTGCCGTAGATTACCTGACTACGCTTGATTATGTAGATGAGAATCGGATCGGCGTATTGGGCGTTTGCGCAGGTGGCGGTTATGCAGTCAATGCAGCAATGACAGAACGTCGCATCCGGGCGGTCGGGACCGTCGTCGGCGCCAATATTGGCCGCGTCAATCGCGAAAGCGGCGATGCCATCAAAGCTTTGGAGGCCATCGGACAACAGCGGACTGCCGAAGCACGCGGGGCTGAACCCCTGATTACGAATTGGATTCCTCGCAATCAAGAGGAACTCGCACAAACCGGCATCACGGATATAGATATTGTTGAAGCCGTTGAATACTACACAACTCCAAGAGGTCAAAGCCCCAATTCTCCAAATAAGCTGAAATTTACCAGCGTCGGCTCGGTGATGGCATTCGATGCTTTCCATTTGGCGGAAGAGCTTCTGACTCAGCCGTTACAAATCATCGTCGGCGACGTTCAAGGTGCATTCGGTTCATACAAAGACGGCCATGAGCTTTTTAGCAAAGCCGCTTCGAAGAATAAGGATTTATTCATTGTCGAGGGCGCGTCTCACTATGATTTATATGACAGACCGGAACCGGTTAAACAAGCCGTTGAAAAATTGGGAGCTTTCTATAAAGAATATCTTTAAAACAGTCGGACCGTGACAGCGCAGCAAAAAGATCGGGTTCAGGATGAAGCTTCTCCTAAACCCGATCTTTTTTTCATTTTGGCATTCTATCTGATTAGTTTCATTTGAGACGGATCAGGATATGGTTCCGTTTCTTCATTTATGAGACGCTGCTGCGCGGCGCAAAGTTTCAGCTGTATTCGGGACTGCAGCGGAATGAAACGGCTATTAGCCCCATGGCTGCGTGTGCCGGGAAATAGCGTACAGAGCCCCTGTTGTTGCGAATGCAACAGCTGTATGGCGCAAACGACTGAAACAAAATCGATGACAGCTCCGTCGATTACATGAGGGGGTCATCGAATGGCGCATATTCTCATCGTAGAGGATGAGCTGGCTATCAACGATCTGATTGCCATGAACTTGGAATTGGTAGGGCATAGCTGTGAACAGGTATATAACGGCCATGAGGCGTCGGAGCGTTTGAAAAGTAATACTTATGCATTGATAATCATGGATATTATGCTGCCGGGATTGGACGGCTTTCAACTGATACAGCATGTGGCTGAGGGGACGCCGGTCATTTTCCTGACCGCCATGGGCAGCTTGTCCGACAAAGTGAAGGGGCTGAAGCTGGGCGCCGACGATTATATCGTAAAACCGTTCGAAACCGTGGAGCTGCTGGCGCGAATTGATGCGGTGCTGCGACGCGTTCAGCGGGCTACGCCCGTTTTTGCCCTTGACGATACGGTTGTCAATCTGGACAGCAGGGTGGTTACGGTAAACGGCTCCGAGGTTGAATTCACACACCGCGAATACGAGTTGCTGGAGACGCTGATCAAGAATAAAAATATTGCGCTGTCCCGCGAAAAACTGCTTCATCTTGTTTGGGGATACGACTATATGGGCGAAACGAGGACGGTAGACGTACATATTCAAAAGCTGCGCAAAAAATTAAATTGGGAGCAGCGGATCAAGACCGTCTATAAAATGGGCTACCGGCTGGAGGCTAACCCATGAAATTTTGGCAAAAAACGTTTATCCTCATCCTTGCGGTAGTCATTGTATTCATTAATGTATGTCTATACCTTATCGCCAGATCGTATTTCGCGCTGGATATGAAACGGGATGCCGACAGGGCAATGGGCGAATATCAGTTTATTTCCAATAGCATTTATCAAACTTTGGACAGCCTGTATTTCAGGGAGCAAACGCTGCCGATACCGGAGCAGATGCGAAGCTTCATGCGCTCGTATGCCGATTATTACGCACACCAGCATGTGTACTTGGAGCTGCTTCGTTCGGATCAGCTCATTTTCTCTAACGTGCCGGCTCATGCCGCAGCGCCGAATGCTTCCGGGGAAGCGGATCGGACGAAGATCCGGATGGTCAACGAAGGCCCGTTTTTATGGATCACCGGCAGCGTCGGCGGTCATTACGATAATTACACGCTGGTGTATGCGCGCGATAACGCCGAGCTGTATCAGGCCCAATCCGAGCTGACCCGCTACTTGATCATCGTGAGCGTTGCTATGGAGATCGCCTTGGCGTTAGCGCTGCTGCTGCTGCTTAAGAGATTGACTTACCCCGTCCGGGCTTTGCAGCAAGCCGTCGGCGAAATTGCGGGAGGCGTCTATGATCGCGCCATCGCAGTGAAGGGGAAGGACGAGTTCCGCGATCTTGCCGTAAACTTCAATCAAATGGCCGCAAGCATCCGGGAAAAGATTGCCGAACTCGATCAAGCCGCGCACAATAAACAGCGTCTCGTGGACAATCTGGCTCATGAGCTGAGAACGCCGCTGACGGCCATTCGCGGATATGCGGAATATTTGCAGCATGCGAACGCCCGTGAACAGGACCGTATGAAGGCGGCCCGTTATATTTTGACGGAAACCGACAGAATGCAGAATCTTGCCTTCAAACTGCTGGACTTGGCGCTCATAAGCAACAATGCGATGGAACGGCTTCCCGTCATGCCATCCCGATTGCTGGAAGCGGTGCGGGCGGCGGCCGAGCAAAAACTGCGGGAGAAACAGATGCGGCTCGAAGTCTCTTGCCGTCTGGATGAAATCACGGGAGATGCGGTGCTGCTGCAATCGATGCTGATCAACGTTATCGACAACGCCGCTAACGCTTCCGCTGCGGGTTCGATTATACGTTTGTCGGCTTATGCCGATGCAGTGCCGGTGCTGGAGGTGCAGGATTTCGGCTGCGGCATGGAAGAGGAGCAGACGGCATTGGTGTGCGAACCGTTCTATCGGGTGGATCGGGCGCGCTCCAGAAATGCGGGCGGAGTGGGCTTGGGGCTGTCGTTATGCCGACAAATCGCGAAGCTGCACGGAGCCGAGTTTCAAATTAAGTCCCGGCCGGGAGAAGGAACGACGGTGCGGGTTATTTTTACAACTTCATAACAACTCTTTGAAAACTCGATAATATCCGCGGATGTATGATGGGGGTGTAAGTACTTCGGTACAATTCAATCAGAGGAGACGATCGAGATGAACAAGCTGAAGACGACTGTGAAAAAGGCGGGGGTATTTGTTGCAGCGGCCGCTTTAATTGCCGGCGGCGGCGGGACGATGTATATCCTGCTCAGCGGCGAGACTTTCGCGCAAACCGGCGTGCAAGTTGTGCAGCAGCCGAAAAGGGATGTACTGCCGGAAACCAAGGCGGCTGCGACGGAGGTAAAAGCGGAATACACGGTGATCGATCAATCCGCGGCATATACTACGGATAAGCTCAAAGAAACGCTTACAGCCAAGGGCGCTCCGACAGCGGAGCTGGAGAGCCGGGCTGCGGAGCTTCAGTCTACATACGTCCCGGGGGAGAAGGATATTACTGCCGAACAAGCAGCCGCTTATGGAGCGGGGCTGCTCAAAAAAACGTTTGCCGCCGACCTTAACGGGTACACGGCCCGCGCAGGCTTTCTCAAAGGCTCCGTACCAGGTACCGACACTTGGTCCGTCACGTTTGAGCCGGCAGGGCCATCCGGCGGCGCTGCCGCTGAAGCGAGCGGCGCAAAGTCCTACTCGGTTTACCTGAACTCCGTTAACGGCAAGATCATTAACGCCTCGTCCTCCTATGACCGGAATGCAGTGAAGAATGCGGACTTGAACGACCCGGCCTGGAAGGAAAAGGCAAAACAGGCTGTGACCGCTCTGCTGCCCACCAATGTAACGATTACTTCCGTCAAAATCACGGCCGCAGACGGCGTCGACAAAATCGGCGTTCCCGTCCTGTGCGAGCTGTCCGACGGCTCGGCCTATATGGCGGGACTGGCCGGCGACAACAAGGAGATCGTCAATCTCTATTACTTTCAAACCGGATACGACGGCAGCCTGGATCGTACGATCAACAAGCAAAAACAGATGTAGGCGCATATAGGGGATTGATGAAAAAGGAACGCGGCGGCAGTTCCAGATTACCGAGAAACCTTGGGTCTTAATCTAGACCTGGGATTAAACAAGCAATGAAGAAAGCCCCTCCTTAGCGGGATGAGGCTTTTTTGCACGTAGTCGCTCAAAATGTGAAGCTTCAGTGGAGGAATTTCAAGAGGTAATTCAAGTTGTGCAATAGAGTTCCACTTTAAGGAAAAAATGCAATAATCGACCTATGAAAATGAATTCTCCCCTAATGAATGAAATCTGCTTTCGTAATAAAGTAAAATTACATTCTTTTAGTCAGTTTTGACGGCGGCCGTTCACGGTTCATTTTACAAGCGCTTTCATGACTAATCTATCTTTGTAAGGAGGGGGTATTTTCCAACCGCCAGACTTCAGCAAGGGGGGTAATCCTATTAAATTTACAAGAACTATTTAAAGAACTCAATCACAGCGAATGTGCCAGAGTACCCATTTTAAAGAGTCTGTAGAATCAATTTGACTTCTTTCTACTACTTACTTAACCGGCATTATGAAACGAAATGGAACGCCGTCTTCCAGTCACGAAACAACAAATCAGGTTACCGCAGTAGTTATCATGTGATTAAAGGAAGAACAGGAGCTCGCTTTTGCATGCAGGAAAGCGAAAATAGGGAGGATTTTAAAAAACATGAACAAAATCGTATCGAGAACTTTTTTGTTGACTTCATCACTAGCGTTGTTGGCAGGATGCACGTCCTTACCTGCAATTGAAGAAAATCCTACTACACCCAAATCTTCACCCAATGAATTGTTTATTTACACGGTCTATCCTGCCTATTTTGCAAAGGAAGAAGAGTTCGATAAGCAAATCGGGCAATTTTTGAAAAAGAAGTTTCCCGATATAACAATCAAGCACGTTCACTGGGACAAAGGCCGTGAATATAAGGATTTGATTGCTGCAGGAACAATCCCGGATATCATTTTGGATAATACTCGGATGAATGTACAAAGATATATTTTTGATAATGATCTTCAATATGATATCGGAGATTTGATTAAAAAATATAACTTCGACATGAGCAAGTTAAATCCGGCCCAGGTAGCCCAGATGAAGAACTTGACGCCGGAAGGAAAGCTAATCGGTCTGCCTTATAATAATAACGATTTCCTTTTGTTCTATAACAAAGACATCTTCGACAAGTTCGGTGTGGATTATCCGAAGGATGGCATGACGTACGATGAGATCTACGAGCTGGCAAAGAAGCTGACCCGAGTAGATGGGGAAGTTACTTACAAAGGCTACTCGCAAAACCCGGGGCATTATATGAACTACAATCAGCTTTCCCTCTCACCGCTTAGCATGAAGGAAGATAAAGCCAGCTTGAATACGCCGGAGTGGAAAAAAATCGTGGACAATATGAGACGTTTCTATGATATTCCTGCAAATCAGTTCGATACCGTCGAAGTGTTCGCATCAAAAGGAAATATCGCTATGGCTGTTGCAACGGTGGACCATCTTGTTTCATTCTATGAACAAAATAAGAACTTGAACTTCGATGTCGTTTCTGTACCGTCCTTCAGTGAATCGCCGAATACGAGATATCAACCGAATTTGTATTCCATGTACATTACGAAGCAATCCATGAAGAAGGATCTTGCCTTCCAGGCTATGGCCGCCATTCTATCCGAGGAACATCAAGTAGAATTGGCGAAGGAAGGTGTTATCGTTCCAATGGAGTCCAAAGCGGTACAAGAAGCATTCGGTCAAAACCTGCCGCAAATGCGTGGTAAAAATACGAAAGCGATCTTCAACGGCAAAACAGCGATGCCTCCAGCCGCACGTGCTGCTGGTCTTCTTTGGTATGACGTTCCGATGCAAAATGTATTCGCGCCTCTTATCTTCAAAGAATCGAAAGACTCGGTCACGGCACTGCGGATGGTTGAAGAGCAGTCTACTAAGGCCATCGAGACCAATAAGGTGGCTAAGACAGAGCTCGAAAAGACGGCTAAAAAATAATATCATCATTGATAAAGCGCTCTCATTAAATGTTGAATGAACTGAGGGTTGATGCGCACACAGGTGTTATAGCACTTAGAATGACGGAAGAGGGGAGATCAAATCATCCATACGCAGAAGAAAGCTTCGAAAGGAGGTGATGGATGGCGCATCCAAGCAATGGTTTGAAGTGCAGGGTAAACGATTCTCAATGTGGATCAAAACGAAAATGAGGATGGTGTCTGAGTGAGAAAAATAATCGCTTTTGTATTATGTTTCTTTCTGTTATCTTTCACAGTACTTCCATTTGCTTCAGTGATTGCTCAAGAGGGAGTCAAGACGGTAGAAGATTTCAACGATTTAAAGACCCTCCCTCAAGAAACGAAAGCTAAATTCGATGAACTGATTCGTGGTGGCGTGTTTAGCGGCCTCTCGGAAGATACATTCGGTTTGGATTCCAAGATGGATCGTGCACAATTTGCAAAGGTAGCAACTCTCATTTTTTCACTACCAATGGATAAGACGCTTGCAAAGCCTTCCTTTACCGACTTGGGTACCGATCATTGGTCTTTCACGTATGTGGAGGCATTGAAAAAGGCAGGACTTACAAATGGTTATGATTCGGAAGGCAAAATGTATAATCCATCCGGGGAAGTATCCCGTCAAGAGCTGGCTGCATTTCTTATCCGCGGCCTTGGCTTGGATGAGCCTGTTCAAAAAGCAGTGCCAGTGGCGGACGGCACCGTGGACGATTGGGCTAAGGGATATGTAACGCTTGCTCTGGAGAAGAATATTATGACGAAGCTGGACAATGGTACATTTGGAGGCAAGACACCGGCCACACGTAAAATGCTTGTCCTTGCCAGCTATGAGGCAACAAAAATATTGGCTGGTCCGGCCGCATCGCCGTTGCCGTCGCCAACACCAGCTACAACCCCAACTCCTGAGCCGAATAAAGAGGATTCAGGCAAAGTCTCTGCAAAAGGAAAAAGAGTTCTTATGACTAGCGATGTGAACACGAGTAATCCCGATTTTCGCAAGGACGACAATATGGTTGTAAACCGTCTGCAATCTCTTGGCTTCGAAGTAGATCGGTTGGCCAGTACAAAAATTACTGCGGAAGCATTTGAAGGCTATGATCTTGCCTATATCGGCTGGTCGACGAATCCTAAATATGTAAAGAAGAAATTGAAATCGCTTCCTATTCCGATTATTTATAGCCATTCCCGTACCATGGGAGATGCCGATTTATCTTCGGTTTCGGAAAACGCGAACGCCGACATGCAAACGGAGATTTCGATTGTGAAGCCGGACCATCCGCTGGCGGCCGGTTTATCTGGAGATGTGCAGGTACACTATGAGCCTTATAGACTTACATACGGGGTTCCGAGCAAGGATGCGATTGTAGTCGCGACTGTGAAAGGCGAACCCAACAAAGCAACCATCTTTGCCTATGAGAAGGGCTCCAAAAATATACAAGGGGAAACAGTGCCTGCACGCTCCGCGTTTTTCTTTACCAACTTAGGTACGCAAATGAATGATTATGCTACCGATGAATTCTGGAAGCTATTCGATGCGGAAGCGCTCTGGGTCATTCAAAATCCGGAATAATGTGTTCGATGAAACTCCAGCCATCGGGCTGGAGTTTTTTGCATCAACTTCTGCCGGCGATCAAATTCACATCATCCTGCCGGGACGGGCTTTATAATAGGAGGCAGCTTGGTATACAAACGAAGCAACGAGGAGATCAGGACTAAATCGAAGAAGGCAGGTGTCGTATGAACAACAAACACATAGCATGCGCAGTATGTTTATTCCTTTTGTCGACGTCAGTACAACCGTTTGCTTATGCAGAAAATGAAGCTGCAGAAATAATAACAGATAAGGCTGAAGCAATAAAAACGTCCGATGATTATGAAGATCTGAAAATGATGCCGCAGGATTTGAAAGACAAATTCGATCTGTTTATGAAAGCTGGGGTACTTAAACCGGAATCGGATCAAACATACGGTATTAATCTTCCGGTTACTCGGGATGATTTCGTTCAGGCATCTAGAGCCATTTTCTCCGGCGACGGAAGTGAAGCGCTTTCATACATTGAATCTTTTAGAACGCTGGGGCTTATTAATGAGGAGGGAATGGCTATTGATCCGGATACATTCATAAGCCGTCAGGATCTTGCCAAATTTTTGATTTATGGGCTCGGTAAGGTAGATGAAGCAAGAAATGTTACACCAATCACGGACAGTAGCATCCGAGACGAGGATAAGGTGGACAAAGCGTCAAGCCGATTTGTCACTTTTGCTTTGCAGTTGAAGATTATGCAGAATCTCGACGATAATCGTTTTCACGGCACGGATAGAATTGCTACCCGAAAAATGCTCGTGGAGTCTGGTTTTGAAACACGCAAGCTTCTTTTGGAGCAAAGTGATGATTCAAGCAAAGTATCTATCGCAGAAGCGAAAGCAGTCGGGGCCAGTAAATTATCTGTGACATTTGAAAATGCGGTGGATGCGGCTAAGGCGGTGAAGGCAGTTTTAACAGTCAAGAAGGATGGGAACGCTTTCTCGGGAACAACGGAATGGGCGGCAGATAAAAAAAGTGCGACTATTACATTAGATACAAAGTTGACGAAAGGAAACTATACTGTTGAATTGACGGGTTTGGATGAAGCGAGTGTAGTAAACAAGACAGCAGATTTTTCAGCGGAGGATGAAACAATTAAAGAACTCCAATTTTCGAATTCTTCGGATGAATTGGCACGCTCGAAGGTGATCGTTGATTTTAAGCAGATTAATCAATATGGAGAGCAAACCAGTTCGCCTGCCGCAGCCTTTGATATCAGGGTCAACTCAAGAATCGGTATGCAATATGTACCGGGCAAACAATCCTTTAAGATTGATCTAAGTCAGGAAAAACGTGGTTCTGCAGTTTTTATCACCATATATGACAGAGAGCACAATTTGACGGTAAGCAAGAATTTCACGGTCGGAGACCCAGTTTTTGTTTCAAAGATCGAATTGGGGAAATTGACCTATAAAGACAATAAGCAGCTGCAGCCAGGAGGGAAAGTCTACTTATCCTTCAGGGCGTATGATCAATATGGGTGTCTCGTTGATGATGTGGAGGAATTGGATAATGGGATTTTTGCAAGTTTTGAGGGTGAAGCGCTGTTCGAAAATGTGAAGAACAAGGTGTTCGTTGATTACGATAATGATGATTATCCAGAGTTGGAGCTCGTTGCCTTGGAGGATTTTGAAAAAGATAAGGGAACAACCTTGAATTTAATGGCACTAGGCTCCGGTCAGACGGTTAAGCAAGAAATTGCAGTGTTCGCTCCCAAACAAGCGGCCAGTCTTAAGATCGCGGATTTAACCTCCAAACTGGCAGAGGGGGATACGGACGTAGGGATCACTTTGGAAATAAGAGATGCCGAAGGCTATAGTTTCTCGTCAGATGAAATTGCAGCATTATACAATGCGGGCAAGATTCAAGTGCGGAGTACTGGAGTCCTTAAATTGGGGTCTGTTGCTGACGGAGAACCGATTGGTCTAAGTGGAGCCAACAAGGGTAAGGTGGTCGTTCAAGCAACGAAAACTGGATCAGCGTCAATCGAAGTATATTTGAAGGATATCGATCAGAAAGCAACAGTCGAGTACACGGTTCAGTCGGCGAGAGTAGTTGAAAGGCTGGAAAAATCAGGGTTCGAGCCAACAGAGACCATAACAGTGATACAAGGGGTGAAAAATCCCAATAGTACCATAAAATACGTCATTAAAGATCAGTACGATACAGAATTTAAGACCGCTCCCGATGAATATCAGGTAGAATTCAGGCTTCAAAAAGTCAGTGGGGAAGCAGGTGCATTTACGGGATACTTCAGTGGTAACTCGAAGCTTCAGATGAACGATGCGAATCCGATCATAAGGGTAAAGGCAAGCCAGGTGAGCAGTAGTACGAGTATTAGCTTGATGCCAGATGCAAAAAAACTGGGTGTCTATAAAGTGGTTGCGACATTGGTAAAAGCAAAGAGAGATCCCAAGGAGGCTGACCCGACCAAATGGCCGGTTCAAACGGAGCTCCAAAGCATATCGGCACAGGCACAAAGCTACACGTTAAAAGAAATTGATGAGGATTTGACCTACTATGTAAAATCTGATACAAGCTTGTTTGCTGTTGGGAAATATCTTATAGACCATGGTTTGCTTGAGAATAAAAATAATAATTCAAGAAAAGATAAAAAAATTACCCGGGAGGATGGGCCATATATATTCAAAAACAGGCCTGAATTGGCAAATAAAAATATTGAAGTTGCTGCCAAAGATAAACTCGGGAATGAAGTAACATTCCCGGACAATGCCAAGCCTGTGATTGTAAGTGTAAATTTCGTCGATACAAATTTGTTTGCCTTGGATAAACCTGATAATCCAACCAAGATAGTCGGACTAAATCCGGGAAGTACGGATGCGCTACTTAACGTGAGTACGCCTGTAGGTACGAAGATCGTGAAAGCCAACTTTAGCGCATTTGCTTCCGAGTTGGAATTCCAACAATTAAAAATTGGAGGAACGCTTAAAGAAAATTCGGTGACTAATGTTGATCCCAAAGCGCTGGATGGCCGCTATATATGGGATGCTAAGTTGGTTCAACAGGTTACAGTAGTCGATAGCACTAATAATAGCTTTACGAATAAAGCAGATATCGAAAAGGATACTGAAACCAACTCTCTCACTCCATTCATAGGAATATTTGGAGTTGCATTTAATATCAAGGATATTACCTACAAACCGGGAACCAAAGATGAGGATAAGGATACTTTCTACATGACCGATGACTTCAAGCTTGTCTTTAAACCAAAGAGTGGAGTTTATGAGCCTAGCGGAGTGAATTTGCAAAGCTTTACAATTGTTGGAGACGGCCCTAATAATAAGCCTAAAAACTTCATTTTCATTGTGAAGTAGACTTCTAATAGAATTCATCTCTACGCGAAGCAGGCGCAGCACCGGATGGAATCGGAACCCGTTTCAATAAGAGGGGTTCCGATTTTATTTATTTAATACTGGAGCTGAACTGCGTCAGGCTCATTCCGGTCTCGGCTTTGAACATCCTGCCGAATGTATGCAAGTCTGCATAGCCTACCCGAATGGCGATGTCATTGACCGAGAGACTGGTATTGGCCGCCAGCTCTTTGGCCCGTTGGATGCGAATCCATCTCAGATATTTCATGGGAGACAGATTATAGAACTGTTTGAATTTGCTCAGCAAGTAATTGCGGCTTAATTCGGAGACGGACTCCAGCTGCTCCAAAGTAATATTCTCCGCATAGTGCTGCTCCAAATAACGCCTGGCCAATTCGACCCTTGCTCCCGAACGGGTTTGATTCAAGGCGAACGGCGCCGCAGATGTCAGCAGCTGCAGCAGAATGCCGATCAAGATATGCTGGCACCTCAACTGATTGACCCAATGAGGGTCCTGATAATTATGGACTAGCTGGTGAAGCTGGTCTTCAAGCGGCAGGCCGCGAATCGTACCGAGATACGTCTCTTTCGGAAGCAAATCGGACAGCGGAAAGTTCCTGCTCTGTCCGAAATGAAACAAGATGCTGATGCACTTGTATGGACTTCCGGCTTTTCCATGGATGGTGTGGGGATGATCGGGCCGGATTAGAAAAAGATCTCCTTGTTTTACCGGCATCGGCTTATCTCCGAGCATGAACTCTGCGCTTCCATCCTCTACATATTCCAATAAATATTGTTTCAAGCGCCGGTTTTTGTACAAGTCTTCTTCCCCATGCAAAAAATCGAAGCGGCTAGCCAGCGTAATATAGGGAGGAAAGTAGTAGTTAAACAGCCTGAGTATCGTCTCTTCAGGACTTAGAGCGAAGTATTCCTGATCTTCATGCGGAGCACGTGCCATACCGATCACTCCTCACTGATTCGATACATTCATTGTAATCAAAAAATAATGATTCTAGCAACTCGGCAAAGATAAGAAGTGGAATAGCCTACTGTGGACTCTAATCCTATAGGGCTAATTCGGTTAACCTGAATGTTATAACGAGGCGTTATCCCAATTTTTGAAAAAGTGATTTCGGCAACTTAAATGTTGCTTTTAGCTAAATACAAGGGAAAGGAAATTTTCTATAATGATTTTTAGAAAGCGTTACCAACTAGGGAGGGACCTGCATTGACAAGTAATTCGGCATCGGTAGAACAGGTTGTCAAAGAGGGACTGGATATCGTTGTTCTCAGGGAACCGGCTACCGGCTCCATAGCGGAGATTATTCCCGGCATCGGGAACAATCTGATTCGTTTTGAGAGCGGAGATCATCCGGTTATCGAGCCGCCGGCCCGTATGCAGAAGCTGCAACAGGAAGCGTTTGCGCCATTTCAGTACGGCATGCCTATCTTGTTTCCCCCCAATCGCGTACATAAAGGAAGGTTCAGCTACCGGGGAAGGGAATACGGATTGCCCATTAACGAGCCTCCGGATTTTCATCTGCACGGGGAACTGTGTAAACGGGCATGGGAGATCGTGGAAAAGGGGGTATCAGGCGACGGCGGAGCGTATGTAACAAGCCGGTTTAGCTATGCTTCCCATCCGGACCTAATGGCTTATTTCCCTCACTCGCTAGCCTTTACGGTCACTTACCGGTTATTGGCGGGACGTCTTTACTTGGAAGGCGCCATTGTAAACGACGGAGAGGAAGAGTCGCCTTTGGCATTCGGGCTTCATCCTTATTTCTCCCTCCCTTTCCATCGCGGAAGAGACATCATTCTCCATGCTCCCGCCTTGGAGGAATGGCCTGTAACTTCTCAGGCCATGGTGAAAGGCCTGCCTTCGCAGACCGAGTTCAGCCGGAGCCTGAACGAAGGCGTCTCGATCTCGGAGTATTCCGAACTGGGCTGCTCGCTGGTTACCCTAAGGGAAGGCGGGGCCACCTGCCGAATCGACGTGCCTGATAACGCGTATTCCATCCTCTTTCGTCTCGGTCCGGAGTTCCCTTATCTGGTGCTGTTCCGTCCTGACTGGTCTTCGGCTTACTCTCTGGAACCTTATACGTATGTTACCGACGCGTTTAATTTGCCTTATGAATCTGAACGGACTGGAGCCAGAGGCCTAATGCCGGGAGAAACGTTCCGCTTTGCGACTTCCATGTGGACCGAAGCGCTGGATTGACGGTTTCGTTATGCAAGTTGACTATAAGGAGGAATCGGCTTGAATTCGACGGATTTGGATTTATCTATTCGACCGCAGCTGCCGAATCGGAAAGATTTCAGAATCGGCTGTATCGGTTCCGGGTTTATTATGAGGGACTGCCACTTGGTTGCGTATCGGGATGCGGGATTTAATCCGGCAGCCATAGCTTCGAGGACATTTGAAAATGCCAAAGCAGTGGCGGAGCAGCGAGGGATCGCGAAGGTGTATGCAACGTGGGAAGAGCTGATAAACGATCCGGAGATCGAAATTTTGGACATTGCCATCCCGCCGGATAAGCAGCTTGAGGTGGTGAAAAAGGCCGTAAAGCAGAAGCACATCCAAGGCATTCTGTGCCAAAAGCCGTTGGCGATGAATTCACGCGAAGCCTCCGAAATCGTCCAACTTTGCGAAGAGGCGGGCATCAAATTAGGGGTCAATTCGAATATGCGCTACGATCAATCGATCCGCGCCCTCAAGGCGCTTTTGGACCGGGGAGATCTTGGATTGCCCGTTTTGGCCACGATCGAAATGCGCGCGATTCCTCATTGGCAGGATTTCCTGCATCAATACGAGAACGTCGAAATTTTGAACATGGGCATCCACCATATCGATACGTTCCGTTACTTATTCGGCAACCCGTTGAAAATCACGGCTGTCGCAAGGCGGGACCCGAGAACGACCTTCCGGCATATTGACGGTATTTCCCAATATTCGTTCCAGTACGCTAACGAGCTGTTGGCGACGAGCCTTGACGATGTGTGGGCATGGCCGGGCGAAGGCACCGAGAAGGACATCTACATCAAATGGAGAGTCGTTGGACTGGACGGTCTGGCGCAAGGGACAATCGGCTGGCCCTCCTATCCGGAGCGGCAACCCAGTACGATCGAATACACGACCAAAGCATCGCCGAATGAGTGGCATCGTCCGACCTGGGACGAGGTATGGTTCCCGGATGCATTTCAAGGAACGATGGCTCAATTGCTTCGGGCGGTTGAGACGGATAGCGAGCCTGAGATCAGCGGCAGGGACAATCTGCTGACGATGGCCGCCGTGGATGGATGCTACCGATCGATTGCCGAAGGACGCACGGTCTTGTTTGAGGAAGTAGCGAGTTCATTCAATTAACTTTTTGGGAGGCGATGGTTCATGATTTCAGTAGGTATTTTTAACGGGTATTATCCGTATACATTGGCGGAAACGATTTCACGCATTCAGAAGGACGGCTTTTCCTGTGTTCAACTGGATCTCTCCTTCAAAGATCTGGATGTATCCGCCCATAACCTCGATAGGAGCAAGGCTCAATTCATACAGCATGCGTTCCGGGACGCTAACCTGCCAATAGTGGCCATCTCGGGATACACCAATATTATTCATCCTAACCCGGATATTCGGGAACAGAACATCGCAGGGTTAAAGAATCTTCTGCGCTATGCCCGCGATCTGGGTACCCCATATGTCATCAGCGAAACCGGTACATATAACCAAGAAAGCGATTGGGTCTGGGATCCGAAGAACGGAACAGAGGAAGCATACGAAGAGATATGCAGTCAGATTGAAGATCTGGCAAAATTCGCTTATGAGCATGGTTCGGTGTTCCTGGTTGAGAACTATGTGAACAATATCATCGGTTCGGTCGATCAAGTGACGAGGCTGTTCTCCGATGTCGATCATCCGGGGCTCGGCTTGCTAATGGACCCGACCAACTACTTTACGGACACGAATATTCATCATGTGGACGAAGAGATTCACCGCATCTTCAATGCATTGGGCGACAGAATCAAGATTGCCCACGCCAAGGACTGTAAGCCGGCGGAGGACACAGGAGAAAAGCACGCCAATATCGACGCCGCCGAATCTCATACGTTCCGCGGAGCGGGGGCCGTCGAGCTTCCAGCGCCGGGACTGGGCATACTGAACTATGATTTATATTTGGCCCGCTTGGCGAAGCTGCACCCGAATATTCCGATCATTATTGAGCATCTCGACGAGACCGACATTCCCCGGGCTAAGCAGTTTCTGGACGGCAAGCTGAAGCGACTGGGCGTCTAAAACAAACCCTTGAACGTTTGATTGGCGGATAAGCGTGCAGAATAGCGCGCTTATCCGTTATCCGGCTGACCGTTTGAAAGGAGATTTGAGATGGAAGTACGGACCAAGAGAAGGGATTACAGCATTACGGGACCGGAGGGCAAACGCGCCGAGGAACGGGGACTGGTAGCGGCCGATTGGTACACCAGCCCGATTCCCCGCCCCAAAATGAAGGAATTGATGAAGAGAAAGGACGGTCCCGCCATACGGGATACGATCATATGGTTCGGCGGACTTGTCCTGTTAGGCTATCTGGCTTTTCTTTCCTGGGGGACCTGGTGGGCGGTGCCGGCCTTTCTGGCGTATGGCATTTTGTACGCTACGCCCGGCGATTCCAGATGGCATGAATGCGGGCACGGTACGGCATTCAAAACGCCTTGGATGAACGAGGTTCTATATCAAATCGCTTCCTTTATGGTGCTTCGCTCGGCTACGCCGTGGCGCTGGAGCCATGCCCGGCATCATACGGATACGATTATCGTAGGACGCGATCCGGAGATCATTACGGAGAGACCGCCGATTTGGAAGCAGCTTCTGCTGCAGGTCTTTCATTTATATGGCGGCCCCATAGAAATCAAGCGCTTCCTTCTGCATACCTTTGGCAAATTGGAGGCTCAAGAGAAGGAATATATCCCTGAATCTCAGTTTAAAAAAACATTCTGGGAAGCGCGCGTCTATATGCTGATCATACTGGGGGTTATAGGAGCTTGCCTCTACGCCGGAAGCCTGCTGCCGGCCATGTTTGTATTCCTGCCCTCGTTCTACGGCGGTATCGTCGTCATTACCTTCGGCATTACCCAGCATCTCGGCTTATACGAAGACGTCCTGGATCATCGTCTGAATACCCGTACGATTTATATGAATCCGGTGTTTCGGTTCTTGTACTGGAACATGAACTATCATACGGAACACCATATGTTCCCGATGGTTCCCTACCATGCGCTGCCGAAGCTGCACGAGGAGATGAAGGCGGACTGCCCGGCCGCGCGAACCAGTCTTTGGGCGGCTCTGGCAGAGGTTATTACAGCGCTGCGCAAGCAGAAGCAGGACCCGGCTTATGTGGTTGTCAAGCCGCTGCCAAGCACGGCACGACCCTATATGTATGGAATCCCCAATGAATTGGATCTCGAATTGCAATTAACGAGGCCTTAACGTTAACGAGCATTATTAAACAAAGGAGTGTAGCCGGCATGACGGTAACAGAATGGTTGGAAGTCTGTCATATCGAGGATATCGAAATGGAAGATGTTATGAGATTTGACCATGATGATCGCACTTTTGCCGTGTATCGTACCGACAAAGGCGAATTTTTTGCAACCGACGGATACTGCACCCATGAGAAAATTCATCTTGCGAACGGGCTTGTCATGGGGAGTGTTATTGAATGCCCGAAGCACAACGGTCGTTTCGATATCAAGACCGGCGCGGCCAAACGAGCTCCGGTGTGTGTCGATCTTAAGACGTATCCGGTAAAGATCGAGAATAACAAAGTATTTATTCAGCTTTAAAAGCGTGGTGAACAAGTTGCCGAAGAGTCGATAGAAAGCTGGAACAGCGTAAGCGCTCGCCTTTGTAGACGGAGCGAGTGGAAACTTCTATCGACCGCAGGCTGCTTGTTTTTCACCACCCATTTAATGGTCAGGAGGTCTAGGGAGCCGTATGATACAAAAAAATCCATTCGGGAAGCTGGAAACATCCGTTTCGCGTTTAGGCTTTGGAGCTATGGGTCTGGGCGGCGTTTTTGGGCAATATGGAGAAAAAGAGCTGATCCGGTCCGTCTTGAACTGCCTGGAGCAAGGCGTCAACTTTATCGATACGGCCCGTAATTACGGGGAATCGGAAAGAATTCTCGGGCTGGCTCTGAGAGAGTGGACAGGCGAGAAGCCGTTCATCGCTTCCAAAGTCCAGTCCCGAGGCCCCGGCAATTTAGGGTGGGGCCAGCCGATTCCGATTGAGACAGCCTACCCCAAGGGTTGGCTTAGAGAAAGCACGGAGATCTCGCTCAAGCTGCTCGGTGTAGAGACGATAGATTTAATGCAGCTTCACCAATATTGGCCCCAATGGGATCACGTTGATTATTGGATGGAGGAGCTGCTTAAGTTAAAAGAGGAGGGGAAGATCCGGGGAATCGGGATTTCGCTTCCCGATCAGCGCCATGACCTTGCATTATCTCTCGTACAAAGCGGCAAGATTGATTCGGTGCAGACGGTATTTCATCTATTCGATCCTCTTCCTCTGGATTGCCTGGTTCCATTTTGCGTTGAGAACCGTGTTGCCGTCATCGCGCGCTGTATTCTGGACGAAGGGGGCTTGACGGGCTTTCTGCGAGAAGATACCGCATTTGAAGAAGGGGATTTCCGCAAATCCTACTTCGATTATTTGCCCCGTTCTATCTATATAGAGCGAGTGAACCGTTTGAAGGAGGCATTCATCCCCCAATATGCCGATAGCTTAGCGGAGCTAGCCATCCGGTTTGTACTTCAACATCCGGGAGTGACGACGGCAATCAGCTCGATGCATGTGATGAAGTATGCCGACGAGAATATTGCAGCGGCCGGCAAACCGCCTTTGCCCGAGGATGTTTTTGAAGACATTCGCCGTCACTATAGATGGGTGAGGAACTTCTATGAAACCAAATATTGGGCCTAAGGTGTTATGGTCCGAGCTGCTGCCGTATGAATTCAGAGCCAGGTTGGCAGAAAGCCCGACGGTTTATTTGCCGCTTGGAATTTGTGAGCCGCATGGGCAGGTAAGTGCCTTTGGACTCGATACGTTTAAAGCGGAATGGCTCTGTATCGAAGCGGCTCGTCGCACTGGAGGGATCGTAGCGCCTTCCATGGGCTATCACATTCATGAAGCGGGATACCACGCCAGATGGCTGGAGGAGGAAGTAGGGGAAACCGATCCTCTCCTAACCGGCATTCCGCCCGCGGTGATGATTCATTTATTTCTGTACCAGCTTAGGTCCTTCGTCAACGCGGGATTTCGAACCATTGTCGTCGTTTCGGGACATAGCGGAGGCAATCAAGCGGATTTGCGCCAAGCAGCCGCTGTCTTTGCGGAGCACATTCCGGTTACCGTATGGGTCCGAAGCGATCCTGAGCTCGCGGATGGACTGTACACAGGGGATCACGCGGGAAAATACGAGCTATCTCAGCTAATGTACCTTCGACCCGACCTGGTGGATATGGAGGCCAGAGCGTGGGAGAATGTGCCGGGCTCCGGAGGGAAGATGGCGCTCGGCGACGATGCGGATGAAGCGACGCCCGAGCTGGGACAGAGCATTATGAATGCTTGTCTGGACCGTCTTTGTGCTGCGGTTTGTTCATTAAACAAGGCTCAACACTCCAAGACCATTCCTCCGTTAACGTACGGAATTATCGAAGAAATATGGCGCCGGGTAATATCCGGCTCGGAGACCTGGGTAACGGCTCGGCCGTGGCCGAATCAAAAGCCGGTCTCAGCTCATTCGCGGTGGAAAACGTACGAGTACTACAGGGCGGACCGTTAAGGCAAGTATGCCGGCGGCGGTTGTTCGAACTTGACTCGGTACAGAATGAAACGGACTAGCGTAATATCGTACGCTAGTCCGTTTCTATTTGTTCATTTTTCACCTTGCAGGCAAGTCTTACATATTCAAGCTAGCGGTTCCGCTCATACGGAAGGTCTAAGGGGCATCGTTAACCGCGGTTGCTCATCCTTGAAAGATACATCGTTAGAGTTTATCTCATCGCGGTTATGGCTGCGGCCATTCGACGATCAATGCGGCATCGGTCCGCATCGTCTGCTCGGCCGACTGGGTTTGCGCTTGGCCGGTGTTCGCATCGCGCAACTCGTACGTCGTCGGCATAACGGTCTCGATCCGGTAATTGCCGGGAGGAACCGGTTGTCCGTCGTCGTCCTTCATATCCCAGCGGAATTGAAACTGGCGGTACTCGAGCGGCTTCAAGCTTCCCGTCAGGACCGGGACGCTGCCGTGCCATACCGGTTGAAACACGTTTTCATCGCCTTGCTCGACTACCCGCGCAATGACGATACCGTAGGCGATCGGCTTAGTGATCTCCAGCGGGTCGTCTCCGACATGAGTCAGCTGCAGGCTGATCTCGACGGGAGACCCGAGCCAGAAGCCGTACGGGCTGTTGAAGTCGTAGGCGTCCAGGCTGAGCGCAAGCGGCATTCCGCGGTAGCCGACGAACCGCTCCGGATAACTGCCGGCTGTCCATGAACCGCTGAGTTCATGGAGCTTTGCCGTAGCCGGAGGCGTATAGGACTGCGCATCCACGGGAGACGGGAGCGGGTCTCCGGCGGTTTTTCGCACGTATAGACGGGCGATGTCGAAGTCGTAGCGGATGACCCCGGCTGTTGTTTCTCGCTGCTCGCTTAGAATGCGAATCTGGTACAGTCCCTGGCCGCTCGGAAGCGGCAGCTCCTCGGAGAACCGCTCGGCGGGCAGGCTCGCCGCTTGCTCCCATACTTTGCGATAACCGCCAGCTTCCCGTTTCTCTACGATAAACTTCAGCTTGGAGCCGACCGCCGTATGGACGGAGCCGCTCACCTTCACGGAGGCAAGCTCCGTCGCCGTCAGGGCGGAAACCGGCTGATCGAGCAAAATGCGGCTGTACTCGCCATGCGGCAACGGCGTATCGTCCGGCAGCAAGCCGCCGGTTTCCTGCAGATCGATGGCCGGGGCAAATCTTTTCTGATACAGCATCTTGTAGCCGTTCATAAGCTGCAGAACGACGTCGTTATCCTCGATGTCGAGCGGCGTCTCCGCGGCCAGCTTATACCGGGACAGCCCGCCGTCTCCGGTCGCTTCGCCGGTCTTGAACACGTTGAACCGGCCTTCCGTGTACAGGGACTGACTGGCGTGATTTCTGGCGATCAGCGCAGGAATAAACAGCTTGCCGTCGTTCAGGTAGGCGTCCGCCTGCACGCCGTACAAATAGCTCGGACTCGAATCCGGCACGCCGTAGTCCTGCACCTCGTATTCCGCGCAGCGGTAATCCCACTGCGAGTCGCTGTGATTGATGTCCGTGGAGCAGCCTAGCAAAGCGCGCGCGTCCTGTTCGTGCACGAGCCAGTCTCCATTCTCGATCAAGGGCGCCTTGGACCAGTCGGGTCCTTCGGTCTCCGAGCCGAGCCAGTATAGAGAAGGGCCCTTCCGATCCGGGATCATTTGAATGCGATTGACGCCGTTATCCAGAGTGAGCGCATGCTGCCGCGCATCCTCGGATACGAGGTAGCCGAGCCGCTCGGCCAGCTTGCGGATCGAGAGCATCGGCGTTCCGTCGGCGATGCGGCCGATGACGGCGTCCTTCAGCCGGACGACCGAATCCGCGGCCGTTATCGGGCCCAGCTCCGTTATGGCCGTCTGCCGGATGACGAGCGGCGCGTGTTCCTTGTAAGCTTCCGTCTCGCCGGGAGCGAAGCTTAATGTCCGAGCCTGCTCATTCCAATCGAGCTGCCCGAACGGCCCGAGATCGTTCAGCCGCACCGCCGTTTGCCCGCCGATGTTGTAAGAAGGGATGCTCACCCCGTCGTACTCGGCCTGAATGTCCGTGTACAGCACATCCGCCAGCTTGACGCCGACCCGGCTTGGCGGATCATTCTGCTGCAGGGGCAGCGGCGCGGCGGGCTTGCCGGAAGCGTAATGAATCGATACTTTGTGCCGTTCGGGAAGCCATGCGACTTCAAACCCGTACTGCCGCAAATCTTCGGCTACGACGGCGGTGTAGCCGTCGATATTCATCGAGGGGATGGGCTGGCCGTTAATATACGCCCGAATATCGGTGGAGAGCACCCGCCCGATAACGTCCCCGATCTTTCCGCTTGCCGGATGCTCCGCCGCCGCAGGCGCGGCCATAGTCAGGGTATAAGCGAACGTACATACCGCTCCGGCGGCCAGCCAGCGGCGCCATAACCGCTTCGGTTCCCGATTTGTTTTCACGAAAGCAGCTCCTTCGTTTCTTTTTCTCATTAGACGCAAGGCGGGCGCCAAAAGTTACGTTGGGCGAACCGCAGGCCGGTCCTAGGAGTCTGTCCGACGGAGTTACTTTTGTAGGTCCCTTCGGAGTAAGACTCGGTTTTCAAATGATTTTTCATCACGATTTGAGTATAATCACTGTGTCTTTCTTTGCCTTTGTGGGAGTTACGCCGCTTTTTTACGTTTTTGGGCAGACCTCTCCCGTTTATACACCGTGGATGGTTTGGGATATCTGGCAGAATGAAGCTTTCTTAAATTATAGCTTAAAGCCAAAAGGACGAACTCACCCTCTACCTTATCTTCGCCACGGAGGTGAAACTGACGAAAGCCCTGACATTCTTTCATTTGCCCCCACGCGGGTTCCACGATGGCTTTACGTAACCGGTAAATGTCTTTACCGGCATCGCTTTGCACTTTGG
>NZ_JANYUY010000014.1 GCF_025060755.1 Paenibacillus doosanensis
CGGTGTGGTAGACTTCACCTAAAAGGTGCTCCTCTCTTTGGGTGATGTTGTCCTGGACAAACACCATTCTACCAAAGATTTGGAGCCCTTTTTATGTTTTTAATGCGCAGTACTTTCGAAATTCAGGATAAAGAAAACTTTCCCTTTCTATGTAAGCAGATATTGGATATAATCTGTATTTATGTAATATCTGGGGGCGTTATATGGAGAAGATCCCTTTATTTATTGTTACCGGCGCAAGCGGTGTCGGGAAAACGACAGTTATGCAGGAGCTGCGTGCCATACTGCCGCAGTTTGATGTATTTAGCACGGATATGGATAATTTCGGAACGACGGCTGCCAAATTAGAATACCAAGATCGGTTTAACTTATTGTTTCATTTTGCTAATGCGGTTGCGAAATCCGGAAGAGGAACGATCATTTGCGGCACGATGATGCCATGGGCCGCTGAAAAGTGCGATACATACAATGAATTCAGTGAAATATGCTTTATTAATCTGCATTGCGATGATGCGACTCGCAATCATCGTTTGCGCAACCGAGGAGATCGCGCAATGTGGACCGATGAGATGCTTAAGCAGCATGAAGAATTTGCCCAATGGCTTATTCAAAATGCAGAAACCGCATACAATCCTCCTATGCCCGTAATTGATACTACATCAACCCCACCGGCACAAGTCGCAGAGCACATAAAAAAATACATACTGAGTAAATGGAACCAACCCTGACGAGGCTGCCGCAATGAACGGCAGTCTCGCTGCGCTATGGGAAACGAGAACCAGGGTAGAGACGGATGCGAGCTATCGCTTTTTAAGTGAGTCTGATCATAGGGGAGGATAGCTGCTATGCCGGATGATGCGAACTGTATTAAGGAAATATTGTCAAAATATCCCTTTATTCACCCCGTTGTGGAATTTATTCGCCATAATGAAAACATCACTTACAAGGTAACCGAAAAGGGATCTGAAGATGCTTACCTGCTGCGGATACATAAACCAATAACCAAAAACATGCAGGGGGTACAAAACAGGCGCGAGGCGATTCAATCGGAATTGGAATATTTGTTAGCTTGGTCGTCTTGTTCTGAGCTGCCTGTTCAAATCCCTGTTCCGAATCTAAACGGTGATGTAGTATCAAGCGTTGTCCTGGAAGGCGAAGAAGTATATTGTTCCGTATTGAAATGGATTTGCGGGGAAACCATGTCCAGGAGCGACTTCGCCAGTGAAGAAATGGCGAGTACCTTGGGGGAGCGTGTCGCCCAATTGCACCAGTTTTCACGGAGTTTTAAACCGAGTTCCGGGTTTATAAGACCCGAATACGAGATCGCGTGGATCAATAACATGCTGACCAAATTGCGATCAGGTGAAAACATGGGTGTAATCCTTAGCGGCGAATTCCAAATTATTGAAAAGGCATTTCCGCCGATAATCGATCGCATGAAAAGCTGGAGCAAAAGCATTGAGACATGGGGATTCATCCATGCCGATATTCACTATAGCAACTTCATTCGCACATCAAGGGGAATCTCATTCATTGATTTCGGATTATCGGGGTTTGGATACTATGCAATGGATGTCGCTATGAGCGCCCTTTTTATTAAAAGCGAATTGCGGGATGATCTGCTGTCCGGCTACACTAATGTGATTGCCGGGAACATAGATATCGCACAACTGGAGGACTTGATGTTTTTGAATATATGCGAATATTATGCATTTCTGGTCAGCAGAAGAGAAAAGCATCTATGGATACGCGAACATATGCCAAGCCTGATTGAACTTTGCCGATCGTTGCTTCAAGGCACACCGGTTTTTTATCGTATGAATCAAGTAGGCTTAGCCAACTAAAGAGGCTATGCTTAATAAGAAGTTCCGCTAACAGGAGGCGATTGCATGGAAGTCAGACAAATGGCGACAGCATTCTTGATCCATCAAGAGCATGTATTAATGATGAAGAAAGCTCGCAGCAAACTATTTGATTTCGAGTTTTGGGGAGGCATTGGCGGTCATCTTGAATATGAAGAATTGAACTTCCCGATGAAAGCAAGCTACAGGGAAATTGAAGAAGAGACCGGGTTTAAGGAGAATGAAATCAACAACTTTAAACTTAAATACATTTTAATAGAAGACAGTCACGGTGAAATCAGACAGCAGTACGTTTATTTTGGTGAAACGACGCATAGAAACTTTATCGCTTCGGATGAGGGCGACTTGTTTTGGATTCATAAAAATGAACTGTTAAATCTAAAAACTTCGAAAATGATCCAATCTACAATTCAACATTTCTTGGAAAATCCTGATGAAACTAGCATTTGTGTAGGCTCGCTCACGGTTAATGATGAACAAATTCCACAGATCCAATGGACTACCGTAAAGCAGACGTCAACTTTTTAAACCTTGGAGTTAAATGAACGTACTTACTATCTAGATTTAGTCGGGCCTGTCTCATAGAGATGGGTCTATTTGCTTTATTATCCTATATATGAAACTAACTAGGCGATTTCGCGTCTAAATTAAAAAGGTACAAACAGTAAAAATCCGAACCAAATCGAATCGTATCGATATAGGTTGGAGGGGAGAAAAGAGCATTGAATAAACGATTAGACATACGGAAAGCGATCCATGCGCTATCCTCGCAAGAGGCCAAGCAGCTCCTCGCGGGCATTAAGCTTCAATTGGATTTGGTCGAGTTGAGCCCTAATGCGAATATAGATTTGTATAAAAACATCAATGACATGTACGAGCAGCTGCTGGTTCCCGATAGCCGGAAATCGATATGGGAGCCGGATGCGTCTGCCAGAAAGGTACATATCGTTTTCGGGGATTCTGCTGCCGCAAGCTTGAAATTGGCCATGAAGCAGCTGGGAGATGCGGAGGCGAGCAAGATGGTCTGCTTCCGCGACCTATTTTCCATCGGTCCTTTATGGCGGCTTCATGAAGAAAGGGGACGAGCGGCTAGAGGGGAGTGGTTCAAAGACCATATTAATAGCGGCAATGACGACGATGCTTATGATGATTATGGCAGTATGTATCACCAAAGACTGGACGAGCAAATGGCCCTTATTCCCGATGAAGCCTCCATTGTCATATGGAGCGGCGGCAATGCGCATGAGCAGGCAGGGCTTCGGTATGCCATGTATTTGCTCAAGGAAAGGAACAATCCAATCTTTACCTTCCATGCCGCAAAGGCGTGCGAGAGAAGGTTTTCCACTGCTGATCGGCAAATTCGCTATTCCCATACAGGCGAAATTTCCCCGGAGCTACTTCAGGAGATTGTTGGAGAGGCCGAGGAAACCGAGCCTTTACCACGGGAAACAAGAAGGCTGCTGGAGCAGGAATGGTTGTCGCTTGCAGAGCGTGGCGAAGTGCTGCGCACATGGGATGGAGAACGAATTATTAATGTCCGTGAAGATCATTACGACGCTTATTTGCTGGAAGCCATAGACAAGCTGCATACCGGCCAATCCCATCGTGATTTTATTAAAGCGGCAAGGGTCATAGGCGAAGCGCTCGGCTCCTGTGAGCAGTACATCGGCGATAGTTATTTAGAATATCGGCTGAGGCAGCTGATCTACAACGGAGTTTTGGACATCAAAGGCGTGCCGCGGGCGATGAGGTATTATAGTGTAAGGCGTAAATAAGGGACAGAAGTAGGAAAATTGCAGGAGTTGAAGCCAATTCCTTTTGCAAAACGACCGGGACCGCTGATCCGTCAAAGGTGCCGGTCTATTTTCTGAGGCAGAACCGGGCATTATAATTGATATTGTGAAATCCATCACATGATACGGCGCTACCGCGGGCTATAATGAAATTCATACTGAGGATATGCATTTATATAGGAAAAAGAGGTGGACTCTATGCATTTTGAACTGGCGCATCCGGCTGATCAAATCATTATGATGATGGAGCGAATTTACGGTTACGGCATGACTACGACGTCCGGGGGCAATCTGTCCATACGCGACGAGAACGGAGATATTTGGATCACGCCCGCCGGCGTGGACAAAGGGGCTCTGACCCGCGAGGATGTGGTGTGCGTGAAGCCGGACGGAACGTCGGCCGGCATTCATGCGCCGTCGAGCGAGCTTCCTTTTCACGAGCGCATTTATCGTGCCAGACCCGACCTGAAGGCGGTGCTTCACGCCCATCCGCCGGCGCTTGTCGCCTTCAGCATCGTCAGACTAATCCCGAACCTGCATTTGCTGCCCAACGATTACCGGATTTGCGGCGAGGTGGGGATGGCGGAATACGCGCTGCCCGGCAGCGAGCGGCTGGGGAGGAATATTGCCGACGTATTCGCGAGAGGAATCAACACGGTGATGCTGGAAAATCACGGCGTCGTGATCGGGGGTAGTGATTTGTTCGAAGCGTTCAAAGCCTTCGAAACGCTGGAGTTTTGCGCGAGGCTGGAGCTGAAGGCGAGACGGATCGGCGAACCGGTCGCCCTGACGCCCGAGCAGCTTGCCGAACGGCTGGCGGACGCGCCGCAAGCGGAGGCTTTCGTTCCCGCCGGATTTAGCGCGAAGGAGAGAGGACTGCGCCGGGAGATGTGCCGGCTGATTCATCGCGCTTATCATCAGAAGCTTTTTACAAGCACGCAAGGCACGTTCTCGCAAAGAATCGACGGAGATTCGTTTATTATTACGCCATTCGATCAGGACCGGAAATACCTCGGGCCCGAAGATCTTGTAAGGGTGGACGGCGGCCGCGTGGAGGCGGGGAAGGCACCGAGCCGCTCGGTTCGGCTGCATCAATGGATTTACGATAAGCAGCCGCATGTCAATTCGATTATTATCGCTCATCCGCCGAATATTATGGCCTTTGCCGTGACGGCTGCCAAGTTCGATTCCAGGACGATTCCCGAGAGCTACATTTTGCTGAGAGGCATGCCGAAATTACCTTACGGCGCGGCTTTCCGGACGCCGGAGGCAACGGCGGAACGGTTTACTCCGGATACGCCGATCGCTCTCATGGAAAATGAATGCGTGATCGCCGTCGGGCACAGTCTGCTGAATGCGTTCGACAGATTGGAAGTGGCCGAGTACAGCGCCAAAGCGGTCATTTCGGCGGCAAGTCTGGGCGGCATCGTCGTTATGGATCAGGACAAAATCCGCGAGATCGACGAAGCGTTCAAGCTGTAGTGCAAGCTGAAGCGGGGTAGGCGCGACGATGCGTGTCAAACAACGAATCGATTATCCATGACAACTTGTGATTGTTTTCACATACGTTCCCGTTCGGATACGGTATAGTGGGAACTAGCAAGAGATCATAGCATAAGGCCTAGAAGCCAACGGAGGGATAAGCGATGAGACAGCGCATGAATATGGATTTGCATTTTACGACGATCGGCCACCCGCTGTATGAATTCAACGAAGCGGTGCAGCGGCTTAGGGAAGAGCACGCGATGCTCGAAGAAGGGTTGGGCGAATTATGCGCCGCCGCCAAGGCGATCGGGGACGAGGAGCAGACGGACGATTGGACGGAGCCGCTCCTTGAATTGCGCGGGAAGGCATTGGCCTTTCAGCAGGAGCTGATGGCCCACAGCCATTGGGAGGAAGAGAAGATGTTTCCGATGGTCGCCTGGTATTTCGGCGAGGAGCCGGATCAATTCCCGCTGATGGAGCAGGAGCATGAGCTTGCCGAGCAATGCATCGAGGCGTTCATCAAGGCGGCCGACCGCATCCGTCATGCCGTGCGCCGCGCCGAGGCTCAAGATATGGCAGCCTATTTGCTGCAGGCCAGATCGATATTGAAGCATCATTTCCGCCAGGAAGAAGAGATTATCGCGGCGCTCGAAGACCGTTCGAACCGGTACGGATTTTAGGCCGGGCGGCATCCAGGAGGGGGAATGTTCCATGGGCTTCGCCAAACCGGAGCAAATCGCGCTGCGCACCGTGCAATTCGGCGTGAAAAAAGCGAACCTGCCGCTGTCCGCCCAGCTTCCGCTCGGATTCGCCGCCGGCGCCTTCATCTCGCTCGGCTTTCTTCTGGCCATCCGCGTAAGCGCCGGCCTGCCTCCCGAATGGGAAGGCTTCCGCAGCTTCCTCGGAGCCGCCGTCTTTCCGCTGGGGCTGATCTTGTGCCTGGCGGCGGGCGGCGAGCTGCTCACCGGCAATATGATGGCCGTGCCCTTCGCCTGCATGGCGGGACGCATTCCGCTAAGGCGCGTTGCCGCCAACTGGCTGGTCATCACGCTGAGCAACTTCGCCGGGGCGATCTTCGTCGCCTATGCGTTCGGCCATCTTGCCGGAATGACGGAGCACGGGCCTTATCTGGCCCAAATGGTCGCGCTGACCGAAGCCAAGCTGGAAGAGCCGTTCCTGACGGCGCTAATCTCGGGGGTCGGCTGCAACTGGCTTGTCTCCCTGGCGGTGTGGACCGCGTACGGCGCCGACGACGGAGCGGGAGTGGTGCTCGGCATCTGGTTTCCGACGATGGCGTTCGTGGCGCTCGGCTTTCAGCACGTGGTCGCCAATATGTTTCTCATTCCGGCCGCGATTTTCGCCGGACAGGCGAGCTGGGGGGAGTATGCGGCTAATTTCGTCCCCGTTTTTCTCGGCAATGCGATCGGGGGTTGTTTATTTGTAGCCGGACTCTATCGTTTGGCCTACAGACGGAAGCTGCGGGAAGGAGAAAGCGCGGAGGAGCAGGTCCGGCAGCAGGCGAAAGGGAGCAAGGAGCCGGCTATAAGGGAGCCGCAATTATGAGGAATTCGGGCCCGAGCGCCAGCCGCTTGAATATAGGCCGATGACTAAGACCAATTTCGTTAAGGTGAAATTGGTCTTTTTGGCTTGCCGTGCAGCCAGAATGGGATCATTGGATGCGCATGAACGATAAAAGCGACCGCTGCACGCGGCCGCTCCTCTAACGTGAAAAGACACCGACACAGTTATTGCGCTCGCATCGCAATGCTGCGAAATTTTCCAACGCGCGCGAATCCCGAAGTGCGCGTTTGCAGCGCCGCGCGGCAGTAGGTCGAATCCCATAAGCAGAGGCAAGCGGCGCAACATACCGACTGCCCCTCCTATAGGGCAGATCCGTCCGTTTACACCGATCCCAATGCCGCGTGGTGAACGCGATCCGTATCGCAGCTTGGCGCCGCCGCTTCCTTCTTCTCCAGCAAAGCGTACGTTTTCTGGGCGATCATCAGCTCCTCGTTCGTCGGAATGACGAGGACACTGACCCGGGACTGTTCGGCGGAGATGAGCCGCTCCCCGCTATCCGCCGCTTCGTTGAGCCGCTCGTCGACGGCTACCCCGAGATAAGTCAGCCGCTGCGTAATTTGCTGCCGCAAGTACGACGAGTTCTCGCCGACGCCGCCGGTAAAGACGATCGCATCGACGCCGTTCATCGCCGCGGCATACGCCCCGATATATTTGCGGATGCGGTATTCGTACATCTCCAGCGCGAGTATCGCGCTCGCCTGCCCCTGCCGGGCGGCTTCCTGAATTTCGCGCACGTCGGAGCTGATGCCGGAGACGCCGAGCAGGCCGCTGTGCTTGTTCAGCATGGAGCTGATCTCATGCAGCGTCAGCTCCTCCTTCATCATGAGATAAGGGAGGATCGCCGGATCGAGATCGCCCGAACGGGTTCCCATCATCAGCCCTTCGAGCGGCGTCATGCCCATGCTCGTGTCGACCGAGCGGCCGGCTTCGATGGCCGTGCAGCTGACCCCGTTGCCGATATGGCAGGTCACCATATTCAGCTGCGTGACGGGCTTGCCGAGCAATAGCGCCGCGCGGCGGCTGACATATTCATGCGACGTGCCGTGAAAGCCGTAGCGGCGAATACCGTATTTGCGGTGAAGCACCCGGGGAATCGGGTACAAGTACGCCTTCGCGGGGAGCGTCTGATGGAAAGCCGTATCGAATACGGCGACCTGCGGCACATCCGGGAGATGCTCCTCCACGGCGGTAATGCCGACCATATGCGCCGGGTTATGGAGCGGGGCGACGTCGTACAGCCGCTTGATCTCCCGCTTGACTCCGGCGTTAATGAGCACCTCGCCCGTGAACACCTCGCCGCCGTGGACGACCCGGTGCCCGACGCCGTGAATGTCCGTTACGCTGCGGAGCACTCCGGTATCCGGGTTCGTCAGGAGGCGCAGCATCAGGCTGATCGCCTCCGAATGCGTCATAATCTCTTGCACGAGCGTCACTTCGTGTCCCGCGCCGTCCTGCTGAGAGATCAGCGCCGTCTCCGAGCCGATCCGCTCGACTCTGCCCTTGGCGATGAGCCGCTCGCGCTGCATATCGAACATTTGATATTTCAAAGAGGAGCTGCCGGAATTGATAACCAGGATGTTCATATTCTTTCCCCTCCGTCGGTATATTGGAAAAAGCCTCTGCCCGTTTTGACCCCGAGCCTGCCGGAGCGCACGGTTTTCTTGAGCAGCGTATTCGGCCGGAATTTCACGTCCCCGAATTCGAGAAACAAAGCCTCCATCGAAGCGAGCACGGAATCGAGGCCGAACCGGTCGGCCATTTCCAGCGGGCCGTAATGAAAGTCGTAGCCGAGCTTCATCGCTTTGTCGATGTCCTCGGCGGAAGCGACGCCCTCCAGCAAGGCGTGGATCGCCTCGTTGATCAGAACGCAAATGAGCCGGGTCGTCACATAGCCGGGAGATTCGTACACCTGCACGCTCTCCTTGTCCAGCACCTGCTCGGCGAACCGTCTCATTCGGGTGAATGTCTCTTCCGACGTATTCATGCCCCGCACCAGCTCGACCATGCGGATTTGCCCCGCCGGATGCAGGAAATGCATGCCGATCGTCCGGTCCGGATAAACAAGCCTGCTTGCCAGCAAGGTCAGGCTGAGCGTAGCCGTATTGGTGGCAAGAATCGCATCCGGCGGAAGAATGCGGTCGAGCTCGATGAACAGCCGCTGCTTCGTCTCGAAATGCTCCGTAACCGACTCAATCGCAAGCTGGCATTCCGCCAAAGCTTCCATATCCGTAACCTTGTGCAGCCTGGAGAGGATCAGCTTTTTCTCCTGACGTGTAAGAGCCCATCGTTCCATCTGCCGGTCCAGATGAGCCTCGATCGCTTCAACGGATTGTCCGAGCAGCTCGGGCGTTTTATCGTAGAGAAGCACGTCCAAACCTTTGGACGCCAGCATAACGGCGATGCCTTGTCCCATCGTGCCTGCGCCGATAACGGCGATTTTTCTAAGTTCCATCTCTCTCACTCCTTCCATTCTTATTGTAAGATCGCTGCACGGGAAACTCTGTGATCCTTTTCACAAGGAACTTATTCCGGGCGGGAGCGGCGCCGCAGATTGGAGCAAAACGCAGCCCTCAACGCGGATTAGCGGGGGATATTGTCGAAGCAAAACGAAGTTTAAAAAAATTCCGGCAAGTGTGATTTTAAGCACATTCTTTTATCTTGAGGTCTGGTACATTATAGCCATGGGGGACAGCAAAACACCCCGCAGCGCCAAGCTTCATAACAACAAGGTTCGCAAGATGAAGCTTCGGAGCATAAAGGCTTCACATAACAACCAAGCAACGCTATGAAACAGGGAAAGGAGAATCGCCATGAAGAAAACATCCGGATCCAATCGATCTCCGCTGGTCGAAAAGATTTTTTACAAATAAGTTTGTGAAAAAAAGAACATTCCAGTTTTACAATTAATTTCATGTTAAAACTTCATATCAAAGAATGGGAGAGGATTATCATGTTAAAGTGGATTAGGGAAAACGTTTATGCGGCCGGATTATTTTTCATCATTCGGGTTTACCTCGGATGGGAGTGGCTGACGGCAGGCTGGCACAAGCTGACAGGCGGGTTCGACGCCACAGGGTTTATTAAAGGGGCCGTCACCAAGCCGATTGTCGATAAGGCGACCAACGAGCTGGTTTATCCGACCTTCACCGCCTTCCTGGAGCATTTCGCACTGCCGAACGCGACATGGTTTAACATCGTCATTCCGATCGGCGAATGCTTGGTAGGCCTTGGACTTATCCTCGGCGCATTGACGACGGCGGCGGCATTCTTCGGTATGCTGATGAACTTCATGTTCATGTTCGCGGGCACCGTAAGCACTAACCCTTGGCTGATCCTGATTGGCGGACTCGTCTTCCTGGCTGAAACGAACGCCGGACGCTTCGGAGTCGACTACTACCTGATGCCGCTGCTTCGCAAAGCGTTTCATAAGATGAGACACGGCGGACACAACGGCCCGACAGCGGCGGACGGCAAGCCTAAAGCGGTGCATGTATAACCGTCCGGCACATCAAGCCAAGTCGGCAAGGAGCAGCAAGAACAGCAAGAAGCGTGGTGAAAGAGCGGCCGGGGAGCGGAAGCTTCTCTCGGCCGCAGGCCGCGAATGCAGCGCCGAACATCAAGAAGCCCGCTTGCAAGACCGGCAGGGAGCGCGGCTGCTATCAAGCAAGCAGACGGAGCCCGGACTTGGATCAAGTCCGGCGCTCTTCTGCAAGCGGCAAGACGGCAAGTGTAACGATAACGGCAAGCGATAAACGGAGGTCATGACCATGGACAGGAAAATGGCTTATGAAACGCAAGGCGACTTGGGGACCGCGCACGAAACGGAGCTTTCCGAGGCGCTGGAGAGATTGAAGCGGGAACACGACGACCTGCTGCGGGCATTGAACGGGCTGTACGCTAAGGCCAGACTGGCGGAACGGGAAACCGATCCGAAGCGGGCCCTGCCGTTATTGCTTCAGCTGCGGCTGGGAGTGACAGCCTTTCTGGAAGAGCTGGAACGCCATTCGGAATGGGAGGAGCACGAGCTGTATCCGTTCTTGAACGATTATTTCCACCGCAAGCATGCGCCGTCGATCGTGCCTTCGCTGTGGATGCTGGAGAAAGATCATGAACTGGCGACCGACAATCTGAACTCCTACCTGAAAGCCGTTCGCGTGATCGAGAGCAACCCCGATGCGATGCTGCCAAGCCAAGCGGCCGGCTACCTGATTCATGCCTGCCGCATTCTGCAAGAGCATTTGCGCCAGGAGGAGCAGCTTGTATTCCCGATGACGGAGCAGGTGCTGACGGACATGGATTATTTATTCTCTTAGGCTGCTGGTTTCTGGTATGCAGATGCCATGTAGATGCTATGCAGATGCAAAACCTGCTGTGCAATCGGGGAAAAGGCTTGACGCAAGATATTGTGAAATAAATCACATAAAAGCGGCGAAAGGCCGCTTATCCATTGGAGGCGAAACTATGGCAGTCAGAGAAAAGCAGGCGGCATCAGGCAGCGCGGTTACTGCGCAAGAAGAAGTGAACGGACTGGTCCAAAAGGCGAGGAAAGCATTGCAGGCCATGCTGCAGCTGAATCAGCAGCAGGTCGACCACATCGTGCAGCAGATGGCGCTGGCCGGGCTGGATAAGCATATGGCGCTTGCTAAGCAAGCCGTCGAGGAGACGGGCCGCGGGGTCTATGAGGATAAAATTACGAAAAATTTGTTCGCCACCGAGTACATTTATCACAGCATCAAATACGACAAAACTGTCGGCGTCATCGAAGACAATCCCTATGAGCACTACCAGAGGGTTGCGGAACCGGTAGGCATTATCGCCGGCGTGACGCCGGTGACGAACCCGACGTCGACGACGATGTTCAAGGCGCTGATCGCGATGAAAACGCGCAATCCGATCATCTTCGCCTTCCACCCGTCCGCTCAGCGCAGCAGCGAGGCCGCGGCGCGCACGGTCATGGAGGCGGCGGTGAAGGCGGGCGCTCCCGAAGGCTGCATCCAGTGGGTCGAGCATCCGTCTCTGGAAGCGACTAACCTGCTCATGAACCATCCCGACGTCGCGCTGGTGCTGGCGACAGGCGGAGCCTCCATGGTCAAGGCGGCGTACAGCACAGGGAAGCCGGCGCTCGGCGTAGGCCCGGGCAACGTGCCCTGCTTTATCGAGAAAACGGCGAATTTGCAGCAGGCCGTAACCGATCTGATTTTGTCCAAGACGTTCGATAACGGCATGATCTGCGCCTCCGAGCAGGCGGTCATTATCGAGGAGCCGGTTTACGCGCAGACCAGGCAGTTAATGAGCCATATGGGCTGCTACTTCTTGAATAAGGAAGAGACGGAAGCCGTATCGAAGCTGGTCATCAACCCGGAGAAATGCGCGGTCAACGCCGTCATCGTCGGCCAGTCCGCCGTCCAAATCGCGGGGATGGCAGGCATCACGGTGCCGGAGAATACGAAGGTGCTGGCGGCCGAGCTGGGCGGCGTCGGCGAAGCTTATCCGCTGTCCGCCGAGAAGCTGAGTCCGGTGCTGGCCTGCTACAAGGTGAAGAACGCCTCCCAGGGAATCGCCCGGGCGGCGGAAGTGGTCGCCTACGGCGGCATGGGTCACTCCTCCGTCATTCATTCCAATGACGAGCAGGTGATTGCGGAGTTCTCCGCAGCGCTGCAAACCGGCCGGATCATCGTCAACGCTCCGTCGACGCACGGCGCGATCGGCGATATTTACAACACGAACCTGCCGTCGCTGACGCTCGGCTGCGGGTCTTACGGCCATAATTCGACGACGGCCAACGTCACCGCGGTCAATCTGCTGAACATTAAGCGGGTCGCTTACCGCACGGTCAATATGCAGTGGTTCAAAATTCCGCCGAAGGTGTATTTCGAGAAAGGCGCGACGCAATATTTGGAGAAAATGCCGGACATCTCCCGAATTCTGATCGTCACCGACCCGATGATGGTGAAGCTGGGTTATGTCGAGCGCGTCGAATATTATTTGCGCAAACGGAAGACGCCGGTATCGATTGAAATTTTCGCCGATGTCGAACCCGATCCTTCCGTCGACACGGTCGAACGCGGCACGAGGCTGATGGAATCGTTCCAGCCGGACTGCGTGATCGCGCTCGGCGGCGGTTCTCCGATGGACGCGGCCAAGGCGATGTGGCTGTTCTACGAATATCCGGATACGAGCTTCCAATCGCTGAAACAGAAGTTTCTGGACATCCGCAAGCGGGTGTACAAATATCCGCGCCTCGGCCGCAAAGCGAAGTTCGTGGCGATTCCGACGACTTCGGGCACAGGCTCCGAGGTGACCTCGTTCGCCGTCATTACCGACAAGCAGGCGGGCCATACCAAATACCCGCTGGCCGATTACGAGCTGACGCCGGATGTAGCGATTATCGATCCGGATTATGTATACAGCCTGCCGAAAACGGCGGTAGCCGATACGGGGATGGACGTGCTGACCCATGCGATCGAAGCTTACGTATCCGTCATGGCTAACGATTATACGGACGGTCTGGCGATCAAGGCGATTCAGCTCGTGTTCCAATACCTCGAGCCTTCGTTCGCCGCGGCGGACCCGCTGGCAAGAGAGAAGATGCATAACGCTTCGACGATAGCGGGCATGGCCTTTGCCAACGCCTTCCTGGGCATTAACCACAGTCTGGCGCACAAATGGGGCGGCGAGTTCCATACGGCGCACGGACGGACTAACGCCATATTGATGCCGCACATAATCCGGTACAATGCGCAGAAGCCGACGAAGTACGCTTCGTTTCCGAAATACAGCCATTTTGTCGCCGATCAGCGCTACGCGGAGATCGCCCGTATTCTGGGCTTGCCCGCCCGCACGACGGAGGAGGGCGTGAACAGCTTGATCGAGGCGGTCCGCAAGCTGAATCAGGCGCTCGGCATTCCGGCCTCCTTCTCGGAGCTCGGCATCGACCCGCAAGTATTCGAGAGCAAGGCCGACGAGCTCGCCGACCGCGCCTTCGAGGATCAATGCACGACGGCGAATCCGCGGATGCCGCTCGTTACCGAGCTGGCGGAGCTGTACCGCAAGGCGTTTTACGGAAAATTCGAATAACGGCGTTATCGATTCTATGATCTGATCTTATCGTGCAAAGCTGAGATAATATTTTGGAGGTGCCTGTCATGGCAATGAAGGAAGCGGAGCTGCAGCAGCAGAAGCAGCAAGCATGGGAAGCGTATTACGAAGGGTTTCGCTCCGGCAAATGGAAGACCCATATCGATGTAAAAGATTTCATCGACCGGAACTTGACTCCCTATACCGGCGACGAAGCGTTTCTGGCCGGTCCGACGGAGGCGACCGTCGCGCTCTGGGAGCGAATCCGCGAGCTGATGAAGCAGGAGAATGCCAACGGAGGCGTGCTGGACATCGACGTGAACACGGTATCGACGATTACGTCCCATGCGCCGGGTTACATCGATCAGGAGAAGGAACAGATCGTCGGTCTCCAGACGGACGCTCCGTTCAAGCGCTCCGTGCAGCCGTTCGGAGGCATCCGGATGGTCGTGGACGCTTGCGAGGCGTACGGCTTCCAGCTGCCGGAGGAGATCGTCAAGCTGTTCACCGATATCCGCAAGACGCATAACCAGGGCGTATTCGACGCCTATACGACCGAGATGCGCACGGCGCGGAAGGCGGGCATCATTACCGGCCTACCCGACGCCTACGGGCGCGGCCGGATCATCGGCGATTACCGCCGCGTCGCCTTGTACGGCGTCGACCGGCTGATCGCGGCGAAGCGGGAAGAGCAGCTTCAGCTCGAAGTGGACGCGATGACCGAGGAGGTCATCCGCGCCCGCGAGGAGCTGTCCGAGCAAATCGCGGCGCTGCGCGAGCTGAAGCGGATGGCCGCCTCCTACGGCTGCGATATTTCCCGGCCGGCCGTGTCGGCCCAGGAAGCGGTGCAATGGCTGTACTTCGCCTACCTCGGCGCGATCAAGGAGCAGAACGGGGCCGCGATGAGTCTCGGCCGCGTATCCAGCTTCCTCGACATTTATATCGAGCGCGACTTGAAGGCAGGCAGACTGACGGAGGAAACCGCGCAGGAGCTGATGGACCATTTCGTCATGAAGCTCCGTATCGTGAAGTTTCTGCGCACGCCCGATTACAACGAGCTGTTCAGCGGCGACCCGACCTGGGTGACGGAATCCGTCGGCGGCATGGCGCTGGACGGAACGACCCGCGTGACGCGCAGCTCATTCCGCATCCTGCATACGCTGTACAACCTCGGGCCCGCGCCGGAGCCGAATTTGACGGTGCTCTGGTCACCGCGTCTGCCCGAGGCGTTCAAAGCTTACTGCGCCAAGGTGTCGATCGAGACAAGCTCGATTCAGTACGAGAATGACGATCTGATGCTGCCGCAATTCGGCGACGATTACGGGATCGCCTGCTGCGTATCGGCGATGCGGATCGGCAAGCAGATGCAGTTTTTCGGAGCCCGCGCGAATCTGGCCAAAGCGCTCCTCTACGCAATTAACGGCGGCGTGGACGAGAAGCTCGGCATTCAAGTCGGACCGGCCATCGCGCCGATCCTGAGCGAGACGCTCACGTACGACGAGGTCATGCCGAAATACGATATCGTGCTGGAATGGCTGGCCAAGCTGTATATCAACACGCTGAACGTCATTCACTATATGCATGACAAGTACAGCTACGAGCGGCTGGAGATGGCGCTCCACGACAAAGATATTTTGCGCACGATGGCATGCGGCATAGCGGGCTTGTCCGTCGTCGCCGACAGCTTGAGCGCGCTGAAATACGCCAAGGTCCGCCCGATCCGCAACGAGCGGGGCATCGCCGTCGACTTCGAGATCGAAGGCGAATACCCGCAGTACGGCAACAACGACGAGCGGGTCGACCGCATTGCCGTGGAGCTGACGGAAGCGTTCATCGCCAAGCTGCGCAAGCATAAGACCTACCGCAATGCGGTGACGACGATGTCCGTGCTGACGATCACCTCGAACGTCGTCTACGGGAAGAAGACCGGCAGCACGCCGGACGGACGCAAGGCGGGAGAGCCGTTCGCTCCGGGAGCCAATCCGATGCACGGCCGCGACCGCAAAGGCGCCTTGGCTTCGCTCGCTTCGGTAGCGAAGATTCCTTACGAGAGCAGCCTGGACGGCATCTCCAATACGTTCTCGATCGTCCCGAAGGCGCTCGGCAAGGAGCAGCAGGCGCGGGTGAACAATCTGGTCAGCCTGCTCGACGGCTATTCCGCGACCGGCGGCCATCATCTGAACGTGAACGTGTTCGACCGCGAGCATCTGCTCGACGCGATGGAGCATCCGGAGAATTATCCGCAGCTGACGATCCGCGTCTCCGGTTATGCGGTCAACTTCGTCAAGCTGACCCGCGAGCAGCAGCTCGACGTCATCCACCGGACGTTCCACGGATCAATCTGATTGGATCTGATCTGATCGTCTGATGAACAAGAAGAACTAGCTCAAGCGGAAACAGTCCGTAGAAACGCAAGCGTTCGCCTTCAACCCCGGATATCGGGCGGTTAGTCGTACCGGGCAATCCGGGAGGGGCGGCGCTCAAGGAAAGGAGCATACCGTATGAACGGCACTTTACATTCCCAACACAGTCACGCCGGAGCCGTCCACTCTCATACCGGCCGCATCCATTCGATCGAAACGTTCGGAACGGTCGACGGCCCGGGCATACGCTTCGTGCTGTTCATGCAGGGCTGCGCGCTGCAATGCCAATACTGCCATAATCCGGATACTTGGGATTCGGCCAAGGGCCGGGTCGTCACCGTAGACGAAATTCTCGGCGAGCTGGAGCCGTACCTGGAATATTACAGGCGCTCCGGGGGCGGCATTACCGTCACCGGGGGAGAGCCGACCTTGCAGGCCGCGTTCGTCGCCGCCTTGTTCACCGAAGTCAAGCGGCGCTGGGGGCTGCACACCGCCCTCGATTCGTCCGGCTTCTGCGAGCCCGACCATGTGCAGGAGCTGATGGAGGTGACGGATTTGGTGCTGCTCGACGTGAAGCATATCGATCCGGCGAAGCATACGGCGCTGACCAGTCAATCCAACGAGCGGACGCTGCATTTCGCCGAGCTGTTGTCCGCGCAGGGCAAACCGGTCTGGATTCGCCATGTGCTCGTCCCCGGCCTGACCGACGGCAGCGAGGATCTGAGGAAGCTCGGCGCTTTCCTGGGCAAGCTGACCAACGTCGAGAAGCTGGAGCTGCTGCCTTATCACCGGATGGGCGTATACAAATGGCAGCAGCTCGGCAGGCCTTATCCGCTGGAAGGCGTCGCCGAACCGGACGAACGCGAGGTGGAGCGGGCCAAGCGGCTGATTGCCCAGGGGATGGGCGGGAGTTGGTGAGCGGACGTGGAGCGTATTGGAACCATCTTATCCGAAACGCCTCCATGCAACCGATACAACCGATGCAACCGATACAACCGATGCAACCGATTATAATGAAAACAAGCGGTCCTTTCCGGATATATTCGGAGCGGGCCGCTTGTTCGCTGTTTCTGCGCTCTTGCTGTGCGGCGCCTTGGCGGAACGGATTGCTTGCCGCCGCGGCGCGCCTGTTTCATGCTCTTTGTGACAGCCGTCCGTGTCCGGCTCTCCCCGGTTCGAATAGCCATATGAAATAAACCTCCATCGGGGCTTTCGGCTTTCCAAGAAGCGAAGCGCCCGGTTATAAGCAGGTTTATTCGCCGATTGGAATACAGCGATGCGATCGCTGTAAAGGACTTAACATTCCGATGCGGCAGATAAAGGCGAACAGGTGGTGAAAGGTTTGGCGCGAAGCATACGGAAAGGCTCGTCGCCCTGCAAGCCGGTGTCTTCCAAGACGGGAATCCGGCAGAATGCGCTGGCGGCGGGGTGGACATCCGCCAACTGGTCGGGGTACGCCGTGAAGAAAACGAAAAAAAATTCATGCCGCAGCATCTCCGCCTATTGGAGGGTACCGCGGATAAGAGCAAGCGAGTCAGACAAATATTCCTCGACTTGGATCGGCATTGACGGATTCGGTAACTCCTCGTTAATTCAAACCGGAACCGAACAGCACTACAAGAACGGCAAAGCCCATTATTACGCCTGGTGGGAAATACTGCCTGCGGCCGAGACGAGAATCCCTCATAAGGTTTCGGCCGGCGATTGGATGTATGCGAGCATTTCCCGGCGAAGCGGCGCGAATCGATGGCGTATTGTCCTTGCCAATCGAACCCAAGGCTGGGTTTTCTCCAAAACGGTCGCCTACAGCGGACCGGCTCTTACCGCGGAATGGATCATGGAGGCGCCTTCGCTCAACAA
This sequence comes from Paenibacillus doosanensis, assembly GCF_025060755.1. Lineage (GTDB taxonomy): Bacteria > Bacillota > Bacilli > Paenibacillales > NBRC-103111 > Paenibacillus_S > Paenibacillus_S doosanensis. The sequence continues at coordinate 18,022 of NZ_JANYUY010000014.1, forward strand.
TCAGATAACCAATTTGGCCAAGTATACCCGGCTTCCGTTTACCAGGTGCCGCCTCAACCGGAGCAACCCGCGGCTCAAGTCTGCGCAGAGAGGCGTTATGGTTCAGAACGGCAAGACAGTCTCCACGCCGTCTCTTCCAAGCAAGAGCAAGGACGGCTTCTTCGCAGCCTACGGCTCCCGAACGCCCCGGCCACCGAAATAACCCGAAGCAGCGGCTTTGCGCCGGGCAGCGCTTTTCCAGATTCCAGTGGCTCTTCCGCGCTTTTTTCACCAGGCTTCAAAAGCCCGGCTGTTTCCCCGCGACATTTCAGTTTTAAGCCGACCTCCTTCCGGGGCGGCTTATTTGTATGGCTGTATGCCTTGGATGAAGAAAAGCGCATAATTAATGTATACTTATTAGTACCCGGAACGAATAGGTAAGCAGCTAAAAGGAGATCCATAAGCAATGAAATCCGACCGTATCAAATTTCCGCCGGGATTTTGGGCGGGATTGCAGCAATTGGGGATGGACCCGCAGGACGTAGCCCGCAAAGCGCGGCTGCCGCTCGCCGCAATTGCCGATGAGGCTGAAGTCACCGCCTCCCAATATTTCGCCGTCTGGCAAGCGTACGCCGATCTCGCAGGTGACGCGGCTGCGGGAATCGTCCGGCTCGTCACCGTCTTTGCAACGGCGCAATATCCGCCGACCGTCCTGGCTACCTATCATGCTCGCGACTATCGCGATGCCCTGAACCGGATGGCCCGGTATAAGCGGCTGTGTCCTCCGGAAAGCTTGCGGATAACCGAAGAGGGAGAGCGCTGTACCGTCGAATTGGAATGGATGCCCGGCAAGCGCCCCGTACCGCCGGTGCTGGTCGGCACCACGCTGGCCTTTCTTCTGGAGCTTGGACGGCGCGGCACGGGCCGGCCTATCACCGCAATGTCCGCGGAATTTACTCACTCGATGGGAGATGTACAGACCCTTGAAGCTTACTTCGGATGTCCTGTTCGGACGGGGGCGGCCGAGAACCGGTTGACGCTGCGCCGGAGCGACCTGGACCGCCCTTTTATATCGTATAACCAAGAGCTGCTGGAGATCCTGACTCCCGTGCTGGACCGCTCGCTGGATGAACAGATCAGCCGCTCCGTCTCTGATATGGTCAAGTGGTTTTTGAAGCGCAGCTTAACCGGAGGGCGCCTCGACATTCGGACTGCGGCGAGCGGGCTCGGCATGAGCGATCGAACCCTGCAGCGCCGCCTTACGGAGGAAGGGACAACGTTCAAGCAGCTGCTGTCGCAGGTTCGGCATGAACAGGCGCGGCAATATTTGACAGATCCTGAGCTTGATATAAAAGAAGTGGCGTTCTTGCTTGGATACGAAGACCAGAACTCGTTTTATCGCGCCTTTCGCAATTGGGAAGGCGACACGCCTTCCCGCTGGCGTTCCCGGCATATCGAGGCAAACCCGCGGTTACAGAGCACCAATCTCATCTAATTAACCTCACCTAATTCCGCCTGATCCGTCTCGCGCAGTTCCCGTATTTTTCCGAGTTTTCGCATTTGGCGGATTCAACAAGAAATTTGGCGCTGCGGGCTAGTTACGGAACGATCCGGACCAAGTAATATGATCTCTATCCTAAGCAAACCGGAGCAATCCGAAGCATTATACGTTTGCTGTGAATGACAACAAAGGAGATATCAGTTATGGATATGGGATTAAGGAACAAAACCGCGTTGGTCACCGGATCGACCAGAGGCATAGGGAAAGCCATTGCCGTTGAACTTGCCAGAGAAGGCGCCGATGTACTTGTTAACGGACGGAATCGTGACGAGGTCGAAAGAACGGTAAGCGAATTGAAATCGGAGTTCCCGTCGACTTCTCCGCAGAACGCTGCCGCCGATATTGCAAATAAGGAGCAAAGGGCAGCTTTATTTGAGAAGTTTCCCCGCGTCGACATCCTGGTCAACAATATGGGGATTTACGAAATCATGTCCTATGAGGACGTTGACGACGCGGTGTGGGAAAGGTATTTTCGTACGAACGTGCTCGCCGCCAACGCATTGTCTAAATTTTATCTGCCCGCCATGTTGAATAACAATGACGGACGAATTATTTTTATCGCCAGCGAAGAAGCGGTAATGCCTTCGGGGCAGATGCCTCAGTACGCAATGACCAAATCGATGCTGTTATCGCTGTCCAAAAGCCTGTCCAAACTGACGATAGGCACGGAAGTCACATCCAATGCAATTATGCCGGGACCGACGCTTTCCGAAAATGTATATCAAATTATCGACGGCCTGTTTCCGGACGATATGGCTTTTTCGGAAAAGGAGAAACAATTTATGGCGGCAAACCTGCCTCAATCCGAAATCCAGCGCTTTATCAGACCTTCCGAAATAGGCAGGCTGGCCGCATTCGTATGCAGCCCTTATGCATCCGCGTTTAAAGGTTCCGCCATCCGAATGGACGGGGGTATGGTGCCTACGATTTTTTAATGGTAACGGCTCGGGTTTGGCTGCTTCCGGGACATAACCCGCCGGCCAAGCCCGTAGTACCGTAGTAAGCAGCTTAAAAACGCCTGTCGTCTTGAACGTCGCGCAGCACCGCGATGCCGACGAACGCTTGATGAGGACGCCTTAAGGGCGTCTTTTTGTTGTTGCTTTAGTTAGAGGCAGCCGCGAAATCTGCGGGGTCTTAGAAAAAGATAGTACTTTCAGCATTTCAGGAATCGTCTACAATAAGGTATAACAAAGATTCGACGCTTCTAGACTGTCGATCGCTTCCTTCTCTTATGTCGCACAGCTTTAAGAGAAGTTACGCAGGGAGAGCATAAGGAGGTTCGACTATGCATATCAGAAATATTAAAATAAGAAGCACAGGCAAATATTTGCCGAAAAAGATCGTGACCGCCCGGGAGATGGATGAGCGGCTCGGCGTGCCCGCAGGCTGGGTCGAGAAAAAATCCGACGTGGTGCGGCGGCATTTCGTCGAGGATGAGACCGCCTCGCAGATGGGGGCTTACGCTGCGACCGAAGCGATGAAGCAAGCCGGTCTGCGCTTCGGCGACATCGATTGCCTGGTGTGCGCCAGCGGCACGATGGAGCAGCCGATTCCGAGCACGGCTTCGCTGATTCAGCGGGCGCTCGGCGAGGAGCAATCCGGGGTGCCCTGCTTCGATATTAATTCCACCTGCCTCAGCTTCCTGACCGCCCTCGACGTCATGTCGTATATGGTAGCGTCAGGCCGCTACCGCCGCATTCTGCTCGTATCGAGCGAGATCGCCTCGATCGGGCTTAACTGGTCGGATAAGGAGAGCGCAGCGCTGTTCGGCGACGGGGCGGCGGCGGTGATCGTCGAGGGAGCGGAACAAGGCGAAGGCTCCCGCATCGTCTGCTCGGCGATGAAGACGTACAGTCAAGGCGCGCATTTGTCGCAAATCCGCGGCGGCGGCACGGGCGCTCACGCCTTGTCCGCGCAGGAGGAGGAGGCGTTCCTGTTCGAGATGGACGGCCAGGCGATTTATAAGATGGCGGCGCGCATTTTGCCCGGCTTCGTCGATTCGCTGCTTCGGGAAGCGGGCTGCTCGATCCAAGATATCGAACTCGTCATCCCGCATCAGGGCAGCGCGATGGCGATGCGGCTCATCGGCCGAAAGCTCGGCATCGCGCGCGAGCGGCTGATGTTCATCACGCCGACGCACGGCAATACGATCGCCGCGTCGATCCCGATGGGGCTGCATGAAGCGATCCGTCAAGGGCGGATTGCGCGGGGATCGCGGATCATGCTGCTCGGGACGTCGGCAGGGTTGTCCGTCGGAGGGATGATCCTTGACTATTAGCGGGCAGGCCGGATCGCCGGAGCGGAAGGAACCGGCAGGCAGGCGCATTCTGCTCACCGGCGGCCGAGCGCCCGCGACGCTCGACCTGGCAAGGCAGCTCGCGGCGAACGGCCACGCGGTCTACGTGGCGGAGAGCTGCCCGGAGCAGCTGTGCAAGCGCTCGCGCGCCGTGCGGCGCAGCTACCTGGTGCCGGAGCCCGCGGCGAATCCGCGGGCCTATGCGGCGGCGCTGCGGGACATTGCCGCGGCCGAGCGCATGGACTGGCTGCTGCCGATGTGCGAGGAGCTGTTCTATGTCGCGGCCGGGCTTGACGAGCTGCAGAGCGTCTGCCGCGTCCTGGCCGAGCCGCCTGGGAAGCTTAGGCGGCTGCACAGCAAGTGGGAGTTCATCAGCCGTGTGCAGGAGCTCGGCTTGTCCGCTCCGCAGACGCATTTGCTGTCGTCGCCGCAGGAGCGCGCCGCCTTCATGGCAGAGGAGGCGGAGCGGGCGAAGCGGCGGCGGGAGGCCGGGGAGCCGGATGCGGCGAAGTGGGTATTCAAGCCGGTCTTCTCCCGTTTCTCCAGCAAGGTCGTCATAGCGGAGGTGAAGGCAAGCGGCTGGCAGCCGGATTCCCGGCTGGCTGCCCTGCCCGTGACGGGCGAAGAGCCGTGGGTGGCGCAGCGGTATATCGAAGGGACGGGCTACTGCAGCTACAGCATCGCCCAGCAAGGGACGATAACGGCGCATGCCGTCTATCCCGTGCGCTTTACGGCCGGACGCGGCGCCTGCATCAGCTTCGAGCCGGTCAAGCATCCGGGAATCGACCGCTGGACGGAGCGGTTCATACGCGAGGAAGGCTTCACCGGCCAGATCGCCTTCGACTTCATCGAAGACCGCGAGGGCGGGCTATATCCCCTCGAATGCAATCCGCGGGCGACGAGCGGCATTCATCTGTTCCGGCCGGAGGACCGGCTGGACCGGGCGCTCATGCCGGAGGAAGGGCAGCCGCTACCGGAGCGGATCGAACCGCAAGCTTCCCGCAAAGCAATGATCGCCGCAGCGATGCTGAGCTGCGGCGCGGTCGCCCTGCTCAAGGACTTTTCCCGCGAGCGGCTCGGGTCATGGCTGCGAATCATGACGGGAGGGCGGGATGTCGTCTTCAGGGCGAACGATCCGGGCCCTCTCTGGCAGCAGTTCCGGCTAGTGTATTGGAATCTGCGCGTCGGCGCCCGGCATCGCATTTCGGTGATGGAAGCGTCCACGAAGGATATTGAATGGAACGGCGGTGAATTAAGGTGAAGGTGCTGGTCACCGGTGCAACGGGTTTTTTAGGCAAGCATTTGGCGGTGGCTCTGCACAAGCTCGGCCACGAAGTCACGGCTGCGGGGCGGAATGCGCAGGCCGGAGCGGAGCTGGCCGCGCAGGGCATCGCGTTTCTGCCTTGCCGCCTGGAGGATACGGCTCAGACCGTAAGGAGCTGCTTCGGGCAGGATATCGTCTTTCACTGCGGGGCGCTGTCTTCGCTGTGGGGCAGCTATAACGATTTCTATGAAAGCAATGTAACGGGCACTCGCAACGTGATCAAGGGATGTACGGAAGGCGGCGTACAGAGGCTTATTTACGTTTCAACGCCGAGCATCTATTTCGATTATACCGATCGCTTGAGCATTGCCGAATCCGCTCGGCTGCCTCGCCGCGCGGCCAATGCCTATGCCGAGACCAAAAGGCTCGCCGAGCAGGACATCGATGCGGCCTTTCGCTTGGGGCTGGCTGTCGTTACCGTTCGTCCGCGGGCGATTTTCGGTCCGGGCGACCGGGCAATCGTACCGCGGCTCATCGAGGCCAGCCGTCAAGGGAAGCTGCCGCTCATTAGGGGCGGCCGCGCCGTTCTCGATCTGACCTATGTGGATAATGCGGTACAGGCGCTGCTGCTGTGCATGACGGCGCCTTCTTCCGTGCTCGGGCGCAAGTACAATGTTACGAACGGCGAACCGCAGCCGTTCATTGAGGTGCTGAACTATTTGTTCGAACGGCTGGGCGAGCCGCTCCGCAGCCGGAAGCTTCCGTACCGGGCGGCTTACGCGCTGGCGGGTTTGCTGGAGGCCGCCGCCAAGCTTTCCGGCAGCGGCAAGGAGCCGCTGCTAACTCGCTACAGCGTCGGACTGCTTGGCCGCAGCCAGACGCTCGACATTACGGCGGCGAGAGAGGAGCTCGGCTATCGGCCGCAGGTCACTGTGAAGGAAGGGATTGACGCTTATGCCGCTTGGTACCGGAGACAACATGATTAAGCTGGATGTCGCATGCTTCGTGCTGGAGGCCGGCTGCTGCACCCATCCTCAATGGGTTACGCTGCGCGGCGGAAGCCGCCGTCCTGTCCGCTTCCCCGCTCTGTTCGCGCTGATCGAGCATCCGCGCCTCGGCTATATGCTGTTCGATACCGGGTATACGCAGCGGTTTTTCCGGGAGACGGCCCGCTGGCCATACTCGCTCTACGCGAAGATGACGCCCGTTCGCTTCACGGAGAGGGAGAGCGCGGTACAGCAGCTTCGGCGTAGAGGAATCGAGCCGGAGGCGGTGCGGCACATTATTATCTCGCATTTCCATGCGGATCATGTCGCCGGGCTGAGGGATTTTCCGAACGCCGACTTCCTGTTCTTGCAGGAGGCGTATGACGCCGTCCGCCGCCGTACGGGCTGGAACGCCGTTATGGCGGGGTATCTGCCCGGCTTATTGCCGGACGATTTCGAGGCGAGGGCGCAGCCGATAGATGAAAGCAAGCAGGCCGAGCTGCCGCCGGGTTTCCCGTTCGAGCGCGGCCTCGATCTGTTAGGGGACGGCAGCCTCATCGCCGTCGACGTGCCGGGACATGCCGCCGGGCAAATCGGCCTTCTGCTGTCTGCCGGAGGCGAAATGCATTTTCTATGCGCGGATGCGGTATGGAGCAGTCTCGCATATCGGGAGAACCGGCCGCCGCATCCTTTGGCAGGACTGATTATGTCCGACCGCCGCAAGTATAAGGATAGCTTCGAGCGGGTCCGCCGGCTGCATAAGCTGTATCCGGACATCCGGATTGTTCCGTCCCATTGCGAGGAGATGGAACGGTCCCTTGTTCGGGGAGGGGGCTCGGTATGATCGACAAGCTGATTGTAGTCTGGCATTATGCGCTGACCAAGTACCGGATGCGGCGAAGCCGCGAACGGGAGCGGGTGGAGAAGCGGCAGGAGAAGCGTATCCGCCGGCATATCCGCTTCGTGCGGAAGCGCTCCGCCTATTACCGCGAGCTGTGGCGGGGGCTTCCCGATTCGGCGTGGCGCAGCTTCCCTGTCATCGGGAAAACGGAAATGATGGAGCACTTCGACCGCCTCAATACGGCGGGCGTCTTGAAGGAGCAAGCTTTCGCGCTCGCGCTGCGGGCGGAGCAAACCCGCGATTTCACGCCGATGCTCGGCTCCGTGACGATAGGGCTGTCCTCCGGCACGTCGGGCAGCCGCGGCTTGTTTCTTGTGAGCCGTTACGAACGCATGGCCTGGGCGGGCACGATCCTGGCCAAGGTACTGCCCCGCTCGCTGCTCCATGCCGAGCGGGTCGCCTTCTTCCTCCGCGCCGACAGCAATCTGTACGGCAGCGTCGGCAGCCGCAGGCTGCAGTTCCGGTTCTACGATCTGCTCGATCCGCTCCATGAGCATATCGAGCGCTTGAACCGGCAGCAGCCGAGTCTGCTTGTCGCCCCGCCGTCGCTCTTGCGGGCGCTGGCGGAGGCGGCGCAGGACGGCCGGCTGGCGATCCGGCCGGACAAGATCGTCGGGGTCGCCGAGGTGCTCGACCCGCTGGACGGGCGGCGCATCGAAGCAGCGTTCGGCCAGGCGGTGCACCAGATTTACCAATGCACAGAAGGGCTGCTGGCCTGCACCTGTCCGCACGGGACGCTGCATATCAATGAGGATATCGTCGCGGTGCAGAAGGAATATCTCGACGAAGAGCTGCGCAAGTTCGTCCCGATTATTACGGATTTCTCGCGGACGACGCAGCCGCTGATCCGGTACCGTCTGAACGATATGTTGACGGAACGGGCGGAGCCTTGTCCTTGCGGTTCGTCGCACTTGGCGCTGGAGCGGGTCGAGGGGCGCTGCGACGATCTATTTTATTTCCCGGCGAAAAGCGAGGCGAGGCGAATGGAGCCGCCGGTGCCGGTATTTCCCGATTTTATTAGCCGTGCGATCATTTCCTCCGCCGAGGAAGTGCTGGAGTATAAGGCTGTTCAGCATGCGGCGAACCGGGTAGAAATCTCGCTGCGGTTGAAGCCGGAGCATGCCGGGATATGGGATAGCGTCTGCGCGCGCATTACCGAAAGCATCGGCCGCTTATGCGATTCGCTCGGCTGCAGCGCGCCGCAGCTGCGCTATACCGAGCTGGCCTATGAGCTTGGGCCGCGCAAGCTGAGAAGGGTGGAGAGAAGATTCCAGCCGGAGGAGCGGCCGCTTTTATACTGAGATGCTAAAGGCATGGTGAACAAGTGGCCGGAGAGTCGATAAAGAGTTGAAATAGCATAAGCGTTCGCTTTTTTCTGCGGATTGCAACCCATTTAAGGGACATTTATTCAAGAAATTCGGGACGGGCAGCGATCGGAGCATACGCAGTAGCACGGAAAATCTGCGCTGTAAAGGCGAGCGCTAACGCTTCTACAGTGGCGGAGTAAAGTCGCAACGGACACAGGGGCCGTTATATAAACCATAGCGGCCATTTTGGATTTCTAACGGACACAGATGCAGCTATTTGTTGACAAAGCCTCCATAGAAAGCGATACGGAGCTATGTAAGCGCTGTGATGTCCGTCCCTCGTTTCAAAAACGTCTGTTTTCGACGAATTTAGCTCACCGGTGTCCGTTAAACTTGGAAATGATTTGATGCTTGGTTCCGGGGGCTATACCTCCTGAGAACCGCGGACTTTTTCACCGCACTCTTAAGAAAAGGAGGGGTTTGCTCTTGGACACGAGTCAGAAGCATCCGCAGCTTAAGCGCAGCGGAGACGGGCAGGACGGACAGAGCGAAAGGCCGGTGGCATGCATAACAGGGGCGTCCAGCGGCTTCGGATTGTTAATGGCGCTGGAGCTGGCGAAAGCCGGCTACAGGGTGATCGCAACGATGCGCGATACGGCGAATAACGGGCTGCTGCTTCGGCGTGCGGAAGAAGCGGGCGTTGCGGAGCGGATCGACTGTTTGCCGCTCGATGTAACCGACCACCCGGCGTGCGAAGAGACGATCGCGCATATACGGTCCGCCTACGGCCGGATCGACGTGCTCGTCAATAATGCGGGGATGGCCATCGGAGGCAGCATCGAAGAGATTCCGATGGAGGAGTGGAAGCGGCAGATGGACGTCAACGTCTTCGGACTCATCGCGATGACCCGGGCGGCGCTTCCTGTTATGCGCGAGCAGCGACGGGGCACGATCATTAACATCGGCAGCGTGAGCGGAAGAGTCGGCTTCCCCGGATACGGACCCTATGCGGCGTCCAAATTCGCGGTGGAGGGGTTCAGCGAATCGCTGCGCCTGGAGATGCTGCCGTTTGGCGTCCACGTCGTGCTGGTCGAGCCGGGAGCGTACCGGACCGATATATGGTCCAAAGGCTTCGACCATATGACGGCGCGGTTTCGGGAGGACTCGCCCTACGCGCGGTTTCTGGGAGCCGTTCTGCGCTATTCGCGCAATGTCGCCCGGACCGCAGGCGAGCCGCAGGATGTCGCCCGAGCCGTCGTCCGCATCGCCGGCTCCCGCTATCCCCGGCTGCGCTATCCGCTGGGGCGGGGAGCGGCGTTGTCGATCGCAGGCAAGACGCTGCTGCCTTGGAAATGGTTCGAGCGGCTGCTGCTGCGGGAGCTGGAGAAGGGGGATTAGCTGAAGACGAGAGGAACCTAACCTTCGTCGAACGCTGCTGCAATTGCGATAGGGGAGGACGCCGGCAGGAGGTTCCTCCGGGCATGCCCTACCATGCCGCGATAAAAGCCAATACATATACTATGATTTCCTCGAGCAGAGTTAGCCGACTCTCTCGGGGATTTTTTTGTATTCGACATAAGATGGGAACCGATTGCCGTGCAACGCATTTTGAGCATCGCGTAAATAATGAACCATCGAAAATCCGGCAAAACGGGCCGCGGGCCGCATCTTCCTCTGTTAGATTGACATGAAAAACAACTAAAAACAACGAAAAACTATTAAAAACACAATCTTAATATGGGTTTAACACTCGTATTACAATTCGCTTTTATAGTTAGAAACAAGCAGTCATCTTAAAAAAACGAGGGAGAGATTAGCTTGAAAAAGTGGACGCATGTCATTGCGGCGGCATTAGTAACGATATCATTGACGGCAGGCTGTGCTGCCAAATCGGCGCAAACCCCGGCGGCGGGCGGTGCCGCTTCGGCGGACGCAAGCACGGCTAACCAGCCGGTCAAAAACAACGAAATTACGGTGTACACAGCGCTTGAGGACGATCAAATCAAGTCTTATCTCGAATCGTACAAAAAGAAATATCCCGACATGAAGGTCAACATCGTTCGCGACAGTACAGGAGTGATAACGGCCAAGCTGCTGGCGGAAAAAGCGAATCCCGTCGCCGACGTCGTCTGGGGCACGGCGGCGACGAGTCTTCTGGTGTTAAGCCAGAACGACATGCTGGAGCCTTACGCCCCGCAAGGCGCGGACAAAGTGGTGCCGGAATTCAAGGATACGGCGAACCCTCCGAAATGGGTAGGCATCGACGCCTGGGAAACGGCGTTTATCGTCAACACGAAGGAGCTGGAGAAGAAACACCTCCCGGTCCCGAAATCGTATGCCGATCTGATCAAGCCGGAGTATAAGGGCATGATCGTAATGCCTCATCCTGCTTCATCCGGTACCGGCTTTCTCGATGTATCCGGCTGGATTCAGCTGATGGGCACAGACAAGGCTTGGGGATATATGGACAAGCTCCACGAAAATATCGCTTCCTACGTTCATTCCGGCTCCAAGCCGGCCAAGATGGCGGCTTCCGGGGAAGCGGCGATCGGCATCTCGTTCGGCTACCGCGGGCTTCAAGAGAAGAAGAAGGGCGCTCCGGTCGAGGTGGTGTTCCCGGAAGAAGGCTCCGGTTGGGACGTTGAAGCAAACGCATTGATGAAGAAAAAAGACATCAAGCCGGAAGCCAAGCAGTTTTTGGATTGGGCGATTTCCGAAGAGCCGATGCAGGAATATGCGAAAAATTACGCGATTCTTTCCGTGAAAGGCGACGGTAAAATCCCCGAAGGCTATACGCAGGACCCGCTGAAGCAGTTGATTCAATACGATTTGAATGCGGCGGCTAAGGACCGCGAAAGCATCTTATCGGACTGGGAGAAGCGTTACAGCGGCAAGAGCGAGCCCAAGAGCTGATTCAAGCTCGCCGAGCAGGGAATTCTCCGATCGAACAGCTAGCTATATAGGAGAGTGGTTACTTATGAAAAACAGCGATTTGACCGTGCGCGGCATTCACAAATCGTTCGGCGGGTTTCAAGCGCTGCGCGACATTCATCTCGATATTCCCAAGGGGCAGTTCACCTGCCTCCTGGGGCCGAGCGGCTGCGGCAAAACGACGCTGCTGCGCATTATTGCAGGCCTTGAGCGGCCGGATGCCGGCAAGATCGAGCTAAGCGGCCGCGATATTACCGCGCTGCCTCCGGCGAAGCGCAACTTCGGCATCGTGTTCCAATCGTACGCGCTGTTTCCGAACCTGACGGCGGCGCAAAATATCGCCTACGGCTTGAAGGGCAAGCTGCCGCGCAAGCAAATCGAAGAGAAGGTGCGGGAAGCGCTCGAGCTGGTCGATCTGCATCGGATCGAGGAGCGGTATCCCGCCCAATTGTCGGGCGGTCAACAGCAGCGCGTTGCCCTGGCCCGGGCAATTGTGATGTCGCCGGAGCTGCTGCTGCTCGATGAGCCTCTGTCCGCGCTGGACGCGAAGGTGCGGATCAAGCTGCGGCAGGAGCTCCGTGCGCTGCAGGAGCGGCTCGGCATCACGGCCGTGATGGTCACGCACGACCAGGAGGAGGCGCTCACGTTGGCGGATCGGATCGTCGTGATGAACAACGCGCAGGTGATGCAGAGCGGCTCGCCGCAGGAAGTGTACGAACGGCCCAACTGCCCGTTTGTAGCCGATTTTATCGGGGCGATCAACTTTTTGCCGGGTTCGCAGGTGGCCGGCTATCCGCAGCCGGAGGCGCTGCTTGCGGTGCGTCCCGAGCATATTCGGGTCGTAAGCTCCGGAAGAGGCGCGGCGGAGCATGACGTGCCGGTCATCGCCGGCTTGATTCGTCATGTCGAATTTCGCGGGCCTTACTACCGGATCGAGCTGCAATTGCTCAATGACAGGGAGGAGCCGGTCGATCAAGCGATGACGATCGACGTGTCCGTGCAGGCTTCCCAAAGCATGGAGCTGGTCAAGCATCGTAAGATGATGCTGACGCTTCCGCAGGAACGGCTGCTCGCCTTTGACCGGGAAGCGGCGGTGCTGCAATGAGAGCTCTCGCCCCGCGATGGCGGAAACGGCGCAGCTGGGGGGCGGGCGAAGGGGGGCAAGCGGCATTCATTGCGCTCATGCTGCTCATCCTGCTTATCGTTATGGCCGCCCCGTTGTACATGCTGTTCCGCCAAGCGTTTCAGAGCCGCGACGGCGCGTATGTCGGGCTGGACAATTTCCTGCAATACTTCGAGACGCCGGTTTGGAGTGGCGCCATCGGCCATACATTGTTCATTTCACTGAGCACAACCGCCATTTCGGCCGTGCTTGCGTTTTTCTACGCTTATGCGCTCGCCCGCACCGATATGAAGGGCAGACGCTTGTATAAATCCGTCGTGCTGCTGCCGCTGTTTGCTCCGACGATGATGCACGGGATCGGCCTGATTTATTTGTTCGGCAAGCAGGGGCTGGCTACCCAAGGCCTGTTCGGTCTGCTGCCGTCCATAGACATTGAGCTGTACGGACCGACGGGAATCATTTTATCGGAAATCATCTATACGTTTCCGCAGGCGTTCCTTATCTTCTCCATTGCTCTGGCCATGACCGATTTCCGGCTGTATGAGGCGGCCGAATCGATGGGGGCCGGCAAAGCAAGAACCTTTGTTACCGTTACGCTGCCCAGTGTAAAATATGCGGCGATCAGCGCGCTGTTCGTCTGCTTTACGCTCAGCTTTACCGATTTTGGCGCGCCGGCGGTGGTCGGAGGGCAGTATTCGGTATTGGCGACCGATATTTACAAAAAGGTCATCGGCCAGCAAAACATGAGGATGGGAGCGGTAATCGGCATTCTGCTCACTCTGCCGGCCTTACTCGCCTTTGTTGTGGACCGGATGGTCACTAGCAAGCAGCAAGCGGTCCTTACGGCCAAGTCGACGCCGTATCAAGTATCGCCCGGACGGTGGCGCAATGCGATCGGCCATATGTATTGTCTGCTGATCGGCGGTTCGATTGTCCTGTTGACGGCCGTTGTCGTCTTGGCCTCGCTGGTGAAGGTATGGCCGTATAATTTGACGCTCGGCTGGAGTCATTACGACTTTTCCAATGTGGCCGGCGAAGGGCTGGCTCCGATCTGGAACAGTATCCGCATCTCGCTATTTACCGCGGCGGGCGGTACGGCCATGACCTTCTTGTTTGTTTACTTAATCGAAAAAATCCGCGTTTGGCCGGCGCTGCGCCAAGCAAGCTATTTCATCTCGATGCTGCCGCTGGCGCTGCCCGGGCTCGTCATCGGGCTCAGTTATATATTCTTTTTTAATGCCCCCGGCAATCCGCTTCATTTTTTATACGGCTCGATGGCGATTCTCGTGCTGGTGAACATCGTTCATTTTTATGCGGTGCCGTTCCTTACGGCTTCAACCGCGCTCAAAAAGCTGGATAAAGAATTCGAGCTCGTATCGGAATCGATGAATGTGCCGTTCTACAAAACATTGTTTCGTGTGACGATACCGATGTCGCTGCCTGCGATTATGGAAATGGCGATGTATTATTTCGTCAATTCGATGGTCACGGTATCCGCCGTTATTTTCTTATATGCGCCGGACCTGAAGCCGGCTGCGATTGCCATCGTCAATATGGACGACGCGGGAGATATCGCTCCTGCAGCGGCGATGTCGGTGCTGATCGTGGCGGTGAACGTCGCTGTGCGTTTGCTGTACGAGGCGGGAACGTTCCGGCTTCGCAGAAGGATGGAGGCCTGGCAGCGCAAGTAACGTTTCTCAGGGACTCTTATTGGAGCTTCTTAAACGGCAGGAATAACTATTTTTTACCAAAAGGGGAAGATCGACATGATTCAAGCGGTTATATTGGATTGGGCAGGAACGATGGTTGACTACGGATGCTTCGCGCCGGTAGCGGCTTTTATGAAAGTATTCGAGGAAAGAGGCATTGGAGTGACCCAGGAGGAAGTGCGCAAGCCGATGGGCATGCTGAAGAAGGACCATCTTCGCGCAATTTGCGAAATGGATCGCGTCGCAGTGCTATGGCAGGCCCAATACGGCCGGACGCCGAACGAAGCGGATGTCGATTCGCTGTACGGCGATTTCGAGCCGATGCTGTTCTCGATCCTGCATCGGTATGCGGAGCCGATTCCGGGCGCGGTGGATATGGCCGAACGGCTGCGCAAGCAGGGCATTCGGATCGGCACGACGACAGGCTATACGAGGGAGATGATGAACGTCGTCGCCCCGGAAGCGGCCAAGCGCGGTTACGAGCCGGACGGGATCGTTTGTCCGGATGAGGCGGCGGGAGGACGTCCGCTGCCGTGGATGCTGTATCAAAATGCGATCCGGCTCGGCGTGTATCCGATGAAGCATCTCGTCAAATGCGGAGATACGATCAGCGATATGATGGAAGGCGCGAATGCGGGCGTATGGACCGTCGGCGTACTGAAGGGCGGCAGCGAGCTCGGCATGACGGAGCAGGAGGTGGAAGCCTGCGATCCGGAGGAATTGAGCCGCCGTCTGGATCAGATCGAGAGCGGCTTCCGTGCGGCCGGGGCGCATTACGTCATTGAGACGATCGGCGAGCTCGATCGTGTCGTAGCGCAAATTAATGAGCGGCTGGCCAAGGGGGAACGTCCATGAATCGCGCTATCCATGAAGGGCAAGAAAGCTTTGGCGGGCAGCAAGCGAAGCAAGCGCAGGAAGCGCTCCCGACGCTGCCGAACAATCCGTATTTATTGCTGACGCCGGGGCCGCTTAGCACGACCCCCAGCGTCAAGGCCGCGATGCTGCGCGACTGGTGCACGTGGGATGACGACTACAACTCGCTCGTGCAGAGCATTCGCCGCCGGCTGACGCGGATGGCGAGCCGCCGTGATCCGGAAGCGTACACCTGCGTCCTGATGCAGGGCAGCGGCACGTTCAGCGTCGAGTCCGTGATCGGCACGGTGCTGCCGGAAGGCGGCAAGCTGGCGGTGCTGGCGAACGGCGCCTACGGCCAGCGAATCGCGGCCATTGCCCGGACGCTGCGCATCCCGGTAGCCGTCGCCGACTTCGGCGAGATCGCGCCGGTGAGCGCGGAGCGGCTGGAGGCGCTGCTTGCCGAGCAGCCCGACATCACGCATGTTGCGGTCGTCCATTGCGAGACGACGACCGGGATTTTGAACCCGATCGCGGACATTACGCGCACCGCGAAGCGGCACGGGCTGATCACGATCGTCGATGCCATGAGCAGCTTCGGCGGCGTTGACATCGATATGGCGGAGCTGGACATCGATTTTCTGATCAGCAGCAGCAACAAGTGCATCCAGGGGGTTCCGGGCTTCGGCTTTATTTTGGCGCGGAGGGCCGCGTTGGAAGCCTGCGCGGGACAGGCGCGCTCCTTGTCGCTCGATCTGTACGACCAATGGAGCACGATGGAGAAGCATAACGGCAAGTGGCGGTTCACCTCGCCGACCCATGTGGTCAGAGCGTTCGATCAAGCGTTGATCGAATTGGAGCAGGAAGGCGGCGTCAGCGCGCGAAACGCGCGATACGCGGAAAATCAGCGCCGGCTCACCGCCCGGCTGGAGCGGCTCGGCATCCGGCCGCTGCTGGCCCGGGAATGGCAGTCGCCGATCATCACGGCCTTCTATTATCCCGAGACGGATAAATTCTCGTTTCAAGAGCTGTATCGTCGTTTGAAACAGGCCGGTTACGTGATCTATCCCGGCAAAATATCCGCCGCCGACACGTTCCGTATCGGCAACATCGGCGATGTCGCGCCGGATCAAATCGACGAGCTGGCCAGCGCGATCGAGTCGCAGCAATTTTGGACATAACGAGCATGGGGGACCGAGCCGCAGCGGAACGATGTTGATCCGGTTCAACAGCTGGTATACTTATAGTTGATTACTGAAGGCATTGGAGGCTGCACGCGTGTCGTTGAATGGCGAGGAAAGAAAACAGACCATCCTGAACCTGCTTCAGATACAAGGCAAAGTAAGAACGCCGGAGCTTGTGGAGCAGCTGGAGGTTTCCGCGGAAACCGTGCGCCGTTATTTGGAAGAGCTGGAGTTTGAGAACAAGCTGAAGCGCGTTTACGGCGGAGCGATCAGGATTCATTTTGAGCGGGAGGAGCCGTCCCATTTCAAGCGGGAGGTGCTGCATGCGGAGGAGAAGAGGCGGATCGGGCGGGCTGCCGCCGATTTCGTTCAGGATAAGGATGTCATCGTGCTGGACGACGGTACGACGGCGCTGCATATGATCGAATTTCTTCTGGGTAAACAAGGAATTACCGTTCTCGTTTCTTCCGTTCCGGCTTTGAATCTGCTCATTGATTATAAAAATAAGGGGATGTTCTCCGGCGAAATTGTATTCATCGGCGGACGGGTGAATGCGGCCCATTACCGGGTGAGAGGGGCGGCGGCGCAGCATTTTATGAGCTCCTTCCATGTCGACAAGGCGTTCGTCGTAGCCGACGGCATTCGGCTGGACAAAGGCATTACGAGCTATGACGATGAGCGCGGCCTGCTGTCGCGGATGTTTCTGAAGCAGGCGGACCAGGCGATTGTGCTCGGCGACCATTCCAAAATAGGGTCCGCCCATTTTTTCAAAATGGCCGATTTGAGCGAGGTCGATATGATCATTAGCGATGCTGCGCCTCCGGCCGAATGGCGGGAGAAGCTTGCGGAGCAGGGAATTCACTGGGTTGCAGCCGGCGAAGTCGACGGGCTTTCCTCATAGGGGAGCCCGTTTTTGTATATACCTATTCAAACTTACTCTAAACCCTAAATGCAACACAATACGATCGGATGAGAAATCAGAAGATCTGATCATGCTAAAGCGGATTCATTCTGTTACCCTTAGTGAAGAGAATACCATTAATTTTACTGGGGGGAACGGTATGAAGAAATGGATCAAATCGACGGCAGCGATGGCGCTGACGGCAAGTCTGCTTGCCGGATGCGGATCGCCGGGTTCCACGGCCTCCAAGGCGGAGGACGGCGCGCAGCAAGCATCCACGGGAGCGGCGGATCAGTTCAAAGAGAAGCTCAGCCTGAACTTGATGAGCATCACCTATGAAGGCGGAGGCTGGCCCGATAAGCATCCCATGATCGATTATTTGAACAAGAAATTCAACGTCGATCTGAAATTCCAATGGGTGCCGTCGGACAGCTATACGGAGAAGCTGGGCGTGCTGGCGGCGTCGAATTCGTTTCCCGATGCGTTCTTTATCGATATGAACAACTTTCTGAAATGGCGCGATAAAGGCGTGTTTCTCGACGTCAAGCCGCTGCTTGGCAATTACCCCAACCTGACCAAGGATATTAAGCCGGAAACGTTTGCTATTGGCAATCCGAGCGGAAAAATATACGGAGTGCCCGTGTATACGCCGGAAACCCGCGATACGTTGGTTATCCGCAAAGACTGGCTGGATAAGCTGGGGCTGAAATATCCGACGAACACCGACGAATTGTATAACGTGGCCAAGGCGTTCGCCAAAAACGATCCGGACGGCAACGGCAAAGAAGATACCGTCGGCTTCTCGACCTCGATCTCCGGGGGAACGACCTTCAACAACCTGGATTACTTGAAGTTCGCTTTCGGCTTGGCTAACGGCTGGAAGGAAGTGAACGGCGCCTTGGTTCCATGGCAGGTGCAGAACAAGGAATTGAAGGATTTCCTGGGCTATTTGCGCAAGGCGTATGCCGAGGGCGTGCTGGACAAAGACTTTGCGGTAAATAAAAATAACGATCCGAGCGTGAAGGCGGAAGCCAATAAATTGGGGATTCATCAGCTGGTGGCCACGGCGATTTATGCCGAAGGCTCCTCCGGCTCGGAGCTTAACATCAAGAAGACGGACCCGAACGCTCAATGGATGACGGGTGCGCCTCCCAAAGGGCGGCTCGATACTAGATATTCGCGCCGAGGAGAGCCATAGCGGCTCGCATGCGCAGTCTTCGAAGCGATGGGAGACGGCGGGCGGAGGGGCCTTGATGATTCTCGGCTCGCACCCGATCGCCGCGGCGATTCATCTGAAAAGCTTTGAGGGCCGCATGAAAGGGGAACGCCCCATCCGCGTCCGGTCGGTGGTTGCCGATATGGCGCCGATGACGAAAAGCGCCGCATACCAATCGGTGGAGCGGCACTGGATCGTGACGGATTGGGTCGATGTGGAGACGTGGGCCAGCGTGATCATCACGTTTACCGACGGGACCAAGGCGGTCGTGCTGGCCTCGTTCGCCGTACTGGGCGGCGTTCGCAACGTGATGGACATCTATACGTCCAACTCCGTCATCCAATGCAATATGACGCCGAACGACGGAGTGATGGTGTATGCTCCGAGCCCGGACGTCTTCGCCAATGAATTTATCGCCGAGAAGCTCGAAACGAAGGCTGGCTGGAATTTCGCCTCCTCCGACGAAGAATGGGCTCGCGGGTACATTCAGGAAATGCAGGACTTTATGGAGTGCATCGCGTGGGATAGGCAGCCTCTATCCGACGGGCAGCTGGCCAGAGACGTGCTGGAAGTGATCGATTCCGCGTACTTGTCTTATGAAACGGGGAAGCGGATTGATATTTTAAATTGAAGTTTCAAATTAAAATTCCAATAAGGAAGAGGAGAATCGCCCAATGAATCGTGCAGAGCTGAACGAAGTATCGCTTGCCAAGATGTACAAGCAAATTCCGACGCAGCATTATTTGCCGGATGACCGCAGGGGAGAGTATTATTCCGGGGACTACAAGCTGGGTGTCAACCTGTACAGCTTCAGCCATAATTTGTTCGCCTGGCTGCAGGGTACAAGCGCCGCGCCTCCGGCGGATACGCTGTCGCTCATCCGTTTTTGTAAAGAGATCGGCTGCGACTGCGTGGACGTCACCGGCTATTTCATTCCCGGGTATGAGAATTTGGCTATGCCCTCCAGGCCGGACAAGGACATATACGGCTATGCCGAAAGCATCCGAAGTCTATGCGAGGAGCTGGGGGTTGAAATTAGCGGCACGGGCGTCAAGAACGACTTCGCCGATCCCGATGCCGCCAGACGGGCTCTGGACGTGAAGCGAATCAAGTACTGGATCGACGTCGCCGCGGCGATGGGAGCGCCCGTCATGCGCGTGTTCAACGGCGAAATTCCGCAGGATATGCTATCTACCGACTGGGACACGGTCGCCCGCGAGCGGATCGTCCCCGCCCTGATCGAATGCGCGGACTACGGCGCCGCCAAGGGAGTCCGCATCGGCATGCAAAATCACGGGGACATTACCTCGACGGCCGATCAGGTCATCCGCATTCTTGAGTGGGCGGATCACCCCAATCTCGGCGTCGTCAACGATACCGGCTGCTACAAAACGTTCGGCGCCGCAACGGGCGACAGCTACGATTGGTACGACGACATCGAAGCCGTGCTGCCGTATACGTATAATTTTCAAATCAAGAGGCTGCCCGGCGGCCTGAATACGGAGACTCTGACGGATTTGGATGAGCTGTTCACGCGAATCCGCTACAGCGGTTACCGGGGGTATCTTCCTTTGGAGACGATCTGGTCGGGCGCGGACCCGCAGCATCCTTCCAAGCTGGCTGCTCCGCCTTACGAGCAGGTTCGCGATTTTTTCAATGAGATTCAAGCGGCGATGATTCGCACGAAAGTACGGAAGTAACCGTTCGAACGCAGCATCATAAGGGATGCTCTCAGCCTAAGGAAGCGATAGGCCGTGAGCATCCTTTGCTGTTGTTGGGCGTGCTCAGCCGTCCCCTGCCATCATGCCCTCCACGACCGCTGCAGCTCGCGAACCTCCCGCCATCCGATAAGGCTCAGACGCTCTCGGGCGATGACGTCCTGAACGTCCGGGTCGAGGAACAGATCGTATTCGCAGCGCCGGATCGGCCAAGTGCCGGTAATGGCCTTCAGCTCTTCGGTATCGAGCGACGGATGGAATAAGAGCTCCGTTAATCCGGGCTTCATCTCCCGAAGGAGCCGGATCGCAAGCTGCTTGATCGAATCGTAGTCCGGCGTCTCGGCATAAGTAAACGGCAGACTTAGAACCTCATGCGGATGGAGAATCCCTCTCTCCGCGGCCAGCCGTGCGACCAGCGCCTCCTTACCCGTCTTGTGCGCAGGGTTGGGCGAGAAGCGGATAGGCAGCGCGAACTGCGCGGCCAGCTCCACCAGCAGCTCATGATGATCCGGTCTAAGGCTGCCCATATGATTGTCGAGATGGGTCGGGTCAACCCCCATGCGGATCGCCAGCTCGATCTGCGCGGTCAGCTCCGACCGGACTTGTTCGGGGTCCGCCTTCGCCATATGAGCCGTGTTCGCGGGAAAATGGCCGAATTCGTCAACCAGCGTATCTACATTCCCGTTCCTCAGCACCGGCCCCCACTTGTAATGATCCCATTCGCTTGTCAGCGTCAGATGAACGCCCACGTCCAGCCGGGGATTGCGCGCAGCCGCCCGGGCGGCCTCCAGCGACCAGGGGCAGTTGACCATCAAGGTAGCGGATGTAATTGCCCTCTTTTCCAATAAGTTTAGAATGGCTTGATTGGTCGTATGACACATGCCGAAGTCGTCCGCATGCAATATGACGCACCGTTCCTCCTCCAAGCTCCGTATTTCCGCCATTGCCATCGTTCCCCCTTCAGTGTTAGCTTATTGTATATCTCGATTATCGCAGAAAGCCTTCGGGCCCTCTACTCCGATTTCGACTTTTGATTTTCTTTTTTAGACTTTTGTTAAGGGGGGATGCCGGCGTGAAGAGAGGAGAGCGCTGGATCAAACGGTTGTCCTTGAACTCGATTCGCACGAAGCTGGTGCTGGGCGTGCTGCTGATCATCGTGCCGTTGAACGCGCTGATGCTGGGCTTAAGCTTTTATTCGATCAAGGTCGTTCATAATCAGGTGGCCGATTCCAACAACAATATGCTGAGCTTGTACATGGAGCAGTTCGACGAGAAGCTGCGAAGGGTGGATGAATATTTGCTCGGTCTGATGCAGTACGAATCGAATCTGTCGATTCTGCAATCTCCCGCGTCGGAGTGGAATCATTACAGCGCAATTCATAATCTGAGCAATAATGTGACGGCTAACATCGTTTCCTACGATTTTCTGGCGGGCATCTTCGTATACTCCGCGCCGGGCGACGATTACATTTATGCCTTCAACAGGCAGACGCAGATCGGCGAGAGCGACTATATCCGATCTTATGTCCGGGACGCGGTCCGCTCGGATCGGACGCCAAGGGAATGGTTCGAGCGGGGATGGTTTATCGTGCATCCTCCTTCCGGGGCTTCGTATTTTGTCCGCCTGATGAGAAGTGAAAACGGTTACGTCGGGGCTTGGATGAACATCGCCAATGTGCAGCTGCCGCTGCCTTTGGTGAATATCGGGGACCAAGGCGCGGCGTTGTTCGTGGACGAACAGGGCGCTCCGCTGACTAACGCATCGTTCGTCGGCGAACGGCAGGTGCAGGTGGATGTCGGGCTGACGGATTATTACATGACGGGGCAAAAAGAACGCTTCCTCGCCCTCGGCAAGCATTCCACGAAAGGAGCGTTCAGCTTATTCGTCTTCCTCCCGGAGGATAAAATACTGGAGAAGCTGCCCGATCTGCAAAAAGTCGTCGTCACCATCACGGTCTCGTCGTTCGCGATTTTGCCGGTAAGCTTGCTGCTGCTGCGCAAATCGATGCTGATTCCGATACGAAGGCTGCTCAGAGCGATTAAACAGATTATGGAGGGCAATCTGGACGTGCGCATCGCGGCGTTCCGGACATCGGAGGAGTTTCGGATCGTGAACGACTCCTTCAACCATATGATTTCGCAAATCCAGGAGCTGCGCATCCGGGTGTATGAAGAGAAGCTCGACAAGCAGAAGGCCGAATTGCAGCATTTGCAGCTGCAGCTCAATCCCCACACGTTCATTAACTCGTTAAATATGCTGCACATGCTGGCTCGCACCGGGGAGTATCGGACGCTGGAGGATATTTCGCTATGCCTTATTCATTACTACCGCTACAATTTCCGCAGCAATTTGACGCTGGTGACGCTGAAGGAGGAGCTTCAGCATGTGCGCAACTACATCCGCATTCAAGAGCAGCGGTTCCCGGATAATATCCGAATGTCGGTGCAGGTTCCGGATTTTCTGCTGCGCGAGCCGGTCCCGCCGTTAATTATTCAAACGTTCGTGGAAAATACGGTCAAGCATGCGGTCACGCTGGATGAGCCGATTGACATTACGGTGCACGCCGAAGTGGCCGTCTGCGGCGAGCAGCCGTATCTTCTCCTGCGGGTTCAAGATACCGGCATGGGCTTCCCCGATCAGGTGCTGAGCGACCTTGCCGGGGGAAACCGGATTTACAACGAAGAGGGGGAGCGGATCGGCATATGGAATGTGAAGCGGCGGCTGCACATCATTTACGAGAACAAGGCGGACATCCGCTTTGCCAACGGGGAGCCTCATGGAGCTAAGGTAGAGCTACGGCTGCCCATTTATCACGAACCGGAAAAGAGGAAGCTGCATGAATCTGCTTATTGTTGACGATGAACTATGGCTTGCGGAGGCGGTAAAGAGCGAGCTGCCTTGGGAGGAAATGTTCGGTATAAGCTCCGTATCGATCGCGAACAATATCCGGCAGGCGAAGGAGGCGTTCGGTCGGGATTCCGTAGACCTTATGATCTGCGACATTGAGATGCCGCAAGGCAGCGGGCTGCAGCTGCTTGCATGGGTCAAGGAGCATCATCCCCGGACGGAGACGGTGTTTCTTACGTGCCACGCCGATTTCAAGTACGCGCAGCAGGCGATGCAGCTCGGCTGCCTGGACTATTTGCTGAAGCCGGTATCCAGGGAGGAGCTGCGCCAGGCGGTAGAGAAAGCGATCGCCCAGATTAACCGGCAAAGCTATCTGCTGGAGTACAGCCAGCTGGGGGAATTTTGGACGAAGCATCAGCCGCTGCTCGTCGAGAGGTTCTGGCTCGATGTGATCGGCTACTCGATCTCGCCGCAGCCCGAAGCGATACGCCAAGCGGCGGCGGAGCGCAACATTCCGCTCAGGGAGGGGATGCTGTTCCTTCCCGTGCTGATCCAGGTACAGCGGTATCATAAACCGCTCAGCCCGCGGGATGAAAAAATATTGGAATACGGCCTGTGCAACTGCGCCGAGGAAACGCTGTTTCCCCAAGAGGACGGCAGAATCATCGTCTTGTCGGAGCGCAAGCTGCTCGCCGTGATTCCTTCGGGCCAAGGGGGCCATGACATGAGCCGGCTTGTCGCCGACTGCGAATCGTTCATTGCCTTCGGCAATCGGCATCTGTACTGCGATGTGTCCTGCTATGCGGGGGAAGCGGCGCCCGTGCACCAGTTTGCCGATACGGTGCAGAGGCTGTTCCTGCTCGCTCAGCATAACGCCGCGTCCACTGGCAAGGTGATCGTATCGCGGGGGGCGCCCGCCGCCCGCTCGTTATCGGCCGAACTCGTCGAGAAAATCGGGCAATATGTCGACGGGAAGCTCGATCAGGAGAGCCTGTCGAGAGAAAGCGTGGCGCAGACGGTGTTTTTGAACCCGGATTATTTGGACCGCATCTTCAAGAAAGAAACCGGCATGTCCGTCACCGCCTTCCTGCAGCAGCAGCGCATGCGGCGAGCCGAGGAGCTGCTCTCCCATACGACGATGTCGGTCATCGCGATCGGCCAGCAGGTCGGTTACTCGAATGTTTCGCATTTTTCCAAACGGTTTAAGCAGCATTCGGGTCTGAGTCCGCTTGAATTTCGGCGCCTCCGCAGCCTTCCTCCTAGTCGAAAATAGAACAAGGAATGGTCGAAAACAGAGCGGAACCGGATGCCGGCGGGCGGTAGAATGAAATCATGTTCGAACATCAATTTGAAACGGTAACAGATGGGGGAAAGAGCATGAGAAAACAAATGAAGTTGGCCGGCTGCGTACTGTCCGCTGCGCTGCTATTATCCGCCTGCGGAGGGAACGAGGCTCCGAAGGCGGGGAGCGAACCGGCGGGCGATGCGGGAGCGAACGCGTTAAACAAAGACCCTTACGAGGTGGTCGTCGCCTTCCCGATTATCGGCAGTATTCCGAAGGACATTCAGCTGGTGCAGGATGAAATCAACAAAATTTCCAGGGCGAAGCTGAACACGACGATGAAGCTGCTGCCGCTCGGCAGCGACTGGGCCAATCAGATCAATCTGATGCTGAGCAGCGGGGAGAAGCTGGATCTGATGGCCACGTACAATTACAGCGCCGACGTTTCGATGGGGCGGCTGCTGCCGATTAACGAGCTGATCGATCAGCACGGACAGGGCATCAAGACGGCGCTGGGCGATTACTACAAAGCGACGTTCATCAAAGGCAAAAGCTACGGGGTTCCGAGCGTCCGGGACTTCGCCCAAGATTACGGCCTGCTGATCCGCAAAGACCTGCTCGTCAAAACAGGGATCGACACGTCCAAGATGAAGAGTCTGGACGATTTGGAGCCGCTGCTGAAGGCGCTGAAGGATACGATCGATCCGTCGATGGTTCCGCTCACGAACAAGACGGGCAATTCGGTGCTCGGCACCTTCAGCACGCGTGACAGCCTCGGCGACGACCTGGGCGTGCTGCTGGGCAACGGCCAGGATAATCTCAAGGTCGTGAACTGGTATGAGACGCCGGAGTATGCCGGGTATTTAAAAACGATTCGCCGTTGGTACGAATCCGGCTATATTTTGAAGGACGCCGTGCAAAACCAGGAGGCGGAGAACGCCGTCATTAAAGCGG
The DNA here is from genome assembly GCF_025060755.1 of Paenibacillus doosanensis. Lineage (GTDB taxonomy): Bacteria > Bacillota > Bacilli > Paenibacillales > NBRC-103111 > Paenibacillus_S > Paenibacillus_S doosanensis. The sequence goes on from NZ_JANYUY010000014.1 coordinate 43,034, forward strand.
GCAAAGCGGCGGCGGTGCTCGGACATCAGAAGCCGGGCTTCGAGACGCAGGCTTCGCATACGACCCAAATGGAGATGGCCACCGTCAAGCTGGTGCCGCCGATCGCCAAGACGAGCACGGTCACGAACGTCATGTGGGGAGTCGCCGCCACCTCCAACAAGCCGGACCGGGCGGTTCAATTCCTGAATTTGATGTATTCGGACAAAGACATCGTCAACCTGCTCGACTGGGGAATCGAAGGCAAGCACTACGCGAAGGGCAGCGACGGCCTGATCGATTACCCGCAAGGCGTCGACAAGTCGAATACGGGCTGGGGCTTGAACATGGGATGGATGTTCGGCAATCAGTTCCTGGCATACGTATGGAAGGGCGACAGTCCGGACTTATGGAAAAAGACCGAGGAATTCAATCGGAGTGCGATGAAATCGAAGGCGCTCGGCTTTACGTTCGACGCCTCTCCGGTGAAAACTGAGGTGACAGCGGTATCCAACGTCATTAACCAATACCGCAGAGGCTTGGAATGCGGCGTGCTGGACCCGGATAAAGAGCTGCCGAACTTTATTTCCAAGCTGAAGGATGCGGGCATTGACAAAATTGTCGCCGAAAAGCAGAAGCAGCTGGATCAATGGTCCAAAGAGCAGTGAGGAAAGACAAGGCAATCCGACGCCTGTCGGGTTGCCTTTCTTCTAGACGACGAGACCGGGGAGCGAAGATGCCGTGCGCAGTACAACAGTTAGAAAATATGTTCCTTTGTTTTCCATGATGATTCCGGGGCTGATCTATTTGCTGATCAACAATTACGTTCCGATGTTCGGGATTATGATCGCCTTTAAAGAGGTGAACTATGCCAAGGGCATTTTTGCCGGGGATTGGATCGGCTTCAAAAACTTCGAATACTTGTTCAAAACGCGGGATGCTTACGTCATCACGCGAAATACGCTGCTGTATAACGGGGCGTTCATTATCATTCATACGGTGGTGGCCGTAGGCGTGGCGATTCTGCTGAACGAGATCAGGCAAAAGCTGGCCAACCGCTTTTATCAAAGCGTCATTCTGCTACCGCATCTGATCTCGATGGTGATCGTCAGCTACTTGGTCTATGCGCTGCTGAGTCTGGAGACCGGGCTGATGAACAAGACGGTGCTGCCGCTGCTCGGGATCGATCCCCTCTCCTGGTATACTGAGGCCAAGTATTGGCCGCTTATCCTGACGATCGTCCACGTATGGAAAGGGGCGGGCTTTCTTTGTATCGTGTATTTGGCTTCGATTATCGGCATCGATACGGAGTACTACGAAGCGGCGATGCTCGACGGGGCGACGAAATGGCAGCAAATCCGCATGATTACGATTCCGCTTATTACGCCGGTCATTACGATGATGACGCTGCTGGCGATAGGCCGCATTTTTTATTCCGATTTCGGTCTGTTCTATCAAGTGCCGATGAATTCGGGTCCGCTCGTCGAGACGACCAGCGTCATCGATACTTATGTGTTCAGAGGCTTGATTACGCTCGGCGATATCGGGATGTCATCGGCGGCGGGGGCTTACCAGTCCATCGTCGGCTTCGTGCTGGTGCTGCTGTCCAATTATGCGGTGAGGAAGCTGAGCAGGGAAAACGCCCTGTTCTAGAAGGAGGTGAAATGAAAGCATGTCTAAAGAACCGAAAAGCATTCAATGGATCGCCCATCTCGTGCTGCTCGCCATGGCGGCCGCATGTTTGATTCCGTTCGTGCTCCTGTTCATGTCGTCGATCTCCAGCGAAGAGAGCATTATTAAATACGGGTACCGGTTTGTGCCGCAAATGTTCAGCCTGGACGCGTACCGCTATTTGCTGGAGCACGGGGGAGAGCTCGGGCGCGCTTACGGCATCACGATCCTTATCACCGTCATCGGGACGTGCGCGAGTCTCGTCATTACTCCGATGCTGGCGTATCCGATGTCGCGTCAAGATTTGCCTTTGAAACATTTCTGGGCGTTTCTCGTCTTCTTTACGCTGCTGTTCAACGGCGGTCTGGTGCCGACCTACTTGATATATACGAAATTTCTGGGGATCAAAAATACGATCTGGGCGTTAATCGTCCCCGGGCTGCTGATGAACGGGTTTAACGTGCTGCTGGTGCGGACTTACTTTATGACTTCGATTCCGCCGGCCCTGATTGAAGCGGCCAAAATCGACGGCGCGGGAGAGTACCGGACCTTCTACAAAATCGTGCTGCCGCTTTCGATGCCGATTATGGCGACGATCGGGCTGTTTCACGGGATCGGGTATTGGAACGACTGGTTCAACGGGTTAACCTACGTGACGAATCCGAAGCTGTTCAGCATTCAAAATATTTTGAACCGGATGCTGCTCGATATTCAGTTTCTTACGCAAAATTCCAACTTATCCGCCGCCGCCGGAGACCAGGTCGCCAAGCTGCCGAGCACGACGGTTCGTATGGCGATCGCGATTGTCGGCGTGCTGCCGGTGCTGATGGCTTATCCGTTTTTCCAAAAGTATTTTATTAAAGGCATCACGATCGGCGCGGTCAAATAAGGATGGCGGATGATGAGGCTGCAAGGAAAGTCCGATATAATACGAGCGAAGGGGAGCGGCAGGATGAACGATAGGCCAGGCGTTCCGGGCGCAGGGACGGAAGATAGAGCCTGGGTAAGGCAGTCCGGGACATCGGATGACTGTGCCGGGAGACGGCAGTATCGGGTTGAGGTGACCGAGCATGTCGGCGTAACGATGAGCGACGGGATTACGCTGAGCGGGAGGCTTTTCCTGCCGCAGGCGGATGAAGGCGCGAAGCGCTGGCCTTGTCTGCTGCTGGCTAACGGCTACGGGAATCGGAACCAGCCCAGAGAAGATGAGCTGTGCGGCTTCTTTGCCCGCAGCGGGTATGCGGTGCTGCATGTAAGCATGCGCGGCTCCGGCGCCTCCGAAGGCGTCAATACGTTATTCGAATCGTACGGAGAAGACGGCTGCGAGCTTGTGGCGTGGATGGCCGGGCAGGAGTGGTCGACCGGCGCGGTAGGGATGATCGGCCAATCGCTGCGGGGCATCAGCCAATGGCTGACCGCCAAGCGGCTGCCGCCCGGGCTGAAGGCGATCAGCCCGGAGATCGCGTCGCCCGACGGCTACGACGATTTGTGGTATGCCGGAGGGACGCTGCCCGGCCCCGGGCGAAGAAGCAGGGGAGCGCCGGAGTACCCGGCGGCAGCGGCGCACCGCAACAAGGACGAATGGTGGCGCGAGCGGACGGTGTCGCCGGAGGAGCTGGCGCGGATTGCGCAATCCGGCATAGCGGCGCTGATCTCCGGCGGCTGGCAAGATTATGTGTCGCCGGGGAATCTGAAGGCTTATTCGGCGCTGCGCGCCTACGGGGGTATATGCAAGCTGGTCGTCGGGCCCGAGGCCCATGCTTCCGTTGCGCGGATGGAGCCTTATGACTTCAGGCTGTGCCAACTGCGGTGGTTCGACCGCTATTTGAAGGGAGAAGATAACGGGATCGACCGGGAAGAGCCGGTGCTGCTGTTCATCCGGGGCGCAGACATGTGGCGCTACGAGCGGGATTGGCCGATCCCGGATGCGAAGCGGGCGGCGTTCTATCTTGCCGGCATACCGAGCGGCACGCTGGCCGGACGAGACGGCGACGGTTCGCTTTCCTTCGCTCCCGAATCGGAGAGCGGCAGTTCGGTCAGCTGCTACGACTATTTGCCCGATACCGGGCCGTTGCTTCCGGCGATGCGCTGCGCGAGGGGCGGCATTCCCGCCGCCGATCTGTCGCGCTATGAAGAGGCGACGGCGAGCTGGACGACGGAGCCGCTTCCCCGCCCTGCGGAGATAACCGGCATCGTACGCTTGCGCTTGTGGGCGGCGTGCACGGCCGAGGACGCCGATTTTGTCGTCACGCTCTCCGCCGTATCGCCCGGCGGACGCTCGCAGCAGTTGACCTGCGGTTATCTCAACGCCTCCCGCAGCCGCAGCCGTTCGCACCCGGCTCCGCTCGTCCCGGGCGAAATCCGGGACTATATCATCGAGCTGATGCCCATAGCCTCGGTCGTGCCGGAGAGCTATCGGCTGCGCCTTGCGATCGCCGGAGGCAGCTGCTCGCTGCCCGAGCAGGAAGCGCCTCAAGGTCCCGGGCTGCAGCCGCTGCCGTCCGCGGTAACGATCTATCATTCCGGGCGGTATCCGTCCTGTCTGGAAGTGCCGGTGATCGGAAGCTTTATCGGGCCCGAGTGAGGAACGGCGGCCGGGCAGGCGGAGCCGCCCGGATATGAAGAGGCTGACCGGATAGGACTGGATAGGAAGCTAAATTCCGGGAACGCAGACAGCCGGGGCGCGGCCGCTACAGCAGGCGATTAGCGTCTGGCTGTCTGTGTTTTGCCGGGGGTAAGACGGAATCCGGCCGCTATAGAAGGGCAGCTCACGTTTAGTCCTCCTCTGTTTTTTGCAGGTACAAAATGAAACCCGGCCTCGGATCGTAAGGATCGCAAGGCCGGGTTTGTTATGGCGTGTGCGCTACAGCTTCTTGATTCTGCCTTTGAATCGCTCAATGAAGCGGGCGTTGGCTTCATCGCCGCCGCTGGCATTGCCGCTCATCCATATGGGCGGGCGGATGCCGTCCTTGACCAGCAGTTCGATCGTCTCGGCTGTGAGCGAATTGAGCAGATAGGCGTTGGCGAACGTGGACATCGCGGCGACCCGCTGGTCCAGACCGTCGATTTCGACGACGGCGTCTCCGACTTCGATTTTCGTATCCAGCACGATATCGACCAGGTCGTGCAGGTTTTGCTTGGACGGATGACGGGCCGGATGGCCGGCCGGCGTGGCGAGCGCATGGCGGACGGAGGTGACCCCGATCGTCTTGACTCCGCGCGCTCTGGCTTCCAGCGCCGCATCGATCGTCGCCGAATTGATGCCGTAGGCGTTAATAATCAGCAATAAGTCCCCCTGCTTCAGCCCGTAATCGTCCAGCACGATCCGCGCGTAGCCGGGCGTTCGCTCGACCGCCATCGATCTTAGCGCGCCGCCGCTCAGCAGCGTCCCTTCGTCGAGGATGGCGCTGATATGCATCAGACCTCCGGCGCGGAAAAAAATCTCCTGCGGCCCGAGATTCGAATGGCCGCCCGGCCCGTAGGCATAGACGATGCGGTCCTGCTTGATATGCTCCGCCATCACACGGGCCGCTTCGGCGACGGCGGCCTGCTCCTCCTGATGAAGAAGCTCCAGATGACGAGTGATTTGCTGAAGATACCGGGTCATGGCTGCTGTGCTCATGCGTTTGCCTCCTTGGCGGGGGATGCCGAGTCGAAGACCCGTTCTCCCAGCTTATAAGTTTGGATGATTTTCACGCCTTGCGGACGCTTCAGCTCGAATAAGACCAGATCCGCCGGCGCGCCGGGGGCGAGTCCGCTCTGCGAGGGCAGGTTCAGCAGGGCGGAGGGGCGCAGCGACGCCATCTCCCATGCGGTATCCAACTCGGCCAGTCCGCTGTCCAGCAGATGGGAAATGCCCCACGGAAGCAGCTGGGCCGATCCGGCCAGCAGGCCGGGATGCTCCGCCAGATGCAGTCTTCCTTCGGGAGTGAGCACGACCCGGCCTCCGATATGGTTCTCATACAGGCCGGGCTCCATGCCGCTTAAGTACACGGCGTCGCTGACGAGCAGCGCCTTCTCTCCCTTGGCGCGCAGCGTCACCTTCAGTACCGAATCCGGCAGATGGAAGCCGTCGGCGATGACGCAGGCCGCCAGCTCATCCCGGCTCAGCTGCTCCCATATATAGTTGGGATGACGGGGCAGCGACAGGTGGGCGCCGTTGCCCAGATGCGTCGACATGCGCGCGCCGGCCTGAACCGCTTCGGCAATCTGCTCCGGCGAAGCGGCGGTATGGCCGATCGACACGATGACGCCCTGCTCCACACAGCGCTCGATGAATTCGGCCGATCCCGGCCATTCCGGCGATAGCGTGACGATCTTAATCCTCCCTTGGGCCGCTTCCTGCCATCTTTGGAATAAAGGCCAGTCGGGCGCTTTCGTAAAGCTTCTGTCATGGGCTCCGCGCGGACCGTCCTCCGGGGAAATGAACGGCCCCTCCAGGTGAATGCCCGGAGCTGCGGCGGCGGAGACGGGGTCGGCGGCGCAGGCGGCGGCGATGGAGCGCATTGCCTGCTCGATTTCCGCATCTCCGTTCGTAATGACGGTGGGGAAGTAAGTGGTGACGCCCTGCCTCCACAGCCCGCGCGTAGCGCGTTCCACCGCGCCTTCGGCAATCGGGATCGTATTGAAGTCGGCGCCGAAATAGCCGTTGATTTGCAGATCCACCAGACCCGGAGCGACCCAGGGCAGCGCAGCTTGGCGAATTTCCGCATCCAATGGATGAAGCGATTGAATCCGGCCGTGTTCGATATGAATCGTAACGGGCTGCTTCGTTTTATAATGAATTCCGTTCACCTTCGTTACGCTTCTTGGCATCTTTATTCATCTCCTAACCGATTTCACCGTCGTACGAATCCGTGTCTACATACAGCGTGCAGTCCGGATGCCGCCGGAGGATGGTCGAAGGGCATTCCGTCGAAATCGGGCCGCCGAGCGTTTGGCGCACGGCCGCGGTTTTCGTCGCGCCCGGCACCATGCAGTATAAATGAGCGCCCGAGAACAGGGTGGGGATCGTCAGCGTAAGGGCGTGCGTCGGCACGTCTTCCAGGCTGGCGAAGCAGCCGTCGTTGACCTGCTGCCGGCGGCACGGCATATCCAGCTCCACGCTCTTGACGAGCGCGCTGTCGTTAAAATCGGCGACAGGCGGATCGTTGAAGGCGATATGGCCGTTCTCTCCGATGCCCAGCGCCACGATGTCGACCGGTGCTTCGCCGAGCAGCGCCGCATAGCGCTTGCATTCGGCTTCAATGTCGCCGGAGCTGTCGATCAGATGAACTACGCCCGGATTCACCCGATCGAACAGCCGCTCGCTCAGAAACGAGCCGAACCGCTGCGGCGCTTGCGGGGCGAGCCCGATATATTCATCCATATGGAACACGGTGACGCGTTCCCAGTCGATGCCCTCAGCGCTGCATAAAGCTTGCAAAAATTCATTTTGCGAAGGCGCTGCGGCGAAGATCATCCGGATACGGTTTTTCGAGCTTAGCAGCTCTTTCATTTTATCCGCGACATGGCTTCCGGCGGCCGCTCCAAGCAGCTCTCTGTTTGCATATATGTTCACCTTCAGCCGATCGACGGTTTTCGTGTGCAGCGGTTGTACGGTTTCATTCATGATTCGGTTTCTCTCCTATCACTTGTAATATGGCGCTGCGGATGACGCCTTCCGTTCGGGGATGAAACGGCGACGGCAGGCCGAAATACGGGACCGAGTCTCGCGCTTCGTAGCCTCCCTGGACAAGCTGCTCTTCGGTGGGCACATAGCCGATCATGCCGTTCGTATAGCCGAGCGGGAGCGCCTTGCCAAAGGAGGCTTCCTTGACAAAGCGGCCGTAATCGGCGACCATCTCCGCATTAAAGGCGACAAGCGACAATTCTTCGGCCAGATCGAGCCGCGTAATTTCCAGCGGAATGCTCTCCTGCCTGCACTGCGGCTCCCGCAGCAGGAGGCGGGCGCGTTCGCCGTATATATCGGTCTGCCGGGCCTCGGCTTCCAGCTCTTCGCTCGCTGGAACCGACTCGAAGGGCAGCGGCAGCTCCACGGTTCGGCTCCCGAGCCCGGCCGGCGCGAGCTGCCGCATAGGCAGGCTGCTCACGCGCAGCACTTCCTCGCTCAGCCAGCTTCCGAAGCGCTCCACCTCCATGCGGCAGCCTCGGTAAAATTCGCCGCCGCTGACGAGCGCGGGGCGAATATCCCCGCAGCAGCCTTGCAGGAAGGCGCCGACGGCCCCGCCGCCGAGCGCTTGCTCGATCCGTTCCAGCGCCGCCCCGCAGTACTCCGACGAAATTTCGTTATCGCCGGTCGTCGTCGGGTGGCAAGTATAATGAACGAACAGCGCTTTGACCGCGCCGCCGGAGGCGCGAAACCGGATGACCGTAACGGCCGGATCGACAGGCCCGTTCACGTCGGGCGCCATCGCGATCTTCCCGCCGACGTTCTTGCGGCGGTTGACGCCGATCCGGCATTGCCCGGCGCCCCGTTCTATCGTGACCGGCTCCATCGTCCGCAGCGCCCGGCCGATCCCTTCGAACAGCCGCTGTTCCAAATCGGCTATATATTCCGCATCCGGCCTGCCGAGCGCATCCGTGAAGCGGCCGCTCGTTTGCGGCCCGCAATGGGTATGGGTCGCATGGAGCAGCACGGTATGAAAGCCCCAGCGTTCCTTAATCTTGGGAACCAGCTTCTCGACGAGATCGCTTCCCCACCAGATCAAATCCGCGGAGACCAGCAGGGCGGAGGCGGTGTGCCCCGAGCCGTCCGTCCGCTCGAAAGCGTGAATTCTGGCGAACAAGGGGCGGGCGATATGCTCGAACGGCCCTTGCCTATGCGCAAATCCGGCCAGCGGAACGGGCTTCGCCGGGGTGATGTCCGTTTTGGCGGAGCCGAGCTTGATTGGCGATGTCATCTCACCGGACACCTCCGCCGGCGGTTTCCGAATGGTTCGCATACAGCTCGATAATCAGCAGCACATTGCGGATAATATGGAACGGATCTTTGACCGGCAGCGCCACGACTTTGTCCAGCGGATGGCCTGCCCGGTCTCGAATCTGAATCCATTCGCCGATGCGCCGGTCGGGCTGGGGGAAGGTCCGGAAGACGTATTCATGCGTTTTCAAATACAGCTCTTTCAACGCCGCTTTGTCTTCGGCTTCCCCGGCCAGCTCGTAAGCGAGCAGCGTGCTGTACAGCGCCTCGGAATGCGGCCACCACAGCTTGGAATCCCAGGTGTCCATAATGAGCGTTTCGTACGGATCGCCGGTGCGCTGTCCCGCGGGAGGCCCGCCGTCCCGATCGACGAAGCGCAGCAGGCCGCCGTGCTCCGTATCCCATCCGAGCTCGAACGCCCGGCGGATGACCGGCAGCGTCCGCACGGCCAAGTCGCTTTGTCCGAGAAGCCCTGCCGCATGAATGACGAACCACATGCTCTCGAGCGTATGCCCGGGATTGACATGGCGGCAAAGAACGGTTGACGGCGCCTCGCCGGGCTCAGCCGGAAGCAGCTCGGCGATACGCTGATCGGGCATAAGGAATTCATTCATGACGCTCTCGGCGTAGGCAAGGCAATCCTGCCGCACACGCTGACAGGCGGGATGGCGGAAATGCGCCAGCGTCTCCGTCAGCTGACCGGAAATGTTCAGCAGGATCATATGAACGGAGTGCGATTTCAGCCCTTCCGGTATCGGGTAAGGCTCGCTGCGGATACGCCCGCCGCTTAAGCGGGCATGAATCCGGTCGTACAAGGCGAGCGCTTCTTCAATCATGTCGTTACGCTCGTTCAGGAGGGCGAGCTCGGCCAAGCCCAGCACGACGAAGCAATCCGCATAGAAGCTCGTATCTAAGCCTTGCCCGGGAACGCTCTCCTTCTTCCGCCCGTCTTCCGTCAGCAGGAAGGCGCAGTTCCCGTTGTCCAAGTAGACGTGGCGCCGGAGAAAATCCGCGGCCTGCTCCGCCTCCCTCCGGAAAGCCGAAGCGTCCCCCGGCAGAACGCCTTGCCCGATCAAGCGCGCGATCCGCGACCATATCCATATATATCTGCCCTGCGACCAGGTGTATTTATCCGTGTTGATCCGCTCGTCCCCCGAGTTCGTGAAGCAGGTGAACATGCCGCCGTAGCGCCGGTCCACCGCCTTGCTCCAGAAGGGCAGCAAATCTTCCAGCAGATGACGTCGATAAAAAGCTTGCAGCGTTTGTGCGCCCCATAGTTCGTGCATGATGTTCCTTCCTTTCCTTTAAGGTTGCCGGACCTGCGGCCGATAGAAGTTTCCGCTCGCTGTTATAGCCGAATTTTTTTCATTTTGAACCGCTAAAGCGGAGAAAATCCGTCTATAAAGGCGACCGCTTACGCTTTTCCAGATTCAAATGGCCCCTCCGCTCTTTTTCCAACACGCTTTTAAAGCCGTATTATGTTTCCGCTTTCATAGGGCCGATCGGTTATGCCTTGAATCCCTGCTGCGGGGAATTGGCATCTTGGGCGTCGGAGCTCAGCGAATCGAGCAGCTGCTCGACCCTCGGCGACACCGGCGTGCTGCCCTTCAGCCAGCCCATGCCGATAAACAGGATGGCCGACACGACGACAGGGGAAGCAACGAGTGTGGCCGTGCTGACGGTAAGCACATATTTGACGATCACGAACGTGACGATGCCGGCAGCCCAAGATACGATAGCCGCTGCGGAGTCGCTTCGCTTGAAGGCAGGAATCAGGCCGAGCAGCATCGGGATCGAGATCGGACCTACCAGAGCGCCGAACCAGACGATCAGCAGATTCAATATGCCGCCGAATGTGCTGGAGTAGACGGCGATGATCAAGGTAAGCACGACGAAGGTAATCATCGCCCCGCGGGCTACGCGCAGCGCGGTCTTTTCGCTGAGCGTACGGTACTTGGAGGAGATGACGGGCAAAATATCGCGCGTAATGACCGCCGTAATCGCATTGGCGTCCGAGGTGGTCATCGCCATCGTATGGGCGAACATGGACGCGAGCACCAGACCGATCAAGCCGTGCGGCAGCAAATCCATCGTCATCATCGAATACGATTGCGTCGGATCTTTCAAATCTTGATAGAAGAGAGGAGCGGCCCACATCGGGAAGAACAGAATCAACGGCCAGATGAGATATAAAGCGCCGGAGAGAAGAGCGGCCTTGCGCGCTTCGGAACCGTTCGGAGAAGCGATGTAGCGCTGCGCCAGGTTCCAGGTGCCGCCGTTGTAGCTGAGAAAATCAATAAGGATGTAAGCAAGGACGAACCCCATCGTATACGGGCCGACCAGAGGCTGGCTGTGAGAGGCGGGGAGCTGATCCCAGATACCGGTAATCGAGCCGATGCCGCCCAATTTCATGACGACAATGACGAACATGGCGACTCCGGCGATCAATTGAACGATGAATTGGGCGAAATCCGTCCAGGCGTCGGCCCATAGGCCGCCGATAGCGGAGTACAGCAAGGAGATTGCGCCGGATAAGAAAATGCCTACGTTCAGCGGAACTCCCGCGAACACGTTTAGGATGACGGCGATGGCAGCCCATTTGGCCCCGACGTCGAAGAGCTTGAGCAGCACGCCGCTCCAAGCCATCAGCTGCTGCGTAGGCACGTTATACCTGGTAGACAGGTATTCCATAGGGGATTCGATGTTCATCCTCTGACGCAGCCGGGCCCAGCGCGGAGCGATCAGGGCGGCGCCGACAAAGACGGCGATGGACACCGGGATAGCCCACCATACATACAAGGTAAATCCGTAGGTGTAAGCGACGCCCGCATAGGCGACGAATACCGCCGCGCTGTAGCCGGACATATGGTGAGAGATGCCGGACAGCCACCAAGGCATTTTCCCGCCTGCCGCAAAAAAGTCTTGAGTACCGCTGATTTGGCGGAACGACCATACCCCGATACCCACCATAAGAAGGAAAAACAGCCCTAACACGATCCAGTCCAACATTGACATAATGGAGTTCACCCCTGCTTTGTAATGTGATTCGGATCAATTAATCCTAAACTAGGACTAATTGTTAATATTAAATTAACACGCCCATGTTTCGGGTGTCAATCGTCTATTCAAACTTTTGTCACATTTTATTCGGCGCAGAAAAAAAGCCGTCATTCTTTTTCAAAATCAAGAATAACGGCGAACGCAGCTCCGATGCTGGAGGCGCAGCGGCTTTTGATAAAGAGGATTTTCGTTTGCTCGGTCGGATATTTCAGCGCCCGGCTTTCCACTGTAGAAAGCACCGATTGCTTAAAGGCGTCCAGCTTGTCCAGCGGACTGTCGACGACGATATAGCCGGGATTGAGCAGCGCGATGACGGGCGCGAGCGCGATGCCGACATACCGTCCTGTTTGCCGCATAAGCTCGTCGGCGGAAGAGAGCCCGGCCGCATCCTCTGTCCAATAAGCGTCAAAGTCGCCTTCGGCGCGGACTTCGGGATACAGCTCCCGGAGCTGCTTGGCCAGTGCGGGGAGGCTGACCATCGCTTCCAGACAGCCTCTCTGACCGCAGGTGCAGAGCGGGCCGTTCGGCTCTACGCACAGATGGCCGACTTCCCCGGCCGTCCAGCTGGCGCCGTTATAAATGCTGCTGTCGATAATATGCGCCCCGCCGACGCCTTCGTCGATACGCAAATAAAAGGAGTTGGCGGCGTGCTCCGCCGGCATCCCGGAGGACGGAGCGAGGGCCGCGGCCTTCACCAGGTTCAGCACCTTCGTTGCGACCGGCAGCCGCGCGTCCATCCGGTCCTTGAGCCGGACATTCCGCCAGCTCAAATGGGACGAGAAGTGAACGACCCCTTCGATAGGATCGACCAGAGCCGGGACGGCGACGCCGATACCGAGCACCTCCGGATGCCGTCCGATCAGCTCGCCGCATAACCGAATCAGCGTGCCGATGCATCGGTCGGGGTCGTTGGCGTCCGTCACGATGCTGCCTTGGTCCAGAACGGCGGAGCAGTAATCCGTGACGACATATTGAATGTACGAGTGCTGGATCAGGATGCCGATGCTCTTGTACGCCTCCGTCTGCAAGCTCAGCTGAATCCGCGGCCGCCCGACGCTTCCTTGCTCATCCGATCCGACTTCTTTAACGACGCCTTCTTTTATAAATTTATCGACAATTAATGAAATCGTATTTTTACTTAAACCCAAGGCTGCGGCAATCTCTTGTCTGGAGCTGATTTTTCCTGCGCGAAGAAGCGCTAGCGTCCGCTTTTCATTTTGCTGCCTCAGCAGGGCCGTGCCTTTGCTCATGAATCGTGGCGCCCCTTCCGTCATTGTGTGTTGCTATTGCAGCTATCGCAGCCGGCATCATAGCGAAATCGAATCTCTGAATCTCATGATAGCATATTTCAAAATGACCTAGCCAATCTTCTGCTTCCGGCTTATATGCGATGACGATGTATAATCGGGGGCTGGATCTGTCGCTACAAAACAGCTTCCTTTCCGTCCCGGAAGGCGCTTGGGGCAAGTGGCAGCCGTCGTTAAGCTTCAAGAACGGCAGCGTCACTTCGCCGACTGAGGGGAAGCGGGGGGAATGGCGTGAGGAAGTGGTCGGAACTCTTTTCGGCGGGCATGTCGGTCCTTTGCTTCGCTCCATATCCCAAGCGGCGGCCATACCGCTGCCCGTCCTATGGGAGAACATCGCCGTCCGCATCTATTCGCTCTATGAGAAGCGGCTCGGCGAAGGATGCGGTTCCGAGGAAGCAGCCTGCATTAGCGACGACTACTATTATTTGGTGCATGAGGCCCGGCCGGATTTGTTCGGGGAGAAGGACAATCCGTTAGCCGTCTTCTACGGAAAGCCGTCCGGCGGCGCGTTCCCGGAGCCTGCGGTTCGAATGAGAAAAACATGCTGTCTGTACTACAAGATTGCCCCGGATCAAAGCTGCTGCGACGCCTGTCCTATCGGTTAGGACGGGCGCGTCTTAAGAAGGCTTCTCCGATTTTAGGAGAGTCTTCTTTGCCGTTTCCGAGATGTGGCGCCGCTTCTAATGCCGAAGCCATTACGTTTGGCACCGAATATGCTAGAATAGAGTCATACATAGGTTACTAGTTTTGGAGGCATACCATATGACGTTAATTAAAAGCCTGGTCAATCAGGATGAATTTGTCGGATTTTATTTGTTGAAAGAGCTGGAGGTCAAGCAGACGAACGGGACGCCGCCCAAAGATTATTTCGATATTGTCATGTGCGATTCGAGCGGTCAGCTGTCGGCCAAATACTGGGACGTTTCGCCGGCGGATAAAGAGACCTTTTTTCCGATGGGATTAGTTAAAATTCGGGGGATCGTTCAGACGTACCGCGAGAGGCTGCAGGTCAAAATCACCCGCATCCGCAAGGCGACGGAGAACGATGGCGTATCGCTCACCGATTTTATCCGTTCGGCGCCGATTCGTCCCGTCGATCTGGTCTATACGATCAAGCAGGTAATGGCGTCGATACAGGATGACGGGATCAAGACGCTCGTCTCTTACTGCGTGAATAAAGTAGACGAGAAATTAATGCACTACCCCGCGGCCAAAACCCATCACCATGCCTATTACGCCGGTTTGGCTTATCATATGGTCCGCATGCTTGAAATCGCCGATTTCGTATGCAAGCAGCGCCCGTTTTTGAACGCCGATCTGCTTAAGGCGGGCATCATATTGCATGATATCGCCAAGCCCGAGGAGATGATCGCCCAGCTCGGCATCGTGAGCGATTACAGCGTGCAGGGCAAGCTGCTCGGCCATATCTCGATGGCCTCGAACTGGATTACTGAGGCCGCCATTCACAGCGGAATCGATCTGCAGTCGGAGCGGGTCATCGCGCTGCAGCATCTCGTCTTGTCCCATCACAACCTGGGCGAGTGGGGCAGCCCCGTACAGCCGCAGACGGCGGAGGCCGTCGCGCTGCATCATATCGACGCGCTGGACGCCAAGCTGCAGATGGTCGAGGACGCGCTCGATTCCTTGCCGGAATCCGAAGCGTGGACGCCGATGATCCGCGGGCTGGAAAACAAGCCGATCTACCGGACGAAGCTGTAGCCGCCTTATTCGGATTCCGCTCCCGATGTACGGGGAATCCACCCGGTCAGCCTCGCGCCGCCTTGCGGATGGTTGTCCGCCGTCAAATCGCCGCCGTGCGCCCGGAAGATGCGTCTCGCTATCGTGAGTCCGAGGCCGGTTCCGCCGGACTCGCGGTTTCGCGACGACTCGCCGCGGTATAAGGGCTCGAACACGCGCTCAAGATCGGCCTCGGGAATACCCGGACCCGAATCCAGGACGGTCACTGCCGCCTTGTCCGGCGTCAAGGAGCAGATCGCTTCAATGACGCCGCCATGCGGCGTATGCCTGACGGCGTTATCCAGCAGGTTGTTGAACGCCCGTTCCAGCAAATAAGCGTCCCCGGTTACAAGTCCCGATTCGGCATCGGCCGGGGGCATTCGGAGGCGCAAGGCGATCGACTTGGCTTCGGCCGCATGACGCACGGTCTCAAGCGATTGTTGAACGATATCCGCAAGCTCGAACGCATCTTCCCGCTGCACGCTTTCCGTATGCTCCGTTTTGGCGAAGGCGAGCAGGTCGGAGACCAGCCGGTCCAATTGCTCGGATTTTTGTTTACATACTTTCACATAATGATTCCTTTGTTCAGGGCTGGAGGCGATATTGCGCTCCAGCCCTTCCAAATATCCCCGGAGAGCAAACAGCGGCGTGCGCAAATCATGCGCGATGGCGCCGATGAAAAACCGCCGTTCTTCTTCCAGCGCGGATTGCTGCCGGACGGACTCGCGCAGCCCGGCCGCCATCTTATCGAAGCCGCGGCGAACCTCCGCAATCTCCCGGACCCCCGAAGGCGGCAGCTCAATATCCAAATTTCCCTCCGCAATTTGCCCGGCGGCTCTGCCCATCGCCTCCAATGGCTCGATGATCCATTTGCGAAAGCCGTAACCGAACACGGCAATTGCGGCCAGAAAGCCGACGGACGCAGCCAGCCATATCCCGATTCGGCTCGGCCCTTGTTCCGCACCGATCTGTATCGATTTGGTTTCGATGAGATGAACGACGACGTAAACGATCCAAGCAAGGCTCGAGATCATAAACAGCGAGCCGAACAGCACCGTGCGAACCTTAAACGCCCTCATTGCGGTAGTCCCTCAAACCGGTATCCGATTCCCCAAACATTCGTGATGTACGGCGGCTGACCGGGTTCGGCCTCGATTTTTTCACGCATTCTCGCCATGAGCACCCGCACGGTATGTTTATCTCCGACCCCGTCCCAAAACTGGTCCAATAACTGTTCATAAGTAAATACTTGCCGGGGATGCTCGGCCAATAGTCGGAATACTTCAAATTCCTTGGGGGTCAAGAATACCTGTTCTCCGTTAACGCTGATTTCCCTCGTGGCGAAGTTTAGCTGAAGCCGCCCGTAATCGATGACCTTTCCGGCTGTCTGTCCGGTCCCCTGCCCGGACGCTGCGGCACGGCGCAGCACCGCCTTGACCCGGGCGATCACTTCAACGGGGGAAGCGGTTTTCACGATATAGTCGTCTCCCCCGATGCCGAGTCCCCGGATTTTGTGAATGTCGTCGTCCCGTGCGCTTAGAAACAGGATCGGGACATTGCTCGTCTCGCGGATTTTTCGGCACAGCTCGAATCCGTCTTGCCCCGGCATCATGACGTCCACAATGAGACAGTCCGCCGGTTGCCGGCGGAACGCGGCCAAGGCGGAGTTCGCATCATGGGCCGTGACGACCCGAAACCCGTCATTGATCAAAAAGTCTCTCATCAGTTCGACGATGCTGACATCGTCGTCGACGACCATAATTGTTTTCGGCTGATTCATGGAAACCACGACCTTTTCGGTACGACATAAGCGTGTCTACACACACTGACAGTATATCATGTTCCTTTGAGACGGCGCATACGATGACCGGTTAGAGACCGGTTAGAGACGGTTTTGTGACAGTTTCGGTCCCCGTTCTGCAACAGATTCGGGTTATGCTGGAAGCGCGGTGAAAAACGAGCGGAGGGGCCATTTGAATCTGGAAAAGCGATAGCGTTCGCCTTTGAAACCGGATGTTCTCCATGTAAAAAGAAAGTAACCATCTACAAAATCCGGTTTCAACAGCGATTGGAGGATCAAATGGGCGCAGCGGACTTTTTCACCACACTTCAAAGGCCGGATAGGAAATCGGTCAAGAAAGGAGCAGACATGTATGAAACAGGGAAAAGGTCCAAGCCGGGCCCATTTGAAGCAGACGGGAGAGGAGCCGGATGAGTAGGAAGCGCCTCTATCAAGCCGTGGCGGCGCTCGCGGTCGTTTCTATTGTCTGGGCGCTCTTGAACCGATATGTATCGGACCCGGGCGCAGCGGAATTCCTGGCCCGCAAGAGCGGCCTCAGGCGCGCGGTTCATGTACCGGCATGGCTCACCATGCTGGATGTGCATATTCTTTTTGCTTCCGTCGCTTTGCTGGCTGGCGCCGTGAATTTCTCGAATCGGCTGCTTCGGCAGTATCGGAGCGTGCATCGCTTGAACGGGTACGTTTATTTATTGAGCGTGCTTGCGGTGCTGCTGACATCCGGGTACTTGGCGCCGTATGCGACGGGAGGGAAAGCCGTCAGCGTCATGTTTAACTTGTGGAACATCGTTTGGTTTGCTGCGACGCTGACCGCATTTGTGTACATCAAACGGAAAAAGATAGCCGAGCACCGCCGTTGGATGATGCGAAGCTACGCCTTTTGTTTCACTAATCTGGCGATTCATTTATTTATGCTCTTGTTTGCCGACGGGCTTGGCTTGGAATATGAGACAGCCTATTCCTATAGCGTCATGGCGGCCATGCCGTCGCTGCTGCTGACCGCCGAAGCGGCTATCAGGGCAGGCGGAGCCGGCGGTCATGCATGAAAGAAAAGGGGAGAGTAGCGATGTTCAATATTCAAATCGTTTTATTCGATGGCTTTGATCTTATGGATGCCATCGGTCCTTATGAAGTGTTTACGGCCGCGAACATGCTGAGCGGAAGCGATTTTCAAGTGAATTTCGTCAGTGCGGAAGGGACGAGAATCGTCCCGAGCGGCATGAACGGTCCCGGATTGCCCGCTTCAGGATTCATCGATCCGGATTGCGGCGGTATTCTGCTCATTCCGGGCGCTATGGGCAAGGTCGGGCCGGAAGATACGAGCGAGGATAGCGTAATGACGCAGCTGCTGCGGGCGAAGGAGAGCGCGCTTATGCCGATGCTGCGGCAAGCGGTAAGCAATGAGAAGATGACGGTCTCCACCGTATGCGGCGGAGCGATGCTGCTCGCCATGGACGGCCTGCTTGAGGACCGTTACGCCGTCACGCATGTTCTGGGGATGGAGGCGCTCCGCGCCATGGGGGCCAAGCCCGTATCCGCAAGAGTCGTCGTGGACGGCAGGCTCGTCACCGGCGGCGGGGTCACATCCGGACTCGATGTCGCCTTATACTTGGTCGAGCGGGAATGGGGGCCCCGAATCTCGCATGCGGTGGAGCAGCTGTTTGAATATGAGCGCAGGGGGACGGTATGGACCGAAGCGGGCATCGCGCCGCTGGAGCACTCGAAGCCGGGCGATCCGGGAGACGAGCGAGAGCTTGATCCTGTACGGCCGGAGAGGACGAAAGAATCGCTGCGGGCCATCGAAGGGATATGGGATTTGACGATCTCCACTCCGGTCGGCAAGCTTCCGGTCGTGATGACGATCTCCAAGGCGAACGGCACGGTTCGAGGCACGTTCCGGCAGGGCGACGAAATATCCGAATGCACGGACCTGCATATTCAGAACGGCAGCGAACTGACATGGTCGCTTCGCGTGAAAAAGCCGATGCGGCTGCAGTTGAAATTTGCCGTTACCGTAGACGGGGACCGGCTATCCGGTACGGCAACGGCGAAGATGCTGCCGTCTTCGAAAGTTCAAGGCATTCGCAGACGCGAACCGTCTTAGCGCGGAACGGCTGCGGTTACCCATGGCCGCATGCGGAGAAAGCGATGGCATCGGCGAGCGGACGCAGAAGGGCGCGCGTCCCGGACCGCCGCCGTCCGATCATCGGCCGTTCTCCGCAGTACAGGACTTGCCTTATAGCATGTCCGCGATGTCGCCGGCGAGCATCGAGCCCGTGGAGCGACGCTGCGCCTGCGCCCGGTCTCCTGCGGCGCCGTGGAGATAGACGCCGAGCCCGGCCGCCTGCTCCGCCGTAAAGCCTTGCGCCAGCAAGCTCGCAATGATGCCTGCCAGCACGTCTCCCGAGCCGCCCGTCGCCATTCCGGGATTGCCGTTCACGTTAATATAGACCGAGCCGGCGGCGGTTGCGACGACCGTGCGAGCGCCCTTCAGCACGAGCGTCACCCCGTGCTTCATCGCATAGCGGCGGGCGAGACCGATCCGGTCGTGCTGCACCTCAGGCGTGCTAACGCCGGCGAGCCGCGCCATTTCGCCGGGATGCGGCGTAAGCACCGTCGGCGACGGACGTCTCGGCCAAGCGGCGAAGTTCTGCGCATCCGCCAGCATATTCAACGCGTCCGCGTCGATAACGAGCGGCGACGCGACGGACTCCCATGCCGCGCGCAGCCAGGCGCTGTCGCCCGGAAAGCGGCCCATGCCGGGGCCGATCAGCATGGCCTGTTTGCCTTCGGCGAGGGAGAGCAGCGCTTGCTCCGCTGCGCCGATCGTTCTCTCGGACGGCCCGGCGTCGCTTCCGTCATGTGAGGCGGCCGGGGCAGTAGTGCCTTCTCCCAGCGAGCCCCATTCTCCCGTACCTCCGTCGGGCACGGCGGCCAACATCAGCTCGGGAATCTGCCCGATGAGCGAATCCAGCAGCCGGTCGGGCACCGCCAGGGTGACCAGGCCGCAGCCGGCGCGCAGCGCGGATTTGGCGCTGAGCAGGGCCGCGCCGCTCATACGGCGCGAGCCTGCGGCGATCAGCGCATGCCCGTAGGTCCCTTTATGCGTATTCTGCCGGCGCGGCATGGCGGGATCGACGCCAAGGATACGCCGCAATACGCTCTCGTTCAGCACGTACGTTTGCACGCCGAGCTCGTCGGCGAGCTTCGCGGGAATGCCGATGGGCGCGCAAACGACTTGGCCCGCGTAATCCGCGCCGGGGTACTGCATCAGCCCGCGCTTGAGAAACGCGAGAGCGACGGTTAGCTTGGCCCGGATGCACGGCTCATGGACGGCGCCGGTGTCGGCGTCAAGCCCGCTCGGCAGATCGACGGCGACGATCGGCAGACCGGAGGCGTTAGCCTCCCGGATGAGCGCCGCGTACGGCCCGCGCGGAGCGCCCGCCGCGCCTACGCCGAGCAGCGCGTCGACGATGCCGTCATACGCCCGCCAGTCGAGCGGTTCCGCGCCGTATACCCGAGCGGGTATCCCCAGGCGCTCGATAATGCGGCGCTGCGCGACGGCATCCGCCGAAGCCATCCGTTCGGGCGCTTCGGCGTAAACCACCTCCGCCTCGAAGCCGGCTTCGAGCAGATGGCGGGCGATCACCAGACCGTCGCCGCCGTTATTGCCTTTTCCGGCCAAGATGACCCAGCGGGCGGGGCCGTCTGCGGAGACCGTCCGGCTAAACAGCGTTTCAATGCGACGCGCAACCTCCCGTCCCGCATTTTCCATCAGCACATTGGCCGGAATACCGATAGTCTCTATCGTGTACCGGTCCAGATTCCGCATCTCATCGGAGTTTACGACATACATTGCTGTTCATCTCCTTGCAGGTGATAGGTTTATTTTAGGGACGGCTTGCCCGCGGGTTAGAAAAATTCATAAAGCCCGTTTTCAAAATATCGATATTCCCGCTCGCTTATGATCTTTCTTCCGTACCCTTCGAAGAAAGCTTCTCTCTCCGCATCCGTTTCCATAGCGCCGGGCTTCGGACGAACGGCCAAAGATACGTCATATCTCGGGTCGCCGAACGCCCCGCCGCTCCAGTCAATAATCCCCGTTATGCTTCCGTCATGAACCAGCGCGTTATCGAGGGTGAAATCGCCGTGAATTAGCGTGTTTTCGATGGGCGCAGGCTTGCTTCTCTTCAATAATTCCAGCAGCTCCGCCGTTCCGTCGGTAGCGTAACGGGCAAGGTTGAACTCCGCCTTGCGCAGCATGTCGTCCAGCCAATCGGCATCGCCCACGAGTGCTTCGGGGCAGAGAGCCGCATGAATTTGCGCCAAACTTGCGCCGAAACGGAAGATCAACTCCTGCTTCTTGTCCGCACTGTTCTCCTTGGTCAATGCCTCTCTTAACGTTTCGCCTTCAAAACATTGCAGCAAAGCCCACGACTGGTTCTCCTCTTTTTGTTCGACGAACCGGTATACGCGGGGAACGGGCAGCGCGGCACCGCTGTGCAAACAGGACAGGACGCCGACTTCCCTGGATAACCAGGCGCAGTATTGCTCGCCTTTGGCTCTTTTGAGCACGAAGCGGCCGTGCGCGCATTCGATGATGCCTACATCTGACGTATGACCCTGGCGCGGAAAACGAATGCTTTTCACCGTTCCTGAATGCTCGATGATTTCCCGGGGAATTTCGCGTAAAAGGATGGGGGGCAAGGCGATCACCTCGGCGTTTTTTTCCTAATTTTAGCATGTTTGCCGCTTTTATTGAACCAAGCTTTTGGCGCCGGTATTGGAAGCGTAGAGCGGGCCGCTATGCTTCACCGTATCTCGGAATAAAGCAGTGATAAGGCAGATGGAGCAAGCGAGAACAGTCTGGAGAAGTAGCGTTCGTCTTTGAAATTGGATTCTCTCTATAAAAAAGCGAAAAAACAATCCAAAGCATCCGATTTCTCAATAGCAATTGGAAGATGCCCTTGCTTGCGCAGCGGGCGTTTTTAACTTCGCTTTCAAACACTGCTCCTCCGAGCATCGTTCTCAGGAGCGGGTAAACGCTCGAACGGCCTGGAAGGGAGATGCAGAAGGTGTAGCCTCCGGAACCGAGCATCGAATCGTTTCTAAGTCTAACGGACACCGGGGAGCTTATGTCGGCACAAACAGACGTTTTTTAAACGTAGCGGACGTCATGGCGCTTACTTAGCTGCGAATGGCTTTCAACGGAGGCTTTGTCAACAAATAGCTGCATCTGTGTCCGTTAGAAATCCCAGAAGGCCGATAGGGTTTATATAACGGCCACTGTGTCCGTTGCGAATATGCTGCGTTAGCGCTCGCTTTTGCAGTGGATTTTCCGTGCTATAGAAGGGGCGCCTACTGTGCGCATGCGAAAGCATCTTTCGATCGCTGCCCGCCCCGAATTTCTTGAATAATTGGCCCTTGAATGGGTTTGTGAATCGGTAGCAAAGACGAACGCTGGCACTTCTCCAGATTCAAATGGCCGGAGAGCCGATAGAGAGTTGGAACAGCGTTAGCGCTTGCCTTTACAGCGGATTTTCCCCGCTTGAGGGGGGTTCAACATGAAAGAACCCGGCTGCAACAGCGAGTGAAGCCTCTATCGACCGCAGGCCACGAATCAATCACCGAATGGATCTACAAAAGTCAATCCGCCGGACAGACTCATATAAGCCCGCCGATAAAGTGAGCGACGATTTCGTTATCGTAATACTTTCACCCTGTTCGCGAAGCCGGATTCGCGCGATGATAAGGCTATCTATTACAAGCACCGGCCAAGGAGAGGTGAACGATGGCTATAGTTCAATTGAAATCGACGAACCCCGAATTTTCTTTTATCATCAAAAAAAATCCGCAGTCGGGCATGCAGCTCCGCTCCGTACGCAAAGGGCTGGCCTACGGCTGGTATACGGACCCGTCCGCGTACAACGTCTATTTCAAGGATGCGGATAACGACATTTCCTATAAGCAGGATGCAGGCGAGCAATTCGAATATTTGAATGTGTCTCGCTACAACACGCCGCTTTTTCCGCTCAATGCGATCGGGGATTTTTTCTCCGCTCCGCTGAAAACCCAAGATCCGCGGGATACGGAAGGGTATGAGCATACGTTTTGGATCAATATGATTCATATTCCGTTAGCCCGCTATGTCGGCTTCTTCGACAAGCATTTTCCCGAACTGACTTTCGAGCTTCGGCATCATGCCCATCACAGCTATTCGCTTGCCGTCACAACCCGGCACAGCCTCTACCGGCTGCTTCACGCCGTCAGCGCATTATGTTTGTTTCTGGCGATGTTCGGCGAGGAGCAGCTCGATATTACGGAAGATATTCTGGACAAATACGTCCGCAGCATCCAGGTGATCGACGCTCCGTTCTATATCCGCAGTTTGTTCGCGCGCCATTTCCTGTCTTCGAAAGACCGCTTCAAGAAATATAGGGCGATGCTTGAGGACACCGGCCGCTACGCCATTCAACTTGATTTCGGCGGGACGGCGCATCAGCGGAGGCGTCATATCGGCAGCAGGCTTGCGTTCGACAAGTCGATTCTGGACATCGGCTGCGGGGAAGGCTTCTATGCCTCCGCATTCGCGGGCAAAACGAACGGCAGCTACTATGCCGTAGACATTAACGAAGAGGCGGTTGCCGCCGTCAACCGTAAAGCGCAGGCCAAGGAGCTCGACAATATCGTCACCTTCGGCTCGATAGAGCAGTTTCTCGAAACCTACAACGGCGAAGAGGTCGATATCATTGTGACCGAAGTCGTGGAGCATATGAGCGAGGAGGAAGCGGCCGCATTGATCCGCCTGATCGGCGAGCGCATCCGGTTCGGACAATGCATCATTACGACGCCGAACGCGGAATTCAACCGCTACTATGAATTGTCCGGGTTCCGCCATGAAGATCATAAGTGGGAGATGAGCCGGGAGCAGTTCAGCCGGTGGCTGTCGGAAGCCGCCGCGGGGCTCGATCTTGAATGCGAATGGATGGCGATAGGCGATCGGGTGAACGATGTGCCGACGACGCAGGGCGCGATTTTGAAGAAAAAGGAGGGGTAAGCTTATGGAGATGCGTACCCGTGTGCATACGATATTTATGTTGATCGGTTCTACGGAATGCGGCAAGACGACCTTCGCCAACGAAGTGCTGATGCCCGGGCTGAAGCGGGCTGCGGGAGAGACGCCGGGCAGAAGGCTGAACGTGCAGTATTTATCGTCCGACGATATTCGACAGGAGCTGCTCGGCTATGACTACGATAAGTACGATCAGGTGATGTTGGAGGCGAGCGAGCAGGCTTTCCGGCTGCTATTCGAAAAGCTGAAGCTGGTGACTTCCTTTCCGGTATCGGCCGAATTCGTTGTTATCGATACGACCGGTTTGTCCGAGGATTTCCGGGCTCAGGTGCGGGCCGTCGCGCGGGATCGGCAGTACCGCCTGGAGGCGGTCGTGTTCGACTATCGGCAAAGATCCGATTATTACGCTTCGGAACGGTCGAAAAAGCTGATCTCCCAGCATATTGCAAGGCTGAAGCGGGAAGTGCTGGGAGCGCTGGCGCGCGAAGGCTACGATCAGGTGCATAAAATCCGCTGCAAAGATTTTTACTCGCCGGAAGAGAAGACGCCGAATGCCGCATATACGGTCGTTATCGACAATTGGGACGATTACGCGGCGACGATGCTCCCTCCGGATCAGAAATATATCGTCGTCGGCGACGTTCACGAATGCCTGAGCGATTTGAAGGGTCTTTTGCAAAGCTGCGGCTACAAGCTGGAGGACGGGCGGCTTGCGGCGACGGACAAAACGGCCGGCACCAAGATCATTTTGGCGGGAGACTGGATTGACAAGGGCGGCCATACGCGGGAAACGGTGGAATTTTTGTATGATAACCGCGAGCATTTTTTGTTTGTTAAAGGCAATCACGAGCATTTCGTCGATAAGTATACGAGGGGCGATATTCAGGGAGCCGATCCCGAATTGCTGGATTCCTATTTCGGCTCGACTCGGGTGCTGCTGCAGGATGAGGAGCTGCTGGGCAAATTCCGCTCGCTGGTCGCGCTGTCCCGGCCGTTTTATTGGCGGAGCGGGGGGCAGGGCCCGTCATTTTACGTCACTCATGCGCCCTGCCGCAGCAAGTACATCGGCAAGCTGGACGCCGACTCCTTGCGCCATCAGCGAAACCTGCGCATCGACCGCGAAGCGCCGCTGGAGGAGCAGCTCGCTTTTCTCAAGGAAGAGGCGGTGGTCAACCATCCGTATCATTTATTCGGCCATATCGCGGCCAAGCGGCCGGCACGCATTCTGAACAAGCTTCATATCGATACCGGCGCTGTGCACGGCAATATGCTGACGTCGGTCAGTATGGCGCATCGGCCGTTCTATAAATCTCATCCGTCCGGGCAGACCGTGCTGGACGAACCGCTACAGGAGCTTTTCCCGGCAACGAGGTCCGTTTCGCTTCAAGACTTGGAGGAGGAGGATCTGCGGCGGCTGCGCTACTGCTCCCGCAACAAAATCAATTTTATATCCGGCACGATGTCGCCTGCGGATAAGGACGAGGCGGCGCAGGAGCTGGAGTCGCTGAAGCGCGGCTTAAGCTATTTTGCCGGACGCGGCGTTCGCGAGGTCGTGCTGCAGCCCAAATATATGGGCTCCCGCTGCAATATTTATTTGCATCGAGACGCGGAGCAATGCTTCGCCGTCAGCCGCAACGGGTACAAGATCGCACGGCTCGATCTGTCCGCCGTCTTCGGGAAGCTGCTGGGCAAATTCGGCGCTTATATAGAACGGAACCGGATCGCGATGCTCCTTCTGGACGGAGAGCTGATGCCCTGGAAAGCGCTCGGCGACGGGTTGATTCAGAAGCAATTTATGCCTATCGGCAAAGCGCTGGAGAGCGAATTCGCCTTTCTCCGGCAGAACGGATTCGAGGCGGCTTGGGAGGAGCTGCTCGCCCAATACGATGCAAGCGGCTTTGAGCAGGATCAATTCCATCTGTCCAAAAAAGCGCTGAACGACAAATACGGGAACGCGGCGTATCATAATTACAAATACGTCCGCGAAGCTGCCGCCGCGCACGTCCCGCTGCAGGAGCATATCGACGCTTATCAGGTGTACAAAAAGCAGCTGGAGCTGTATGCCGGGGACGGCGAGCCGGAATTCAAGCCGTTTGCGCTGCTGAAGACGGTGTACGAGAACGGGGAGGAGCGCCTGCCTGAAGGATCGACGTCGGAGCTGTACCGCTTCGTATCGGATGACGATTATCTGCTGCTGGATCTGGCCGATCCCGAATGCTTCGCCCGAGCCGAGGCGTACTTTGCCCGTCTGACCGTCGCCAATCATATGGAGGGCGTCGTCATCAAGCCGGAACGGCCGGACGATACCGCCGTTCCTTATATGAAGGTGCGCAACCCGGAGTACTTGTCGATCATTTACGGCTACGATTACCGCTTCGCGCACAAATACAAGAAGCTGATCAAGCAGAAGAACATCGCGCCGAAGCTGCGTACGTCGCTGAACGAGTACCGGCTGGGGCAGGCGATGCTGGCGATCCCGTTCGACGCGATCGATGCGGACAACGAAGATTACCGGAACGCCGCCGCGAACTTGCTGTTCGAGACGGCGAAGGAGAAGGAGATAGACCCGCGGCTGTGAGGCGGCTCCATCAGAGATACCGCTGTAGAGCGGCTCGTTGTGGATCGATGAAGGTTTTTCGAACAAGCGCAAACAGGCCGGAGCTTGGCAATCAAGCTTCGGCCTGTTTGTGCTGTTCTCATGGCTGAACGGGGGTGGAGATGGTATCGGGCGGATCGCGAGAATCACATTCGCCAATCGGCAAAAAGGAGATGTTGAAGCCATGTCATCGATAGAGCAAAAAAATACGGAAACGGCGGCCGCGCTAATCGGAGAGCTGATCCGCAAGGGCGTTTTGGAGCGGACGGATCAGTTTTTCTCCGGGCAACTTTGCGAGGCTTTTACAGAGCGCAGCTACGATATCGAAGAGACGCTGGCGCAAGGCGATAAGGTCGTAGCCCGAGTCGTCATTACAGCGGCGCACAGCGGAATGTTTGCGGGAGCGGCGCCTACGGGCAGGCGGGTGAAGATCACCCAGTTCCATGAATTTCGGATCGTGAGCGGCAACATAGAGGAACATCGCGGCTGGTTCGATACCGGGACGCTGCTGCCGCAGCTGCAGGCTAAGTAAAGGCTGTTATCTATAAAGCATGGTGAACAAAGAGCGGAGGGCCCATTTTGAATCTGGAAAGGCGTAGCGTTCTCCTAAGAAAAACGGATTTTCTCCTTGAAAAAAGGAAACAACTACCCAAAAATCCAATTTCGACAGCAAAAACAACCCGGGCTGCGGCGTCATAGAGCCGATCCGGCGCATCATATCCGAAGGAGATGAACGTATGATGAAATCGATAGAGCAGCAAAATACGGAAACGGTAGCCGCGTTTATCGAGGCGTTTTGGAATGAGAGCCGTTTTGATTGTATGGATCGGTATTTGTCGCCGGATTACCAAGAGCATTCGTATCAATTGCGGGACGGCTTGAAGCAGTTTGCGGGCAAAATATTGGAGGCTTTTCCGGACAACGCCGTAGAGGAAAGCATAGCCCAAGAGGAGCAAGTTCTCGTCAGAATGACGGTGAAAGGCACGCATCAAGGGATGTTTTTTGGAACGGAGCCGACGGGGCGGACGATCGATGTCACGCTGTATCGCCAATACCGGGTTACCGGCGGCAAGATCGCCGAGCATCGCGGGCTGGATCGATATGGTGACGATGTGGAGCCAAATCCGCGGGGCTGTTTAGCAGTTCCGTTCCACTGCAGAACATAGCTGAGCGCAGCGAAGCCGGGCATCGTCCTCTCGAATAAGGGAGGGATGCCCGGCTTTATTCTTCTTCTTGCAGCAGCTGGTTTAATAGAGACATTCTCTCGGTCCAGAACTTCCTGTAAAACGATACCCAATCCTCAACTTCTCTTAACGGCGCCGCATGGAGACGATATCTCGTTTCTCTCCCGGCTTTTCGGCTGGTGACAAGTCCGGCATCCTTAAGAATGGTCAAATGCTTGGATACAGCCGTGCGGCCCATTTGAAAATGAGCGGTTAATTCGTTGAGAGGCAGCTCCTCTGCTCCCGCGAGCAGACGCAGCAGGGCGCGCCGGGTTGGATCGGCTATGGCAGAATAGACATCCCTCGATTGATCGTCTTCCATCGTCATTCTCTCCACTGAGCATTGTTGTTAAGTCACTAGAAGGTATTCTTTTTATATTAAGTAGCAATGGGTATCATGTCAAGTGCGAAAATGTAATTTTTAACCATATTGGAAACTATTAGTCCACGGTGAAGCGTTGGAGAACCAATTCTCCTCGTGCCGCGCTCTCCGTCCCTGAAGCAGAGTGGGGATGAGGGTGTTTGCTTCGTATCGCGCCGTGGTCCCCTGGACCGCAAAATCGCATTTTAAAAGGAGATTCGGTATTTACAAACTTGTCGAACGGGTGTTAGACTTTATGTACACCGTTAGCGTTTCAATCCCCGCCGGTCGTAGGAAGCGCCCCTTCCCACATCCCGTGCAGGGAGCAGGCGAAATGCTAATAAGGAGCTGGTCTTGTGCGGTATGACAAAGATACGGTCTATATTATCGGGGATGCCCAGGTTTCGGTGAACAATCCGATTACACAGCAGTTCAACGCCTTTTTTATCGGCTTGGTCGTCGATACGACGAATCATAAGATCGTCGATGCCGGCTGTTCGTCGATGATTCCGTTGACCTCGGAATTTGTCCGCTCGCTTTTGATCGGGCAGAATATGCTGCAGCTGGAGACTGCATCCGATGAAATTCGCCGCAGATATCACGGATCTTCGCAGAAGGCGCTGATCGTAGCGTTTAAGGATGCCCAGAAAAAATATAAATCGGCGCTTCAAGGTCGAGAAGAGACGAAGCTTTCGTCTTCCGGCCCGACAGTGTAGGCTGCTTTATTTACTACTTCATTCGTAAATAAAACCCAGCAGACGGTAGATTAGGACGATACAAGTTCTGACGCTGTTTGCTGGGTTTTTCTCTTTGTCATTTTTTACTATTCGCAGGGGAGGTTAGCCAAGCGATGAAACTGTATATATCCGTCGATATGGAAGGGATCACCGGGCTCGTCGATCCGACGTTCGTCGATTCCAGGCAGTACAATTATACCCGCGGGCAGCGCATCATGACGGAGGAGGCCAATCATGTCATCGAAGCCGCCTTCGGCGAAGGCTGCAGCGAAGTTGTCGTGAACGACAGCCATTCCAAAATGAACAATTTGCTGATCGAAAAGCTGCACCCCGAGACTCAGCTGATTACGGGCGACGTGAAGCCGCTTTCCATGGTCCAAGGCTTGGATTCCTCGTTCGCGGGCGCTGCGTTTCTCGGCTATCACACGCGGGCCGGGCGGAAAGGAGTGCTCAGCCATACGATGATCTTCGGCGTGCGCAATATGTACATTAACGGCCTTGAGGTCGGCGAGCTCGGGTTCAATGCGATGGTGGCGGGGTATTACGGCGTTCCGGTACTGCTTGTCGCCGGTGACGACGAGACGGCGCTCGAAGCGGAGGCGCTGATCCCGGGGGTGACGACCGCGGTCGTGAAGAAACGTGTCTCGCGCACGGCTGCGCTCAGCCTGACGCCGGAGAAGAGCGGCGAGCTGCTGCGGCAGAAAACCCGCGAGGCGCTGGCCGGCCATAGCCGCGTGAAGCCGCTTATCCCTCCGGAGAAGCCAGTGCTGTCCGTCGAATTTGCCAACTACGGGCAGGCTGAGTGGGCGCATCTGATCCCCGGGACGTCGATTGATGGAGGCAGTCCTGTGGTCACTTTTCAAGCCAAGGACATCTTGGAGGCTTACCGGGCGATGATAGCTATGACCGAATTGGCGATGAAAGCTGCATTTAGTTAGGAGAAGAGACGCAATTTATGTTAAAACGGCCTCCGGCGCATATAATGAACCGGATCAAGCGTGAGCAGCCCGATGGAGGACGAACGTCAGGCAAGCTGCAAGTGCGGCGGGCGGCAGACGAAAGGAGAGAACGGCGTCATGAAGAAACCGGTTAGGCCCGGGGCGCTAAGCCCTGGGGATACGGTAGGCATTACGGCTCCTGCGAGCTGGGGCGACAGGCAGCGGATGGAAGAGTCGGCGCGTTATTTGGAACGGCTCGGTCTGCGCGTGCGGATGGGGGAGACGCTTGTGAAGCGGCACGGTTATTTGGCGGGAACCGACGAAGAGCGGGCGCGCGAGCTAAACGGCATGTTCGCCGACCCGGAGATCAAGGCGATCCTCTGCGCGCGGGGCGGTTACGGCACGGGAAGAATCGCCGATCTGCTCGATTACGGTTTGATCAGGGCGAATCCGAAGGTGTTCTGGGGATATAGCGATATTACATTTTTGCATATGGCCATGCTGCGCTATGCGGAGCTGGTGACGTTCCACGGCCCGATGCTGATCGATTTGGAGGAAGAGGAGCCCGACCCGTTAACTTTGCAAAATTACGAAACGTTGTTGAACCCGTCCGCGCTTCGTTATACGGAGGAGATTTCTCCGTTACATACGCTGGTCGAAGGGGAAGCGGCGGGCCAGCTGGTCGGAGGCAATCTGTCGCTGTTGGTCAGCACGCTCGGGACGCCTTATGAGGTCGGCACGAAGGGGCGCCTCCTGTTCATCGAGGAGATCGACGAGGAGCCTTACCGAGTCGACCGGATGCTGAATCAGCTGCGGCTGGCAGGCAAGTTCAGCGATGCGGAGGGCATCCTCATCTGCGATTTCAACAACTGCGAACCGAACAAGCGCAAGCAGTCGCTTACGCTGGAGCAAGTGTTCGGCGATTATATCGTTCCGGCGGGCAAACCGGCGATGTCGGGATTCAAGATCGGCCACTGCTCCCCGAATATTGCCGTTCCTATCGGCATTGAAGCCAGAATGAGCACCTCAGATAAAGTATTGGAATGTATCGAACCCGGTGTAAGGGGATAAGGAGGCAGCAGCCATGTTTATTCAATCCATAGAAGTGATGAGACAATCGACCCCGCTCAAAAAGCCGTTCAAGACCGCTCTGCGCACCGTGCATCACGCGGAATCCGTTCTTGTGCGCATCCAGTCGGACGACGGCCGAGTCGGCTGGGGAGAAGCACCTGCGACCATCGTCATAACGGGAGACAGCCTGGACAGCATTCAATCGGCCGTGGAGAACGTATTCGCTCCTTTGCTGGTCGGACGCAGCCTGCTTGCCTACGAGCAAATACTGCAGACGATTCATCATGCGATGGTCGGCAGCAGCAGCGCCAAGGCGGCGGTCGACATGGCCGTCTACGATTTGGTCGCACAGCACTGCGGTTTGCCGCTCTATCAATTCCTCGGCGGTTATAGGGACCAGATCGAAACGGATTTTACTGTCAGCGTCAATTCGCCCCAGGAAATGGGAGAGGATGCGGTACGTTACGTGCAGGAAGGGTTTAACGTGCTGAAAATTAAGGTAGGCAAAGACGATATTCAGGAAGATCTCGCACGGATCAAGGAGGTTCGAGACCGCGTCGGCAGCGGCATTCGGCTGCGGGTTGATGCGAATCAGGGCTGGCTGGCCAAGGACGCCATCCGGGCTATCCGCCGTATGGAAGACTGGGGGCTGGACATCGAACTTGTGGAGCAGCCCGTCAAAGCTCACGACATCGACGGACTGAAGGCTGTTACCGACGCTGTAGAGACGCCGGTGATGGCCGACGAGAGCGTGTTCTCGCCTGCGCAAGCTATCGAGGTGCTGCAGCGCCGCGCCGCGGATATGATCAATATTAAGCTGATGAAGGCCGGCGGGATCTACAAAGCGCAAACGATTAATCATATCGCCGAAGAATTCGGCGTGGAATGCATGGTCGGCAGCATGATCGAATCGCGCGTCGCCATTACGGCGGCGGCTCACCTGGCGGCCAGCAAGAAAAATATTACGCGATGCGACTTCGACGCCCCGCTCATGATGCTCAGCGATATTGTGGACGGGGGCGTGCGGTACGACGGCCGGGTTATGACGTTCCCGCAAGAAGCGGGTCTGGGCATCCGCAGCGTCGCTTATAATCAAAGCGTGGGGGTGGGGATATGAGCCAGGGCGAACGCAAAATTGTCGCCGTCTCCGTCGCTTGCGTATGGACGAAGCCGGATTCCTCCCGCCCCGTAGATGAGCCCGCGCTGCAGCGGCCGGCCGGGATCAGAGCGTGGCTGGACGCCATGACGCTGGAGGAGAAGCTCGATTTGTGCAACGGAAACCGGCTTCAGACGCAAGTCTTGTACGGAGCGGAGGTTATTGTTGCGGAGGTGTATGAAGAATGGGCGAAGATATTTATCCCCAGCCAAAGCACGCGCAAAGAGGCCGCGGGTTATCCGGGCTGGGTCCGCTCGGCCCAATTAGCCGATCCAGCGGCGGATTCGGGGCTTCTTCCGCGGGCCGATGTCGTCTCCGCCACCGCCTGGCTGCATACGGCCCCGGCTGCGGAGGCTCGCTCGCTGGAGCTGAGCTTTATGACGTCGCTTCCCGTTCTGGCGGAGGAGGCGTCCTGGGTGAAGGTGCGGACTCCGGACGGCATCGGTTATTTGCAAACCGGCGACGTGCGGATCACCGAATCGTCTCCGGCATCGGTTACCGCATCCTCGAACGGTCACGTTGGCGCCAGCATCCTCGAACAGGGGCGGCGTTTCCTGGGTCTTCCTTATCTGTGGGGAGGGCTGTCCTCCTTCGGATACGATTGCTCCGGTTTCGTATATTCCATGCACCGCTATGCGGGAATAACGATTCCCCGCGACGCCTCCGATCAGGCGCGGCACGGACTTTTGGTCGAGAAGGAGCGGCTCGAGCCCGGCGATCTGCTGTTCTTCGCATATGAGGAAGGGCGAGGGGCCGTCCATCATGTCGGCATGTATGCCGGAGACGGCCGAATGATTCATTCCCCGGAGACGGGCAAAACGATAGAAATTGTCGAATTAGGCGGCTATAAGCTGGCGCTTGAACATTGCGTTTCCAGAAGATATTGGAGTTAAACTTTTCCATACGGGCTATCTGCCGAAAGCAATCTTCTCCGTCGAGAGGGTTGTTTTTTTGTCGTAAAACCCCGGAGTATACGGGTTGCCAGGCTTTGGAACTGGTTAAATAAAGCTTATTGAGTGTTACGTTGGGCTGAAATACACTACAGGTAGCGCTGTCATTTCCTGTTGAGTCTGAAGTTTCAATCAGTTTAATAGGCAGTTTCAATAGGGTGATTAAACCTTCTTGCCGAATCAGAGGCGCTGGCGACTTGCGATGTGTAAATGCTTACATGGGGGAATGCGGATTTGGGAAAATACCGGGCAAGAGAAGTACTGACAAAAAACAAGGTAAGGAGAAATGCGGATTGAAACGACAACGATGGTTTTCATTGATGATGTCGCTTGTGCTGCTGCTATCATTGGTTCCGGCTCCGGCGTTTGCGGATTCGGGCGAATGGCAGTTCAATTTTTTCGGAGGAAATACGAGCAGCAGCAAAAATCCGAATCCGACGACCGATCCTGACGGATCTTTAATCATGTCGGCTAGCGGAGGCAAAATTTCCACCGGAGAAGAAGGGATATCCTTTTATTACCAAACATTATCTTTGCCCGAAGACGGTAACTTTGAGCTTCATGCGAAAGCCAAGGTGAACAGCTTCAATGCGGATGGACAAAATACGCCAGGGCAAAAATCGTTCGGTTTAATGATCAGAGGAAATATCGTGAACGGCGACACCCCCCAAACGTCCAATTATGTAGCCGTCGGCGGGTTTGGATCGACATCCAATTCGGCCAATACGATGCAGGCGTTTTACAAGCAGGGCGCTACTACAACTACATCAGGTACCGGTACTCAAACGAAACTGGCGATGCCGCAAGGCGTAAATCCTCCCGTTCCCGGCGAGGAATACGACCTAAGCATTAAGAAGATCGGCGATGCTTATGTGGTTTCGATTAACGGACAAAGTCAAACGATTGCTCCCGGCAGTTTGTTCAAGGATCAAATCTATGCCGGACTTTATGTATCGCGGGATGCGGTAATCGCTTTTAGCGACTATGAGCTTAAGGTGGATTCCAGAGCGCCGGAGAAGCTGCAGGTAAGCAGCTCCGCTATGAAGACGGATTATCTGGTCGGCGAGAGTCTTGATACGACTGGATTAAAGGTAACGGCCGTATATCCCGACAAAACGGAAGCGGTGCTGACCTCGGACGACTATGTCATCAGCGGGTTCGATAGCAGCAACGCGGGTACGAACACGCTCACGATTCATTTCAACGGCGCGACTGCGGAGATTGCGCTTCATGTGATCGCCCTTACGGTAACGGAGATGGATATTCAATACTATCCGGCTCAGACTGTCTACTACACGGGGGATACGTTCGATCCTTCGGGCTTTGAAGTGCTGGCGTCTTACTCTAACGGCAAAAAGGAGAAGCTCGAAGCGGACCAATACACCTTCTCCATTCCCGGTGCCGAAGCGACCGATGCGGGCTTTGTATTCAACAATCCCGGCACGTATACCGTTACGGTAAGCTCCGTGATAACTCCGGCGATGACGGCAAGCTTCGACGTTACGGTGAAGGATGCGAGCGTAACGGGGCTGGAGATTAAGCAGCTTCCTACGAAAACGGCATATTTTATCGGCGAAACATTGGATTTGGACGGGCTGGTCGTCTATGCCAAGTACAGCGATAACTCCTCGGTAAGATTGCTCAAAAACGAGTACACGGTAACCGGGCTGGACACAAGCTCGGCAGGCGAGAAGTATGTTACGCTAACTTATAAAGGAAAAACGGTCGACATTCCTCTTACAGTGAGAGTGAAGCAGCCGACGGGCATCGAAGTGACTCGCTACCCCAAAACCACTTATACCGTGGGCGAAGCGTTCGATGCTGCGGGACTGGAAGTATCCACGGTGTACGATAGCGGGGATAAAGAAGCTTTGAGCGGCGGGCAATACTCGGTCGACACAGCCGCTTATGACAGCAGCCGCGCAGGAACTTACGCGTTGTCGATTGTTCCGGCCGATACGGGCCTGGCCCCGATTTCTCTTAGCATTACGGTCAGAGAAGCGAAGGAATACGCATGGAAGAGCATCCGCTTCGGGCAATCCACGTCCGATGCGAAGAATACGGTTACGGTCAATCCGGACGGATCGGTGAAGCTGGAAGCCAAGGACGGCGGAGGCAAAGTAACCGGAGACCACGACGGTATCTCGTTCTATTACACGGAGCTGGACGCTTCCAAGGATAACTTCGTTTTATCCGCCGACATTACAGTGACGGAGTTTGCCAAAGACTCGTATGACGGCCAGGAGTCGTTCGGCATTATGGCCAGAGACGTCAACGGGACGGCCAAGGATTCGTCCGTCTTCGCCTCCAATATCGCTGCCGTAGGCGGCTTCAGCGGAGGAACGACCAAGCCGATCGGGACGCAGCTGTTCGTGAGAACCGGTGTAGCGAAGCCGGACGGCACGGGAAGCAAAGGCGTGCAGAGCATTATGCTCAAAAACGAGCGCCCTACGGCCAATAACACGTACCCTAAAGCCCCTTACCGGCTAACATTGTCCAAAACGAACAGCGGATATACAGGGAAGCTGAACGATGGGAACGAAGAGATTTTCTTTACACCGGATATTTTGAACGTCCAGGATTCCAAAATGTACGTAGGCTTCTTTACGGCGCGTCTTGCCACGATTGAAGTGAGCAATATCAGCTTGACGGTGACGGCGGCGGAGTCCGACGCGCCTAAGGTTGAGCCGAATCCTCAGCCGGCAACACCGACTTTCGATATCGTATCGCTGGATAAAACCTCCAACGCCGACTACGCGCTGCTGCTGAGTTCGAATGTCGACGGTACCGTGACAGTGAAGCAGGGACAGCAGGTTATTGCCCAAGATGCGGCAATTACGGGCGGTAAGACGCTTAAGATCCCGGCAACGCTCGCACGCAACAGCAATACGAATTTCAGCGTAACGTATTTGCCTAACGATACGGAGTATTTGACATCGTACGATAAGATCGTAAGAAACTTTACCGTAACGATGAAAACATATGCGGACAACGGCGATATCTACGTCACGCCTAACGGCTCCGACAGCGGACTGGGTACCGCGGAGAGCCCGCTCGATTTGGATACGGCGGTTCAATTCGTCAAACCGGGCCAGAAGATTATTCTGGCGGACGGCAGCTACGTTCGCAATGCGAAGCTTGAGATCAAGAAATACAACGACGGTACGGCCGAGGCGATGAAATATCTTGTTGCAGCACCCGGAGCCAAGCCTGTCATCGATTTCGACAAAAAATCCGAGGGCGTCGTGCTGAGCGGCAACTACTGGCATATCAAAGGCATCGATGTTGCCCGCTCGGCGGACAATACGAAGGGCTTCACCGTCGGCGGCAGCCACAACATCGTGGAAGGCAGCCGGTTCTATGAAAACGGCGATACCGGTCTGCAAATCAGCCGCACGGACAATTCCGACGATATCGCCGATTGGCCTTCTTATAACCTGATTCTTAACAGCGAATCGTTCGATAACCAAGATCCGTCCAATAATAATGCCGACGGTTTTGCCGCCAAATTAACGGCGGGCGTAGGCAATATTTTCCGCGGCTGCATTTCCCACAACAATATTGACGACGGTTGGGATTTGTATACCAAAGCAGGCTCCGGCGCTATCGGGCCGGTTACCATTGAGAACAGCATTGCGTACCATAACGGCACATTAACCAACGGTACGGTAGGCAGTGGCGACAAGAACGGATTTAAACTGGGCGGCGAAGGCATTCACGTTCCGCATTTGATCCGCAACAGCATCGCCTTCGGCAACGGCGCTTACGGGTTTACCAGCAACAGCAATCCGGGCGTCAAAGCGGAAAACAATATTTCTTTCAACAATGCGGGAGCGAATTTGAACTTCTCCACCTACACGGGGATTCAAACCGACTTTGAGATCAACGGTTTTGTTTCTTATCAGAAGGATTACACCAGCAAGGATAACTATCCGAAAGAACTGAACTCGGACAGCAACTATATGTTCAACGGCACCGTATCCGCGAATCAATCCGGGGTCGTGCTTACGGATGCGAATTTCGTCAGCTTGACGGAAGCCTTGCCTTATGAAAGAGACGCGGCAGGAAATATTATTTGGGGTGATTTCCTGAAATTCATCGCTCCGATTGTTCCGGCGGTTCCGGCGAATGTAAAAGCAACCGCCGGCGATGGCCAGGTGACTTTAAGCTGGAACACTGTAACGGGAGCTACTTATTATAACGTATACAGAAGCGACTTGGAGAACGGGACTTATGTCCAGGTAGGCTCCAGCGTAACCGACGCGACCTACGTAAACAATGGTTTGACCAACGGAACGACGTACTATTACCAAGTAACGGCGGTAAACCCAAGCGGAGAGAGCAAGCGCTCCGCAATCGTGAGCGCAACGCCGCAGCAATCGATTCTAGCGCCTGCAGCGCCGACGGGCTTGAAAGCGACGGGAGGATACTACTCGGTAAGCTTGTCGTGGACGGGGTCGGCAGGAGCAAGCGGTTATCATATTTACCAAAGCACGGCAGCCGACGGCGCGTTCTCGAAGGTAGCTTCCACCGTAACGGAAGCAGCGTATACCTTAACCGGTTTGAATGCCAAGACGGCCTACTATTACAAAGTAACGGCATGGAATGCCGCGGGCGAGAGCGATTATTCCGCTCCAGCAAGCGCAATTCCGTCCGGCTCCAATAATAGCGGCTCCCGCGGGGGCGGCGGGGGAGCCGGGGCTCCATCGACAGGCAACAGCGTGGAAACATCGGACGGCGGCACGAAAATTGTCGGTACGCCAGTGATCGAGACCGTTAACGGGAAGAGCGTCGCCACGGTCAAACTGGATGCGGCTGCGTTGACGAAGGCTCTGGAAGCCGTCAAGAACGAAGCGGCTCCAACCATTATCGTCGAAGTGAAAACGACGGAGTCCGTCTCCAGAGTGCAGATTCCTGCAGATGCATTGGCCCAAGCGGCCAAGACGGCTCCTAATGCGGTGCTGTCGATACAAACGGCAAACGCAACCTATGAATTGCCGCTGAAGGTACTGGATGCGGCCGAACTGGCTAAGCAGCTTGGAACGGAAGCGGAGAAAGTAACGATTAACGTCACGATTGAAAAAGTATCCGGCAGTGCGCTCAGCGAAATTACAGCTAAAGCGAAGGAAGCGGGAGTGACGCTGCTGTCCGCTCCTATCGAATTTACGATTACGGCGGAAGCCGGAAACCAAACGATTGCCGTCAGCGATTTCGGACGCACGTATGTGACAAGAACGATCGTTCTGACGCAGGCGCAAACGGGCGGGTTCGATGAAATTTCAGCGGTCATGTACAACCCGCAATCCGGGGAGTTCAGCTTCGTGCCTTCGGTCTTCAAGAACGCAGGAGGAGTGACGACGGCCGCTATCAAGCGGACGGGCAATAGCACGTATATGGTTGTTCAAGCAGCCAAAACCTTTGCCGATCTGAAAGGGCATTGGGCGCAAAAGGACGCCGAGCTGCTGGCATCCAAAGGATTGGTCAACGGCATGACGGCAACGACG
Source organism: Paenibacillus doosanensis (assembly GCF_025060755.1). GTDB lineage: Bacteria > Bacillota > Bacilli > Paenibacillales > NBRC-103111 > Paenibacillus_S > Paenibacillus_S doosanensis. The sequence continues at coordinate 81,113 of NZ_JANYUY010000014.1, forward strand.
TTTGCTCCGGATAACCGGATCACGCGTGCGGAATTCGCCGCGCTGCTGGTAAGAGCGGCAGGATTGACACCGCAGACGTCGTCTTCATTCTCCGATGTCAAAGCTTCCGACTGGTACGCAGGCGCTGTCGGCGCGGCTGCCAAGGCGGGATTGATCGACGGCTTCGAGAACGGAACGTTCCAGCCGAACGCAACGATTACCCGTGAACAAATGGCCGTCATGATCGACCGGACCCTCAAGTTCACAGGCAAACAAGGCAATACGAATACCGGCAAGCTTGCCGCATTCAAAGACAGCTCCACCATCTCGAGCTGGGCTCAAGATGCCGCAGCAGGAGCGGTCAATGCCGGAATCATTAACGGCTTGACCGACACCGAATTCGCGCCACGCGAGCAGGCTTCCCGCGCAGAAGCGGCCGTAATGCTCAAGCGGCTGCTGCAATTCGCGGAGCTGATGAACTAAGCGGATCGCCTTCCTGGCGAACAAGCGGCTAAGCAAATAAGAGTCTATCCCCCGAGAAAGAGGGATAGACTCTTTTGTTCTTAATAACAGAACCATTTCTTCCAAATGTCATACGATTCCTCAGGGGGGCAGTTGTCCTTATTTTTCTCGTACCAGTCCCGGAATTCATCTTCTTTTCCCCAATAATCATGGTATTCGTTATGCCCTTTGTTGCCGAAGATACGGGATAAGAAATCGTTGAACGACTGATTGATCTTGCTGTTGCTGTTATTATTGCTGTTCTTGTTGTTGTTGTAACTGTTGTTGTGGCCGCTGGAGTTGTAACCGTTTGAAGCGAAGGCGGAAGTCGGCAGTAACAGCGCGCTTACGACTAGAGCTGCGCATACTAATCTTTTGATAGGCGGCAAGGTGCGAAAGTCCTCCTTTGTTATGGGATTTAAGTAGGAAAAAAGTTCGTTATAAAGAATATACCTCATAATGAACATTTTGAGAACGAAAAATTTGCCGCTTAAGAAAATATAGCGATTCCTATTCGATAAGCGCTTTACGTGCCGATAAGTCCAAACGGTTTAAATACGGCCAGCAATCCGATTTCTTTCCACATCATATCGTTATCCGTGATCGTGCCGCCCGAGGCGGTTGGAAATGCAGGGACCGCGGAGCCGGACGTTCCGTTATTTTGGGCTTCATACACATGCCCTGCCGCAACAATTCGGCTTCCTTTCGAATAAGCCTTGCCCGCCGACCATGACAAATTGCTCGCATATCCGGCCGTCGTGCAAATCCAACCCACATATCCGCCCGGAGCGGGGGAGGCGTTATAGATGATTTGGCCCAGAGCGTATTTACCGCTCACCGGCACGGCGTTCATCCGATTATCGGTCAAGCCCGAGTTGATATCGAGATTGCCCAGCAGGCGGACGGCGGCGCTCGCATCCATCGTTACGTTGTTGAACAAGCATTCGGCAATCGTCATCGCCCCATCGTATGTGAGCCAGTGGAGATTGATCGCCGTATTTTCCATATAGCTCTTTGTAATGGCCGCTGTGTTTGGACTGTCCGGTTTATAAATTTTGGCGTTAAGGAAGGTGCCATTGCTCAAATTAGCGGCCCCGAAATTGACCTGTACGCCTTGGAATAGCGCGCCGTCAAGGTTAACCTTGGAATAAACGTTATTGGTGCCGAGCGTAATGTCTCCGCCCATAGCGCCTGTCTTGGCTCGCATCGCTTTGAGATTGCTGATGTGGCTGCTTTGCAAATTTCCCGTGCCTTCAATAATGGTGAGTCCGTCGATTGTGTTGGGTCTTCCGACATAGTTATCCGGCGGCTTAATGGAGACGTCGCAGTTTTTGACCGTAATGTTTTTTAACGCAGCGCCGGCAACAAGGGGGATAAACCCCGTGCTTCCGTCGTAGTTGTTATTGTCTCTCCAGTCCTTTTCTACCGTTATATTGGAAATGTAACAGCGACCGTAGTTGTAACGGGATATGTTAAAGCCGCTTGTTCCTGCGTCCGTAATGGTAACTGGCTTTCCTCCCTTGGTCTCCGATACTTGAAAGCTAATGCTGGTTACATTGACCGTATAGTACAATTTATCGACGCTGATGCCTGAGGGCACCTTACCGAACCATTGCTCGAAGCTGATTTGGGCTCCGTTGCCCATGCCGTGAGGAGTGTTGTAGGTAAATGTACCCGTTGTGACGTCGACCGCAGCCGGCATGCCGAAGTAGCCGTATATGCTGGAGCCGTAGAACAGCCCGTCTTTAATCTGGCAGTTGTCGACAAAAGCCCCCTGGACATTGGACAAATTCAAATGTGCTTTGTTCAGCACAGCTCCGTTCACGAAATTATTGCCGGATACGGTGAGAGAGCCGCCGATAAACGTGTTGTTGATATATTTGACATACCACTGGTTTTGGTAAGAGCTGACGCCTCCGACTGTATAGCCTTCGAACGTATTGTTCTGCAGCGTAATGTAAGTACCGTCAGCATTGACGAAATGGCCGCGTGCGTTGTGATGAATATAATTATTGTATATATAAATTCGGTAGTTCGTTTCGAGCCCGGAAGTTTGGTTCAGATAGATGCTTTTGAACGGAATATTGCTTTCTCCGACCATCGATTCGATATCGATCCCGAACATCGGAGGTATGCCGTTACGAAAGTCGCTGGTCGTCCCGTCGTCGGCATAGCCGATATGATGGATCGTATTGTTCATGACGTAGACGTCGTTAGGTCCGCACAGGGACATTCCCTGTCTGCGGCAATGATGGATCGTGCAGTCGTGAATATAAATATGCTGCCCTATCTGTTCCTGGCTATATTGGGACGGATCGTCGTAATAGACCCCGATGCCCGTCAAAATGCCGTCGCCGGTGCAATTGGCAATCTCGACGCCGCTTACTTCCACATAGTTAGAACTCAGAATACCGATACCTAAGCCGCTTTCATGCGTGTAGTAGGAGTTATCGATTTTGGCGCTGATTTGTGCAATCTGCTCGTCGGTTAACGGGGAAGAGGAAATATCGATAACGAACACCATCTTGTTCGCGTTATCGATCGTATCGAACCACCCCCGCCCGGTCGGCGCGGCAGGCGCGAATCCGCCGTTATTGCGGAGATTGACGAACGTATCCTTGGACACCGTATCTTTGTATTGATAAAAGCTGTACGAGGTTGCGGCGATGCCGTCAATCGACCATAAACGGAAGTTGGACAGAAGTCCCGGATTGGCATAACGATCAATCACTTCGCTGCGAATGAAATTCGGATCGTCGTTCAGCGAGCCGTCCGCATTGACGCCGCCGCGCGTAAATTTGACAAAGATTTCGAACCAATGGTTCTGCTTGTCGCCGATCAGCGTTCCGCCGGAAATTTTGGCGTGCCGGACTCCTTTGACTTCAATTATGCGGTAGCTTGGCGAGGAATTGGCCTGCAGCTGCAGAACGCAATCTGCGTGCAGCTCCAGATGCATGCCGCCCGGCATGGAGATGGCGGTTCCATTCGAATCGATCTGCACGCTGTATGTCCCTCCGGGCAGCAGGACATGATTGTATCCTTTCTCCTTAGCCCACGCTAATGCATCGTTAATTCCTTTGGTCGTAGCTTCGGGTTCGGTCCCGTCATTGCGAATGCCCCAAGACTCCGCCTGGATGAGATAAGAAACAGGGGAGCCCATGCCTGCTTGCAACTGCCCGAGCAGCGTTTTCAGATTCGTGTTCGGGTCGACATACACGGCATCGGACACCGTAATCGGATATATATATTCGTTGTCGTCGGTTTTTAATTTTTTCAGCTTGCCCTGCATAGGTTGCACCTCCTAAATTAAAAATGGATTGCGCAAGCGGCGCGCTAATTGCTCACCCATGTGCCTCCTTGCAGCTTGGCCGTCTGATTGTTGCCGCTTCGATCCGGAACGTCCGGCCCGGTGAACGGTTTGGTGAAATCATAGTAAGCAATCACATGTCCATTCAACAAAAATTGCACGCTATACAGCAGCCCTTTCATGGGAATGGCTCCGAGCTGGTTGGAGAATAGAGCGACGGGGGCCTTTCCGGGAGAAACAAGAGATAGAACAACCACGGTGCGCTGTCCGCTCGGGAGCACGGTGGTTGTACCGACCAAGCTTGTTTTATCTATTCCGTCGACCATCACGGATTTCCAGCCGGACTGCAGGAAATCCCGGCCCGAGCTGTCTCTGCCGAAGGTCGTTAGCGCAATGCCTCTGGAAGCGTCGAGGTAGGCGGAATAACCTCCCGCTTTCGGAGATGCGTTCATATCCATAATGACGGTATCGAACGACAGCGGTGAAGTCAGAATATATTCGTTGACGCCGTTCATTGACAAGGCGTAGGTTTGCGCCAAAGTTGTAACCATAACGCTGACACCGCTGGAACTAAGACCGTCTTGACTTTTGGCTCTAACCGTGAAGGTATATGCGGTTTGCGGGCTTAGGCCGTCTACCGTATACGTCGTGGCGGCTGTTGTCCCTACCGGGGCCGAGCCGTTGTAAATGTCATAAGCCGCGATAGTCGGCGATGTGCTCGCTGTCCAGGATAAAGTAACCCGGGTAGCTCGTACATCCGCTACGATCAGCTGAGTCACTTCGTTCGGAGGAACGGTGTTGATGACGGTAACGCCTTCTCCTCCCGCCCAATCTTCGTAATAAACGGAATTGTCTGCTGGACTGTCATTTTCACCAGCCATGGACATCACCTCTTTATTTAATGTCGTAAAACCGGAGACAGAATCACAGAGGATAGGGGGATGCAAAATGCTGCCCCCTAAGCTAGCGGCCCAACCGCCGTTAGGCGATGCTTCAAGGAAGATCGCAAACCTCCCCCTAGTCGATAGAGTGTTTATTGCCATAAAGGAAAATATAAGTTATCGGGGGTCCCGCCAAGAATCAATTCAAATAGAACCGGACACGCAGGTTCATGCATCGTGGAAAGGCAACGAATATAAGCTGTTCTCAAAGTATAATATGTCCCAAAAATTGGAATTGTGAATGGGCATTTCATTCATCATTGTATGCTAAAGAGAACGAAGGCAGCGTTCGACGGTAAGTTTCAAGACGGTGTTTTTAATTCTGTGAAATTTGATACAAAATGGATCAAACCCTAGGAAAACGCTGTTGACATGATACAAAAAGTGTCATAAAGTAGTATCTATAGCCAATGATACAAAAGGTATCAATGAAGCCGGGAGTTAGCTGAAAGAATACTTCCTACGGAGGAGAAGCATGGAAATTAATTTAAAAGAGTATATCATGATGATAAAAAAGCGGCTGTGGATTGTCGTACTATTCGTACTTGCCTCCACGATGTTGACCGCCTTCTACAGCACCGTCAACTATCAGCCCGTCTATATGGCCGCAACCAAATTGATCGTTAACAAAACGAGCGAAAAGGACATGACGGGCAAGGAGCAAATCGATTATGCGGCGATCGGCGTCAATATTGCTCTCATCAATACATATAAGGAAATTATTAAAACCCCCGCCATTATGGATAAAGTCGTGCAGCGCTATCCCGACCTGAACTTGTCCGCAGAACAACTCATCGCTATGACCAACGTATCCGATTTGCATGAAACCCAGGTTATGACGATCGTTGCCCAGAGCGGCTCCTATGAAAAAGCGGTCAAAATTGCCAATGCCGTCTCCGATGTGTTCCAGACGGAAATTCCCAAAATTATGAAGGTCGATAACGTAACGATATTAAATCGGGCCAAGATGCAAGACAACCCCGTCCCCATTAACAAAAAATCGAACCAATACATCGTATTAAGCTTCGCTGCCTCGCTGGTCATTTCTATCGGAATCATCTTTTTATTAGAAGCTTTGGACGATACGGTCAAGACGGAGGATGATGTGCGCGAAATGTTCGGAGCGTCGACTCTGGCTCTGATTCCCAAATTGAAGGATAAAGAGATAAATGCGGGCAAACGAAGCAAGTCCCGAAGGAAGGTAGGTGAGGTTGCACATGCCAAAACCATCCAATAGCGAGATTATGATGGAGCAAAATCCAAGTTCGGCCGCCTCGGAAGCATACCGTTCGTTACGGTTCAATGTCGAGGCATCGGCCTTCGATGACGGAATCAAGACCGTGACGATCACTTCCGCCGCAAGAGGCGAGGGCAAATCGACGACGGCGCTCAATCTGGCTTTCGCTTACGCTCAGATCGGCAAGAAGGTCGTGCTGGTCGATGCGGATATGCGCCAGCCTTCCCTGCACCGCACATTGGGCGAGGAGGGGAGCAGGGGGTTGTCGGGTTATTTATCCGCCTATTGTTCCATGAATGAGATTGTGCAGGAGACTCATGTCAAGAACTTGTCCGTCATCACGGCAGGCGCCGTTCCGCCGAGTCCCGCCGATCTGCTCGCATCCCAGGAGATGGTCCTGCTGCTGGAAGCGCTGAAGAGAAACTACGATATGGTATTTATCGATACGCCTCCGGTACTTTCCTTAACGGACGCGAAAATTATGGCTTCGCAATGCGACGGCGTGCTGCTGGTCGTGGAATACGGCAAAGTGAAACGAAATGTAGCGAAGAAGGTGAAGGAAGAACTGGCACTAGCCAAAGCAAAGCTGCTCGGGATCGTCATGAACAAAATTAGCGGCCAGGCTGCGGAAGCGTACTGAGTGCGGAAGCTCTCCGCTATGCCGGCAATGATCGTGAAAAAACAGTGAATCTCGGAAGAAAGAGGGACTTATAGTGAGAAGAAAAAGACATAGGCTGGTCCGCCGGAGGGTCAAAACGGTTGCCGTGCTGGCTCTCAGCTTCGCCATCATTGCCGGCTGCTCGGAGACGATCCCGCTTGAGCACAACGCAGCCGGCGCCGGCAGCGGTCAGGAGCAGTCGCAATCGCAGCAGCCGCTGAAGAACGTCAAGGTTATGAAGGTCGCCAAGCAAAAAATCGGAGATCCGCTTGTTCATGCCGGCGATGTGCAGTCTTCAGTACAGTACGACATTGCGGCCAAAGCGAGCGGAGACGTAGAGGCTATTCTGAAAGCCCGCGGAGATATGGTTCAAGAAGGAGAAGTCATTATCAGGCTTAATTCCACGGACGCCCAGTTTCAGAAGGAAAAGGCGGCCCTTGCCGTTCAGACGGTTCAAGACGCCATTGCGAAGGCCAAGGAACGGGCGAAGAAAGACATGGATAACCAGAAGCGGGAGCTTGCCAACTCCATTCAAAAGAGCGAGCAAAATTTGGTCGATCTGACCAAAACGTATAACAAGACCAAAAACGATTACGAGGTCGGGCTGGCTACGAAGCTGCAGGTGTACCAAATGGAGGTTCAGCTCCGCAACGCCCGCATGGATTTGGAGCAGCTGAAGCAGAAGTCGGATATGCTTGAGCCTATCGATGCGACTTCCGAATTGGAAACTCAGCTGAAAGGGGCTCAAATGACGCAGCTTCAGGTAGAGCAATCGATGAGTTACTTGGAGGTTAAGGCGCCGGCGAGCGGGATACTGACCGAGATGCCGCTCGAAACGGGGATGTCGCTGCAGCAAGGAGCCAAAATCGGCGTTATTCAGAAGCTGGACCCGATCAAGATCAAGGCCCAACTGAAGGAAGAGGAATATAAGTATGTCACGGGAAAATCCGAGCTGACCTATTATTTGCAGGGGGCGGCGCAGAAAAATAAAGGGAAAATCAGCTTCTTGGCCAAGGTAATCGATCCGGATACGAAAGCGTACGAAATCAATGTCGATGTACCGAACCAAAATATGGAGTTAAAGCCCGGAATGAAGGTATGGCTGCAATTGACGGAGGATCAGGATCAGATCGTCGTGGCGGTACCTACTTACAGCATCGTCAAGGAAGGCGACGACAACTATGTTTTCGTGCTGAATGGGGATACGGTCGAGAAGCGCAAAGTGCAGCTGGGCCGGCTCAACGATTCTATCCAGGAGATTACCTCCGGAGTGAATGAGGGCGAGCAAGTTGTCGTTGAAGGCATGAATCAGCTGAATGATAAGGAAAAAGTCAAGTCCGCTGCTGTGGAACAGCAAAAATAAAATTGGAGTGAACCGAATTGATAACGAAGTGGAAACGAATCTTGGTAGTATTCGCCTTGTTGGTCTCCTTGCTGATCCCTCCGATGCCTCCTCTCGCAACGGCTCAAGAGGGGGCGCCTGCACCTGCGGATTATTATGTGACGGAAACGGTGAAAGCATCGGTAAAAAATATTCTTAACGAGCAGGCGCCCGAAGGGGTGAGAATCGCCGCCGTCGTCAGACTGTATAACGAAGGCTCCCGTCTGACCCGGGTGCCGGATTATGAAGTGCGGGCAAAGACGGACGGTGGAATCGAGTATACGCTTCGGCCGAGCGCGGCCAACGCTATTGCGATACAGCCCAAGGAAACCGTCGAGCTGACTTACATGATTGTCGTCGACCGGGAGGACGCCTTCTCGGTATCACAAATCTCGTGGGTTGACGTGGATGAATTCGTCTCTCCGAGAAAAGAAACGACGATGCTGTCGATTCCCGTATCCTCGATTGAATGGAGAGGGGATCTCGGAGCATTCAGCGATCCGTCGGCTAATAAGCAGTGGGGTGAAGCCTTCACGATCGCCGAGCTGTCGCCGGTTATCGAATATAAGCCGATCAGTCTGATAGAGCAGAATACGCCCCAGGGACCGAAAAGCATTCTCACGCTGCTTGCTGAGAACAAAGGCGATAAGAAGAAAACGATCCCGGATTTCTTGATCAACGGCAAAGCCGAACAAAAAGTATTTACCGGCAAGAGGCTGGAGCAGGATGTGGTAGCTCTTGAACCGAACGAGCAGAAATATATTCATTACGCCATCCCCGCAGGAAAGAAGGAGGAAATGAAGAGTCTCACCGTTCTGACGCCGGAAAGCTTCGCGGTTGACGATAAGACGAAGATCGATTATTCCATCGGCCGGTTCAGCATCGCGCTTCCGGACGGCAATGCCGCCGCCGCTTCGGTTGAGCAGTCCGAACCTTATGAAATGAATCAATGGATTCGTTTCGATCCGTTAAACCGCGTCATTCAGCCCGAAATCGGCGTTGCGCTGGTAGATTTGCACATTCATGACAGCGTAGGCGGTGGCTTTAAGGCGGCAGTCGCCAAGTTCAAGCTGCAAAACCGCAGCGATCGCCCTATGCCCGTCCCCAAATTCCAGGCGCAGTTAGTCAGCGCGGCGGGCAACCAATATACGGGAAACCGGCAAACTACCGTAGTGGAGACATTAGCCCCGAATATCAGCTACGTCATCTATTATACGTTCGTGCTTCCCACGACGGAGAAAGGCGAACGGCTGACGATGGAAATTTTGGATGGTGACAGCGTTGCCCCCTATAATATCCCTATCGCCAGACTGAAGACGAAGGCTCAATCCGATCAAAGCGATGGAGATATCCAGTTTTACCCGTTCACGGTCAAATTCAACAGCTGGAAAGAAGAGGTGTTCTATGGCTCGGCGAAGTCCAGTCTGCCTTATTCTTACAAGCTGGCCTTGGATTTGGACGTGAAGCTGCAAGATCAATCCGTCGTCGATCAGAGCTTCCCCAAATTAAAGGTCGAGCTCGTAGACGCAAGCGGCAATGTCATAGGCGCAAAGGCGCTTCCTTTCACCGGAGACAACCGCGTAGCCAGCGGCATACAAACGTTCAGCATGGATTCGACGCTGTTCGAATTTTCCAATACGCTGCGCGTGTATGAAACGGTCGACACGCCTTTCGGAGAAGCGGATCGGCTCGTTGCGACGCTCCAATAAAGATTCCTTTAGAATGGCTGCGGAAGCGCAAGAAACCGATTGACAGCTTTCGATGAAGATGCTATTCTGAGATCGTTCTTAATAAAGAACAATATTTGTTCGTTATGGATAATTTGAAATAACTAATTCATTATAACGAACTTCGCTCGGGCAGCGGAAGCCTGGAATCATGTCGGATTACGGAGGAACAGGATGAGCGCCATCGCTGGAATTTATCATTTAGACAACGAGCCGGTACTTGCCGAGCATGGCCGGACGATGATGCGAGAGCTGGAGAAATATCCTGCCGATGCGATCCGTACATGGAACAGCGGGGCGGTATTCCTGGGCTGCCATGTCCAGCACATTACCCCGGAAGCCGTTTATGAGCAGCTGCCCTACTATGACGCCGACAGGCAGATTGTCATTGCGGCGGATGCGATATTGGATAACCGGCCGGAGCTAGTTCGCTTGCTGGAAGTGGATTATGAGCGCAGGCGCAAAATTACCGACAGCGAGCTGATCCTGCTTGCTTACGAGAGGTGGGGGCAGGAGGCTCCGCAGCATTTGATCGGCGACTTCGCCTTTATGCTGTGGGATGCAAAAGCGCGTCAGCTCTTCGGGGCGAGAGATTTCTCCGGCTCGCGCACGCTGTACTACTGCCGCAGCGGCATGCGTTTCGCCTTCTGCACCGTGATCGGGCCGCTTCTGTCGCTCCCGCGCATGAAAGCGGAACTGAATGAAAGCTGGCTGGCGGAATATCTCGCCATATCGGGCATGATTGATGTTGTCGACACGGCGGCAACCGTCTATAAGGATATCGAGCAGCTGCCGCCTGCCCACAGCATCACGGTGACGTCATCCGGAGCGAGGCTCAGCCGTTACTGCACCTTGACTCCCGGGAAGCCGCTGCGGCTGAAATCGGACGGAGAATACGTCGAGGCGTTTCAATCCGTGTTCGGCGAGGCCGTAACGAGCCGTTTACGCACGCATCGTCAGGTAGGGGCCCAACTGAGCGGGGGATTGGATTCCGGCTCCATCGCCGGGTTTGCCGCAGGAGCGCTGCGCAAGGAGAACAAACCGCTGCATACGTTCAGCTATGTTCCTTCCGGCGACTTTCATGACTATACTTCCAAGCGGTATATGGCGAACGAGCGTCCGTTCATTGAAGCGACGGTCCGGCATGTCGGCAATATCCGAGACCATTATCTGGATTTCGAAGGGAGAAATTCCTTTCTGGAGGTGGAAGACTTCCTCGATTTGATGGAGATGCCCTACAAATTTTTCGAAAATTCCTTTTGGCTTAAAGGGATCTTCGAGAAAGCCCGCGACGAGCAGGTTGGGGTGCTGCTGAACGGCGGCCGGGGCAATCTGTCTATCTCCTGGGGATCGGCTAACGAGTACTACGCTATTCTTCTCAAAAGGCTGAAATGGGTCAAATTGTTCAAGGAACTGGACCAATACAGCACTAAAACCGGAGGAAGCCGCTACCGCCGACTGCCTCTCATAGCCCGAACGGCCTTCCCGTTTATCGATAGGATGGTCCCTCAGGCTGATGCTTACCCGTTCCCGCCGCTCATTCATCCGGAATTCGCCCGAAGGACCGGAGTATTTAAAAAGCTGCAGCGCTTCGGGATCGACGAATCCGGCTGGTACGGCGGTATAGATGCTTACGAGATGAGAAAAAGACATTTTGAAGAGCTGTTTCATTGGAATGCGAGCAATACGCTGGCCGCGAAGCTTTCGCTGCGCTACGGCTTATGGAAGAGAGATCCGACGAACGATCTGCGTGTGATTCGCTTTTGCCTGTCGGTTCCGGAGGAGCAGTATGTGCAAGGCGGGATGGACCGGGCGCTGATCCGAAGGGCGACGGAGCACGTGCTGCCCGATCAGGTCAGGCTGAATCAGAAGGTCCGGGGGGTACAGGGTGCGGATTGGGTTCACCGTATGATTCCGCATTGGAACGCATTTAGGGAAGAGCTTCATCGGCTCTGCGCCGACGAGAGGATGCGGCAAATATTAAACGTTCCTGCAATAGAGAAGGCGCTGCACAAGCTGCGGGAAGGGGTTCGTCCCGAACATGCGATCGACCCGGATTATAAAGTCCTCATGCGCAGCTTGATCGTCTACCGGTTTATAAGCCGATTAACATGAAGGGAGGTGAATAAAGCATGGTGAAAAAAGAGTGGCAGCAGCCTAAATTGGAAGTGCTGGATGTGAAGCAGACGATGGCTTCGACTCATAACGGGCCTCTTACCGATGAAGCTTACATACCGGGCAGAAACTCTGATGATCCTCGCTTCACTAGCTAATGCCTTATTTATAGCTTCAGCACTAAGGGCCCTTATACATCACCGAGAGTATAGGGGCTCTTCTCTTAGCTTAACCAACCGAACGTATTTGGAGTGAGTACCATGATTCAGACGGAAAATAAGGTCGTATACAAAGCTTTTGACTTATCCATCGCAAGCGGCATGGAATTGCCGGAATTGCCCGTGATTCATCGCAGTACCGGGCGGGCCGATGTGGAAATCATAGTCGACCCTGCTGCGCGGTTCGGAGCCGGGCTCGAAAGCCGCCCTTATTACCATGACGTGCGGAACGGAGAAGTGACGTTCCATGTTCCCGGCAATGCGAATTACTCGATTCGGGAAGGAAGGGTCATTACGGTAGCGCCTCTGCCGTCGGCCGATGAAGGTCTGACACGGCTGTACGTGCTCGGAACCTGCATGGGCGCGCTGCTAATGCAAAGAAGAAAGTATCCGCTGCACGGAAGCGCCGTTGCTATCGGGGGCAAAGCCTATGCCATCGTAGGGGAATCGGGAGCGGGCAAATCGACCTTGGCTTCCGCCTTTATCCAGGCCGGCTATACGCTGGTAAGCGACGATCTGATCTCCGTATCGCTGTCTCCCGTGGACGAAACGGCTGTCGTAACACCGTCGTTTCCGCAGCAAAAGCTGTGGCGGGAAAGTCTTGAGCAGTTCGGCATGGAAACCGGTACATACCGGTCGATCTACGGCAGGGAGACCAAGTACAGCGTGCCCGTCGCGACGCATTATTGCGCTCAGCCTTTGCCGCTCGGCGGCGTTATCGAACTGGTCAAAACGGAGGAGCCGGAGGTTTCCATCCATCCAATCTCCAAGCTGGACCGGCTTCAGACGCTTTTCCGGCATACGTTCCGCCATTTTCTAATCCCCCGTTTGGGCCTGATGGAATGGCATTTCCAAACTTCGGCCGCGATAGCGGGGCAGGCAGCTATGTTCCAGTTGAGAAGACCTGCCGGCGGTTTTACCGCTCCTCAGTTAGTATCGCTGCTTTTAGAGAATTTGCGTATGGAGGAATAGAGCATGATTCCAAATCAGAGTATTGCTTTAACCGATCGTTTTGTGCAAGGAGCGGGAAATATCGTCAGCGACATGGACGGGGAGAAAGTGATGCTGAGCATTCATAACAGCAAGTATTACAACTTGGGCGAAGTCGGAGGCGACATCTGGGAGCAGCTGGCGCAGCCGGCCGAGGTAGAGCGTATCGTAGATTCGCTCATGCGGCAATATGAAGTGGAGCGGGACGATTGCGAGCATCAGGTCGTATCGTTTCTGCAGCATTTGCTGGAGGAAGGATTAATTCAGTGGGCGTAATACGCAAAGCTAGAAATTGGCTTTCTTTAGATTGGAAAACAATGCTTGCTTTTATCGAAGCTTATGTATATTTAGGCTGGGCGCGCTTTCTCGTGTCACGGCCGTTTGCCGAAATAACGCCTTCGCTCGGCGAGGCGATGGAAGAGACTCCCGAGACGAGGCTTTCGGAACAAGAAGGACGGTTAAGGGTCGTTTACGACGCGGTTCAGATTATGAGCCGGCATACGTTCTGGGAGAGCAAATGCCTCGTCAGGGCGATCGCCGCTTTGAAGATGCTGGAGAGGCGCCGTATCGAGAGCACGCTGTATCTGGGAACGGCCAAGGATGAAGCGGGCAAGCTGATCGCCCATGCCTGGCTGCGCAGCGGCCCTTACTATATTACAGGAGCGGAAGAAATGGGGCGGTTCCGGGTAGTCGGGAAATTCGCCAAACGGATAAGCGATAAAGGAAAATGAAGGTGAATACAATGAGTACTGATTTTCGTTTGGATACGGCGTCTTTCCCCGAGGAGCTGAACCTCATGCTTGCCCTGCTGGGCGGGGAAGCGGGCGATAAGCTGCAAGCGGCCGGGATCGACTGGGACTTGTTTCTGCAGCTGGCAAGACATCACCGGGTCTATCCTTCCCTGTACCATAAGCTGCAGCAGGCCGGAATAAGCGCGATTCCCGCGCATGTGATGCAGGCGCTGCGCGCCGATTATCAGCAAAACATATTCCGGATGCTGCAGCTGAGCGGGGAAATGGAGCAAATCTGCAGAACGCTCGGCGAAGCGAACATTCGCACGCTAGTATTGAAGGGACCCGTTCTGGCGGCCGATCTATACGGCGATCTGTCGCTTCGCACATGCGGGGACCTCGATCTGCTCGTTCCGATTGACGATCTGGATCGGGCGGAGCAGCTGCTCGTCCGGCTCGGTTATATCAAAGACGAGTACATCCAAACCGTACTTAGCGACTGGAAGTGGAGACATCATCATATCACCTTCTTTCACAGGCAAATAGGAATCAAGATTGAGCTTCATTGGCGGCTCGGCCCTGGCCCCGGAACCGAACCCGGCTTCCATTCCTTATGGCAAAGAAAGAGACTCAGCGCGATTACCCGGCATCCCGTTTACTATTTAGGGAGAGAGGATTTATTCCTGTTTCTGGTCTCCCACGGCGCGCGCCACGGGTGGTCCCGCCTGCGGTGGCTGACGGATATCCATCAGCTGTGCCTGCAGCCGCTGGATGATAACAAGCTGCGCGGGCTGCTGGTCAAGTATCGGTATTCGCATATTGCGGCGCAGGCATGGATCTTATCCTCGCAGCTGCTGCATACGCCGCTAAACGAATCTTGCCGCCGATGGTCGAAGGGACGGCGAGCGCGGAGCCTCGCACAAGGAGCGCTCTATTATGTCGGGCAAATGATCAACTTGCACTCCGAGCCTTTGCCGGAAGACGTATCCCGTTATCATAAACGCCATCTGTTCTCGCTTATGTCCTGTCAGACCAAACTGCTGTTCATGATGAGCTTCTTGTATCCGTACCCGCAAGACGCGGAGACGCTGACGCTGCCCAAAGCTTTGCATTTTCTTTATTTCCCTCTGCGTCCTTTTTTATGGGCTTGGAGAAAAACAAAGAAAGTACGCCTTATCGTAGCGAGGAGCGGAATAAAATGAAGCAGATGCTGTACTTTGCCCGTAAAATGCATGCCTACGCCGGCAATATTTTATTTGTCAATTTGCTCGGGATGATGTTTGTCAGCTTTCTCGACGGAATAGGCATGTTCCTGCTGATTCCGCTGCTGAGCCTAATCGGCATCCTCCAGATCAACGCCGGAAGTATCCCTTGGGCGAGCAGCCTGGACTGGTTGAAGGAGCTGCCGGGCCCGCTCAGCCTGCTCGTCGTGCTGGGGATTTATGCCGCGCTCGTGATCGGGCAGGCCTTAATCCAGCGCAATTTAAGCCTCAGAGATATTCGAATCCACACCGGGTTTATCAACCACGTCCGGATGGAAACGTATCGTTCTTTGTTGCAGGCCGACTGGGACTTCTTTATTAAACGGAGAAAGTCGGATTTTATCCATGCGATGACCGATGAGCTTGGACGGGTGACGAACGGCACATACGTATTTTTACAGTTTGTGGCATCGTTGGTGTTTACCCTCATCCAGATCGCCATCGCCTTTTGGCTGTCGGCCAAACTGACCCTGTTCGTGATAGGCTGCGGCCTGCTGCTCGCATTTTTCTCCCGCGTGCTGATCCGGAGATCGAGAACGCTCGGCGGCCAAACGTCGGAGCTGGCCAGAAGCTATATTGCCGGAATTACGGACCATTTTAACGGAATTAAAGATATTAAGAGCAATATGCTGGAGGAATCCCGCAACCGTTGGCTTGCAGAGTGGTGCGAACGAATCGGCGTGGAGAGGTACGAACACGCCAAGCTGCGTTCCGACTCTCAGCTGTACTATAAGGCGGCCTCCGCACTGATCATAGTAGCGTTCGTTTATTTATCGATCTATCTGTTTCATACGCAGGGGGGGCAATTGCTGCTCATCATGATGATCTTCTCGCGGCTGTGGCCGCGCTTCACCGGCATCCAGTCCAATCTGGAGCAGATCGCTTCGGCCCTTCCCGCGTTTGCTTCGCTGCTGCAGCTTCAAGAGCAGTGCCGGGCGTCGAGAGAAATCCGGGACGGCGAGCTTGCGCCGGAGGACGTCGCGCCGCTTGCCGTGGAACGCGGCCTGGAATGCCGCGGCGTCAGCTTCCGCTATAACCGGCAGGAGCCGGTACATGCATTGGAGCAGATCGATCTGCACATTCCGGCTATGCGGATGACGGCGGTGATCGGACGGTCGGGCGCAGGGAAAAGCACCTTGATCGATATGCTGATGGGGCTGCTGCGGCCCGAAGAAGGGCAAGTGCTGGTTGACGGGATTCCCTTAAGCGGCCGTCTTCTGCAGCGTCTCAGGAAGGCCGTCGGCTACGTGCCGCAGGACCCGCTGCTGTTCGGCGGCAGCATCAGAGAGAACCTGCTTCTGATCGATCCTGAAGCGTCGGAACGCCAGCTCTGGGAGGCGCTGGAATTCGCGGCTGCGGACGAATTCGTCAGGCGGCTGCCCCAAGGGCTGGATACGCTGATCGGAGACCGGGGAGTGCGGCTGTCGGGAGGGGAACGCCAGCGGCTTGTGCTTGCGAGAGCGATCCTGCGCCGCCCTTCGATTCTCGTGCTGGATGAAGCGACCAGCGCGCTGGACGCCGAGAACGAAGCTCTGATTCAGGAGGCGCTGGAGAGGCTCAAGGGCAAGATGACGATCGTCGTTATCGCGCATCGCCTGTCGACCATTCGCAACGCCGACCAAGTTATCGTGCTCGATCAGGGCAAGATCGTTCAGCAGGGCGGCTTCACGCAGCTGTCCAAGGAGCGGGGCAAGCTGTTCGCGCATTTGCTGCGCAATCAGATGATGCCGGAAGCTAGGAATAACGACTGGGAGCAACTGACTGTCTAGTTGGAGAATGGAGGGAAGGAATGGAGACGAAGGTCAGCGTGATTATACCCGTTTATAATGCTGAGCGTTACTTGGCCGAATGCATCGAATCCCTAATGAAGCAGTCGCTTCAGGAATGCGAGTTTCTGTTTATTAACGACGGCTCTACCGATCAGAGCGTAAGCGTGATCGAGAATTACGCTCGGCAGGATAGGAGAATCAAGCTCGTCCGGCAGGATAACCAAGGTGTTAGTGCTGCACGCAACACGGGTCTGCGGGCTGCGTCCGGCGAATATGTCGGGTTTGTTGATGCGGATGATTATATCGAACCCGATATGATGGCCGTTCTATACAAAGCGGCCAAACAGTACGCAAGCGATGTTGTAATTTCAAACTTTGAAACAGAGATCGAGGGACACTGGGTACAGACCCGATTTCCCTTTCTCACAAACCGGCTGCTTGACCGGGAGTTTGTCAGAAGGGAAATACTTCCTTATTTTTTAAGATCCGATCAATTAAACTCTGTGTGGAACAAACTGTATAGGAACGAACTTATACAGGATTGCGGCGCTGCTTTTCCGGATAAGGTAGCGCTTGGGGAAGACGGAATTTTTAATATGCGGGTATTTTGTCATGCTTCCAGCGCCGTATATCTCGATTACTGCGGCTATCATTACCGAGAGGTAGATGGCAGCGCGACAAGAGATATCATCGGCAAGGATTACTTCCAGCGTGCTTTGGAAGTTTATCTCACGGATGTCCCCGAGATGAAAGCTATTCCACTGGGCAGGGAAGAAATCCGTAAGCTGAAAGCGGCTCGGCTTATCCATAGTGTCATGTCGTATGTTTACCTTTATTTCCAAGCTGCGCAAAAAGTGAGTTTTAAGGCCAGGTTCGCTTATGTCAGCCGGATGATAGCGAATCCGCATGTGCAAGAAGCGCTGGCTTTTTACGCCGATGAAAAAGCCGGGAAATTGGGACGCTACGACCGGTGGCTGTTGGAGGCAATACGCGGGAGATCGGCGATAAGTCTCTACTGCATCACGTCTTATAGCAAATTGAGAAGCGCGGCGAATAAATAGAGTGATATCGTGAATGATCTGGCTAATTAACGGGAGGAATAAGGAAAATGAAGATTATGATGTTTGCTCATGGCGGAAGCTTGAACAGAGGCTGCGAGGCCATAGTGAGGTCCTCAACAAGTCTGATTAAAGAGCGAATCCGCGATGCGAAAGTATACTTGGCGTCCGGCAAGCCCGAGACCGATCAGATCATCACCAAATTGGACGGCATTTATGACGGATCTGCCCAAGGCATCCGTAAATATTCCTATGACTGGTTTGTTTCCGCCGTTAAAATGAAGCTGTTTCAGGATGAAACGTATGCGCTCGGGAAAATTCACGATAACATTGTTAGACATATTCCCGGCATGGATGTCTGTTTATCGATTGGCGGAGACAATTACTGCTACGGGGAACAACCGGGGTGGTATGAGATTAACCGGAGAGTCAAAGCATCGGGGAAAAAATTGGTGTTATGGGGCTGCTCAATCGGTGAGGAGGATATGTCGGAAAAGAAACTTGAGGATTTAAAGCGATTCGACCTTATCTTGGCTCGGGAGACGCTGACCTATAATATGCTGGTTCAGAAAGGGCTGACTAACGTTCAATTATGCGCCGATCCGGCTTTTACGATGGAGAAAGAAGAGCTGGAACTGCCGTCGGGTTGGCAGGATGGCAATACGGTCGGTCTAAACTTTAGTCCGCTTGTATGGAAACGCAACGTTCAATCTCAGCAAGCAGTGCGGGAGCTGATTAGCCATATACTGACCACGACCGATATGACCATCGCGCTGACTCCGCATGTAATGGAGGGGGGCAATAACGATTATGAGATGCTTCGGCAGTATTATGAGGAATTCCGAGCTACAGACCGAGTGATTTTGCTGCCGGGAGATTTAAATGCCGTTCAGTATAAGGGCTATATTTCGAGAATGAGATTTTTTGTCGGCGCAAGAACTCATGCTACTATAGCGGCTTATTCCAATTTCGTTCCAACGATGGTATTGGGATACAGCATCAAATCCAAGGGGATTTCCAAAGATATTTTCGGTGAGGAAAAGCTGGTGCTCGGAATTAAGGAAATATCAGACGGTGTCCTTCTTAAAGCAAAATTCGACGAGATGATCCGGGAAGAGCGAGAATTGAGGCAGCGGCTGCAAACATCGATTCCGCACATAAAAAAAATGTCTTATAAAGCCGTTGAACATCTTGGCAAGCTGGTTCAGAGCCGTTGAGGTGGAGTATGAAAAAAAATCTGCTATTTATTATGCCGAGCCTAATGTCCGGCGGCGGGGAAAAAAGCCTGGTAACTCTGCTGAATCAAATTGATTTCCAACAATACAATGTCGATTTGTTTCTGTTGGATCATAACGGCCTGTTTATGGAACTGATCCCGGAGAAGGTTGAGCTGCTGCCTTTAACGGGAGTGTATCATGAGTTCAGGCTGCCTATGCTTAAGGCGTTCCGGAAGCTGTTGCGGCAAGGGTATATTGCACTTGCGTTTCATCGAATAGCATTTACTTTGAGTAATAGAGGCAAGCGCAACATATCACAAAGAGAACAGTACAGCTGGAGGCACATGGCTTCATTTTTAGACCGGCTGCCTAAAACTTATGATGCGGCTATAGGGTTTATGGAGAAAACATCCATCTACTTTTGCGTCGATAAAGTGAATGCGCATCAAAAAATAGGGTGGGTTCATACGGATTATGATCAAATGGGAATGGATTCGCGGTTCGATCACCATTATTACAAGCAACTGGACCGTATCGTAACGGTGTCGGAAGAGTGTGCCAACGTATTAAAAAGACGATTTCCCGATCAACAACATAAGGTGGAGGTAATATATAATATCGTATCTCCCGAATCTATCATCTCTCTGGCCAACCAATCGAAAACGGATGTATATCAAAAAAACAAAGATGAAACGATCATCGTCTCCGTGGGAAGGCTTCACGACCAGAAAGGCTTCGATATGGCCATTGAGTCATGCAGGAAACTGGTTGACCGGGGATATCGCATTAAATGGAATATTATAGGGGAGGGGGAAGAGAGAGGACGACTGGAGCATTTAATTCAAGAATACGATTTATGCGATTACGTTCGATTGCTGGGTTTAAGGTCGAATCCTTATCCCTATATTAAGCAGGCTGATATTTACGCGCAAACTTCCAAGTTTGAAGGCAAGTCCATTGCGATCGACGAGGCCAAAATACTAAACAAACCTATTCTGGTTACTAATTTCAGTACGGCTAGGGATCAGATCAGCGACGGCGTCGATGGGCTCATTGTAGACATGAACGCGGAGGCGATAGCGGAAGGTATTGAAATACTCATTAACGATAAGCAGTTAAGAACGAGATTAATCTATAACTTATCCCGAACGGCGTTAGGCACCGAGGGAGAGATAGAAAAGTTTTATCAATTGTTGACTTAGTACGGAAGCGATCTGCTCCGATTTCTATCATCAAGTTGCAGGAGGAAACGATGAAGCAGAAGATATTGTTTGTCATGAACAATTTGCAATGCGGAGGCGCGGAAAAAGCGCTGATTTCGCTGCTCGAGACGATCGATTACTCCTTGTATGAGGTCGATCTGTATTTGCTCAGGCACTCGGGAATTTTTATGAGCAAAATACCGGCAGCGGTGAAGCTACTGGGAGAACCGCAAGAATATCAGTATTACGATATGCCGATTCGCAAAGCGGTGCTCAACTGCTTAAAACGGGGCAGGATTAACATTGCTTCATTCAGACTGCGGGCGGGTGTTATCTATAAAACGGAAAAAAACAGCGTTCGATGTGAGCAGAGAGTGTGGAAGTATCTGTCGAAATCGTTGAAAAGCATAGATCAGGTCTACGATATTGCCATAGGCTACCTGGAAAAAAATCCGATTTATTTCTGTATTGACAAAGTGAAGGCACGTAAAAAAATCGGCTTTATTCACAATGATTATGACCGCTTGGGCATGGACCCTTCCTATGATAAGACCTACTTCGATAAGCTCGATCATCTAGTTACGGTGTCCGGGGAATGCGGCACTATTTTGAAGAAGCGGTTTCCGAAGTATGCGCACAAGGTAGAAGTCATGCATAATATCGTATCGCCGGCAGCGATTCGAAATTTGGCTATGGAAGATGCGGACTGGAACGCCGCAAACACGATACCCGATTCGCCCGTCGGGCAAACGCCGCCAATCAAGAAGGATTCCGCGATAAAGCTGGTTTCCATCGGCCGACTAAATTATCAGAAGGGCTTTGAAATGGCCGTACAAACCTGCAAGGAGCTTGTAGAAGGAGGATATCCTGTACAATGGTATGTCATTGGGGAAGGAGAGGAGCGGAAAACACTTGAGCGAATGATTAGCGAAAATGGGCTTCAAGACCGGTTTCACCTGCTTGGAGTGAAGGAAAATCCGTATCCTTATATCAGAGAGGCCGATATTTACGTGCAGCCTTCCAGATTTGAGGGGAAATCCATCGCGATAGACGAAGCCAAAATTTTGCATAAGCCAATTGTTGTCACCAATTTCAGTACGGCAAAGGATCAGATCACCGACAGACATAACGGATTGATCGTAGAGATGGATGCCCGGTCCATCGCTCAAGGAATCAAGGCGCTATTGGAAGATGCTTCGTTGCGACGGCAATTGTCGGTTAATTTAGAGAAGGAGCCGCTTGGCACCGAAACGGAAATCGAAAAGCTGTATGCGTTATTTGACTCAAAAAAATAAGCAAGGTAGAAAGGACAGATTCTGTGATACCTCTCATCGTATGTCTACTGCTGTTTGCTCTCATCATTGTGGTCATATTGATCGACATTGTCCCTATCTTCAAAGATTGGCTGAGCCGGATTCATATTGGAAGATTCCAAGACAAGCAACTATGGAGCCGCTCGATCACGAACGTCGGAATTCAATGGCTCAATCATACTCCTCAAATTAAAGTGACTGATAATACGAGACTGGTCGCTATCGATATGCTGAAGGGCAACTATTCGAAGAACTCTATTCAGCATTGGCAGGAAGCTTCCCTGCTCATGGGTCTGGCCGAGTATGTGAAGCGAAGCGGCGATCAGGAAGTAAAGCGGGAAATTGAGAAGTTTTTGGCCTCCAAGTTTGACCGTGATGGCGAGTGGGTGGAAAAGCCCGAGCAAGTGGACGCGGCCATTTTGGCTTATGCCGTTATGAAGCTCGATTTCATCAATACTGATCATTACAAGAAGGCGCTCGAGACGACATGGGAACTTATTCGCGATCATCTAGGAACGGACGGCACGGTGGCTTACCGCAAATTTATGCCTAACTATCGGTATGTTGATACGATCGGTTTCATCTGCCCGTTTCTCGTTTGCTACGGTCTTCGTTACCGCCAGGAAGCTTGCGTGGATTTGGCTGTCAAGCAAATTTTATCTTATGAAAAGCACGGCATGCTGGAAGGGCATCATATCCCCAGCCACGCTTATCAAATCGATAACAAGCTGCCTCTCGGATTGTACGGCTGGGGGCGCGGGCTCGGCTGGTTCGCCATCGGGCTTGTCGATGCCTGGAATGAGCTTCCCGCAGGGCATAAGGCCAAGAAGACGCTGGAAAACAGTGTACGCAAATTCGCCGTCGCCGCGATGGCGTTCCAGCAAGCCGACGGAAATTGGAGCTGGACAGTAACGCGTCAAGAATGTAGAGCCGATTCTTCAACGACCGCGACACTGGGCTGGTTTATGCAGCAGGCTTCCAAGATTGAGGATATATCGGCGGGCTGCTTGGAAAGCGCAGACCGCGCCGTTCGTTATCTTATGAAGGCAACCCGCCGAAACGGGGCCGTCGATTTCTCGCAAGGCGATACGAAGGATATCGGAGTTTATTCGATGCTTTTTAACATATTGCCGTTTACGCAAGGTTTTTGTATAAGGCTAGTGAATTCCGTTCATATCGGTTCTTAAGGTTGTGATGAATTCAATGTTAAAGAAGATCATTTGTTTCATGAGGGCGCGCATTCGCAAGTATTTATTGGAGGAGTTTTGGCTGGAGGACTACATCCGGATGGGGATGAAAGTAGGCCGAAACTGTTCGATTCAGCCTGGAGTGGTGTTCGATTATTCGCACTGCTGGTTGATCCGTATCGGCGATAATGTCACGATTGCTCCCTACGCTTATCTGTTGACTCATGATGCAAGCACTAAGCAGTTGAACCAGTATACCAAAGTCGGCAGCATCACAGTAGAGGACGATGTATTTATAGGAGCTCGCGCTCTAATCATGCCCGGAGTTACTCTAGGGCGGGGATGTATTGTCGCTGCAGGCAGTATTGTTACCAAGTCTGTGCCTCCAGAGGTCATCGTTGGCGGTGCTCCGGCCAAGTTCATCTGCACAGTAGAGGAATATGCGCGTAAAAATAACGAGCTCTTGGAAAAGAAAACAGTGTATGATCGAGACTTCACGATCGGCGGCCGGATTTCAGCGGAAAAAAACGCAAAATGTATGAAGAACTAATCAACGATATTGGCTATGTGGTCTAATCTTTAAATAATGGGGAAAATGATGCGAACAAAAAACTCGATCATCAACATATCGGTAGGGCTCGGCAACCAGCTCATCATTACGCTGCTCAGCTTTTTTTCCAGAACGGTGTTTATCCATACGCTGGGCTTGGATTACTTGGGGGTGAACGGGCTCTTCACGAACATCCTGTCTATGCTCTCGCTCGCAGAAGCGGGGATCGGTTCCAGCATTATTTATAATCTGTACAAACCGGTGGCGGATCAGGACCAACATAAAATCATTCTGCTGATGAAGCTGTATAAAAAGGCGTATTGGATCATAGCTATCATTGTGTCGCTGCTGGGATTGTCGCTGATGCCGTTTCTCCCGCATTTCGTCAAAGACTCGAGTGTGGAGCATGTTCACCTGATCTATCTCGTATTTTTGATCAATACGGTCGCCCCTTATTTTTACCAGCATAAAAACTCGTTCTTGAGCGTTCAGCAAAAAGGATATATTGTAACCGGCCTGTATTCCGTCTCATCTATCGTGTCGGCCGGCCTTAGAATCGGCATTTTGTACTATACGCAAAATTATATTTTGTATTTGGTTATAGACAGCTTCATCACGATTGCCAACAGCATCATTCTCTCGGTCATCGTCGATAAAATGTATCCGTATTTGAAAAATAAAGTGAACGACGTGCTGGATGCGGTTACCAAAAGCAGCATTTTCAAAAATGTTAAAGCGATCGTCCTGCAAAATGTCGGCACATATCTGATCTTCGGAACGGACAATATCATCATCTCGACTTATGTCAGTATAGCCGCGGTAGGGCTGTATTCGAATTACAATATGCTGATCGACATATGTCGTACGTTCGTCAACCAAGTATTCAACAATCTGTATCACAGCATCGGCAATTTGGTGGCCAAGGAGAGCAAGGATAAAATTTACAGCGTCTACAAGGTGACTATGCTGCTTAATTTCTGGCTGTATTCCTTTTGCGCGATAGGCATGTACGTGCTTATTGAACCGTTCATTACGCTGTGGATCGGCCCGAAGTTTCTCATGGGGCAGCTTGTGCTCATTGTTCTGATGGTGACGTTCTATGAGAGAGGGATGAGAAATTCGATCAGCACGGTCAAGACGACGGCAGGCATCTTCCATGAGGACCGGTATGCCCCTTTGGCGCAGGCCGCGATCAATCTGGGCTTCTCGCTCTGGCTGGTTCAATCGATAGGGATTGCCGGGGTGTTCATCGGAACGTTAATCAGCGCCGTATTGGTTCCGTTCTGGACGACGCCGTATCTCGTGTACAAGAAAGTGTTCCAAAGGCCTTTGTTCCATTACTATGCTCGCTATTTGGGCTATGCGGGAATCGGGGCGGCCGCTTGTTATGCGACCTATCTGTTATGCGGCTGGATTCCCGGCGGTACGATCACGGGATTCATGCTGAAGGCCATTGTATGTCTGACAATACCGAACTTGATTTATGTAATGCTGTTCTATAAAACGGATGAATTTCAATATGTATGGGGCATTGCGTCCGGACTCGTGCCGAAGCTGCTTAAGAGGGGGAGAAGGACGGCGCATCCCGAAGTAAGCTCGGGAAATTCATAAGGCGGGAGGGTTGACAAATTCTTTATAAAGAACTACAATAAATATATTGTCGATGAACCCAACAGTCTCGACGTTCTTTTTTACCAAATTTGTTCTTTATAAAGAATTTTTCGACGGAATTCTTTGAAATAGCGGAAAATTCTATGCCATTGTACCCGATAATCGCCTCTTAGGACCTACTACAAGAGAACTACCGCTTGTCCCGTTTTTCAAGCCGCTGATGGCGGCATTTCCTAATAGAGAATATTTTTTTTTGCTAAAGTGTTCTTTATAAAGAACATGTAAAGGAATGTACCAAGTTCCGGCGATGTCTCCTTGCCGTTATCGATGGAGGCACTCGGCCATGCTGTGGGTTAATGGCAACCTTAGACGCCAGTCGTCAAGGGTGTGGCGTGAGGAAGGGTTAGATGCCCTGCATTTCATTAAAGGGTTTAAATATATGGTCTTTGTTCCAAAGGCCGTATACTTAAGAACTTTATTGAGAGGGTGAGCTTTTTGTCATACCGTCAAAGATTATCGTTGCTCATTATCGTCGATTCGTGCATTGTGCTCAGCGCTATCTTTTTCAGCCGGTTTTTGCTCAGCGCGGATCTCCATGTTGTCACGTTTCCCCTTGTCGTTAGTGCCATTACGCTGCTGCTCAGCCACCATGCGTTTGCGATGGTTTACAAGCTTTATAAGAAAGCCTGGCAGTATGCCAGTATCGGCGAACTGCTCTGCATCTTCAAGGCCGTGACGTTCTCGATTATCGCCGCCGCCTTGATTCAGGAAATTATCGTTCAGGATATTTACTTCCGGCTGCTCGCGGTGACCTGGATGCTGCACATGCTGCTGATCGGCGGCTCGCGCTTTTGCTGGCGGCTGTTCAGGGATTCGTACATCCCGCAAGCTGCGAATAAGAAGCGCACGCTCATTATCGGCGCCGGCTCGGCGGGGACGATGGTCGTCCGCCAGCTGATGAACAATCAGGAGGCGGAGCTGCAGCCGGTCGCTTTTATCGACGACAACGTGAAGATTCAGCAGCTCGATATTTTGGGCATTCCGGTCATCGGCGGCGTCGATCAGATCGAGCGGGCCGTCAAGGAGCTGCAGATCGACAGTATTATCATCGCGATTCCTTCGCTCGGCCGGAAAGGATTGAACACGATTTTCCAGGAATGCGCAAAAACCAAAGCCAAGACGCAAATTTTGCCGAGGCTGGAGGATCTGATGACCGGCAAGCTGTCCGTCAACCAGTTCCGCGACGTTCAGGTGGAGGATTTGCTGGGCCGGGAGCCGATTGAGCTCGATATCGACAGCATCTCCGATTACATAACCGGCAAGGTTGTGCTCGTCACAGGAGCCGGGGGCTCGATCGGGTCGGAAATTTGCCGGCAGATTACGAAGTTCAATCCGCTAAAGCTTGTTTTGCTCGGACACGGGGAGAACAGCATTTATTCCATCGAGATGGAATTGAAGGATCTATGCGAGCATACATCGATCGAGTTCATTACGGAAATTGCAGATATTCAAGACGGCAAGAAGATGATGTCGATTATGAGCAAGCATCGCCCGAACGTCGTGTATCACGCCGCCGCCCATAAGCATGTGCCGCTGATGGAGAAAAACCCGGAGGAAGCGGTCAAGAACAATGTGATCGGAACGATGAACGTCGCCAAGGCGGCAAGCAAATACGGAGTCAATACGTTCGTGATGATTTCTACCGACAAGGCGGTCAACCCGACCAGCGTTATGGGCGCAACCAAGCGGATGGCCGAAATGATCATCCAGCACATGGACAAAATTAGCGAAACCCGGTTCGTCGCCGTTCGCTTCGGCAATGTGCTCGGGAGCCGGGGCAGCGTCATCCCGCGCTTCAAGCAGCAGATTGAAAAGGGCGGGCCGGTGTCCGTCACGCATCCCGACATGATCCGCTATTTCATGACGATACCGGAAGCGTCGCGGCTTGTCATTCAAGCCGGCGCGCTGGCCCGGGGCGGAGAAATCTTCGTGCTGGACATGGGAGAGCCGGTAAAGATCGTCGATTTGGCCAAAAACTTAATCAAGCTGTCCGGCCATTCCGTGGAAGATATCGGCATCGAATTTACCGGCGTCCGTCCGGGGGAGAAGCTGTTTGAGGAGCTGTTGAAGGCGAACGAGATCGAAGAACAGCAAGTATATCCGAAAATTTATATCGGCAAGACGGCCGATCTGTACATGGATGAGATCAGAGATATGATATCGGTTTACTCTACTTTGGATAAAGCGAAGCTAAGAGAGCGGCTGCTCGACTTGGCGAACAGCAACAAGGTGATTCCGATGTCCAAAAAATTAATATCCATTGGTTAAAAAGGAGTGTTATGACGATGAAAGTTAGAAAAGCGATTATACCGGCCGCCGGGCTCGGCACCCGATTTCTTCCCGCCACGAAGGCGATGCCTAAAGAGATGCTGCCTATCGTCGATAAGCCGACCATTCAATATATCGTCGAAGAAGCGGTGGAATCCGGGATTGAGGATATTATTATTGTGACGGGCAAAGGCAAACGGGCGATTGAAGACCATTTCGACAGCTCCTTCGAATTGGAGCAAAATCTGCTGGAGAAGCAGAAGTTCGATCTGCTGAGCGAGGTTCAGAAGTCTACCAACATGGTCGACATTCACTATATCCGGCAAAAGGAGCCTAAAGGCCTGGGGCACGCGATCTGGTGCGCGCGCAAGTTCATCGGAGACGAACCGTTCGCCGTCCTGCTCGGCGACGATATCGTCCGCGCTCCGAAGCCGTGCTTGAAGCAGATGATCGAGCTGTACGATCATTACCGTTCCTCGATCATCGGGGTGAAGCATGTGTCCGATGCGGAAGTGTCGCGCTACGGGATCGTCGACGGCAATCCGATGGATGAGCGCTTCTACAAGGTGAAGCATCTGGTCGAGAAGCCGTCGCGGGAGAATGCGCCGTCGAATCTGGCGATCATGGGCCGCTACATATTAAGTCCTCGCATATTCGAGATTTTGCACGATCAGGCGCCGGGCGCAGGGTCCGAAATTCAGCTGACCGACGGCATCGCCGAGCTGAATAGGCGGGAAGCGGTATACGCCTATGAGTTTCACGGCACCCGCCACGATGTCGGCGAGAAGCTGGGCTTTATTCAGACGACGATCGAATTTGCGCTGCAGCGTGACGATCTGCGGTACGAACTGCTGGACTATATGTCCAAAGTGATGGAAAAAGAGCTGATTAAATAGGTGACGCATATGGCAAAAAAAGTGCTGTTCTGCGCAACGGTGGACTATCATTTCCAAGCGTTTCATCTTCCCTATATGAAGTGGTTCCAGGAGCAAGGGTGGGAGGTTCATGTTGCCGCCAGCGGGAAGCTGGAGCTCCCCTATACGGATAAGAAATTCGACATACCGTTTCGGCGTTCTCCGTTCAAGCTGGGCAATATCGACGTATACGCCAAGCTGAAATCTATTATCGACGATAACAATTATGAGCTGGTTCACTGCCACACGCCGATGGGAGGCGTGCTGGCCCGGCTGGCTGCGCGCGGGGCGCGCAGGCGCGGAACCCGAGTGCTGTATACCGCACACGGGTTTCATTTTTGCAAGGGGGCACCGCTCTTGAACTGGCTCGTTTACTATCCGATCGAGAAGATGCTGTCCCGCTATACGGACCGCCTGATCACCATTAACGAAGAAGATCACAGGCTGGCTGTGGAACGGCGGTTCAAGGCGGGACGCGTGGATCGCGTACATGGCGTCGGAGTCGACTTGGAGCGGTTCCGGCCGCTCGGCGATCAGGCGAGGCAGGAAGCGCGGGCGAAGCTGGGTTACGCCCCGGACGACTTCCTGATGTTTTATGCGGCGGAGTTCAACCGCAATAAAAATCAGCAGTGGCTGATCCGGGCGTTAGCCTTGGCCGGCAGCGACGCCCCCCGGGCTCGTCTGCTGCTGGCCGGAGAAGGCGAGCTCAAGGAAGCATGCGCCAACCTGGCGAGAGAGCTGGGCGTAGAACGGCAGGTCGAGTTTCTCGGCTACCGCAGCGATATCGCCGAGCTGCTGCCGCTATGCGACGCGGCCGTCGCTTCCAGTCTGAGGGAAGGGCTGCCCGTCAATATTATGGAGGCCATGGCCTGCGGGCTGCCCGTCATAGCGACGGAAAACCGCGGTCACTCCGAGCTGATCGCCGACGGCCTGAGCGGCTACGTAATCCGGGGACTGGATGAGCGGCAGTGCGCCGAGCGAATCGCGCAGCTGAGCCAATCCCGCGCGCTGCGCGAGCGGATGGGACGCGAGAGCAGAGACCGGATGCGCCACTATTCGCTGGAGCGGGTCGGGGTAGAATTAACCGGCATTTATGCCCATTACTTTCTGGAGGGCGGAGATGAAACCAAAAGTAAGTATAGTGGTGCCTATATATAATATGGAAGCTTATTTGGAGCGCTGTCTGGATGCGCTGCTGACGCAAACGCTGACCGCTATCGAGATTATCGCGGTAAACGACGGCTCCACCGACCGCTCCGGACATATTCTCGATCGTTATGCCCGGCAGGACAAGCGAATTATCGCGATTCACAAGAAGAACGGCGGCGTCTCCTCCGCTCGCAATGAAGGGATGAGGGCGGCTTCCGGGGAGTTCATCGGCTTCGTCGATCCCGACGATTGGGTCGACGGGCACATGTATGAGACCTTGTACGAACAGGCAGTCAGCGAGGATGCCGACATCGTGATGTGCACGTACATCCGCGAGTTCGGCACCCATGCCAAGGAGAAGATGTTCCAGCTTCCCGAGAAGGTCAGCTACGACGGACAGGAGGTGCGCGACCATCTTCTTAGACGTCTGATCGGTCCGCTGAACGAAGAGATCGCGAGCCCCGAGCTACTGGATGCATGGGGCACGGTGTGGTCCAAGCTGTACCGCGCCGATCTGCTTCAGCGGAACGGGCTCTCGTTCGTCGACCTTAAGATCGTCGGAACGAATGAAGATTCGCTGTTTAATATTCACGCTTGCTATCATGCGCGCAAATTCGTGTTTATCAATAAACCTTTTTACCATTATTGGAGGGTGAACGACAGCTCCGTCACCACCGGCTATAAGCCGGATTTGAAGGAACAATGGTTCAGCCTCTATCAGTTTATGGAAGATTTTATCGAAGCGAACGGGCTCCCCTCCGAATACCGGCAGGCGCTGCATAACCGGATCTGCCTGAATACGCTGGGACTCGGCTTGAATACGATAAGCCCCGGCAATAAAGCCCCGGCGTACAAGAAGGTTCAGAAGCTGTCGGCGATTTTGCGCGATCGGAGAATCCGGCAATCGTTCAGTCAGTTCGAGACCGGCCGCTGTTCGCATGTATGGAGAATCTTTTATTCCTTCGCCAAATTCCGCTTCGCAATCGGCTATTACTTGATGCTGTTAGCCGTGGAGCGGCTGAGAAAAATAGCAAGATAGGGGGGATCGGCGCTGAACGCGATCCGAGTGCTTCAAGTGGCTACCATTATGAACCGGGGCGGGCTGGAAACGATGCTCATGAACTATTACCGGCAAATGGACCGCAGCCGCATCCAATTCGATTTTATGGTGCATCGCGAGGAACAAGGCCATTACGATGAAGAAATTATGAAGCTGGGAGGACGCATCTTTCGGATGCCGCAGATCAAGCCCGGCAATTACAGGTTGTATTTTAAGCGATTGGATGCGTTCTTCGCCGAGCATTCGGAATACCGCGTCGTTCACTCGCACATCAACGAGAACAGCAGCTTTGTACTTCGCGCTGCGAAGCGGGCCGGCGTTCCTTGCCGCATAGCTCACAGTCATTTAAGCGATCTCGGGCTGGATTTGAAGCTGCCGTTTCGCTTATACGCGCGGTATGCAATGAAGGATAATCCGAATCAATATTTCGCCTGCTCCCGCAACGCCGGCCAATGGCTGTTCGGCAAAGACATCACATCTTCGGAGGGCATTACGGTTTTGAATAATGCCGTTCATGTCGAGCAGTTCCAATTCGACGCCTCCGTCCGCGATCGCATTAGAGGGGAACTGCAGGCCGGCGGCAAGCTGGTAATCGGGCATATCGGCCGATTCAATAAACAGAAAAATCACGGGTATCTGCTCGATATTTTTCAAGAGGTACACCGGCAGCGGCCTGATTCGATGCTCGTCATGGCAGGGGACGGTTATCTGCGCCCGGCCATCGAGAGAAAGGCAGCTGAGCTTGGACTCTCGCAGGCAGTCAGGTTTCTCGGCGTCAGGGAAGATGTCGCCGATCTGATGCAGGGGATGGACTGCTTCTTGTTCCCTTCGTTATTCGAAGGCTTGCCCGTCGTTATGGTCGAGGCCCAGGCCGCCGGACTGCGATGCTTCGCCTCCGATGCGATCACGCGGGATACGGATGTGACGGGGCGCGTGCAGTTCCTCAGTCTGAAGGCATCGCCGGAGGCTTGGGCTTCACGCATTCTTGCCTCGTCCTACGAGCATGCGGATACCTCGGAGCTGCTGCGTTCTCGCGGGTACGACGCCGCGTCGATGACCAAATGGCTTGCCGATTATTATTTGAAACATGTGGGGGGATAGATAGAGCATGTCTCCGACATTAACCGTATTTACGCCGACCTACAACCGCGCGTACACGCTTCATTTATGCTATGAAAGCTTGAAGAGGCAGACCAGCAGAGACTTCGTCTGGCTCATTATCGACGACGGCTCCTCGGATTCGACGCGGGAGCTGGTGCAGAGCTGGATTGATGAAGGAAGCGTGCCGATTCGCTACCATTACCAGGAAAATCAAGGCATGCACGGAGCGCATAACACCGCCTACGAACTGATCGACACGGAGCTTAATGTTTGCATCGATTCGGACGACTACATGGCGGACGACGCGGTCGAGAAGATCGTCTCCTTCTGGCGCAGCCACGGCAGCGCGAAGTATGCGGGTATTGTGGCGCTGGACGCTTCTGTGGACGGGACCATGATCGGAACCAGAATGCCGGATCATATCGAGGCCTCGACGCTGTCCGGCTTGTATGCCGTTCACAAGGTCAAAGGGGATAAGAAATTGGTGTATCGTTCGGAGCTGACGCGCAAATGTCCTCCGTATCCGATTTTTCCCGGTGAAAAATATTGCCCGTTGAGCTATAAATACGTCCTTATCGATCAAGAGTGCCCGCTGCTCATTATGAATGAGATCGTATGCTTTGTAGAATATTTGGCCGACGGGTCCAGCATGAATATGATCCATCAATATCGTCGAAACCCGAGAGGTTTCTTATTTTTTCGCCAGGTTGCAATGAAATTCGCTCCGACCTATAAGGATCGACTGCGGGAGATGATACATTACGTATCTGGGAATCTGATGATCCGCAATTACCGATTCCTCTTGGAATCGCCGTACAAATGGACGACACTGCTGGCGGTTCCCTTCGGGTTGGCGCTGTATGCTTACATCCAAAAGACGGGCAAATCCGCCATAATCAAAAATCATCTGTAGGTGCATGCCGCTTAAATTGAAGGGAATGAGGTATGTGGCGGTTTTATATGTGAATATAGCACTTGCCTACATCTTTAGCTTGTGCTCCAGGTGGTTCGTGAAGCCCTCCTCCGTCAAGGCGTTGAAGCCGAACATTTTGCTGGCTTTTTTCGCAGTAGCAACGCTGGTTCTGGTCTCCGGGCTGCGTAATAACATTGGCGACACGTACTACTATATGTACTCGTATCGCCTCAATAACTTTACTTGGGAGACTATCCGGGCGAACAAAGATATCGGTTTCGGTTTGTTTCAAATGGGTTTAAAACAAATTTCCGATAATCCGCAAATTCTCGTATTTTCTACGGCGTTAATAACCAATGTTCTGATCATATGGGTTCTCTACCGATATTCGAAGCTGTTTGAATTGAGCGTTTATTTGTATATAGCTTGCGGGCTTTATACCGTATCGATGAACGGCATTAGACAGTTTATGGCCGGGGCTATCGTGTTCGCCGCTACCAAATACATCTATGAAGGCAATTGGAAAAAATATATTTGCGTCGTTTTGTTCGCGTCGACGATTCATCAGAGTGCGTTTATTCTGATCCCGATCTACTTTATCGTCAGAAGAAAAGCATGGACAGGGGCAAGCTTCGCATTGCTTTTCTCCGCCGTTTTTTTGGCCATGGGGTACGGCCAGTTTTCGAATCTGTTATTTTCCGCGATTCAAGACACTCAGTACAGCAATTATAAAGATTTTCAAGAAGGCGGGGCCAACGTCATCAGGCTTGCCGTTCAAGCGGTGCCTGTCGTATTTGCCTTCTTGGGGCGGGACAAACTGCGGCAAATGGACCCCCGATTAGATTATATCGTAAATATGTGTATTCTCGGCGTCGTATTCATGGTCATTGCGACTCAGAACTGGATATTTGCCAGGTTTATCGTTTATTTCGGCTTATATAATTTGATCCTGCTTTCCTGGATTGTGCATCTCTTTGTCAAAAGGGAACAAAAATTTATTTATTATTCCATTGTCGTGCTTTACTTCGGCTATTTTTATTACGAAAATGTGATCTCTTTACATATGTACTATAGCAGCGATTATTTGAAATGAAGCAAGCTCGGAAAGGGGCTGAGGAGTTGAATAGCGGCAAGGCGGAAATTCCCCGCGTCATACATTATTGCTGGTTCGGTAAAGGGAAGAAGAATCAAATTATCGTCAATTGCATGAAAAGCTGGGCGAAGCATCTGAAGCCGTATGAAATCGTCGAATGGAATGAGGATAATTTCGACATCGCTTCCAACCTGTACGTTAAGCAAGCGTACGAAGCCGGCAAGTATGCTTTTGTCAGCGATTATGTCAGGCTTTACGCGCTGTATCATCATGGCGGCATTTATATGGATACGGACGTCGAGGTTTTAAAGTCTCTGGACCGGTTTCGGCACCATGAGGCTTTTTCCGGCTTTGAAGACGAGCAGCACGTTCCTACGGGAATTATGGGAGCCGTGCAAGGACATCCGTGGATCCAAGAGCTGCTGGATCATTACAAGGATATCCGCTTTTTGCAGCCGGACGGTTCATTGGATTTGACGACGAATACGAGGGTAATTACAGATCATTGTTTGAACAACGGGCTTGTTCTCAACAACCAGTATCAAGTGCTGCGCAATGGGGTAGCTTTATATCCCCGCACTTATTTTTGCCCGTATGACTACATCAACGGCGCCAACTATATAACGGATGACAGCTATACGATCCACCATTTTGCCAAATCGTGGCTTCCCGCCCATGTTCGCTGGAGAAGCCGCGTTAAGAAAAGCGTAAGCAAGCTTATGGGTCCTGCGATGATCTCCAAGCTAAGGGGTATCGTAAACAGGATGTGATCATCTTGATCTTTGAAGGGAAGGTTTGAACATTGAAGAAAAAACTGTTGTTTGTTCTTCAGTATCTCCATACGGGGGGAGCGGAAAAAAGCTTAATCACGCTTCTGGAAAGCCTCGACTACCGGAAATATGAAGTGGATTTGCTATTGTTCGATCATAGCGGAGCATTGTTTACGATGATTCCGCCGCAAGTGAATGTACTTCCTCCGTTATTTCCGTACTATTCGATGCCTTTGCGCGAGGCTTTCCCCCGAATGATAACGGAAGGGCGAGTATCGTTAGCCGCCGGAAAGCTGCTGGGATCGTTTGCGGGCAAACTCAGCAAGGGCAAGGGGGTCGGCGCGAGGTGGGAGGTGTATCGCCGCTTCCTTCCGAAGCTAAAGTCCCGGTATGACGCTGCGATTAGCTACCTCGACTTCTTCTGCAACTATTACGTTGCCGAGAAAGTGCATGCGGACAAAAAAATTATGTATAACCATATGGATTACGCTTACAGCCAGACACAAGGCTGGCCGTGTCCGCGATTGGAGAGAAAAAGCTTCGTGACCAGCGATTATATTGTTACCGTAGCCGATTCGGCCCGCCGATCGCTCGAATCCTTCTTTCCGGAGCATTCGGACAAAATCCGCGTGATCCATAATCGAGTATCCAATGCGACGGTACAAAGGCTGTCGGAGGAGCCTGTCTATAACGACGGGTTTCAAGGCACGCGGGTAGCGACGGTAGCCAGACTGTGCGATGAAAAAGGAGTCATGCTTGCGCTTGAGGCATGCTCGCTGATTGTATCCGAGGGCTATCCGATAAGGTGGTATATGATCGGTACCGGGGGGCTGCAGGGGGAGCTGGAAGAGCGTCTGAAGAGGCTCGGCTTGGAACGGCATTTTATATTGATGGGCGAAAAGCAAAATCCGTATCCGTATGTCAAAGGGGCCGATATCTATGTTCAACCGTCCAAAACGGAGGCTCACTGTATCGCCGTCGAGGAAGCTATTGCGCTGCAGCGTCCCATTGTTGTGACGGATATACCGTCGTTCAAGCAGCAAATCACGGATGGAGAAACGGGAATCGTTGTACCTGCACATGCTCAGGGCCTCGCGGAAGGGATCACCAAGCTCGTTCGTTCCAAGGAACTGCGGGATAAGCTCACGGTGCAGCTTTCTTACGAGCAAAATCGGTATCAGGATGAACTGAACAAGTTTTACGAGCTGATAGAATGTTAACTGACTATGAACCATAACAGGGAGGTATGATCCGGATGGCAATACTCGTCACAGGCGGTTCCGGTTATATCGGAAGCCACACTTGCGTGGAGCTGCTGAGTGCCGGCTACGACATCGTTGTCGTAGATAACCTGGCGAACAGCAGGCCCGAGTCGCTTAGAAGAGTAAGGGAATTGACGGGAAGAAACTTCAGGTTCTACAAGGCGGATTTATTGGACCAGGAAGAGCTGATGAAAATATTTGCGCAAAATAAGATCGAAGCCGTCGTCCATTTCGCCGGTCATAAGTCGGTCGGAGAATCGGTGCAGCTGCCGCTCTGGTACTATCACAATAACATAACGGGGACGCTTGTCCTGTGCAAGGTGATGGAGAAATACGGGGTCAAGAAGATCGTGTTCAGCTCATCGGCCACCGTATACGGATTGCAGGAGCGGGTTCCGATCCGGGAAGATTTGCCTCTGAGCGCAACCAATCCTTACGGCCGGACCAAGCTGATGATAGAGGAAATGCTGCGCGACCTGCACGCTTCCGATAACGGATGGGGCATTGCGCTGCTCCGGTATTTCAATCCGATAGGCGCGCATGAGAGCGGCCGAATCGGAGAAGATCCTAACGGGACGCCGAATAATCTGATGCCTTACATAACTCAGGTGGCGGCCGGCAGGCTGAAGGAGCTTCGCGTGTTCGGCAGCGATTATCCGACGGCGGACGGCACGGGGGTGCGCGATTATATTCATGTCGTCGATCTGGCCCGCGGACACTTGAAGGCGCTGGACAGGATCGTGAACACGCCCGGCGTAGAAGCCTATAACCTTGGAACGGGGCGGGGCTACAGCGTGCTGGAGATCGTCTCGGCCTTCGAGACGGTCACCGGCTGCCGAATCCCTTACAAGATCGCCGAGCGCCGGCCGGGAGACATCGGCATCTGCTATGCCGATCCGTCCAAGGCGAAGCGGGAGCTGGGCTGGATCGCCGAGAAGACGATCGAGGACATGTGCCGCGACTCCTGGCGCTGGCAATCGAATAATCCGAACGGCTATGCGGAAGACGGCAGCTTATTGTCCGGTATCGGCATTAAAGAACAACCTCGCAGCTACGGAAGAAGCGGCGGGGTTTTTGCCTATTCGAACGGAGATATTTCTTGAATGAGGAATGCCGCCGTTCAGTTTAAGAAAGCAGGAGTCCGGTGTGATATGAAACGAATGTTGGATGTGATAACAGCTGCAGTGCTGTTGGTGTCTTTATCGCTCTTGATCGGGATCGTTGCAGTATTGGTCCGATGGAAGCTCGGCTCTCCCGTCGTCTTTCGGCAGAAGCGTCCCGGATTGCACGGCAAGCCCTTTATGCTGTACAAATTCAGGACGATGACCGATGCGAAAGACAGCGAAGGGAATTTGCTGTCGGACTCGATCCGGCTTACCCCGTTCGGCCAGTTTTTGCGCAAATACAGTCTGGATGAGCTTTTGCAGCTCGTCAATGTGCTCAAGGGCGACCTGAGCCTGGTCGGCCCGCGACCGCTGCTCATGGATTATTTGCCGCTGTATACGCAGGAGCAGGCAAGAAGGCATGACGTGCGGCCCGGCATTACCGGCTGGGCCCAAGTGAACGGCAGAAACGGCATCTCGTGGGAGGAGAAGTTCAAGCTCGACGTGTGGTATGTCGATCATCGCAGTTTTGCTCTCGATTTGAAAATATTGGCTTTAACGTTTCTCAAGGTTGTGAAATCGGAAGGAATCAGCCATGGCAATCATGTCACCATGGAGCGGTTCTCCGGCTCGAAATTCTCATGAAACGAGGGTGATGAACGATGGAGCTTGCCGTAATCGGCGAAGGCGGCCACAGTAAAGTCATTTTGGACCTGATTCGGGCGGAGGAGAGCTATTCCCTCACCGCAATACTCGATGACAAATACGATTCGCTGATGCTTCGGGACGGCGTATATGTCGGACCGGTCGCTTCAGCCTTCCGCCTGCTCAAACATATGGCGGGTCTCAAATTCGTGGTTGCGATCGGAAATAACGAGGTCCGCAAGTCGATCGTGTCGCGTTTAGGCTTATCGAACGAGCACTACGTCTCTTTGGTTCATAAAACGGCCGTCATCAGCAAAAGCGCATCCATTGGTCAGGGCACCGTCATCATGGCGAATACGATCGTCAATGCCGACGCCCATGTCGGCAATCATTCGATCATTAATACCGGGGCGATTATCGAGCACGATAACCGGATCGGTGACTTCGTTCATGTGGCTCCGAAGGCGACCTTGACCGGGGCTGTCATCGCCAGGGAAGGAACGATGATCGGGGCCGGAGCTACGATCATTCCCGGCAAAAACATCGGCGATTGGGCGGTGATCGGAGCGGGAGCTACCGTCATCAGCGATATTCCGTCGCATTGCACGGCGGTCGGCACACCGGCCAAAGTGCTGACGAAGCCGCTGTTCGCTGAAGGCCGGTTGAACTTAATTTGAAGAAAAGGGATGTGATTGGAAGCTATGGCAACGAATCCTAAGAAGATCTTTTTATCTCCTCCGCATATGAGCGGGAAAGAGCAAACCTATATTCAGGACGCTTTTGATACCAATTGGATCGCTCCCTTGGGCCC
The DNA here is from genome assembly GCF_025060755.1 of Paenibacillus doosanensis. GTDB lineage: Bacteria > Bacillota > Bacilli > Paenibacillales > NBRC-103111 > Paenibacillus_S > Paenibacillus_S doosanensis. The sequence goes on from NZ_JANYUY010000014.1 coordinate 119,216, forward strand.
GAATGTGGATGCCTTCGAGCGCGAGCTGGCCGACTGCGTGGGAGTCCGCGATGCGGCGGCGGTTAGCTCGGGGACAGCGGCGCTTCATTTGGCGCTAAGGCTGCTGGACGTTCGGGAGGGAGACGCGGTATTCTGCTCCAGCCTCACTTTCGTAGCGAGCGCCAATCCGATTCGCTATCAAGGGGCGGAACCGGTGTTTATCGATTCCGAACCGGATACATGGAATATGTCTCCGCAGGCGCTCGAGAGGGCGCTGTGCGCCGCAGCTCAGGCAGGGAAGCTGCCCAAGGCGGTCATCGTGGTCCATCTGTACGGCCAAAGCGCCAAGATGGACGAGATCGCGGCATTGTGCGAACGCTATGGCGTTCCGATCATCGAGGATGCGGCGGAATCGCTGGGCTCCGCCTACAAAGGAAGGGCCAGCGGTTCCATCGGCCGTTACGGCGTATTTTCCTTTAACGGGAATAAGATCATTACGACCTCCGGCGGGGGAATGCTGGTGTCCAATGACGTTCAGGCCTTGCACAAAGCCCGCTTTCTGGCGACGCAGGCGAGGGATCAGGCTGCGCATTACCAGCATAGCGAGACCGGTTATAATTACCGGATGAGCAACGTGCTGGCGGGCATCGGCAGGGCGCAGCTGGAAGTGCTGGAAGATCGCGTCCGGGCGAGAAGAAGCGTGTTCCGGCGTTACGCCGAGGAGCTGGCTTCCTTGCCGGGAATCCGCTTTATGCCGGAGCTGGAACAAACCCGTTCCAACCGCTGGCTGACCGCTTTAACGGTGGATGAGCGCGAGGCGGGAGTGACTGTGTCGGAACTGCTGTCATCGCTCGCGGAGCAAAATATCGAGGCCCGTCCGGTTTGGAAACCGCTTCATCTGCAGCCGCTGTTTGCCGGATGCGCTTATTATCCTCACAGTGAGAGAGAGAGCGTATCGGAGCGGTTATTCGCCGCGGGGATTTGTCTGCCTTCCGGCTCGGGCATGTCGGATGAGGAGCAGCTGCGGGTCATTGATTGCATCAAGTCGTGCTGGGTGCGCAATAGCAGCATAAGCGCATAAAGATCAGGGCGTATCGCGCTGATCCGGCTTCTGCAGCTTTCGTTCATGATGCCGCAGCTTGCGCAGCAGCCGCGCTTTCATTGCCGGGTCAAGACAATCCCTATAAAGGATGCAGTTGTAAGCATGCATAGCTTTATGATACTTACGCTTCGCCTTGTGAAACGCCGTCAAAAGCGAATACATAATAGGATGACCCCCTTTGTAAACCTTATGTGCATACGGACGGATGTATTCAGCCGAGATCGTCCGAGAAAGCGCGGCCGTGATGTTCATCTTAACATAATGCGGCCCGGCTTTCGACTGCTGCACGATAAGGAGGTCGGATTGAGGGAGGTGATGCGCCGATAGCTTTGATCTTGACGGTTAGAAGCGCGGTGACAAACAAAATATGAACATGATTTCAGCCGCTTTCGCCCCGCTGTCTTAATCGGCGGAATCGACTAGGGGATGTAACAGACGGAGGATTCATACGTGGGAGGTTACGGTTTCATGATTTGTACCGAGGGTGTGATGTGGACAAACCAAGAAATTTTGCTCAATGTGTCGTTTTGGAGTGATGTAGATCATGATTGGTAACAATATTTCATCCATTCGGAAGCAAAGAGGCTTTACGCTATCCGAGCTTTCGGAGCGGACCGGCATATCGAAGTCGTATTTGAGCAATATCGAACGAAATCTGAAGCAAAATCCGTCGATCCACGTGATGGAGAAAATCGCCTCCGTCCTGAAGGTCGATCTCAAAACGCTGCTGAAAATCGCCTCGGATGGGGACGCGAAGCAAAGCCTTGACCAGGAATGGATGGATTTTGTTTGCGATTTGAAAAATTCAGGCATCGATAAAGAACGGATTCATGAATATAAAATCGTGATTGAATTTATGAAATGGCACAATGACAAAAGGAAGTAAATCAAAATCTTGGTTTTGGTGGGCGTTAGTTATCGGATCATTGGGATGCATGTTTGCCATGACGGCCATGCAGACGTTTACGGGTGAGCATACGAAGCTTATTATTCAGCGCTATATAGGCAATATGACGGAGGACCATCTTTATTGGGCCAATTCGTTTGTACGCAAAGGAGCGCATGTCGTCGCCTTCGGCCTGCTTGCTCTTGTATTCTACAAGGCGATAAGAAAAAGAACGATCGGGTATGCGCTATGTTGTACGCTTTTGGCCGCCATGCTGGATGAATGGCATCAGTCCTTCGTTCCGGACAGGTCTGCATCCTTCCGGGACGTTATGCTGGATACGTTGGCCGGGCTGCTCTTTCTGCTGGGCGCAGCCAAGTTCAGAGGCCGCAATGAGAAAGCCAAAGACGGCATCATGACGAAAAGCTCTTAAAAGCGTGGTGAAAAAGCGGACATCGCCAAGCGGGAACAGTTTATAGAAGCGGCACCGGTTCGCCTTTGTCTCCCGATTTTCAACCGTTTTACCGGTTCGCGATTCGAGAAATCGGGGGACAACAGCGATCGAAAGACGTTTTCGCATGGGCCGTCGGCGTTTTTCACCATACTTTTAACGGATACGGCGAATTGTTCGCTCCCTCTGTTTTTGATATAATGAAACCAATGTATGTTAGCTTTGATTACGGTATGTAAAGGAAGGGCTTGCATGATAGGAAAACGAGTTCAACAGCTTCGCAAAGAAAAGGGATTGTCGATCACCGAGCTGGCCGAGCGGGCTGGGGTCGCCAAATCCTACATCAGCAGCCTGGAACGGGATATTCAGAAAAATCCTTCGATTCAATTTCTGGAAAAAATCGCCGCGGTATTAAAGGTGCCCATCGACAGCCTGATCGAGCAGGAAGAGTCGTCTTACAAGGAACCCGAGCTGGACAAGGAATGGTACGACATGATTAAGGAAGCGATGGCTTCCGGAGTCGATAAGCAGCAATTCCGCGAATTCCTCGAATGGAGAGCTTACAATCGCAGCAATGCCAAGAAATAGATTGCGTATGATTCCCTCCGCATTTCCCCAATAACAACCCTATTGAGCCGCGTTCAACAGCGCAGAGTGGTGCGGACTCCGTCCCGTTCCCGCCACTGCGTCAATAACGGACATCATCGGATTATGTAAAAACTCCCGAATTTCGCTCGTACTGAGCCCCAGACGACGTGCCGTCACTATGAGTTCGGTCCATTCCGCATCAAGCTCCTCGAAATTCAACTGCTTCGCTGTATTCACGCTTACCCCTCCTGAATTGTATGTTTTCTGATACAAAGTGTATCCTTGAATGTATTATTGCATGTTTTTGTAGCAAAATCAATCGTCGTAAGTCGAGAAATATACGAAATGTATCATATTTCACAAAATGAAATTCCTCCTCCCTACATGCCCGCCGGCACTTCTTCCTCCGTTTCTTCATCTGAATTTTAGCAATATTTAAAAAAATCTTCAAACCCCCATGTAGGATTCCGTAAGATTCAGTAGGTATTCATTACAATCAAGTACATCAAATGTTATTAATTCTCACACATAGCTTGGACTGATAGAGGGGGGGTTCTATGATCTCGTTTCAGCAAGTGGATAAACATTACGGCGAGTTTCATGTTCTGAAAAACATTGAGCTTGAGATCGATCAGGGTGAAGTAGTCGTTGTCATCGGTCCTTCCGGCTCCGGCAAGAGCACGCTGCTTCGATGCATCAATCGATTGGAAGCGATTACAAGCGGCAGTCTGACCGTTAATCAGGTGCAGGTGAACGACAGCAAGACGGATATTAACAAGCTGCGCCGGGATATCGGCATGGTGTTTCAGCATTTCAACCTGTATCCGCACATGAAGGTGATCGACAACATCACGCTGGCGCCGATGAAGGTGCTCGGCATCTCCAAGTCGGAAGCGCAGCAGACCGCCATGTATTATTTGGAAAAAGTAGGGATTGAGGATAAGGCCGACCGGTTTCCGTCCCAATTGTCGGGGGGCCAGCAGCAGCGGGTAGCCATCGCCAGAGGGCTTGCCATGAAGCCGCAAATTATGCTGTTTGACGAGCCGACCTCGGCGCTGGACCCGGAGATGGTCGGCGAAGTGCTGGACGTTATGAAGACGCTCGCTACGGAAGGGATGACGATGGTTGTCGTGACCCATGAGATGGGATTCGCCAAAGAAGTGGCGGATCGGGTCGTATTTATGGACAAAGGACAGATTCAGGAAGTGGCTCATCCTCATGAGTTTTTCTCCAATCCGCGTGAAGAGCGGGCGCGGCTGTTCCTGAACCGGGTATTGAATCATTAAGTGGGCTCATTCCAAATATTGAGGGGAGTTTTGACCATGAAATCAAAGAAATGGTTGGCAACCGGCGTTTCGATTATCGCTTTGTCCGCAATGATTTTGTCCGCCTGTGGAACGAAGGACGGCGGAGACGCAGGCGCAGGGACGGGCGGCTCCAAACCGGCTTCGGCTTCGGTGCTCGATGAAATTAAGAGCCGCGGCAAGCTCGTTGTCGGCGTGAAATACGATACGAAGCTGTTCGGTCTGAAGGACCCGGCGAGCGGCAAGGTCGAAGGCTTCGACGTCGATATCGCCAAAGCGCTGGCCAAGCAAATTGTCGGCGACGAGAACAAGATCGAGCTGAAGGAAGTGACCTCCAAGACGCGTATCCCGATGCTGGACAACAAAGAGATCGATATGATCATCGCGACGATGACGATTAACGACGAGCGTAAGAAGCAGGTCGACTTCTCCGACATTTATTTCAAGGCGGGCCAATCGCTTCTCGTGAAGAAGGGCAGCCCGATCAAAACTATCGCCGACGTGAAAAAAGGTACGAAGGTGCTGGCCGTCAAAGGCTCGACCTCGGTGGACAACATTAAGCAAAAGTCTCCCGACGCCACCGTGCTGGAGTTTGACAATTACCAGGATGCGTTCAGCGCGCTCAAGGCCGGCCAAGGCGATACGCTGACGACCGACAATGCGATCTTGTACGGAATGGCCGCACAGGATTCCAACTACGAGGTCGTCGGAGAGCCGTTCACCGACGAACCGTACGGCATCGCGATCAAGAAGGGCGAATCCGCACTGCAGCAGGCGGTCAACGACGGACTCAAGACGCTGCAATCGAGCGGGGAGTACAACAAAATTTATGAGAAATGGATCGGCAAGGCGCCGTCCAAATAAGGATCGCGAGCGAAGAGGGAGACCGGGGCGTCTCCCGTCTTTCTTCCCGCATAGGAAGCGCTTTTATGCAATAACGAAAGGGGGATGAAGCATGCCCGACATCACCATTTTTACAGATTACTTCGGCACCTACATGAAGGGCTTCGGCAATACGATATTGTCGAGCGCCATCGCGCTGATCGGAAGCTTCCTGCTCGGTACGATCATCGCCGTGTTCCGGATTACGCCGCTCAAGCCGCTGCAATGGCTCGGAACGGCTTACGTCGAATTTATCCGCAACATTCCGCTGCTGCTGGTCATCTTCGTGTTCTTTTACGGACTGCCGTCGATAGGCGTTACGCTGAGCGGCTTCGTCTGCGGGACGATCGGGCTCACGATCTATACGGCCGCCTTCGTGGCCGAAGCGATCCGCGCCGGCATTATGGCCGTTCCCAAAGGGCAGACGGAAGCGGCCAGAGCGTCGGGCCTGGATTACATGCAGACGATGCGCCATGTCGTGCTGCCGCAGGCGATCAAGATCGTCATTCCGCCGCTCAGCAACCAATTCATTAATCTGGTGAAAAACTCATCCATTCTCGGCGCTTTCGCCGGGCTCGATCTGATGTACTACGCCGATCAAGTAGCCAGCAAAACGTATGCCACGTTCGATACGTATATTTTCGTCGCCGTGCTGTATTTGGTATTGACCCTCCCTTTGAGCTACATGGCCTTACACTTAGAACGCAAATTGGCAAAAGCCGGATAGGAGGGAGTCCATGGATATCGCAGGCGCTTTTTCCGCCCATAATCTCGTATTTATACTCGAAGGCTTCGTCGTTACGCTGCGCGTGGCGTTCATCGCCATCGTGATCAGCTTTATAGCCGGTTGTATCGTCGGGACGCTTCGCTATACCCGAATGCCGGTGGTCGCTCCGGTGCTGGCTGTCATCGTCGAGCTGGTCCGCAACCTGCCGCTGCTGCTGATCATCTTTTTCACCCGGTTTGCGCTGCCGGATATCGGCATCAAGCTCGGCGTCGAAAACTCGGCGATTGTCGGGCTTGCCGTATTCGAAGCGGCGATGATCTCGGAAATCGTCCGCAGCGGCCTCGCCTCCATCGACAAGGGGCAGATCGAAGCCGCGCGCTCCTCCGGCCTGAGCTATGTCCAGACGCTTTGGCATATCGTGCTGCCGCAAGGGCTGCGCCGGATGGTGCCGCCGATGGTCAGCCAGTTTATTTCGCTGCTGAAGGACACGTCGCTGGCGATCGTCATCTCCTTGCCGGATTTGATGCATAACTCGAAGATCGTGATCGGCCAGAGCTACAACTACACGCTGCCGATTTTGGCGCTGGTGGCGCTGCTCTATTTTGCCGTCAATTACGCTTTGTCGCTTGCGGCCAAAAGGATGGAAAACCGGCTGATTTAACCGGACGGCATCGCGGCACCGGGCCGACCTCTGAATGCATGTTCAGGAGGTTGGCTTTTTGCTCACGCGTCCGAACCGTCAGGAAATGTTCTCCGCTACGCTAAAGCATGGCGAACGTGGTAAAATAGAGGATAGGTATAATCAGGATGAAGCGTCCATATAAGTGAATCATTCCCTTTCGGGCTGAGAGGAGGGGCAATCGTTGGAATGGATGCAAAACCGGTTCAAGAGCACAGGCATGCAGATTCTGATTATCGCGCTGCTGGTGGCGGTTGCCGGCGAATTCAAGATCACCCCTTTTAGCGGAGAAATTTTCCGGATTGGGCTCGGGAGCAGCGCCTTTTTGTTTTTTTTGCTGCTGATGCGGCATTTGCCTTATGTCAAAACCGGGGTCGCGGTCGGAGTGGCCGTGCTGCTGTTCCGTACGCTGGAGGATACCGCTTCGGCCGACCATCTGCTGATTCTGGAGAGCGTGCGCAAGCATTTCTCGGCGATGCTCTACTATGTCGTCTTTTCCATCGGAATGAGCTGGATTCAGAAGCGGCTGCACGTGCTTCATCCTCTGCTTCTCGGCGCGTGCACGGCCGGGATCGATTTTCTGTCCAATGAAATGGAGCTGATTGCCCGCAGCACGCTGTTTCATCTGCCGTATGTCCAGCCGTCCCAATGGCTGCTTATTGCGGTTACCGCGGTGGTGCGCTGCTATTTTACCGTCGGGCTGTACAGCAGCCTCACGGTCAGTCAAATGCGAATCGTTCATGCCGAGCAGCAAAAGCGGATGGAGCAGATGCTGAAGATCGGCAGCGGGCTGTACGGCGAAGTCTTTTATTTGAAGAAGTCGATGGATACGATCGAGCAAATTACAGCCAAAAGCTACGACCTGTACTGCCGGCTGAACGAGGCGAAGGAGGGCTGGGAATACAGCCGCTCGATTCTCGAAATTACGCAGCAAATCCACGAGGTGAAAAAAGATTCGCAGCGCATTCTCGCGGGCTTATTAAAGCTGTCCGACAGGGAAACCGCTTCCGAGATGAAGCTGTCCGAGATTGTCCAATTCGTGATGCGGTCGAATGAAGAATACGGCAGGATGCTGCTGAAGGAAGCGAGCATGGAGAAGGATGTGCGGTCCGATTATATAACGCCTCATTATATTCCGCTATTAACCGTGCTGAACAATTTGGCCGCCAATGCGGTCGAGGCGATCGAACGGAAGGGGACCGTGCGCATCCAAGTTTACGAGATGCACGAGGACACGGTATTTATCGTATCCGACTCGGGGAGCGGCATTTCGGAGCAGGACAAGGAGATGGTATTCGAGCCCGGCTTTACGACCAAGTACAGTCAGGAAGGCATTGCCGCGACGGGTATCGGGCTGTCGCACGTGCGGGACATTGTGCGTTCCTTCGGGGGGACGATACGGCTGAAGAGCCGCGATCAAACCGATGAGACGACATTCATTGTATCTCTTCCTACTACGGCATTGAAGTAAGGGGTGAACGGATGATGCTATCCTATTGTATTGTCGACGATGACGCCGTAAGCCGGCGAATGCTGCAGACCATTATTGAGAACGGCGGGCTGGGCGAGGTGATAGCTACGGCCGGCAGCGGGACGGACGGCACCCGAGCGGTGCTGGACGCGCATCCCGACGTGGTGCTCATCGATTTGCTCATGCCCGATCAAGACGGAATCGAGACGATTATTCGCTTGAAGCGCGAAGGCTATGCGGGCAAATACGTGATGATTTCCCAAATCGAGAACAAAGAGATGATCGGCAAAGCGTACCAGGCCGGAATCGAATACTATATTCAGAAGCCGATTAACCGGATCGAGGTCGAGGCGGTGCTGTCCCGGGTCGGAGAGCAGTGGAAAATCGGCCGTTACTTGCAGGAGATCAAAGAATCGCTGGCCAAGCTGGATATTATCGGCAGTCCGGACCGCAGCGCCGGCAAAAAAAAGCCGAGCGTCCGCGAAGTCGTTCAGCCGATATTGATGGATCTGGGCGTGATCGGCGATGCCGGAAGCCGCGACATCGTCGAGATTATCGACTACTTGGTGCAGGTACACAAATCGGAGGCGCTGCCGTCGCTCAAAGAGCTGTACGAGGTCGCCGCCCGCGCGCATAAGCCCGACGGAACCACCGATACGGATAAGGAAGGAAAGGCGGTCGAGCAGCGCATCCGCCGCGCCGTCCTGTCGGCGCTGAACCATCTGGCCAGCATCGGCCTTACCGATTACGGCAATCCGAAGTTCGAGCATTATGCGCCGCTTTACTTCGACTTCCAGGACGTCCGGCTGAAAATGAAAGAAATCGACGAGAACAAAACGCAGGATAAAGGGAAAGTAAATATCAAAAAGTTTTTGCAGGTGCTCTACTTGCAGACGCTCGATAAGATCAGAGAGTAGCGCAAATAACCTCGGCCGCATGACGCGGGCGGAGGTTATTTACGATTGGCTGTAAAAGCCCGGTGAGAAAAGAGCGGAGGGCCAGTTGTATCTGGAAAAGCGTCAGCGTTCGCCTAAGAAAAAAGGAACGTGAGCGGGAAGTCCCTACCGGGAAGCGTGAAGCCCGATTTGCGCTAAAATCGCGCTGCCCACATACATTCCGCTAAACACGAAGATAGCGACAATGGCGACCTTCCAAGACGTTTTGCGCAGATCGATCAAACGGTCGGCAACGGAAATGCCGGCGAAGGTCAGAATCGGCGTCGTGATCGACAGGAAGTCGACGGCCTGAATCATTTTGATGAAGGAATCGGAAATAAGACAAAAAACAAGAGATGTAATCGACACCCAGCCGAGCACGGGGAAATCTTGAATGATTTTGAGCGGCACCTTCTTCATGAGGCCGGAAATTAAAATACCGATGAAGGAAAACAGCCACAGCACGATCAATCCGTAGATCGTCGTCATGGAGATCGGTGTGCCGCCGGGATTTTTAAGCAGCTTGATTTCCTGCGTGAACAGGATGAGACCTATGCTGAGCAACAAGACCAAAGCGTATTTTGCGTATTTATTTAATCCGCCGTCCATTATTTCGCACCTCTAACCAGTAGTTTGTACATAAAGCGTTGAATAGGAACTGCAAGGAAAACCATCGTATAGGTGCCCATGAAGCTGGTCAATAGCTGGCTTGCCGACGCGTAGGCCGTAATGGTGTCCGCTTTGGCCGGGATTCCCGCCACCAGGGCCGATGAAGCGGCCGTCATCATACTCGCGGAGCCGACGCCCGCCGACATCGCCAATGCTTCTACGTCGAAGCCGAACGACAGCAGAATCGGGGTCACGATGCTGAAGAACAGCGTTCCGAACAGTGTCCCGATAATGTACAGCGACAATACGCCGCGGCCTTCATCCGAATCGAGCGTATATTTCTCGGAGATGTAGGCGAGTTCCCCTTCGCGGCCGATACCAAGCGTCGCGCCGATGGCTTCTCTCCTCAGACCGATCAGAATGGCGATCGGCAGCCCGATAAGCACGGTGCACAGATGACCGAACTCCTGAATGACGAAGATCCAGCCGACTTGCAAAATCTCATGAATTTTGGGAGCGACGTCCGCTCCGTATCTGGCCATCAAGGGCAGCATGATGAAGATCAAATATTTGCCCGAAAAGTTCACGTTATCCTTGCTGTAAACTTTCTTCAGGATGCCTTTGCGCACTACGGTGATCCCGAGAATCATCGTGATGAGGATCGCGTAGACGAGCGGCAGAAAGCTGATTTTGATCGAACCGATCTTAACGGCTTGGATGCCGATAAACTCTGACACGGTAATGACCAAAAGCGCGAATACGAGCAGAAGTATAAATTGGGACTTGGAAGCCGTCGATTTCATGATAATCCTCTTTTCCGTTAATTACTGTTGCGCGATCGATAAGATCAGTTTCTCATAGTCTTCATAGGATCTCCGGTACAGCTTGGAACGGTCGATTCTCCCGTTGAAGCGCTCGAACACCTGGGCGAGAAATCTCGGAAACACTTCATAGATGAACTCGGGATCGATGTCCTTGAAGTCGTCTCCATGGATCGTTCCGGTAAATCCGCTGTAGCCGATCTGGATGCAAGGGATCATGTAAGACAAATCCCCGATGTCGCCCGCGGCGCTGATCGGCGTTTCGTTCCGGAAGGCGGCGATTTCATCGCTCTCGTGGAACGCCTCGATGACGAAGTCGGACAAATAGCGGTCCTGCACAAACGGCAAGTAGCCCATCTGCGTTTCGATCGATACGGTTCCCTGCAGAGCCAGCGCGCTTCCTTTTGCCGCATCGTCCATTTTGACCGCCGCTTCCTTCATGTAATCGACCGTCAGCGTTCTCAGGTCCGATCCGACCTTGATCCGGTTCGGAATGACGTTGGTGGACATATCGGATTCCATCACAATCGGATTCATCCGCACCTTCTCCGAATCTTTCATTTGCTGGCGGGCCAGGCCGAGCGCGACATTGAACAGCGTGGACATGCTGTAGGCGTTTTTCGCCGAGAACGGGTCGAAGCCGGCATGAGTCGCCTTGCCCTCGAACGTATACCGCTTGTACAGAAATCCGGCCAGGTCGCAGTTCGTTTCGATCGTCCGCACCGGAAATTCGCCGCCCATGGCATGAACGCATACGCCGATGTCGATATCGTCGAACACGCCGAGCTTCATCGCCTCCGGCTTGCCGCCGTAATACGAAATCCGCTTGTTTCTCAGCAGCTCGTCCCGGTAGGCGAGATCCAGGTACTCTTCCGCAGGCACGAAAATGAACGTCAGCGTATAATCCCAAGCTTGGTACGCGCCGGTCGTATAGAAATACTTGTACAGCGCCAGCGCGATGGCGACCTGGGTGTAGTGGCCGCAGTTATGCGCCGCGCCCGTCGCTTGATCCGCGCGCCAATGCGAGGGAGCATAGACGGCGTCGAGCTCCGCGATGAAGGCGATGCGCAGCTTCTTGCCGCTGCCGAGCGACGTTTTGATCCCCGTCGTGCTGAAGGTTTCGAGCTGTATCCCGGGATGGATACGGTTCAAGAAATCGACGACCGTCTGCCGGGTCTTCACTTCTTTATAGCCCAATTCAGGGTTGTCGAAGATCGTCCGCGCAATGCTCTGAATTTCCTCGAATTGCTCTTTGAACAGCATAATAACCTCCTGATGTCTATTATTTTTCCGCTATATAATATTACTTAATTTAAGTGTGAAAATACATAGCTTTTTTGTATTCCTATGAAAAAAACGTCTATCGGCGTCTTTTGGTAGAGCCAGCTAGGGAATACGGCGCTTCATATGCGCGCCTGTGCGCGGACGTTAAGCGGCGAAAAACGTCTGATGAAAGAGGATTTGTGCGTTTTGCGTAGAACTTTATATCCTTAAGCAAGGGCTCGATCTTTTTTTTCGTTTGGATATGCCGGATCATTTCGAAAGAAAGGACGGGAAGCATGATGAGCATGCAGGAGTTGCGGCGGATCGCCGCAGCGAGCGGCAATATCGTCTTTTTCGGCGGGGCCGGCGTCTCCACGGAGAGCCGAATCCCCGATTTTCGCTCGGCCGGAGGACTGTACGAAAGCGGGAGCGGCAGCGGACATTCTTATCCGCCGGAGACGATACTCAGCCGGAGCTTTTTTATGGAACATCCGGAGCTTTTTTACGAATTTTACAAGTCGAAAATGATTTATCCGGACGCCCGGCCAAACGCGGCTCATACCGCCCTGGCGCATATGGAACGGGAAGGCCGTCTGCGGGCGGTCGTCACGCAAAATATCGACGGGCTGCATCAGGCGGCGGGAAGCCGCTGCGTACTGGAGCTGCACGGCTCCGTTCATCGAAATCATTGCATGAATTGCGGCAAATTTTTTGATTTGCCACATATCGTTAGTTGTAAGGATGCGGTGCCTGCATGCGATGTCTGCGGGGAAATCGTTAAACCCGATGTGGTGCTGTACGAGGAGACGCTCGACATGAATGTGCTGGAGCGCGCGGCGGAAGCGATCGCCTCGGCGGAAATGCTGATTGTCGGCGGCACTTCGCTGACGGTTCATCCGGCGGCCGGATTAATCCGGTATTATACGGGCAATAAGCTATTATTGATCAATCAGTCTCCGACGCCTTACGACGGCCGTGCCGATTACTTGATTCAAGACAGCGTCGGCAAGGTATTGTCGGAGCTAAGCGGGTTATCCTGATAACAGGAGGTGTGGCGCAACTTGTTGACTACGCTTGTTGAGAGAGCTATCGAATTTGCGGCGCGTGCCCATCAAGGCCAGGTGCGTAAAGGGACGGACATCCCGTACATTTCCCACCCTTATGCCGTAGGCATGATCCTGCTTGACGCGGGCTGCGACGATGAAGTGGTGGCGGCCGGCATATTGCACGATACGCTGGAAGATACGGACGCTACGTATGAGGAGCTGGTTCGCAAGTTCGGGCAGCGGGTGGCGGATATCGTTCTCGGCTGCTCGGAGCCGGATAAAACCTTGTCTTGGGAGGAACGGAAGGACCATACGATTAACTCCTTGAAGACGGCTTCCCGGGACGTTCGGATGGTCGCCTGCGCAGACAAAATTCATAATGTCCGCAGCACGCTAAGAGCGATTGAAGCCGAGGGGGAAGAGGCGGTATGGCGCCGCTTCAAGCGGGGCAAGGAGCCGCAGGAATGGTATTTTCGGCAGCTGATCGAAAGCTTGAAAGAACGGGAGCCGTTCCCGCTGCTTCAGACGCTGGAGCAGGAGGTCGCGCGGCTGTTCGGCCCGCCTTCGTCGGGATAGCCGGTTTAGCTTAGCCAAGCCCGAGTGCATTCGGAGCTTGGTTTTTTTGTCCCTAATAAAATGTATGGATTTCGATTAAGAAGCAGCAGGAAAGGAAGAGCTTAAGATGGTGCGATTCGGAATTATCGGAACGAATAAAATTACGGAAGAGCTGATTGCGGCAGCCCGCCAGGCGGAGGATTTCGCCTTGACGGCCGTCTATTCGCGAACCGCCGACCGGGCTACGGAGTTTGCCGCCATGCACGGGATTTCTCATACGTTTACCGATCTGGAGAAGATGGCGTCGAGCGCGGAGCTGGATGCCGTGTACATCGCCAGCCCGAACAGCTTGCACGCCGAGCAGGCGATCTTGTGCATGAAGGGCGGCAAGCATGTGCTGTGCGAGAAGCCGATCGCTTCCAATACGGCCGAGCTTGAGGCAATGATCCGGACGGCGCGGGATAACGGCGTTCTCCTGATGGAGGCGATGAAGTCTACGCTTTTGCCCAATTTTGCGGCGATTCGCTCGAATCTTCACAAGATCGGACCGGTGCGGAGGTATTTCGCGAGCTATTGCCAATATTCTTCCCGCTATGACGCCTACAAGCAGGGAACGGTGCTGAACGCGTTCAATCCCGCGTTGTCGAACGGTTCGCTGATGGACATCGGAGTGTACTGCCTATATCCGCTCGTCGCATTATTCGGCAAGCCGTCCCGCGTTCAAGCAAACGGGATCATGCTGGAATCGGGCGTAGACGGGCAAGGGAGCATGCTGCTGTCGTATGAAGAGATGGACGGCATGGTGATGTATTCCAAAATCACATCGTCGTACGCGCCCTCCGAGATTCAAGGAGAAGGCGGCACGATGATCATCGACAAGATCAACCAGCCCGAACAGGTGCATATCCGCTATAGAGACGGCAGCGTAGAGGAGCTGACGCAGTCTCAAGCGGCCCGCAACATGATATATGAGGTAGAGGAGTTTATCCGGCTGCTGCACAGCGGCCAGCGGGAATCGGCCGTCAACTCCCACGCGAATTCGCTAACGACGATGGAAATTATGGATGAAGCGAGAAGGCAGCTGGGGCTCGTCTTTCCGGCCGACCGCAAGATACTGTAATGCACAATAACGGAGCCGCTCTCTGCGCCAGGCGCTTAAGGGCGGCTCCGCATCGTACGGGCGAAGCGTTCAACTTTAACCCGCGGAGACTTCGGCCAACGTTTTCTCGTAGCACAGGCTGAGCTCGTAGTTAACGTACTCGCCGAATTTATCGATCGCACGCCGGAATGCTCGCTTCGCTGTAGCGACCCAGCGCTTTCGTCGCGGATTCCAGCATGCGGCGGCGCAGCTTGTCGCTGCGGATTACGCGGACCCGCTTGCCGAGAAAGCGGATTTTGGACAGCACGTAGTCGCTCTCGTCGCCGAGGAACGTCAGCGTAATCCGGTACGTATCCGTGTCCGCGGCGTAGGAGACTTCCTTCTCGAAGCAGGAGAAGGCGTACAATATTCTCGACAGCTCCGGATTGTATTCGCGAACGACCTCGATATCGGCGGTTTCCTTGCGCCGCTCAAGGATGGAGGAGATGGAGGCTCTCAAGGCTTCGGCTTTGGCGGCCGGGAACGGCTGCCCGGTTACGGACAAAATATTGCCGAGCGGCGTCGACATGAACGCGCGCCTCCCCAGATGATGCCAGAGCAAGTACCATTCCCGCTTGATCATGGAGTATTCGAGCCGGAACGGAAAGCCGGGCTGTCGGTCGAAGATGCTTCCGTCCTTGATGCGGTACGTGACGCGCAGCGACTCCCGGTTCATAATAAGCCGCCGGAGCGGGCGAAGCAGCGGATGGTACACCTGCTTCTCCGCGCTTTTCGCCTTCTCGATCAGGCTGCCCGCATGTTCCAGCAGCGGCGTGTCCCGGGTCAGGCTGCGCAGCTTCTGCAGCGTCTCCGGCGTAAAGGCCGCCTCCGCTGCGGGATGGGCCAGCATCGTCTTCAGCCAGATGCGCTCATGCTGCGTCACGGCGAACGCGCCGGCATCCTCCAGCCGCGACATAACCTGGTAATTGAAGATTTTTTCAAACAGATTCATAGTACGCCTGAATCTCCTTCCATTCCTCCATAATTTCGCGCCGCAGCTTGGCAGGCTCGAGCACTTCGCAGCTGGAGCCGAAGCTGCGCAGCCAAGGCTTGATTTCGGTCGTGCCGTTTACCTCGATTTCGTAGACGAAGCTTTCCTCGTCTTCCTCCGTAATCCGTCCCCATTGTCCTTGCAGCAGCACGCGCTCCTTGACGAAGTTAGGTCCTCCGGACTGCGGGTGGAAGAAGCGCGCCTTCACCGTCACTTGGCGGCCGGTATCGATCAGCCAGCTGAAGCGGGTGTGCTCCTCCAGCGCCCGGCGCTTGGCCTCGAACAGCTCCTCGGAGACGGGCTTGCCCTCTTCGATCTGGGTGATCCCTTCCAGCCGGTATTTTTTGATGCTGTGACGGGCGCTGGAGCCGAGCAAATACCAGCGGCCGTACTGATGATCGTAGACGACCTGCAGCGGCAAGACGAGTTCATGCTTGCCCTCGGTTTCCCGCTCGAACAACGGATTCGTATTTTGGGAGGCATAGCTTTTTCCTGTCTTGGGGGAAAAATACAAGAAACCGACCAAACGCCGCTGCCGGATCGCGCCGAGCAGGGTGAACAAATGCGCTTCGTCCAAAATGCGCGAATGGTAATGATATTTGTATAGAAAAGGCTCGGCGAGCGCCGCCTCCTTGGCTTGCTTACGCAAAGCCTTCTTCAGTACGTCCCGCAGCAGATAGCCCTGCACCGAAGGCACCTGAGTACCTGCCATGACGTCGACGAAATCGTACAGATCGATGAGCTCGTCGTCGGTCAGCGCTTTAAGCAGGCCGTCCTGCATGCTGTAACGATAAGGCCTTCCTCCCGGCTCGCGGGCTATGGCGCCGACCTCCTCCAAATATTTGAGATCCGAGCGGATCGTTTTCTCGTCGGGGAGCGGGAGGCCTTCGGGCATTCGCTCGCAGCAAGCGTCAAGCAGCTCCATCGCCGTCATGGGAGACGACTGCATCGCGCTGAGCAGCAGCGATAGCCTGTGGCTCTCCGAATCTTTAAGCGATTTGGCACGGTACAAGAACAGCAGCATCGGGTCCGCCGATTCGTAATAATTGAAACGGAGCGTTTCGGCGAACTCCTTTCCCTGCTCGGCGGGAAGCTGCTGGTATACCGCTTGGACGATGTCTTTAAGCCGGCGGATCGTCTTGTCGTATGTATGAATCGAGATGCCGAGCCGCTCGGCGAACTGCTGCCGGCTGTAAGCGCCGCTCGTCAGCGCAAGCATCCGCAGAAACTGGATTTCTTTGTCAAAGCTTTCTCTGGCCATGATCCTCCCCCGTTTCGTTACAGGCTGTTCCTTTTATTGTAACAGGGGAGGGGATAGGGTGAAAATGGAAAAATGTTTCAACCGCTCGTAATAGTTTCGCCGTGTTCATACGGCGCCGAATCAGCGATGATAGACGCATGAAGAGGCGGCGAGAGATTTGCGTGCAGCCGCCGCAAACGACAGGAGGAATGGATAGTGACGCAGCGCATCATAGATCGGTCAACGATTATCGGGGAGCTCGAACGAATCGAGCGGGAGGAAGGCGTGCGGGTTCTGTACGCGTGCGAATCGGGCAGCCGGGCATGGGGGTTCCCATCCAAGGACAGCGATTACGACGTCCGGTTTCTGTACATCCGGCCGCTGGAATGGTACGTGTCGATTTTTGAGTGGAGGGATGTCATCGAACGGCCGATCAGCGATCAGCTGGATATAAGCGGCTGGGATTTGAAGAAGGCGCTGAATTTGTTCCGCAAGTCGAACCCGCCGCTGCTCGAATGGCTGCAGTCGCCGATCCGGTACGCCGAGAACTATTCGGTGGCCGAGCGAATCCGCAGCCTGTCGCCGCTCGCTTTTTCTCCGAAGTCGTGCGCCTATCATTATCTGCATATGGCCAAAAGAAACTACCGCGATTATCTCCAGGGGGAACGCGTCAAGATCAAAAAATATTTTTACGTGCTGCGTCCGGTATTCGCCTGCGAATGGATCGAGCGTTACGGCACGATGCCGCCGATGGAATTCGACCGGCTGACGGATCGGCTTCTTGCCGAAGACAGCAGGCTAAAGCAGGCCGTTGATGCGCTGCTCGTCCGCAAAAAAGCGGGAGACGAGCTTGATCTGGAGCCGCGGATTCAGCCGATCAACGATTACTTGGAGGAGCGGATCGCCCACTTCGAGCAGAGCGCGCGCCATATGGCCGACAATGAAGGGAGCCGGGACCGGCAGCTCGACGAGCTGTTCCGCTCGGCGCTCCGGGAAGTGTGGGGGATAGAGGCGCTGTGAGACTTTTTCGCCAGACTCCTAAGAGGATGGTGAACGCCTTTGAAAACGGATTCTCTCCGCAGAAAAACGAGAAAATAATCCAAAGAATCCGATTTCAACAGCGATTGGAGGATCAAATGGACGCCGCAGCGGACTTTTTCACCACTCTTCTAAGAGTCTGTCCGACGGAGTTACTTTTGTAGGTCCCTTCGGAGTAAGACTCGGTTTTCAAATGATTTTTCATCACGATTTGAGTATAATCACTGTGTCTTTCTTTGCCTTTGTGGGAGTTACGCCGCTT
>NZ_JANYUY010000015.1 GCF_025060755.1 Paenibacillus doosanensis
GGAGCCGGCGGCGGCGCGGGTTTTGCGCGTCCGCTTGGCTGCGCCTGCGGACGGGGCTTCGCCTTCGAAGGCCGTCTTGTCGGCCTTCGATTGCACGCGAACCTTATCGACGATCAGGTTCGTAAATTTCTTTACGTTGGCCATGAACGCCTCGTCCGAGGCCAACCCGCGGGCAATCTCATTGAGGCGGCGCTCCCAATGGCCGGTCATCTCGGGCGACGTCAGCAGATCGACGCCCGCCCCCCGGATCAGCTCCACCGCCGTGCGCCCCTTCTGCGTAATGACGATCCGCTTGCCCTGCATGACGATGTAGCCGACCTGCTTCAGCCGCTCGATGACGGAAGCGCGCGTAGCCGGCGTGCCTAGACCCGAATCCTTCATCGCGTCGCGCAGCTCCTCGTCCTCCACCTGCTTGCCTGCGCCTTCCATCGCCTTCAGCAGCGTGCCTTCAGTATACGCTTTAGGAGGCTGCGTCTCCTTCTCCTTGGCCGCCGTTTTGGCGCACAGGACGCCTTCCTTGGCATTCAGACTGAACGGAGTGCTGATTTCTTCCTCCGGCTCCTCTTCACCTTCCTTATCCGTCTTGCTTTTGCGTTTGGCCTGTTCCTTCTTCTGGTCTTCGTAGATCACCTTCCAGCCGAGGGACAGCAGCTGCTTGATCGTGCTTTTGAACGTTTCGCGCTCCACTTCCGTCAAGACCGTATGGACCTTGTATTCCGCCGCCGGATAGAAGTGGGACAGGAATCTTCTCACTATCAAATCGTATACGTTCTGCTCGTCCGCGGACAAGCCGCCCGCCTTTTTATGCGTCGGGAGAATCGCGTGATGGTCCTCGACCTTCGCCGGATTGCAAACCGCCCGATTGTTTTTGTGCACCAGCCGCTTGTCCGCCTGCTCCGCCAAATCTCCGTATGAAGTCCCGCGCAGCTGATCCAAGGAACGATGCATTTCGGCGATGTTTTGCTCCGTCACATAGTTCGAATTCGTCCGCGGATAACTGATCACCTTATGCTTCTCGTAGAGCGACTGGGCGATATCCAGCGTCTTCTTCGCCGAATAGCCGTATTTCGCGTTCGCTTCGCGCTGCAGCAGCGTCAGATCGTACAGCCGGAACGGATACTCCTTCGTATCCTTCACCTCATAGCTGGCGATGACGCCCGGCTTGCCTTTCAGCTTGGCCGCAAGCGCGGCGGCCTTGTCGGGATCGATCAACCGCTCCCCTTGCCACAGGCCCTTGTATTCCGTCTCGCCTTGCCGGAATAGCGCCTCGACCTCGTAAAATTTGCTGGATCGAAACGCTTCGATCTCTTTCTGCCTGTCATACAAAATCGCCAGCACCGGCGTCTGAACGCGGCCTACGGAGAGCAGCTCGTTGTGCTTCGTCGTAAACGCCCGCGAGCCGTTCATCCCGATCAGCCAATCCGCTTCGCTGCGCGCCCTGGCCGCCTTGGTCAAATTATCGTATTCCGATCCTTCCTTCAGCTCGGCAAAGCCTCTGCGGATCGTCTCCGGGGTCAAGTCGGATATCCACAGCCGTTTAACCGGATGCCTCAGCTTCAAATGGCGCTGAATAAGCGAGAAAATATGCTGACCCTCTCGCCCGGCGTCGCAAGCATTGACAAGCTCTTTGCTGCGCTTGGCCAGCTCGGCGATCACCTTTAGCTGGTCCTTCGTCTTATAATTCGGAACCAGCTTGAACGTGCCCGGAATAATCGGCAAATCGTTGAAATTCCACTTTTTATATTTATCGTCATACGCATCCGGTTCCGCCAGCCCGATCAGATGCCCGATCGCCCATGTAATAATGTACTGCTCGCCCTCAATGTAAGTACGGTGATTTTTCGCCTTCGGATCGATGGCCGCGGCGATGTTTCTCCCCATATCGGGTTTTTCGGCAATGATTAATGTTTTCAAAAATATGTTCGCTCCCTACCGTGGACAATAGTTCCCATATTCGCCATGGTAACGAAAAAATGACGATTTGTAAATCGTCATTGATCGCTTCTGCCCTGGGAAGACATTGGCATAAGCATGAATATTTTCGTACCTTCGCCCGCTTTGCTCTCGATTCGCAGGCCGTATTCCTCGCCGAACACCATCTGAATGCGGCGGTGCACATTGACGATTCCGATCCCTCCGGTAACCCGCTCCTTGCTGCCATGATCGTCGGTCAGACGGTAGGAGCTCAGCCTCTCGTTCAACTCGGCCAGCTTGGCTTCGGGAATGCCCTCTCCGTTATCCTCGACGCTGACCCAGAAGATGCCGTCCTCCTCCCCGGCGTCGACCCGGATGTAATGATGAGGCTCCACCCCCTCGGGAAAGGCATGCTGGAAAATATTTTCCACCAGCGGCTGCAGCGTAAGCCGTACCATTTTGTGCAGCAAATACTTGGGCGGCACTGCGGCGTCGATTTCGAATTCATAATCGATCCGATGCCGGAGAATGACCATATACGTAAGCACATGCTTCAATTCATTGGCCACCGTAATCTCCTCAAGATTCGTTTGCACCGAATAACGAAGCATATACGCCATCGCCTTGACGATTTCCGATATTTCGTCCGAATCCTTCAATGCCGCATAGCAGGCGATCGTCTCCAGCGTATTGTATAGAAAATGCGGGTTGATCTGCATCTGAAGCGATTGAAACTCGGCCTTTTGCCGCTCCAGCTGCGTCTCCCGATTCGTCAATTCCGCCTCGTACACCTGCTTCACCAGCTCCGACAGCCGCTTCACCATCAGGTTGTAGCTGAAGGTCAGCTCATCAATCTCGTCCTTGGGCTCATAATGATTCACCGGAATCGTGACCCAGTTTCCTTTCTCCGTCTGCCTCATGCCGTTTTTGAGCACGCGGATCGGCCGGGTAATCGATAGGCCGAACCGCTGCGACAGCCATATGGCGAGGACGAGCGTCACCAGACCGATGGCGATCGTAGTCGTGCGGATGCTGGAAATCGGTTTTTTCAGCTGGTCCAGCGGCATGGACACGACCAGCGTCCAGCCCGAATAAGCGGATTTGCGGCTGACGAACGCCTGCTTCTTATTACCCTCGCCGCCTTCGAACATCTGCGCGTCGGAGGCGCCGATCTGCTCGCGCAGCTTGTCCGGCACCATCGTTCCGATCATCTCCCGCTGCGGATGGTACACGATTTCGCCGGATTCATCCATAATGAAGAAGTAGCCTTCCTCGCCGAGATCGATGCCTCCCCACAGCGTCGACAGCTCCCTCGACTGTACCTCGAAAGCGAGAATGCCGTTAAAATTCGGCGACGACAGCCCCTTGATTTTCCGCGCCAGCGTGATCACGCTATTTTTCCGCTCCGGCAGAATCGTCGTATTCAAAGCGCTGAGCAGCCCGTTATCTTTAGTGCGCTGCTTCAGCATCTGCAGCTGCTCATGCACCTCGGGCGGGGAGAGCGGCTGGTCATATCCGCTGTTAAAGGCGAAGATCGCGTTTTCATTATAGCTGATAATATAGACGTTATTGATCTCTGGGTTGCTGATAAACAGCGGTTTAATTCCGTACGCCTTGATCGAAGAATAAAAGCTGTAATAGTCGTAGCCGTCGATCCGCGGCATATCGATAAATTGCTTTACATCCTGGTTGGACAGAAGCGAAGTCATGGCGCGATCGTAATTTTGCAAATACAGATCGGTTTGGTACATCGCGTTATTGACGATCTGCGACATATGACGTGCGCTTTGCTCGTCCAGCTCCTTGGATGCGCGGGTATACGTCACTACGCCTACGGAAGAGAGAGAGAGCACGATCACGATCAAAAAGTACGTGAGCAGCTTGCGCGACAAATTGCCCTTCATTATTTAATCCCCAATATGCTGCGGTACTCGGAAGGCGAATAACCGGTCATTTTCTTAAACATTTTCGTAAAATGCGGGTAATCCTCGTAGCCGACCTCCGCCGCAATATCGCTCATTTTCAGATGAGGGACGGCCATCAGCTTCTGCGCCAGCTCGATCCGCCTCTTAATCCGGTACTGTACGAACGTCTCGCTTGTCATTTTCTTAAACAAAGAGCTGAAATATGTCGGCGTCAAACCGACCATATCCGCCACTTCCTCCAGCGTAATTTCCTGGGACAAATGGTTGTCTATATACGATTTCGCCTCTTTCATCGGGTCCTTGTAGTTGCCGCTCCGCTTCACCGTCAGCTCGGCGGTCAGCTGTTTTAATTGACGGTCGAAGTCGGCGAAAGCCTCCTCCCGCGTAAGAAACCGTTCCTCCGATTTCTCAGGCGCAACCGTGATGGATTTGCGGGCCAGACGTTTGACCAGCATCGTAATGCATTCCTTCAGCAGCTCCTTCAGCTGCGCTACGTTCAACTCCGAGGACAGGCAGTACTGCTTCCACTGCTCGGTAAGCCGCTCCACCTCTTCCAGATTGAGCATCCAAATCGCATGCTCCACCTGCTCGATCCAATCCTCGTACTTGGTCAGCGACAAAAACCCCTTTGTTTTGGCTTTCATCAGCGTCTCCAATATATCGGCCACATCCGTTTTGGTAACGGGCTTGAGCAAATAATGCTTAACGCCGTAGGACATGCACTTTTGCGCGTATTCAAAATCGGAATAGCCGGATATAACGACAATAGGGATGTGCGCATACTGCTCATGAAGCTGCTTGCACAGCTCCAGACCGTCCATCTTCGGCATTCTTATGTCCGTAAAGATAATGTCCGGAACTTGCTCCCGGATGATTTCCAAAGCTTGAACCCCATTGGTAGCCGTCTCGATGCCGGATAACGGAAGCTCGCACTGCTCCGCCATCTTAGCGAGACCCTTACGAATAATCGGTTCGTCATCTACGATCAGTAATTGCATGCAGGAAATCCTCCTTCTCGCGAAAACGGGAAAAGCATCTACCCTTTTCGATGCCGATCCGGGTAGATGCTTATTCATTATTGATTGTTAAAGAGAGATACGCCGTCTTTCTTATTATATCGTTCCGTAGCTTCTTTAATAATCTCGTTGCCGCCTTTGGACTTGTACTCTTCGATAACTTTCGGCCAATCGGAGATCGGCTCTTTGCCGTAAATCATTTTGACCATGTGATCGATGATCAGTTTAGGGCCTGTGTCGCCGAGCGGCGTCAAGTCAGGATATTTGGAGAATGCTTTCAGGTCCGGATAGAAGCCGATACCCGGAAGACCTTCTTTGGAAAGAATCGTATCGAACGCAGTCAATGTATCTTTGCCGTCTTTGCTTTGCTCCAGCTGCAATTTGTTGTAGGTCGAGTCTTGTCCGACCCACAGCGTCGTGCGCCATCCTTCTTCTTCCGTTTCGGCTTTGTTCGTAGGCGATTTGTACTTGATTTGTCCGTTCTCCACCGTGTAGTTCTCGCCTTCAACGCCAAGGCTGAAAAATTTGGCCGCCTCGTCGGTTGTCATCCATTCGAAGTATTTCATGATGCCGGCCGCTTTATCTTTGTCTACGTTTTTGTTGATGTAGAACGTACGAACCATCGGGGAGTACAAGAAGTATCCGCCTTTGCCTTCAGGACCTTTAGGAGAAGGAATAACGTCCACTTTTGCATTCGCATCTACCGATTTAATGTTCGTTCTGAAGTTAGCCAAGCCTCCGCTGACGTTAGCCGTCCACATGCCCGATTTTCCGGCGTTAATGTTTTTGCTGTAATCCGTCGAAGAGATCGTAGCGAAGTCTTTCGGGATCAAGCCTTCGTCATACATCGTTTTATAGGTTTGCAGCGCTTTTTGCATATTCTCGACATCGAAGAACTTCGGCACCACCTGATCGCCCTGCACCTCGAACTGGTCCTTGTAAGGGAGCACGTCGAACGCGCCCAGGAACGTATCGGCGTATTTGAAATTTTCGCGCATTTGGAAAGGATTTTCTACGCCCAGCTTTTTGAACGCGCGCAGCACGTCCAAATATTCGTCGACGGTTTTCGGTACCGGCAGCCCCGTTTTCTCCAGCAAGTCGGTGCGGATGTACGTACCGCGGCGGGACGGGTTCGTCAAGTAGTCAGGAATGCCGTAAATTTTGCCGTTATACGTAACGGAATCCCATGCCGCTTTCGGCACCTTCTTCAGCAGCGTAGGCGCGTATTGTTTCAGCAGATCGTCGAGCGGTTGGAACACCCCGGCTTCTACGGAACCGGCCATATCTTTTCCTGTCGGCAAGTCAAGGCTCCCCAGAACGTCGGGAATGTCGTTGCCGGCGAACAGCACGCTCATCTTCTCTCTCTGAATCAGCCTAACATCCAGCTCCGTGTTGGTCAACTTATCCAGACGCTGAACCCACTTTTCTTTGCTCAGATCCGGTTGTTTTTGCCCGTAACCGTCGCCCGTCGTCGTCGGGAAGGAAATCGAGAATTTCAAAGGACCCGCAGGCGCTGCAGCCCCTCCGCCGCTTCCTTCCGCTTCCTTGGAACCCGATCCGCTCGAGCAGCCCGCAATGGAGCCGACCGCCAGAACAGATGCCATTACCAGGCTTACTGTTTTTTTCATATTACCCCTTCTCCCTTTAGAGTCTTGAAATCTGTTTGGTTGCGTTTACATTCGTATCATAACCTAACTGACCCTGAAGCAGAATTGCTAAAATTACGGAAGGTTGTGTTTTTTTATGATTTAATCGAACCTACCAGCATCCCTTTAATAAAATGCTTTTGCAAGAACGGATAAACCAGCATGATCGGTATGGTTGCTACGACGATAACCGCCATTTTGAGCCCTTCGGGCGAAAGATCTATCGCCGAATCCAGCGCGGAGGAGTCGGAAGCCCCGAACTGATCCGTAATAATCATCTCGCGAAGCCGCACCTGCAGCGGAATTAACGACCGGGTGTTAATATAATAAATGGCCGCCGAATACGTGTTCCAGTTGGACACCGCATACATGATGCCCATCGTCGCCATCGCCGGCTTGGACAGCGGCAGCACGATTCTCCATAGCATTCCCATCTCGCCGCAGCCGTCGATCCGTGCGGAATCGAACAGCTCGTTCGGCAAATTCATAAAGAAGGACCGCATGACGAACAAATTATATGCGCTGATCGCCGTAGGAATCATAAGCACCCATAGCGTATCCAGCATTTTAATATTTTTGAGCAGCAGGTAGTTCGGAATAAGCGGCGCATGGAAAATCAATGTAATGAGCACCATAATCAAAATGATTTTGCGACCGATATATTCCTGTCTCGACAAAGGATACGCCAGCGAAGCCGTTGCAATCAAATTGATCAGGGTACCGCCCACGGTAATGATCACGCTGTTCCGAAACGCAATCCAAATCGTCGGGTCGTTCAAAATGCTGGAGTAGTTCGCCGTCGTAAAGCTGACCGGCCAAAAGTAGACGAGCCCTTTATTAATCGCGATGCTGTTGCTGAACGATTGCGCGATCACGTGCAGCAGCGGCAGCACCATCGTTAATCCCAATAAAGTCAAAAATACGATGTTAATGACGTTAAATGTTTTTACACCTTTGCTGATAACCATATCGTTTCACCTCCATAGAACAGGCTCCTTTAATAGAGACCGTCTCCCGTAGCTTTTTTGCTGAACGTGTTGCCGATCACGATAAGCGCGAGACCGACAAGCGATTTGAACAATCCGATCGCGGTCGTATAGCTGTATTGGCGATCGACCAAACCTGCCCGGTATACGTAAGTATCCAGAATCTCCCCGTTCTCGCTATTCAGCGGGTTAAGGAAAATATAGACGCGCTCGAAGCCGAAATCGAGGAAGTTCCCCATATGGAGCAGCAGCAAAATCGTAATGGTCGGCAAAATCGTCGGCAGCGTGATCGAGAACGTCTGACGCCAGCGGCTCGCGCCGTCAATTTGCGCCGCTTCGTACAAATCCGGGTTAATCCCCGCGATAGCCGCCAAATAGATGATCGTTCCCCAACCGCTGTCTTTCCATACGCCCGATCCGATCAGGATCGTACGGATGTACGAATTATCGCCCAGGAAGTAGATCGGTTCGATGCCGAAGGTAGACAAAATTTGATTGACGAAGCCGGTTGTCGGAGACAACAGACCGACGACGATACCGCCGACGATAACCCAAGACAGAAAGTGCGGCATATATACAACCGTTTGGATAATCCGTTTATACGCCATAATCCGCAGCTCGTTAAGCAGCAGCGCCAGGATGATCGGCACCGGAAACGCAAATACCAGATCGTACAGACCGATCAATAACGTATTTTTCAAAATCGTAATAAACTCCGTGTATTCAAACATGCGTTTGAAATTCGCGAGCCCTATCCACTCGCTTCCCGTTATCCCTTTAAAAATGTTGTAGTCTTGAAAGGCAATAACCGAGCCTAACAGCGGCACGTATTTGAACAACAGGAAGAAAATAATTCCTGGAACTGAAATAAGATACAAGGCAAAATATTTACGGATAAACGCCGTCTTGGCATTGCCGGATTTAAAGTTTACTTGTACCCGATCAGAAGCTTGAATTTTGCTTGCCATACTACACCCCTCCTCTAGTTTTCGTGAAAGTTATTGTAACTAAATTGTACTTGGCGGCCGCTTGTCCAACAATGGACTGACTTGTAGTGAGTTGTGTTTTTTTACGTTTTCTCGCTTGGTTGCAATTTCCAAAGCAATTATGATATAGTATATCTCCTGTCTTTTAAAACTAGGGTTGGAACGAATGGAGGTTTATCGTCTTGGAGTCCAGTGTGCAAAGCGCTTATCAGGAAGAATTGAATCGGCTTGAGGAAACGTTTAAAGAAATTGACCGGCAGCTCGCCGAGTTAGCTAAAATTCCCCCGTACACGGGTCACGAGCATACCGAGCAGGTGCTGGAATCGATACGGGAGGGCCGGCGCCGCAATCTGGCCGTGGCGCAGTCGGAGCCTTATTTCGGCAGACTGGATTTTCAGGAGAGCGGCCATCATAATCCAACTCCCTTATATATAGGAAAGGTCGGTTTGGAGAAAGATCCGACGCTGGAGCTCATGGTCATCGACTGGAGAGCGCCGGTTGCCAGCTTGTTCTATTCCTTTACCGGCGGCAATGAAGCGGTTACTTACGATTCCCCCGACGGAATGGTCGAAGGACTCGTTTACTTGAAGCGGAACTTGGTCATCCGCAAGCAGATTTTGCAGCGCGTCGTCGACACGTTCGATCGGGCAGGCGATAATATGGCCGTCACCGACGAATTTCTGCTGTACCGGCTCGGCGAGAACAAGGACAACAGACTGAGGGACATCGTCTCTACCATTCAGGCTGAGCAGGATGCGATTATCCGTGCCGTCAAGAACAGCGCTCTTTTTATTCAAGGGGTGGCCGGAAGCGGAAAAACGACGGTCGCGCTTCACCGGCTGGCTTTTTTATTGTATCAATACCGCGATCAAGTCCGCGCCGAGCGGATGATTATATTTGCGCCGAACCGCATGTTCCTCGACTATATCTCAGGGGTGCTTCCCGAGCTCGGCGTCGGGCATATCCAGCAGACGACCTTCACGGATTGGGCGCTGGAGCTCTTGGATCACGAAGTCAAGCCCGCCGATCAGGCGCAGCGGCTGCGGCACTGGTTTCAGATCGGCGGTCAGCGGCCGACGATGGACGATTCGGCTCCGGGACGGGTCAAAGGCTCCGTGGGCTTCATGCGCTGGCTCGACCGCGCGCTGCAGCAATATGAAGCCTCGGCTGGACCGCAAGCGGATTACTCCCCTTGGGACGGTACCAAGCTTCCGGCGGCGACGATCCGCCAATGGTACGACGTCGAGAACAAGCATGAGCCGCTGATGAAGCGGCGCGAGCGGGTGTTGGCAAGAATCAAGCGGTGGCAGGAAATGGAGCTCGACAAAGTATGGGAAGTCCATCTGAAGAAAGAATATAAGAAGAAGGCCGCCCAGCGGCTGCGCGAGTATACGAAGCAGTGGACGGAATACACGCCGTTCACCTTCTACAAAGAGCTGTTGGGGCCGCAGCCCCCCGCCTACCTCTCCTCGGAACTGCTTGCGGAGCTTTCGCCCGAGCTGATACGAGAGACGCAGGCGCTGCTGAAAAAAAAGCTCGTGCAGCCGGAAGATCTCGCCCCGCTTTTATACATTCGTTCCCGGTTTTACGGCATACACGGCGAGCTGACTTTCGATCATACGGTGATCGACGAAGCGCAGGACTTTTCCCCGTTTCAGATCACTTTGCTTAACATGCATACAAGAAACCAGTCGTTTACGATATTGGGCGACTTATCCCAAGGCATTCATGCATACCAGGGCATTCACGATTGGAAGGAATTTATGAGTCTGTTCGAAGCGGAAAAAACGGCTTATTTCCAGCTGAACCGCAGCTACCGCTCGACTATGGAAATCATCTATTTCGCCAATGCCGTCTTAATGAACAGTGCGGAGAAGCCATCCGTGCTTGCAGAGCCCGTCTTCCGCAGCGGAGATCCCGTCAAGATCCGGCAGGTGGGCGAAGCCCAGCTTGCAGGACAGCTGCAGCAGGAAATGCGCCGTCTGCAGTCCGGCGAAGTCTCGACCGTCGCCGTGCTGGCCCGCACCGAGGAGCGGTGCGAGCAGCTGCACCGGAGCTTGACCGCCGAAGGCATGCAGGTTCATCTGATCGGGGCCGGACAGCAGCATTATGAAGGCGGCCTCTCGATCGTGCCGACGTTTATGGCCAAGGGGCTGGAATTCGACGCCGTCATCATTGTCGACGCCGATCCCGACCATTACTCGGCAATGCCGCAGGACGCCAAACTGCTCTACGTCGGCTGTACCCGCGCGCTGCACTCGCTTCAGCTGTGGTACGACGGCACGCCTTCCCCGTTAATCGCAAGCATACAGGGAGATTTCGCAGTAAGCGAATAGTTTTTATAATTGTTGAACAAAAAGAAACCGTTCTTGAGTCAATGGAAGTACCATCCGCCATTTACGAAAGGAACGGTTTCTTTGCGCATTTTGCAAAATCAGGCTGTTTATTTGAATGGTCTGAAGTTCATGAACATGGCCTCGGGGATGTTCGTCTGTACCTCTTTTTTAACGCTTTGATAAAAAAGCGGCCGCGCCGAACCTTTCGGTTCCAGCGCGCCGCTTCTCTTCGACTGCACTCTATTTAACCAAAGCCTGCAGCTCCGGCACTACATAAGCCTTGCCTCCGGTCAAAGCGCCGACCAGATTTTGCGCCGCCAGCATCGCCATATCATAGCGCGTTCTTGATGTCGCCGAGCCGATATGGGGCAGCGTCACTACGTTATCCATCTTCAGCAGCGGATTGTCCGGCGACACCGGCTCGGTATCGAATACATCTAAGCCCGCTCCGCGAATTTGGCCGCTTTGCAGCGCTTCGATCAGCGCCTGCTCGTCCACCGTTTGCCCGCGCGACGCGTTGATGAAGAACGCGCTCGGCTTCATCAGCTCGAAGTGCTCCTTGCGGATATAATGAACCGTCTCCGGCGTCAGCGGCGTCATCAGAACGACGAAATCCGACCTCCGAAGCAGATCTTCCAGCGCGCAGTAGCTTGCTCCGAACTTCTCCTCCGTCTCCGGCTTGCGGCTGCGGTTATAGTACAGCAGTTCCATATCAAAGCCGTGCACCGCCCGCTTCGCAATCGCTTCGCCGATCCGGCCCATCCCGATGATGCCGAGCGTCGTATGATGCACGTCGAGGCCGAACCACTGATCTTCCTTGATCGCGCCGCGTTGCCACTTCCCTTGCTTGACGAGCCGGTCGAGTTCGGCTACTCTTCTCGACGACGACAGCATCAGCGCCATGACCAGATCGGCGACCGTATCGTCCAGCACATAAGGCGTATGCGTGCCGATAATGCCTCCTGCCAACATGTCCTGGGTATGAAAATGATTATAGCCGACGGATACGGTGCTCACCGCTTTAAGCCGGGGAGCATGCGCGATCAATTCCGCGTTCACGGGTCCGGCTGATACGATTAAGCCTTCGTAATCCTTAATGACGGAGAGCAGCTCTTCCCTCGGGATAGAGCCTTGACCCTCCCATACGGTACAATCGCAATGCTCGTTCAAATAGTCAAGCACAGAATCGGGCAATTTTCGGGTAATCATTACTTTCGGTTTATGTGCCAACGCGCTTCGCTCCCCTCATTCAACGCTTTAGTTTTATTTTACGGATTCGGCGTGGACCGCCTGCTGCTGCGGGCTAAGCACTTCGTTAAGACTTCCCGAGCGGTACCCTTTCAAATCCATCGTTACATACGCATAGCCGATTTCCTTGAGCTTGGCGTGAACCGTATCGGCGACGGCGAGCATTTCGGCCAAATCCGCCGCAGGAACTTCGATTCTCGCCAAATTGTCATGCTGGCGGACTCGGACCTGACGGAATCCAAGCTGGATCAGAAAATCTTCCGCTTGGTCGATCATGGACAGCTTCAGCGCCGTTATCGCTTCCCCGTAAGGAATCCGCGACGACAGACAAGCGAACGAAGGCTTATCCCATGTGCGCAGCCCGAACCCGCGGGACATATGACGGATCTCGGACTTCTTAATCCCCGCCTCCAATAGCGGAGCTCTGACCCCTTTTTCATGAGCCGCCTGCAAGCCCGGCCGATGCTCGCCGAGATCGTCGGCGATCGCTCCGAACACGACATACTCGTAGCCCCGTGCCTCTGCGATCGGAATCAGATGATCGAACAATGAATTTTTGCAAAAATAGCAGCGGTTCGTCGGATTTTCGGCGTAACCCGGAATGTCGAGCTCGCTGGTATGAATCACTTCGTGTACGGCTCCCAGCTCTCGGGCTAGAACGATGGCTTCCTCCTTCTCCCTGACCGGATACGTCTCCGAATCGGCCGTAATGGCCAGCACCCGTTCCGGACCGAGAAATTCAAGCGCGGCTTTCAGCAAAAAAGCGCTGTCGACGCCGCCGGAAAAAGCGACGACCACTTTATCCATCGAACGGAGAATGTCCCCGAGTTTCTCATATTTTTGTTCCATGCTTTCCATCTTTGTATGCCTCCTGAAGAATTCCATGCGGAATCCGTATATCATTGATTTTCGGATACTCGATATTACTTTGCAATCGTGTGCAAAGAACTAGACGTCTACCGATGTCCTTGTAACATGCTCGGACCGGGTTCATTTCATTATAGTCTTTTTTGTGCGGCAGAAAAAGGGGTTTCATCAAGGTAAGTAAGTAAACTTTATCGGATTCCCGCACGCTCGCGGTGCAGCAGCCGTTCGAACTCCCCGATCGGAAGCGGCCGGCTGAAAAAATAACCTTGCCCGTGCGCGCAATTTTGCTGCAGTAAAAAACGCAGGTCTTCTTCCGTTTCCACCCCTTCGGCCACAACCTCCAGCTTCAGATGGTTCGCCATCGCTATGATTGTCGATACGATGGCCGCGCTGTCCGGATCGGTGCTGAGGTCGCGGATGAACGACTGGTCGATCTTTAATTTATGTAACGGGATTTTCCGCAAATAATGCAGCGAGCTGTAGCCCGTGCCGAAATCGTCCATCGATATGCGGATGCCCCAATATTTGAGCTCGTTAAGCTTGCGGATGACGCGGTCCACATTATCCATCGCCATGCTTTCGGTAATTTCCAGCTCCAGGTAATGCGGCTTCAGGCCGCTCTCCCGCAGAATGCCCAAAATATCTCCTACCAGATTATGCTTCTGGAATTGTCGCAACGACAAATTGACCGAAACGATCAGCGTAGGCAAACCGCTGTCCTGCCAGCGTTTATTTTGGCTGCAGGCCGTCCTTAGCACCCATTCGCCTATGGCTACAATGAGCCCCGTCTCTTCCGCCAGCGGGATGAATTGAACCGGGGAGATCATACCGTGCTTCGGGTGATTCCAGCGGATCAGCGCTTCCATACCGATCAGCCGGTTGTTGCGGATATCGTATTGCGGCTGGTAATACAGCTCGAATTCCTCGCGCTCCAACGCTTTGCGCAGATCGTGCTCCAGCTCCAGCCGCTGCAGCGGATCGTTCATCAGCTCGTCCCGCGTATGGCGGTACAGCCTTTGCCCCTTCTCGCGCTCCTTCGTCTGCACCTTCGCCGCGTGCCGGATCAGACTGTTCATGTCGGTACCGTCCCGTGGGTAGTGCGCGATGCCGATATTGCCCGGAATCGTCAGCTCCCGGTCGTATACGGCGTAGGGAACCATCAGCTTCTCATGAATAATCCGCGCTTCTTCCATAATAAAGTCGGGATCGGCGTCCGTCTTGTACAGTAGCGCAAACTCGTGATTGCCGAGACGGCAAATCAGATCCGCACGGCCTATCCGCCGCTGCAGCCGCTCGCTGACTTGCTTCAGCAGCAAATCTCCCCAGCTAAGCCCCAACGATTCGTTTATGATCGGAAACCGGTCCAGGCTGACCAGCATAATCGCAAAAGGGGCCGGCGGACTCTCGTTCCCTGCCGCGGCAAGCGTCTGTGTCAATTGAATTTGAAACAGAGTACGGTTGGGCAGTCCGGTAAGCGTATCGTGATAAGCCATATGCTCGATAAGCCGGGACGCGAGCTTCTGCTCGGTAATATCCTTCATGATCAAATACACGAACCGCTCTTCTTGGCCGCATACCGGAATCAGCCGCAGCATAATGCTCAGCGTATGGCCGGAACGATGACGAAACTCGAGCTCTCCCTGAAGCGTATCGCCCCGCAGCGCCCTTGGAAAATAGCCCGCGAAAGCCTCCGCTGCATCGGCCGACAGCATGGATGCGAACGGACGCAGGTTCAATGCCCGAAAATCATAGCCGGTAAGTCTGCCGCACTCCGCATTAATTTTAAGGATGTGACCGTGTGTATCCAGAAGCAGCATCGCTTCGCCGCTTAACCGGAATAATGGATGCGATGTTATAAGACCGATCGGATCCGAATCAATCATGGTGCAATCACTCTCCTACTTGCCACGCTATGTACGGTTATTATAGCATAGGTCGAACGATCCATGGCGAAAAGCATAGGAATTTGTTGAAATTTGTATTATTTCACGAACATTATATGATTTTTTGAACATAATGCCGGAAAAATACGATTGATTGGGGGAAACCGTATTCCGGCTGCCAGCGCCGGCAAATATCTTTTCAATAAAAAAACCGCCAAAGGTGGACTGCACCTCAATTGTTAGATACGATCTAACATTGGAGGCGCAGTTCATTCCCGGCGGTCCGTAAATTACAGCTGTTTGGCGATTGCGTCCCGAAGCTCGCTGTCCTCCGGCGCCACTCTGCTGGAGAAACGGCCTGCGATTTGTCCGTCCTTGTCAATGAGAAATTTCTCAAAATTCCATTTGACGTCGCCCTGCGGTTCCGCATGCTCGGTCAGCCATTTGTACAGCGGATGCTTGTCCTCTCCCAAAATCTTCACCTTATCCAGCACCTCGAAGGTGACGCCGTAATTCATGCTGCAGAACTGCTGAATTTCTTCGGCCGTTCCGGGCTCCTGGCCTCCGAAGTCGTTGCAGGGAAAGCCGAGCACGACGAGCCCCCGCTCTTTCCACTCTTGGTTCAGCTGCTCAAGCCCCTTATATTGCGGAGTAAATCCGCATTTGGAAGCTACGTTCACAATCAGCACGGCTTTCCCTTTGTACTCGTCCAGCGATTTGGTGCGGCCGTCCGCCGCGGTTACGGAAAAATCATAAATGGATGCCACCAGAATGCCTCCCTCAGTTCGATTTCTTTTATCTTAACATGAATAATGCTGGAATAAAAATCCTCGGCGGATTCGTATAACGAAAGCAATTTTGTTACAATGTAAAGGTTAAACTTTCCATGGACTACGGTTAGGAGGGCCCCTTATGAACGATATCCAATCGATCCAAAATAAATTGGAGCAAGCCATCGTGCTGCTGGAAGAACGGTTTCTGGAACGCGAGGAGCTTATTCGTCTGCTGCTGCTCGGTCTGATGAGTCATGAAAACGCGCTGCTGATAGGACCGCCGGGAAGCGCCAAATCGCAGCTGGCCCGCGCGGTTTCCCAGCTGTTCGGCGGCGGCGGATGGTTCGACTATTTATTGACCCGCTTCACGACGCCCGATGAAATGTTCGGCCCCGTCTCGCTGCAGCAGCTCAAGCAGGACGTCTACGTGCGCCAAACGGCGGGCTATTTGCCCTCGGCCGATTTCGCCTTTCTCGATGAAATTTTCAAAGCGAACAGCGCTATTCTGAATGCGCTGCTGTCGATTTTGAACGAACGCGTCTTTTTCAACGGGCGGGAGAAGGAGCAGGTTCCTCTTGTGTTTCTGATGGCCGCCTCCAACGAGCTGCCCGAGGACAACGACCAGCTAGCCGCCCTGTACGACCGGTTCTTGATCCGTTACGAAGTCGGATTTTTAAAACAAATGTCCAGCTACGAGCAAATGTTCCAGCTGCCGACAGAGCCGCTGCCTTCCCTGCTTTCGGTCAAGGATGTGGAGAGCGTACGCAAGGCGGCTGCAGCCGTAACCATCCCGGAGACGCTCATCTATATGCTCTACCGGTTGAAAACGGAAATGGAAACGAAGGAATTTTCCCTCTCCGACCGCAGATGGCGCAAAATCGGAGAAGTATGGAAAACGTCCGCTGCGCTTAACGGCAGAAATACCGTCAACGTATGGGACACCGTATATACGCCGCATATGCTGTGGGATTTCCCCGAGGATTTGCACGTGCTTCAGGAGCTGTTCCAGAAGGAGTTTCAGGAAGCGCTCAAGCAGGAATCCGAACGCGAGCTGCCGCTGCGCGCCTACGATCAAACGGCCAAGCACTGGCTCGGCATGGAAGACGAGCTGCATTCGTTTCAGTTCAAGAAGGAAGTCGGGGGCCGCATGAGCCAGGAAGCCCAGGAACAGATGAAGGATAAGCTGGAGAGCTGCCGCATCGAGCTGGAGGAAACGGCAAGAGCCTTGCGCGGCAAGCTCGTACAGTGGCAGCAGCGGGAAAAGGATTTGCCCGGTTATATCCGCAATCAAAACTTTCTGCTGACGCAAACCGACCGCTTCGCGGTCAAATATACCCATCTGCGTATCCAGGGAGAACGCATTCTCCAGACGCTGCAGGGACTGTACCGGACGCTGTTCGACCGCGAAATTCCAGGCGTCCAGTACGATTACACGCTCTAGGAATCTGTCCGACGGAGTACATCAGACAGACTCCTAGTAGTCTGCTGAACAAACGGCCCTCTCAATCTATTTGTCGGCGGTGACGAATTATGATCATACAATGCGCCCGAATCGACCGGTTCGTCTTTGACGGGTATGTCCACTCTTCGCGGACGGCGCAGGAATGGGTCCGCGAGGCGCAGGCGACTTCGCCGTGGTTTACGGTCGAACTGTTCGCCGATTTTTTCATGTGCTTTTACTTGCCGCAGCCGGACATCGATCGCGCTCAGGATGCCTCCGCCTTTCACCGCTGGCTTGTGGAACAGCTGCGGCAGCAATTTTTTTACCGGACGATCCATCCGAGAACGATCGGTGAAGTGAACGCCTCGTTCAAAACCGCGCTGAAGAGCTTAATGTGGCTCACGGCCAGCTACGCAGACGAAGTGAAACGTCGCAAGCAGGATGAGCGGATTTTGACGGCGATGGGCTTGAATGAACAGAAACAGCAAGCCCAAGAGCAGGCGCAAGTGAACGAGCATTTGTCGGAGAAGCAGCTGGAGCGGCTCAAGCTGGTCGGCTATACGCTGCAGCAAGGCAAGCGCAATGTGGAGGAAAAGCAAGCGGCGCTCGATACCCGTCCTTTGGTCGAAGCCGAAGTTGTCCGGCTGAAGCGGAGGATCGTCGAGCTTCAAGAAGAAATGCGCACCGACTTCACGCGCAGGGACAAAGCCCGGCTCAAGCTGAAAAAGGCGGAGACCGAGCTTCAGCAGCGCGAGAGGCAGCTCGAACGGTTTACGAAACGAGACCAGGACATGTTCCGGCAGCTCGAAGAGCAGCTTGGACAGTGGCTCAGCCGCTCGCTCAAGGAAACGCTGGAAACTGAGGAACTGGAGAGTTTGAACGTTCACGAGCTGCTGCAGGCGAGCCAGCGAATCGCCAACCGCCGCTGGGGCGCCGATCTCGGACGGCTGCACCGGCAGCAGTTCGCCAATTACCTGCAGTGGGTAGAAAAGCTCAAGCGGCATCCCGAGCTGATCGCGTTCCTGCAGGAGGTCGGACGCAACCTTCAGCATTTGAAGGTGCAGCGCAAGAAGCTGCGCTCCCCGCATATCCCGGAAGCGTATGACGATCTCAGGCAATCCGGCGACATTAGCCGTATGCTGCCGAGCGAAGCGAGTCTGCTGGCCGATGCGGATTACGAAGCATATTTTACGGTCAAGTGGCTGGATCGCAAGCTGCTGACTTACAACGTATCCGGGTATGACGAAGAGCCCCGGAAGGGGCCGGTGCTATGTATGCTGGATACGTCTCATTCCATGCGCGGCGGCAAGCTGCGGCTCGCGCAAATCTTCGTCGCGACCTTCGCCGCCTTCAGCCTGCTGGAGCGCCGCGACTTCGTGCTGCTGCTGTTCGGCGCGCGCGGCGAGCTGATCGAGCAGCCGCTGTACTGGCGCAAGTCGGACTGGCCGGCGCTCTACGCGCTGGCGCAGCTCGCCTTCGGCACCCATTTCGATGCCCCGATCAAGCGCGGCATCGAGATTGTGGAAGGGCATCCGCGCTTCACGGATGCCGACTTCGTGATGGTCACCGACGGGATCGGGACCATCAGCGCCCCGGTTCGGCAGCAGCTCGCCGAACTCGGCAAGAGCAAGCAAGTGCGGCTGCACACGCTGATCGTCGGAAACGCGCGGCAGCACTTGGCGAACCGCTACGAGATCCTGGGGGTGTCCCATCAAGTGCGCTTCGCCGCTACGTGGGAGTCCCAGGACCCGATCAAGGACGAGCTCCTGCTCGACGTATTCCGCAAGCGCTAATCCGTTTCGGGCAGCCATGCCGGAAGATGCAGGCCCGTTTCATACCGTAGAACCGGCAGTCCCGGAGCAAGCATTCAAGCGCCGGACTGCCGGTTCTTTATTCGAGCCTGAAATCCGGCATCCTTCCCTGCCGAGCGGCACATCGTTCTTTCGTTAATCCGTTAACCGTTTGGCGTAGTAATGTCTAAGCTTTCCCCCGTACATTGGACGGGTAAACTGCCGCGTCAGCCCGGCCGCCTCCAAATTGTTAATGCTCGGCCTGTTGTCCGGATGAACGGTTGCATACAAATACAAGCAATGTCTCTCGCGGGCGCGCTGCTCGCGCAATTGATGGAAATATCTTTGTAAACCGCGCCCTCGCGCGCATTCGTGAACGACCGTAGAGTCCAGAACCGCTACGAAGGGCAATTCCTCCTCCGGTACGCCGAATTCTCTCCCGAGATTATCTGCGGCGATGCCGGGAAACTTCAGCACCGTATACGCTACAAGGCGTCCGTCAAGGAAGGCGCCGTATATCTCCCCTTTGTCGCCAATGTGCTCGTACAAATATTCTTCCTCGTCCATAGCGAATAACGCTTGCGAGGGAAGCCGCGAGATGACGTCCGTCATAAGACTGCGTATTTTTTCCACGTCATCGTGACCTAATCGGTGTATCTGCCGCTCCATATTTTCCATATTCTTCATCGGTACAGAGCCCTTCTCGAATGATCTTTACGATTGATTGCTTCTTTCAAATTCCTTCTGAGTCCGGCTTAGGCGCTATCGCGAGCCAATCGTGGGAACGCCGGGACACATACGGACTGTCTTTGCGTTTGGCGACGATGCCGGGCAGCTGCTCCGCGAGCGATTTCCGGTACAAATCTTCTCCCCTGCCGTCCGCCTGTTCCGTAATCCGGAAATATTCGTCTTCTTTCAGTACAGACTCCAATACGGACCTGCGCTTCATTAGCGGCAGGCCCCGTAAATCCCGTCCTTTATACATGAGGATATCCCACACGATATAGCAAGCCGGCCGCTGCTTCATATAAGCCCGGATTCGCTGATGTCCTTTCGCCTGCAATCTGTCTCCGGCCAGCTTAGGATCGTACCGCCCGGTGTGCGGATCGAGGCAGCATACCTCGCCGTCGAGCACCACATCACCGTCTGCCGGCACCCGGTGAAGCTCCGGAAAATGCCGCGTCGCTTCGTTCTTATCGCGCAGCCATAATCGCGTCTCAATGCCTTGGCGGGATAAAATAAGCCTCCGCCCGCCCCATTTAGGCTCAAATACGTACGCTTCGTCATTAAAGATACTGTCGGCATGCTCCGCCAGCATCGGACTTAATTTCATGGTCATCACCAATTTCATCATACCATGAGGCCTATGCATGAATAATTAGTTAATTGCTGGGGGAACATATCATTACTGGATGATTACTTACCAAATACAAACAACGAGGTGTCCATTATGGCAAACAACCAATCGAGAAGCAGCAACCAACTGGTCGTACAACAAGCATCTCAGGCATTGCAGCAATTGAAATACGAAGTCGCCCAAGAGCTCGGCATTCAAATTCCGGCTGACGGCTACTACGGTTACATGGCTACCCGAGATACCGGAGCCATCGGCGGTCACATGGTTCGCCGTCTCGTGCAAATCGCCGAGCAGCAATTGACGGGCTTCCACAAATAGACCGGCGCTACCCAAGACGCCTCCGGCTCCGCCTAGCGGATTTGGAGGCGTCTTTGCCGTTTGCCTTAATAAATTATCCGTCCTCCTGGCGCAGCACGGCGGATAACCGCGAAGGACTAGCTCCGCTCGTTTAATACAGACGCTGCGTATAGCTTTCCACCAGCCCTTGGGCGATGCTCTGTTCGTCCCTTCCGGTATGCGCCGCCAAAATCCGGGCCGGCACCGGCAGACGCTCCCGCCCCAGCCAGCTCTCCGGCTTCCACAGCTGCGACCGTTTGAACGCCTTGGCGCAGTGCATGTAGCATTCCTCGACGACGACGCCGATGCCGAGCTGCGGACTCTTGCCCATCGCCTGCATCCGCTGCAGCAGCTCCTCATCCCGGGTCACGTAGGCCCGGCCGTTTACGCGCAGCGTTTCCTCCAGCCCCGGAATGAGGAAGATCAGGCCGATCTGAGGGTTGGATATAATGTTGCGCAGCGAATCCGCACGCCGGTTGCCCGGCCGCTCCGGAATAACGAGCCGCTGCCCGTCAAGCACCAGTACAAATCCGGGCGCGTCGCCTCTGGGCGACACGTCGCACCTGCCCTCGCTATCCGAAGTCGATACGAGCAAAAACGGAGATTTGGCGATATAATCGCGGCAGTGATCGTCCAACGAGCCGATCGCTTTGCGCGCGACGACTTCGCTCGGATACCCCAATAGGTCCCGAAGTTCTTCTTCCCCTGTAATAACGTCCCGAAATTCATTCTCCCGCTCCACTGACGCATCACTCCATTCTAATCGTTTTCACGAGCTTCCATCCCCAAGCGAAGCAGCACCCCAGGCGTAATTTCTCTTATGGAGCTTACGACCGCCTCTGCCGCGGACACATCCTGACTACCCGAATCGGCATTCTGGAAGCCGATGCACTTCATCCCCGCAGCCTGCGCGGCCCTAACCCCGTGGCGCGAGTCTTCCACGGCGACGCAGTCGGTAGGGGCGACTCCGAGCAGCGCGGCGGCCCTCAGATACACGTCGGGCGCAGGCTTCCCTTTGCCGACCTCTTCCCCGCTGACGACGGCGGAAAAGTATTCGGCGATACCGAGCTTATCCAGCACGGCGAGAATAAACGATTTCGGCGAGGAAGAAGCCAAGCCGACGGCGATCCGGCGGTCCTTCAGCAAGCCGAGCAGCTCCGGGACGCCGTCGATCGGCCCTTCTGCGCTTTGCTGCAGCTCGTTCAGCTTCATTTGAACCTGCCATTCGATCAATTCTTCCAAGGAAGCCTCCAGATTGTGCTTTTCCTTCACTCTGCTCCACATATCGGGGTTTGTCATCCCGACGTAGCTTTCCAGCTCTTCCATATCGGCCGGTATTCCCAGCCGGTTAAACGCCATTTGTTCCACTTTGAAATGCAGCGGCTCGCTGTTGATCAGCACGCCGTCCATATCGAAAATGACCGCTTTCATCCGTTTTCTCCGCCTCCCCTGTAATAGCGGTGAAAAACGAGCGACCTGCAGTCGATAGAGGTTTCCGCTCGCTGTTGTAGCCGGAATCGCTTTTCCGGATTCAAACGGCCCCCCGCTCGTTGTTCACCGGGCTTCTAACCATCTTCTCTTACTCGCCGCTTTCGTCCGTTTTCCGCTGAATCCGGTCCACGATGCTTTCCAGCGGCTCGGGATCGAGCAATTCGACCGGCGATATGCCTTTGTCGAATTGCAGGAAATCCCCCTCCATCACGACGACATAGCGGCTGCCTACCTTGGCGATATGCAATTGGTCGCCAAAGTCCGCCAGCAGTCCGCGAACCGTCATGTTGCCGACCTTCAGCTTCATCTCGATATCCGGCTTCTGCTCGATCAGGATGGCCGACGCCTCCGAGACCTGCTCCGGCGTCCATTTCTCCTGCAGCTCCCGCTTCTCGCTGTAAGCCCACAGCTCCATCGCCTGAACTTCCTGCTCCTTCGCTTCCGGATTATCCTCGTACACTTGTTCGATATATTGATGCACGAAGCCGAGCACCTGCTCGTTCATCATCTCGGGCATCGATTTCTCATACTCGACGAATTTCAGGAAGTCTTCAAAATACCGCGCATGGGACGATTGATGAATTTTAAGCTCCCACGGCTCCACCATGCCTTCTTCCGGCATATGCGGGTACATGATCGACTTCATATTTTTGGCGTTGATCGCCATCTCCACTTTGTTAAGCAGGCTGCGCTCGTCGGTAATGCGCGCGATCTTTTGCTCGAAATCGCATTTTAAGACAAACAGAAACGGATCGTCGAACAGCTGCGCATGCTTCGCCCGCACGATAAAGACGGCGCCGCCGCGGATCGCGCTCGTATCCATGTAAGCTTGGACCAGAGCGTCCGCATGGCCGATGTACATTTCCTTCGTTTCCGCCGTCCGCAGCCGGTCAAACATATTATAGTTCGGATTGCTGTCCAGGTCGTAGCCGGGTTCTACCGCGAACCGTCCGATCTTGGTCGGCACCTGCTCCGCCTTCGGATTGCGCTCCGCATGACGCTTGGCTAT
Source organism: Paenibacillus doosanensis (assembly GCF_025060755.1). GTDB lineage: Bacteria > Bacillota > Bacilli > Paenibacillales > NBRC-103111 > Paenibacillus_S > Paenibacillus_S doosanensis. The sequence goes on from NZ_JANYUY010000015.1 coordinate 23,005, forward strand.
CTTCGTAAATTCGCTGCCGAGAAACGAACTGAGCTCGCTCTCCAAATAATCTTGTCCGTCCAGCGTTTGATAATGCTTGTAATGCTTGCCGCCCTGGCCGTCCTCGCTTTCGGTTTGAATGACGAAGAAAGATATATATTCAACTTCAAATTTCATGTATGCAAGCTCCCCCGTGACAAATAAAAACCCACCCCATAGGCGAGATTACTCAGCCCCTAAGGTGGGTTCCATCCTATCGTATCACAGGTTTCTGCGGGCAGCAATGCCAAACCGCAGCAGCCGCGGCTACATAATGACGCCGCAGGCTATCCGGCTCCCGGAATTGCCGGAAGGATCGGTCTTGTAGTCATCGGCGTTCTCATGAATGACAAGCGCGGTGCCTCCGGTCTTCACGAGCGAATTCGCCTTATCCTTGGCCAAAGTCACCTTCGTATCGACGAACTCCGCGCGGGCGGTGCCGTCGGAGCCGACCTCCAGATTCGGCAGGTCTCCGGCATGATATCCTTGAGGATTGTCGAAGCCGTGCTTTTTGCCTTCCGGATTAAAATGCTCGCCGGCCGACGTGAAGTCCGGAGGCGTGCATACGCCGGTTTGGTGAACGTGAATACCGTGTTTGCCCGGAGTCAAACCGGACACTTCGACCTGGAACTTGACGCCTTCGGCTACTTGCGACAGCTTGGCCGTACCGATCTTCGTTCCTTTGCTGTTAATGATGTCGATCGACTTCGGAGCGACCGACGGCTCGTTCGCCTGAGCTCTGACCGTATCCGATCCGGCGCCGGCATTTTCATGCATCCCCGGATGGGCCTCATCCGCTTGGGCGGTCGTCGCCACCGTTCTCCATTCGCATCCGGATGTGAGCACCAATGCGAAGCTGAGCAGAACGGCTCCGCGGTTAACGATGTTTTTCATGTCTTTATCCTCCAATGGCCTGTGTAAAATGTTCCTTTTACATTGTGTCCTATCGGAGAATAATTAAACATCGAATCGTCGCCCGCCGGCGCCTGCCCTTAACGAGCCAGAAAAGGATTGCGCCATTCCATCAGCATGGCGTAATGATGCGATTCTTCATCGTCGAGGTAATGCTCCGCCAAGGCAACCGGCGTTCGGCCGCAGCGCATCAGGAAGGTCAGCACCGGGTCCTTCAGCCGCCCTTCCAGCACGGCCTCAACGTACTGCCCGGCCGTCATTTGATCGGCATGAACATGATAACCGGGGAGTCTTCCTCCGCCGAGCAGCCTTTTCAGTTTCAATTCAATGACGACCTCGTACATCGAATGCATGAGCAGCTTGCCGAGCCCGAGCTTCCGGTAAGCGGGCAGCGCGCATATGTCGACGATATACAGCGTATCCCCCTGCGGGTTGTGGTTGCGGATGTACCCGCCGTCGGTAGCCTGCTCCCATGTATGCCGCGGGCTGGCGGGATCGAAATCGACCCGCAGGCCGGTCACGGAAGCAACCGCCCTGCCGCCGATGTCCACGCACAGCGCCCCTTGAGGAAACAAAGCGACATGGTTGTCCAGCTGACGTTCGTTCCACCACAGCTCCGGCGGGAACGGGGGCGGGAAGCTTTGCCGCTGAATATCGATCAAGTCGGCGAAGTCGGCGTGCGTATAGCTGCGAACGGTCGTCATGACGGGGCGATCCCGGTCGAATACGTACAGCTCTTTCCGGTACAAGCCGTGTCCCTCCCTTCTAGCTCCAGTCCGTATACAAATCGGTTCTGCGGTCTCTCCACGTAGTGACGGAGCCTCTCTCGCGCACTTCATGAAGCAAGCTGAGGTCGAGATCGGCCGTAATTACCATATCGTGATTGATCTCTCCGGCAGCCAGAACCCCTCCCGGAGGAAACGGCACGTCATTGGGCGTAATGACGGCGGCCTGTCCGTAATTGCCTCTCATGAAATCGACCGTCGGCAGCGAGCCGACCGTTCCGGTCGTAACGACATAGATTTGGTTTTCGATCGTTCTCGCATGGCAGGTGTAGCGTACGCGATGGAAGCCGTGCCGGTCGTCCGTGCAGGACGGGCAGAACAGCACATCCGCGCCGCGGGCGCGCGCCATCCTTACGATTTCCGGGAATTCGACGTCATAGCAGATCAGCACGGCGATGCGCCCTTTATCCGTATCGAACAAATGAAGCGCGTCTCCGGCCTGCATATTCCATCCTTTAACCTCGGAAGGGGTTACGTGAAGCTTGCGCTGCTCGCCTACGCGGCCGTCCGGGTAAAACAGAAATGCAGTGTTGTACAATTTTCCGCCCTCTTCGATAATGTGGGTTCCGCCGATGAGATACATGCCGGTGCTTTTCGCGAGCGACCGGAACAATTCCATATACCGCTCCGTATAAGCGGGCAGTTCTTCAATCGTAAGCGCTGCAGGATGATGCTTCCCGCCCCCGATCGACATCAGCTGGGTCGTAAACAACTCGGGAAACAGCACGAAATCGGCTGCGAATTCCTCCGCGGTTTTAACGTAATGCGTCACCTGAGCGGCGAAATCCTCGAAGCTTGCGATCGTATGCAGATGGTATTGAACGGCAGATACTCTTAATTTCATAGGTAACGATGCTCTCCTTATTCATGGTTTGCTGGCAAATCTTTATCGCTCGCATTCGTGTTATCCTCAATCGGGTCGAAGAACAAAATATGCGGTTTTTTCAAACACCACGTCGTCATGCACCGCTGATGGGCTACGTTAACCGTCTTGAGCGGTTCCATGAGCAGCCCTTGCAGCCGCTCCGTCGTCTTCAGGATGCGTTCCTCGTCGGCGAGAAAGCGGGTGCTTCCGTCCGGCAGCTTATACCTTGAGTCTCCTAACGGAATGATCTTATTCTCGATTCCGATGCTTGTCGCCAGTCTGATGAACAACAGCCCGCCGGGGCGAAGCACGCGCCACATTTCTTGTACCATTTGTTGAAAATGCGTTTCATTCTGGGCAAAATGGAGCACCGCGCAGCTGATGACGACGTCGAAGCGGTCGTTGGCAAAGCTCATCTTCTCGACCGGCTCCGACCTAACCTGATCGTCCGACCAGACGGGAGCCAAAGCCTGTCCCATCTTGCGAACCGTCTGCACCGCCTCGTCGGAGCGGTCGACGGCGTACACCGGATAGCCGCTGCGCAAAAAATACGTCAGGTTGCGTCCCATGCCGCAGCCGGCGTCCAAAATCCGCATCCCCTCGGCAATCCGGCCCTTCAGCAGCTGATCGAATAAATAAATATCAATATCGCCGAACAGTTCGCGAGGATTCATTCCCCTTATCAGCTCACTTCCAAATCATAACTGTTTTGTTCAGCCATTATATCATCAAAAAAGCAATCGTAACCACCGGTTTAATCGATGGCTTCCATCGCTCTATAAGGGCTCCATTTATTGCAAAAAATCTCTAGCCCTTGATCTCACAAACTTAGAAAGTATCCTCAAACGTTGATCTGGCAAGTTATATGACGGGTGTTTTTCAAATTCAAAACTCAATAATTTGCGAAGCTTGCTCCTGTGACTCGGTTCCATATACTTGGCAAGGAATTTTAAATCCTTGTTGGGAGTAAAGGCAAAAGTATATTGTCTCCAATCCAAATATGCATTTAAGTCCGCGAAATCAGTGTCCATAGCCTGATGTAATAATGACATTCCGTTGTCGAATATCGGAGCTACTTCCTCGAGTTCACCTGTAAGATTGTTTCTTAAAAAGCCAAAATTGCCAAAGTGTCTATCGTGGTTGGCAATGACGACATCAAAAATCATAATATCTATAAACCTGTCGTAAAAGTCTTTCATCTTGGATGTCGCAAATAATAATTCCGATGCGGATAATCCGGGATATGCAACATGAGCGGGAATAAAAGATATATCTTTTGATGTAAACAAAAGGCATATCGAGCAAAGCTTTCCCTTCCACTTCTCCAGTTCATACCGAACATGATTTAAACCGAGAGCTTCGGCAACCTGTGCCGAATAATACTCGGAATAAGGCTCTAATCCTGCATTTGCGGCGCCTTCAGTACCGCCTTTATATAAATAAACCTTTCCGTCGATTCTCCTCCAACATTTTGGCAGCATTCCGTTTGTTGTAAACTCGGGCGAACTGACAATGCCTTTTACTTTTTCGTTATAGCCAGTAAATGCAACCAGCGCCAACGTCTCCGAAAATTCATTATCATATAAATTGTGGTTAGTCCATGTTAGATCCTTCTGTTCCTCCGGGAGAATCCAATAATCATCCGTTAGAGAAAGACCTAAAGTTGTACGGAGCAGGTTTACCAGCGGAGGGTCGATATCAGGCAATGCGCTTAGCAAGTTTTCTACAAATACGCGATTCTTTGGTATAAACCGGCTCTGTACCCATCCTAGCAAATATTCATTCGTTAGCTGCATCCCATATGGTAAAACCGCTGGATTCGAATCGTGTACTTTCTCGATCCGACACAGAGTTTCTCTCATTCCGGTTAATATAATTTTGAAATCAATCAAAACATCGTCTTTTTTGCATAAAGAAAATCTATAGCTCCTCTGCACTTCCAAAGAAGCAAAAAGCTCCGTTTTTCCCAAAGGGTTCATCCTCCCATCCAGTCATTTTTTTATCTCCTCGTAAATTTCCTTCATCCCCTTTTTCCGTGATCCCCTTATAAAATAAATCGATATCCGTTTCTTATATCATAGCACAGGACGAAGCCGCGACCTATACAGTAAATTTGCGAAAAGCACAAATAACGCAAGACTATGACAGCGCTTGTCACCCGTACATGACAGGTCCCATCCCCGCCATAGCGGAACAATGGAGAACGCCGCATGCGCAGATGAAAGACGGTGCGGGAGCCTGTAAGCGAATATCCGGCATCTCTATATTTTGTTTCCCGCGGGGGAATACTACCCATCGGTGAAAGGAGGGAATCCCTGATGAAGAACAATTTGCGCGGCGATACGGAGAGTTGGGTAGAGAAAGTGCACGACACCCAAGCCAAAGACGAAAAAAACCGCAAACACCAAGGAGACGGTCATCCGGACAAGTCGCTGCCGGGCAAGCAGCATTTGGACGGCAACTAAACGCAAGGCGAAGAGCACCGAAATGCAGCCGCTTCCTGCAATGACAAAAACAAAAGCACCCCGAGGGGTGCTTTTGTCATAAGAGGCCGAGCGTTCCGTTCCGGATGAAGGAAACGGCGGCCGGCTTCGTCCTCGGTTTAACGGTCTGTTTTAAGCTTCGACGATATCGACATGCTCCAGCCAGTTCAGCTCTTCGGCGGTCAGCTTGATTTGTGCGCCGTCGACGCATGATTGCAGCTCGCTTAAGTCTCTTGCTCCGATCAGCGCTCCGGTCGGGAACGGCTGATTGATGACATAGGCAAGAGCGATCTGAATCATGCTCACGCCTTTGCGGGCGGCCAGCTCCTGAGCGCGGCGCAGCCGCTCCCAGTTGGCGTCGCTGTAGTAGACGCGGACGATTTCTTTGTCCTCCAGCTTATCGGGAGCGAATCGTCCGGTGAAAAATCCTCTTGCCTGGGACGACCAGGATAGCAGCGGTAGCTGCGTCCGCTCATGCCAAGCGCATGTCTCGGCGTCGGCCGATACGCAGCCTTTCCAATGCGGCTCGTTAGGCTTGGCGAGACTTAAGTTCGGGCTGCTAAAGGTAAATCCGGCCAAGCCGCTCGCCGCCGCGTAATCGTTAGCCTCCTGAAGCCTTTGATGCGTCCAGTTCGACGCCCCGATCGCGTGAATGCGTCCCGCGCCGATATGGCGGTTCAGCGCATCGATAATGACGCTGACCGGAATGTTTTCATCGTCGCGATGAAGCGCGTACAGATCGATATAGTCGGTTCCCAGGCGCTCCAGACTTTTGGCCAAATCGCTGTCGATATCCTCGGGCGTAACCCGCGGGCCGTCGGCGTTATGATGAGCGCCTTTGGTCAAAATGACCACATCGTCGCGATTGCCGCGCTCTTTCAACCACTTGCCGATCGTTTCCTCGCTTTGCCCGCCGCAATAAATATGAGCCGTATCTATGGTATTGCCGCCAATGGCAAAATAATTGTCCAACACGTCGCACACTTTACCGTAAACGTCATGGGTAAAAAAGTCGGAGCCTTGAATCAGGTTGGTCACCGGTTTCGGGCAGCCTGCAATACGAATCGTTTCCATGAGATATCGTCTCCTTATTTTGTCGTTACAACACTACGCGCACGCGTTCCTGAGCGGATTGCATGCAGGCGTCGATCACTTTCATGCCCCGGACGATATCGTCGGTGCCGAAGCGCTGAGGGCTTCCTTCCAATACGCTGCGGCCGATATCGTCCGCCTGCAGCGCGTAATGGTTGACATAAGGAACCGCTACTTCCCTGCGTTCCCCTCTGACGGTGACGAAGAAATGATCGTCCGCGTTCTGACGGCTGACGTAAGCGCAAGGCACTTCAATCCGGCCGTCGGTACCGATAATCTCCAGCACGTTGCGCCCGGCGGCCCACATGCCGCAGTCAAAGGTGAGCGCCACGCCGTCCGCGAATTCGAGCAGTCCCGACGCCATCATGTCGACCTGGTCATGCTCCGAAGAGAAGAAAGCGTGCACCGTCGCCGCTTGCGGCTCTTGTCCGAGAATCAGCCGCGCCGCGCTGATCGGATACACTCCGACGTCATACAGCGAACCCCCGCCCATATACCGCTTGTAGCGGACATTGTTCGCATCCTTGGCGTTGTTGAACGTGAATGCGCCGTGAATCCCGCGGATCGCGCCAATCTCTCCGGAGGCGATAACGTCCCGGATCATCGCATACCGCGGATGATGGCGGTACATGAACGCTTCCGCCAGCTTCACGCCGGCTTTCGCGCATGCGGCTACCATCTCTTCCGCTTCCTGCGAATTGAGCGCCGCCGGCTTTTCCACCAGCACGTGTTTACCGGCTTCCGCCGCCCGGATCGTCCATTCCTTATGAAGATGGTTCGGCAGCGGGACGTAAACGGCATCAATCTGCTCGTCGGCAAGAAGCTCTTCATAGCTTCCGTACGCTTTCGGTATATTCAGCGAGGCAGCGGTTTCCTTGGCCTTCTCCTCGCCGCGGCTTGCGATTGCCGCTACTTCTCCCGTTTGCGATTGCTGAATGCCCGGAATAACGGCACGCTTGGCTATGCCTGCACAACCAAGTACTCCCCAACGCAGCTTGCTTTGACTCATTGCAATCTCCAGCTCCTTCGAATGTAAATCTTAAATGTAGTACTTTATTGCTATTATATTGAACAATAATTAAAATGAAAATAACAGCTTATTGCACATCGATATAATAATATTGTCATCAAAAGGAGGAGTCTTCCGGTATGAGAAGACAACGTCTGCTGCCCACCTTGACTGAGCATGTTTACTTCTGTCTCCCCGAATCCGTCGGCTGGTATAAGGACGATCCGGAGCACACCGTGAACCGCCAGGAAGGCGCCTTGAACAACTTCAGCATTCACCTGATTGTCTCGGGCAAGGGGTATGTCGAGGCCGACAACGAACTGCAAACGCTAGAAGCCGGCGACGCCTTCCTGTATTTCCCGCTTCAGCAGCAGCATTATTATTCCAGCGCGGACGAGCCTTGGGAAGTCCGCTGGGTTCATTTTTACGGATCGAAGCTGAAGGATTATTTGCTTGAGAACGGACTGCATCGTTCGCATCTATGGACGATCCGCCAGTGGAAGCCGCTGGAGCAAGCGCTGCACGAGCTCTTGATCGAAGCCGAGGAAAACTCCTTTTTCCAGCTCACCAGGCTTTCGACCTTGACCTATGCCGTAATTGCGGAATTCGTCAATCAGGCGGTTCCCTTAAGCGCCAACCAGCACGCCGAGACGACCGACCGCATTTTGCAGCTGCTCCCTCTGCTCCAGCAGGAAGCCTGCAAGCCGTTTGAGCTCGATGAATGGGCGCGGCAGGCGGGCATCAGCTCCTACTATTTCTGCAAGCTGTTCAAGAAGGTGACCCAGATGACCCCGATGACGTTCGTCACGCTCAGCAGGCTGCAGATGAGCAAGCAATGGCTGCTGGAGAAAGCGGACGTGCCGATTCGTCAAATCGCCATGGACGCCGGTTACCCCAGCACAAGCTACTTTAACAAGCGGTTTCTTGAGCAGGAAGGCATGACGCCGACCGAATACCGGGAGCTGTACCGCAACAAATAATTTCCGTCAGCCGGCTCTTGCGCTTAGCCAAGACACGTTCCGTCCAAGGCGAGCGGCCGCAGCGGCGGCATCTCTTTACCGGAAGGCTTGCCCGATCAAGCGGCTAGACGCAGACGACAATGCGCCGGAACATGGACAAGAGCCCCATTTTCCAGTAATGTTGTACATGATGGACGATGACCGTGCGGAATATGCGCCGCCCCTTACGCGCAATTCCCCGAAAAAATGCAGGATTTAGTAAAGGAGAAGCTATGAAATCACTCGTATTGGCCGAAAAACCGAGCGTTGCCAAAGAACTCGCCCGCGTCCTAGGCTGCAGCCAAAAACACAAGCATTATATGGAAGGACCGAAGCATGTCGTTACATGGGCGTTGGGACATCTTGTTACGCTTGCGGAGCCCGAAGACTATGATGCCAAATATAAAACCTGGAATCTGGAAGATCTGCCTCTGCTTCCGGAGCGCATGAAGCTCAAGCTGATCAAAGAGACGACGCCCCAGTTCCGGGCCATCTCGCAATTGGCCAAGCGCGCCGATCTGGAGCAGTTGATCATCGCAACCGACGCCGGGCGCGAAGGCGAGCTCGTCGCCAGATGGATTATGGAGCTGATTCATTGGCGCAAGCCGTATCAGCGTCTATGGATTTCGTCCCAAACCGACAAAGCGATACGCGAAGGCTTCGCCAAGCTGAAACCGGGGCGCGAATACGATTCGCTCTACCAATCCGCCGTCTGCCGCGCCGAAGCGGATTGGCTGATCGGCCTTAACGTGACGCGGGCGCTGACCTGCAAATTTAACGCCCAACTGGCGGCCGGAAGGGTGCAGACGCCTACGTTGTCCATGATGATGGAACGCGAGCGCGAAATACGCAGCTTCCAATCCAAGGATTACTGGATGATCCGCGGGCAATTCGGCGGCTTCCAGGCTCTCTGGCGGGGCAAAAAGCATCCTGACGGACGGCTGTTCGACAAGGCCGCAGCCGACGAGCTGGTAAGCCGTCTGCAGCGCGGCAAAGCAGCCGTATCCCAGCTGAAGGTTACCGGAAAGAGCGAGCCGCAGCCGCTGGCTTACGACTTGACGGAGCTGCAGCGGGACGCCAACCGCAAATACGGATTTTCGGCGAAGCAGACGTCGAACGTCCTTCAACGTTTGTACGAGCAGCACAAGCTGGTCACCTATCCACGGACGGATTCGCGCTATTTGACCTCGGATATGGTATCTACGCTGCCCGCCAGGCTCGAAAGCCTCAGCGTTCAGCCGTACGCCGCTTTGGTGAAACCGCTGCTTCGCAAGCCGCTGCCTGTCACGGGACGCATCGTCGACGACAGCAAGGTGTCGGATCACCATGCCATCATTCCGACCGAGCAGGCACCGCTGCTGCATACGTTAAGCGCGGACGAACGCAAATTGTACGATCTGATCGTTCGCCGCTTTATTTCACTGTTTTATCCTGTGTACCGGTACGATGAAACAGCCGTTACCGTTGAAGCGGCGGGCGAGAGCTTCTACGCCAAAGGCCGCATAACGAAGGATTTGGGCTGGAAATCCGTCTATGGTCAAGATGGCTCGGCCTCCTTCTCCGAGGATGATGACGAAGATCATCGCGACCACGATGCCCATGACCCGCAGCAATCGCTGCCGCAGCTTCAAATCGGCGATACGTTCAAGGAAATCCGCATCAGCCTGGAGAAGCATATGACGAAGCCGCCGGGCCGCTATACGGAAGCCTCCCTTTTAACGCTGATGGAAAAGCATAACCTCGGCACCCCCGCGACCCGGGCGGATATTATCGAGAAGCTGCTGTCGACCGATACGATCGAGCGCAAGATGAACACGCTCCAGCCTACCGGCAAGGGAGCCCAGTTGATCGAGCTCGTCGCCCCGGCGCTTCGTTCTCCCGAGCTGACGACCCGCTGGGAGCAGGAGCTGGAGCGGATCGCCAAAGGCCGCGGCAATATGAAGGCGTTTCTGGCGTGTATCCGCGAACAAACCGTCGAGATGGTCCGCGAGGTCAAGAACAGCACGACCGAGTACAAGCCGCATAATTTGACGCACTCGAAGTGCCCGGATTGCAGCCAGGCACTACAGGAGATCAAAGGCAAGCGCGGCAAAATGCTCGTCTGCATCAACCGGGAATGCGGCTACAAGCGCGCCGCAGAGCCTGCGCTGTCGAACAAGCGCTGCCCGCAGTGTCATAAGAAAATGGAGATTCATACGGGCAAAGCGGGCAAATACGCCCAATGCCGTCATTGCAACGTCATCGAAATGCTGAACGACGAATCGCGAATGAGCGGCAAGGCCGCAAGGCGCAACGCTTCGCAGCTGATCAACCAGTACAGCGACAACACGAGTCTCGGTTCCAGTCTCGGAGACGCGTTGAAAGCGGCGCTGCAAAAGCAAAAAGAAGATTGAGGCCAACAAGGCCCCAATCTTCTTTTTATTTGCCCGCCTGCAGCGGCTGTGCGGCGGCTTGCCGGACGCGCATTAGCTCCGTGCGCCGGAACCGGCCTTCTCCAAAAGCTGCGGCTTAACCTGCAGCTCGTAAAATGCCAGCAGCTGCTCCTTTTCGCCGGGAGTGAACTGGTATTCGCAGTCGATCCCCCCGTCCTGCGGAACGATCTGCGCGACGCCGCCCGAATACGTGCAAATCAATAGCGCCGTCAAATCGGTTACATCGTCCGGAATCGTATCGGCATTGCCCACGCCGAAGCGGATCTCCACATCGATCCACTGCTCGTCGCGCAAATCGATCGATGCCCGCAAACGGATCAGCTGCATTTCTTTTACATCAACAGAACCATATTGTATCATTCGTCTCCCCTCCCCCGCGAGCAGCTCTTATTTCAGCTGTTTGGCGCTGCCGAGAAGATCTCTCAGCGCAGACTCCAGAACCGGGTACTGGAAGTGGAACTCGTACTCGGTCGCCAGGTAAGGAAGCGCCCGTTGCCCTTCCAGCAGCAGCGTCGAAAGCTCGCCGAACATCAGCTTCATCATGAAAGCCGGAACCGGAAACCGGTGCGACGTGTTCATCGCTTTGGCCAGCGCCCGTCCGAACTCGTCGTTCGTAACCGGCTGAGGGGCGGTCGCATTGATTTGTTCGATAATATCTTCATTTTCGATGCAAAATTCGATTAGGCGGCATAAATCGTGAATGTGAATCCAAGACAGCACCTGCCGGCCACTGCCGATCCTTCCGCCGATCCCCAGCTTGTACGGCAGCATCATTTTCGGGAAAGCGCCTCCGTCCATGCCGAGCACAATGCCCAAACGCAGCTTTACGATGCGGGTATCCGGGATGCTGTCCATCGCCTGCTCCCACTGCGCAACGACTCCGGATAAAAAATCCGATACGTTCGGATCGCTGTGTTCGACGAACGTTTTCGTCTCCGACGTGCCGTAAATGGATATTCCCGAAGCGTTCACGACGACCTGCGGCTTCTTCTCCATCCGGGAAACGATATCCGCGATTTGCTTTACCGTATCCAGCCGCGATTGCAGAATTCGTTCTTTGGCTGCATTCGTCCACCGTTGATTGATCGTTTCCCCCGCCAAATTAACGATGGCGTCGACACCCTCCAGCACTCTGACATCCGACTTTAACTCCGCCCACGTCGCATTGCGAATCAAGGAATGACTGGAAGGCTTGCGATTCCGTGAAATGAGAATAAGCGAATACTTCCGCTCCAGAAAATACTTGATCAAGTGCCGGCCGATAAAACCGGTGCCTCCTGCAATGGCAATCTTCATTGATGACTACTCACTTTCAACTAATGGGATATAAAAATATAACCACATTATATACTAAAATCGGCGATTAGCAAAAAAAAACGGCGTAAAATCGGCCTAAAAAATAAGAAAACTTGCAATTCGGAGCCCTTTCCGCGCCGCCCATACGAACGCCATGAACGATATGAAGCGAAGGAGACGCCTCCTTTGCCCCACTTTGTGCGGTTATTTTATTGGCAGAATATTTGGCGAAGCTATATAATACTACTAACGGAGGTTACGCTATGAAAAATAATGAAGCGTTGGAGCAGTTCCTCACCCATATGCAAACGATCAATCGCCATATGCGCTCCAAAGTATTCGATCAGCAGCCGGATGCGCTGACCCGCGTTCAATGGCTCCTGCTCAGGCATCTTCACCGCAACGGCACCCGCACGATCGGCCAATTGGCCGTGCATCTGGATGTGCGCCCGAGCACCATGTCGCAAATGATCGACCGTCTGGAGAAATCGCGTCTGGTTTACCGCGAGTGCAGCCAGCCCGATGCCCGGGTGAAGAACGTCGGCTTGACGGATGAAGGCAAAGACCTCATACGCCGCACGGAAGCTCTGTGGATGGAAGCGTTGAACGATTCGTTCAACTTGTTCACGGAACGGGAGCAGGCGGATTTGATCGGGTATATGGAGAGACTGACCCGTGGGCTGAATAAGCATACGAGAAACTGACCGACTCTTGCCCGCTCCACGTGAATAAAGTCGATTGATGAAAGATATTGTCGGTTTCGGCAATTTCCTGTTGCTTCCTTTTTGCGAAAAAAGTAAAATATATTTAAATGGAAGTAATCGGAGGATACCCGCTTGTCATTGAACATAAACGATATCCAAATGCACAAATGGTACGATCACGAACCGTTTGCCTTTTACCATGGCCTCGACCTAACCACTGGGCGCAAGTATTGGATCAAGATGCTGAAGACGGAATATCCGTCCCAGCAGGATGTCCAGTGGCTTATAAATGAATATGAAAACGGACAAACCATCCAACTGGATGAGCTGATCAGGCCCCTCCGGTTGGAATCCTACAACAATTCAACGATTCTTTTGTTGGAGCATTCGGAAGGCCATCCGCTTTCTCAACTAGCAGCTTCGGGTCCCCTGGAAATGAAGCTCTTTTTGCGTTTGTCCATTGCGATGACCGAGATGATCCGCAAGCTCCATCAGCTCAAATATATTCATTTGAATCTCTCCCCTCACGCATTCGTTCTGGAATCCGGCAGCATGAGCATGCAGTTGACGAATATACATAACGCAAGCCACTTATCATCGAACGACGGCATTCCGGCGCAGCCGGCGGAATTGATGTTCTCCGGTCTGCCGTACATGGCACCGGAGCAGTTCGGCCGAATGGAGCGCAGCATCGACTATAGAACCGATCTTTACTCGCTCGGTATCGTATTTTACGAACTGCTCACGGGCACGCTTCCTTTTGACGGCGCCGATGCTACAGAATGGATACATCAGCATATGACCAAACAGCCGGTCACACCGTTCGAAGCGTGCGCTGACGTTCCGAAGCCGGTCTCCGATATTGTGATGAAATGTTTGGCAAAGCATCCGGAACACCGCTATCAGAGCGCCTTTGCTTTGAAATGCGATCTGGAGGCCTGCCTTGCCGTATGGCTCAAGGAAGGGTTCGTCGACAACGTTTCGCTGGGTGCGAACGCGGCTACGGACATCTTTCATATATCCGATTCGTTGTACGGACGCGATCAGGAGCTTGCCGACATTCAGAACGCCTATCATCGAATGCTGCTGGGAAGCAGAGAGATGGTGTTTGTTTCCGGTCTGTCCGGCGTAGGCAAGTCCTTTCTCATTCACGAATTTCGAAAGTCCGTGCAAACCGACGACGGCTTGTTCATCTCCGGCAAGTTCGAGCAATTCAAACGGGATATGCCGTTCCAGGCGATTCAACAAGCCGGCCAGCAGATCGTTCATTACTTGCTGACTTTAGGGGAAGCCTCTCTGCTCATGTGGAAAAAGAAAATTGCAGATGCGGTCGGCCCTAACGGACAGGTGCTCATTGACATGATTCCCGATATGGAAAAAATCATCGGCAGTCAGCCTCCTCTGAGCAAGCTTCCGCCTGCGGAAATGCATAATCGGTTTCTAATAACCGTTCAGCAATTTCTCGGCGTCTTTGCCACCAGGGAGCATCCGCTCACCGTCTTTATCGACGATCTGCAGTGGGCGGACCCCGCCTCGCTGCAGCTGATTCAAGATTTGGCGTCGCAGAATTCTTTCACCTACAGCTTGTTTATCGGGACTTACCGGAGCAACGAAGTGACGGACGCTCATCCGCTCAGCTGGATGATGGACAAGCTCAGGAGGCTGACGCACATCAATCTCGTTGCTATAGAGCTGGAGCCGCTCGGCGAGACCGACGTGAAGCATCTGCTCAAGGATACGCTGGGACCGGCGCACCCCAGTGAGCTGGGCGAGCTGACATCGATGCTGATTGAGAAGACCAAAGGCAATCCCTTCTTCACCAAGCAATTTTTGCGCTCCTTGTACGACTATCAGCTGCTCGCGTTCAACTACGACGCGGGCTCATGGGACTGGGACATCGCCAAAATCAAAGAGCTGCACATTACCGACAACGTCGTTGATTTCATGATCAACAAAATACGAAGGCAGCCGGAGTCGGTCCAGCAGCTGTTGATGAAAGCCTCCTGCATCGGCCACTTATTCCCTATGCAGCTGCTGGCGCTTGCGGCGTCGCAGGATTCCCAGAAAATCGAACGCGAGCTGCGAAGCGCCGTCGACGAAGGTTTGATCGTCGCCGTATCCGGAGCTTCAGACGATCAGCCTTCCGGCAAATACGCTTTCCTGCATGATCGCGTCCATCAGGCCGTCTATTCTTTGGTTCCCAAACACCAAAAGAAAGAGCTGCACCATCTGATCGGCAAGCTTATGCTGGATACATTCAGCGAGGAGGCGTTGGAAGAATATATTTTCGAGATCGCCAATCAGCTAAATTTGGGCAAGGAGCTGCTCGTCGCCAGGCAGGAGAAAGAACGGCTGGCCGGGTACAATATGAGGGCGAGCCGGAAAGCGAAGGCGAATACGGCCTATGAGACCGCCTTGAAGTATGTGACGCACTGCGTGCGGCTGCTCGACGAGGACAGTTGGAACGGCCAATATGAATTGGCCTTCTCCGTCTATCTGGAGCTAGCCGAGCTGGAATATTTATGCGGACATTTTGAGGAGGCGAAGCGGTCCTTCGAACTCATTCTCCGCCGTGCGCGAACCAAGATGGCCAAAGCCGACGCCTACAACCTGATGATGGTGCTCTATACCAATTTGGGATTGCACGAGCAAGCTATGGAGATGGGGCTCGAAGGATTGCGGCTCTTCGGCATACCGCTTCAGCCGGCGGTCAAACGCTCCTCCATCCTGCTTGAACTGGCGAAAACCAAGTGGCATATGCTTGCCAAACAGCCGGAGGATTTATTCGATTTGCCGCAGATGGTCGATCCCGATCACCGGGCGGTCATGAGGCTTATGGTCAATTTGATCGCTCCGACGTATTACCTGAATTCCGATCTGTATATTTATTTGATGCTGAAGATGTTCAACTACTCGCTTCGTTACGGCAACTCGGAAGGGTCCGCGCTGGCCTATTCCACTTACGGCGTCATTATCAGCTCCATTTTCGGCGATATTCGCAGCGGCGCCAAATACGGCAAAGTCGGCCTGATGCTGTGCGACGCGTTCGACCATTTGCCGATCAAATGCAAAGTGTACTTCGGCTTCGGGGCGTTCACGAACAACGTAACCCAGCATATCGAGACCAATCTGTTGTACCTGAAAAAAGCTTATCAATTCGGCGTAGAATCGGGAGACTTCGTCTACGGCGGCTATTCGATCGCGTTCAGCTTTTTCCTGCGGCTGTACAAGGGAGACCCTCTCGGCGACGTGTATAACGAAACGGAACTGTACCATCCTTTCGTCCTCCGCGCGCAGGATAAGGATACGATCTATATCATGATGGTGCTGCAGCGGTTTATGCTGTTCAACAAGGAAGAGCCGGTTCCGCAGGCTAACGCCAAGCCCGGGGACCCGCTGAAGCCGTTCATGAGCAAGGAAGAGCTGGAACAGCTCCAGAGCTTCTCTAATAAGGCGACGATCCATACGTATTACGCGCTGCAGCTGCTGACCTATTATATGCTGGGCCGGCAGACCGAGGCCAAGCAGCTTATGGATACGGCGGAGCAGAGTCTGCAATTCGTCTTCGGCCTAATCCATGTTCAACTATTTTACTTTATAAGCTCGCTCGTCATGACGGCCATTTATGAAGAAGCCGAACCCGCCGAAAAGAAGATGTATTGGCGCAAGCTGCAAAAGCATCTGAAAATCATCAAAAAATGGAGCGTTCATTCTCCCGACACCTTCCTTCACCAGAAGCTGCTGATCGAAGCGGAGATGAACCGGATATCCGGCAGTCACAGTCTGGCCGCGGTGCTGTACGAACAAGCGATTTTTCACGCCGGCAAGCAGCGGTTCGTCCATATCGAGGCGATAGCCAATGAATGCGCCGCCAAATTTTACATGCATACCGGCAAGCTCAAGATCGCCCGTTCTTATTGGATCGAGGCCAAAATGCTGTACAGCAAGTGGGGAGCGGCCCGCAAAGTCGCCGAGCTGGAAGATAAGCATCCTTATTTAATTAACCGCGCGCCTTCAGCCCATTCGGCGATCGACGTAACGACGGTTGCCAAGGCTTCGCAGGCGCTATCGAGCGAAGCGGTATTTCATAAGCTGCTCGAAAGCTTCATGCATATCGTCATGGAAAATGCGGGCGCAGAGAAAGGCCTGTTGCTGCTCATTAGAGACCATCGCCTCTATGTCGAGGTGGAGAAGCGTCCCGACAAGCCGTTCGCGGCACTGCATTCGATTCCGCTTGAGGAATACGAGCATGCGGCCCTCTCCGCCGTTCAATATGCGATGCGCAAGGAAGAGCCTTTGCTGCTGCACGACGCCGCCGGCTCGCAGATGTTCCCGAAAGACGTCTATATCCAAACGCATTTGCCCAAATCCATGCTGATTTTACCTATTATGAAGCTCGGCAAGATGATCGGCGTGCTGTACTTGGAGAACAATCTGGCCACCCATGTTTTTCAGGAGCAGCGGCTCGACACGCTGAAGCTTCTGACGTCGGAAATTGCCGTTACCATCGAGAACTCCACTCTGTACGCCAATCTGGAGCATAAAAATTACGCGCTGCGTCTGCTGGAGGAACAGGAGAAAAACGTCCGGCTGCAGCTGGACGAGAAGGAACGCTGGGTGCAGTCGTCCGAAGCGACGATGCTCAATATCCGCAAAGCGCTCAATATCCGCAAAGCGCAGCATGAGCTCATAAACAATGTGCAAACCGTCCACGCGCTGTTGATGATGAATAAATACGATATGGCCAAAGATTATATTTCCGTCTGGTGCAAAGAAATTGTTCAACAGTCCGTCGTCAACTCGGTGAAATTCCCCGTACTCGGCGTCGTTCTGAATAATATCAGCCTCCCCTGCATCTCCGGCAAAATTGAGCTTCAGGTAACGGGAGACCTCGATTGCACGTTCGACGGGCTGACGCTGCCGATCAGCTACTTCTCCAGCATCGTGCATAATCTGCTTAAAAATGCGATTGAAGCGATACCTGACGACGATCCGCTGCGAACGCTGCGCCTTACGATCGAGGAGCTGGAAGATTCGTACAGGCTGTCCATTTTCAATACCGGCTCTTACGTCGAGGAGGCTTACCGAAAAAAAATATTCGACAAAGGCTTCTCCACCAAATCCGAATCGACCAATTCCGGACTGGGGCTTCACATCGTTCAGAACTACATTCATCATTACGACGGGACTATCGAATGCCATTCGGAGAAAGGCGTCGGCACAACATTCACAGTATGCTTGAAGAAAAAAAATGCCGCGCCCTCGCTCACGCTTGCAGAAGCGAAAAACCCTTAAGACATGTTAAGTGTCCTAAGGGTTTTCGGCCTATGCCGCTTCAATCGCACGAAGCAAAATAGGATTCAAGGAAACCGAGCGCATCCGGCAGATGCTCGCTCCAGTAATCCCATGTATGTTCTCCGGAATACTCTTCATACTTATGGCTGTAGCCGATGCTTTCCAGATGCTCGCGATAAGCGGCGTTCATTCCGTGCAGTTCGTCGCCGGTGCCGCAATTGAAATACAGAGCGGGACGCCCTTCTTCCTTCAGCCTGCGGCTTGCGAGCGCTTGAAGATCGTATTCCCCGGCATACGGGCCATGAAGCGGGCCGATCATCCGGCTTATATCCGAACGCGCGTACCGGGCGGCAATCGCCGCCGTGGATGTCAATGCCCCGGACAAACTGGCCGCCGCTCCGAACAGCTGTGGATGCCTCAGCGCCAGCGAGAACGCGCCGAACCCTCCCATGGATAAGCCGCAGACGGCCCGACCGCCCGGCTCTTTTCTGGTTCTGAACTGCTTATCGATATCCTCGACCAGATCATAAATGAAATAATCCTCAAACCGCCCGCTGCCATCGTACCAGTTCATATAAAAGGTTCCCGTTCCGTAACCTCCGTCGCTCGGCATCACGACAATGCAGCGGCGAAGCGAACCGGCCGCCATCATCCGATCCAGCGTCTGCTCGGCATTTCCTTTCAGCAGCCAATGCGCCTCGCTGCCGAACATGCCGTGAAGCAAATAGATGACCGGGTAATCGCGCTCTTCCCGCTCATAGCCGTCCGGCAAATAGACGAAGCATAATTTACGGGCATACAACGCTCCGGAGAAAAACGGATGCGGCCGCACAGTCATGGTTCTTCCTCCCTAGATGTCGGCGCGAACCGGTTAGTCGAGAACCGCCGTCATATGTTCTTCCGTAATGGCCCAGTGGGACGTATTCCAAATCGTCTCTTTATTTTTAATATACAAAATTTGCGGGGAAGCGTGCTTCACGCCGGTATCTTCCGCAATCTGATTCGATACCGGACGCGATTCGATAACTTTGACCAATACGTAGTCGACGTCATTGTTCGGCTTATTTTGCAGGTAAGCCTCGTATTCTTTCAGCGCGTTGAAGCTGACCGGACAAGCCGTACTATGCTTAAGCACAACGATAGGCTTGTTCGCGGTTCCATCCAGTTGTTGATTCCATTCTTCCAACGTCGTAATTTCTTTCCATTGTGTCATGATAAAACCTCCAATATCGTATTAGAATGACGGCCGTCCCTAGTCAAAGTAGAACAAGGACGCCTCAACGCTCGAGCCCAGCTCGAGGATGCCGTAGGAATACCGCGGCTGACGCCGTTTGTCGGTCGGTGAACCGGGATTAAATAATAAAATGCCGTTATGCAGCCCTTGGTAGGGAATGTGGGAATGGCCGAATACGATCACATCGACGCTCATATCGCGGAATGCGTCGATGGCTTTGTCCAGGGTAGACTTGCGCCCTCCGTCCCCATGCACCAAGCCGATGCGAAAGCCGGATACGTTCAACACTTTATGGCGTCCGAACCGTTCGATAATGTCCATTCCGTCATTATTGCCGGCGACACCGTCCGTAGGAGCGATCTGTTCAAACAAGCCGACAACTCTCTCATCGATCCAATCTCCGGCGTGAACAATCAAATCAACGCCCTGCAAGCCTTCAACCAGAGCCTGCGGAAGCTGCTTGGCCCGCCCAAACATATGCGTATCGGAAACGACCCCAACGCGCAAATGTACCCCTCCTTTCGAATGCCGCTCATTTCTTCATTCTACCATAACTTTCATAAAAGAAAAAAGCACCTGTTAAGGTGCTTTCAAACGCATATCCGCCTCAATCGGTTTTGCCGAACCAGTCGATCGTTTGCGAGCCTAGAAGCTTGCGCATGCCTTGAAACTCGTAGTAGACGGAAAGCTTATATTTTTTAAGGGACTGGATTTTCCCGAGCAAATCGGAATCCTTGACGGTCATTTTATAGCTGTGTTCGCCCAGTTCTAGCTTCAGATCGTCGTCGTCCGCCGCCGTTTCCAGATAAAACTTTTGCTCGTAAGTCATGTTGCCGGCTTCGTCCTGGAATTGGATGATTACTTTGCTGCCGTCGTTATTCGTCTCCAGGAAGCTGTCCTTCTCCAGATCGTACAGGAAATTGACGCGCAGCTGGGAGCTGTCCAGCCAGGTGCTGATTTGGCTTAGCGATATGGTGTAGGGAGCGAACGACAATTGTTTCAGCGTCTCCTGCCCCTGCTGCCGTTCCCTTGGAAGCTCCATTTCGACGGCGTTAATATAAGCGTCCGGCTTGTCATCCGGCAAGCTGATGTGCTGATCGGTCACCGACTCCCCGACGACCAGCTTCAGACCGCTCGTATCCACGCTTACCGGCAGTTTCGTGGAAAAGGAGACGAGCGCCGTGCCCTGCGGGTTCAATTTCTGCTTCACTTCCCGCACCTTAGCCGGATACAACGAATCGTCCGGCGTTTTGACGAACGCCGACAGCTTCGGGATTGCGCCGGAGCGCTTCTCCCGGTTCGTCACCTCGAGCTGCGCTTCCAGCAGCTTACTTTTCCCGTCGGTAAATGTATTTATCGCGCGCGGCGCATACTGGGTGCTGCGCCCGGCCGCAGTGATCGATTGCGGCTGCCCGAACGGAACCTCCGGCAGCTTGACTGCCGATGGAGGCAGCAGAAATTGCGCGATGTCCTCCGTCCCGTTATCGCTTTCCTTCTCTTGAAGGACGAGCTTGATCGCCGAAAACGGGTATGTATACGGAATTTTGCCTACCAGCTGAACATGGACCGAAGCCGCCGGCGGAAGGCCCACAGCCTGATCCGTCTTGACTGCCTTAGCTTCTACCTTGACGCCGCCATCCAGCTCGTAATAAGCCTTCAATTCCGGGAAAGGCAGCGCTGAGGCCTGTCTATGCGAGATGCTTAGATCGGCGCTGAGCACGTCCTGGTCGTCCCACGGCATTCTGTCGAGCTTCTCCAGCTTCATTTCGTAGACTCCGTCTTTGTTGGTATACTCGATCGAATCGCCCAGCGATTGGGGGGCCTGCTGTTCGGCCGTCACCTTCAAAGTCGTCACCGGCACATCCAGTTTCAAATCGTTTGACACCGTGACCGGCTGGGTCATGACGACATCCCAGCCGCCGTCCGCGGCAGCTGCCGGAAGCTGAGCCGCCTTCAGCTGCAAATCCAGCGGCACCTCCGGCTGCAGCTGCTGCTTGTCTCCGTTTACCGCGATGTCCAGCGGATACATTGCTCCGTTCGACGCGCGAAGAGAGTACTGATAACCCGGCAGCTTCAAGGTCGCCTGTCCCTTGTTCGTCAGCCTTAGCGTGAGCTTGGGCGAGATAAAGCTGTCGTTCGTCAGCGCAGACCATGCGGTGACTTCCAAGGCAACGGGCATCCCGCCCATGGAAACCGTCTTGCTTGCCGACTCTGGAGCGAAGACGCCGGCGGCCTCCGCCTCCTCCGGAAATCGGATGTCGCCCACCTTCTTTTCCAGCTCGGCGCTCGAATAATCCCATCGGATAATGCTAAACGACAGATCGCTCAAGACCGTCGCATCATTCACTGGGGCATAGAAGGAAAAGTCCATTTGCTGCCCGGCGGGAATTTCCTTCTTCAGCTTATCCTGCGGCAGCAAATCCGCGGTAAATTCGGCGCCGGAGCGGCTGTACACCTTCACCCAATAATCGAGAAACGACAACGAGCCGTTCCCGCCGTTCGTCACCGTTAACGTAAAATACAGCATGTTTCCGTTATCCCCAGGCATGACGGCGGCGTTCTTCAGCTCGATGCCGCTGTACGGCGAAAGCGCGACGGACGACAGTCTCGCCGCAGCGTCCAGCTCATCGCGCTGATAACCGAAGCTTTCGGCCATAGCCTTGCTATCCGGCAAGCCCCAAACCGAGCTCGAAGCGAGCAGGACGAGCAGCGCCATTTTATTGATCGCAGACCTTCTCATGCTTTCACTCCCTTCTCCTCGGGAGGCAGCAGCACAATGCGTCCGTCTTCCACCTGAACCCGGACCTTATTGGACGACTGTATGCCGATCGTTTGCAGCATATCGCCCGGTATTTGCAGCCGTCCTGACTTATCCAGTACGGCGTACTCCACATGGGAATCCTCTTCGTCCACTTGCACGCCCCGCTCCAGCTCCGCCAGCTCGTCGGCATACGATTTCTTGCGGATAATCTCCGAAGAGGTTTTGCCGTCGCGGATCGCTACGACGCGGTCCACCTTCTTCGCCAGCAGCGGATCATGCGTAACGATAACGACCGTAAGCCCCATCCGCCGGTTCAAGTCGCGGAACAAATCGAGAATCTGGTTCGCCATCTTCGTATCTACGGAACCGGTCGGTTCGTCCGCAAGCAGCATCTTCGGATTGTTCGCGAGTGCAATCGCGATCGCTACGCGCTGCTGTTCGCCGCCGGACAGCTGATTCAGCCTGTTCTTGATACGATGGCTGAGGCCGACCGCCTCCAGCAGCTCCAGCGCCCGCTCCCGCTTCCGTCTGCCCTGCAGCAATATCGGCAGTTCCACGTTCTCCAGCGCCGTAAGATAAGGAATCAAGTTCCTCGCATTGTTCTGCCAGACGAAACCGACGGTTTCCCGCTTGTATTTGACGAGATCCTTCTCGGTGAATTTGAGCAAATCTTTGCCGTCCACCTGAAGTTGGCCCGCCGAAGGGCGATCCAGCCCCCCCAGCATATTCAGCAGCGTCGATTTGCCGCTGCCGCTGTTGCCGATGATCGCCATCAGCTCGCCGGGCTCCACATGAAGATCCAACCCTTGCAGAGCTACGACTTCCAGGTCGGCGACCTTATATATTTTGACAAGGTTATCGCAATGTATCATGTTCTAATCCTCCCCGAGCTTCACAGCTTGATGAATTTTAATCCGCGACAGCATGGTGCCGAGAATGAACAGTCCCATCAGCAGCATCACGCTCACGATGATGTACAGCTGCAGCTGGTCGCGGGGGTCGAACGTCACCTGAAACGGCGGCACTTGACTTGACGATTGCAGCGAGAGCTGGAACATCGGCACGAATAACCGGCTCGTCAGACTGCCCGAGAGCAGCCCGATCGCGATAGCGGCCCCCGATGTCAGCAGCTGCTCGCCGATCAGCATAAAGATCAGCTGCCTGAACGATATGCCCATAGCCCGCAAAATGCCAAGCTGCAGCACCCGGCTCATGAGCGACAAAATCCAATACAGCAAAAAGCCGCAAAAGCTGATAACGATCGAAATAATAAACCCTAGCGTCATCACGCCGTTGATAGCCAGCAGAAACGGATCATTCTTGGATTTGATCAGCTCCTGTTTGGCGTCGGTCAGCTTGGTGACCGGGATTTTCTTCTCTTCCAGCGCGTCGTACAGCTGCTGGCTGGAAGCGTCCGGTTTCAGCTTCAGCCAGACGTCATACGGCTCGAGAGCCATATTATTCTGGATATAGGACAAATGGCCGACGATAAGCATCGGAGCCAGCACTTTCTTCGCTTTAGCGCCTGCCGCCGAGCCGCTTGAGCTTGCCGACTTATCCGCATACTTCGGATTCGGATTCCAGGACGGCCAATAATCGACGATGCCGTATATATTGAACATCGTGCTCTCTACCCCGTTCCACCCCGCGTACAGATGGTCGCCTACCTTCACATTGAACTGATCCGCTAATGTCCGGGAAATAAGCACCGCTTGCGGATTAGAAGCGAGCAGGTTCAAGTAGTCGTTAAAATAATGATCCAGCAGTCCGTCCCGCAGCCAGGCCGTATTTCCGAAATCGTCGGTATCGATCCCCATCATGGTGGCGGTTCCCTTCTCCTTGCCGACCGTAAATTGGGCCTCCGGCTTCGTAAACACTTTGGCCGCATGCTCGACACCCGGCAGCTGGGTCAGCGGCAGAAACGGCGGCTCGGAATACTGAATCTTTTTCTTCGGTTCCGGGATGACCGGGGTCGCCCCGGCGTCTTGATCATCCGCGTCATCCGATTCCTCCATATCCATTCCAGGCGGGGGCGCGTCATCCTCCCATTTGATCTGCATCGCGATATCGGCCCCGTTGCCGTACATGATTTTCTCTCCGGCATTTTTATTAATCGTTCTCGCTGCGCTTGCGCTGAACAGGCCCGTAGCCAGCGTAACGCTCAGAAACACCATGATCGCCTGGTACTGCGTCGTCGACCGGCCTACCTGAAGCAGCGTCGAATATAGCGACGGTGGCCACAAACGGCGTCCGGCGCCGTAAATCCCGCGGATCATCCATGGATAAATGCGCAGCATGGCGAAGCTGGCTCCGAGGATGAATAGCGCCGGCACAAGAAACAGCAGCGGGTCCATCTGCAGATCGCTCGCCTCCAGGCCCAGCGATTGCATATCGGCCATTCTGCGCTCGAACGACTTCAGCCCGTAGAGCGCGATTCCGATCAGAATGAGGTCCAAAAAGTACTTGTGCCAAAACGAGGACTTGGATTGGCGGGCCATCTGCTGCTTATGACCGACGATGCTCGTTCTTGTGGCGAACAGCACGGGAAGCAGCGTCATCGCGAGCGAGCAAAACACCGCAATCATTCCGTATTGATACGCTTCGCGATTCAGACGCACGTCCAGGGCCGCCCGCTGCACGAATTCGAGAAATCCGTTGGAGGCCCCGAGCATTCGGGTCAGGTAAAGTCCGCACATCGGTCCGACGATGAGGGCGATACCGCCGAGCAGCAGCCCCTCGACCACATAGCCCATAATAATCTGCAGCCTGCTCGCGCCGCGGCTGCGCAGGACGGCGATTTCGGTCTTCTGACGCTCCGTAATCAGATTCGATACCATGAACAAATAGTACGCGAGCATAATCATGACCGGCACGTTCAGCGACCAGAGCATCGTGCGAAGCTTCTCTTCTTTGACATAATAACCGTTTAACGTTTGCAAAGCCGGAGCCTTCATCGAATAGTTCGGGAACTTGGAGCTCAGGAAATCTTCCGTTCGCTGGTAAGTCTGAATGAATCTCGGTATGGAATCCAGCTTCATCTGGCTGTAATCGACGGTCGTATACCAAATGCTGGAGCGAAGCATCAGTTGCTGCTCCTCGCTCACATATTTCTCAAACCATGGGAACGCGACGAGCAGGCTCGAATTATAGCTCGACAACGCATTGTACCAATACACATCGTCATACGATTTGCGGTCGATCACTCCGACGATTTTGAAACGGAACTTCTGCGGAGCCGCTTCGTCCTCAATCTCAAACTCCTGCCCTACGACCATTTTCAGATTCGTCAGCGCCTGATCGACAACTGCGACCTCGACAACGCCGTTCACCGGCTCCGCCGCCGGAAACTTGCCGTCGATCAGCCTGACGTGATCCTCCAGATCGCTCAGCGCGGTGATGTCGGCGAGCCGCTTGACCGTGCCGTCGATTTTACCGGCGTCCGCAGGCACCAGATTGTATTTGTCCGTCGCCCGTTCGATGACGTACGAGTTGATCGGAAGCTGAAAGCGCGGCTGCGCCGTATGAACCATATAATCGTCCGCATCGCGAATCGCTTGCTTCGCATCGGCAGGTTTAAGCTCCCCCGTAATGTAGGTGGACGTCCAGAAGATGCCAGGATACTGCAAAGTGTTTTCTTGCAGAAGCTCAAGGTCCTTCACCAGCAGCCGCTGCAAAATGGCGTTCGTATAAATGGGCATGCTGCTGACCAGTCCGACCGAGATGATCAGGCCCAGCAGCAGGCTGAATTCAAGCCATTTGTTTTTGATCATTTTGCGCATGATCATCACAAGAATTGCCAAGACCCGTCACCTCAATTGTTTAAAATCACCTTTTGCCCTTCCTTAAGCCCCTTGCGGATTTCCACCTCGGTGGCCGACACGATGCCTTTCTCCACGTCCACTTCTTTGCGGCTCTCTCCTTCCAACACCTGAACATAATCCCGCCCCAAATAGGAACGAAGTCCGACCTTCGGAATGACGAGGACGTTCTCCCTTTGCTCGGTCACGATGGAAATATCGGCATTCGTGCCGATCGTCACCTCGTCGGGAAGGCGATCGGGGACAATGACGATGGACTTGGCGTTTTTATCGGCGATCGCCTTCACATCGGATTGTGGAGCGGTAGCCGGAATCTGGACGACTTTCCCCTGAAGACTTGTCGATTTAATCTTTAATTCGGCCGTCATGCCTACCTGAATGCCGGTCAGATCGTTCGTATTGGCGGTTTCGTATACCAGCTTGATCGACTTGGGATCGGAGACGCTTACGATCGTTTTGTAAGCGGTTACCGCATCGCCCTGCTTAATCGAATCGATGTAAGTGACAATGCCGTCCACGTCGGAAATGAGCTTTGTTTTGGCCAATTGCTGGCGGAGCATATCAAGCTGTATTTCCTCCTTCTGGACGTCGAGGACTTTGGAACGAATGGCCAGAGCGTCTCCGCGCTTCTCATCCTTCGTCTGCTCCAGAGCGATCTTGGCTTTCTCCACGACCAGCTCCTGCTGACGGATTTTCCCCTCAATCTCTCCTTTGTCGAGCTCCGCCACTACATCGCCCTTCGCCACTTCCGAGCCGAGCATTACGTTGATTGCGGTCAATCTGCCTCCCGATTCGGGGTAGGACAAATACTGCAGCCTGTCGGAAGCGAAGGTGCCTACGCCGCTAATCTGCTTCGTAATGGTCCCTTTCTTCACTTCGTAAAGCTCGAAGTTTTCCTTGACGGGCTTGACCAACGGCGGTTGCAGCGCCTGTTCTTCTTTGGGCAGCAGGCTGCAGCCCGGCAGCGCCAATACCGATGCGGCCAGCGCCGCCATAATGAACGGCTTATGCCGGTGATTAGCCTTCTTCCACAATGTGCCCATCCTCCAATGCGTATACTTGATCGACGATTTCCATAATCGCCGGATCATGCGTCGTTAAGACGATCGTCATGCCTTCCTGCTGGACGAGATCCTTAAACACCTTCATGACCTGCAGCCCCATCCGGCTGTCCAGCTCCGCGGTAGGCTCGTCGGCCAGCAGCAGCTTCGGGCGATGAGCGATCGCCCGGGCAATGGCGACGCGCTGCTGCTCTCCCCCCGACATCTCATAAGGGCGATGCTTCATTCTCGCCTTCAGCCCGACAAAATCGAGCGCCTGCTCCGAATACTCCCGATACTTCGACGAAGGGACGCCGGCGATGCGCAAGCCGAATTCGACGTTCTCATAAGCCGACATATACGGCACCAGGGCGAAGGACTGAAAGATGAGGCCAAGCTGCGTGCGGCGCAGCTCGTTGCGCTTTTTGTCCGACATGACGGTGACGTCCTGTCCCATGAAATAGATCGCCCCTTCGGTCGGCCGGTCGAGCGCCCCGAGCATGTTCAGCAGCGTCGTTTTCCCGGAGCCGGATCGTCCTCTCAAAGCGACAAGCCGCCCCGCGGAAATGCTAAGATTGGCGCCGCGAAGCGCATGAACGGCCCCGCTTCCCTTACCGAAAGTCCGGGTTACGCCGAGCGCCTGGATAATCGGCTCCGCAGCGGATTGTTTCAATAACGGATAATTCATATCGATGGATTGCACCCCTTTTTTATGTAAGCGTTCTCTATAATAAATGTAACTTTTTCCATCGCATAAAAATAGACACCAATTTGTTAGGAATTGGTGTCTATTTGTTCTGTTCCTCGTATTCTTTCGGCGTGCATCCGACAATTCTTTTGAACGTCTTGGCGAACGCTTTGGCGTCGATGAAGCCGACGGCTTCCGCGACTTCATACACTTTCCGCTCGCCTGCGGTCAAAAGACGCTTGGCTTCGTCAATCCGGATGGCCGTAAGCGTCTCCGTCAGCGATTCGCCGGTTTCCTTGCCGTACAAATCGCTCAAATAGCTGCGGCTGAGCCTGACATGCTCGGCAATGTCGGATGTGCTGATTTGCAGATGATAATGACGCTCCATATAATGTATCGCCTTGCGGACGAACGGATTGCGCGAGACCGGCAGCGGCTTCGCTTGCAGCTGCCTAGCTAAAACGCGACAAGCCTCCGTCAGCCATGCCGCCAGGGAATCCATCCGCAGATGCGACTGCACGGAGACGGCCGTAACATACTGCCGCTCGAACGGCTCCAAATCCGCGGCCGTCTGCTGCCTAGCGAATGCGGCCGCCTGGCCGAGCAGCTCGTACACGAACGCGTACGCCGCATCGACGGCAGGCTGCAACTGCAGCAGGCGCTCCCCGATTTGCCGGGACCAATAGTTCATCGCTTCTTCGTTCATCCCGGCAACGGCCCGCAGCAAATTTTGCTTCTCTTCCTGCGGAAGCAGCCCTTCCGCCGCTTGCTTCGCGAAGCCGTCGGCCGCTTCCCGATCCGTCCCGTCCGCCGCCTCGTATCCATAGAAATAGCCGTGGCGCTTGCTCTCGTGCATCGCGATAACGTCTCTCAGCTGCTCGGCGCAGCGAATGCCCGCAACCTCGGTTATCAAGTACGACTCCGGCATGAGCCCGGCCTCTCCGCCGAGAAAGTCCGCGAGCCCGCCGCCGTTCCCCGGCTTGTCATAGAAAAGCAGCAGCCGCTGTTCGCTCAGCGACACATAAGCGAGCGCATCAGGCCAGTGCCAACCGAGTACCGGCAGAGCTGCGCCGGGCGCGAAATAAATCATGAAGCTGGCCATTTCGGCGCCCGCCCCGAACCATTCGTTCGCCAGTTCTTCGTCAGGCTCCCCGCTGATCCACGTTTTTTGCAGCCTAAGGCCCCATTGGGCCTGCTTGGACTGCTGCAGCTCGCGATGCAGCCGCTCGCGCTGCGCTTTATCCGTCCGTTGGCTCTGCAGAGCTTCTCTGGCCTCGCCCAAAATAACCGCCAGCTGCTCCGGCTCCATCGTCGGCTTCAATATATAATCATGGGCCCCCCGCTTCATCGCTTCCTTTACATAGGCGAAATCGTCCAGGCAGCTGAGCACGACGATAGCGACATCCGCCCCCTCTTCCTTCAGCCGCTTGACCAGCTCCAAGCCGTCCATTCGGGGCATTAGAATATCGGTAACGATCAGATCGACGCGGCCGCTGCGCACAAACTCCCACGCATCCAGGCCATCGGCCGCTTCGCCCGCCCATTGCAGGCCGTGCTCCTCCCAGCGGATCATCGTTTTGAGCACTTTGCGCACGATCGGCTCATCATCGACAATCAGTACGTTCATCATGGGCTTATCCTACCTCGCTTTGATGCACCGGCAGCGTCAAACGTATCGTCGTTCCCTGCCGCGCCTTGCTTATAATGCTCATGTTATAGCCGTCTCCGTAATACAGACGGATTTTTTCCCGAATATGCTTCAGTCCGATACCGCTCATCCGCTCCCTCATCGCGGCCGCGTCGCTATCATGCCGCAGCGGCTCGCTCTCCATACCTATTCCGTTATCTTCTACTTGGCACAGCAGAAGCTCACGCTGCACGTCTAGCCAGATGCGGATAACGATAAGTCCCCCTTTTCGCCCCGGCTCGATTCCGTGAATAATCGCATTCTCAACTAAAGGCTGCAAAATCATGCGGGGAACGAGGCAGCCGTTAGTCAGCGAATCGACTTCGCATTCCAGCCGCACTTGATCGCCGTAGCGAAACGATTGAATTTCCATATAATCGCGAATCAGCCCGATTTCTTCGCGGATCGTGATGAAATCTCCCTTTTTCCCCAAGCTCGCCTGCAGCAGCCTTACCAGCGAGGTAACGACCTCGGCGATTTGCGGCGTATGATGCATCTTCGCCACCCATTTGATCGTATTGAGCGTATTATACAAAAAGTGAGGGTTCAGCTGATATTGCAGCGCTTCCATCTCCGCTTCTTTTTTCAACGATTCCTCTCTCTTTACCTGCTTGATCAGCTCTTCCAGCCTGTTGAGCATCTGGTTGTAGCTCTCTCCGAGCTCGCTCCATTCGCGGCTGCTTTTACGTACCCAATACGCTTTGAAATCGCCGAGCTCCGCCCGATTCATCAATGCGCGCAGGTGCAGCATCGGGGTCGTAAAAAAATGACGAAACAAGTAAGCGCTTAAACCTATTACAAACAGCAGCAGCAGGATCGCCAGTGCGAGCGTCTGCCGAAAAGCTTGTCCGTGAGCATGCTCCAAGCTCTGCGGAGCTTCGATTCGCGACGTCCATACCGTCCCGGGCAGTTCCACCTTAAGCTGGGACCATACGGCATCGCCCTTCCACTGGGTCTGTCCGTCCTGCGCCGTCGCCCATTCCGGCTCTCGGACATCCCCGTTATAGGCCGAGGAGAACCTGCTGTACATCGTCGCGCCGTCTTGATCCAGCAGTTGGTTGCGCAGCAGCGGCCACTTGCCGTAGATGTCTTTCATCAGCGAATCCATATCGATCATCATGTGCACCGAACCTCTGACCACATTCGTTTTGCGGTCCGCTACAGGCGCCGCATAGATCATTTCCGCCGGACCCGACACATCGTCCTCCGCCTGTCTGCGCACGATAACTCTATCCTGCTTCTGAAGCGCGCCCGGCTGAACGTCAAGCAGCGCGCCGGCCGCATCGGAGTTCGTGCAAATGATATAGCGTTTATCGTTCACCGCGACGCATAAATCCGATATATACGGCATCTGCGAGATTTGCTGTTTGATAAGCATGTCGGTATAGTCTCTGAGCGTCCTCTCCTCCGCCGAATCGCGGGTTAGCGAATCGTCGGCCAGCCGCTGCACATAAGGATCGCCGCCAATGCTGCGGGCTATGCCGTCCAGCTCGGCAAACGTTTGCTTCAGTCTTTGCAGCGTCTGTTCGTGCAGACGCGCGACCTGTCCCGACATTTCGAGGCGCTCCTTCTCCGCCAATTGGCGGGAATAGAACGTAACGGTGGCAAGCACGGACAACGTGCATACGAGCAACACATAAATTAGCAGACGAAACATGCGCGTCTAATCTCCCGAAACCTCTCAAATTTGGAAAAAAACCCATGAGCCTTAAAGCTCACGGGTTTCATTTCGTTACGGCGTTCCTGCCATTTGAATCGCTTGAGCCGCAAGCTCGTCTTTATAGCTCGACATGCAGTTGCACAAGAAATCCTTGCGGCAAATCGGGCAAGGCTCTTTGAGCAGACGATTGACATGCGTCAAAACCGGCTCGCCGGATGCTGCTTCCTTCTCGAATATAAGTCGGCACGAAGTGCGGTCCTTCAAGTTCACCACAATTTCAAACAAACCATTTTTCTGGTTGTGGCTGACAATTTTGGCATCGACGACTTGTGGTTGATATGCCATTGATCTCAGCACCTCTCTTATGTATTTATCTTTGAATAATAGCTTGTTTTACTTATCCCCGTCAAGTAGATTGCCGATTCCCCCGAGAATGCTGCCTTCTTCCTTACGGCCGCCCGCGCGGGTAGCCGAAAGCACGCGGTCTGCCAGACGGCTGAACGGCAGCGATTGAATCCATACCCGTCCCGGCCCTCGCAGCGTGGCGAAGAATAAGCCTTCCCCGCCGAAAATAGCGGTCTTGATTCCTTTGACGAACTCGATATCATAATCGATATCCTGCGTCATGGCGACCAGGCAGCCCGTATCCACGCGGATCAGCTCTCCCGGAGCCAGCACCTTCTCGCAGATCGCCCCGCCGGCGTGAACGAACGCCAGTCCGTCTCCCTCGATCTTTTGCATGATGAAGCCTTCTCCGCCGAAGAAGCCGGTACCCAGCTTACGCTGCAGAGCGATTCCTACCGATACGCCTTTGGCGGCGCAAAGAAAGGCATCCTTCTGGCAGATCAGCCTGCCGCCGAGCTGCGACAAATCCATAGGCAGAATATGCCCCGGATACGGCGAAGCGAAGGACACTCTCTCCTTCCCGCGGCCATGGTTCGTAAACAGCGTCATGAACAAGCTTTCGCCGGTCAACAGCCGTTTGCCCGCGCCGAACAGCTTGCCGACAAACCCCTTGTCATCGTCGCTGCCGTCTCCGAAAATCGTCTGCATATGGATGGAGCCGTCCATCATCATTAAGCTGCCCGCCTCGGCTACGACGCTTTCCCCCGGATCGAGCTCTATTTCCACATATTGCATTTCCGAACCGACAATTTGATAATCGATTTCATGAGCGTTCATTTGGCAATCCCTCCCGCTTCATACTATATCATACCTCGGCTTGGCAAGTCTTGCCTTGAGCAGCCTGGCTCAGACGGTCTTGGGACCGCGCTCCTCCTTGCGCTTTTTCCGCGCTTGGTACCGCTCCTCGGCGCTCGCGAACAGCTTAAGCTCCTCTTCGCTTTCGGGGATGACGGCGGGAACGGGAGTCGGCTTGCCCTCGTCATCCAGCGCCACGAACGTCAGAAACGAGGTCGCCGTCGTCTTCCGCTCTCCCGTAAACAAGTTTTCGGACTGCACCTTGACGTAAACTTCCATCGAGCTGCGGTGCGTCCAGGAAACGAACGCTTCCAGCATGATGGCCTCCCCGACTCTTACCGGAGCGAGAAAATCGAGGCTGTCGCTGGATGCCGTAACGACGCCTCGCCGCGAGTGGCGCATGCTGGCAATCGTCGCGATTTTATCGATATACCGCATGACGACGCCTCCGAACATCGTCCCGTGATAGTTCGTATCGGAAGGAAATATAATATCGGTCATCGTCGAGCGTGACAAGCTTGCCGGTTTGGCTTCGTCAGTCATGATCCCGGACACCTCCTGTTGTTTTGACAAACAGCCTGCTCACGAAAAATAATTCGTTTAGTAGCTCAGCTTCAATAGAGCGGCGGCTTCGGCCGCCGTTTGACGAGCCTGCTGCACGTCGTCCGCCGTGCTTAACGCAACCGCCATTCTGCGGCCTACCTTGGTCTCCGGCTTGCCGAAGACGCGCACCTGCGTATTGGGCAGCGCCAGCGCCTGCCCGATGCCCTCGACGCGGAATTGCTGCCGTTCTTCCCCGGCCTTCAGCGTGTGGGACGCTCCCGGTGTCAGCAGACGGATCGTCGGAATCGGAAAGCCGAGAATCGCTCTGACATGAAGGGCGAATTCGGACAAATCTTGCGTCACCATCGTCACCATGCCCGTATCGTGGGGCCGCGGCGACACTTCGCTGAAATACACCTCGTCTTTGCCCAAAAACAGCTCGACGCCGTAAATCCCCGTTCCGCCCAGCGCTTCGGTAATCGTCCCCGCAATCTGCTGCGCCCGCGCAATCTGCCGCTCGCTCATCGGGTGAGGCTGCCAGGACTCGATATAATCGCCGTCCTTCTGCACATGGCCGATCGGCGCGCAGTACGTCGTTCCCGAAGCCGAGCGCACCGTAAGCAGCGTAATCTCCGATTCGAAATGAATAAACTGCTCGACGATGACCCTCGTCTTCTTGGCGCGGCCTCCCTCCATCGCATAGTTCCACGACGCCTCTACGTCGTCCGGCGTGCGGCAGACGCTCTGGCCCTTGCCCGAGGAGCTCATAATCGGCTTAATGACGCACGGCGTGCCTATTTTGGCGACCGCCGCCTCCAACTCCTCCAGGCTGTCGGCGAATTCATACTTCGCCGTCGGCAGCTGCAGCGTTTCCGCAGCCAACCGGCGGATGCCTTCGCGGTCCATGGTCAACCGCGCCGCCGTCGCCGTCGGAACGACGCGGAAGCCTTCTTGTTCAAGCTCTACCAGCACGTCCGTAGCGATCGCCTCGATCTCCGGAACGATCAGATCCGGGCGTTCCTGCAAGATCACCCGGCGCAGCTGCTCGCCGTCGAGCATATTGATCACATACGAGCGATGCGCCACCTGCATCGCCGGAGCGTTCTCGTAACGATCGACGGCAATCGTCTCGACTCCGAGCCGCTGGGCTTCAATGACGACTTCCTTGCCGAGCTCCCCGGAGCCGAGCAGCAGCATTTTCTTGGCCTGTCCTGATAATGGTGAACCGTACATGATTATCCTTCCTCCCGAAGCGAGAATACTTGCATCTGTAACCATTCATTTTCTTATGTATGACTGCGCCGCCCGCAAGACCGGCGAATAAGCCGTGCGATTAGCGGAGCAGCAGTCTGCGCAGTATAGGGGCAAGCTGCCCGGCAAGCTCGGAAACGTCGGGTACGAGCACGCTGTGCCTTCCGTAAATATTTCTCATCGTTTCGCGTTCCGTGTCTTTAATAAACCCGCTGCCAATGAATACGCTGATGACCTCCACGCCCCGTCTTCTTGCCTGAAGAACGGCCTCGCACGTATCTACGATGCCTTCCTCATGATAATCGGAGGCCGACGGCTCTCCGTCTGAGAATACGAGCAGCACCTTCTGCTTCTCCGGTCGAGGCAGCAGCCTCTCCGACGCAATCCGGATCGCATAGCCGTCCCGGTTATCCTGCTCCGCCTGAAGCTGAAGCAGCTTGGCGCCGGCCGACGGGTCTGTCAGGCTGCCCGCGAAATCGGTAACGATCCGAAATACGTTCGGAGCGGCTTCCTCCGTCACCTCGTCCGCATCCTCCCAAAAGCCGATCACTTCATGCGGAATGCAAAGCTGAGTCAACGATTCGTGGAACAGCGCAATGCCGAGATGCGCCCGTTCCATTTTATCATACATGGAAGCGGAGCAGTCGACCAACAAGGAAAAAACGGCGTCGATCTCCGCGGCAGGCTGGCTGCGCTTGTAAAACAGCCGCGGCAGCGGCTCCCACGCGCTGCGCACCAGCTTGCGGCCGAGCCGCCCCGACAGCCGTTCTCCCCGCGGGGCGCTGCGTTTCTGCTCCATCGTCATTCGAATCGTCTTCTTCAGCTTGCTTGCGATCGGCTCCACCTGCCGCTTCATCTCCGCATAGTCCAGCAGCGCCCGCGAATCGGGCGCTTCCGCCTGCCTGTACACCGGCCTCGCCTTGCGGTTCAGCCGGCCGTACGGCTCAGCACCTCCGGCCGGACCGCCCTCAATGCGGTCCAGCGGCTCTAGCGACGGCAGCTCCGGCTCGTTCCGGTTCGCCGCCCGGGACGCTCCTTGCGCAATGCCGAGCGCCTGATCGTCGCTGTCCGCTTCGCGAACGTGGTCGCTTAACAGGTCGGTGCCGGAGCCCTGCTCGATATCGAAGCGGAGCAGCGTCTGCTCCTGCTTCTTCGTCTCGCGATGCCAGTTCGGCAGCTTCTCGCCCTTCTGCTGCGGCTCCTCCCGTTTCTCCAGCGGCAGCGTCTCGCCGCTCTTCAGCTTCTTCTTGCGCTTCAGCTCGCCGATATAGTCCCAGGACAGCGGCTGCACGGTCCCGTTATGGCGAAGCAGCGAGTAATAGCCGACCCGGCAATCGCTCTCCATGGAGCCAAGCTCCATCCACCGCTCCACGACGCTTTGGCACAGCTGCGCCGCCTCGACCGTGCTTCTTAGCGACGAGACGGCCCGCAGCCAGCGATTCAGCGGCTCCAGCAGCTGCGGGGAGCCTTGAGCCGTAAGCAGCAGCGATTCCGCCGCTTGTCCGTGCAGCAAGGCGGCTGCGGCGCACAGCAGAGCGTCGCTCAGCTCCTTGCGGCCGAAATGCCCGTCGCTCTTGGCCGCATAATGCTTGGCGAGAATCTGGCTGCGCAGCTTGAAACCGGAGGCGGTCCCCGGCCTGAGTCGGATGCAGATAGCCGTTAACCGGATTTCCTCGCACAAGGCCAGCAACTGCCGCGCCAGACGGGACAGCAGGTGGCCTTCGGACCAGTCCAGGTAGCCGGCCACGGCCCGCGAATCCGTAAACCACGCGCTGCCTGCGGCCCTTAAATACACATCCGTCTTCATTCCGGCCAGCTTCGTCTCCTCCGGATAATAGCTCCAAAACTGGCTGACCGCAATCATCTTTTCCCGATCGTCATAGAAGGAATGATAGGAAAACTCCAGCCGCAGCTCCTCCAGCCCGGACAGCGCCTTGGCCAAATCCAGCAGCTGCATGTGCAGAAACGCGTCTACCTCATTTTCAACAAAACGCATAAGCTCTCCTTATTACCCGCCGGTTATCGCATTTCATCCGAAATACGTTTCCGCGAGGTTGTTCACCAATGCCTGCTCCCGCTCGTCGTCCAGTTTATCGGCGATCGCTCTGCGGACGGCCCGCAGCGGCGCCATGTAGGCGGCCAAATCGCACGCATCCAGCAGCGCCCGTACGGATGCCGCTTCATCGGACAGCTGCCCGGAACGGATCTGCTCCTGCAGCTCCGCGGCCAGACGTACGAAGCGCCGCAGCTGAGCGTCCGCTGTCAAATGCGAACGTTCCTTCAGCAGCTGCAGCAGTTTGTCGCCCTGCAGATATGGGACGTCGACGACGACAAAGCGGTTTTTCAGCGCTTCATTCATCGGCACCGTTCCCACATATCCGATATTGACCGCGGCAATGACGCGAAATCCTTCCTTGGCGCGGATCACTTCGCCCGTGAACGGGTTGGTTATCGTTCTCCGATGATCGAGCACGCCGTTAATAAGCGGCAGCGTCTCCGGCTTGGCCATATTCACCTCGTCGATATACAGCCAATGCCCCCGGGTCATCGCCTTGACGATCGGCCCGTCCACAAACTTCACTTGAGACTGCCCCTGCAGAACCTCCAGCGTTTTGAAGCCGATCAATCCCTCCGCATCGAGATCGACCGAGCAGTTGACCGAATGCAGCGGATAGCCGAACAAGTAGGACAACGTTTCCGCCAGCCGCGTTTTCCCCGAGCCCGTCGGGCCTTTGAGCAGCACGTTTTTCCCGAGTGCCAGCGCTACGATCGCATCCTCCAGCACGTGGTCATCGGGCGATTGGTAGGCGTCCTCGCCGATTAAAGCGAGCGACTCCGCATCCAGCGAATGGCGGAGAAACTCCCTCTTCTCCAGTATTTGTTTCAGCAGAGGCGCGGGAAGCTTCGAATCCGACCATCGGTCTGTAACTATCATGTTATCTAATCCTCTCGTTTAAAGCGTCTTTTACCTATCGTTGTTATACTGCAACAACCGATATTTTTCAACCGTTTATGTCAAATTGAGCGGCAAAAAAGCTTGACTCGTCACTCCGCCGTCAGCTTCGCGGACAAACGTTCAATTTGTTAACGCTGTATTTTCCATTTTTTCAGCGCGGATACATGCCAAATCATTCGTTAAGCTGTATAATAACATCAATGAATCCATCCGCTAGCTCGGATCGGATAAATCCGAATGGGAAATGCTGATCTTAGGCTTTTCTTAAAAGGGCTTACTTTTATCAAGTAACTTATGTTAAACTATAATCATGAAGGAGATGATATCCATGGCCGATCACGATTATCAGCTTTGTCCCAAATTCGAAGCTGCATTCGAGCTGCTCGGGAAACGCTGGACAGGCTTGATTATCCAGTCGCTGCTGAGCGGTCCTCGACGCTTTAAAGATATTTCGGAAATGATTCCGGGAATGAGCGACAGAATGCTGGCCGAGCGATTCAAAGAGCTGGAAGCCTCCGGCATTATATACCGTCACGTCTACCCCGAAACTCCCGTACGGATCGAATACGAGCTGACGGATAAAGGGAAGGCCTTGCAGCCCGTCATGGCGGAAGTTCATTTATGGGGCGAACAGTGGTTGAAATAAGACGTACAAAAAGACGATCCGTCACCGGTCGCCTAGTTTCATTCCATTTCTCCGCCAAAGTCAGTCCGCTGCAAAAGCGTCTGCGCGGCGGTATATCATCGGCTGCTGATTCGGGCACTGTACTGCTCGCCTGTCGGCAGCTGATTTTTATGTGGTTTCGCGGTATTGTTTACTTTTCTTCTGCTCCACTTGTTTACGCATGATCATCACGATCAATTGATCTAATTCCTTGCTCTTCTCCACGACATCAGGACTTGTCAATTCATAGCCGTTCACAGAAATCAATTGTTCCAAAGCCCTATTGCACAAGCGGATTTTACGCTCTAATTGAGCCGAGACCAGCATGGAATCAACCTCCCTGTGTTCATCAATTTGACACGACTCTTCGACAAATACAAGCTTGTCCTTCATTGTTTTTTCAGTTACAGTAAATATACTGTATATACTGATTATCTATATTATGATGGAATAGTTTTAAAAAAGTTGCAGACTTTGGATGCTTTTTGGCTAAAATTCTTCATACTTTCCTAACAATGTCACCTTTGAAATAAATATTTTTTTGGAGGAGGAATTCATGTCAACCATTTTATTGATTGAAGACGATCAAAGCATTGCCGATATGATTTCCATCTACTTATCGGAAGAGAATTATAAAGTCCGCTTCGCTCCCGACGGCAAACAGGGCAAGCAGCTGTTCGAAACGGTTCATCCCGATGTGATTATCCTGGATGTCATGCTGCCCGATATGAACGGAATCGAGCTATGCCGCGAATTCCGGACGCTGTCCTCCGTTCCGATTATGATGATATCGGCCAAAAGCGAAGTGTCCGAGCGAGTCAAAGCGCTTGTCATCGGCGCCGACGATTATTTATGCAAGCCCTTCAGCATGAGAGAGCTGGCCGCGCGTACGGGAGCCCTTCTGCGCAGATCGACCATGAATAAAGCCTCCTCGGAACCGGTGCGCGCCGAAGCCCGAACCATACGGGTCGATACCGAGAAACGCTGCGTATACGGCCGTAACGGCATTGTGGAGACGACTTATTCGGAGTTCGAGATGATGAAGCATTTTTGGCTGCATCCGGGCAAAGTGTTTTCCAGGGAGGAGCTGCTCAATAAAATTCGCGGTATCGACTCATTCGTAACCGAGCGCTCGGTCGATGTACATATAACCAATTTGCGTAAAAAAATCGAGGAGGATCCGAAAGATCCCAAGCATATTAAGACGGTGTGGGGCGTAGGCTATAAATTCGAGCCCTAAAAGGGTGGCGAAAAAGTCCGCTGGGGCGTCCATTCGATCCTCCAATCGTTGTTGAAATCGGATTCTTTGGTCTCGGCAAAGAACAAATCCCCCAAAAGTGACGTGATGCTCTGAAGCTTATTCCGATTACTTTCGGGGGAGCCCCCGGATATCCACAGGAAATGGCTGCGCATCATTTCCTAAACAAAAATAAAACTCCTGACCGGCCAAGCGGCGCCGTCAGGAGTTTTTTTGCCGTTACCGGCGCGTATTCGTATCGCTTGGGAATACACGCTGGATCATCGTATTGAATTCGTTCATATAGACGGATGCATCGACGCCTTTACCGCTTTCCGCTTCGTAAAAACGAATACGCTGCACAAAATTCGGATTAGCCGAAGCATACACTCTCTGCACTGAAGGCTGCAATGCCATGATCTGCCCGGTTATCCGGCTGGCCGTCGAATGGCTGAGTCCGCCGGTCTCGGTCCAGTTAATCCGGTTCGCCCCCTTATCGGTTCCGAATAAACCCACTCCGCCTTTCGGGCTGAAGCTGTGTGCTTTCATGTCTTGATGCGCTTCTTTATCGACGTCATGGCCGTCCATCACCAAAGCGACGTAAGCGTTGTTCTCGGTAAACAGAACCGTAGCCTTATCGATGCCCGGCATTTGCTCCAGGCGGGACGAGATCTCCGGAGCGAAACGAAATGTTTTCGTTAGGTGAGGATTGGTCATATCCAGCTGCCTAAGAGCTCCCGGGTTGTCCGGCTGCGGACCGGAGTTCTGCTGCTTCTCCCACTTCGGTTTGACTCCCAGAGTCTCATTCTCGTTATTCAGGCTGCTCCGATCGTACAACGCATGATGATCCTTGGATTCCAAACCCCCGCCCAGCTGTTTGTTGCGGTTCTCGTTACAGCCTGCGACGGCAAACAACAGCCCTGCCGCCAGGCCGATCCGCCCTATCGTAATAAGCATATGTATCCTGCGCATGGTCACCCTCCTCTGTTACTCGTCGGTTACATGATTAGGATGAGTTATGCGCGGGAAAATATGCAGCAGTACGTTAAAGAACGAAAAAAGGAGCCGCTTATCGAATCATAAGCGCTCCCTTATCATTAACCGTTATCGTCCCGGCCAAGCGTCCGGTCGAGTTCCTCCAGCAGCTTGCGGACCGCTTCCTCCGAACGTTCCGGAGCTTGCTTGAACCGGAGAAGCTGCTCCTGAAGGCTGGCTCCGATTTCCTCGTTTTCGTTCTCCTGCTCCGTATAGGAAGGGTCGAACCATACGTAATCCCCGTCGGGACCGTTGCGCAAAAACGCCTTCTTCCAGTGCTCCGGATAATCGAAAGACTGCTCGCCGAAAACCAGTCCCAATACATCGTCGCTGTCGATCGGCATCAGATGGTGAAAGCTTTCTTCCCCGCTGCTTTCGGGCCCTATCGCCGCAATTTGTTTATGAATATAAGCATAGTGGAGATAATGCTCTCCCGTCAATTTATCCTTGGCGACTTCATACAGCTCGAGCGAATCCTCCTTAAGCTGCTTGATCGTCTCCAGACGCTCCTGAAGCCACTCGGATGGGACTCGTCTCATTTCAACGAATGACATAACCATAGTCTTCTCACTCCTATTGTCTGCCTAATGCTAATGCCTTCGTTATCGCTTGACGGCACCGGGCCAGCTTTAAAGACCTAGTTCCAATCCAACTTGACCACTTCTCCGCTTCGGGAGGATTCGTAGATCGCTTCGAGCACCATGCTGTTGGTTAATCCGGACAGACCGGACGTGAGCGGCTCTTTGCCGTCGCGAATGCATTCCAGGAAATGCCGGCTTAACCGGACGCGCGAGTTTTCGTCGCCTTCTTTTCCCGGTTGCAGCTCGACATCGGCCGTACGATCGAACAACTCCGTATGCAGCTTGCCTTTGCCGCCGCGCAGCGATGCTCCGCCTTCGGTCCCCATCACGTAGATGTACGGTTGGTTGTCCAGCATGTCGGTGTGGGCCGCCCAGCTCACATCCAGCGAAAGGGTGCTTCCGTTATCCATCTTGATCAGCGCCGTCGCCAAATCTTCGACGTCGTAGCTGCCGTTCCAATCCGGCGTTCCCCAGGTGCCGATGCCGCGGCGCTTCGGTCCGAACTCGGCGTAAGTCGTGCCGAATACCGATACCGGCTTCGGATTGCCCATAAAGTGCAGGGACAGATCCAGCATATGAACGCCGATATCGATCAGCGGGCCGCCGCCCGATTTGGACATTTGTGTAAACCACGTCCCCCAGCCCGGGATGCCTTTGCGGCGAAGCCAGCCTGTTTTCACATTATAAATATGACCCAACGCGCCCTTGTCAATTTGCTCTTTCAGCTGCATATGAATCGGTTCCCACCGCATTTGATGAGCCATCATCAATGTTTTGTTCGATTTCTTATGCGCTTGGACAATTTCTTTGGCCGAAGCGGCATTGATCGCCATCGGCTTCTCCAGAAGCACGTGCTTTCCGGCGTTAAGCGCCTGTATGGCAATGGCGGCATGCATCTCGTTAGGAACGGCGATAATTACCGCGTCTACATTCGCATCCTGAAGCAGCTGCTTATAGTTCGCATAAACATGGGGGATTCCATGCTCCTTCGCTCTCGACTCCGCCAGCGGCAGGAATGCGTCGGCAATGGCGATAACCGCCGCTTCCGGCAGCTTCTTCAGCTCGTTCAAGTGAACGTTCCCGATGTTGCCGGCCCCGATCAGGCCGATCTGTATTTTGTTATTGGCATCCATGGCCATTCCATCCTCCCATCAATAAAACGCTATTCGTAAACCGATCTTAAATATACCACATGGCCGTAATTTTTTGCTATGCCGAAAAAACGGCTTGAAGCGCAGAAAAGCGCATTCAACGCCGTTTTAGCATTCACAGAATCCCCATATCCTTCGCCTTCTGCGCGGCTTCCTTGCTGCTTTTGCCGCCCAGCTTGCGCAAAATATTGCCGACATGGACCTTAATCGTACGGATCGATACGACGAATTTATCGGCTATTTGCGTCTGGGTATGCCCCTTCTCTATCAAATCCAGCACCTGGATTTCCGTCGGCGTCAGCAAATTTTTCAGTTCTTTGACGCGGACTTCATGCTCCAGCCGCTTAAGCCGTTTGAACTCCTCGCGCATTTGCGCGGCTACGCTCGGATGAATCGAGCTCCGGTTCGCATAGGCGTTGCGGATCGCCTGAGGAATTTCGGTGAAATTGGACTTCACCATATAGTCGACCGCCCCGACCTTGAAAGCTTCGAAGATCAGCTCCTTCTCCTCCATCGACGTCAGCATGATCACTCGGGCTCCGGTGCATTGGACGATTTCGGCCGCTGCCCAAATCCCGTCCGGGCTATCCGACATCATAATGTCCATCAGCACGACGTCCGCCTCCACCTGCTCAAGCAGCTCTACGGCCTCCTGACCGGAAGAAGCGGTGCCGACGATGCCGATATCGCCTTCTTTGCTCAAGTAGCCGGTCAA
Organism: Paenibacillus doosanensis; assembly: GCF_025060755.1. Taxonomy (GTDB): domain Bacteria; phylum Bacillota; class Bacilli; order Paenibacillales; family NBRC-103111; genus Paenibacillus_S; species Paenibacillus_S doosanensis. The sequence continues at coordinate 65,115 of NZ_JANYUY010000015.1, forward strand.
TCCGCGAAGCCAGTCCTGATCGTCCTCCACGATGACGACACGTATGACGCTCATCTTCCGCGGCCCCCCTTCTTTTTGGGAAAGTTAATGAATACCGATGTCCCTGCCCCCTGCTTGCTGTCTATCGTCATGCTTCCTTTGTGCTTTTGAACGACAGAATAACAGTACGACAAGCCGAGACCGAAATTAAGCTTTTTCCCCGATTTGGTCGTATAAAAAGGATCGAAAACTCGCTTCAGCTGTTTTTTGTCCATCCCTGCGCCCGTATCCTTGATTTCGACCGTGATGTCCCGTTTCGATTCCGTCAGCCTTACGGTAAGCCGACCGCCCTGCGGCATCGCCTCCACCGCATTGGTCATCACGTTAGTGAATACTTCCGATAGCTGGGCGCGGTCCCCGCGAATGCTGCCGGTATAGCGCAGCTCCCTGACGGCTTCGACGGAACCGGGCGAGGGCGCCATAATCGCTTCCATACTTTGCTCCAGCAGCCGGTCCAGCCGCAGCTCCTCTTCATGCAAAATAACATCCTGCGTCTGACCTTGAATCCGGTAAATCATATCATAAATATGCTGGGAAGCGTTCATAATGACCTCGATATCCTGCGTCAGCTGCTCCTCATCCGCTTGCCCGGCCTCCGACTTGATCTTTTCGCTGAACAGCCGGATTTTGCCTACGTCGTTTTTGATCGCATGATTGAGGATGGCCGTTCCGGACGTAATCGCCCGCAGCGTGTAATCGAGCTTCTGGTTTTGAATTGAAATTTGCAATCCCATAAAACCGTAGCGAAAGCTGGAGAACAAGATGACCGTTAGCGTAAACCCGATCACCCAGGCATTATACCGCCACCATTCGTACAATCCGAAATACGTAGGAAGAACATATAAGGTAAATAAGGCAAAAAACAGCGTAGGCGCCGCAGCCAGCGTCGTCAGCATCCGGTGCTTGCGCAGAAACGAATTTCTCTCTTTCACCGTTGCGTGAATCAAAATAGCAATCCCTGCTAAAATATACGGCGTCGTCCACAGCGTAACGAACCGATATGGAATCGGATCATCGGCCGACGGCTCGAAGGCGAACGAAACCAGCACAGGGATGAGCAGCGCCCAAGGCACCCATCTTTTCCGCAGCGACCATGAGGAATAATGGGGATGATACACTACGGTGAACATAAGAAACGTATAGGGCAAGCCGTAATAGCAGACGAGCGAGCAGATTGTTTCCGCCTGCGTCATCATCCCGGCAACGGGCTCGGTCAGCCAGCCTTGATCATAGAAGAACGGCATGACGTCATCATGTATAACCGCCGAAAGCCCCCCCGACCCTCCAGTGAAAGCGATGCTGGCAATCCAGCGCGTCGTCTGCCGCTTCGGGTCCGTCACGATCAGCAGGAGACCGATGGTCCACAAACCGATAAGCACAAACAACATCGAAACCGACACTCCAGTCAACCTATATGCGAATCCCGCTTGCGGTCCGCATCTCCCGAAAACCGGGGGTTATTTTTTAGCACATCAGGTCGAACCTCTTTGAAGGGACGTCGATAAACGTTTTTCTCATACGGAATATTCGCTTTTCAACTGCTCCAGCTCCTGGATGCTGCGCTCCGCCCATTTTACCGTTTGCCGAAGCATATGCAGCTCAAGGTCCAGCGACTTCTTCAGCGAACCGGCGTAATCCGGAACCTCGCCCCGGTACGGCTTGATCGTGTACAAAGGCATAAGGGCAATCTCCCCAAAAGCTAACGCGCGGCGCTGATGAAAAAAAGCAACGTCCGGGTTCATGGGATTGTGCAAATCGCCTTGAGTCGGATGCTTCAAGACCGCCAATATTTTCACCGCAGCCTTGGATGCCGAAGACATCTCTACGATTTCACCGATATATTCTCCTGTTTTATATTCCGCCGTGACCAAACTTCCGATAGCAAGTGAATCGTTCATGGGCTGCCCCTCCTAATCTTGTAATGAAGCTTCAAACCAGACCAGCAGTTCTCCTACGTCCTGCATCCGGTATTTCTTCTGCATCCGTTGACCGCCGCCGGACACATTGACGATACAAGGGACGCTCTCGATTTGCCAGCTTTGCGCCAGCTCCGGGCAAAAGTTGGCGTTGCATTTCACGATGGGCAAGTTTCCCCGGATCGCCGTAATGACTTGAAGCATCTTCTCCGTAACCTTGCAAGTACCGCACAGCGGCGTAAAAAAATAAACGAACAGGCGCCCTTCCTCCCGTTCCAGCCACTGTCTCACCTGCACTTCCGTCCACTCTTCCACGCCGTCTTAACTTCCTTTCCTTCCGAGAAGCCGAGCGCTTGGCATGTATGGATGCAGCCCTCTCCTCAGTCATCATACGTTTCAACGGGAAGCCGCGTTCCCTTGGCGCTCCAATCGTTCCATGCTCAGCGCCAAATGCTCCAGCAGGCTGGGGATATCGTCAATCTGACGTTCGTCCAGCTTTCGGGAAAATTGGACCGTCACATGGTTGGTGCGGACGGACGGCTCCTGTCCGTATACGGTTTGCACGACTTGAAGGATCGACGGAGCTTCCCCCCAAATCGAACGGAGGATCGCCTCCGCCTCTTCGCAATCGCGGGCCGGTTCCTGGATCGGGTATACAAATTCCAGCTCCAGACTGCAGCCGGGCTGCTTGCCCTGCTCCGCGAGCAGCTCCGCCGACAAATCGGCTAGCGATGCCTTCAAGAAGAAGCTTCCCTTCACCGCTCCGTCAGGCTTCCTCACCGCCTCCATACCAAAGCTGCGCGACATGGCGGACAGCTCGACGCGGTCGGTCCGATTCACGATTTGCAGCTCCCCGCTCAAATCCATATCGTACATCGCGCCTTCAAACACGACCTTCAAATTGTCAAAAATCGTAGGGTCGAACATCATGCACCTTCATTCCGTTAACTTGAGTATATAATATTTTTCGCTTGCTTCCTATGGGACAAATCAGTACAATGATATCATCCAATTCAAGGAAGGTGTACAGCATGTCGGATGTAAATCAATCGAACGAATCCGGTGAAGAACCGAAAAAGATCAGCCTCGCCGACGCGATCAAAAACAAGCTTGCCCAGAAAAAACAAGCTCAGCACGATGCAAAATCGAATCCTCAGCAGCGGGCCGGCAACAGCGCTGTCATGCGAAGCCAAAACAACAAAAAACCGAACAACCAGCGCCGCCGCACCGGCGGGAGCTAAGCGACATACCGCACGGATGGCAGCAGGAAGGCTTGCACATTAGCAATGAACTCAAGGGCGAGAGCAAACTGAAGTTTTCCTATGCGGTAAAAAGAAGGATGAGCAGATATTCCGGCTCATCCTTTTTTCGTTGAATTGCTTTCGTTCTACGCTGCAAACCGCCGGGCGGGACGCAAGCAGCCTGCGCTCCTCCCGTCCCCCGGGAAGTTACGCGTACAGCTGCTCGCGCTGCTTCTTGATTTCGTCGCTTTCGAGATATTCGTCGTAAGTCATCATCTTATCGATGATGCCGTTCGGCGTAATTTCGATGATCCGGTTAGCCACCGTTTGAATGAACTGATGGTCATGGGAGACGAACAGCATGGAGCCGTCGAAATCGACCATTCCATTATTCAATGCCGTAATGGATTCGAGATCCAAGTGGTTCGTAGGTTCATCCAAAATAAGCACGTTAGCGCCGCTCATCATCATTTTGGACAGCATGCAGCGCACCTTCTCGCCTCCGGACAATACGCTCGCTTTCTTCAGCGCTTCTTCGCCGGAGAACAGCATGCGTCCGAGGAAACCGCGAAGATACGATTCGTCTTGATCCTTGGAATATTGGCGCAGCCAATCGACCAGGTTCATATCGGAATTAAAGTATGCCGAGTTGTCTTTAGGGAAATAGGCTTGCGTCGTTGTAACTCCCCATGCGTACTCGCCCGAGTCCGCCTCAAGCTCGCCCATCAAAACTTGGAACAGCGTCGTTTTGGCATGGCCGTTCGGCCCGACCAGCGCGATTTTGTCGCCTTTATTCAAGGTGAAGCTGATATTGTTCAGCACAAGCTCGCCGTCGATCGTCTTGGTCAGCTTGTCGACCGTCAAAATTTGCTTGCCCGCTTCGCGCTCCGGCTGGAATTTGATAAACGGATATTTCCGTGTGGAAGGCTTAATATCCTCCAGCGTCAACTTCTCCAGCTGCTTCTTACGGGAAGTAGCCTGCTTCGACTTGGAAGCGTTGGCGCTAAAGCGCTGAATGAACGCCTCCAGCTCTTTGCGCTTCTCTTCTACCTTTTTATTGGATTCGCGCGTCAGCTTCAAAGCCAGCTGGCTCGACTCGTACCAGAAGTCGTAGTTGCCCACGTACAGCTGAAGTTTGCCGAAATCGATATCCGCAATATGCGTACATACCTGGTTCAGGAAGTGACGGTCATGGGATACGACGATAACGGTGCCTTCGAACCTCGCGAGGAAGTTTTCCAGCCAGTTAATCGATTCGATGTCCAAGTGGTTGGTAGGCTCGTCGAGCAGCAAAATGTTCGGGTTCCCGAACAGCGCTTGCGCCAGGAGGACGCGGACTTTCTCGTTGCCGCCCAAATCTTTCATTTTTTGCTCGTGCAAATCTCTGGAAATGCCCAGACCGATCAACAGCTCGGCCGCGTCGGATTCCGCCTGCCAGCCGTCCAGCTCCTGGAATTCTCCCTCTAATTCGGCGGCGCGCATGCCGTCTTCTTCGGAGAAATCCGGCTTGGCGTACAAAGCGTTCTTCTCTTCCATAATTTCAAACAAACGGGCATGGCCCATCATAACCGTTTTTAAAACTTCCATTTCGTCATATTCGAAATGGTTCTGCTTCAAGACCGCCATCCGCTCGCCGGGGGTAATGCTGACTTCCCCTTTGTTCGGCTCCATCTCGCCGGATAATATTTTCAAAAAGGTAGATTTACCGGCTCCGTTGGCGCCGATTAAACCGTAGCAGTTGCCCGGCGTAAACTTGATGTTGACGTCCTCGAACAGCGCCCGCTTGCCGTATCGTAAAGTGACGTTGGATACTGTAATCATTCTATGACCTACTCTCTTCATTTAGTGCGTTAACGCCCTCAAAAGCTTCCAATCACAAATTATATCATAAAAAGGCCGATTTTTCCCAATCTATACGATAAAAAAATGTTCTGCCGCTTGCTGCTTCGCTCTTTTACTTATTTCCGGCGATTTGCTCCACAAGCTCGGACAGTTCGGCCCACCGATCCATCGCCTGTTCCAATTGGGTGCTGACCTGCTGCTCTTCGGCATACAGCTCCTGTACTTTGCCGTAGTCGCTGCCGGCGCGTTCAATCTCCGTCTTGATGACGGTGAGCCTTTCTTCTAACCCGGCGATCTTTCCTTCGATCTCGTCCCATTCCTTCTGTTCCTTAAAAGACAGCTTGCGGGGGCGCTGCGCCTCCCGCTTGCCGGACGCTTCGTCCTGCTGCAGCCCTTGAGCCCCGGAAGACGGCTGCTGCTTGCGGACTTCGCTCTCCGCCTGTTCCTCTCTGCGGACGGCTTCCATATACTCCGTATAGTTGCCGTAAAAGTGGCGAATCTGCTCCCCGCCTTCGAACGCGAATAAATGATCCGCAGTGCGATCCAGGAAATAGCGGTCATGCGATACGGTAATGACGGCGCCGGGGAAGTCTTCCAAGTACTCTTCCAGAATCGTCAGCGTCTGGATGTCCAAATCGTTGGTCGGTTCGTCCAGCAGCAGTACGTTCGGCTCGCCCATCAAGGTGCGGAGCAAATACAAGCGGCGGCGCTCTCCGCCCGACAGCTTGCCGATCGGCGTCCACTGCAGCGACGGGGAAAACAGGAAGCGCTCCAGCATTTGCGCGGCTGTGATGCTCTCGCCGTTAGCCAGGCGGATCACCTCCGCCGCTTCCTTGACGTATTCGATGACGCGCTGCTTAGGGTCCATCTCCACAGTTTCCTGCGTATAGTAGGCGAGCTTCACGGTCGATCCGATCTCGATCGCCCCTTCATCCGGCTGCAAGCGGCCCGCGATCAGATTAAGCAGCGTCGATTTGCCGCTGCCGTTCGGGCCGATAATCCCGATCCGGTCATCCGGCAGAACAATGTAGCTGAACTGGCCGAACATCCGGCGGCCTTCGAACGATTTGCCGACGTCCTCCAGCTCGATGACCTTTTTGCCGAGACGGCTTGCGCCGAGCGCCATTTCCAGCTTATCGGCCGGCCCGTCGACCTTCCGGTCGCGCAGCTCAATCACCCGTTCGACCCGCGCCTTCTGCTTGGTCGTACGGGCTTTGGCGCCGCGCCGCAGCCATGCAAGCTCGCGCCGGAGCATATTTTGCCGTTTGTCCTCCTCGGCGGCCTCCCGTTCGAGACGCTCCGCCTTCTTCTCTAGAAACGCCGCATAATTGCCGTCATAGCTGTACAGCTTGCCGCGGTCGAGCTCAAAGATGCGGTCCGCGACGCGGTCAAGAAAATAACGGTCATGCGTCACGAGCAGAAGCGCGCCCTTCCATTTGCTCAAAAACTCCTCCAGCCATTCCACCGTCGCATGATCGATATGGTTCGTCGGTTCGTCCAGAATGAGCAGATCGGCCGGCTGGATCAGCACCCGCGCCATCGCGACCCGTTTGCGCTGGCCTCCCGACAGGACGCCGACTTTCTGGGAGAAATCGTGAATGCCAAGCTTGGTCAGCACGGTTTTGGCGGTCGTATTCGCCTCCCATGCGTTCAATATATCCATGCGCTGCTGCACGGCAAACAGCCGGGACTGCCGCTTCTCGTCCTCGGGGGCTTGCTGCAGCGACAATAAAGCTTCTTCATAATCGCGCAGCGTCTGCATGAGCGGCGTATCGCCGTAAAACACCTGCTCAAGCACCGTACAATCGGCATCGAATTCGGGATTTTGCGGCAAATATTCGACGCGGAAATGATTCGAGTGGATCAGCTTGCCGGAATCTACCGATTCGAGTCCGGCCATCGCTTTAAGCAGAGAAGACTTGCCCGTCCCGTTAACGCCGACCAGTCCGATCCGCTGCTTTTCATTGATTTGAAATGAAATATCGTCAAATAACACTTTTTCCCCGTAGCTTTTGTTGAGATGCTCCACGGTCAAAATATTCACTGCACTACAGTCCTTTCTTTACCGTACGTTGTCCGGTCCATTATCTTGCTTCGGCTTCGCCGGATTTCACGTTTCCGTCACATAAGCGGTTAACAGCGCGATCGTATTCCATAACGCATCGCCGTGCGTCCGTTCCATGCCGTGCGAGGCATGTACGCCGGGGCCGATCAGCGCGGCCCGGATATTGCTGCCTCCGCGCAGCGCGGCCGAGGCGTCGGAGCCGTACTGCGGATAAATATCGACGGCGTAGCCCAGTCCGTCGCGCTTGGCAAGCTCGATCAGCTTGGTTGTCATATGATAATCGTAAGGGCCCGAGGAATCTTTGGCGCAGATCGAAACGTCATGCTCCGCGCAGGACAAGTCCTCCCCCATCGCCCCCATATCGACGGCAAGCAATTCGTCGATCTCCGGCGGCAGGTAAGCGGCACCATGGCCGACTTCCTCATAGGTGCTGATAAACAGCTTTAATGAATAGGCAGGGGCGATGTTTTCGCGGCGCAGCAGCTCCAGCATCCCGAACAGCGCGGCGACCCCTGCTTTATCGTCCAAGTGGCGCGACTTGATATAACCGCTGCTCAGGAAGCGGGTACGCGGATCGAACGAGATGAAGTCGCCGACGCCGATGCCGAGCTGCTTGACTTCCTCCTCGGAAGAAACCCGTTCATCCAGCCGAATCTCCATCACCGCTTCCTCCCGCTTCAGCTCTCTCGCGTCCGGATATACGTGAACGGAAGGCTTCGTCGTCAGGATCGTTCCTTCGTAAACGCGCCCGTCCCGCGTATGAACGAGGCAGTACTCATTCTCGACGGCGCCCATCATAAACCCGCCTACCGAAGTAAAGCGCAGCGCTCCATCTTTTTTAATGGAACGAACCATCGCTCCCAGCGTATCGACATGACCCGATAACCCGACGACGCGTCCTTCCTGCCGCCCGGGCACGGTGATAACGCCGCCGCCCTTATTCGTATAGGAGACGGACAGCCCCAGCCTGCCCGCCTCCTCGGCGACCACCTTCATAATCGGGTGGCAGTAGCCGCTCGGGCTTGGCGTAAGCAGCAGCCGCTCCAGCAATCGAAGCACATATTCGCGGTTGATCTTGGATTTCATCTTTATCGGCTCCTTCGGATCGTTGTATCGGATCTATCTCCATTTGCTATCGGTAATTTTTTCATGTAAGCTAACAAATGAATAATTTCAGGGAGGAATACACTATATGCCAGAAACATTGCCGCCAAAAACCTGTTCTATCGAACGTCTTGTAACCGTTGCGGAAGACGTGGAAAAAGTCATTCGCGGGGAAAAGACCGCGACCCGCCGCAACGGCCGCTACGCCGATCCCGGTGAAATCATGGAGCTTCAAGGCCAACAATTCGAGGTTCACAAAGTTTATCAGCAATCGCTCGGCGAATTAACGGACGCAGACGTTCAAGCCGAAGGCTACGCCGATGTGGAGAGCTACAAAAACTATATTCTGTCCATGCATGCAGGCATGCCATGGCTTCCTCACATGAAAGTGTGGGTTCACGAATTCCGCCGGGTTCAATAACGAACTTAAGGCAAGTCTTGGGAATTCGCATCCTTTTTAAGCAAGCGCAAACAGTGTAGTCTTCATTAAATGAATGCTACACTGTTTTATTCACCATTTCAAGTTTGGAGGCTTATCTTTTGTATTCGTGGCTCGTTTTCATTCATGCGGTAAGCGCGATGGTTTCCATCGGACCTTTTTTCGTCCTTATTCCTATGCTTGGCAAGCTTCGTACTGCCGAAGACGCCGTATTGTCCTCTTATCTCGATTCATTTCATTTTGTCGTCCGTTTGTCCAAGCATTCCGGGCATGTCCTCGTTTTCTCCGGACTGCTGCTCCTTTGGCTCGGCGGTTGGCCGTGGAATACCCCCTGGATTGCGGGTACGTTCGTCGTGCTGTTCGCCTCGTTGTTTTTTATGGCTCGCGCCTTTTCGCCGACGATACGCAAACTGCGCCAGCCTGACCACGACCGGAATAAGCTGGTGCGCAAGCTGACGCGTTCATTGTACATCTATATGTTTGTGCTGTTCGTTATGCTCTGGCTGATGATGATGAAGCCGGCCCTTTGGTGAACGCCTCGCGGGTACCGGCTTTTCGTTTGCTTCTCAAGTTAGGATTCGAAATCGACGCAAATGCTCGTGCCGTCCAGCACCCGCTTCATATGGGCCTTTACTTCCTCGTGAACCGGATGAGTATCGTATACGGCGAGATCTTCCACCGAATCGAATTTCGTAATCAGGGCGATATCGTACGATCTCTCCAAATGCAGCACATCGGTCCCTACTTCAATATGCCTTAGGACTTCAATTTTTCCTTCCATATTCTCCAGTACGCGGACGGTCGCTTGAACCGATTCCGGGCTGCGGTCTTTCAATTTGAACAGAACAATATGTGTTAGCATGACGGCTCTCCTTCATTCAATCTCCTGTTTTTCAGCCTGTTTATTATATCACTTTCTCCATTCGACGGGGAATAGCATACGAATGTTTTTCATTCGATGACAAGCTCTTCTCCATCCGGTAAACGAAGGATTTAACGGCTTCAAGAGCAGCACGCTGATATTGTCGTTGGAACGGTTGTCCAATGCCCGGTCGACCAGAACGTCGCTTAGCTGCTGAACATCGGTATTCGCTTTGTCGTGTTCAATAAGCAGCCGCTCCATCACGCTGTCGGTTATACGATTATAGAAGCCGTCGCTGCATAGCACGAACAAACTGCCGGGAGTATAAAAGCCGGTACGCCGAATCAGCTGAAGCTCTTTATGGGCTCCCAGACATTGAAGCAGCATGTTCCGCCGGGGATGTCTGCGCGCCTGCTGCTTGGACAGCCTCCCTCTGCGAACCTGCTCCGAAATCCAAGACTGGTCTTTGGTCATTTGCCGTAAATGGCCGCGGTTAAAGTGGTACACTCTGCAATCACCGATGTGGAATATAAAGAACGTTTCATTCAGCAGAAAAAGCAGGGTCAGAGTGGTGCTTATCTGACATCCTGCATCATTGCCAAGCCTAATCAGTTCTTCGTTGATCGCGCGAAACAGCCGGCTGACCTCAGGGTTCAGCCGCAGCCAGAAATCGGCTTCGCGAAACAACGGGTGCAGCTGCCCGTCAAGCCAATGTCTGACTTGGTTCAGCGCAGTTTCACTTGCTTTGCTTCCGTCTCCGCTTCCTCCTACTCCGTCTGCAATGGCAGCAACCGCATACGGTTCGCCCCGGCTCGTCGTTCCGATTCTTAACAGCGACCGGTCTTCATTGATCATACGAAACCAACCCGGATGAGTGGCTGCCCCATAGTGCCAGTTTACGGCAAATGTTGTTTTCAAGCGCTACAACCCCATTTTAAAAATAAATTCAGTATTCACGATTTTCACGACGTCGCCTTCCTGCAGCTCATAAATCCGGTACGGCGCCAGCAAATCGCCGTTTACATACGTGCCGTTGCGGGAGCCCAGGTCTTTGACCCCGTAGCTGTCTCTGTCTCGGACAATTTCCGCGTGAAGCCGGGACACTCCCAGTTCCTTATGCTCGTAATCGACCTCTTGCCCGGCGCGGCCGATGACAAAGCACGGCTTGTCAAGTCTGATTTTGGCAGCCCGTTCGCCATGCCCGGTCTCCAAATACGGAACATGCGGATGCGGAGCTCCCTCCATGCCCGGTTTAAGCAAAACCGTTGCATCCGGAGGACCCAGCAGCGTAGTCCGCTGCTCCAGCGACTCGTAGTAGCTTCGGTTTACGCCGCCCGAATCCGGCTCTTCGCGATCCGTCTGCCGGACGGGTTCAGGCATCCGCTCGATAATCCCGGCGAAACGCGAAGGCTGGGCGGGCGGCTGCTTCTCGGAAGCCGCATTCGACATCAGGAAGGAGGATAACGAGGATGACGGTTCGGCGGACGCCGGTTTGTTCAGGCGCGCCAGAATCGCTTCCGGAGAAACGGCTTCCCGCGCTCCCCCGTCTTCCTCTATCACTTCGGAAGAGAGCTCGGCCGCCTCTCTGGACGGCAGCCATATGGCCAGCCCGACGAACGCCAGGTCGCCGATCAGCAGAGACAACCCGCCGCAAATGTATAACCAAGCCTCGCCCGGATGCTCAAGATACTGTTTCCACACGAGACAAAGACCGAGGATGCTTATCAGAATGATGGGCAGCCTGAATTTCTGCGCTGCCTTCCGACCCTCCGCGCCCTCACCGCGTTGGCCCTTGACGCCCTCAAGCGGCGGTGTATCCGGGGCGGAAGCTGTCCGCGAGTCTTCCTGGACGGGAATGCCGATTTCACCGTATGCTTCCGCCAGAAACGGTATAGCCCCGGCTGACGGCGGCTGAGCCTGCGGCGATTCCGCCGCTGCCCTCTCTGTCCGTTGGAAAGCCGCCGCCCCTCCTTCTCCCGCCTTGGATGCCGGTATCGGAGCCGGGGAAACCCTCGGCACATCCGCTCCGTCAAGAGGAGTAAGCATCGGCGCCTGCGCATTCTCTTGCCCTCCCGTATGCATATGCTTCAGCAGCAAAGCCTTGAGGCCCGGCAGGTTGAACGCAGCGTCGCCAAGGTAACTCATCAGTTCCTGGTATCCGCTGCCGGCAAGCTCCGACACTTTGTGCACCAGCCTTGAAGCCAACTGCTGCAGCTCTGCGGCGACCGGCTGCTTATCCGGCAATTCCTTCACCGGAACGTATGTAATATATATATCGGTCACGTGAGCCCCACAATAAATATAATCTTCCTGAATCATGTATTTTCCTTCTTGCAGCATGTTGACGCCGCTTTCCGCCACCGTATCCGCGATCAAATAAAGCAGCGTAAAAAACTGCTTCATGGACAAGCTCTCCAGCCGGAGGCGATGCGACAGCATCCGTTTATCCGTAATGTTGTAACATAAGCGGATATTTCCGTCCAGTTCCTCCGCCTGCATGTCTAACAAACGGGGAATACGGTTCGCCAGCAGCATATTAAGCTGAAACGCCGACAGCTCGTCCCTGCGCAGCCCGTTTTCCTTAAACAGCACCATGTAATGGCCGTTCAGATTGCTGTAATCGACTTGTAATCCGTATATAACCTGTTGCAAGCGAGAACGCCCTCCTTTCTCTTTTTTTCATACGGTAAACATTTAAATGAACTGGATATAGGCCGTGACCGCCGCCGGAAGCACCGCCCACATAAATGGAAAACGCAGATGATGCGACGAGCGGACGTACGGTTTCCACTGCTTCCTGTCTTTCCAGAGAAACGTGCCGAACAGCAGCATGAAGATTCTGCTCCAGGTGTTCTTCCACTGCCGGCGCCACAATAAAATGACGCAGCCGACCAATGCGGCATAAAGCAGCGAGTACATCATACTTTGCAAAACGAGCTCGCCGCCCGTCAATGCTCCGATAGCGCCGAACAATTTGACGTCCCCGGCGCCGACGGCACGGATTAAATACAAGACCAGCATGGGCGCGAAGCCGACCGCCGTACCGATCAGCGCATAACGGACGCCGGCCGTTCCGGACATAGCCGCATGGATAGCCATCCCCGCGAGCCAGCCTGAAGCCGTCAGCGCGTTCGGGATTTTATGCTTCCGCACATCCGTTATAAAAGCGGCTATAAGCAGACAACCTGCCGCTATTGTCGTTATCATCCTGCACCTCCCACCCAGGCTCGTTCATAAGCTTTCTTGCGAATCACGACCGTTTTTTTGAAAAACGGCACGGATAGCGGCAGCTCGTACTGCGCTTCAATTCCGATAAAGGCGTTCTCTTTATGCTCGAAATCCGGCAAAGTGACGTTCGTTACTTTAAGTCTTTCTTCCTTTAACCGGGCGGTATTGGCGTAATGGTAAACAATCGGGGTAAACGCGGCGTTGACCAGCGGTTTATATGCTTCCTCCAGCTTTTGCTTCGCCTCCTCGGTCTTCGCATTCCCGAGTTCCTCAAGATGCTCTCTGTACGTTTTCTCCCAGCCCACCAGCTTAATCACCGGGTCCGGAATCCAGCGCTCGTAGTCTTCAACGAATTGCTCTGTATCGACCGCTTTTTGTTTGGCGGAGTCGATCGAATCGAGCACCCGGTCGACCCAGCCGCTGGCCGAGCTGTCATTCCATTTATTTCTCGCTTCCTGATACAATAAATCGACCGGATACATGTTCACGGCCATGATCTTCGTCGTCTCGGAGACCGCAGATTGCAGCGCCATTTCCGCCAAAGATATTTGCAGGAAAGCGATCAGCATCAGGATAAAGGACAGGAACAACGGCAATACCAGCGACGCCTCCAGGACGATCCCTCCCTCGTCTTTCCGAAGCAGCTCCGGCCTGCTCCATCGCTTCCATCGTTCCCATTGTTTCCATTGTTTCCGTTGTTTCCGTTGCTTCCATCGTTTCAGCGAACCGTCGCTTTGAGCGGACTGCATCAGTATGCCATCACCCCTGTCTTCGTGATCAGACATCTGCCCTGCTCCACCTGACATGAACTGAGCCCGGTCTTTCCAAGCTGTTTCATGAGTCCGGGAAGAAACCACAGCTTGATCGAGGTCGTCGCGGTTCCGGAGATGTAGGTTGAGGTTTGCAGCAAATCTTGGCCGGTGTTGAGCTGGATCAACGCTTGCATCCGTGCCAGCATCACCTCGTCGCGGCTGTGCAGCAGAAAGAACAGACGCAAGTAATCCTTGTAGCTCATCTCGAAAAAGCTGCCAAGCTTCTTGGATAAGGGCACCATCCCGCCTTGAACGAGCTTAGTCATATCCTGCTGAGCTTGCATCGCTCCTTCGGCGACGGCCGCCAGGAAGACGAGCAGCGGCGACCCGACGTTCAACATCTCATTTTTCGGCTCCAGCAACGCTTCTGCCGTTCCGATGGCAAGCCGGAATGCGAACATCTCCGCATAAGCTAATGAATAATTGCCTGAGCATGATCCTGCTCCGTAGAGCAAATATTCCAGCTCTTGATTAACGAGGGCGTGCTTGGCAGGCTGGGACAGCTCTTGCGAAGCTTTGGGCTGACCGTTCTTGTCTTTCTCCAAACCAAGCGTTCTGTAGCTGAACTTGCTGACGGCGAATTCATCGACGTAAAACTCGTCCCGCACATCGACAAGCAAATCCGTGAGCCCGCCGATCAGCTTCATTGCGCTGGCTCCGGCTTTATCCGCGTTGTCTAGCTCTATAACGGGAACCGGCTGGGTCGGGCTGCCCGCTTGATTAGCCTCCAAATAAGCTTGATAATAGCCTTTGCTTCCTTTGGACGGGTTTCCTTGCAGCGTAATGTACTTCTCTTTCATAGCGTCCGCGCCCGAGACGCTGCAAATCCCGAGCACCTGGGTAGCTTGATCCAGATAAGCCTGGGCTTTGTTTCTTTGCTCCTTCTTCGAAGTCGCGACAGCCGACCTGTACCGATTCCGCTCCGTTTCCTTGGCGCCTTGCGACGCTTGCAAATCCTGCGCTTGCTTCCAGAATGACTGCAGCGTCGTTTTAGCATTTTTGTAATTGCCCTGATCGAACAGCACGACCGCGGCAAGCTGGGACTTCAGACCCGAGAAGGTCGCGACGACCGCCGAGGCCTTGCTTCCGTAATCGTCAAGCTCGGCTCTGGAAATAAGGTGAATCGATTGAAACGATTGATTGGCGTCCATCGCCGCCGAAGACGCGTTCTGAGTCTGCACGGCGCGCAGCTCGTCATTGAGCTGATCGTTGGCAGTCTTGGCTTGATTCAGCGCCTCTTCGAACGCCTTGATCAGCTCCTGCAGCTGATCCGCGTCATCGCTGGATTTCAGCTTCAGCGCCGCAAGCAGCTTGGCATATTCCAGCAAATCGTCAAGCAGCTTCTCCCAATCCTTAATTTTGGCGTACAACTGTTGAATCTTCTCTATGATGTCTTTCCGCTTGTCCCTAAGGGAGCTGATTGCGCCGGCAGCGCCCGCCCCCGCTTGCCGCCAGGAATCGATCCTGCTGTCGATCCGGTCCAGATCGTCATCCAAATCGTCGATCTCCTTCTTGGCATCCTGAATCGACCGCTTGACCCCTTCTACGGTATGAATGCCCACCTTATCGCTCAGTGCGTTCAAGTCCGCCAAATGCGTTTCGTAAAAGGGCTGTATCGTCGCCGCCTTTTGATAAATAGCGCTCCACTTGCTCCAGGCTTTGTCCAGCTGCGCGTCCCTTTCCTCCAGCAGCTTCTCGATCTTGGCGGCATTTTGTCCGAACTGTGAGGCTTGACCCATCACGTTCGCCAGATTCGTTTTTTTGAACTTGTCGGCGATTTCCAGAGAATAGATGATCGGAGCGCGGTATTTCATCTCCTCCAAAATCTGCTGCTTCAAGATCGAATGACTGCCCAAGGAATAATCGGAAGTCAGCGTCGAATTATCCTTCTCCAGCTTCTGATCGATAAACTGAAAGGATGAAGGTCCGAGAGAGCCGGACAGATTGCCTTCGACGGCGCGGAAAAACAAAGCCTTCTCCTGCTCCTCCGGCTGAGCCAGCGCGTAAAGACCGTATGCGTGCAGAGCGGGAGAAAAGGAGGACAACGTCGAACGCACTCCCGTCTTTACCGCATTTTCCGCTTCCTTCTCCGATACTTGAATGCGCGCGAAATCGATCAGCAGAGCGCAAAATAAAAATATCGGCACGAGCACAAGCAATAAATAGATTGAAACGGCGCCATGCTGCTCCGCGATCAACCGCCGCAGCCTTCTCACGTAAATCCCCCTTTCTATATGTCAATAAGCTCCTTAGCCGGTGATTCCAACATGACGCAGGGGCATAATGCCGGATGCAATGCACAGTTTTATTCATGAATTACAATAACGATCCCCTGACGCTCCAGTTCCCGCTTAAACGATTCGGATAGCTTGACTTTGTCCTGATTGCGCAGCTTGAAGAAATGCCATACGACCCCTTTAACTTCCGTACCGTTCCTCAGCAGCGCAACATCTTTAGGCAGCTGTTCTTCCAGCAATTGTTTTTCCTTAAAATTAAAATACGCTTGGTGCGCCACCTGATTGGCGTCCATCGCATCGACTACCCGCGTAGTAGAAGCATTTACCTGAAAGGTCTTTCCCGTTCCGTTCACCAGCGCGCGCAAGTAAGCAGCAGCCTCTTTATGGCCTATAATTTGGGCCGGCGATTCCGGGACCGCGTTCGGCTCCTTCATCGCTTTCAGCGCGGCGGCCGGTTTGATTCGCCCCTGGACCTCTTTAATGAAGGTTCTCGTCAAATCGACCAACCGGATCGATTCCATCGGATCGACAATCTGCGCTTCCGCTTCCGAAGCGACCTGCTGATTCAGCCAGCCGGCGGCAAAGAGCGGCGAGCGGAACGGCTTGTCCAATTGAACGGTTACTTCCCGGGACAGACCGTTATTTACGTACTCCATCTTACCGTTCCAATCTTTGGAGATCAGAGCGCCCGCCTTGGACAGCTTCAGCTCGGGACCATCCTCGTAACCGGAAGAAGCAGGAAGCGCAACTTGCGCGCCGGCATTCGGAATCAGAAACCGGAACAAGTCCGACATGCTGTCGTTCGTCAATCGCCAATACAAGCCGTCGCTGCGCTCATTCGGATCAGCGTCTCCCGTCACCGGATCTCTGGCCGTATCATCCCACGTAAACGCGGCTCTATCGGCGGCCAGCCCGGCGCGCTGAAATGCGGATGACGTCTGAAACACATACAGCCCCAGAAACAGCAGAGCAATCGTGCTGATCAAAATAACCGGCAGCACGAAGCTCGCCTCGATGGTAAAGCTGCCCGAGCCGTCGCGGAAAAATCGAAGGCCCGGCTTGGACGATCGTTTCCATAACCGCTTCATGTCTATGTACCTCTTCTACGGTGTCAAGTTTTCCAACTTACCAATATCTGAACCGATATCACCGGTTTGCTTACTGACTTCTGTATTGACATTGGAAAACAGCCCCTTCACCCATTCCATAATCCATTTTCGGAACGCAATCGCGATAATAACGAGCACAGCCAATATAAGTAAAATCTCCAACGTCCCCAAGCCGTCCTCTTCCTGCCAAAACCTGCGAAAACCATTTTTCATCATATCCATATTCAAATTCTCCTCTTCTGTATCTATACTGGTTCAACCCATCGTTAAAATGGCCGGAGCCGCAACGATGATCATAACAACCATAAAAATAAGCACCATCGGAAACACCATCTTGGACGACGCCTCCTCGCCGAGCGTTTTGGCCAGCGATTTCCGCTTATCCCATAAAGTAACGGACAGCTCCTTAAGCGACATCACCAGCTCGTCCCCGCCGCGCTTGTAATTTAACAGCAGCGTCGTCGTAAATAAGGAAACCTCCTGCACACCGCATCGTTTGTTGAAATCCTCCATCGCCTTGGCAAACGATCCGTTCATGCGGATTTCGTGCGCCGCGACAGCCAGCTCAGTTAGCAGAGGGCTCTGGCTTACATCCGCCTTCTGGTCGACGCAGCGGAGCAGCGCCTTCTGTACCGTCTCCCCGGCATTGACCAGCAGCACGATCTGATTGAGCATTTCGGGGAGCTCCAGCAGCATCTGCCGCTTCTTCTTGAGCAATTTCCCGGCCTGCTCCTTATACAAGACGAACGGGAGAAAAGCGGTCAGACAAAGACCGTATCCAAGCAGCTCCGCATTCCCGTCGGCCAGCCATCCGACAAGCGTGCAGCCCGTCATGACGGCCACACTGAGCGAAATCATCCTAATCAGGAAGCATCGGGTTCGAACAAGGGCCGTCTTGCTCCCGTACAATCCGACCATCACCTGATGCACCCTGGAAACCGCCTCAGGAAATCGGTCCGCCAGACTCATGCGATCCATCAGCCACAGCGATAGCGGCGCAAGAAACGGAAGATCGAGCTTGTCCCGATGCTCTTGAATAAAATCGGCATATGCGGAACGCGCTCTCCAGGTAAGAAAAGCTGCGGTTACAACCTCCAGCGCAAATAAAATAAGCAGCAGCAATCTTCATCACACCTTAACATTCATAATCCAGCGGGTTATCGCGAAGCAGCCGATGAGAATCAAGAGCGCCACCGTCATAATCAAATATCCCGCTCCCTGGTACAAAGGCTCCATATAATCGGGCGAACTGAAATTTAAGACAGCGACGACAATGAGCGGCGCGAAGGATAACACCTTGGACTCGAATCTTTTCTGAGCCATCATTACTTGAATATCCTGCTCGATATCCAGCTTCTCCTGAATAATTGAAGCCGTCCGCCGGATAACATGAACCAGATTTCCCCCGGACCTTTTGCAAGTAATAAATACGTCCGTGAATTGTTGTATGTCCTCCACCTGCGCCCGAACGCTCCAATCCTTAAGTGCGGCTTCGATCGTTTCGCCGTTTTCAATCCGCCGGTTTACCGTCTCCAGCTCCTTGATAATGAACGCCTGAGCATCGGGATATAAAAGACGCAGATCCGATAAAGCCTCCTGAAACGCCGATTCCACGGATTTGCCCGCCCCCAGGGCGGATGACAACGAAGATAAAGCCTGCTTGAACTGCAGCTGAAGCTGGAGCTTCCGCCTGCGGATCATTTCTTTGCGCCACAATACGGGACAATACAGGCCCGCGCAGGCCAATATTGCAGTCGCGGCTGCGCTTTTGTAAAAAATAAATCCGACCAGCCCCGCTCCCGCCATGCCAATGACGACGGAGAGCACCCGTTCGTTGACGCTTAAGCGGTACTCGCTATAGTTCGTCAACCCGGTTACCTGCGGCACCGTCGCCTCGGGTTCCTGCGAAAGCTGCAGCGGCAAGCGAAACCGCTTCAGCCGCCCGGCCGCCCCCGGACCAGAACGAGAACGCAGCAGCGGCAGCATGAGCCAGCCTCCTCCGGCAACCGCTATGACGGCAATAATATAGATCATTCAACGGCCTCCTTTCACGGTAATCTTTGCCCGCTAAAGCGCAATTCCGGCCATCGCCAGCTTTTCCGTATGAATCAGCGTATTCCCGGTCGGACGCAGCTCGCCGACAACCCGGCCGCCCGCATCTTCCCCGGTTTCCACAAATTCGTACAGCCTGTTCAGCTTCACCTCTCCGTCTTCGATGCCCGCCACCTCGCTAATCTCGGTAACCCGGCGCGATCGGTCCCTCAGCCTCTGCAGATGAATCATCACATCGATAGCGGAGCAAATTTGCTTGCGGACGACATCGACGGGAAGAGAGGCGCCGCTTAGCACCATCGTCTCCAGCCGGCTCAGCATGTCGGTCGTCGAGTTGGCGTGCCCGGTGGACAAACTGCCGTCATGCCCGGTGTTCAAAGCTTGCAGCATATCCAAAGCTTCAGCTCCCCGCACTTCCCCCACGATGATCCGGTTCGGCCGCATTCGCAAGGAAGAGCGTATGAGATCGCGAATCGATATTTCTCCTTTGCCTTCCGTGTTGGCATTGCGCGTTTCGAGCCGAACCAGATTAGGCACCGTGCGAATCTGCAGCTCCGCCGAATCCTCGATCGTGATGATCCGCTCATCGTCGGGGATGTACTGGGATAAGGCGTTGAGAAACGTCGTTTTGCCCGATCCCGTGCCGCCGCCGATGAATACGTTGTATTTCGCCTGAACCAGCTTGATCAGAAAGGAAGCGGCCTCCTCCGTCAGCGCTCCTTTCCCCATCAAATCGCGCAGCGTCAGCGGCGACTCGGGGAATTTCCTGATCGTCATGACCGCGCCGTCCAGCGCGACCGGCGGCAGCACGACATTCACGCGGGAACCGTCAAGCAGACGGGCGTCTACTATCGGATTCGCTTCATTTACAGCCCGGTTCACCTTGGCAACGATCGCCTGGATAACATCCTCAAGCTTTTCTTTGCTTTCGAACTTGACGTCGGCCAGACTGACCCGACCTTCCCGCTCGATGAAAATCTGATCGTATCGGTTGATCATAATTTCCGTTACGGCCGGATTATCGACCAGAGGCTGTAAAATATCCAACCCTCTGAACGAATGAAACAGCCGCATAATGAGTTGATGCTTTTGACCCGCTGTCGAATAGGTTTCGAACGGATAGGCGAACACTTCCTGCTCGATCAGCTCCAGCAATTGTTGATCGGTCACCGATACGGACAAATCCAGCTTTTCCTTGACGACCTGCTTTAGAATGGCTACCGTTTCCTCAGACCACAGCATGCCCCGTCTCCTCCGATACCATAGAGCGGAACATAGGAAGGGCTGCCAGACTCTCGCTAAAAGCGCCTCGCACCAATATAGCGTCCGCTCGGCCGTAAGACTTCCACTCCGGTATATAAGGCAAATAACCGCTAACGGCCACCGGCAGCCCCGAGCTTTCGTTGCTTAGCGTCCCGCTGAACTTGTTGACGACCAAGCTTACCTTATGCATCCAGTCCGGCCCCCACGGCATACTGTACAGCTGCTGCAGACGCCCTTTCATTTTGTTCCAATGAACGTATTCATCCAACGTCAGCCACAGTACCTGATGACTTAACTGAAGCGAAGCTACAACTCGGGGATGAAGCGATGTATCCAAGTCGAGCAATACGAAATCATAGGCGCCCGAGGCCAGAACGGATTGGACAAGCGCCTCGATATCCTTGCTGGACATTTCCGCAAGCTCAAGCGGTTCATGATTCCCCGGAAAGTAATCGAATCCCATCGTCCCATGCTTTCGTTTATACTGGTCTACCTTGGCGGCCTGCAGCTTCGGATCGTTTTTTCCGTAATACAGCATCCGGGAAAAGCCGCTTTTATCGGGCTCTTCCTCCCGCTCTATCCAAGCTGCCGTCGGCAGCTCCTCCATATTCAGGTAAAATACTTTCCGTCCGGTTAACGAAAGCTCCCTGGCAAGATGCATCGCCGTCATCGTCTTGCCGCTGCCGCCTGCCGCGGAATAGACCGAAATGACTTGCGCGGAACGATTGCCTTTCAGCAGCCGCGACGCCGTAAATTCGTTATAGTGCGAAACGACATGGGACAGAAGCCGATTCAGCGGCTGATACTTGCATAGAACCGGATATTCGACAATATCGGCGGCAGCGGGCAAATCGGTCACGATCATCAAGCAGCCGTGCCTTTTTTCGAATACCCTCTCCGGCAGCGGCATGAAGCGTTCATGCGCCAGCAAAATAAACGCCTCAGAAGCCTGCTCGATATAAGCGAAGCCATGCTCTCTCGTCGTAAACGCCGAAACCGTAAATGCGGCGGAATACTCGGAGGTTCTGACGTAAGCCGTCACCATCTCAATGAAATATGCGTCGTCATCCAGCAGTACCAATTTCATTTTGCTCATAGGTTTACAGCCCCTCCTCCTTTAAATTTCATCTTCTCTCTTGCCAGCGGATTTCCGTTACATGACACCCTTTAACTGTAAAACTCCGCTTGTAATCAGCACGGTTGAAATGACCGCGAGTACAACGGCAATCTTCACCCGATTCGTAATCTTCTATCCCCTCCTGCATTCGTACACGCAAAAAAAGCACCGACTGAACAAGAACGAATTCTTGATCAGCGGTGCTTCCGCTTACGAATCACATATTTGAGAAGATTATACCACATTCCTGGGATTTTTCAACTATAATATCAATTCCTGTCGATATATGGTCTTATCTGGTTATTTATTTTACGCATGGACATACTATCCTCATATACATGATATGAAGGAGCAAAGCACATGATCAGCAATCGCGAGTTAAAGGGGCAAATCGAGCAAATTACAGAGCAGCAGCAATCGTTGACGGATGAGCTGCAGCATATAAAAAGCTTGCTTCAAAATCAATCCGACGACCAAGGCGGGCAGCAATCCGGCGGCGAAGATTCATCCCAGCAGCAACAGCAGCAAGGAGGGTCCAATTCGATTGCGGGCATTGCCAAAGATTTCTCCAAGCTCAAGGATTTAACGAGCCAATTGGAAACCAAGATGCAGGATTATATTTCGAACAATTCCAAAAACCAGCCTTTAATCGATGAAGATGCCATCAATCTTGTATTAAACATTATGAATGGAATGATCGATTGGTCCATGGATCTCGTGTCCAGGCAGCAGCAATCAGGCTCTTCCGATCAGTCCGGCCAGTCTGGCCAGTCTAACCAACTCCAATAACGAGCTTTCCATAAGACATCTATTTGCTTGCAAAAAGCAAAATCCAATGCTTCTAAAACAGTCATAATAAGCAACCTTCGCGGTTGCGCTTTTTTATTTGTCCTGTTCGCAAGGGCTTTCCGGTCCGGTTAACTGCTTGCCGTCAATCAAATCGGCATTAAATCCTGCCTCTCCGCTTTCGGCTTGCATTCCCGACACACTCCGACGACCGATCCGTGCACGCCCGCGTAGAATGTGATCCGATCCGTTTTCTTTTTACAATACGAGCATTTTTGCTTCGCTTCATTCCGCTTCTTGAACTGAGCCATACGCACAATATTACGATTCCGCGTGCGGCGCCTTTTTAGCACCGCGAAACATCCCGCGACAGCGAGAATGATAACGATAACGGCCACGCTAAGTATTGTCCCATTGACGACCATCCCATCGCCCCCTTCGACTACTCCCGTAAAGCGTCTCTCAGCCTGCTGGACATACTGCTTTCTTTATTCGTCGCGGCTCCGCGAAGCTTCCTGACTTGCTCCTTCAAACGGCTGTTTTCCGACCTCAGCGTCTCTATTTGCGCCAACAATGCCGTCTCCCTCTCGTAGGCTTCAATGCATTGCATCAATAGCCGTTCGGTCGGTCCTTCTGCATCGGCCGACAGCCGTTTAAGCGCTTCGCGAAGATGATCGGCCTGGGCCCGGTACACTGCGTCCATAAGCCGGCCTCCTTTCCGTTATAGCGGCAGCTTCAAGCCTTTGGCGGCGAGAATGACTTCTCCGCCGTAATGCCGCTTCACTTCTTTTATAAGCTCCGTCCGATCTCCAAAATGCGGCAGATGAGTTAAAACTACGGTCTCTGCCTTCGCCTGACTGGCCAAGTATCCGACCTCGGCGGAATTCATATGGCCATAGTTGCGGGCGTTTTGAAAATCCACATAAAACGAGGTTTCCGCTACAAGCACATTGGCCCCTTCGCAAAATCCGATCAGGGATTCGTCATAATAGGTATCGGCCGTATAGACCAACGCAGCTTGGCCGTCCGTTATTTTACATCCTAAACAATAAACCTCATGAAACGTCCGGAAAAACTCGAATTTTAGCCCGTATAGCTCTAAACTATCGCCAGCGCCGACAGGCAAAATTACAGACCCTTTCATGGTCCGGCAGGCGGGCGTTCCCGCCCCTTCGGAAGGCTCGGCGACATAGATCGGCAGCGGTTCCGTCCGTTTTCCAAGATCGGTATCGATCAAGCAAGCGTACTGCAAACATCCCAAATCGGCAATATGATCATAATGCTGATGGCTGATGAAGACAGCGTCAAGCTCGTGTAACGCCAGCTCGTTCTGAAGTACGGAGAGCACCCCGCTGCCGCAGTCAAGCAAAATCCGCCGGCCTCTATGCTCCAGCAAATAACCCGATGTAGCCTCCCCGGCCTCCGGGTAAGCTCCCCAATGTCCAAGCACGGTCAATTGCATCGCTTATCCCTCCCGTTTCATTATCGGCCACGCCTGTTTTCTACAGCAAAGCATCCGTTCACGGCTTGTCCTCCTTAAGAAAGGGGATGGAGCCCGGGGGGATGGAACGCGCCCGTTCCAAGCGATCCTGCTGCAAAAACATCATCCCCATCACCGCAATGACAAGGAACAGGCATAGCGGGACAATCACCCTTCTCACCTGGCAGCCTCCTCCCGGTTCGGCTCTCGCTCTTCGGTTACATACACGGATGCTGCGATTTCCCATAATTTTTTCGGTTTATGATACCGATGCATGACGTCTTCCCGCATATATTCAAGCTGCCAGCCATGAAATAAACGCTCCAGTTGCTCGGCGTCGAAAAACCGCTTGCGCAGGCCGTCCCGTTCAAAATAATTCGGTTCGATCTCTTCTCCCTGCCCCGCCCCAAATTCGGTATCCTTCACCGAATTGACTCTGCACAGCAGCGCCCCGCGAGGCATAAGAATCCGCTTCAGCTGACTGACAATTTCCGTTGTCTTTGACCATGAAAAGTAATGCAGGCTTAAATCCGCCACAATCACTCTCGCGCTTCCCGGCTGGAACGGCAGCCGCTCCGCCAGGTTGACCCGTCTCGTCTCCGCAAGCGGCACATGCCGCCGCAGCTTCAGAAGAGCCTCCTCCGACCAGTCGCAAGCGATCACCCGGTAGCCGCGCTCCGTCAAATACAAGCTGTCTCCGCCGGCCCCGCAGCCGAGGTCGATGATCGGCGCATCCTGCGATTGCCGCAGCAGTTCTTCGTGTTTAACCAGCCAATCGTCATACTGCGGCTTGCCGTTATCCGGCTCCGCAAACATTCCGTTCCAGTATTGCCGCTCTTCCTGCATACGCATCCTCCCCGTCCGCCCTATCCCGGGAATACAAAGCTTCTTTAAGCACTTAGGACTTAATAAAAAATAAAGTAAGCTCCTCCCGGTTATGAAACAGCTGCTTCGCCTTCTGCAAGGCCAGCTCCGGCGCCAAGTCTCCCGTAAGCTCCCGCACCGTTTGAAAAGGCTTCTTATGCATCAGCTTAAGCGTGATAATGGCGGTACCGCCGCTTTGAAGCGAATAGAGCAGGCCTTTGATCAATTTGCCCATCTGCCGCGGGCTCCAGCTCATATCGCATACGAGCAGATCGAACGATTGCTCCTTGAACCGGACTTCTGCGGCGTTTTTTTGCAAAAAGGTCAGCTGCGGATGCCGCAGCAGCGAAGCGTCCAGCTTGGCCGGATCGACCGCCGTCACCTTCACCCCGCGCTCCAGCAAAAGCGAGGTCCAGCCGCCCGGGGCGGCGCCGATATCGAGTGCGGACCGGTACTGGGAATAATCCAGCCCGAAAGTCCGCTCCGCCTCCAGCAGCTTGAACTTGGCCCGGGACACTTGTCCTTCTTCCTTGCGGAAGCGGATGGCCCCGCCGGACCAGTCGCTTAAGTTCTGTTCCGGCTTCGAGACTCCGACATAGGCGGTATCCTCAGTAAGAAATACGGATAGGATGACATCGGCATCCTTCACAACCGGAATAGCCTCGTATCGTCCGGCAAGCGCTTCGTCGATCGCCTGCTTGCAAGCCCCGGCCGCGATGCCGGAGCCGACCTGCTCCGTCTTGCGGACTTGAACGGCAAATTTCGTTCCGGCCTGCAGCTCAAGCTCCCGCTTCTGCGCGGCGAAGCCGCCGAGAGCCTCCACCGTGCCGTCCCATTCCAGCTCCGCATCCACCGGCTGCATATGGCGCAGAAACATCGGCTCCCGGTCAAGAAGTCGCTGCGTCGCCTCCTGCCTGCCCGCCGGAACCATAAACAGAAATATTTCGGAAGGAACCAGGTGGCTGAACCGGGTTCCGGCTTCGAATAAACGGCGGATTTCCTCCTGCGCATGCTGCCCGAAGCCGTGATTCGCCGTTCCTATGAAGGTGCTGTAAACCGTCTCTTCCGTCATTACAGCACCTTAATCCAAGGACGTCCCTGGAACCATTCCAGGCTGAAGGGCACTTGAAACGCCTTGAGCAAATTCTCTTCGTTCAGCACATCTTCCTTCTTGCCCGAGGCTATGATCCGGCCTTGATCGATCAGAGCCACATGCGAGAACATCGGCATAATTTCTTCAATATGGTGCGTCACATACACGACCGTAATATTTTGCTTGCCCAGATCGTTGATGTTTTCCAGCAGCCTCTCCCGCTCGAACAGGTCGAGTCCGGAGCAAGGCTCGTCCATAATCAGAATGCGCGGACTTGTCATTAACGCCCTCGCCAGCATGACCTTCTTGCGCTCTCCTTGAGAGAGCGTGCCGAGCGGCTGGTTAGCCAGATGCGCGAGCTTAACGACCCCCAGCATTTCCAGCGCCTTCTGCCGCACCTCCGCCGGAATTTCTTGATAAAACCGCAAAAATCCGTATTCCCCGGTAGCGATAACCTCCCACACCGGATCGCCCGGGTTCAGCTTTTCGTACAGCGACTGGCTAATATAGCCGATTTGCTTGCGCACTTCCCGGACATCGCATTCTCCGTACGTATGGCCCAGCACCTGAACTTTGCCGCGGCTCGGAAACTGGTAGCCGTTAATAAATTCCAATATCGTCGTTTTCCCGGAGCCGTTTTTTCCGAGAATGACCCAATGCTCGCCGTCGTTCACCCGAAGCTCAACATCCGATAATATAGACCGCTCCTCGCGGATAAAATGAATATTTTCCAAAGATAAGACCTGCATGAAACCATCACAACCTATTCTAATTTAATTAATGGGGCTAACCATCGGTTACTGCCGTTCCCCTTGCGGGCCGACGGCGCCTGCCGCGCTTCAGGAACGGTCGGCTATGTAATGCAGCCTCTCGTAAGGCACGGGGCCGCGGGAGAGCTTAACCCCTTCCGGGACGCTTTGGTATAACAGTTCGTACATCGATCTTCGCCCGCTAATACTGGAGCTGTGCAGATAGATTTCCCGCGGGTAGCACTGCTTGGCGATCATGAACAGAACGACGTCCATTCCCGTCGGCTGATCCCACCCCAGGTCAAAATCGAGAGACAGCACGTCGACCTCGCCGTCTTCCAGCAGCAGCTTGCATTCTTCCGCGGTGCGAGCCGAAACGAAGCCCTTGGGACATGCCCTCATATCGTCCAAAAAAACATGAATGATGGTAACCACGCTCCTGCCATGAAAAAATAGGTTGATTCTGGAGGAACGCAATAAGTCAGAAGCGCCCCCGGCGCAGCTTTCCGGCAATGATCCCTGCCTCCTGCGGCTCCGCCGTCTGCCGAAACGGCCAATATGCTCTCGAAGGAGCGAATGCCGGCCGTTAAGCGGCGGCGTCAAGGCTTGGCGTCTATTTCCGCCAACGCGCGCACATACTCGATTTCGGGAGCGTGGCTGCCCCCGTACGGCACCGGCGTTTCGAGAATAACGGGCACCTTCAGGCCGCGGAGAAAACGCAAGCTTTCACGGAAGCGCTTCTCGCCTATTTCCCCTTTGCCGATCATCGCATGGCGATCCTTCAGCAGCCCTCCTGCATACCTGGAGTCGTTCAGATGAACGGCCGTCAAATGGTCGAAGTAGCCCAGCCGTTCGGCTGCGGCCTGCAGCTTCTCCCACCCTCCCGGCTCCGCCGGCCACAAGCCGCTGGCGTAGGCATGGCATGTATCAAAGCAAAAACCGATATGCTCCCGGCGGTCGGACAGCGTGCGAATCTGCACAAGCTCTTCTATCGTCGTTCCCATCAAAGAGCCTTCTCCCGCCTGATTCTCTATGAGCAGCTTGGCCGCCCCCTGCCAGTCCGCAAGAACCTCATGAAGACATTGTATAATATTTTTGTACCCTTGTAACGGGTCCGTCCCCTTATATTTGCCGAAATGGACGACGACGCCCAGCGAACCGCATGCTTCGGCAATCTCCAGATCGTTGCGCAGCGACAGTACGCAAGCTCTGCGCAGCCCTTCGTCCTCCGACGCCAAATTAGTCAAATAAGGCGAATGAGCGATCGAAACGATGCCGTGCTCCCGGCAAAACGCGGCGCAAGCTGCGGCATCCTTGCCGCTCCACTGCTTGATAGTCAGGCTGCGCGGATTTTTGGGAAAATACTGATAAGCGGAGGCTCGCATCTTATATGCCGTTCTGGCCGCTTCCAGATAACCGCGGCGTATGCTGAGATGGCACCCGATATACATGCTCATCCCTCCTAGCGTTGACAGTTCAAGCAGCAAAACGATTTTTTGGAAGACACGTCGCTGCGCTCCAGCAAACGGCCGCACCGTACGCAAGGCTCTCCCTCGCGGTCGTACACCTTGCACCTGCTGTCATAGCCGCCCGTCAGCCGGTCGCCCGGAAACAGCGGCATATCCATGTATCCTCCATAACGCGTCGCTTCCGATAAGACATGGCGCATCGCGTGGAACAGCCGCTCCAATTCTTCCTCCGACAGCTGCTGGCACCGCCTGGACGGCAGCAGTCCCGCTTCAAAGCAAATTTCATCGGAATAGCAATTGCCGATGCCGGACATGACGCTCTGATCCACCAGAACAGATTTGAGCGCCCCCTTATGCTGCCGCAGCAGCCCGGCGAAGCGTCCGGCCGTAAACTCCGGCTCCATCGGCTCGGGGCCCAGCTTGCTCAGGAACGCTTCCGCCTCTCGCTCGCCGTACAAATGCAAATAGCCTAAGCGCAGGCCGATAAAATAAAGGCGGAGCGCTTCGAAGCTCAGCGTCACTTGAACCGTCCGCTCCGGCTTCTCCTCCGCCGTACCGAGGAACAAAATGCCCCCGAGCATTAAATGCAGCACAAGCACCTGCGAGCTGCTCAAATGAAACAATAGATGCTTCGCTCTCCGCTCCATCCTTTGGACGGACGTGCCGATCAGACTGCGCTCGAACAGAGCCGGCGGCACGTTGATCGACTTCTCCCGCTCCACTTGGACGCCCGTAATGACGCGGCCTGCCAGTCTTTCCTGCAGCAGCCTCTTGTAATTCTCCATTTCCGGAAGTTCCGGCATACCATGCACTCCTTCTATAAAGCGTGGCGATATGAGGTGCGGCCTGCGGCCTCTTTTTTACCACTCTTCTATAAGTGAAATTATTGCAGCGAAAACCGTCATCCTCCGCCGCCTTTATCTCCTTATATTTCCATATCGGAGCGAATTTATGCCTTTCCTTGCCGCTAGATCAGGCTGTCCATCCAATAGCCGGACTCCTCGCGCGCGGCGCGCTTCCGGCCTGCAGAAGCTCCCGGCACGCTGCGCTTGCTGCGCCCCGCCTGCTCTTCCCGCTCCAGCTTCCGCCTGAGCCGTTCGATCCGCTTCTCCATACCGGCGAGGACCGCCTGCTGCTTGCGCTGCTCGTCCGTCAGCGCCTTCTTGCCCCTGAGGGCGGCCGCCTCCTGCCCGCGGGGCCGCAGGAGCGATTGGCGCAGCCGCGTTTTGCCGAGCGCCTGCTCGGCGAACTCCAGAGCGAGCGCAAGCCGCTTCTCGCGATGCTCATAGTGCATCGACAGCTCGATATACGGCTCCGTCGAAGCCGTGCCGCGCTGCCCCTTGCGCTCGACATAAGCGGACCACAGCCGCGCGGCCTCCTCATACCGATGCCGCTGTTTGTACACTTGCGCCAGCGGCAGCAAATACTCCGCGGCCTCTTCTCCCTGCTCGGGCTGCAGCAGGAACGTCCGCAGACGTTCGAAGATCGGCTCGGCGTCCGTTTCAAGGCCCAGCTTGTCAAACCATAATCCGAGTCTGTACTGTTCCTCCAGCTCCATCTCCGCCAGATCGTATTTGCCCTGCAGCACGCGGGAGAAATGGATCGACAGCCCCGCCAGCGACAGCAGATCGAGCTCGTTATGTACGAATATTCCTTTGACGACGGACACGTCCTTCTCCGCCAAATATTGAAAATATAACGTAGGGGCGAGCGAACCCGGAACGTCCTCTTCCCTCGTTACATGCAGCCGTTCCTCCTCGACCTTGCCGAGCCGGCAGGAAGGCAGCGTATGCCTCCACAGGCTCCGGGACGGATACAGGAAGTCGAGATGGCCGGCGATATCCGGCTCCGCAGGCATCCGGTTCAGAATGTAGCGGTTTTTGATCAGCGGCCAATCGAACGTTTTGCCGTTATAGGAAACGAGGTACGGATGCCGCTTCAGCCGTCCTTCCAGGTGGTGCAGCATCGCCAGTTCCTCGCCGGGATTGCGAATGAACATTTGCTCTACGACAAGCCGCTGCCCTTCGTAGAACCCGATCCCGATCATGAACGGCACGTTGCCCGCGCCGATGCCGAGCCCCGTCGTTTCCGTATCGAGGTACAGCAGCTGTTCATAGGAAAGCCCGCTTAGAACCGCCTCGACATCCCCCGGCAGCAAAATGGACATCAGATAGTCCGACTGCCCTTGCAGCTCATCGAGCCGGTAGCGGCCGTGGGAATAAGAACCTTCGTACGCGACGCGCCTGAGCACGAAAGATCCCCGTTCGTTATGCTCCAGATGCGCTCCTATCGCCGCCCATTCGCTTCCGTCAGCCGCGGGCTTCGCCTCCGATACGACGGCGTCCGCTGCGGCGGCGCCTTCCGGCTCGGCCGAGGCTGCGCCTGTGCCGCCCGGCTTCTTATGACGCAGCAGCTTCTCGCGCAAACTGCTCAATCGGATCGCCTCCCTTCGTTTATAGGAATCCTAACAACTCCACGCTTTGCCGCTTCGCGTTCATCCCTTCGATTTCCGTGCCGATACAGGAAGGGCAGCCGTCTTCGCAAGGGCATTTGCGAATCAGGCTTCTCGCCGCCGCCTTGATTTCGTCAAAACGCTTGTAGACATCTTCGGCAAGCCCGATTCCGCCCGGATAATGATCGTAGATGAAGATCGTAGGAAGCTGCGTATGCTCGGCGCGGATTTGCGACACGACGTGAATATCGCTCCGGTCGCACATCACATGTATAGGAACGATGTGTCTGAGCACATTGGATATGCCGAGCAGAAGCTGTTCCAGCGTTTTCGTTCCGAGCGACGGGTCAACCTCCTTCAGCTCGATCCAAGTCGCGCTAGTATGCAGTTCTTCTTCGGGAAGATGGATGGGGCCATACCCAATATTTTCCATTGTCGTCAAACGGATTTTTTTGAAAATGGTCGGCATCGCATTCACTACGACGTCGCCGTAATGGATCGCGGTCGTCCGCCTGCTCTCCGTCCGGTCCGTCTCCAGCACTTTGAGCTTTACGGCCAAATTCGCATCGGTGTAATACTCCACGTCGACTTCCCGCACATAGGCCTTCTTATGCTCCCAGTCCAGCTTTTCCACTTGATACTGCGTGCCCTCATGCAAATAAATCGCCTCGTCGTGCAGCAGCGTCATCGCGCTGAACCGGTCCATTTCCCCGATAATCTTGACGTTCGCGACATCCGACTGATCGATGATGACGACATTCTCCTGTGCCGCCGAACGCAGGCTGACTTCGCTGGCCGGAAACGACTGGTTCGCCCAATAAAACGTATCGCCCGCATGATGCAGCACCCGTTCTTCCACTAGAAACTCCAAAATATCCTCAATCTCCAGCGGGCCGAACTCTTCCCCTCGCTTGAAGGGAAGCTCGTACGCCGCACAGCGCAGGTGATCGACCAAAATAATCAGATTTTCCGGGTTGATTCTGGCCGATTCCGGGGAACGGTCAAAAAAGTATTCCGGATTTTGCACGATATACTGATCGATCGGCGTATTGCCGGCGACCATCAGAACGAGGGCTTCCCCGTGCCGCCTCCCGGCCCGGCCCGCTTGCTGCCATGTGCTTGCGACGCTTCCGGGGTAGCCCGTCATAATGCACACCTGCAGCTGCCCTATGTCTACGCCCAGCTCCAGAGCATTCGTGCTGACGACGCCCATAATCTCCCCGTTTCTTAATCCTCTTTCAATTTCTCGCCGCTGCTTGGGCAAATAGCCGCCCCGGTAGCCCCTTACGGACTTGGCTCCAAGCTCGTTTTTGACCAGCTCCTGCAGGTGGCTCAAAATAATCTCCACCCGTACCCGGCTTCGGGCGAACACGATCGTCTGCACTTTATTGGCCAAAAATTGCCGGGCCAGGCGGTTGACCTCAACCGTCGAGCTCTTCCGGATATTCAACGGCTTATTGACGACCGGCGGATTATAAAAGACAAAATGCTTCCGCCCCCGGGGAGCCCCGTTATCGTCGATGAGCCGCATCGGGCTGCCGGTCAGCTGCTCCGCCAGCTCCTTCGGGTTCGCTATCGTAGCGGAAGTGCATATAAACCGCGGACTGCTCCCGTAAAACCGGCAAATCCGCCGCAGCCTGCGCACGACGTTCGCCACGTGGCTGCCGAATACCCCTCTATATGTATGCAATTCGTCAATGACAATATATTTAAGATTGCTAAATAAACTGACCCACTTCGTATGATGAGGAAGAATCGCCGAATGCAGCATATCCGGGTTCGTAATGACGATATGCCCGACGCTGCGCACAAGCTGGCGGATCGCCGGGGACGTGTCGCCGTCGTAAGTAAAGCTCTTGATATCAATCCCCATTTCGGCGATGATCTCGCTTAGTTCGCTCTTCTGGTCCTGCGCCAGCGCCTTCGTCGGAAACAAGTACAGCGCGCGGCTCCCGTCGTCCTCGGCGATCGCCTGCAGGACGGGAAGGTTGTAGCATAACGTTTTTCCCGAAGCGGTCGGGGTGACGGCTACGATATTCTCGCCCCGGCGCACGGTTTCGTACGCGGTATGCTGATGCGTGTACAACCGCTCTATTCCTCTTTTGGCCAAAGCGGCTTGGATTCTACAATCCACGCTTTCCGGCAATGGCCTTGTTCTCGCTTCTTGCGGTTCGACTTCATGCCAATTCACTATATTTTCATCGCCCTTTAATTCCCGGATCAAATCGGAAAGCGATTGTTTTCGAATCATTTGTTTATCCCCCACCCGCAGAACGATCGTTCCCCCAATATACATTCATTATATCGAATACATGTTCGCTCTTCAATGGTTTTGCCGGATTCGGCCCCGCAAGAGCAGTGTTTACGGGAAATCCCCTTCCCGTCCCCGCTCGACAGCATCTGGGTTTCACCCTATTTTTTTGTCGCACCTCACCTAAAATGACCAAACGCCGTCGAATGATCGTACGGCGCGAGCGGTTTGATATTTGAATTTTCAGAAAATTTTGTCGGTTCCTGCGCTTTCCCGGGAAAAGTTCATTCCCCGCATGGCTCCGCCTTTACACTCATCGCCTTTTGCCTTTATGATAGAACTAATTTTTTTGGAAGGAGAAACAGCTTGTGCGCAATCGAAAGGCATTATTTTCGCTTATTATCACGATCTTCCTCATGGCCGGTTCGGCGCTTTACGAGAAACTGGGACTGCCCGTCAGCGAGCTCCCGGACCGCTCGGCCGTAGTTCAGCTCATGTTCCCGGCGGACCGCTATCCCGAGACGGCGGCCCACATCAAGGAAGCGATCCGGGCCGGACAATCCCGCATTTGCACGATCAACCGCGGGGGAGCCGAGGAGAACCGGAAGCATTCGCTTCACGACGTTCCCACCAAGAAAGGCTACGACCGCGACGAGTGGCCGATGGCCATGTGCCGGGAAGGCGGCCAGGGCGCCGATATCAAGTACATAACCCCCGCAGACAACCGCGGAGCGGGCAGTTGGGTGCAAAATCAGCTTGACAAGTACCCCGACGGCACCGAAGTTGAATTTATTGTAAAATAACACATATAATCCCTTTTTTTCTGATTCACTTTTCTCCACTACAGCAGAAGAAATGAGCCGACGCGTGAATATGCTTTATTACGCGCAGCATGAAAACATCGTCTGAAGGAGCCGGCGATGTTTTTATTTTCTCTACGTTTTCTGCTTGGCTCACTTTATGCTCTGTCTCAACAAGTTCGCCATATCATCTAAATATTTCGTTAATCGGATGCTTATTTCTGAACGGACCACGTCTCGGACGATGCCGAATCGTTCTTCGTAGCCGCGGCAAATGATTTTGTAATAAATCACCAAATCAACCTGTTCATCCTTGATTACTTTTATATTCCGCTTGCTTAATTCTTTTCGAAGAGCGTACATGTCCTTAGTGATTCTATCCATAAGCACCTGTGCAGATACT
The DNA here is from genome assembly GCF_025060755.1 of Paenibacillus doosanensis. Lineage (GTDB taxonomy): Bacteria > Bacillota > Bacilli > Paenibacillales > NBRC-103111 > Paenibacillus_S > Paenibacillus_S doosanensis. Next base: position 98,788 of record NZ_JANYUY010000015.1, read on the forward strand.
AAAAAATGCCGGCGCAAGATGCCGGTGGAATTCTTTATGTCGTCCGCAGCCCTTTGGACCATCGTAAGCAAAAGAGGCAGAAGAACATAATCTCTGACCATTGTGAGCTCATCGCCGGTGGGCCGTCCCTGATTCTTGGGTTCATTACGCTTCTCGTATTGCTCCACGTGTTCCGTGAGTGCCATTTTCGACTTCCATCTTTCATTGCCATCCAATTTGCTCATGCCCAATGCCCCCCAATCTGTGCCGCTCTTTCGAATGCTTGCGCTGTTTTTTGCAGGGATGACGCTCGAATAATCGCAGTGAGGCCGAAGCGCTCTTTAATTGCATCGATGGTTTTGGCGCACCTAATGAGCTTTTCCCGGTCCTCGAACAAGTCCAGCTGGTAAGTTTCATCGCCGGACAAGCCAGTAAGGGTGATGTGCAGCTGAGTGAGCGGCATACCTTGCCAATGCTCTAAAAACAGCTTCTTAACGGCGGAGCCTACCTCATGCTCTAAATAAGTGGGCCGCATCAAGCTCATTTGCCGACCAAAATCAAAGGATCGGCTGCCATCCGTTTCAGCGGCTCCAACTCCGATGACGCGCCCCATATAACCGTATTTTCGCGCACGGCGGCATACTTCGATCACTAGCTCAATCATGAGGGGCTCAATATCTTCGATCGTCTTGTATAGGTTCCATTTAAGAGCTCTTCCGTTATTGATCACCTTGATTTGACTTCTCATGCCTGCGACAACAGGACTCGGGTCGATACCTCTCGCTGTTTGCCAGTAATATTCCGCTTGTATATCGCTTTGCCGTCCCATCCGATAACGCAATCGCTGCTTGAATTCACCTAAATCGAGCCGGGCAATATCGCCAATCGTTCGAATGCCCATGCGCATGAAGTGACCCGACATACGGCTGGCAACCATAAACATCCGGTAAACCGGCAAAGGCCACAAATCGGATTCGATATTATCGTTAGAGAGGGTGTATATCCCCTCTAGTCTCTTTTTCGCGAAATTATCCGTGGCCATTTTTGCTAATATTTTCGTTGGCCCGATGCCGACACGTGACCAAACACCGGTGGAAAGATGCACTCGCGTCTGAATTTGGCGAGCTATTTCTTCTGCGGTTCCAAACAAAGCAATCGATCCTGTCACGTCCAGGAATTGTTCGTCTATGGAATACGGCTCCACTTGATCGGTAAATGATTCGTAAATCTCTGTAATTAGCAGCGATACGGCAATGTAGGTTGCCATCCTCGGCCGAATGACAACCAGATCCGGACATTTGGCTTGAGCCTCGCCGACCCGTTCGGCTGTCGTAACGCCTCGTGCTTTGGCAATCGGGCATGCGGCTAGAATGATACCCGACTTTCTGGAGGGATCTCCTACGGCAACGGGTTTATCGCGGCATTCCGGGTGCGCAGCTTTCTCGACCGAAGCATAAAACGATTGGCCGTCCGCCAGCATAATAACGCGTCTCATCTTACCCACTTCCCTTTAACCTGATGACTTCAATCTGTGCGCAAATACGGAACATATGTTCTGTATTATCTTATTCAGGATAGCGAACGAATATTCCGATTGCAAGAGGTATTTTTTCACAGTTGCTTTTTAAACGCAAAAAAATTCCCTGACATCTTGAAGGACGTCAAGGAACCTTGGACTTGGAACTCCTATGCATGTATACCCACCCTAGCCGCCGTCCCAAAACCGCGGACAACGGAGAGCTTTCTGTTCGTAATCTGCGCTTTCCCGGGAAAAGCTTAGAGCAAATCCGAGGAATCGTCGTAGTCGAAGCGGATTCCATCCTGAGCGGCCGTCAGCTTGGGAGACCCGTTCATCGCCGCCTGCGCATTCGTCTGCAGCTTGCCCAGCACCTCGCGGTACTGTTTGACTTTCGATTCTTTCGACTCTGCGTTGATGGCCAACTGCAAAGCTTGTTCGATTACGGCAATATCATGACTGGTAAAATCCATGCCGCACTCCCCCTTGAGAATCAATTTTCACTTATTTAGTGTATCCCAAAATGAGGATAATCATTCCTGCTGCGCCATCAAATTGCACACGATGCGTTAGGAGTCTGTCCGACGGAGTTACGTTTGTGCACAGCGAATGAATAATGACTGCCTATTTTGCCGCTAACGCTGCATAATGACTGTCATTTTACATGTAACGTGGTTCATCGGACAGACTATACGCTTAGACAAAAGGCGGGTCCCACATTTTTTTGCGCCAGCCGAGCGTATGCTCGCGTACGTTCAAATTGCGGTCCAATCGGACATCGACCCCGAAGGGCAGCCGATGATTGTACCAAAAGCGAACGTCGCGCCACTGGACCACATAACCGTCCGGCTGCTCCGTGCAGCTGACATGCACCCGCTCGGCGAAATAGAGAAACGCCCGGACTCCGCCCGCCGCCATGGTCGCTTGAACGACCGCATTGGAGGAGCCTTTGGCATATTCATCCTTGAGACAGACATCGCCGTACAGCAGCGTTCCCGTATAAAAATGCGAATCCGTCTCCATCACGAACTGCCACCGGAACCAGTGCATTCCCGGCATAACTTGGCAGATCCCTTCCTTCCCGAGAACGGCGCGCACCCGCTTGACAACCCAGTCATGATGCGCTGCGCGGGCGGCAATATAGACCGCCGTAGCCGCGTAAATCCATGCAAACATAACGCCCGGCCGAAATCCATCCTCCGCCAGCCACCAAACGAGCAGCCCCGTGCCGTGCAGCAGAAACAGCGCCGGATCGAATACGGGCAAAATGTCCAGGTGATGCCATCTTTTCGACAACGGACGAAAGCACTGTACGCCGTATACGTTAAGCCAGTCGAGAAGCACGTGAAACGCCACGGCGATAAAAGACCAGGCCAGCACATACAGCGCCTGATCCCATATATGAAACAAAGAAGCGATCGGCACCGTCAAGATCAGCGGCCAAACGAGCAGCGCAGGCAAGGAGTGCGTCACGCCGCGATGAAACCGGATGTACGCGGGGTAGCCCTTGAGTCTTGCGATCGAATCGATGTCAGGCGCATGCGACCCGATCAAAGTTGCCGTTAGAATCGCCTGCGTCAGCTCAGGCTGCTGCGCCGCGGCAGGCTCCAGCATGGCAAGGCCCGCCAGCGTCGCGCCGAAAAGCAAATGGCTGCCCGTATCCATGATTTCCCTCCTCACAGGATAATTGCGCAAGGGGCCGCCCAAGGCGTTCTCGGCCCCGCAGCCTCTGCCGCGAAGAAGGCCGCACCCTCAACTAAGCGGTATGGGAGCGCTTCGCTTTCATCTCGTCTTCCTCCCAGCGCTCCTCTGCGTTAAACCAGTAAAACCATTGCTCCGGGTGCCGCCGGATCACTTCTTCCATATGCCCGTTCAATAGTTGAGCGGCCTCGCTTCTTCCGGAACGGGAGTACGCCGCATACAAATGCAGAGGCTGCCCGAAAACGAGCCGATGGACGAAACCGCGCTCCCTTATGCCGTAGAACGGGATTACGGGCGTCCGGCTATCGATGCCCAGCATAGCCGCTCCTTCCGGCGTCCGGGTCGTTCTCCCGAACAACCGGGACTTGGGAAACGAAGGCCGGTAAAAATCCCCGAGAATAAACACAACGCCGTTAGAAGCCAGATGGGCGCGCAGCTTCTTCATCATCGCAAGCGGCGGAGTCCGGTCGTAGTCGAACCCCGGGCAGCCCAATCGGGCAAAATGCTCGTAGAGCGGCAGCAGCTCGGCGCTTCCTGCGGTCGCTATCGTCAAACAAGAGTACCTTTGGCACAAATACCAATAATAGTAAAAAAAATTGCCGCAATGCGGCGTATATACGATAGCGCCTCGTCCCAAGAGCAGCGCTTCCTCCAGCCGTTCCTCCCCTTCCGCGCGGAAACGCCACCGCTCGCTTCCGGGAAGACGCTCCGATTCCAGCATGATTTCATACAGCGTGATGACCAGATTTTGAAAAAAACGCCTGCGCAGCATCTTGATCTCGCTTCCCGGCAGCCGCTCCAGTAAATCCTCCATGTTGAGCCGCACCTTCGCTGCCACCCCGTTTGCCGAAGCGGCGCATAACGCCGTGCCGAGCCAGCGGCAAATCCAAAGCATCAAGCGCCGCGGCATCCAGCCGCAGCAGCGCGAACACGCCTTAATCAGGCCTTGCCTGCGGGTTATCGATTCGATCCATTCATACACAAGCAATCCCTCCCCCAAACGCTTCATTGCCGCAAAGATAAACGGCCGCAAGCCGCCGGATTACTGCCGTTCCTTGAGAAAATGCTTCTTATACCTTCGCGTCACGCGTTCCTTCTCCAGCACGATGAAAAAATCGACCGTATCGAACAGCGCGTCGTAAGCGGGATCGCCGGCGATCTCCGCTCCCAGCCATTGATAGCCTTTCATCAGCGGCGGAAGCTTGCGGAACCATTCCTTCTCGGGGAGCTCGCATGGGATATGCCGGAGACCGGCAATGGCATGGGTCTCCAGCGGCCGGATGCCGAACCGCTCCGTAATCACACGCTTGGTTTTCAGCATGCTGAACATAGCGTTCAAGTTGTCGAGAGAAGGTATGCGCATACTTGCGCAGCCGATTAAATACCGGAATTCCCGCTCCGCCATGTAACCGGCTATTCCTTCCCACAACAGCTGAATCGCTCTTCCTCCCCGATAGGCGGGATCGACGCAGCTACGTCCGAGTTCCAGCGACTGCCGTTTGTGCTCCCCAAATGCGGACAGATCGAATTCGGTTTCCGAGTAAAACCCGATTCCGGCTCCGGCTCTTTCGCCCGGAAGCAGACGGTACGTTCCGACAACGCAGCCGCTGTCCATATCCTTAACAATCAAATGATCGCAGTATCCGTCGTATTCATCCCGCTCCAAACCGGTGTCGTTCAGCATTCGCATATTTTTTTCCTCTTCGACAAACACCCGGTACCTCAGCCGCATGGCCTGCTCGATTTCCTCGGTTGTGGAAGCCAGCATGACGGACAGATTGGACTGCTGAGGACTTGCTTGCGTGGCAGTTGGAATCATCGTCAACACGCCTTTCTCAGGAAAGTGGAGGTTCACTACACGTTTAGCGTATCAGACGATTATTAAGCTCACGTTTGCGCGTTGTTAATATTTTGTAATGATTCCGACTTCTGCCCAAAAAAAGACAGCGCGCTCCAACTGCAAGGCGCACTGTCTCGATTTTTTAGCGGAACAAGCCGTATAAAGGGATGAATAAGATCGATGTTATAATAGCCGCGGCTCCCATAGCAAAACCGCTCACGCTTCCCTGAAGCTCCGAATCGCGGATAATCCGCGCCGTTCCGATGCCGTGGGCAGCCGTTCCGATCGCCGTGCCCAGCGCGATATCGTCGTGTACTCCGCACAGACGCAGCAGTCCGGGGCCGAACATGCTCCCGATCAGCCCGGTAAGCACCGTCAGCACTGCGGTGAGCTCCGGAATTCCTCCGGCTTGCCGCGATATTTCGAGAGCGATGGGCGAAGTCACCGACTTGGGCATCATCGTCACCATCAGCTCCTGCGATCCGCCGAGACTCCATACGAAAGCCGCGGACAAGATGAGCGCGCTTACCGATCCCGCGGTGATGCCGCCAAGAATGGACGGCAGGCTGGAGCGTATGCGCCGCGCGTTTTTGTACAGCGGTATGCCGAGAGCTACCGTGGCCGGTCCGAGAAAGAAGACGAGCATATCGCCCCCTTTCCGGTAAGCTTCATAAGGAATGTTAGCGCTTAATAAAAATACGATAATAAGACCGGAGGTTATAAATAACGGATGAAGCCATGACCATTTGCGGTATAAAGCCAAAGCCAGCGAATAACAAACGACGGACAACGCGATGCCGAATAAAGGCTGCTGCAGTAAACTATCGGGACTCATGGCGCTCCCCCTTTTTGCTGCCGCCGGTCAGCTTGACGATCCAGCCTGTAACCAGCAGAACGCCCGCCGTACTGGCGAATAAACTCACCAACAGCTGCACCGCGTGAAGGCCGATATACTGAAAAAATACCATCATCCCTACGACAAACGGAGTGAAAAAGAGCAGCATATGCTTGATCATAAATTCCCCCGCCTCTTCTACCCATTCCAGCTTCACCAGCTTGAGGAATAAGCTCGCCGTAAATAAAATAAGTCCGATGACATTGGCCGGAAGCGGTATATGGCCCGTCGTATGCAGCACATAACCGGCCAAATAAAATCCCGTTAAAATCGAAAACCCGAGCACGGCTCCCCCTCCTTCTCGTTTTTGTTTGATCCTTGCCGTCGCCGCCTTCTTCTTATTCCTACGAAAGGAACCGCCCCGGCATGTATATTTCCCCGTTTCATGTGGGAACGTAACTCTTGGTGCTTAAACCGCATCACCGCACAATTAATGTAGCATAAAGGAGCTGGATTCGATCATGGCTAAACCGGATAACCGCGAGGACAATGCCGCTCATTTGCAGCAGCACATCCAAAACACAAAAGAAAATTTGCAGGAAAGCGAGCAATATTTGGCCGAGCATGCCGAGGAGATCAGCCCTCAGGAGAAACAAACCTTGCAAGCCAAGAACGCCCGCCGCGAGAAAAGCATTGACGGTTTTCACAGCGAGCTTCAAGACGAATCGGGCCAGCAATAACCGCCCGGTCTTTATGAAGGAATGTCCCGCTTAGGCAGTGCAAACACCCCCTCTTTAAATCGGAAGAGAGGGTGTTTGTTTTTCTCCAAATTGGGCGGGGCTTTCTCTGCTCCTCACTCGTCGCGTTTTTTTCGCGGCACCTCATAAGACCAGAAATCGCGCGCCAAATAGGTAGTCTCATGCAGTTGCTTGGCTTCATGCACGAGCAGCTCCGCCTCTTCCTTCTGGTAGCGCGAGCTGATGTGAGTCAGTATAAGCGCTCCCACGCCGCCCGCTTGGGCCGTCCTCGCCGCATCCATCGCGGTGGAATGGTCATATTCCTTGGCCAGCTGCTTCTTCGCCTCGGCAAACGTCGCTTCATGCACGAGCACGTCCGCATCCTTCGCCAGCTCCAGGGAATAGTCGCAAGGCTGCGTATCTCCAAGCACCGTCACAATACGCCCCGGATAAGACGGGCCTATGAAATCCGACGCCTTAAGCACCGTGCCGTCCTCCAGCGTTACATCCTTGCCCTGCTTGATCCGGCCGAATAAAGGGCCCGAGGCGAGACCCAGCTCCTTCAGCTTCTCGACCTGCAATCGGCCCTGCAGCGATTTCTCCTCGATCCGAAAGCCGAAGCTGTCCACCCGATGCACGAGCGGCGCCGCGCTCACCTTGAACTGATCGTCCTCGAACAGCGTCATCGGCTCGGCCGCGGCAAATTCACGAATCGTCAGCTCATAAGTCAAATGAGCCTCGCTCACCTGAAGCGAAGTGCGAACGAACGCCTCCGTCCCCTTCGGGCCGTAGATGGTGAAGGGAGCGTCTCCCCCTTGATACGAACGGCTCGTCAACAATCCGGGAAGACCGTACAGGTGATCACCGTGCAAATGCGTAATGAACAGCTTCTCCAGCTTGCCGATTCGGATAGGCGATCGCAGCACCTGATGCTGGGTTCCTTCGCCGCAATCGAACATCCAATATACGTTCCGTTCGGCGAGCAGGTTCAAAACGATGGAAGTCACATTGCGTTCTTTGGAGGGCATTCCCGCCCCCGTGCCGAGAAAATAAAGTTCCACTGCCGTTTCTCCGTTCCGTTTAGGTTAAATGATAGGGAAAGAGCGGAGTCCGCAACCGAACTCCACTCTACTTAACATGCCTAACTTTTATCCACATTAAAATAGCGCGCTTGAGGATGGGCGAAAACGATCGCCGACACCGACGCTTCCGGCTCCATCATGCTGCCTTCCGTCAGATGGACTCCAATATCTTCCGGATGCATCAGAGCGAACAGCTGCTGCTGATCGTCCAGATTCGGACACGCCGGATAACCGAAGGAGAAGCGCTGGCCGCGGTACTTCGCTCCGAACCGCTCCTGCATCGTCATCTCCGCAGAGTCCGGGAAGCCCCATGTATCGCGCATCATTTGATGGACGCGTTCGGCCAAAGCTTCCGCAATTTCAAGCGCCGTCGACTGCAATGCGTGCGAGCGCAAGTAATCGCCCTTCTCGCGCCATTCGGCGGCTTTCTCGTTAATGCCGTGTCCGGCCGTAACGACGAGGAAACCGATGTAATCCATTTCCCCGCTGTCAACGGGCTTCAAGTAATCCGCCAGGCATAAATACGGCTCCGTCCCCTGCCGCGGGAACTCGAACGTCTGAAGCACCTTCGTGAAATCGTTCGGATCATACACGAGAACCTGTTCTCCGGACGACTGCGCGGGGAAGAAACGATACATGCCGTGCGCGCGTATAATGCCTTCCTGCTGGGCTTCGGTAAGGATCTGATCGACCGTTTCCTTCAGCTGCACCGCCTTCGGGTCCCTTTCCGCAAGCAGCTTATCAACCTTGCCCTTCAAGCCGAGATGATGACCGAGCAGCATCTGCATATTAATGTACGGCATAATATGACTGATCGGATAATCGCGGATGACGCGGCGCTCCAAATCCGGCGGCACCTGAACTGGCACGGTGCGGTCCACGGTCGATGTGCGAACCCGCGTCAGCTCCGGCATCACTTCTTGCTTTTTGCCGGATTCCAGCGCATCGGACTCCATGCTTTCGCGCAGCTCCTTGACGAGCTGCTCCTTCTGCTTCGGATCGCTGAGCTTGTTGGCGATATCGAGTCCGTCCATCGCATCCTTGGCATACAGCACCAAGCCTTCGTATTCCGGCGCGATGCGGGTTTTGGTGAACTTCCGCGTAAGCGCGGCCCCGCCTACCAGAATCGGCACGTCGATACCGGCGTTTTTCAAGTCTTGGGCGGTTACGACCATCTGCTGAGCCGATTTGACCAGTAGACCGGATAAGCCGATAGCATCGGCTTTTTCCTTGCGGTAAGCCTCGATCAACTGCTCCGGCGGCACCTTGATGCCCAGGTTAATAATTTTATAGCCGTTGTTGGATAAAATGATCTCCACGAGATTTTTTCCGATGTCATGGACATCGCCCTTCACGGTCGCGAGGATGATCTTGCCCTTCACCGCGCTCTCCGCCTTTTCCATAAACGGCTCGAGATGGGCGACCGACGCTTTCATGACTTCGGCGCTCTGCAGTACTTCGGCGACGATCAGCTCGTTATTGTTAAACAGCCGTCCGACTTCTTCCATCCCCTTCATCAGCGGCCCGTTAATAATTTCAAGCGGGGCGTACTTGCTCATCGCCTCGTTCAGGTCGGGAATCAGCCCTTCCTTCGTTCCTTCAACGACATACGAAGCAAGCCGCTCCTCCAGCGTCAGGTTGGAGATTTTCTCCTTCTTCTCCACCTTCTTCTCGCGGAAATGCTCCACAAACTCGGCCAGCGTCTGGTCGTTCGTATGGAAGATCAGCTTTTCCGCAAGCTCCCGTTCATGCTCCGGAATCGAAGCGTAGCGCTCCAGGTTTTGCGTATTGACAATCGCATAATCCAGGCCCACCTTCGTACAGTGATACAAGTATACGGAGTTCAGCACTTCGCGGCCGGCCGGCGGCAATCCGAACGAGATATTGCTTAAGCCCAGAATCGTCTTACATTCCGGGTACTTTTCCTTGATCATCCGAATGCCTTCGATCGTTTCGACGGCGGAACCGATATACTGCGGATCGCCCGAACCGACAGGGAACATATTCGGATCGAAAATAATATCCGACGGATTTAAGCCGTATTTTTTGGTCAGCAGCTCGTAGGCGCGATCGGCGACTTCCATCTTCGCTTGCCGCGATACCGCCTGCCCGCGCTCGTCGATCAAAATCATAACTACAGCGGCTCCGTACCTATGGATCAGGGGGACGATACTCTGAAATTTCGTTTCCCCGTCCTCCAGGTTAATGGAGTTAATAATCGCTTTCCCTTGCGAATATTTCAAGCCCAGCTCAATGATATGATCATACGTCGAGTCGATCATGAGCGGAACCTTGACTTTTTTTACGACTTCCTTCAAAAAGTTTTCCATCGCATAGGCTTCGTCGATATCCGTATCCTGAACGTTAATGTCGATAACATATGCCCCGTTCTTCACCTGCGCGCGGGCGATTTCCGCCCCTTCCTCAAACTTGCCTTCCTTCATCAGCCGCTTAAACATCCGCGAACCCGAGATGTTCGTCCGTTCGCCGACCATGTAAGGGCGATTGGCATCTTCAAGATATACGGTCTCAATGCCGGATACGGCAGGCAAGTGCCCCGCGGAGCTTTCCCGCGGTTTGTAAGCGGACAGCGTCTCGGCCATCGCGCGGATATGATCCGGCGTCGTTCCGCAGCAGCCGCCGGCGATATTAAGCCAGCCTTGTTCCGCAAAGCCGGCCAGCTTCATGGCGAGCGATTCCGGCGATTCGTGATACTTCCCGTTCTCATCCGGCAAGCCCGCGTTCGGATAACAGCTGACGGCCGTCGTAGCCAGCTCGGATAACGTGCGAATATGATCGCGCATAAATTCCGGACCGGTCGCACAGTTCAGCCCGATCGAGATCGGCTTCAAGTGCTCCAGCGAAATATAGAACGATTCGATATTTTGCCCGGCGAGCGTCGTTCCCATCGGTTCAATCGTACCGGAAATCATAATCGGAAGCGTGATGCCTGTCGCTTCCATAGCTTTGCGTATGCCGATGCTGCCCGCTTTGACATTTAACGTGTCTTGGGACGTTTCCAGCAGCATGGCGTCGACTCCGGACTCGATCAGCGCCACCGCTTGCTCATAGTAGCTGTCCACCAATTCGTCGAATGTGACGCCGCCGGTAACGGACAATGTTTTCGTCGTCGGTCCCAACGCTCCCGCTACATAACGCGGCCACTCCGGAGTGCTGAATTTTTGGGCCGCCTCTACCGCAAGCTTGGCAGCCAATAGATTGATCTCCCTCGACCGGTCCTGCAAATCATATTCGGCCAGGACGACGCTGGTTGCGCCGAACGTGTTCGTCTCGATAATATCGGCTCCGGCAGCCAAGTAGGCCTCATGAATTTTGGATATGACATCCGGCCGGGTAACGACCAAATACTCGTTACATCCGTCCAGCTCTTCCCCGCCAAAATCTTCAGCCGTCAAATCTTCCTGCTGAATCATCGTTCCCATGGCGCCGTCCAAAATCATGATCTTTTTCTTTAACTGTTCCTGTAAAGCGGGTTTGCTCATAACAATCTTCCTTTCACCGACGTCCTTCCAACCGTTGCTTGGATGTATGACCCCTTATTCCGTGCGGAATATTTATAATCAGTCGAATAATGTAGATTTAAGTGTACCAGAAAGCCACACTAATGAAAAGGCAATTCCAGCCCGCTTTCACTAATGACGATAATTCCTATAGGTTTTATATACGATCAGTCATCGACAGATTGCCAACTTTAAACTATAATACGTATAAGAACCTATTTAAGAATTCGAAAGAGGGATGAGCATGGCAGAAATTCGTATTCGCAACACCGATGAGCGTATCTCCGGAGAAGACAATGTAAAAGCGTTTTTGGATAAACAAGAAGTATTGTACGAGCATTGGGATGCCGGCAAGCTTCCTGCAGCGCTGCAAAATAAATTCATTTTATCCGACGAAGAGAAAGCGCAAATCTTGGCTACCTTCGAAGACGAAATTAAAGATTTGGCGAATCGCCGCGGCTATCTCACTTGGGATATCATTGCTTTGTCCGACGCTACGCCTAACCTGGACGAATTACTGAAAAAATTCGAACAGGTTCATACTCACACCGAAGACGAAGTTCGTGCCATTACAGCCGGTAAAGGCATCTTCATCATTAAAGGAACCGACGATGTCGGCTATTTCGACGTCGAGCTGGAAGCCGGAGACGTGATCTCCGTTCCTGAGAATAAACCGCACTTCTTCACTCTTATGGATAACCGTCAAATCGTTGCCGTTCGGCTGTTTATCGAAACCGAAGGCTGGATCGCTCATCCGTTCGCGGATCCTACTTTCCAAAAAGCATAAATCCCGAGCCGACCGCCGTCCGGGCGCACCTGCGAAGAAGACCCTGCCGCTTGTCCCCAAGCAGCGGGGTCTTCTTGTGCTACTTACTTAATGGAATCGATAATGCCTTGGATTTGACGAAGATTCGTAATTTCGTATGCAGGGATAATTTCATCCGTTCTTGTCAGCTCATGACGGTTGATCCACATATTGCGCATACCTGCGCGGCCGGAGCCCAAAATATCCGTTGTCAGCTTGTCCCCGATCATAACACCTTGTTCGGCCGTAATTCCGAGAAGCTCCATCGCATGATGGAATATCGACACAGCCGGTTTGCCTTCGCCGAAGCTGCCGGAAATGACGATATGATCAAAATACGGCGCAAGCTCGGGAACGCCGGCCAGCTTCTCCTTCTGCAGATCGGGCGATCCGTTCGTTAATAAGAGCAGCTTATAGTTTTGTTTCAATTGCTCCAATACCTCGAACGTCTCCTCATAAACGATCGGACGGCTTCTGCGTTCGGCCGGGAACAGTTCGCCCAACTGGTATCCGAGCTCCGCGTCGTCGATGCCGACCGCCTTCAAGCCGCGTGTCCACGACTCCGTGCGATAAGCGGGAGCCAGCTTCTCCAGCTTGCGGAAATTTTCATTCTCGCCTTCGGTAAAACGAGCCCACAAGCCTTCGAACGGGTTAATTCCGATCATTTTGGTGAAAGGAAACGTCTCATACGATTCGTACAAAGCGCGAGCTTCCGCGCGTACGGCCTCTTCGAGCGCCGCCGGGTCGATGGACGGATAATGCTTGGCCGCCTCCTCGCAGGTTGCCTTGAACGCTTCTTTGACGCTGCGGTCATCCCATAACAACGTATCGTCCAAATCAAATAATACCGCTTGAATAGTCATGCCGATTCCTGCCTTTTCCCCATGTGATTGATTGCACGTTGTGACTGCAGCCTCAGGCTGCCTGTTCATTTCGCAAAGCGACCCCGTTGCGCTCGGCAAACTCCTTGAGCGTCTCCGACAAGCTGCCGATATCGAAACGGTGGTACAGTTTCGTAAATACCCATTTTGTCTTGGAGGTCGTCAAGGAAATGACAACCGCATCCTTCTGCAGCAAAATCTCTTTGATTTGCGCAGCCTCCACCCTCTTATCGCCGCCGAACCGGCGGGAAACCAGCTCCTTGCCGCCGATTTTGAGGAAAGGCCGCCGCAGCCAAAAAATAAACAAGCCGAGAGCGATATAACTGCCGCCGGTTACCCAGTACAGATTGTCGTTCTGATACACGTCGTAAAACGCTATAAAGCAGAAAATCCCGACGCAGATCAACAGGAGCGGCATCAGCCAGCTGCGCCCGCGAACGGTTACCGAACCGTCGGATGCCGCCTCGCTGAGCGTCGGCTTGCCCTGCTTGACTCTGGCTTTGTTCGTTAATTTGGTGTTTTTCTGAACCATACGTTCCCACTTGCGAGACATTATTCAAGCTCCTTAGAAAGGCCGTGAAACCCGCTCCTGCTCCGGATGCCTGCCCGGCGATCCCCGATTCGGCAAGCCGTAGATGAACCGCTGCCGGTACAGTTACAAAGAGCGCCGGCGCGCCCGGCATAGCGGTTGCAGCCGCAGCGGCTTAACGCCTTCATGAATTGATATGCCAAAAAGCTGGAACAACCGGCGCCCCTAGATTACCGGAGATAGCCAGACACCCCAACTTAGCATTATTGTTTGTCATCTTCGTCCACAAACCGGATATTCTCCAGCTGATTGCGCAAATTGCTCTTGAACGCCTGGATATACCGCTTCCTTAATTCGTTGCGCTCTTCCAGCTCATCGTCCGTCAGACCTACCGACTTGGCCTTGCGGGCCAGTTCATTAATTCGCTTGATGTACTGATCGTGTTCCTTCTCGTTCATGCCAATCCTCCCGATTATGTCATGCTTGATCCTTCCGCCGGAAACCGGTTCAAGCATAAAGCAAAAAATGCATCAAACTATACTTTGACATTAGAGGATTCGATTGTCAAGAGCCAAGAAATCCGAGTCAGCATCCGGCGGCTAAGACAGCCGCTTCCCGCGTCGCGCCGTTCGTACGCCTTCCCAATGTTCAACAGCGCGGCGGTTCATACCGGCCAGCGCTCGATAAAGGTTTCTGTTCGCTTGCTGCAGCCCGATGCGCTGCTTCTGGATCTCCCGCAGCGGAAACCATCCGCCTGCAAAGGCGAACACTATCGCTTCTATAGACGATTCCGCTTGAGACGATTCCCGGCGATGGATTCTTCTTCAACATGCCTTTAAGGCAGCTGCAGCACTTGGCCCTCGTGCAGCACACTCGAATCCAAGCGGTTCAGCTTCTTCAATTCATCCATATATTCACGAACATTGCGGCCTTTGCGGACATGCGCGTTGGCTATCCCCCACAATGTGTCGCCCTTTACAATTTCAACAGTACGCTTTGCCGGGGCGCCGCCGTTCGATGCAGCGAGCACATCCTGATCTCCACCTAATAAGGAAGCGCACAAGCTGAAAACAAGAATAATCAACACGGCCGCCAGCAAGCCCGCCGTTCGCATCAGCTTTCTGCGGCGCACGTGGCGTCGAGACGGCGCGTCAGGCTCGGAAATCACCGGATTACGAAATAATTGCTCGTTCATATACATCGAATACGACCCCCAAACATTTGTTCTGTTCTCAAAATAACACGAACATTTGTTTGTGTCAATCCGTTTTTTCGAACTTATGTTTGTGCGAACTCCGGTTCTGTGTTATACTTTGGATAATTATTACCAATACTGGAGTGATTCTGATGACCAAACTATCCAATCGGCAGATGGCGATTCTGGAATTTATCAAGAATGAAGTAAAAGATAAAGGCTATCCTCCCTCCGTGCGCGAAATCGGAGAAGCTGTCGGTTTGGCTTCCAGCTCCACCGTACACGGGCATTTGGAGAGGCTGGAGAAGAAAGGTCTTATTCGCCGCGATCCTACCAAGCCGCGGGCGATCGAGATTACGGACGGCACCTCGGAGGAAGGCGGCCAGTTCGCGCTTACTGTCACCCGGGTACCTTTGATCGGACGAGTCACTGCCGGTGTGCCTATTACAGCAACGGAGAACATCGAGGATTATTTCCCTCTTCCGACCCACTACGTCGGAGATCATAACGTATTCATGCTGAGCGTTATCGGAGACAGTATGATCGATGCGGGAATTCACAACGGAGACTATGTTATCGTGCGCCAGCAGCAGACGGCGAACAACGGGGAGATCGTAGTCGCCATGACCGAAGACGACGAAGCGACGGTCAAGCGCTTTTTCAAGGAAAAGGATCATATCCGTTTGCAGCCGGAGAACCCCGCCATGGAGCCGATCCGGTTGAAGAACGTTTCCATTCTCGGACGAGTTGTCGGCGTATTCAGAGACATTCATTGAGATGCCGTTTCTCGCTACAACGCATACGATACACATAAGCAACAGCCGTCACACAGGAGCGATCCTGCCGACGGCTGTTTTTTCTCTATGGCAGACGCTTCTTGACGAACGCCCCGATATGCTCGATAGCCGCCTCCCCCTCCGGCACAATCGCGGCCAGCTGCTGAAAAACGCACCACATCTGCTCCCAAACCTCGAAGCGCACGTCTACGCCGGAGGCCGCTGCCTTTTCGGCAAAAGCCGCGCATTCTCCGAGCAATACTTCAGCCTCCCCGACTTGAATGAGCAGCGGCGGCAGGCCCTGCAAATTTTGATGCAGCGGCGACATGGCGGCAGGCTTGGGCTGCGTTCCGTCCCAATAATGCTCGGCGCACATTTGCGAGCTGCGCAAGCTTCCGAGCGGATCGGATTCGGCGCAGGAAACATACGTGCCGCTGTCAAAATACAGAAAATCCGTATGCGGAGACAGCAAAAAGGCGGCTGCGGGCAGCGGTTCCCGCAAATCCCGCAAAGCGATGAGCGTCATCAGAGCCAGCGTCCCTCCGACGGAATCGCCGCCAATGATGATTTTGTCCGGGGAGATTCCGCTGCGGATAAGCGCTCGATATGCAGCCAGGCAATCTTCGTTGGCGGCGGGATATCGGTGCTCGGGCGCCAGCCGGTACTCCACGGTCAGCACCTTGACACCGCTCGCTTTTGCAATACGGGCCGCAAGGTCGCGATGCGTTTCGCAGGACCCGGCGATAAACGCTCCGCCATGAAAATATAAAATCGTCGCTTGTTCGTCCGGGAGTTCTTGCCCCCCTCCCACCCATTCGGCATGCAGGCCGCCGACGGAATCCGTTCCTATAACGATCCCCGTTAATTTCGGCAGCGCCGAAATAGCAGCAGCCTCTTCCGAGCGAATTTGGTTTGCCGTCTTGCCCTCGTAATGAAAATTCTCCTTCAAATGCCGCTTCACCAATGCCAATGTTTCCGGTTGAGAAAATGCCTTGACCTTGATCATAGCCCGCCTCCCAAATAATACTGAACGTTCAGTACTAAATTAGCAAAAAAAATTTTCAATTAGGTCTTGCTGTGAACAGAACCGTGCGTGGCCATAAACAATTGCAGAAACAGTTCATCAAACCGCTCTTTTTCCATGTTGAAATAGCTCACCCATGATTCGGAAAAACACAAATAAGAATACAAAGGAATGACTCCGGTAAAAAATTCGGCGATCAGCCTTTCATCGCGAGCCTCCTTGTCGGCTGGACGCAACGGGGCATCCGTAGGCTCGCTATCCGCCAGAGCCTCCACGACTTGATAGAGGATCGGCTTATCGCTCGATTTTTTTAAAGACTCAATAAACATAATTCGAATCAAGTCGGCGTTGCGCTCCGCAAATTGCTTGTAGCGATGCTGAAGGCGGTCTTTCATGTTCTCACGCTTGGTCTCCGGGGTATCGTCCGCGGCCAAACGCAAAAGCTCCTTGTATTCCCGCATAAAGTCTGCAAACAGCACTTCCCGAATTTCATCCTTGCTCTTGAAATGATAATAGATGAGCGATTTGGGCACATTCGCTTCGCGGGCAATCTCTTCAATTCTGGACCCTTCAAAGCCGTTCTCGGCAAACCGCTTGACAGCCGCTTGCAAAATGCGGTTTCTTGCGTCGGGAGTGTTCGTTCTGGGCATAATATCCATCCGTTTCATTTTAGTACTGAATGTTCAGTTATAAGTTTAAGTCCATTTGCTGTATTTGTCAATAATTAGGATGGCCCCCTTCACCTCCCGATCATGGATCGGGACACGGCAAAGATCCCAGAAGCCGAATATACTGCGCACGAGCGGATTGCGAATTGCGGTTGATCGAATCGCCGTTATGAAAAAAACAGGGACATGCAGAGGACGTTGCTGCATAACGTCCCCCTGCATGTCCCTAACGCAGCCGGCTTATGGCTGCGGCCTTGCGCCTAGTACAGCGTCAAATATTGATCGCGTTCCCATGCGTGCACTTGCGTGCGATAAATATCCCACTCAATTTCCTTCAGCTCGACGAAGTGAGCGAGCGCGTGCTCTCCGAGCGCATCGCAGATGACATCGTCGCGCAGCAGCTCGTCCAGCGCCTGCTTCAGGTCGACCGGCAAGCTTGGAATGCCTTGCTCTTCCCGCTCCTCTTCCGACATGACATAAATATTGCGGTCTGTTGGAGGCGGCAGCTGCATTTTGTTCTTGATGCCGTCCAAGCCGGCCTTCAGCATTACGGCGAGCGCCAAGTAAGGGTTCGCCGCAGGGTCCGGGTTGCGCACTTCGACGCGCGTGCTGAGACCGCGGGAAGCCGGAATCCGGATCATCGGGCTGCGGTTGCTGGCCGACCAAGCGACATAGCACGGCGCTTCATAACCAGGCACCAAACGCTTGTAAGAGTTTACGGTAGGGTTCGTAATGGCTGCGAAAGAGCGGGCGTGGTGCAAAATGCCGGCCATATATTGTCTGGCGGTGGCGCTCAAGCCGAGCTTGTCGCTTTCGTCATAGAAAACGTTCGTTTTGCCGTTGAACAGCGATTGATGGCAGTGCATACCCGAACCGTTCACGCCGAACAGCGGCTTCGGCATGAAGCTCGCATGCAAGCCGTGCTGTCTGGCCACCGTCTTGACGACCAGCTTGAACGTCTGGATCTGGTCGGCCGCTTTAATCGCGCTCTCGTATTTAAAATCGATCTCATGCTGACCCGGAGCCACTTCATGGTGGGAGGCTTCGATTTCAAAGCCCATTTCTTCCAGCGTCAACACGATTTCACGGCGGCAATTTTCGCCGAGGTCCATCGGAGCCAAGTCGAAGTAACCGCCTTGATCGTTCAATTCCATGGTAGGATTGCCGTTCTCATCGGTTTTGAACAAGAAAAACTCCGGTTCCGGACCGACGTTCATTTGAGTGAAGCCCATTTCCTCCGCTTCTTTCAAAGCGGTTTTCAGAATGCCGCGCGGGTCTCCTGGGAACGGTCTGCCGTCGGGCAAATAAATATCGCAGATCAGGCGGGCGACGCGATCTTCCGTAACCCACGGGAACACGACCCAAGTATCGAGATCGGGGTACAAGTACATATCGGATTCTTCGATGCGAACGTAGCCTTCGATAGAGGAACCGTCAAACATCATTTTGTTGTCCAGCGCTTTCTCCAGCTGGCTTACCGGAATTTCGACATTTTTGATCGTCCCGAGCAAGTCGGTAAACTGCAGGCGGATGAAACGCACGTTTTCTTCCTTAGCAATGCGCATAATGTCTTCTTTGGTGTATGCTTTTTTACTCACAGTCAATTTCTCCTCCTTGAATTAACTAAAAATGACAGGGCATGTTCGCAGATCAGACATAATGAAAAGATAACGAACATGCCGGGGGGTAAAGCCTTTTCATTTTTTGAAGAAGCGCGAAAGCTCTCCCTGAATCAGGGAAACCTGGCCCGGGCGCTTGCCGCCGCCGAGCAATTGCTGCTTCAGCATCCGGTGGAGCTGGGAATCGGTCAGCTCCCTGCGCTTAACTTCCGTCTGCTCGTTCAGCACGGTAGCGTCCTCCGAGTCTTTGGACACCGGCAGAAGCACCTGCTTAATCCCCGCGATATTGACGCCCTTCTCGATCAAATCCTTAATCTCGAGAAGGCGTTCCACATCGTTAAACGAGTACAGACGCTGATTCCCGCCTGTTCTGGCAGGTATGACTAGCTCGTGCTGCTCGTAATAGCGGATTTGCCTTGCCGTCAAATCCGTCAGTTTCATTACGATACCAATCGGAAAAAGCGCCATATTACGCCGTATATCATCACTCATGACTTTATCACCCCTGTAAACTAAAAACCTAACCCCATTGTATCCTTCCTACAAAAACGTGTCAAGTCGTGTTAGGTTTATGCCATATATAGCTTGGTTACAACAGGCCCCGATCCATCATATTTTGCAGCGCGGTAAGGACGCCTAATTTACAATGAGAGTAAGTCAAACCGCCTTGCATATAGGCGATATAAGGCTCGCGAATCGGCGCGTCGGCCGACAGCTCAAGGCTCCCTCCCTGAATGAACGTGCCGGCAGCCATGATGACGGGATGCTCGTAGCCAGGCATGTCCCAAGGTTCGGGAACGACGTGGGAATCTACCGCAGCCGCCTGCTGAATGCCTTGAACGAAAGCAATCAGATGCTTATCGCTTGTGAATTGAATCGCTTGGATCAAATCCGTCCGCGGATCGTTCCAATGCGGATGCGTGACAAAGCCGAGCTGCTGGAACACCGCCGCGGCGAAGATCGAGCCCTTGACGGCTTGTCCGACCAGATGAGGCGCAAGGAAAAAACCTTGATACATGCTGCGGATCGTACCCAGCATCGCTCCGACCTCGCCGCCGATCCCAGGCGCGGTCAGCCGGTACGAGGCCAGCTCGACGTACTTGCTCTTCCCGGCGATATAGCCTCCTGTAGCCGCCAAGCCGCCGCCCGGATTTTTGATGAGCGAACCGGCCATCAGATCGACGCCGACCTCGGTCGGCTCCTGCAGCTCGGTGAATTCTCCGTAACAGTTATCTACGAAGACGATCACATCTTGTTTCACTTCCTTGACAAAGCGCGCCATCTCGCCGATTTGCTCCACCGTAAACGACGGTCTCCACGAATAGCCGCGGGAACGCTGAATCCCGATCACCTTCGTCTTCCCGTTAATGCGGCTGCGGATCGCCTCGTAATCCGGAGCCCCATTCTCGAGAAGCGGCACCTCACCGTAAGCGATCCCCCAATCTTGCAGCGATCCCTTGCCGTCGCCGGGCTGACCGATGACCTTATGCAGCGTATCGTACGGACTGCCGGTGATCATCAGCAGCTCGTCCCCCGGCCGAAGCACCCCGAACAAGGCGGTGCCGATCGTATGAGTCCCGGACACAAAATGCGGCCGCACCAAGGCGGCCTCCGCTCCGAACACTTCCGCATATACCAAATCCAGCACTTCCCGGCCGCGGTCGTTATAGCCGTACCCGGTCGAAGCCGCGAAGTGATAATCGCTCACTTTGTGATGTTGAAACGCGCGAATGACCTTCCATTGGTTCTGATCCACGATGCGGTCGATCTGCTTGATTTTCCCCTCGATAACCTGCTCGGCACTCTCCATCCATGCCGTAATGCGTTCGTTAAACATACTCCGTGCTCTCTCCCTTGTCTCCTGCCTGATCCATGGCGTATGACGCCAGCAAATACCCCAGTTTGTCGTATTCTTTGTTGTTGATCCGGACCTGGAACAGCATGTCGCCGCCGTCCACTTCATTCTCCAGCACCTCGCCTACCCGGTACACCAGCGAGATCACATCGCCTTTTTCCGCAGGAATGCGGAAGGTTCGGCAATCTCCCATCAGCTTGGATTCGATCAGTTCGCCGATGCGGCGCAAATCCTCGTCGCGGTATGCGGAAATCCGCAGAAACTCCCCTTCGGTTGTCAGCATTTCCACCTGTTCCGGCGTGCACAAATCCACTTTGTTGAACAAAGTGACCCGCTCCTTCTGATGAGCGCCAAGCTCCTCAAGCACCTGATCGACAACCTTCATCTGCGTATCCAACATCTCGGCGGACCCGTCGACGACGTGCAGAATCAAATCCGCTTCGCAAGCTTCCTCCAGCGTAGCACGGAATGCGGCTACGAGATCATGGGGCAGATTTTGAATGAAGCCTACCGTATCCGTCAGAACGATGCTTTTGCCGCCCGGCAGCTCCAAGTTGCGCGAGGTCAGGTCCAGC
The DNA here is from genome assembly GCF_025060755.1 of Paenibacillus doosanensis. Lineage (GTDB taxonomy): Bacteria > Bacillota > Bacilli > Paenibacillales > NBRC-103111 > Paenibacillus_S > Paenibacillus_S doosanensis. The sequence continues at coordinate 119,926 of NZ_JANYUY010000015.1, forward strand.
GTAGCGAACAGCTGATTTTCCACGTAGACGTCCGCCTGCGTCATTTGGCGCAGCAGCGTCGATTTGCCCGCGTTCGTGTAGCCTACGAGGGCGACTTGAAATACGCCGGTCTTTTTGCGGCGCTCTCTATGCAGATTGCGGTGCCGGACAACCTCCTGAAGCTGCTGCTTCAGCTCGCTGATCCGGTCGCGGATATGCCGGCGGTCCGTCTCCAGCTTCGTTTCCCCCGGCCCCCTCGTCCCGATGCCGCCGCCCAGACGCGACAGGTTCTTCCCTTGGCCGGACAGCCGCGGAAGCAGGTAGCTGAGCTGCGCCAGCTCCACCTGAATAATGCCCTCGCGCGTCTTGGCTCTGCCGGCGAAAATATCGAGAATCAGCTGCGTGCGGTCGATAATCTTCACGTCGAGGAACTGCTCCAGATTGCGCACCTGCGCCCCCGACAGCTCCTGGTCGAAAATAGCCGTATTGGCGCCGCGTTCCTCAAGCAGCCCTTTCAGCTCCTCGGCCTTCCCTTTTCCGATAAACCATTTGGTGTCTACGGTTTCTTTATTTTGAGACAGAGTGTCCAGCACTTCCACGCCGGCCGTCTCCGCCAGGCTCACCAATTCGGTGAGCGAATATTCCGGCGAGTAAGCCTCCTGCCGCTTCATCTGCGGCGTTACGAGGCTGACGAGAACCGCTCTCTCCCGAACATGTTCGATGCTATGCGTCGATGGTTTCATAAATATTTATAGGTCTCCTTTGCAGCCTTGCGCTCCAGCTTCACGTCCTCGGGACGGAGCGTCATCAAGTCGTGCTTGCTGGGCTGCTGCGTATTTTGATTTAGCAGGCGCACCGCATGGTTGCGCATCGCTTTTTCGATCAAGTTGCGGACAAACCGGGCATTGCTGAACGCTGTATCCGTCTGCTGCTTCTCCCCCATAATTTGCTGGCGGATCTTCATTTCGGTCTGGGGCATTAACGCATACTCCCGCTCCTTCACCATCATCTCGGCGATTTGCATCAGCTGATCGACCGTATAATCGGGAAAATCCAGCTGAATCGGAAAGCGCGACGGCAGTCCCGGGTTCGTCTGCAGAAACTGCTCCATCTCCTGCGAATAGCCTGCCAAAATAAGAATGAATTGATTCTTATTGTCCTCCATCGCCTTGACCAGCGTGTCGATGGCCTCTTTGCCGAAATCCTTTTCCCCGCCGCGGGCCAAGCTGTATGCTTCGTCGATGAACAGCACGCCGCCCATCGCCTTTTTCACCAAATCCCGGGTCTTCAGAGCCGTATGTCCTATGTATTCGCCCACTAGATCGGCACGCTCGACCTCGATCAGATGTCCCTTGCTTAAGACCCCCATCGTTTGCAGCAGCTTGGCGATAATGCGGGCAACCGTCGTTTTCCCTGTACCCGGATTTCCTTTGAAAACCATATGATACACCTGGGAATTAGCCATAAGACCGGCCTCGGCCCGAAATCCGGCAATGCGCAGCAAAGCGTATATTTCGAAGACGAGCTCCTTTACGTTGTCCAAACCGACCATCCGGTCGAGCTCCTTCATGATTTCCCCGAATTGCCCCTGCTGGGACAGCGGTTTGCCATGAAAATGGGGCTCCGCCTCGGCGTTCATACTTACCGGTTCCGGATTACGCAATACCACATTGATCTGATGGGCATTCTTCGTAATCTGAATTTGATCCGTCGGTACGACACGTCCACTCATGCGTATCACCTCTTTACTTGGTGTTAGCAGTATACGCGGGAGCCCGGGCGAATGTGCTCTTTTTCTTCCCCTATTGTAAATCCATTTTGCAAAAATTCAAAATCAGTCTGTCCGTTTCTCCAGCGTTCGATGCAAATCGGCCAATTCATACAACCCGCTCACGGTGTAATCGGGCGAATACGGCAGGGAGTCGTCCCAGACATGTGTCCCCTCCAGCCACACGGCCTGAAGACCGCAAGCCTTCGCTCCGCACACGTCGTTAAACGGATGATCGCCTACGAACCAGGCTTCCTCCGGCTTGGCTCCGAGCGCTTCCAGCGCTAATGTGAATATCCGCTCGTCAGGCTTCTTGATTCCGACTTCCCGGAGATCAGAATCGCGCGGAAATACGGCCGGATGCCGAGACGTTCGATCTTTCCGTTCTGTACGGCCGAAGAGCCGTTAGTGATCAGACCGAGGGGAACTCCCGCCTGCCGGAAATAACCCAGCATGTCGAGCAGCCGCTTCATAGGCCGCGTGCACTCGGGTATCGTACTCTTCCAAATGGACAAGTACTCATCCGCCGAAGGCGGATTCCGCCATCCGACCGCCCGGACAAACAGCTCGAACGCCTCCGCCTTGTCCCGGTAGCCATTGCCGTCAGCCGCCTGAAACGCCCGATGCACAAACTCGGGCTCCCGGCAAGTAAATTGAGCTCCGAACCGTTCCGTCAAGCGGCCGGCGTAGTCGGCTATCGCCGCGCTCCGGTCGGACAACGTTTCATCCAGATCAAACAGTACGGCTTTGGGAATTTGCATCATAGCCACCTCATATTGTTAATGATCCGTTTTCACTGCTCTACAGACTCCTTCGATCCGCTCCATCGATTGAAAACGTCCGGAATGAAACGTCAGCCGGTACACGTCCGGATTCGTCAGCCGCTTCCACTGCTCGAATCCGATGCGATTGTCGTAATGCCCCAGCAGCAGCGCCAACAGATTGCCGTGCGTGACGACGACAGCGCCGCGGATCTTCAGCCCAAGCAGGTCATCTATCGCAGAAACGGCTCTGCTTGCCGCTTCCCTGCCCGTTTCGCCGCCGGGATAGCGCAGATCGGCATCCTCAAACGTTTGCTCCAGACATCGCATCCAATCCGGAAGCTGAGCGCCGCTTAATCTCCGTTCCGCAAGTCTTGCGTCCGTAGTTAATTCAAGATTCATCCGCCTGCAGAAGGGCTCGATCGTCTTCACCGCGCGAGCGAAAGGACTCGCAACGACACGCTCAATGGAAAAAGGCGCCAGAAGCGAAGCCAATCGCTCCGCTTGACGCCATCCTTCGGGAGTCAGACGCGCTGCCGCTTCCTGTCCTTCCGCCTTGCAGTGACGCACGACATAAACAACCTGCAGCTCCTCCATCCCGGCCATGCTTATATCCGTAACAGGCATATTCTCCGCCTCCGGCGAACCTGACTCCGTATTCACACAAACGTCCCGTTCCTCCGACATCGACCTTCTCCTCTCGGGGCATAGCGACGGCGGCCAAGGAGTGCTGTATCCGGCCTCCCGCTTGGGAGACGCGCATCTAACGGCATCGCTTTTTTCCGTATTATACCACAGCTTCCGCCATATCGGGGAGCTCGTCTATGAATGCGGTCCAATCCGCCGCCATTTCCTGCTCGGTCAGCAAGCAGCGGTCCAACGAAGCGATCAGCCGCTCTTTGTCCAGACCGATCCCGATAAATACCAGCTTGCTCGCACGGTCTCCGTACACCGGATCGTACTCCGCCGCCAGCTCCTCGTCCTCGGCCAGCAGCTGCTCCCGCTCCTCCGAGCTCAAGGCCGCCACCCAATACCCGGCAGGACCGAATTGAATGGAAGGCCCGGCCTGACTCAAGCTTTGAGCCATCTTGTTGCGCGTCGCAAGCCATACGATGCCTTTGGCCCTGACGATTTCCGCAGGCCACTCCTCCAACCAGCGGGTCAGCCGCTCCGGATGAAACGGACGTTTGCGTTCGTAGACAAAGGAGGAGATGCCGTATTCCTCCGTTTCCGGAATGTGATGGCCCGCTTGCAGCTCCTGAATCCAGCCGGCCGACTGGCTCGCCTCGTCGAAGTCGAACAATCCCGTGTTCAAAATCAGCTGCGGGTCCATTTTCCCGTTACAGGTTCTAATCAATTTCGCTCTGGGCTGCAGCTTGCGAAGCACCTGCTCCAATTCGGACAGTTCGTCCTCTTCGACCAAGTCGCATTTATTCAAAATAAGCACATCGCAAAACTCGATCTGACTGATCAGCAAATCGACGACATCCCTCGTATCGTCTTCGCCGACGGCCTGCTGCCTGTCCAGCAGCGTCTCCCCCGAGCTGTAATCATGCCAGAAGCGGTTCGCATCGACCACGGTCACCATACAATCCAACCGGCAAATTCTGGACAAGTCGATCCCGTGCTCTTCGTCGATATAAGTAAACGTCTGCGCTACCGGCACCGGCTCGCCTATTCCCGTGGACTCGATCAATATGTAGTCGAATCTCCCTTCGAGCGCCAGCCGCTCAACTTCCTTCAGCAAATCCTCTCTCAGCGTGCAGCAAATACAGCCGTTGGACATTTCGACCAGCTTTTCGTCGGTACGCGACAATCCGCCGCCGCTGCGCACCAAATCCGCATCGATGTTCACTTCGCTCAGGTCGTTGACGATAACCGCAACCCTCAGTCCTTTTCTATTGTTCAGCACGTGGTTCAAAATCGTCGTCTTGCCCGCGCCCAAATAACCGCTTAGCACGGTTACGGGAATTTTGGTTTCGCTCAAAGCCGGTTTCTGTTGCATGGATACCATCTCCTAAATGTAATTTTTACGATATTGATCTAAAAAATAGCGCCGCTTAAACGGCAATCGTGACCATATAAACGGATCTATTTTAATAGTAATATTTACGTTTTAATATTGTACGGAAACATTCCTCCGCTGTCAAGCGCCTACGATTCCCAAAAGGTAAATCCGCTTCAAAATAACGCGCCCGAAACGGATTGACGGACGGGCGATTCTAGTATATTTTTATACAAACCAACGAAATCATGAAAGCTACAGGATCGGAGGTCTTATGTACTATGACATCATTCACACACAGCGAACAGCGGGCGCTTATCGGGCAAATCGAAAGATTGGCCATGCATACTTGGCCGGCTCAAACGACAACCCTATACGGACCATGGGTGCTTCGCTCGTCGGAAGGCATCACCAAAAGAGCCAACAGCGTCTGGACCTCCTCCGACGCTCCGCTCCCCGAGGGGGATTGGTTCGGCGATGTCAGCCGCTTCTACCGCCGTCAGGGGCTGTCTCCGATCTATCATATCAGCGATATTTCGCCGGACGGCTTGGAACGTTATCTGGATCAGCAGGGCTACAGGAAGGAAGCTCCCTGCTCGGTCATGATCGCCGCTACGTCCGAAGTCATCCGCAACACGGCGCCGGATGCCGGCGACGAGGAAGCTCTCGCGGTCCACATTCGGCTGGAGCATGACGACGACTGGCTGGAGCACTTCCTGGAAGCGGAAGCGTTCGATAGCTCCAAGAAGCGGTTCTATGACCGGCTATGCGCCGATATTAAGCCGCTGAAAGGCTTCATAACCCTATACGCCAATCAGCGCTTCGCCGCCGTCGGAACGGTCGTCGTGGAAGAAGGCTGGGCCGGAATTATCAACGTTGCCGTCGCCCCCCGGCTTAGAGGGCAAGGAATCGGGCGCAAGCTGATGAACCAATTGGCGCTCTGGAGCCGTGAGCAAGGCGCGGAGCATATGTACTTGCAAGTGCTGGACGATAATGAAGCGGCCCGCAAGCTGTACCGCAGAGCCGGCTTCGATGTGTTGTTCGGTTACCATTACCGGATCGGAACGGAGGCAAATTCATGAATACATTCAGTTTCGTGCGAAGCTCCGTAAACGATTCGACCCGCGTTTCGCAAGCCGAGCCCCGCCATACGGACGCCGTCATGGAGCTGCTGATCAAAACGGCGGAATGGCTGAGAAGCAAAGGCTCCCGTCAATGGAACGGCCTGCTCGAAGGCAGAGATCATCACGGAATGGCCGAAGCGATATCCGCGGGTCACGTGTTCGTATTCGAACAGGAGAGCCGCCTGGCCGGCGTCGTCATGCTGCTTCAGCAGCCGGGAGAATGGGACAGGCAGCTATGGGGGGAAGAAGGACACGAAGAAGCCGTGTATGTGCATCGTTTGGCCGTTAACCGGGACTGCGCAGGGACCCGCCTCGGCCGCGACATGATGGCATGGGTTGAAACCGGCATCCGCTTTCCCGGCAAAAGCAAAATTCGTCTCGATTGCGTCGGCGACAACCCCCGGTTAAACGAATTTTACCGCAGTCTGGGCTACGAATATCAAGGCCTGAGCGCAAGCGGCTTCAGCAAATACGAAAAGCTATTATCCAGCCCGAAGACCTGACGCGCCCAATTGCCCAAAAATAAGCCGAAGCGGCTTCTCCCTAAGGGAGCGAACCGCTTCGGCTTGCTTATGCCCGGCCTCCGGTTTGAACCAAAAGAAGCAGCTTATCCAGCTCCCACTTGATCCAGGCCATCGTCTCCCGGCTTTGATGCCATGACATCATGAGAACCTTGCTATCCACAGCAGATACTTCCGGATGCTCCAGTCCGACAAACTTCGCGATATCGAGCGCTCTCGGCGCATGGTACTTATGCGTGATGATCACGGTTGAATGCCAGTCGTTCCGTTGAACTATCTCTCGGCTGAACAATATATTTTCATAAGTGCTGGTCGAACGCCTTTCCATAACAACAGCGGTATCCGGTATCCCGAACCGCAGCAGATAGCTTCGCATCCCATCGGCTTCGGTCAGCTGCGAGTCGCTGCGGTCCGGTCCTCCGGAGACGATGATATGAGCGATCCGCCTTTGTTTATACAGCAGCGCCGCACGATCGAGCCTTTCCTTCAGCGCGGGAGAGGGCTCCCCGTTCCATAACGCCGCTCCAAGCACGATCCCCGCGTCCCCCGAAGCCGAGAGATGATCCGGCCATGTATTCATTTGCCACCAAAGGCTCCCAATCCATATGGCACATATGGCGGCGGCCGCAAGAAGAATTCTTCCCGCCCATGTTCTGACCAGCGCGGCGGCGGTCTTCCTGACGATTCGCGCAATCACGTTACGTCCACACCTTCATTCTGCTCTCCAGCGTCCCCGTGAACAGCTCCAGCTGGATTCCGTCCGGATCGAGGAAATTGACGCTCCAGCCTCCGCCACGCTGCAGCGGCCCCCGCACGATCGACACGCCGGCCTGCTCCAACACATGCACCGCCTCAGGGAAATCCGCCTCGGCAATAGAGAACGCCAAGTGGTCCAAACCGCAGCCTACACCGCTATCGTCGGTGCCTTCCGCGCGCCAGGCTCCGCTTCGCTCCAGAAGACAAATCCAAGCATGGCCCCACTCCAAATACGCATCCGTGCGGCCGCGGTGCACGAGCTTCATACCGAGGATCGCCGTATAAAAGCGAAGCGAACGCTCCAAATCGCTTACCCTCCAGGTTGCATGATTAAAGCCGTTCGCCCTGATCATCCCGCCTCTTCTTCCTCTTGTCCGTCCCTGCGTTCCGCAGCCTCCAGCAGAGCGGCGGCCGTCTCGGCGATGTAGTCGCTCATCGTCAGCTTGGCGATCCAATCGGCTCTTATCGCTTTTACTCCGTAATAAGCGCCGGCCAGCTGCCCGTAAATCGCTCCCGTCGTATCCGCGTCCTGTCCCAGGTTGACCGCCATCAGGCATCCTTCGGTAAAGCTGTCGCTATGCTGAAACGCCCATAATGCGGCTTCGAGCGAATGGACTACGTAACCGGTCCCTTGAATTTCGGGAGGCTGCTTCGTTTTAAACGATCCGGCGGCGATTTGCCGTATCTCCGGCACCAGCCGATGCTTATCCCAAAAGCCGGGAACGGGAGCGTAAGCCTCCGATAGCAGCTCGGCTTTCTCCGCTCCCTGCAGCGCCCCTACGATCAGCCCGCCGTAATATCGGCAGGCGTCCACCGCGACAACCGTCGCGTGCGTTGTCAGCGAGCTGTCTCCCGAGCGGATCATCGCCTCGGCGGGTGTCTGCGCGAAGAAGAGCGGCACCGGAGCCAGACGCATAAGCGAACCGTTGCCCGCCTCCGTCTGTTTCAACGAGCCGCTGAACGGCTCCCCGCTCCGCTCGAACCGTTCGAGCGCGGCGCGCACCGTGTTGCCGATATCAAAGCATGATCCGGTCGAGCTCAAATAGCCGTCGCGGTACCAGCGAACGTACCTCTGCATCTGGTCGAGCGGATGGAATTTGCCGCAGTGAAGCAGGCTCTCCGCCAAGCATAACGCCATGGACGTATCGTCGGTCCACTGCCCGGCCTCAAGTCCGAATACGCCGCCCCCGACAAGCTCACTTACCGGCTCGAAGCTCCCCGGATCGCGGAATTCCACGGTTGTTCCGAGCGCATCCCCGACAGCCAGTCCGAACATACTTCCCTGGTATCTCTCCAGCTTGGAAATTGGCAATGTCATGTTGAAATCCTCTCCTTTTATAAGACTGCGGATGATCGTGCGGCCTTGCGGGCCCGGGTGCAGAAACAGCGTGGAAGCCCACGCTGTGTTCATCGATATATGTGTATGCCGCTTGGGCGGATGTCCTTACTAAATCATCGGCTATTTCTCGGAAATTTCCACCGATTGAATCGTCACCTTCTCCGTCGGCGAGCTCTTCTCGCCCGAAGCTCCCGTCGTGACCGGCGTAGCTGCGATTTGGTTCACGACATCCATCCCTTCGGAGACCTTCCCGAAGATCGTATAATTCGGCGTATTGTTCAAGCCTTTGCTATTTTCGCCGGTGCAAATAAAAAATTGGCTGCCGTTCGTATTCGGGCCGGCGTTGGCCATAGCGACGATGCCCGGCTCGTATTTATGCGTCGTCGTCTTCAGCTCGTCTTCAAATTTATATCCCGGACCGCCGCGGCCCGTTCCCTCCGGATCGCCCGTCTGCACCATAAACGCCTGTATGATGCGGTGGAACGTCACGTCTTTATAGAAGCCCTGCTGGGACAAAAACACAAAGTTGTTGACCGTTTTGGGAGCGTCCTTGGCAAACAGATCGATTTTGAACGTGCCCTTCGACGTCTTAACCGTCGCTTGATACGTTTTGTTCTGATCGATCGTCATCGCCGGCGGAGAAGACCAGCTCTTCTTACCGGAAGCCTGCTCATTGTTGTTCGCCGGCTGCTGCGAAGATTGGCTTCCGCTTGTTTGACCCGCGGCCGCATTCCCTTTGTCCGCCGCAGGTTTGGTGCCGCAGGCGGATAGCAGAAGCGCACAGACTACCGCGACGGCCGCCCATTTGGCTGTCATAGCTGTAAATGATGCTTTCATGATTCACACTTCAACTCCATTTTTTGGTTTGTGGACGAGTCCATACGGATATTATACTACGATTGACCAAATGTTAACAAAACCTCCAAGTTCCCTTGGAGGTTTTGTCTGTGCGGCTGCGGCT
>NZ_JANYUY010000016.1 GCF_025060755.1 Paenibacillus doosanensis
CATTACTATAACCATTACAGATACCAGTGGGGGTTAAAAAAGATGACTCCTGTACAATACAGAAATCATCTCTTAAGTGCGGCCTAACTCTTTTTTTAAAAGTGTCCTTGACTAAGGGTCCAGTTTACTCTTTCAAGATTCTCTTAACTCTCTTTAAACTCTCTATACAATAAATGACATATTTTGATATAATACCGGTGTACAACAGACTTGGGTGGGAAAGTATTGCCTCCAGAGTGGAGGTGATGCTTATGCAATTTTCGCTGACGGAAGTGATCATGCTTGGCATGTTCTTGCTGGCACTACTCACATATCTGAAAAAACGAAAATAACCCGCCCAGGTTGACGGCCTGCGGGTTATTTTCTGGTCTTTGACTGGGGGTTTCCCACCCAAAATGTTGTGCAGGGAGTCGGATGGCCGTCCGACTCCTTACTTCTATCCTAATCATATCATGGCTATTTCATTCACGCAATTTCCATCGAGAAAGTGCCATTAAAAACTTGGAGATTACAAATATATCCAAGCTACCATCATGGTTTAAAAATCAACATCAATTTCTTCGAATCCCCTCCGCCTTTACTCCTTTGTTCTGAGGTTTTGAATCTGTTCCTGCATATTACTCCAGTTGATATGGAGCATTAAATAGTCCGGTACCACAATAAGACGGCAAGGAGCGCGTTATGCGCGTGGACCCGTGGATTTCAATCCACGCACCCGTGCGGGGTGCGACCCATTGCTGACTCTTTCTTTTCTTCCTTCGGCTTCGATTTCAATCCACGCACCCGTGCGGGGTGCGACGTAACGCAGCGCGTGAAGGCGGGCGGCGGCTTTATTTCAATCCACGCACCCGTGCGGGGTGCGACGACGAGGTGCTTAATCTTGATGTGTTGACCAATATTTCAATCCACGCACCCGTGCGGGGTGCGACCAAGTTGAACGAGCAATGATCATGCAAAGCGTAATTTCAATCCACGCACCCGTGCGGGGTGCGACTCCGATTTTCAAGGAGTAATCCCCCTGAAAAACGTTTATTTGTTCTAATCATACACCCAATCTACTGAATAAGCCATAAGATATAGCAGCATCGTTATATTTCGGTAATTCGATTTGATTCCATATTGGTGCGAATCCCCCGGGAAATTCATGTTCGCTTCCCATTCGCACCGTAATTTTACAACCGGCCGACTCGGTAGCAATGCACACGCACCATTCGCTTTCGCATCCAACCTTGCTCGTGAACCACACTCCAGAATAAAAAGCACCGCGGCATCTCTCATCGAGCTCACGGTGATGTATTCTCTACTCACTTCGGGAACTTGGGGGGTGAAAGTATTGCCTCCATAGTGAAGGCGATGCTTATGCAAATTTCACTGACGGAAGTGATCATGCCTAGCCTGTTCTTGCTGGCACTGCTCACATATCTGAAATAACGAGAATAACCCGTTCAGGTTGACGGCCTGCGGGTTATTTTCTGGTTCCCATTGAAAAAGTATCATTAAGACTTTAAGGTGATGAGTATTTCCGGGTCATACCATCGGCTCATCATGGTTTAAAGAACTCAGCATCCATTCCTTCGGGTAGCCCCCGCCTTTTTTCTTGTAACCCCGCGTTTGGTTTTGGATCTGTTCCTGCATATTATTCCAGTTGATATGGAGCTTTGAATGCTCCGGTATAAACTCTTGTTTACTTCGAATATATGCGCCGAGATGGACTGTTTGGAAATAATCCGCTCCTTTCATTCGATCCATAAATGCATCGACATAGGAATGGAAATTTTCCTGTCCCTCGATTATTTCAACTGGATGGACAACGAGCGAATCGAAATCGGTTCCCTGCTTCTCCAGTGCAATGGAATCGACGTGGATCTTCACCTTCCCGTAACCGTAGGGCTTTGCTCCGCCTATAAGTTCATACGCTTCTTCCAATTGGCTGTAATAAGGGGACAATTGCTCCTTGAACAAACGTGAATGCCTCAAGAGCTTAAGGTCCAGTCCCAATAGAAGCAATCCCAGTTCCTCACGATGTACATTCGTGAAGGAAATCGTCCCCTTTAACGTATAAGGTTCTCCTGCTTTGGTCTCCTTTTTAAGCAAATTTCTTCGGCTTAGCATAGCGTCTTTATCCTTGGGCAGGGTCGGCATCGTTTTCTCCAGAACATTTCCCAACACATGATAATACTTATATCCGTTCAACTTCGGCTTCGGTTGCTCTACCTTCTCTACCTTCTCGTAGGTGGCCGGTGTCCGTCCGTTCGGCCTTAAATACATGCGTTCCGCTGAAGCCTGTGGTGTCGGAAGAAGAAAATCTGCACGACCCCAAACTGCATCTTCCGGAATATCGATCGGCTCGAAGCGAAGCCTGGATTTGTACGACGCCTCTCTCTCCTGACCTTCTCCATTCGGAGCAAATCCGAACAACGCGTCCTCATAGTCGACTTTGCCCTCAGGAGAATTCCCAAGAAGATCGTTTAACTGATGATAATATGGGATTTTAAAATAGGGGGTACGACCGATTGTCATTTGCCCGTCGTCATCGATTTGATAAAATACAACCAATCCGTCAACCGACCTAAATTGATTAGAGCAATTCTCGTAATCGGAAAAAATATTATAAAACAGTTTTATATTCCGCTCATCTTCTTTATTCTCTATAACGCGAAACTTTTTAAAATTTTGATTATAACCGTCGATGGTTGCTTGCTTCACTTCGTATCCTTGATGATCATCCTTTGGAGCGCCGATCAAGTAATGACTGCGTTTCGTCCCGACTTTGGTTGAGTTATACAAATAGCCCTTTTCGGCATTCTGCATCGATAAACGGACACACTCTACTCCGCCATAAGCGTTTAACCGAAAATCAACATTTTGCTGATAAGGGGTGTAATGTGAATTACCGCTCTGATTACTATAAATCCGATGAATGTGAGCCTTTAGCCTCCACCGTTCTATCATAAGACGAAATAATTCATCAAATTCAGAGTGAGATGCATTTCTTCTTAGTTTCCGCATGATTGCTTTCGAATGATCGTTCAAACTTTCGCCAAACTTATTCAATTCATTCCAGTTGATCGGCGATTTCGTAAATCCATATTGTTCAAAAACCTTTCTGATCCCTTCTTTTACCTTATCATATTTCTCCGCGAGCTTTTCCTTCTCAACATTGATTCTGTCAGTGATTTGTTTAATCTTTTTTTCAAACTCTTCCAATTCGCTTAATGCTTTATCTTTCCAATCAAACAACTGCTGACTACGCTTTAGAACTGCTTTCTGCTGTATCAACCAATGCTCTTTGAGCATAACGAAATTTCTTTCTCCGAAACTTTGAGTGGGGACGACGTAGAACTTATCGCCATTTTTACGCAAGAAACCAACCTTCACCGCACGCTCAAGCGTAGAACCTTTCAGAATGATGTTTCTGTACGTACCCCGCGTAAAATCCCGGTACAGCATTGGACTCCGATTGATAAATTTCGGATCGCTGCCGCTCAGAATCGCGACGTTCGCTCGCACCTTGCCTCGCAGTTGGCTTCCGCTGATGAAATAGCCGCCTCCCCTCTTGGCACGTGCTTCAATCACTAAATCGCTGCAAGGCGTAATACGATATCGAATCTGTCCGCTTAGCAGCTCAAGCCCGTTATTGAACGCATTATGCTTCGGAACGCCCTTTATCGCATACGGATAGCGACAGACGTCGTTTCCGTTCTCTGGAAAGGGAACAAAATCATAGGGCAACGTTATAGGAACAAGCTTATCCGAACGACTATTCTTACCTGTCATCCTTGGTCGGACCTCCTTCCAGTTTGTAAAGAACCGTTCTCGCTACATAAGCTAATCCGTCATCATCAAAGTCCAAGTATTCTCTTACCTCGAGAGTTTTGTATGTAAACTTTGATGTAAATGACTCGTCCAGCTTATAAATTCGGGCTACCATTCGTTCGGGACAATCTTCCCGGTGCATCAAGGGTTGATAAACGACGAGTTCCTCTCCTTCTCTAGCAGCAAATATCTCTTGCCTCGTATTGAAGAAATGAACTTCCCAGACGGCGTCTTGTTCCACAGCCTCTCGTAACTGTTCGAATGATTCGTCGCCATTCTCGCCGATGAGAACTCGATCTAGCAGATGAGCGATAAATTGGAATTCTTCCATCTTCACTTCATCCCAGCTAAACTTCTTAAGCTTCGTCAACTTGATGACACCACCTCTCGAATTGCTCGTACCACCGCTTCAACCATGATCGTTGACTTTCCGGCAGTTCGCCGTCATTTTCAAACGTTAGGGACTGTTTACCGTTGTTAACAACGGTTTGAGAAGCCATGAATTGCCCGAGCCCGATAACCGTTCTCCCTCCCAACGGAACTTGTCCCGACCCGATGCGGCGCAGAACATATACCAACGGAAAAAGATACGGACTATCCTCGTTTGAATCCGTAGTTACCTTTAAGCGAAATTCCAAAACCCCGCTTCCTTGGATCTCCCTTTGCTGCTTTAGAGCAGACGAATAAGCCCCTCCCGTCAGGCGGTCAATCTTGATATATACTGGATTATTGTCGTTTTCCCGATATCGTTTCACTTCTACTTCTGCAGCATCGTCAATCTGCAGCGGAGAGAAAAGGATCTGGCCAGCTTCATCCGGACTACCGAACAGCTGACAGCATTTCTTCATCGCCATCTCTACACTGCCGGTCATTCGTGTGATCAACAGCTCTACTTCACTTCGAAGCAATCCTTTTATACTGGACGCAGGCAAGTAGTAACCCCTGGAATTTTGACGAACCCCCGTCAAACTGCGCGATTCATTCTCATTCGGCAATGTATAGGATTGATATACTCCATATGGAAAAGATCCCTGCAACCGAAATAGCACATTAGAGTTTGTATCAAACGGATTCGGGTCAAGTATGCCGGGACGGTATTCTTCCCCTTTGCAGTTTTGTCTGTTGAAAATGTACGCATCCAACGCTTCGACGCAGTCCAACGGATGAATGATGCGCTCTATGCCGATCAACGCAAATCTCCCAAAGTCATGATTCTTTTTCCCGCCAAAGCGAAGAGTTCCTCTCCGAATCCCTTCCGCCCAAACGTCAATAAGATACCGTTCCAGTTCCCCACGGCGGCATAGATTTCCAGCGCCATCGGAAACATCGCATTGTATCCGGAACGACATTTTCAATTCCCCATCCAAATAATCATATTTATACTTCCGCTGGGGGTCCGCTGTACCGCAGGCCCGGTCAATCGCTGTTCCCTCCTCGGTATGGCGAACGAAATTCCCTGCCAATTTCCCATTGCTTATAAATAGGCGACTTTCTACAAAATCGCCGCTCGTTTCGTCTTTGTACCCCATGTATTTCCCTATCAAACCATCCGGTACATCCGCTAGTCCTGCTTGAGCCAAACATTCCCTCAACGCCCCGCCGATAGAAGTGCCGGGTAAAACGTGCTGGCCTTTGGAGTTCTCGACCAAGTCCCCTTGGCCGTCTCCGAAATGGACTGGGGTAACCGCTTTTAAATGGAACGTATAGATCAGCCTTGCATTCATCAACTATCCCTCCTATGGAGGTAATACAATCCCGCTTCTAGCAACTCCGCTACAAATAAGGGCCTATCCTTGGGCCCATTCGCATACGCGTAGTACAGCCCGCCTCGTTTGCTCCCAAGCATCTTGTCCGCATACGCCTCCAGTCTGCGATTGGCCGCTTCTTCCCCGCCGCCATTAAGATAATCCATAATCGCAGCAAAACTGCAATCGGCAATCGAGCACACTTCCTTGTTAAATCGGTAAAGTTGCTTGTCCCCAACGCTAGGTGACGATTTGCTGGATTTATGGTTAGAGTCGGTTTCTCGAAGCTTAGCCATACACAATCTCAGCTCTTCCAACATCAGCTGCAAAGGATGCCTTCGAAGTCCGTCCCGTAGTATCACTCGGTCGGCTGAAGGTTGCAAGTTTGCCGAATGTTTAAATCCTTTCAAGACGATCATGCGCAACCACTGAGCTTTGGTCTCTTTTAAGCCTCGCTTGATAATCCCTATATCCTGAGCTGCCGCTTCCTTCTCTCTCGGGCTCTCGTCAACGGAAATCGTCTCCCGGTTGCACCCAGACGCTGAATTCGCTTGATCCTGCTCCTCCTTAACCCTTAATGCCGCAGGAAAGTCAAGATTGATCCCAACCCATCCATAGCCATCCTGGGTTCGCATCCCTAACAGCCGATGCTCCAACTTCCAGCAAACCCGTTCCCATTCCGCCTCGCTTAACTCCCGCTCCAATTCATAACGCAATACGGAACCGGCTTTTAAGGTTGTTTCTTTAGGGTAGCGTGCTCCCCACTTGGTATTAAATCCCTCGCTAATTCCCGTTACAACCAGCGAATGAGCCAAAGAACCGGAAACCCCGCATCCCTGTTCAATAAATCGTCTAGGCAGTTCATTTATAGGCCGGCCATACTCATCACGGAACATGCAATCCGACAAGCAAGTGATCGTTAACTTTCTTCCCGCTGCTTGCTTGGAAGGAATTTTGAATCCCAGAAGCTTCCTCGCCTCCCGGTAATCCGCTTGCACCTCCCCGACTGTCTTGATCATGCACAATCCGTATCCCGATCCTTTGGACCCGCCCAGATACGCGAGAAACGACTGCTTCTGACCAATTATTGATTCAATCAATGGCAATTGATCTGGGCCAAATGAGAGTATAGACCGAAACGTTTGGTCGGACGCTATCGCCTGATAATTAAACAAGTTTTCCTTCTCGCGATCAGACGGTTTGTTGCTGGTACTATGATGCAGTGTATAAAATTTGGGGGGCTTAGCGCCGATCAGGGTATCCCCTTCTACCGATAAAAATCGGTATTCCAGTGCATTCCGATCCCTGCTCTCCTGCAGCAGGTCCGAGAGCGAAATGGTAGAATCCTCTCCGCCCGGTTGTGCGGACAACAGTTTTCTCCGACGCCATTTATGTTTATCCACACGTAAATTTTGCGGAGTAGGAACAAATAATTTATCATTCCGGTACGGATAAGCGTTGTAGCACTCGATTCCTTTTACGATCGACGGTCCTGTTTCTTGTGTAAAAACGCCTTGATTGATCAATTGAGAAATAATTGCGCCTCGAAGGGTGGACCCTGGAATATAGTCTTTGGAGGGCTCGGCCGGATTTTTTTTGCTTCCCCCGGCCCCTATTTTCAACGGTTCCAGATTTCGAACTTCCATAACAAGATATTGAATCATGCTCATTCCTCCACCCCACTCAAGAACAAACGGGCCTCAACCTCTCCGTGCCCGCGGTGTATCCCAGCCCCGATCCGTTCCAATGAACAGACAATACGGTTCAAGTTTTCAAGATCCTCAGCGTGCGGCCTACTTTCAAAAGACACCGTTGCATAAAACACAAGATCTTCCCGAACAGTGTGATAAGTCGTTAAGCTTTTATCCTTAGCGGTTCCATTCTTCACTTCAATTCTTGATCGAATATGCGTTTGCGCCGCTATTAAATCGTGAGTTGACAGAGTATAGTACTCATCCGCCTCATCATCTTTCATCATTTTCAAAAAATAGCTTTTCACAGCGGCGGGCAGTTCCAGCGCCCCCAGACGCATCGTTCCCTGAGACGAATATCGCTCTTCGGATCCCGGCCAATGAATCGACCGTTCATTACCATTCAGTCCGAATAATCGCTCAATGGAATGTAGAAATGCCTTGGCCTTCTCCAGATCAAAACTCCGATACTGTTCTAACAGCCAGAAGGCTTGCCTTTTCAACTGACCCTTCAGTGATTTGGCATGGAAATAAACGAATCCGTCACGGTCGGTCAGCGCTCTGGAGTGAACAATATGGCTCTCCTTCTCTCCGCTGGCAAATATGGCCTCGCTCAACAAACGTATTTCAATTTTACCCGTCGGCAAGTTGATCATTCTTATGCACCTCTTTCTCCCCCAAGAAAGGCAATACGATAAGCAAGTCGTTCAACAAGTAGGTGGTTGAACGATTCTCTTCGGACTCGATGATCGGAACATCTTTTCTGCTGCGGCCTTCGAAGCAATGAGAGACCAATTCCATAAGCCTCTTTGGGCCTTTTGTTTGACTCGTATGAAAGTAATTTTCGTATTCTTCTTTGCCCTTGTAAGTCAGTTTCTTCAGGTCCTCCATCAACGAGGAACTGATTTGGCAATCTTCACTTATTGCTTTTGCTAACGCTATCATAGGATAATAACCATATACACCATTCTGAAACGCTCCCATCTGATCGATGCGCAAAGGCCTGATATGGAAAATCTCCCTCTCGTTTCTGTGCTTAACGAATCGATCATAACGATCTGCTTGAGCTTGACCATGAATGATCTCCCAATCAATAAAAGACGCCGGCTCCTCCTCTGAAGATGTTCCTTCCTCCACCTTATAAATCTGCTCCTTGGCCTGAAGGCAGAGTCTTTCGGCCGCTTTGACGGCATCGTAGAAGGGATAAGTGACTTTGACGATCGCTACACCCGCACAAGCCGTTAAATAGGACGCTGGGATGACGTCGTTGAGCAGAGGGTTTGTCTGCTTCATTCGCTTGGAGACAGTTTGAATCTGATCAACGATGTTTGCAGCAAGTTGAACGGCACTTTCGGCTCGAACAATCAGACAAATATCATCCCCTGACATGACCACCGGCGTGACGAAACGGTTGCGTTTTTCCTCATATGGAGTAGCTCGAAGCGCTTCACGAACCGCTTGGAAGTACAACTCCTCAATGGCCGAACTTAACTCGCCAAGCTCCTTGAAGGTCTTGATTTGCTTAACCATCTTTCCCATCTGATTACCGTCAATCGCAATGACGCCGATGTAACTTTTGCTTTGCTCGTCTGTTCTGTACTTTTGCAGCTCATCGGTCGTTTCAAAACACGACTGTTCGATTAACATCCCCCACTTGCTGTACAAGTAGGCTTTTGCCTCCTGCCAATGGGCTTCCTGTTTCGTTGCCTCACATTCGGCTCTTCCCGTCTCGTCAATTTGCTCAATGCCGTAAGACCAGCGCCGAAATTTGGCTTTCCGCCGATCCTTCATCCGGTCCGCTTTCTCAATCAAGCTTTTTCTGATTTTCTTCTCTCGTTCAACATCATCAGCAGCGAACTCCGCATCGTCCACTGTACTAATATACAATTCCAGCTCGGGATAAGTCTTCAATACGTCAAGCGAGTAATTGTTAACAAATTGCGTCGCTTGCTCCCGATTCGGGAAACGAACAATACTATTGCCTCCGCCGGAATAGACAAACTCTGCTTCCGTTCGTGCCAGATAGTCATTAAGTGAAGGCCCTAATTCCGTATCTGCCTGATGCTGCCCCATATCCTCAGTCAACTTTTTGATGGTATAGGAATTCAAAAGATTATTTTTCAACTGGTTCTGCCTATAGATAAACTCCTGTTTTTGGGATACGTCGATAAAAGCGTAGACACTCACTGGAATTTTCACCTCCTGCCGAAATCAAACTTTCTTATTGAAAGCACGCGCATATGCAAAATGAGGGAATAGCATCGGGTTGTTGATCAGCATCAGCAACTGATTCAACTGCAAATTCAACGTTAGTAAAGGATAACCTTCTACCTTTAGATCAGCCAGCGTATTTTGGAGCAGGGTGGTTTCATCTATCGTCAATTCCGGAAAGCTTGGGGCTCGACTCTTAATCTTCTGTTCATCGTCAGTTCTATTGTAAAGTTTCAACCCCTCTATTCCCTTCTCAGTCACTTCACTTTTCTTCTCCGTTCCTTGATCCTCCTTATCCAACGTCCCATTTAATTTTCGTCCCCACCAATCGAGCGTTTGCCGCTCGTTGTTCGTTCGTAAATCGAATTGCTCCTCATGCTGTTGAATAATAAAATCGAAGGCATTCAACTGTTCTGCAGTATCATCGATAGTGCGTTCTTCCTTTACACTTTTCAAGCAGACGAAAATCTTGATCGGACTTGTCTTGGCTTGGTAATCGTTCGTTAGTCCGCTCACATAACCGGTAGCCATTCGAGCAATACCGGACGCTTTTGGAGTTAGATTATTGATTTCATCTGCCCAAGCCTTAAGCTGGCTGAGATCGTAACTCTTGCTCTTGCACTCAATAACTACGGCAACGGCTTCGATCGGGATAAACTTCAATGTATTGTACTGGTAGACATAAGGAGTGTACGCTTCGTCGTAAACGGCGATATCCACTTCCTTGGATACGTTGCGATTCGAATCAATCAAGATGACACCTTGAGCCAGCGAATACTTCTTCGGAATCATGCTGCGAAAAAACTTCATCCACATCGCCTCGCGATAATGTCCGGTCACTCCACCATGAGAGGAGGCAAGCTCCAGTTCTTCCACCATCATTTTGTTCATGTGGCTGTAGTTTTGCAGAATTTTCTGAAATACATCTTTTTTGTTGCTTTCGCTCATCAGAATCACCTTTCTTCGAAGAATAGATTAACGATCGTAATACACCTGATAATGTCCGAATCCATGGGTGGCATTTTTTCCGACGTGCAGACGTGTTCCTGCATCCAACAGTGGCGTGAACGGAGTCAAATCTCCCTCATATCGCGCCCACCCTTCTATCGCCGGAAGAGACAACTCACGATCATGATTGATAGAATAACGTTTGAAGTCGACCGAAGACCAATGTTCTTCGACCGTTCGAACCCTCTGCGCTTCTGCAACCAGCTTTTCTTCATCCCAAGGAAGCAGACGGTTAGAGTAGGCATGCGATAATAGCGAAATTCTTCGAGTTAACGACTGAACCAGTGTAGCAAAAGATAATTTGCGACATAAATTGCGTTGAATCAACACGCGAGTGGGACTATCGAATCGAATGAGCGCTCCGCTAGCCTTGCGCTCATTCGAAGAAATCGTCGAAAAGGAGACGTTGCGCAGCCAGGACTTTCCGTTGCTCCAAACCAATGTGCCGCTGTTGGGATTAATGACCTGCTCAAGAGAAAAACGCATACGCCCCGCTCCCCAGCCTCTGTTGCCCATGGCAACCAATCCATCCAAATAATAGCCTGCAGAATGCACAGTCTCGCCAATCAAAGTAATATCAAACACGCAGCTATCCCCTGTTCGCCATACGGTCTTGTCGCGAATCGACGTGTAAATGACATAAGGATTCACCGCACCGGCGACATTGCCAGGAGAACAAAAATACTTGGCATAGCCGCACCCAGCCGAATGTTCACATAGATGACAGCGTACCCCGGGAGCGATGCAAGCAAAGTCTCGCAAACAATGGCCCAAAATCCCCCGAAGCGTAGACCCAAGGTAAGGTGGAAGTTCCCCTGATTCCTTAGCTATAAAAAATGCTCTTAATGTTAAAACATTCATTACTTCGTACTCCCTTACCAATTCAATAATTTCGGATGGCGGCCTTTTCCTTAGTAGTAGCGTTCATATTTCAATCCAGGCATTCCTCCGGGGCTCGACGTTGGCGACTTACTCGGCCTTCTGATGCCGAGATTTCAATCCACGCACCCGTGCGGGGTGCGACTGTCCGGTGTTTTATGCTGCTCTTGGATCCATTTCACATTTCAATCCACGCACCCGTGCGGGGTGCGACCACTAACCAATCCATGACGGTAGATGCGGCGTTATTTCAATCCACGCACCCGTGCGGGGTGCGACTGTTTTGGTCAACCAAAGGCACTTTCAGGATGTTTGAATTTCAATCCACGCACCCGTGCGGGGTGCGACCATATCCGGCAAGCGTTGTGCGTCGCTGCACATGATTTCAATCCACGCACCCGTGCGGGGTGCGACACAATAGAATATTTTCTTAGAATCATCCTCGTTTATATTTCAATCCACGCACCCGTGTGGGGTGCGACCACAAGTGTAGATATGTCTGGTAACGAATCGGGTAAGATTTCAATCCACGCACCCGTGCGGGGTGCGACGTCCGCGGCAGCAGCCTCAGCTTCAGCTTTAGTTCTATTTCAATCCACGCACCCGTGCAGGGTGCGACGTATCAATTCGATATGACACAGACACAACTTGATATTTCAATCCACGCACCCGTGCAGGGTGCGACGCGGACATCACCGGTAAGTCATGGACTAGCCCTATTTCAATCCACGCACCCGTGCAGGGTGCGACCCTAAGTGCTCAAATATCATGTCGTACCGATGTCCATTTCAATCCACGTACCCGTGCAGGGTGCGACCGACCAAAACAGCATTGCTTGGTGGAATCAGCAATTTCAATCCACGCACCCGTGCAGGGTGCGACGGTCACTCAGTTTAACTTCGACACGTCGATCCAAATATTTCAATCCACGCACCCGTGCAGGGTGCGACAAATAAGCCGGATTTTGGAGGCGGTGCGAGATGAATTTCAATCCACGCACCCGTGCAGGGTGCGACGTTAGCCCATCCGGCAAGCGCTGCCTACGGCCTATTTCAATCCACGCACCCGTGCAGGGTGCGACTATGTAGGTGTACATATTTTAGATGATTTCGACATTTCAATCCACGCACCCGTGCAGGGTGCGACGCTGCGGAAGATGCCGTTACTGCCGGGAGACCAAATTTCAATCCACGCACCCGTGCAGGGTGCGACGTTTACTTTTATGTTGAAGCAAACGTTTAAGAGATTTCAATCCACGCACCCGTGCAGGGTGCGACAAAAAGTAAACCCTTGGCCTCAGGTTGATCCTAAAATTTCAATCCACGCACCCGTGCAGGGTGCGACGATCCCGGTTTGTACACCGTCCGAGCGGTCGGCTCATTTCAATCCACGCACCCGTGCAGGGTGCGACTTCATGTTAGAAGTTATAAAACAAATTAATTACTATTTCAATCCACGCACCCGTGCAGGGTGCGACGACGTCGACGGCAACGTGTATCCCGGAGCCATCATTTCAATCCACGCACCCGTGCAGGGTGCGACAACTCCGTATCCGTAAGGGGCTTACCGTCAAGTATTTCAATCCACGCACCCGTGCAGGGTGCGACCCGACGGAGAGCGTTAGTACCTTGGACGATTCGTCATTTCAATCCACGCACCCGTGCAGGGTGCGACTCCGATTTCCAAGGAATATTAACCCTGAAAAAGGTTTATTTGGTTTAATAATACACCTAATCTACTGAATAAGCCATAAGATATAGAAGCATCGCTATAATCCGATAACACCATTCGATTTCGTACAGGTGCGAATCCCCCGGGAAATTCATGTTCGCTTCACATTCGCACCACTATCTAGCAGCCGACTTGGCAGCAATGTAAGCCCCCTTTCTCCACCGGCTGAGATTTCTGCTCTTTCACCCGGTATTATATCGCTTGCTCACTCCAGCATTTCTCCGCCATACGCCTTGACCTGTTACCATACTTTACAGCTCCGGCGTATGATTCTCCAGAAAACGGATATTAAACTGCCCGGAAACAAATTCATCCTGCTTCAGCAGCCACAGGTGAAACGGGATTGTCGTATAAATGCCGTCGATTTGAAATTCCCCAAGCGCCCGTTTCATTCGCTGAATCGCCTCTTCCCGAGTTTTCCCCCAGACGATGACCTTGGCGACCATGGAGTCGTAGAACGGTGAAATCCGATACCCCGGGTACACGGCGCTGTCGACGCGAACGCCAAAGCCGCCCGGAGGCAAATACGCCTCCACCTTGCCAGGTGACGGCATAAAGTCGCGGGCCGCATTCTCCGCATTGATCCGGCATTCGATCGCCCAGCCGGATATGCGCACATCGTCCTGACTGAAGGAAAGCGCTGCGCCCGCGGCGACGGCGATCTGCTCTTTGACCAGATCAATACCTGTAATCAGCTCGGTTACGGGGTGTTCCACCTGAATTCTTGTGTTCATCTCCATAAAATAAAAGCTGTCGTCCGGATTCAGCAAAAATTCCACGGTCCCCGCGCCGTAGTAGCCTACCTCTTTGGCGGCAGCGGCGGCGGCCTCCCCCATCCTCTCGCGTAATTGCGGCGTCAACGCAGGGGAGGGCGCCTCCTCGACGAGCTTCTGATGACGCCGCTGAATGGAGCAGTCCCGCTCGCCCAAATAAACGACATTTCCGAACGAATCGGCGATAATTTGAATTTCCACGTGCCTGGGCTGCTCCAGATATTTCTCCAGATACACCCCCGCGTTGCCGAAAGCGGTCTCCGCCTCGCGCTGCGCCTGCAGGATCGCCTGAAGCAGCTCCGTTTCGCTGCGCACGACCCTCATGCCCTTGCCGCCCCCACCCGCCGTCGCCTTGATGATCACCGGATAGCCGATGTTCCGCGCTTCCTGCGCGGCTTCCTCCGCATCCTGAACAAGCCCGTCCGTGCCAGGCACCGTCGGTACGCCCGCGCGCTTCATAGTGCTCTTGGCGATCGCTTTGTCGCCCATACGGGCGATAGCATCGGCGGAAGGGCCAATGAAAACAATGCCGCATGCCTGGCAAATTTCCGCGAAGTCGGCATTTTCCGCGAGAAAGCCGTAACCCGGATGAATGGCATCCGCTTCGGTGCGGCTGGCTATCGCCATTAAATGAACGATGTTCAAATAACTTTGTTTAGCCGGTGCAGGCCCGATGCAATAAGCTTCGTCCGCCATCCGCACATGAAGCGAATCTTTATCCGCTTCCGAATAGACGGCGACGGTGGCGATGTCCAATTCTTGGCATGCCCGAATGATCCGCACGGCAATCTCTCCGCGATTGGCAATCAGTACCTTTTTAAACATCCCGTCCACCTACTCCACTCTGACCATAAACAATGCCTGGCCGTATTCCACCAATTCTCCGTTTTGGGCCAATACTTCCACGATTTCGCCGCCCATCTCGGCTTCGATCTGATTAAATAGCTTCATTGCCTCCACGATGCAGACGACGCTGCCCGGCTGAATGCGGTCCCCGATTTGCGCATACGGTCTCGCATTCGGCTCGGCGGCGGAATAAAACGTCCCGACCAGCGGGGAGACGATCGCACGCAGCCGGGAATCGGCCTCCGGTGCAGAAGGCTCTGCGGAAGCGTGTGCGGCGGCATGGCCGTTGTCCGGCTCCGGCAAGGCGCCCGGGGAAAGCGGCAGGGTCCCGTGATTCGGCGCAGCCGCTTGCTGAAGCTGGGAGGTTCCGGAAGCCGCCTTGGCGATTCTGATTTTGGCCGATTCTGCCTCAAGCTCGAAATGTTGAATGGAGGAACGGTCGATCAGTTTCATCAAGTCCTTCAATTCCTGAATCGTCATCATATGTTACATCTCCTTGTCCATTTTATTTTGTAGTTTCAGTCGGATGCCCATCCGGATTTGCGCCATTTCGCGTTCCTGCAGCAAATAAAGCCGCTCCGCCTGCTCCAGCGTAACCGGCCGGAAACGCAGCTTGTCTCCCGGCTTCGCTTGGCCTAACGCCGGAAGATCGGCGGAAACGACATGCGCGATTCGCGGATACCCGCCCGTCGTTTGCCGGTCTGCCAGCAAAATGATCGGGCTCCCGTCGGAAGGCAGCTGTACGGTTCCCGGCGGCACCGCTTCGGATAACAATTCTTCAGTAGACGTTTGCCGCAAGGCGGCCCCTTGCAAGCGGTAGCCCATTCGGTCGGATTGGGGGCTCACCTCGAATACAGACCCGAACAGCCGCTTCCGGCTGTCTTGGTCCAAGCGCCCAAGCTGCGCCCCCGGCGTCACCCGTACGCCAAGCGGCTCGCTGACGGCCGCCATATGCGGGGGATGGATGTGCCAAGCGGCAGCTTGGAACGGCCTATCGGGTGTAAGGCGTTCGGTAAGCCGCTTCGCGAGCCGCGCGGACCTTTCTCCCGCCGGCCCCTGCTTGACAACATCCCCGGCCTTAAGCATTCTCCCTTCGAAGCCGCCCAGCCCGCCCCGCAAGTACGTGCTCCGGCTGCCAAGTACCTGCGGTACGTCGATGCCGCCCGCAACGGCCACATAAGCCCGGCACCCCGATCTGCAGGGGCCGAATCGGACAACGCCGCCTGTTCCGACGAGCACCGGCCGCCATTGCGGCAACGCAATGCCATCCACTGTCGGCGACAAGTCCGCGCCGCAAATCGCCAGCAGCGTATCTTGCTGCACCGCCAGCTCCGGCCCGCGCAGCGTGATCTCCAGCGCCGCCTCATCCTCCCGGTTGCCGACCAACATATTGGCGATGCGCAGCGATAGCCGGTCCATCGCGCCACTGACGACAACGCCGTATTGCTGATAGCCCGTGCGTCCGAGATCCTGAACGGTCGTTAGCAGACCGGGATGAATCAGCTTTAAGCTCATCGTTCCCCCAACCCTTCTTCGATGAATTCCTCGTATTGCTTCAAGGAGATCGGATAAAAACGCACGACATCCCCCGCCCGCAAGAAGCTCGGAGGATCGGCTTCCGGGCGAAACAAGCGCAGCGGCGTGCGTCCGATAATTTGCCAGCCTCCCGGCGTCGCTACGGAGTAAACGCCCGTTTGCGCGCCAGCGATTCCCACAGAACCGGCAGGCACCAACGGCCGCGGGGTGTGACGCCGCGGTGCGGCGATCCGCTCCGGCATGCCTCCCAAATAGGGAAATCCGGGAGCAAACCCGATCATATACACGGTGTAGGTTCCACCGCTATGCAGCCGGATGACTTCCTCTGCCTCTAGTCCGCAATGCCGCGCCACATCGTCAAGATCGGGTCCCGTCTCCCCGCCGTAATACACCGGTACTCTGACTATTCTCGGCGCCTCGGGCTCGGCTTCCTCCTCCCGTATCCGTTCGATAAGCTCGGCCAGCAAGCCGCATACGGTTTGAAATAGCGTCGTCCATCCGCACCGCCTCTCCTTTTGCTTAGCCAACACTTGCACAGGGTCATAATATACGGCAACACTGACGAAAGAAGGGACGCATTCGATCATCCCGGGAAACGGACATGCATGCAAATAAGCCGTTAGCGCTTTCACCCGGCGGTGTACGACCGTATCAATCTTGTCGCCGAGCCGGATGACAACCGCCGAATCGCCCAGCGGCTCATATTGCGGGTCCCACCGTTCAGCGCCGCTCAATGCGAATCCCTGCCTTCTCCAGCCCGGCCCTAATGCGCAGGATCAAATCCAGCGCTCCTTTCGTATCCCCGTGCACGCATAAGCTGTCTCCATGAATATTCAACCGCTGGCCGCCTAACGTCTTCGTCCAGCCTTCCACGATCATCCGCACCGCCTGCTGCGCCGCTTCCTCCGGATCGTGCAGCACGGCCCCCGGCAAACTTCTCGGCGCCAATGTCCCGTCCGCGCAATAAGCGCGATCGGCATACAGCTCCGAAATAACGGGAAGGCCGCGCTCTATTGCGACCTTACCCAGCTTGCTCCCCGGCCGAGCGAGAAGAGCTGTTCGCGGAGTCGTCAGTATAACCGCCTCAACGATCGCTTCCGCCACCGCATCGTCCGTGTCGGCCATATTGCTCATGCTGCCGTGAGGCTTGACATGCCGAATGGCCGTGCCGTGCTTGCGGCAGAACGCCTCAAGCGCTCCGATCTGATAGATGCAGCAATTCGTCAATTCCTCAAGGGACAAACGCATAGCTCTGCGTCCGAATCCAGCCAAATCGGGGTACCCCATATGAACGCCGATGCAGACGCCGTGCTCCGCCGCAAGGCCAACCGTCCGGTCCATGATGTCCGGATCGCCCGCATGAAACCCGCAGGCGATGTTGGCTGAAGTGATCCAGCGCATCGCTTCCTCGTCCGCTCCCAGCTTATACACGCCAAAGCTTTCTCCCATATCGCAATTCAAATCAATCGCTCGCATCGCTCTCACCCCGGCTGTTACGTTGGATTTGTTTCATTGTGATTATAGCTGCGCCTTCTCCCCGTGCCCACACAGAAAATTGCCGAAATTGGTGGACGATTTTGCTTAGGTGCAATTACGTCCACCACATAAGTCAAACCTATGAGTGTCCCCGGCCGGAAGCTCGTTTTATAATCATCTCGTAATCGATACCATCGTATGAAAGGATGTTCTGCTATGAGCTTAGAGCTTGGATTGCAGCTTTATACCGTCAGACACGAATTGATGAAAGACCCCGTGGGAGCTTTGGAAAAAGTAGCCGAGCTCGGATACTCGAATTTGGAGCTGGCCATCCATTATTCGGACGCCGAAGGCGTCGGCGGCTACAGCGTATACGGATTGCGGGCGCCGGAGCTGAAGCGATGCCTCGACCGTCTTAACATGAAGGCATTGAACGCCCAAATGTTCCCGATCGAAAGCGTCAACTGGGATTATTTGATTCCTTTCGCCCAGGAAATCGGCATGCCGGCGGCCTCCATCTCCATGCATATGTTCAAAAACAAACAAGCCGTACTCGATTTCAGCGATCAGCTCAACCGCTGCGGCGAAACATGTCAAAAACACGGTCTCGACTTCTATTACCACAACCACTTTCAGGAGTTCCAGAAGTTCGACGGCGTTTATGTCATGGACCTTATTTTGCAGCATACCGACCCTGCTCTGGTCAAAATTGAATTTGACACGTATTGGGCGCTGCGGGGCGGCGTCGACCCGTGCGAATATTTGCGCGTCCTGGGCAACCGCTGCGACCTCGTTCATCAAAAAGATATGCCCGCATCGGCACTGCCGGTCAACTGGTTTGATGTGTTCGGAGTCGACTCGGACATTACGCTCGACAAAAAACTGGGCACTTCGTCGCCCGAGCAGTTCACGGAAATCGGCAGCGGCGTGATGGACATCGCCGCCATTATTCAAACCGTACGCGATATGGGCATCGTCAAAACCATTTTTATCGAGCAGGACTTTTCCGCTCTGAACCAATTCGATTGCGCCAAAATCAATTTTGCCCAAATGACCAAGCTGCTCGGGAGGTAATGAACGTGACACAACATCAAGTAAACATCGGAATCATCGGCCTTGGAGGCATCGGCACCTCCAAACATTTGCCGAGTTTGGCCAAGGTGCCTCAGGCTCGGGTCATAGCTTTCTGCGATTTGGAAGAAGATAAGGCGGCCCTAGCGGCCAAACAGTTCGGCGCAGACGGGGCCAAAGTGTATTCCGACTACCGCAAGCTGCTGGAGGAAAGCGCTATCGACGTCGTTCATGTCTGCACGCCCAACAGCTCGCATGCCGAGATTACGGTGGCGGCGCTGGAGGCGGGCAAACACGTCATGTGCGAAAAGCCGATGGCAATCACCTCGGCCGACGCCAAGCGGATGCTGGAGGCCGCCAAGCGAACCGGCAAAAAGTTGACGATCGGTTACCAGAACCGCTATCGTCAAGACAGCTTATATTTGAAGCAGTTGTGCGAGATGGGCGAGCTCGGGGACATTTATTACGGGAAAGCGCTGGCGATTCGCCGCCGGGCGGTGCCGACATGGGGCGTCTTCCTGGAGAAGGATCTGCAGGGCGGCGGCCCGCTGATCGATATCGGCACGCACGCGCTGGATTTGACGCTGTGGATGATGGACAATTACAAGCCTGTCAGCGTGACCGGCTCTGTCTTCCACAAGCTCGGCGGCACCCGAAACGCCGCCAACCTGTGGGGTTCGTGGGACCCTGACAAATTTACCGTAGAGGATGCGGCTGTCGGTTTCATCAAGATGGAGAACGGCGCCACCATCACCCTTGAAGCAAGCTGGGCGTTAAATACGCTCGATGTTCGCGAAGCCAAAACGGTGTTGTGCGGCACCAAGGCAGGGGCCGACATGGATGACAGCCTGCGCCTGAACGGCGAGCGGCTCGGCCGTCTGTACGATCACAAAATCCGCTTCGATTCCGCTCCGGTCGTATTTTACGGCGCGCAGAAAGATGAAACGCCGGCCGACATGGAGGCGCGCCTGTGGATCGAGTGTATCCTGAACGATACCGAACCGTTCGTCAAACCGGAGCAAGCGCTGGTCGTCAGCGAAATTCTCGAAGCCATCTACGAATCGGCCGCCACTGGCCAAACGATTTATTTGAACGCCTAACTCTCCTCCGCAACAAAGCAAAGCCGTTCGGGCCGTCTCTTCAGACAGCCGGAACGGCTTTGCTTTTTACTCTTGTTGGTTAATCCAGTGCGTTAAGCGGCAGCTCCATAGGCAGCGCAGCCGGCCTTGCGCAGCTGCTTTCGACGAGATAATGCCGGCCTTCGCGAGAAGCGATATGAAACCCGTGCATCAGCTCCAGCACGTGGTACGCCAGTTCCCCGTTCGCCCGGTGCATACGGCCGCTGCGGATCGCATGGGCCATATCGGCCACGCCGATGCCCCGGCTGTTATCGTTAAAGGCAAATGCCGCCGGAATTTCGGCAAAATCGCTCTGATCGTGGCGCTTCACATATATCGGGCCGCCGAACGTATTCGGATCGGGAACGACCAATGTGCCGGCCGAGCCGTATATTTCGATGCGGGGCAGCTTGCTGCCCCAAACGTCAAAGCTGGTAATGATCGTACCGATGGCTCCGCTGTGAAAATCAAGCACGCCGGCGATGTGGGTCGGCGTTTCCACCGGAATTTTGCGCCCGTAGTCGACTTCTCCCGTAATCGTTCGCTCGGGGAAGGTTACGGCCGCCGAACCGGTCACCCGGCGTACCGGCCCCAGCAGATGGACAAGTGCGGTCAAATAATACGGCCCCATGTCAAACATCGGCCCCGCGCCGACCTGGTACAGGAAATCCGGGTTCGGATGCCAGCTTTCCGGTCCGTGGCTCATGAGAAACGCAGTAGCTGCCACCGGCGTGCCGATCCAGCCGTCGTCGATCAGCTTGCGGCATGTCTGCAGCCCTCCGCCCAGGAAAGTATCGGGCGCGGACCCGACGCGCAGCCCTTTGTCCCGCGCAAGCGCCAGCACGGCTTTACCGTCTTCCAGGCTGACGGCCAGCGGCTTCTCGCCGTACGTATGCTTGCCCGCCCGCAGCGCCTGCAAATGAATGTCGGCATGGGCGTGAGGCACCGTTAAATTCACGACCAGCTCAATCTCGGGGTCGGCCAGCAGCTCCGCAACGGAGCACGCCTTGGGGCTAGCGAACTGCTCGGCTTTGACCCGAGCCCGCTCCACATCCAGATCGGCGCAAGCGGCAATGTCCAGGATGTCAAACTTGCTCCCGGCCTTACAATAAATAGTGCTAATATTGCCGCAGCCGATAATTCCTATCTTCATCTTTGCCGTCACCGGATTCATGCGCCAGCCTCCCTGTTCTTCTGTTTCTCTCCCGTTTTCCGTTCCGCCGGATTACTTCTGCTTCGCTTTGCTTTCCCATACCGTCTGTATTTCATTGAGCAGCTGGTCGCGGTTCAGCTTGTTGCCGACATATTTCTGCAGCGTCGAAGCGATCTCCTGAGCGGCCCCGTCCGGATATTTCGGCCAATGCCAGCCCAGAACCTTGTTATCCTTCACATATTTCATCACATCTTGGCCCGTGCTCCCTACCGATACCGGATCGGCCTCGAAGCTCGTAAAGGCGGGAATAAACTTAAATTCCTTCGTAATGTAGTTTCTGCCCACATCCGATGTGACAAGCCAGTTCAGAAACTCCTTCGCTTCGGCTTTTACCTTCGAATCTTTGCTGATGACCCAGTTGTTCGGCACGTCCACAAACACCTTGTCGTTTAAGGCGACATCATCGTTAATCGGCATCGGCATCAAGCCGACGTTAATGTTCGGATTGACCTTCTGGATCAGCGGAAGCGTCCAGTTCCCGCTTTGCATCATGGCCGCCTGGCCATTGCCGAACGTGGCAATCAGGTTGTTGTAATCCGTTGTCATCTGATTTTTGTTTCCGTATTTCACAATCACGTCCAGCATGTTGACCGCATCGGCAAACAGCGGGTTGCCGGAGAATTTGGCTGAACCGTCGTTAAGCCCTTTAATGAATGCGTCGGGATCGGGCTGCTTGGCCACCGGATTGTTAAAAAACTGTCTGCCGAGACTCGACCATACCTGGAACATGTTGACGAACGGCGTTACGCCGCTGTCCTGCAGCTTTTTGCTGACTTGCTCCAATTCTGACAGCGTTTTCGGCAATGTCGTAACTCCGGCTTTGGCAAACAGATCCTTGTTGTAAACGATGCCATAACCTTCGATATCAACCGGCATGCCGTATACCTTGCCGTCCTTGACCATCGGTTTTTTGGCGAAATCGTACTCATCTTTCACCCAAGGCTGATCGGACAAATCTTCCAGCTGATCCTGCCAAACTTCGAGCTGCCGGAAGCCTTCGTTATTAAAGATGTCCGGCATTTCTCCTGCGGCAAACTTCGTTTTGAGCGCTGTGTTGTAGTCGGTTCCGATCACGGTCTCCACATCCAGCTTTACGCCGGGGTGAGACTTCTCATATTCCTCCTTGAGCTTGTTTAACGCTTCGGAAATTTCTACCTTGCCCTGAAAAATCTTGATCGTTACAGCTTTTTTGGCCTGGCTTGCGTTTTCTGCGCCCGTTCCTTGGGCCGGCTTCTGCTCTCCGCTTGCGCAACCGGCAGTCACGGAAGCGAGCAAAAGAACTGCAGAAGCTGTCGTCAATATACGTTTCATCGAAAAACCCTCCCTTTTTTATTGTCGCACTTTTTACAATATTCATTATATTTGAACGGCCGTTCATCGGGACACTCATAGGTTTGACCAATCAGGTGGATGGAATTGATTGCGCCCCGCGTCCCGATTCACATACGCCGTTAACCTTTGACCGCCCCGGCCGTAATGCCCTCGATAATATGCTTCTGCAAGGAAAGGAAAAAGACGATCAGCGGAGCCATGCTCATCACAAGTGCAGCGAGCGCGAGATCCCATTGATTCGTGTACTCGCCGAATAACGAGTTGATAGCAATTTGAATCGTATGCAGCTGTTTGTTCTGAAGCATAATCAGCGCCAGCAAAAAGTCGTTCCACATCCACAAGCTGTTCAGCAGCACAATGGTTACCGTCATCGGCTTCAGCAGCGGAAAGACGATGCGCCAAAATACGCCATATGGCGAACAACCGTCCACAGTGGCCGATTCCTCAATCTCCAGCGGAATGGAACGGACAAAGCCCTGGAACAAAAAGATGGAAAACGATACGCCCAAGCCGCAATAACAAATCACGATTCCAGGAATGCTGTTAACCAGGTGCAGCCACGAAGCTACCTTGACCAGCGGAATCATGATCGCCTGAAAGGGGATGACCATCGCCATCATAAACATGCCCATAAGCACAAGATGGATTTTACCTGACTTGCGTACGAGCCGGTAAGAAGCCATCGCCGCCATCAGCACTATCCCAATATTCCCGAAAACAGTAATGAGCAGGGAATTTTTCAGCGTCGTAGCGAAGCGCAGCACTTTCCAGGCATGGGTGAAATTGTCCCATTTCCATGATTTCGGCCAACTGGCCGCATTGACCAGCAGCTCGGCAAAGTCTTTAAGCGAGTTCACCAGAACAAAATAAAAGGGAGCGAGAAACAACAAAGCGACCGCAATCAGCAGCAGCTCGACCAGCGCCATCCGCCAGGAATATGTCTCCGAGTTCATTAGAGATCGACCTCCTTGCGCTTCGTGATCGACACCTGCAAAGCGGTAATTACCGCCACCGCCACAAAAAAGAGGAGCGCCTTGGCCGTACCCAAGCCATAGTTGTTGTTAACGAAAGCTTCGTTGTAAATATTCATCGCTACCGACTCCGTCGAATTAAACGGGCCGCCTTTGGTCAGCGAAAAATTAATGTCGAACATTTTAAACGCCCATGAAATCGTCAGGAACAAACATACTGTCGTAATCGGCATAATTAGAGGCAAAATAATGCTTCTTAGCACCTGCAAGCGATTCGCGCCGTCGATGGTCGCCGCTTCGATCATATCTTTAGGCACATTGGTCAGCCCGGCAATATAGATGACCATCACATATCCGGCTCCATGCCACAAAAATACGATGACAAGCGCCCAGAATGCCGTATTCTCCGTGCCAAGCCAAGGCAATTCGAAAAAGGCGCTATGCGTCATTCGGCCGATGGCGGCAAAGCCTTGCACAAAGATGAACTGCCAAATAAATCCGAGCAGCAAGCCCCCCAGCACATTGGGTACGAAAAAAACCGTCCGCAACAGCTTGCGGGTTTTGAAAGCATGGGTCAGCGCATAAGCAAGCAGAAAACCGACAAGATTGGTCAGCGCGACAACCGCTACAGTAAAGCGGGCCGTAAACCAGAAAGCGTGTCCAAAATTGGCGTCCTTCTTCAGCACATAAATGAAATTATCCAGCCCTACCCAGCTTATGTTTCCCGAAACGCCGTTCCAGCTCGTAAATGAATAATACACATTCAGCACAAACGGCAAGGCGATAATCAGCATATACACAAGCACAGCCGGGCCCAAAAAAATGATTTCCTGCATCCAGTTGGTCAGTAACCATTTCCGCACGTTGAAGCCACTCCTTTCTCCACAATGAAGTTATAGTGCGATTATAGCGGCGTTAAAGAGCTATTCCCACACAGAAAATTGTTGAGATTGGTGGACAATTTTGCTTCGGCTTGGTGCGGAGCAGGCGGACCAAGCTTATTCCAGTCGGGATCTGAATTCCTTTGGCGACAGGCCCTCCCATTTTTTGAATACCCTGCTGAAATATTTTTCATCCTGATACCCGACTTGCCGGGCCGCCTCGGCGATTTTGACATGCGGGTTGAGCAGCAGCATCTTGGCCTTATCAATCCGAACTCGGTTCAAGTAATCAATGACATTTTCCTTTAGCTCCATCTTGAATTTACGGGAAATGTACTCCCGGTTTAAATGAAACTGCGCGGAGATATCCTGCAGCGTAATATTTTTCTGGTAATTGGCCTGGATATACTTGGCAATATCATGCATCGTATGCCCGCTTTGCGCTTTCATGATCAGGAACGTTTCCAGCAGCGCGTGCAAATGGTTGGAAACCCGCTCCTGGAACAACACCAGCGAGAACGTTCCCTCATCGTCAATCGGAATCGAGCGGAATTGAATCGATTCCGGCGGCAGCTCCGGCCCGGACTCGCCTTCCTGGAAAAACGCTTCGGTCCAGCGGACCATTAACACGTTGAATTCATCCTGCCACAATTCCAACTGCTGCAAGGAGATCGTCTCCATTCGGTTCAGCTCGTTGAACCATTCCTGCAGCGCGCCGGCCAGCTGCCCGCTTCTTCCGCTCTTTAACGCCAGGCTGATTTTTTCCTCAAATTCGCCGAAACGCAGCGTTCCAAGCCGCATCTCCGCTTCTCTGCGAAATGTATGGAGCCTTGTCCGGCGGTCCAGCAAATTGCGCTGAAGAAGTGCCTTCCGCGCCTGTGAATACGCTTCCTGGAGGCCGTTAGGAAACGGCAGCGCCAGCCCGATGCCAATGTCGAAGCACGTCTGCAGACGGCGGGCGATTTCCCGGCTTATGCCGGAGACGACCGCTTCGGTTTGCTCCAGACTTCCCCACAGCAGCATGCCGATCTCATGTTTGCTGTTCAAATTCCGGAAGGCGGTACCCATTCGGGCGGCATGCAGCGTATCGTTGCAGATGCCGATTAACGCAAATACAAGCGCGCCTTTATCTGAGCCGTACCGTTCGCGAATGTTGCGTTCCATGAATTCGAACCGTAGCACGGCGGCACGGCAAGCGCTTGCACGGCGAAGCGCCGGATATAGCTCCGGGAGCGCTGCAACGTCGCCCGCATATCCTCCCGGCTCCACCATCAGATTGGACAGCAGCTTGTCGCGACGCAGATCTTTGAGCGCCTCAGCCTCCTGGCTGTACGTATGGTCTTGACGGCGTTTGCGTTCTTCTTCCCGCCAGGCGTCAACCGCCCTCTGCATAGCCTCCTGCAATTGGCTTGGCACAATCGGCTTCAGCAAATAATCCGTACCGCCATACTTCATCGTCTGCCGCACATATTCGAAATCGCTGTATCCGCTGATCACTATTTTTTTGCACGTCGGCGCGTGAGAATCCATCCATTCCATCAGTTCAAGCCCGTTTCGAAGCGGCATCATAATATCCGTAAGTACGACCTGCGGCTGCTCCGCCATAATAAGGCGAACCGCTTCCGCGCCGTTATCCGCCTCCAGAATGTCGTCTACCTGCAAAGCATTCCAATCGGCCAGCATACGAATCGTGCTGCGCACATGCGTTTCATCGTCTACAATAAGCACTTTCATGATAGTCCCCCCTCGCCCGTTTCTTGTAAAGGTATGGTCAATCGCACTTTAAAACCGTGCGGTTCGATTCCCGATAGCTCCATCATGCTTTGGTCGCCGTAATACAACCTGAGGCGTTCCAGCACGTTGATCAGTCCAATGCTGTCCCCCCATCGTTCTTCACCCGGGTCCACACGGAACAAATGCTTGCGCAGCTCGTCCAAACGCGCATCCGATACACCGATCCCGTTGTCTTCCACCCACAAGATCAGCGAATTCTCCTCCAACCGAGCTCCCACCTTCAGCATGCCGCCCCCTTCGGTTTGACCGTCGAACCCATGTTTGAAATAGTTCTCGACAAGGGGCTGCACAATCATTTTCGGCACGGAAATGTTGAACGTCTCCTTGGGGATGTCAAAGCAGACCTGAAGTTTGTCTTCGAATCTTTGCATCTGCAATGCGCAGTAATATTTGACGTGCTCCAGTTCCCTTGACAACGGTACGACCGTTTCTTGCGTGTTCATGCTGTAATGCATCATCTGCCCCAGCGAAGAAACCAGCATATACACCTTAGGCGCATTGCTTTCCAGAGCGGAATGGCCGATCG
The DNA here is from genome assembly GCF_025060755.1 of Paenibacillus doosanensis. Classification (GTDB taxonomy): domain Bacteria; phylum Bacillota; class Bacilli; order Paenibacillales; family NBRC-103111; genus Paenibacillus_S; species Paenibacillus_S doosanensis. Next base: position 26,619 of record NZ_JANYUY010000016.1, read on the forward strand.
ACTGCAAAGCGTTGTTGATAAAATGCGGGTTGATCTGCGCCTGCAGCATGTTTAGCTGATTCGTTTTATTAGCCAGGTTCAGCCGATATTCCCGCAAATACAAATCGTTGATCGTATCCATCATCGTCTGAAACCGTCTGGCCACGATTCCAATCTCGTCCGAACGTTCGATCGGCATCATAGCGTCCAGCTGCCCTGCCTGAATTTTGCTAATATGAGAGATCAGCTGCTTGAGCGGTTTGGTCAGCTGCAAAGATACGATCAGGGTCGCGGCTATGGCGACCAGCAGAAAGCACGTTGCCACGATCATATTAATCCATGTCAAATCGCGCGCGTATTTGTACAGCCGAAAGTCGGGGATACGCTTCACAATCGTCCAATGCAAATAAGGAGTCTTGATCTTGCTGTATACCATAATTCCGGAAAACTCGGATTGGTTCCATTCGAGGTACCCGGAGTCGCCTTCGCTGCCGACAATCCGCTTCATCCAGTCCACCTGAGGCATGTTCCCGATTTCCGCGGTATCCGCCGCATAAACGACTTTTCCCGAATCGTCCAGAATATACAAATCGTGTTGGTCCGCATCAAACAACTGCGAACACAATTTGCTTAGCGCATCAAGCCGAATGTCGATGGATAGTAACCCGAGCCGTTCATTGCTGGGCACACGGAATATCGGGCGATGGATCGTAAATACCAGCTCCGGGGTAACCGGCAGCGACTGGGCGATGCCATAATTGTGGCTTAAGTGGGTAGATTCCGTGTATAACGTATACGGTTTCATATTTTCCGGCAGATCGGGCTGGTATCGGACGGCCCCCTGATTGAAATTGTTTTGGTGGAGCAAGTAAGCGCGCTGCGTTTCATTCACGCTTAAGTACACTTGGTAAATATCACTGACAGAGCGGGACACGATTTGCATGATCGTAAAAAGGTAGGAATCGTTCTGATAATCGGTGAACCCGCTCGTCAGCAGACTGTCCAATGAAACCGTCGAATAAATGGATAACGAGGAATTGGAAACAAGCCCCAAGTAATTCAGCACATTGGTTCTCGTTTCGTTGATCAGCCGCGTATTTTGCTCTATTGCCTGCTGCTTGAGGGAGTTTTTCGTATAGCTGTATGAGACTACAATGGAAAACACAATGGGCACAATCGTCGACGCCAGCAGTAACACGACCAGCTTGCGCCTGATGCTGTTTCGAAAATATCGCACTACAGCCACCTCTTTCGCTTCTCATGCTGTCTTCAATTTACTATTTACTATATCACAAATGGGCCAAAGTCAAGAAGCCAACAAGAATCTTATTACTTTATAACGTTAATGTAAAATATACCAAGAAATCTCCCGCGAAAGTGCGGATTGGAGAGATGAACGGCCCAGACTTTTTTACGTATATTTACATTTATAGTGGACGAAAAAGAAATGCACATAAAAAAACCCCTCCCACGGCGAAGTTGATGTTACCCGTAGAGGGGATTATTTTCAAATAATAATGAGTTAAATATCTTTTGCCATATGCGGTTTGCTATAATGGCTAGTTCCTCTGGAGCCGACGAGGATTCTTCCTCCCTTGTCTCTCTCCAAAATTGGTAAAGCACGGCTAAATTCATTTTTATAGAATAACTCCGCGTCCTTCGTCCAATGATACTTGTCATAACTCAGTCTAACGTTACGCTCAGATTAAAAAGTGGCGCCATTTAAATCCGCGCATCCGTGCGGGGTGCGACGGCTTGCATAATCGTTACTCCATCCAGTCCGCAATTTCAATCCACGCACCCGTGCAGGGTGCGACCTTAACAACTAAAAGCGTTAGCCACTTGTAAAGGTATTTCAATCCACGCACCCGTGCAGGGTGCGACTTTCATTCGGAAATATTTTCAATGCGTATGAGCATTTCAATCCACGCACCCGTGCAGGGTGCGACTTTGTGGACATCCTCGGAGGCGTTATTGATTGGCACATTTCAATCCACGCACCCGTGCAGGGTGCGACTTTAGATAATCTGCCTAACTCAGTACTAGTCATAGAATTTCAATCCACGCACCCGTACAGGGTGCGACAGATCCAATAACAGGTGTCCCTTTCATCTTTGAAATTTCAATCCACGCACCCGTGCAGGGTGCGACGTTTCTCAACATGACCGGCTACGATCCGCTGCTGACCATTTCAATCCACGCACCCGTGCAGGGTGCGACGGCAATAAAATAGCCCCGATCGGCTCGGGGATGTAATTTCAATCCACGCACCCGTGCAGGGTGCGACAATTCCATACCGAACGACGCTATCACCCTGTCCTTATTTCAATCCACGCACCCGTGCAGGGTGCGACGGATTAATTCGGTACCGATTGTTACAACGTCATACATTTCAATCCACGCACCCGTGCAGGGTGCGACTTGCAAGCTCTGATCCGCATTATTAACCCGATTCACCATTTCAATCCACGCACCCGTGCAGGGTGCGACTCCGATTTTCAAGGATTATTAACCCTGAAAAAGGTTTATTTGGTTTAATCATACACCCAATCTACTGAATAAGCCATAAGATATAGAAGCATCGTTATAATCCGATAGCACCATTCGATTTCGCACAGGTGCGAATCCCCCGGGAAATTCATGTTCGCTTCACATTCGCACCACGATCTAGCGGCTGAGTCAGCAGCCTTACAAGTCCCATTCGCTTTCGCGTCCAGCTTCGCGGCGCATGTATTTTCCACAATGAAAAGCAGGAAAAATCCTCCACGATACTGCGGCATTCCCGCGGCCAAACCATAAACATTACAATCCTCTTCCGCGTTAAAGTAAATGAATGTTCCAATAGAAGGGGCTGACTTTGAGTAACCATTCAAGAAAATTCTTCCATCCACTACGCTCAGTGAAACATATTCATAAAATGTTTTTGCTTATTGATTGCCCCTCCTCTTCGGAATATAATTAAAACAATCTTTCAAATGAGGTGAAATGGATGTCTTTCCGTATCGTTCGAGATATTTAGTCTTCGGGCTGGAAAAAACGCGTACCAGCCGCTAAGGGGGCAGTCTGCCCTTTTGGTTTCATGAAGCTAAGAACATCGAATGATATCGGTCTGCTTCTCATCCTCATTGGAAGGTGGAATAACATTGAATCCATTAGAATATAAAGAGTTTTATAATAAAGTCGGAAAAGTAAACGGTTGGGATTTCAGCAATGTGAAATGCGTTTCTGAAGGGACCAAATGGGATTTGTATCGTGAAGTAACGAGCGTTTGCAAGAAATCGGATATATTGCTTGACATTGGCACTGGCGGCGGGGAAGCGATTTTATCGATCGCTGATTCTGCACTACTCCTGATTGGGATTGACCAGTCCACGGGAATGATTGAAACTGCAACTAAAAATTGGGCTATATCAGGCTTACCTAATGTACGCTTTCTAAAGATGAATGCTGAGAATTTGGATTTTCCTGATAACTTTTTTAATGTTGTCTCGTGCAGAAATTCGGAATTCTATGCTAAAGAAGTCGCAAAAGTATTAATGAAGGATGGTTCATTCCTCACTCAGCAAGTAAGCGAAAACGATAAATCGAATATAAAAGAAGCGTTTGGAAGAGGACAGGCTTTTGGAACAAAGGCAGGTACATTAAAGCATCAATATATGACTGAACTAAGCGAAGCGGGCTTTAGCGACATTCGGTCATTTGAGTTTAATGTTATCGAATATTACCAAACAGCTGAAGATCTGATTTTTTTACTAAAACACACTCCCATTATTCCCGACTTTGGACGGACTGAGATCGATTTCCAGATACTCCGACAATTTATTAAGGAGAATCAAACGGAAAAAGGGATTAGAACCAACTCGGAACGCTTTATCATCATGGCCAAACTATAGATAATGTAATACCAGATGCAAACAGGATACTCGTTAATCGGGTATCCTTCTTTTTTAGATAGTGTTAACCAAGTACAACCCACTAACCGTTGATCGTTCAATGCAGAGGTTTTTCTTTGTATTCATCCACCCAATATTCGTAATAGGGATTTGTCCACTTAGTACCATCATAATACTCCACTTCTTTTACACATGAAATTACCGTTTTAATCCCATGAGATTCATCGAGTCTCCAGCCTTTGTCTTCTCCAAAAGTCGCTTTGGAAACAATATTAACATTTTCAGCATTACCAACATACTCAAAGGGGGCATCCGTAAAACTGAATTGCGATTTAATCTTAATTGGTAACCCGTTTGTATCATAACCTAAAAATGAAACCTTCATGTTCTTTACTGTCTTATCGGAATTGTTACGGACAATGACTTGAAGTATATCAGGATACAATGCTTTATATCTGCTATCTTGAACAATAATACCTGCTTTTTCAACAACCACTTCTTGACTCGCTTTCGTTTCTTCCATTTTCTTCTTTCGTTCCATTGCTTTCTTTTCTTCATTCAATTTTTCATAACTGGCTTTTTTGGCGGAAATATCCGAATCATTGGGCAAGAGAACCAATGTATCACTTAAAATGCCGATTGCTTTTTCATAATCAGTATTGCTGGATAACTGCTCAGCTTCTTGTAAGGAGGCGGCTTTATATTCAAGTGTATTGGTAGAGATCAATTCTTGCGCCTTGGCATAATTCTCATCGTCTGTAACTACTTTTTTCAGCTCGCTTATTCCATCTTTTAGATTTTTATTAGCAATGAATTCCTGACCTTTTTTAAAAGAAGTTCTTGAATCATTAAGTTTATTGATATTATTCACTGCCGCTTCTACGTCCGCTTTAAGCAATTCTAATTTTTTGATGGTGTCTAATGCAGTGGTAGCTTTCTGATAATCGATTTTATTGGTCTTGAAATCCTGATTGATTGTATTCAATTCCTCTTGGATAAAGCTTTCTGCTTCCTTTTCCTTTTCCGAATTCCCCTTGATTTTTTGATTATAGACGGTAATAGCATCCGAATATTGATTCGCTAAAACTGCATTTTTGAATTTAGCAGAAGGAGTATTCAGTAGTAGCAAGGTCACCCCTATTACAATGAGAACGCCCATACCAACACTGCTGAGAATAACGAATTTCTTCCTCTTTACCGGACTTGTAGCTTTATGAGTTAAAATTTTCGTTCCGCACTTGCTGCAAAATACAATATCATCTCCGAGCACTTCATTTCCGCATTTCTTACACGTCTTCAAACTAATACCTCCTACTACTCCAAATATTACATTTTTTTCTTATTTTAATCTAAAGTAGGACTATACGACCAGTAAAATATTAACAAATATAATCCAAAAGTCACTGTTTTGTTTAAAGTGATATTGAAATATTCCCCATTTCGATGCAGCATATCCGGGAAGCAGTTCCATTAACCATTTGAGATCGTCGTGCCGGGAAATTTGGCGAAAATACTCGTCTATGGCTTTAATAGTGTGGAATTCATAAGGAGCCGCCAAAAATTAATACGATAACCTTGGCTATGGTAACGTATGCTTGTGAGCCTTCGACCTGACACAATTTCCGCTTGCACACTGCTCGCAGCCCCCTCTTGCCCCAAAATGACAAAAACCGCACGGTTGTTAGCCCCGCGCGGCTCGAAAACAATAAAAAGGTTATCCGTTATTCTATGAAGATTGGAGTTGGGTATGGAAATCGCTCAGTTCAGTCGAATAGAGCGGTCCTTACATGGTGAGGATGGACAACAAATTCGAAACGTCCGGGTCAAACGGGATATCGCGGTAGAACAGATGATGCCTGTCATTCGTAAATTAAACCATCTGCGTTATGACCGAAATAACGAACAAGAGCGCCAGTCCTTCTCTTCAGGAATGCCTAGTGTCCGATAAAGTTGATCGTAAGGATAAGTTAAAGGGTCGAAATGAAGGGAATGTCTACATACTGCCCTTTCAGCCAGAACTTGGGATGCGACTACACTAGTTCCGGTATCCCCAATAACTCCAGCGCTATTTCAATCCACGCACCCGTACGGGGTACGACACGCTCGCCAGGTGCTTACGCATACGGCGGGAAATTTCAATCCACGCACCCGTGCGGGGTGCGACTCAGCGAGTACCAGCTGCGCGCCGCGATCCTGCTCATTTCAATTCACGCACCCGTGCGGGGTGCGACATTCGCATTTGTTCCAAAAAAAATTGATACGTATGAAATTTCAATCCACGCACCCGTGCGGGGTGCGACTACCTACCGGGCCAAGCACGCGTAAAAGCCCGGTACCCATTTCAATCCACGCACCCGTGCGGGGTGCGACTCGGCGACGCGATTGTTAGGATCAAAATCATAGTAGTTATTTCAATCCACGCACCCGTGCGGGGTGCGACGTATTATTTTTGATTCCCGATGCGGTATAGTAATTCGATTTCAATCCACGCACCCGTGCGGGGTGCGACTCCGGGAGGATGCCCAACTTTTCGAGTGTCTTGACTTATTTCAATCCACGCACCCGTGCGGGGTGCGACTAAGGACGGGTATGAGGTGGCAGCGTACGACGAGATTTCAATCCACGCACCCGTGCGGGGTGCGACAGGTCCATCGTGTCGGACTCGACCAGCGCATAACGATTTCAATCCACGCACCCGTGCGGGGTGCGACATCAAGTTTGGTTTCGACCCTCGTCAAGCGCTGAAATTTCAATCCACGCACCCGTGCGGGGTGCGACGCTTACTGTTTCGTCATATCCGCGGTACGGTCCCTATTTCAATCCACGCACCCGTGCGGGGTGCGACGTGTACGCCCATTCATTCAAAGAGTACGAGCTATTTCAATCCACGCACCCGTGCGGGGTGCGACGGTAATCGTCACGCTTGCAGCCGTAACGCCGCTATTTCAATCCACGCACCCGTGCGGGGTGCGACCGTTTTTGGCCGATAGAGGTTACGCCTGAGAAAGCATTTCAATCCACGCACCCGTGCGGGGTGCGACGCTAGACCTCATTGGACTGGGAAAAGGGGAGCAATTTCAATCCACGCACCCGTGCGGGGTGCGACAAAATCCGCAAAACTTATAGTGCGAGTAGGTAAAAATTTCAATCCACGCACCCGTGCGGGGTGCGACGGTCTGGGGAGTTGGTTGACCCGACCTGGTATGTGAATTTCAATCCACGCACCCGTGCGGGGTGCGACGACCGGATCGATTTTATCCCCTCCGTTGAGATCGAATTTCAATCCACGCACCCGTGCGGGGTGCGACGATGGAGGAGAGGAAGATCAATGTTTGGTCTTGATTTCAATCCACGCACCCGTGCGGGGTGCGACACAAGGCGCTGTCGCCCTTAATTGCATCCTCTGATTTCAATCCACGCACCCGTGCGGGGTGCGACTGGGAGCGCACATCGTTCGGTGCGAGATTTAACATTTCAATCCACGCACCCGTGCGGGGTGCGACATGATCCGCATCGGGGCCGATTATAGCGATGCCCATTTCAATCCACGCACCCGTGCGGGGTGCGACCCCCGTACCCGGTCGGCTGTCTCCGTATGGTATTGCATTTCAATCCACGCACCCGTGCGGGGTGCGACTGTCGAAATCGACCACGTCCCGTTCATCCCAAATATTTCAATCCACGCACCCGTGCGGGGTGCGACCATCATCTCCCTTCGAATTGTTACGGAAGCAGCAAATTTCAATCCACGCACCCGTGCGGGGTGCGACTTTGGTATCGTGCTGCCCACGTTGTCAAAAAGCCATTTCAATCCACGCACCCGTGCGGGGTGCGACGATGACGCGTGCGCAATTTGAGGCGATTATGTAGGAGGAATTTCAATCCACGCACCCGTGCGGGGTGCGACTTTCCGGGGTTCGGATTACTCGGGAGTATCGCTATTTCAATCCACGCACCCGTGCGGGGTGCGACTAGTGATACGTGCGTGTGGCGGAGGCTATGTGGGATTTCAATCCACGCACCCGTGCGGGGTGCGACTGATAGTTACCCTTTGGGAAACCTATCGAAGAAATATTTCAATCCACGCACCCGTGCGGGGTGCGACCAGGGCGAGATGTGCGGGGAGACGATCGATCCGATATTTCAATCCACGCACCCGTGCGGGGTGCGACGACTTCTTTGCTTACGAGACGGTCTGATCTCACGAATTTCAATCCACGCACCCGTGCGGGGTGCGACTTAACTCCAGTGATTTCCTCAAAAACATCCGCGTCATTTCAATCCACGCACCCGTGCGGGGTGCGACGGCCATATAAATTTTTTAGGGAGGGGTTTACTTTATTTCAATCCACGCACCCGTGCGGGGTGCGACTAAATTTTTCTTCTTCCCCGTCATCTTCGGATTATTTCAATCCACGCACCCGTGCGGGGTGCGACTCCGATTTTCAAGGAATAATAGCCCTGAAAAAGGTTTATTTGTTCTAATAATACACCCAATTTATTAAATAAGCCATAAGATATAAAAGCAGCGCTATAATCCGATAACACCATTCGATTTCGCACAGGTGCGAATCTCCCGGGAAATTCATGTTCGCTTCACATTCGCACCAACCTTTTTCCCATTTCAAAGCTATCGACAAGCCAGCCGCTTGCCATAACTCACTCTAACGTTACGTTCACATCGATGGACTCCAGCCAATCTACAACGCGTATCCGATTCCGCTCTTCAACAAAACGGTAATATCGCTCGATCTCGTTACTATCGGAAGCTAGCGCATCTTTGAACCGTCGGAATACCTTCTTGCCGCCGTTCAGTATATTTATCAGGGTTGTTCGTAATCGAGTATCCATAACCATTTCTGCAAAATCAACCATGTCCGCGTACCCTTCACGAGATTCCCGCTGCGGTATCTGAAAATAAATTTCATTGAGCCCTTCCTCGATGATCTCGCTTAATTCTTCGTCTTCTTCATCCAAGTCAAATGCCCGTAATGTGACAACATCGCCTGTTTCAATATTGAGGAAGACCTCAAAGTCATCGCCATAGATATCATAAGCATCTACAAGTTCCTTAAACTGCTGTTTGGTCAATTGTAGCTCTTTCATAGGCTCCCCTTTATCATTCATTCCGTGGGATTTTCCGTTTTTATCCATTTCATATTCTCCCCACGTTATTCCATAGGGAAAACCACCAGCCGTATATCCCGCAATAAAATAAAAATTTTCATCTTGTTCAAGCGCCTCTGAGCTAATTTGGTCTTTACGCTTCTTTTTCTTCTTGCCGCTCATGCATCCTCACCCTACTTCCACTGTAACCGGGCATGAAGATCGTCCAGATTATCGCGGAATCTCCAACCGACGCCGCGCATGTTCGAGACAATCGCTTCAAATCGCTGCTCGTATGCATTGAACCATTCGCCCGTTTCTTGGCCCTTATTATAAATTCTAACCGTAATTTGCAAAATAAAGCAACGCAGGTGCAGGACCCGCGTTGCTTTATTTTCAAGCTATACAATTCAATTAGCATTTCCCTGTTCAGGTTCCCATCTTTCCCAACCGTTAGACAACGGTGAGTAATGATGGGACAGCGTTGCTTCCGCGATGTCGGACGCTGCCCAATAATCTTGGGGCACATCAGGCCATTTCGACGTATCCGCGTTCTGTGGCTTGCGTCCCAAATATCTATTAATGGTCGTTACCGCTTCAGCCCGTGTCACCGATGCATCCGGTTTAAAGGTTCCATCTTCGTAACCTTGCATGAGTCCAGAGCGGGTTACCCGATCGATGGCATCTTCCGCCCAATGTTGGCCGGTATCCGTGTAAACGATACCCTTTGCGGTAAGAGGTGGATTTAGTTTGGTTAAGATTTGGGCGAACTCTGCACGGGTTAGTGCCTCGTCAGGATTGAACCGATTTCCCGATGTTCCGTTCATGATGCCAAGCTGGCGAACATAGGCAATTTCTTTGTTGGCCCAATGCTTGTCGGTCACATCGGAGTAAGGTATGATGTCTGCTGACACTTCTCCTTGCGGCAATATTCGTGTGATAATGGCGGCTATCTCGGCCCGGGTTATCGACAGCTCGGGTTTAAACTGCTTATCAGGATATCCTTCCAAGTAAGGTGTGTGAAGTCTTGTTTCTACGACTGCTGTGTCTGCACCGAAATCTACGCGTACGATGGATTGACCAACATGTATGATGCCGTCGCGAACGTAACTCGTATCGCCATGAAGCTCGTTCCGTTTGTCGTTGCGACTATCGTACGTTACATAGCCGTCCTTTTCGGCAGTGAAATAATAATCGCCATCCGCATATACCATCCAGCCGTATTGACCGCCATCCTTCGTTATCTGCGGGTTGTTGTTCTGGTTTGGCAACATATCAGGCAGCAGCGGCAAATCAACGACCGTGCCCGGCGTTCTTCCTTTGCTTCTATTCAATTCGGTATCCGCCCAGTACAAGACCGTACGCATACCGTCAATCGGCTTGCCGGTCATCGAATCCGATGCGATACCGAAAGGGTCGATCAGATCGGACTTCATGCTGGCGTTTCCGTTTGCGTCAACGGTGATCGTAACGGTATTTCCGACAAGCTTCTGACCATCGGGCGCAACGGTGTTTAACACGGCTTTGTACTCACCAGGCGCAACTGGGGTCATCGTGATTTTGCCATCTTGATCGAATGTAATGCTGGAACCGGAAATTGTCTTGCCGTCGGCAGTCAACAGTTCGCCTTCAAGCTTGATGGAAGAACCGAGCTTGCTATTCAGTTGAATGAGTGAGTTGTTATCTACATCATTGATATGCAGGTCTACCGGAACGCTAGAAACGCTGCTAGACGTAGTCCCTCGCGATGAACGCACAACCTTTTTTGTGATTTCATTTTCAGTCAATGTAATCTGCTTGAAGCTTACGATCTTATTATCCGAGTCCAATTCATATACACCGACGTACTTGTTCGTCGTTGCATCCACTCCGCTAATATCCGCCCCCGATGTGAACGGATTCGTGACGCCCGTTCCTGTTGGCGCCGCGTCACCGACGTTCGGCGTAGAGATCGGGCTGCTAGAGACGTAGATCATGTACGTGTTGCCATCGGTAGGCGAACTCACCGTCACCTTGGTCGTGCCAAATGTGCTGCCGGGACCTGCTACCGTATCCAATACCGGCGCTGTAACCGGAGTATCCGCTTGTTTGATTTCATTTCCAGTTAATGTGATCTGCTTGAAGCTTACGATCTTATTATCTGAGTCCAATTCATACACACCGACGTACTTGTTCGTCGTTGCATCCACTCCGCTAATATCCGACCCCGATGTGAACGGATTCGTGACGCCCGTTCCTGTTGGCGCCGCGTCACCGACGTTTGGCGTGGCGATCGAGCTGCTTGAGACGCGGATCATGTACGTGTTGCCGCCGGTAGGCGAATTTATCGTCAACTTGGTCGTGCCGACTGCGCTGCCGGGACCTGCTACCGTATCCAATACAGGCACGGCAACCGGAGCTTGCTTGATTTCATTTTCAGTCAATGTGATCTGCTTAAAGCTTACGATCTTTTGGTCTGAGTCCAATTCATACACGCCGACGTACTTGTTCGTCGTTGCGTCCACTCCACTAATATCCGAGCCCGATGTGAACGGATTCGTGACGCCTGTCCCTGTCGGCGCTGCATCTCCAACATTCGGCGTGGCGATCGAGCTGCTTGAGACGCGGATCATGTACGTGTTGCCATCGGTAGGCGTATTCACCGTCACTTTGGTGGTGCCGACTGCGCTGCCGGGACCTGCTACAACGTCTAATACCGGTGCTGTAACCGGAGAATCCGCTTGTTTGATTTCATTTTCAGTCAATGTGATCTGCTTAAAGCTTACGATCTTTTGGTTCGAGTCCAGCTCATACACACCGACGTACTTGTTTGTCGTTGCATCCACTCCGCTAATATCCGAGCCTGATGTGAATGGATTCGTGACGCCTGTCCCTGTCGGCGCTGCGTCCCCAACGTTCGGTGTGGCGATCGAGTTGTTTGAGACGCGGATCATGTACGTGTTGCCATCGGTAGGCGAACCAACCGTCACCTTGGTCGTACCAACTGCGCTGCCCGGACCTGCTACCGTATCCAATACCGGCGCTGCTACCGGAGTATCTGCTTGCTTGATTTCATTTTCAGTCAATGTGATCAGTTTGAAGCTTACGATCTTATTGTTCGAATCCAGCTCATACACACCGACGTACTTGTTTATCGTTGCATCCACTCCGCTAATATCCGACCCCGACGTGAACGGATTCGTGACGCCCGTTCCTGTTGGCGCTGCGTCTCCAACATTCGGCGTGGAGATTGAGCTGTTAGAGACGCGGATCATGTACGTGTTGCCGCCGGTAGGCGAATTTATCGTCACTTTGGTCGTGCCGACTGCGCTGCCGGGACCTGCTACCGTATCCAATACCGGCGCGGCCACTGGAGCTTGTTTGATTTCATTTTCAGTCAATGTGATCAGTTTGAAGCTTACGATCTTATTGTTCGAACCCAGCTCATACACACCGACGTACTTGTTTATCGTTGCATCCACTCCGCTAATATCCGACCCCGACGTGAACGGATTCGTGACGCCCGTTCCTGTTGGCGCTGCGTCTCCAACATTCGGCGTGGAGATTGAGCTGTTAGAGACGCGGATCATGTACGTGTTGCCGCCGGTAGGCGAATTTATCGTCACTTTGGTCGTGCCGACTGCGCTGCCCGGACCTGCTACCGTATCCAATACCGGTGCGGCCACTGGAGCTTGTTTGATTTCATTTTCAGTCAATGTGATCAGTTTGAAGCTTACGATCTTATTGTTCGAATCCAGCTCATACACACCGACGTACTTGTTCGTCGTTGCATCCACTCCGCTAATATCCGACCCCGATGTGAACGGATTCGTGACGCCCGTTCCTGTTGGCGCCGCGTCCCCAACGTTCGGCGTAACAATGCTGGCAGACGATACTTTCACGGCCCAATGGTTACCCGTTCCCAGTGGGGATGTTACCGTTACCGTCGTCGTACCCGTAGCCGTACCCGGCAAGGAAGTTACATTCAGCACCGCTGGAGTCTGAGGACGAATAACAGGAGGATAAGAGGTAATGTAAGTACCATCAGCAGCAAAAACCTTCACCTTCTGTCCCGACGAATCCGTCACATATATCTTTCCTCCCTGATCAACCGCCGTAGCTACTGGAAACCTGAAAGCATTGTCGGCAGTTCCCGACGTTCCAGGTGTCCCTAGCATCCGTAGAAGCGTACCGTCGCTGCTGTATATTTTCACCGTATAATCCGACCTGTCCGTCACATACAGATTACCCGTATCATCGATTGTCATTCGACTCGGACCCCCACCCTCGATATCGAGAGTGCCAATCTCGCGGTCAGCATTACTATTCAAAATATCGATCTTGTAGTTATCCACAGAATAAAATCTTGCTACAGTAACATACAAGTTTCCATCGCTCCCGATATCCATTCCGGTCGAGCGATACTTACTACCATTAATAAGGCTACCAATATACCTGACTTCAGCTGTTCCGCTTGTGAGGTTGAAAATATAAATAGAATAATTTTGAGAAAGCACATAAATCTTTTCATTCCCGAACTTAATGTCTTCCAAACCGCCATCGTTACCCGGGAATGTCCAAGTTTTCAGATACGAGCCAGCCCCATCAAAAATTTGGATTCTCTTATTGCCGGAATCCAAGACATAAATTTGCTTCTGCCCTTCAGTGTCCTTCCTGACAGCAACGCCCATTGGATAATTAAGATACGAATTAGTGTCTCCGAATGTTCCTGGCGTCCCGAGCGTCCTAATCAGGTTTCCGCTCGAATCCAGCATGAATACAGCATGTTTCCCTATATCCGTAACATATAAAACTCCGTCTTCATCGACGGTTGCGCCATAAGGGCTGCTGAAGGAGTATGCTGTCTCCTCCGCCTGCGCGGCTTGCGGGAACCACCCCGTACCGACAAAAAACGACACAATCAGAGCCATCATTAGTAATCGATTCAATCGTTTAGCGTTCAATTGTACATTTTTCCTTTCTTTAATGCGGTATTTTCGTTTCTCTTCAATCCAATCTCCCCTACCACCATACCTGATAGCACCTTAAAAAAACCTTAAAAATCGACAATGTTCTCCCAAGATAAATAGGTCCCCACCGTAGCCGATGGAGACCTGTTGAATAGTTACATGATATTGGCAGTTGTTAACCCGACGAGAACCGATGCGAGTCGTTACCTTCGTCCCTCGCCCCGGATCATTAGCTCAATCTTGACATAGGTCTCGATCAGAATGTTTATGCTAAATGCTATCTCCTTACGATCGACGCGCAGCACTCATGAGTGGAGGTGATGCTCATGCAACTTTTGTTTGCAGAAGCGACCCTGCTTGGCATGTTCTTACTGGCACTGATCACATATCTGAAAAAACGAAAATAACCCGCCCAGGTTGACGGCCTGCGGGTTATTTGTTGGTTTTTGACTGGGGCTTCCCACCCAAAACGTTGTGCAAGGAGCCGGATGGCCATCCGATTCAACCCCGGCGACGTGGTTCCGGTTGGCTGATTTCAATCCACGCACCCGTGCGGGGTGTGACCGTTTGAAACTTCGGGTGATTTTATGTACATGCCGATTTCAATCCACGCACCCGTGCAGGGTGCGACAATCGATGCATCCGGCTGCACTTCTTCCAGCGGGGATTTCAATCCACGCACCCCGTGCAGGGTGCGACTTGTCGTTTGGTCCTTGGCGATCCCCTGCATAAATTTCAATCCACGCACCCGTGCAGGGTGCGACGCGCATCACGTACCTTGAATTCCATCTTGAACTTGTTATTTCAATCCACGCACCCGTGCAGGTTGCGACCCGGACGATATAATAGTCGGCCGTCTGGCCCTCATCATTTCAATCCACGCACCCGTGCAGGGTGCGACACAAGGAAGGCTCTTCGTAATATTGGGTTGATTATTTCAATCCACGCACCCGTGCAGGGTGCGACTTTAATGTTACCAACGCAGATATCTTGATGGATATTTCAATCCACGCACCCGTGCAGGGTGCGACAAAATAAAGTCAAAAAACAGAAAGCGGAGGACGTATTTCAATCCACGCACCCGTGCAGGGTGCGACGCGATTTAACGGGCTTAGGAGACTGTCTGAGCACCAATTTCAATCCACGCACCCGTGCAGGGTGCGACAGTTTGTAGAGTGTAAAAACTATTTGTTTCGTTTATTTCAATCCACGCACCCGTGCAGGGTGCGACTCCGATTTCCAAGGAATATTAACCCCGAAAAAGGTTTATTTAGTTTAATCATACACCCAATCTACTGAATAAGCCATAAGATATAGAAGCATCGCTGTAATCCGATAACACCATTCGATTTCGCACAGGTGCGAATCCCCCGGGAAATTCATGTTCGCTTTACATTCGCACCACAATCTAGCAGCCTTCTCTATCCGTTTTACTTGATACGGCATCAGCAGCTCATTATCGAGCTTCAGCCCTTTTCCATCCCTTTAATGTCCAGCTTTGCCCGTGAATCTCCCTCCTACATAAAAAGCACCGCGGCATCCCACATTGAGCACGCAGTGCTGTAACCAACCTTTTTCCAATATCGAAGCTTATAAACAATCCGCTTGCCATAACTCACTCTAACGTTACTTTCACATCGATGGACTCCAGCCAATCTACAACGCGTATGCGATTCCGCTCCTCGACAAAACGGTAATACGCTCAATCTCATTACTATCGGAAGCCAGCGCATCTTTGAACCGTCGGAATATCCTCTTGCCACCGTTCAGTACATCCATCAAGATTGTCTGTAATCGGGCATCCGTAACCGTTTCTGCAAAATCAACCATATCCTCGAACCCTTCATGAGATTCCCGCTGCGGTATCTGAAAATAAATGTCATCGAACCCTTGAGAAAGGCCTCCATGCTATCGCCATAGATATCATAAGCTTCTGCAAGCTCGCGGAACTGCTATTTGGTCAATTTTAGTTCTTTCATAGGTCCTCCTTTATCATTCATTCCGCGAAAATTCCCATTTTGCCCCATTTCATATTCTTCCCGCGTTAGTCCATAGGGAAAACCGCCCGCCGTATATCCCGCAATAAAATAAAAATTTTCGTCTTGTTCAAGCACTTCTGTGCTAATCCGGTCTTTGCGCTTCTATCTCTTCTTCCCGCTCATGCATCCTCACCTTATACCCACTGTAGCTGAGCATGAAGGTCGGCCAGTTTGTCGTAGAATCCCCATCCGATGCCGCGCGTACTCAGGACAATCGCTTCAAGTCGCTCCTCGTATGCATCGAACCATTCGCCCGTTTCATCATCATTGACCATATTAATAACATTAGCGTACATCGATGCCATGCTGTAATAAAACCGTTCGTCGATATCTCCATACGTTAATGTATAGGAGACACCCATTTCAATGTAGATCAGCTTTAGTTCCAGCGTGCGCTCGACGCTTTCGGTCAATCGCTCAAATTCAGATATCGCCGCTCCGGCTTCTTGGAGCCATAGCTTGCCAATGCCCCGCTCAGGGAAAAACTCCTGCTCAACCTTCTTGCGATACTCATGAAACATCGACTCCAGCGCTTCGTCGCCCAAAATTTTGACTGCAAGAAACTTCCCCATATCTTTACTGGCGCCATAACAAGCCTTCACCAACTCAATAAGCTGATCGTTGCTTAATTGTTTCAGATGCTTATTCAATGCGGGCTTCGTGAGCTTAACGGATTTTGGACTGGCAGGCCGCTGAAGAAACGCTTTGGGTATGAGCTTGTCCTTCCAATTTTGCAGCGCTGCATTCACTTCATTGCAAGAAAAATATTCGGGATCGTATCCCTCCCTGATCCAGCCGGTAAACTGCTCCCGCTCCGGATGATCGGGAGTGTTCAGAACTTCCAGCATATGCTGATGGCCCCAAGGCGCCGCCCACATCCTCCTGCGGGCAGCTGCGAGCTCCATTCAGGCACAAAGGGGCAGGATCGGAAGCAGTAGAAGGATCTATTCGGACCAGTGTCACCGTATGCTGCCAGTCATCGCCAAAATCATAGACATATGTAAAAACGGAGCCTTCCTCGTGAACATGCTTTTGAACGGTTTCTCTCCGAGCATTGAGCACCTCGTGATCTTCTCTAGCTGCGAGCTCTGGAACAGGCAATCTGATCTCCTGCCCATTCACATGAAACTCATACAGATGACAATTTTCCCATCCCATGACCACCTGAATGATTTTTATGAAGCTGATGAAACGTTACATCCGGGTGAAAACGGAACTCCCGCCAAATCTTCGGGGTTATTTCATTGAGCTCGATTTTGCAAATATAATTCATTCTTGCCGCGCCTCCTTTGGGATATTCCACGCATACCAATAACCCCATTGGCTCTTCTTCGCGTTTTGAGCCGGAGCTAGAACTCCGCGATTTACTCATTGTTATGCGCCTTCATCCGGGTGTCGTACGCCATTCGCGCCGCGGCATCCCGACTGAGAAATTCCAGCATATATATCCGTAACCTCCCTATAAAAAATAGGACGGCATCCAACCAGGATGTCGTCATGTATCACCTAACTATTTGATCACTATGCGCTGATTCTCATCAACTAGAACGTAGCCCAGTTCAATCGCTCTCTGAATTCCAAACTTGACCACTTTCTCCAATGCGGTACCGCTTCTGGCATAGCCCAAAATTTTAACAACTTGTTTGACCAGCTCTTCCGGAGAAAGACTGATTTGTGAATCCAATACCGCTTTAACGGCAGCCGCCACTTCTTCAGGCGGTATATCTTCTGCGGCGCGACGCTGCGATTCTTCAGCTGAAATTCGAAACATTCCGTATTGATGCGGTTGAATTTCTTCCGGCCAAAAGTATATGACCCCTTCCATTTCCGTCGTTTGGAGCCCCAGCCTGGTGAACAAATCTGAAAATCGCTGGTCCAGCTTGGCGCCTAGACGCGCAATTCCCCAAGCCTGTAAAATCCGCTTAGTCAATAAACTTCGGCTAATAGGTCCTTCTTCTTGGATAACTTTTTTAATTTGGCCTAAGATTAAATCGGTGTAACTCGGCAAATAAAATTGCTCTACGCCGAACGGTACAGGATCAAGTATGCATTGCTTGTACAATGGTCCGGGCGCCGCTTTACTTGACTGGTTGATGCCAACAGGATTTGCTTCAGCTAGTCCCTCATATTTCCCGGAAGGTGCAGTTATCTGCTCTAGCTGGCTTAGCTCCTCGCTGGCAGATCGTGTTACCGGTTGAATCTGTGACTTGTAGTCTTTTACATGCTCAATAGCCTCAACCATACGCCGAACGACACTATGCCTGTTCTCCCACCAATCCGGGCTCCATACCCTCAGCAGATTCCAACCGAGCTGACGGAGCACCTGTTCTCTTAAAATATCGCGATCACGAGCAGTTTCAGCATTTTCATACATAGGTCCATCGAGTAGAATGCCCATTAGGTATTGGCCTCGATGCTCTGGATCTAGTACGCCAATATCGACGCGATACCCCGATGTCCCTACGTGGAGATCCGTTTCGTACCCCAAAGCTTTTAGCTCGCTGGCTAAGCTGCGATGAAGATGAGAAACGATCGGAATATATCCTGCGGCCTGACCGGCAGGCAGTACCTGCTTTCCTTTTTCGGCATAATCCAGAAATGCTTTTAAGCCCAGTACCCCCTGTGCGCTGATCCTGCTTGCCTGTAGATGGTGAGAACGGAGCGTCGAGAAGACAATCATCTCATGCCTGGCTCTGGATACGGCTGCGTTCAATCGCCGCCAGCCGCCGTCACGATTCAACGGACCAAAATTAAGACTTACCTTGCCTGAAGCGTCGGGCCCATAACCAACCGAAAATAAAATGACATCCCGTTCATCCCCTTGGACGTTTTCCAGGTTTTTAATAAAAATGGGTTCCGGCAGCTGCTCTTGGTGAAAAAACGGGTCGGAGGCAATTGCTTAGGATCGCCTACAATCACTGCTTGATGTCCGCGTGCCAACGCTCCTACCGCTTGCGCCGTAGGAACCTGCGAGGCTTCGTCAAAGATAACCAGATCAAACTTGACCCCATTTGGATCAAGATACTGGGCCACCGAGATGGGGCTCATCAACATGCACGGTGTCAGTCTTCGCAGCAGATTCGGAATTTGCTCAAACAATTTGCGGATCGAAATATTCCTCCCGTTGACTCTTACCCGTTCCCGGCGGGCCATGAAGAACAAAGCTCTGTCCCCCCGCGGCAGCACGTATAGCCGATAACTGCGAGGAATCCGCGCTAATTGGCATGGCGAGGCTTGAAGGGTGATCTTCATCAAGCCTTCTCTCTATTTCGCCGGCTGGCTCCTGCCACTTGAGCCTTCCTTCCATAAGACTTGCCACAACCTTATTCTCGGCCAATTGATCCGCCCGCGTACGGATATCGTTCCACATTACGAATTGACCAAAAGAAAATAGCCCCAATTATGCAGTCTCTTCGACATCCCAACGAGAAACATGAATAAGGGCATGCCGGATCACATTAAAAACTTGTTTGAGTGCAACTCCCTTCTCCTCTCTTGGCAGCGGGTCCAGGCCGTCTATGCCGATACCGAATATAGCTGGAGTCTCAGCAAACGATTCTCTTGTTTAAGAGCTTCAATATCATTTAAGGCTCGATCAAGCTGTCGCTCCAAATCATTACTCATAATTCCTCCAGAAAATAAATAGGATTTTCGATTTCCTCTTCAATTACAGCATCCAGTGAATACACGAAAAGCCGCCTTCCCAAATAAAAGTGGGAGACGACTTCACTTAAATCAAGTTATATTTTTAACAGCGGTACTTCTAATTCACTCTGAACAAAGCTCATATCAGCATCCCTAGATACTAATATGAGATCACTAGCCAGAGCTGTCGCAATAATAAGAGCATCAGGAGTTTTCAACTTCCGGCCCTTGCCCTTCTGGTCTCTGCGAATAGTTCCGGCCAGTTTGGCAATGTCAGAGGTAATGTCTATACATCTTTTTGTTGTAAACAACTTCTCGGCGAGAAGCTGTTCCTCAGGTTTTAACCCAGCAAACACTTCACATTCTGTAATTGTAGAAAAATCGACAACGTTACCTTCATTCATAAAGATTGCAATCGCAATATTCGTATCCAACAAATAACCGTTGGTCATGCGTTCCATTCCTCGCGTGATCTTTTCACTTCTTCAAGAAGTTCTTTCCCTCGTTCTGGAGATAGTACACCGGCTACTTCCAAAATATCATCAACGGAGTAGTCGTCCTCTTGCGCCTCCACGGTCTGTTTATCAAGGTCAATGAGAACACGTGCATTATTTATGTTGAGTTTTTGAAGGATCGATTTAATTGCGCTAGCTGTTTGTAAATCCATTTTTTGGGGAAGCATTTTTATCCCTCCTGTTGTCGTACATATTAGATTCATTATACCACACCTACTGTTGTTCCAATAACTGTTACTTTTCATTAAGGGCACATCATCTTCTGCGACGTTCAGACATATGCGAAAGAAATCATCATGGGAAATGCGCCGCTGTCGCCGCACACGTCGCCTCGTGTCGGCTTATTAAATGGAGCTACTGTTCCAACGCCCGCAAAAAACCGTAAAATTCCAGCCTTTTGAGCGAGCATTTCGTAAACGTAAAATAGGCCCCACCTATCATTCAGGTGGAAGCCAGAGTATGTGGATGAAGATTACGGTGTGCGACAGCTATCCGGCAGTGATGAGGACCAGGGCATAAACGGTTCTAGCGCCTGCGGTTGCGGTAATTGCTCGAACAGGTACATGAGGTACCGGTACGGATGCAGCCCGTTTTCTTTAGGCTCCCGTTCAATCGCAAAAAGCCGGTTGCAATACGAGATCAGAATTATTAAATTCGACAAACCAGGGAAAATCCTCCATAAAACAACAGGGCACCTGTCTAACAAAAAAACTATACCGTCTGTTTGAACGGTACAGGTGTTCAAAGCTGTTTTGGAAGCATTGTATGCAAGCCCGATCAGACAAGCGAATCCGTCCGCTTTCACACGATGCATTTGCTTGGCAGGTTCCGCGTACGAATAATGACCACGAACGTTTCTTTCGTCAGACCATTGACACTTCTGCTGCACTTGTCTAAAATAAATACATTATCTATTGTTATAACAATAGAACCATGAGATAAAATGGATAACCATTTAGGAGTTTGAGATATGGGAAGAAAAATGTCTTCAAATCATGAAAATACGAAACTTGATCATAGCATCCCAATCCCCTTACATTATCAACTTTCGGAAATTATTCGAAATGAACTTCTTAATGGAAATTTAGTGGATGAAAACGGGAAAATGATAACCGAAGCAGAAATATCGAAACGGTTTAAGGTCAGTCGAATAACCGTAAGAAGTGCTATAAAGCCACTTGTTGATGAAGGTCTATTATGGCGAGAAAGAGGAAGAGGGACTTTCCTAAAGACCAATAAAGTAGAAAACTGGGTCGGACAATTGATGGGATTTTCCGAAACGATAAAAGCTGCCGGTTTTCAACCCGGTGGAAAAGTGCTTAATAAGGGAAAAGTAACCCGTTTACCGAAAAAAATCCAAGAGAATTTAACTATAGATCAAGGATGGGAGCTTAAAAGGCTACGATATGCTGATGATAAACCAATTGCCATAGAGCATTCTTTCTTTACCCCGGAAATCGGATCTGAGCTTGAAAAACAAGGAGATTTAGATAACATTCTAACATACCGCTTTATTGAAAATGAGTTAAAAATGAATCTGCATGAAGCTACACAGATAATTAGTGCGGTTAATGCAAGCAAACAAGAATCCGAAATGCTCGACATCGGAGAAAAGGATGCATTGCTTTATATCGAACGTGTAACCAAATCGCTGGATGGAAAGCCCGTTGAATTTTTGCAGGCTATTTATCGCCCCGATTATTTCCACTATGTAATTCTTCTAAATAGACAGCATCAATTTATTTAATTTAACTTTTTACTCACGAATCAGTTTAGTTGTTGATAACATTATAAGGAGCCAAAATGTTGGCTCCTTGCCGATTCCCATCTTTTCAAGCATCTACTGCTAATGAGTTATCCTGTAAACTATTTAAACTAGTAAACTAGCTCCTGAGATAATCAGAAGGGTATAAGAAATCGTCATAAATAAATGCTGACTCATTTTTTTGTGAAAAATGCTGCCAATTACCGTCCCGATAACGAGCGGCAGGATTGACAATAGTAAAAAGTGGTTAAATTGGGGTGTAAAATCACCCTTCCATACACTTTCTGCAGCAATAATTGAATTGAGCACAATCCATATCATTGAAAGTGTTGCCCTAAATTCTTCCTTGTTTTTCAACCTTTTGGTGGCATATATGACTAAAAGCGGACCCCCCGTCACAAATAACCCATGAACGACACCGGCCAATAGGAGAAGAATATTTGCACTCCATTTTCCTATATCCTTCTCGGATCCGCCACCCTTCTTTTGCAAATAAAGACCGCGAAAACCGACAAACATGATAAAGAAAGGCAAAATTATCAGAAGCCATTTAAATGGAAGAACGTGATATAGCAATAACCCAGCAATTAAGCCGATCAGCATCGTAATTAAGATTTTAAAAAACTCGTTCCATATTATATGCCGATAAGATTTCATCACAATCCAAATACTTGCTAATATTCCCAATACATTTATGACTTGTTTAGATGTTTCCAGACCAATTAGAAGCACTGCAAATGGCATGGCAATGACGGCCCCAGCAAAACCAGTGATTCCTTGTATCATGTTAGAAATAAAAACTATTGCAAAAAAGGCTGAAAAGATTAGAAACCATTGCTCCGGATTAATCACCATTATTTCCTCCGCCAAATTGGGATACGCGTCCTCCAGCCACACTCATATGTTGCTAATTGTTCCTCTAGTTTCTTCAAAGCACTTTATTCATACTACCGCTTTGATATCCAATTAAATCTAATGTTATATATTTATATCCGTATTTTTGAAGCTCTTTAGCAATGATATCGCGATGTTCAAGAATGATTCGCATATCCTGTTCTTCAACTTCAATTCTAGCAATCTCTTGGTGCGTTCTAACCCGCACTTGACAGATTTGGAAAGTTTTTAAAAAGCCTTCTGCCTTTTCAACATTTGTTAGTTTTTCTTTTGTGATGTACTCCCCATATGCTATCCTTGATGACAAGCAGGCAAGCGACGGTTTATTCCAATTCGGTAAATCCAACTGTCGCGATAGCTCCCTGATTTCTTCTTTAAACAAATTAAATGATCGAATAAACTGCTTTTGCAAAAATAGCATCTATTCCGATTGTTTTCTGCATAACCCGCAATAGCTAGTTCAGATGTTTCGATTATCTTGTGTTGTACGCCGATATTTTCGGCCAGTTTTATTGCCTCTTTAAGTTCACTTGAAGGATATGATTCCGAGTCTGCTGTCACAGCAAGTACATGATCTACTCCTAATGTATCAACAGCGGCCTTTAATAAAAAAGAGCTATCTACTCCTCCCGAGAATGCTACAACAACTGATTTAAGCACTTATCCCCCTTTACATATGATGGCGGGAACTATTTCCTTCAATCATTTCATCTTTCATCATTAAATGAACTGCTGCAGTTTTAAATGCTTTGGGTAATGCCAGAATATGGGGATTGTTACCCACATATTTTTTCTTGGCATCTTCTAGTGCTTCTTCAAAAGTAGCTCTTGTCTTTAATCCCATTCCCCTGGCATATCCGGGCATTTCCGCACCTACGATATATATGGCTGATGTATTCTTTTCAGCAATGTGCCCGCTTGATATCATAGAAAATCCATGAAATGGGTGAAATGCGTTCGCAAATCGATATTTTCTTATATATTCTTCATTTGTGGCAAAATATTGTCCATATAGATTTAAATCAGGCAATATATTCATACTATCTTTTTGGAACATTTCATACATTTCTCTAGTATAGGGCCATATTTCATCATGAAAATACCCATTGCAGGTGGAAGAGCAGATAATCACGCAATTATCACTCATAATTCTCCGATGCCGTATCACTTGTGCCGAAATTGCTTGCATCATCATAATAGGATTTGTACCCATGCCATCTCCATAATGGAATGACTGAGGTAGACCAAAAACTAACACATCGTATTTTTTTTCGGCAAAGGGGACAAAGGTACGTTTATTTGCAGTCTGCCAGGAGATGGTTTGAAGCTCTTTGGCATATCCACTATAAATTTCGATTTGTCTGGATTTACTATCCAAAACAGCATCACAACAGAAAAATTTCTTCCCCATGCATTTTTCCATATGTTCTCCGATTTCATCAAACTTCGTACGCATTAAAGAGTTTGTACTGACCGGAACAAAGTCTTTTCGATGCATTACTTTAGGAACATGATGGGAAGCAATCGATTTCCAGTGCGTAATGCCTGTAGAACAGTGTTTGTATCCTCCAGAATAACCACCATAAGGGTTACCTTGGGTATGTCCAATTAAAATCGCAACATCACTCTCATATACATATTTATTCATAATGACAGGATCTCCACTTTCGGTTGTACCAAGATCCACTAAATGTTCGTAGTCTTCACTATCATGGTTAATGATTTGATTCGAATAGAAAAATTCATGAAAGATATCATCCCCGAGAATATTCCGAATTTCTTTATCAGTATTTTTCCGGTGGAGTCCGATAGAGCAAATCAACAGAATATCCTTTTTTTCAACTCCAACAGAATAGAGCTCATTTAATATGAGTTTAATAGATACTTTTCTGTGTGCAGTTGCCTGCTCGCCGCCTTTTACTTTATCCGGGAAAATAATGGTTACTTTTGATCCTTTTTTCGCCAGTTCGGTTAATGGTTCCATACCGATAGGGTTACGGATCGATTCAAGTGTTTTTTCTTCAATTTGATCTTCTGGAATACAAGGTGGATCTGGAATCGTTTCTCCAGGAATAAATACATCGGTATTTTCAGGAAGGTTCGCTTCCAATAAACCATGGCCATATTCAAAAGAAAGTTTCATATCAAATTCCCACTCTTTCTTTAAATTTTTTTCAACTCATTGGATATGCATTGCATTATTGTTCCAACTTTTTAAAATGTTCCTCAAATACTTTTGCAATTGAGCTTGTATCTTGCTTCCCAAGACCTTTCCCTTTAGCGTTCTCGTTGAACATCTGCACAAACCCTGCAATCAATGGTGTCACTCCAGCATCCTTTGCCATTTGGATGCCAAGGTCTGCATCCTTACATAGTAGCTCTATCGTAAAAGTAGGGTTGTCATATTCCTCAAGGACAATTCTTCTTGCAGTTTCTTTGAATAAACCGCTTACAGTAGCCGCATCGCTGTTTGCAACTACATCGTAAAACGCTTTTTTATCAACTCCGATTGCTTTCGCTAATGCCATAACCTCCGCGCTTACACCATTAATAACGGAAAACATCAACTGATTTAACAGCTTTAATGCATTACCAGCCCCGACATCCCCGACTCTGACCACTTTTTTCGCGAAGGTTAATAACACAGGTGTTGCAAATTCAATCGCGATTTCACTGCCACCGGCAGGAAGCAGCCAATTCCCTACAGCACTTGGCCGTCCCAAAATCGAAGTATCTACATAGCTTGCTCCCTTTGCCGCTACGATTTCAGCACCATTTTGAGAAGTTAGCGGGCTTACTGTACTTGTATCTACTATTACATGTTCTGCAGTCAATGCATCTATTAACCCCTTTTCCCCGCTAATCACTTCAAATATATGCTTGGCAGCAGGCAATGACATAAGAATCAGCTTTGCCTCACTAGCCACTTCTGCTGGGCTTGAAGCAAGAACGGCTCCCTTTTCCTTTGCGAACTCTTGGGCTGCCGGGAAAGGATCGAAGGCTACCACCTCAAATCCGTTTTCAATCAATCGTTCTAACATACACTTCCCCATTGTGCCGACGCCAATAAGACCTACTTTATTTACTCTCAAATCTGCCGATGACAACATACATACTTTCTCCCTTCTTCTCCGTTTCCGTTATCTTCGAGTCATTTTGTCCCATTGTTATAACAATATGCACTAACTTTATTCTAGCACAAATTATCATTGTGATGTCAATAGTTCCAGGAATATCAAAATAAACAAAAGTAGAAAAGTCTTTATTGACAAAAGGTTTTTGCGATAATAATATAAAAGCTAAGTTAGATAGTTATAACTTTAATACAAAGATACAAAGTTATCTAATCTGAAAGGGGCTAGTTAATTAGAGAAGAAAATCCATTATCAAGCGATCCAGTATATTTTGAACGGGTATGAAAGCGGTTTCTAATTGTAATAATGCAGAAGAAGGTGATATTTGTGGAGCAAAAAAAATTACTCATTCGCTCGAAGGATGATATTATCCAGTTTGTAAATTCTAATCCGGTTAGTAAGGGTGGATGGAAAGTCATTCTTGTTGCACTAGGTGGAGTATTTGTTGACGCATATGATGTTGTAAGTCTTGGAATCGGAACCGATCAACTCAAAGAACAATTTCACTTATCTCCATCGCAACTAGGAATGCTTACAGCCATCATGGCGGTGGGGGCATTACTCGGGGGAGTTTTGGGAGGGTATTATACAGATAAATTTGGTAGAAACAAAATGTTTATGATTGATTTGTTTTTTATGGTTTTTGCCGCTTTAGGTGCGGCATTAGCTCCTAATTTACCGATTCTTATCTTATTCCGTTTCTTAATGGGTATCGGTATAGGAATGGACTTGCCTGTTGCATTAAGCTTTATCGCAGAGTATTCGAATTCACAGAAAAAAGGACAGTTTGTAGCTCTTTGGCAAGCACTATGGTATATTGCAGCTGTTGCTACCGGATTAGTTATCCTCCCCTTCTATCTCATGGGAGCGGCTGATAACATTTGGAGATGGGCCGTAGGATTTGGTGCAGTTGCAGCCTTAATTGTCCTTATCTTCAGATTTATGTTTATGAACGAAAGTCCCATGTGGGCGGCCACTCACCTTCCTTTAAGAGAAGCAGCGAAAGTTTTGGAAAAAACCTATAACATTTCAGTCACTGTTCAGAATAATCATCAGGAACAGAAAATCAGTAAGGAGAACAAGCCGTACTCCATTATTTTTAAACCTAGATATAGAGCTCGCACGATCTTGGTAGGTATATTAACTTCCACACAAGCTATGCAATATTTTGCTGTAGGTTTCTATATTCCATCCATTTCTGCTATGTTGTTCGGTAAAGGAATCATTAATAGTATTTCAGGTACCATCTTTTTCAACCTTTTTGGTATTCTTGGTGGATTTTGTGCCGCTTTCTTATCGAACAAATTTGGAATTCGAAAACTTACGTCAACTGGCTATTTGATTGCTTTTGTAAGCCTCGTTATTATCGGGGTAGGAGGCAATTTGCCCGGGATATTGTCAGCATTACTGTTAGCAGTATTTATTTTTGGTCATTCTGTTGGACCAGGAGCGCAATCTAAAACAATGGGAGCCATATCCTATCCTACTGAACTTCGTGGATTAGGTACCGGATGGGCCGAGGGGGCAAGCCGAATCGGGAATATGACTGGACTCTTCCTATTCCCTGTAATACTCGCTTCTTCAGGCTTAGCCCATACACTTCTATATCTGAGTATTGTACCGTTTATTGGTTATATTGGATTGAAAATTATTAAGTGGGATCCAACGAATGTAGACGTTGAAAATGAAGAGGCTTTTCAGGAATCAAATAGTGTAACCGTTTCTAATTAGTGAAATATTTGGTTTCGCCACATAATAAAAGACATTTGAAACCGCCCAGGTGTGCGATTGCACACCTGGGCGGTTTCGATCTGAGGTCTGGACAACTTACGCCGTCAACTGGCGGACATTATGCATTAGCAGTAACAATCCATTTGATATGCTTAAAAAAATATAGAGATCATGTGCCGCGGCGGGATACCGGTTCTTTGGAATTTAGTATGATTACAACTTTTAACTTATGCACAAATTACACATGTACTGTATGCGGGAGCATGTGGGAGTTGTTTGGGTTCTGTGTTAGTTGGTCAAAACCCTTGATATATAAGGGTTTTGACCTCTGTGTATTGTTCGTTTTGTTTGAGTTTTATTGGTTGTTGACGATGTTCGTCAACAAGTCGTCAACAGCTATTAGTAAAATTTGTGCAAAGGGCTAAGCCTGATTTCATCGCTGCCAGTGTGGCGAGCATTGCCCCTATTGTATCCTTCAATGTCCGAAACTCCTTTTTTCACAAGGACTTTCGGACATTTTGTTTTTTCTAGACACCACAGGTATCCTCATGAATTTGCGTGACCACAAAAGTGACCACAGAGTTTATACCCGACACTATT
The DNA here is from genome assembly GCF_025060755.1 of Paenibacillus doosanensis. Classification (GTDB taxonomy): domain Bacteria; phylum Bacillota; class Bacilli; order Paenibacillales; family NBRC-103111; genus Paenibacillus_S; species Paenibacillus_S doosanensis. The sequence continues at coordinate 54,869 of NZ_JANYUY010000016.1, forward strand.
GCAATCGTTCCTCTATTGAGCTACTTCTTTAAGCAATTCCAATGCACTTTCTTCGTTTGGATTGTTAGTACCTAGTTCACCACGGAAAGCACGAGCCAAGATTGCTTTCTTCATAATGTCAATCTTATCTATTATATTAATTAATTCGTTGACTCTTTGTTCCCTCTCGAGGAAACCATCTAGCAGACGAACTACTTCCTTTTGTTCAGATAGGCTCGGCATTACAATCTCTATACTCAAAAAGCCCTCTTGAGTCAGATTCACACCACTTTCAGAAATACCTGTTTTCATTCGATTTATTTCATCCAAGATGGAAGATGTATTCAATTGATAAACGAGAAATTCAGGTATTGTTTTATGTCCTAGGGCGTTGAACCGATACGCTTTATCACAAAGCAATAGACGAGGTCTAACGTTTTTAACAAGGCAACATACTCCAACACGAATTCTAGGACCTGCACGAGTAATTAATATATCGCCATCCTGTAACTCATGCTGTATTTTAGGCTCTAAGTTAGAAGGCAACTGTTTGTTTTCCATCTCGTTGAAATGCATATGTTGAATCGCAGTTGTTTTGATTACTGCCCACATATCTTCGCTTTCAGAAGGATGTGTTTCGCATTTCGGACTCCAACCCTGGTTTAGCTTAGAAACATACTCTTTAATGGGTTTTCGCTCCCAACTATCCATCCCGATACCATGCTCTTTACGCCACTTCGCAGTAAGCTCCCCTGTAAAAGCTTTGTGTAGGATAGCGGCTTTACGTGTTTCAAAGCTATCTAAAGCATTTTGTGCCAATTCCTTTGCCTGATCAAGCTTAGCAAACAGGCTTTCAATACGGTCAACAATACGTTGTTGTTCAGCAAGCGGTGGCAATGGATAAGCGAAATTTTCAATATCATCTTTTCTTATAGAGGGGGAATTATCCCCTTTCATATATGCATTTAGTCCATTTACTACATAATCACTCGTCATAAGATAAAACAGATATCTGCTGTTAAATACTTTACTTGGCCTGCAAACATAAAACCCCGTTGAAGCAATACAGTCAGACAAAGACTCATCAATATAAGCGATATTTCTTAGATATGGTCTAACGAGAGAAAATAACGTTGAGCCAGTATATAGTTTTCGGCTAGCTCGACTAGGAGCCTCAGAAACCGCTATTATTTTGGGTTCCAGTACCTTTTGACCTTTATTATCGATGGATTCTATATCAATATATCTGAAATAGTCTCCTGTAGGTCTCTTTGATTCCATTTTATCAAACGCAATTCTTCCGTACACCCAAAGCCAATTATCAGGCACCTCAGTTGGCTGTTCATCCTCAGGCACCAACGCTTGTTTTAATAACTCTTCTCCCCATAGATTCTGCTTTTTCTTCACCGTAGCCATTAGCGACTAACCTCCAATGACTTCAGTTCCTTAACCACGCTCAAAATTAAATCAACTGCTTCTTCAAGCTGCGCTACGACTTGCTCTCCGCTCTCAATTGGATCAGGAAGATCGTCATAATCAAGAACGCTCTCATCGCGAATCAGCCCCATATCGAGACTATTGTTCTTCGCTCGGATTTGCTCACGCGTGAATACATTCCAACGCTCATCCTGTACCTTGTGACGATCTTCTGCTGTATATGCCGCTATAAACGCATCAAAATGCTCTGCCTTTAGCGGATTTGTTTTACCGAACGACGGCATGTTCGTGCGCATATCATAGAACCATACCTCTTTCGTATTGTCCTTATCGGACTTGCCTCGCGTAAAGAAGAGTACATTGGTCTTAACGCCCTGTGCATAAAAAATTCCGGTCGGTAGACGCAAAATGGTATGCAAGTTACATTTGTCCATCAAGTCATTACGAATAGAAGCACCGTCCCCGTCAGCAAAAAGGACATTATCTGGTAGCACAACAGCTGCTCGAGCCTTATCATTCGGCCTCAAACTGCGATAAATATGCTGCAAGAAGTTCAACTGCTTATTTGACGTAGGATATGTAAAGTCGTCCCGTGTCGCACGCTCGCCGCCTTTTTTCGTTCCAAACGGTGGATTCGAGAGCACGACATCAAAGTCTTTCATTGACTTCCCTTGATTGGACAATGTATCGCCAAGTATAATCGGTCCTTCGATATCATGTAACATCGCATTCATCAAGGCCAAACGGTGGGTTTCATGCACAAGCTCAGAGCCAGAAAATGCTTGTTTACGCTGGAATTCCTGCAACTCGGGCGATAGAGCAAATAGATCATCTGTTTGATCCTTAACATAGCGATCAGCAGCGATCATAAAACCAAATGTTCCGCACGCTGGGTCATTACACTGTTCACCTGGCTGTGGAGCAATAAGCTTCGTCATCACATCAATTAACACACGAGGGGTAAAGTACTGCCCTGCACCAGACTTCTTCTCGTTTGCATTTTTCTCAAGCAATCCCTCGTAGAGGTTGCCAAGTCCTTCTTCTTTAGCCGAATACCAATCGAGTGCATCAATCGAAATAATGAGCTTCTCTAGGTTTTTGGGCTCATCAATATTCGAGGAAGCCCCCGCGTAAATTTCTCGCACTCGACCTTTGGTATTCTCACCTAGGTGATTGAGCAGCTCCTTATAGAACTTCTTAAGATCAATCCCTTTCGGCTTAAGCAGTTGATCCCATCTATACTGTTCTGGGATTTCCTTTTCAGTCTCGGTTTCTTTCGCCATCTTCAAAAACAGGATATAGGTAAGCTCAGTGACATACTGATGGTACGTAATTCCGTCATCTCGGAGAACATTACATAGGTTCCATAGCTTAGATACGATCTCTTGGTTGTTCACGCTGATTGTCCCCCATCTTCAAATAAATACTGATTCAAATCTGTAATAATGGTATCAAGCTTTTCTCGGAAAATCTTATTGATGCGATTGTAGCCGCCCTGATTCTTGAATGCACCAGTATTGAATAGATCACGGTCCAGAATCGGCTCGTGCAACAATACCGTTTCTATACGCTGAAGCCAATCCAGCTCCATTTTCGTAAAGGAGTGTTTCTCCTTTAGCTTGGCAACTGCATGTTTTGTACGCTCTTCTCTGCTTACCAACGCAGATCCAAGCGCTTCCTTACGAATAAAGCTAATAATATCCGCTGTAATGTCCTCATTGGATAACTGCTTCCAAGCGGTATTCAGCTGCTGTTCTGTAAACCCTTCACGGTCCAATTCCAGGCGCAAGCTCTTTAAACTTTCTCGAGTAAGATCGCTTGGCCGTGTACAAACGACTTGGAGAGCTGCGATTTTGTTCATGTTGTTTGTAATGAATACCTTAAACTCATCCAGGTAGTCCTTCGGTTTCAGCCCTTTACCGTAACCACGTTCATGAGAGACAAGCTCATCCTCTTTATCCGAAATCACTACAGCTCTTGGCTTACGGCTACCGCCTTCGTTCATAATATCAAATATCTTCCGATGAGCGAGAACATATGCTTTAGCTTGTTCGATTGGCATGTGTTTGACTTTCTCAATGAATTGGTCTGGTGTATCACCTTGCGCAATGTCTCTGAAATATGCCATGGCGTCTTTCGTCATACTGCGCTTCTTACGCTGCATCTTAGCCACAATGAGATCAATTTGATTTTGAAGCTGTTTCTCGGTCGATAGCGCGTTAAGTCCATCCAGCAAATCATCAAAAGATGTCGAAGGCTGGATCACCACTTGCTTCATTGTATTTACATCTTCAAGCGATTCATAAACGCCAACAGGATCGTAAATCTCAAAATGAGTCTTGCCAATTTCAGGGCAAAGTCGTGTAGCACGACCCATCATCTGTTCAAAGAGGATACGCGACTTAACCCGTCTCATAAAGACAAGAGTCGTAATCTTAGGTACATCAATACCTGTTGTTAATAGATCGACTGTAACGACGATATTAGGGTAACGTTCATTTTTAAAACGTTTGATGGCCTCTTGTACTTTCTTTGGATTTCCACCGCCGATGCTACCTGTGATCTTCATGACCGCATCGTTATCTACCCCAAATGGCTCATAAATCTGTTTAAGAAGCTTAACAATGATATCGGCGTGGCTATCGTCAACGGCAAAAATGAGTGTCTTCGCATCGCCTTCTGGATTAATGTCTTGAGCAATCTCGGTCAATACGGTGCGGTTGAAGTTCTCCGTAATGACTTGGCGGTTAAATTTCTCCACATCGAATTTTAACTCATCTTCCAGCTCGCCACTATTTGTAATTTCTCCCGTAATAGGGTCATAAATTGGGACGACTTCACCTTTTTGATAGGTAATCCCTTCTTTGCTTAGCTTGGTGACAATCGTATGGGGAGCATCATGATCTACAAGGTAGCCCTCGACAACGGCTCGGCGGTAAGTATAGTTGAATACAGGCTGCCCAAATATCTGTGTCGTTTGAACTGCTGGTGTTGCCGTTAACCCAATTTTGACAGCATTAAAGTAGTCAATGACCGCACTATACTTGCTTGCGTAATCTTCCTGATTACGGTAGAGAAGTTCGTCATCGCTCATTTCTTTGTCCAGGATATAGCCGCGGTGCGCTTCATCGATTATGATTAAGTCGTAGTCGGAAACAGCAGGGATGGTTTCCCCTTCGTTGTAAAGAACACGTTTAACCAAGCTTTGTACCGTGGCGACATGTACCTTGGTCTCCCTATCAATTTCCTTATCGCTGAGCTCCTTGATGTTATAGATGTTATCTAACGTCATGAGCTCTTCGATCTTGACTTCTTTGAATACGTCCTGCGCCTGTTCTCCAAGTGAGGTGCGGTCAACAAGGAACAAGATTCGCCCAAAACGGCCAGATTTCAAGAAACGATACAACATCCCTAAAATCGTTCGCGTCTTACCTGTTCCTGTAGCCATTGAGAGCAGTACTTTGTCTTGCCCATTGAGAATGGCTTTTTCAGCCGCTTCAATGGCCTCAATTTGGTATTCGCGAAGATTGAGACCGTCAGGATCACGAAGCAAATCATATGGCGTTGCACTCAGAGCTTGATCTGCTTCATCTGTATTTTTGCTCAATAATTCCATAACACCGTCCGGACTCATCCAGCCTTGAAGGGCTTTGGAGATATTTGATTGTTTGCGTACATCGAGAAACCAAATTCCTGATTTCGTCTCAAGCTGCTTCAAATACTTCCGACCGTTCGTTGCGAATACGAAAGGTACTTTATACTGACTCCAATTACCTACCTGATAGGCTGCGTGTTCTTCACTTACGGATTGTGCGTATTCCTTGCACTGGTTATCGATTACGGACGGAATATCTGTGTACTTGCGTTTCGCCTCAATAATTCCAACCATTTGAAGCCCAACGAATAAAGCGTAATCGGCAGATCCAGATTTACCGTTGGTATTGCGTGTCGGCCATTCAGCAATTGCAAGGTAACGACCTTTCTGTGGTCGCGTTCCTTTCGAATACCGCAAATGGACCGTGTCTGCTTCCCAACCAACCTTTCGCAGCTGCTCGTCGATGATGTACCTCGTTTGCGCCTCTGAAAGCTGAAGCTGTTGAGCTGCGCGACTCCCTCTTGAGGTGCGTTCTTCGATCGTCATCGTTTGAGCTACTTTTGCTTGTTCAGCTAGCTTTGTCAACTCTTCAATCTTGGCTTCCTTTTCACGAAGAATCGCTTCGTAATCAACCTTAGATTGAGTCTTCTCAAGAGGCAAAACAAACTGAGCAGGCTTATACTGCCAGTCTCCATACGTTTGCATGAACCAAATGCTTAACTCGTGGGCCATACCCATAAGAACTTTACATTGTTCTAGCGAATCGTAGTTCGCATGCACGGCTTTATTCCGAGCCATACGCAAGCTATATAGGATATCATCAATTTCGCGTGGTAGTAATCCCTGACCCTTCAACAGCTTAATTCGGTTTGCATGTGTGTTGTCATAGCTTGGAGGTTGAATACCATCTAGCTGCATCATGAGGTTAACGATCGTTTCGCCTAGTAAACCCAGTTTAATTAGGCACGAATTGGGATCCGAATAAAGATATTCTTCTGCGGTGCTGCCTATTTGAGCAAGTACTGGAAAGGCGCTATCTAAGAATATGAAATTGGACTCCATCCTTCTCCTCCTCATGTACTGATTAATTATCCATTTATGTGTTACCGCATTTAAGTAGAGCGCTAATATGTCCTAAGCACTATTCTTATTTCGCCATAATGACGACAAGTTCCTTCATCTAGGTATGGGCTATCATGTAAACTATACTAAAAAGAGCACCGATTGGGTGCCCAGACCAATTGTATTCAACACTAATTAGGAATAACTTTTGGGCGAACCCGCCACGATCTTCCTTCTTGGCTAAACGTACTTGTTCAAACTCCTCGATACTTACACCTTTGCTCTCCACAATCGCGTAAATGACTCTTCCCCTATTGCAGGACTTGCAGGCTAACACAAGGTTCCATAACTGTGGTAGTAGTTTTTCGAATTACCCGTCTATGTATACCAAAGAAAGAAATGTTACTTGTGCTCTAATAATCTTATTTAAAAAGATTACTTACTTCGTGCAGTATGGCATAAAGCTTTTTATTATCTAAGCTAAATGCGGAGTAGCGATCTGGTCTAACATCTATTCCTTTCTCAGTCTTTTTCACTTCTCCAACACAACAACAGACAACTTCCGATTTAACTTCTTTTTTCGATTTTGCATAATCTTTAATGTATGGGAAGAGTTCGAACTGTACACGATTGTTCACTATAAAGTTTTCATTGAAATGGATTTTTATGTTTATACCTTTTGTAGATTTCAAATTAATATATGCGTATTTCTCTTCGAGGTGTATATGAGACACTAACCCAATTATACATCTGACCTGGAAATAATCTTGTTCACTGATATTCTCCAAAAGCCGTACAGGAATACGTGGTTCTCTACCTTTTGTTATATCCTCGCCTTGGCCAAATAGAATTGCCGTTCCAGAAATCTCGTCTACTAATCCGCCTGTAGGACTTGTTAGGTTGGAAGAATTTCGTTTTCTACCACCGTTAAATTCAGAACCAGTCTGTTTTTTTGTAAATGCATTGTATGCTCTTCGTAATACCGAACTTATGTGTTCATCAGATACATTATACTTATAATCAGGATCATATCTTCTTCTATTCTTTTCTGATTCTTCATAACTTATTGAGTTGGGACAACCCTCAATGTGTTTACCTTTATCATCTACATCAGCCGCCTTATTTACATTACTTCTTCTCCAAGTTCTAAAATGGCTGACCTGAATATTCCCTTCAATGAAGACTAAATGAGCGTTACAATTAGGTGTGGGACAAAACAGATATCCTTTATAATGCGATTCATAGCTTTGTTTATCCATATCACTTGGTGTGACGGGAAGCTCAATATCATTTTTTCTGAAAATGGCCTCGGTTATTTTAATAGAGATATCGTTCTCCTCCTAATCCTCATTGTAATCTTAAAATACTATTATATTACAAAATTATACACTAGTATTCGACACATAAAAATAGCCATGGACTAGTCCATGGCCTTCGACGAGTTTCCAATTAATTTTTTCACAAACATAACATCCGCCGGAGCAAATTCATACTCTCCTAGCTCTTTCGAATACACCCATTTACATTGATCGTGATCGACTAAAATAAATTTCCCACCCACTAATTTGGCCTTATATGCATGCAGTCGGATAAGCGTCACACCATAATAATGGTCATTCACTCCGAACGGTTCATACGGTTGAATTTGAATGTCCATTTCTTCTAGCAATTCTCTCTTGAGACATTCCTCAACAGTTTCATTATTCTCTATCTTGCCACCCGGAAACTCCCACAAACCTTCTTGAGCTTTACCTTTCTTACGTCTAGCTATTAGAATCTGGCCATGTTCGTTTTCAATTATTGCCGCAGCCACCTCAATCATTACCTTCATTTCTCCTATCCTATTGCCTTATTTGCCACCGGCACCAATTCCGGAGGCATCTCTTCCTTCAATCTCCAAACGAAACTCATGGGTTTATTCCCTTCGTGCCTTACATATTCGGCTTCTCCTAGAAAGACAAAAGGCGAAGTAAAATTATTCTCCTCTTTATATTCGCGGACGAATAATGCAATTCTATTCCCCATCTGTTTATGATGCATATATCGCTTGGCAGTGTTGGTTTCTTCCGAAATACGACTCTGAGTTTGCCAATGAAAAAGACATTCATTGATGGCGTAATCTTCATAGAGGGTCGACGGAGAAAAGTCTTTATCGGATTTATTCAGTGTAATAAAGAAAATATCCGTTCCCTTATCCTCGAAATACTTTACTCCTTCACGAAAAGCTGGAGCCTTCTCTTCATTCCAAAAGCCGAAGGCCGCTAGCACTTGGTCCGTTGAATATGTGCAATGTAGATCTAACGGACATACGTAAGGGAATTCATTCCTCCTATCGACAAAGTTAATATGTGCGTAATTATATTTAAGTATTTCAATGATCTCTTCCTTGAACATGTTGCAAGAAACAATAGATTGAACAGCATTATTTATGTCCAGATACCCTTGTTTTTGGGGCTCAGATCGGTAGAAGGTATAGTAAAACATATTCAGCATCAGACGCTCTTCTTCTGTTTGTACGGGTTTTCCTTGCTCAAGATACTCGATTAAAAAGCCTAAAAGTCTCCGAGAGTTAATACTTAATAAAGCCGGAATACGTTTTGTTAGGTACTCCAAATTCTCAAACTCAAATGGCTCTATTAAACCCGCTTCAGCCATCAGGCCTCGGAATGTTCGATTCCCATTACGTCCACCGTAGAAATCATAAAGACTCATTCCGTGATATCGAATGAAATTTTCTAGCGTTAAACTCAATCCAGTATCTTCTGCAAAATATTTGAGCTTACCAACCAGGCTCTTCCTATTAATTGTCGTTTGCTTCAGATTTCTTAGGATGTATTCTTTTGCCTGTTTCTCAAGTTGAATGAAACTTCCGCGTGGTAGGCTGGAAAACCCGTTCTCGACGTAGTGCTGAACGGAATGCTTTGTTTTGCCAAGTATAGCTCTAAATTTCTCTTGGAAATTATATTCTTTTTGCGCTTGTCCAATAAAATCAAGAACCGTTAAGCATTCTTTTCCATCTGCCAAGCGAAGCCCTCGACCAAGCTGCTGTAAGAATACGGTCAAGCTCTCTGTAGGACGCAAAAATAAGATCGTGTTGATCTCCGGTATGTCTACCCCTTCATTGTACAGATCGACAACGAAGATCACCTTGATATCACCTGAAACTAATCTACCCTTTGCAGAACTACGCTCCTCATCGCTAGACTTTCCATGCAGTGCAATAGCAGTTATCCCCGACTCATTGAAAACCTTAGCCATATAGAGCGCATGATCCACACTCACGCAAAATCCAAGTACTTTCATATCATCCAAATCTGTTACATATTTTTTTAAGCTATTTATAATTTGACTTACCCGAATTTTATTATGGGTGTATAAGTTCTCCAGCTCATTGAGATCGTAACCGCGCCTTGTCCATTTGACTTGAGATAAATCAACACTATCTGTCACACCAAAATAATGAAAGGGACAAAGCAACTTCCGATCAATCGCATCCGTTAAGCGAATTTCTGCCGCGATGGTGTCATTAAAGTAGTGCAATACATCTTTTCCATCCATCCGCTCAGGAGTGGCTGTTAACCCTAATAATATCTGAGGCTGGTAATAAGACAAAAGCTTTTGATAGGAAGGCGCCGCGGCATGGTGAAATTCATCAACGATGATATAATCATAAAAATCTGGAGTTGTTTTTTCAGCAAGCTTTAATGTATTAAAACTTTGAATACTAATAAACAGATGATCAATGGAATCGGCTTGATTACTCCCAACATGAAGCTCCCCGAAATTCAGATCCTTCAAGATAAAACGGAATGTATCCAGACTTTGCTTAAGGATTTCCTCGCGATGGGCGACGAAGAGTAGTCTTGCTCTCTGATTACGACCGGCAAACCGCTTATAATCAAATGCAGAAATAACCGTTTTCCCTACCCCAGTAGCAGCGACCAACAGATTTCTTGTTCTTCCATAAATCACTCTCTGAGCCTCTAACTTCTCAAGAATTTCTTTCTGATAATCATAAGGTGTGATGTTAAATTGGAAGGTTAGTAGGTTGCTCTCCTGTCCCTTCTTTTTGCCAAGTGCCTGCTTGAGCAGTAATTGATGCTCCTGATCCGAGATGGAGAAACTCTTAAATTCCCGATCATTCCAGTAGCTCTCAAAGGTCGCCTCTATTTTTTTAAGAACATCGTAGGAATCCTTCTCCGTAACCTTTACATTCCATTCCAAGCCGCTCGTAAGAGCAGGATTTGATAGATTGGATGACCCCACGTAGGCTGTAGTAAAGCCTGTGTTTCTTTTAAATAAGTACGCCTTTGCGTGTAATCGTGTACGATCCGTGTCATAAGAGATTTTGATATCCGTGTTCGGTAGCTTGCTTAATTCTATGACGGCCTTATAGTCCGTTGCTTCCATATATGTTGTTGTTATGACACGTAAACGGCCCCCATTTGATGTGAACTCCTCTAACTGCTCCATTAGGCAGCGCAACCCACTCCATTTAATAAAGGAAACCAATAAATCAACCTGATCTGAGGTTACGATCTCAGTTTTTAGTTCACTCATCATATTGGGCTCCGAATGAGATCCTGTAAATAATGAACTTTGTGACAATGGAGTTGTAGGTCTATTAACCTTGGAATCCTTGATGCTACGAATGTGGTTCAGCTTGGAATATACGTAGGCTAAAACCTCCCCCCGTTCATCAAGCTGCCATTCCCTTAACTCCTCGTTCCCTAGAGTATTGCGAAGGGTTGCAATAAGTTCATTGCAAGTCCGCACCTGCAAAAGTAGCGCTTCTTCATCATCACTATTTTGTTCACGAATCATTTTCAAAGCTCTTCGGGTCACTGCAGCTAAATAATTAGATAGTTGTTTTCGTGCTTCCTCTGGATCAAGTTGTTCTATACCAATTTCGTATAGCGAAGGATCCAGGTCCGACAACTGTCTCCTTGTAAGATTATTAATAATTTGCTCGTACAGTCCCTGCTTCATAAAGCACCTCATCTGCCTTGGAGTCACCTAAATAGACGATTTTATACATGAAGACCCCGTCATTGCTGAAGGGGTCCTTGCTTTTGCTCTTTACGTTCAAAATGATGATGCTGGATCGTCTACACTTAGTTGGACAATAAAAATAAGGGCTTGTAGAATAAACCTATCATCCTAAGGAGCGGAACTCTACAATGCCAAAACAACAACGACGTACTTTTACAGCACAATTCAAAAAACAAATGGTGGAACTCTATGAAAACGGTAAATCTAGAGCAGCAATTGTGGAGGAATATGACCTCACCGCCTCCGCTTTAGACCGCTGGATCAAACAAGCCACGACCACAGGATCCTTCAAGGAGAAGGACAATCGCTCGTCAGAAGAAAATGAGCTGCTAGCTTTACGAAGAGAAAACCAACGTTTGAAAATGGAGGTGGATATTTTAAAGCAAGCCGCGCTGATCATGGGACGAAAGTAGCTATCATCCAGAACAACCGTGATAAATGTCAACATCGGACGAAAAATCCCCAAAAGTATCGGTTTAAAATTCCCCAGTTTCATCGGTCGGCTGCAGCGTCCCCGGTTGGTTCAGGGCGGAAGAAGCCGGCCTTTTTCTTTTCCTTGATGCGGTAGCTCTCACCCTTGATATTGATCGTGCTGGAGTGATGGAGGAGGCGGTCCAAGATCGCCGTCGCCAGCACCGTGTCGCCAAAGATATCACCCCAAGCGCCAAACGTCTTGTTGGACGTGAGCAAGATTGAGCCACGCTCGTAGCGCTCGGAGACAATCTGGAAGAAGAAATGGGCAGCTGTCTCGTCCATCTTCCGGTACCCGATCTCATCGATGATGAGCAGATCAGGCTTGATGAACATCTTGATTTTCTGTTTGACTGTGTTGGTCAAGTGAGCGGACTGCAGCGTTTGAACCAGGTCATGCGCCGTGATGAAATAGACCGTATGACGTCGCTTGATCGCCTCAAGCGCCAGCGCTACGGCGAGGTGCGTCTTGCCTACACCTGGCGGACCCAGGAAGATGAGATTCTCCTGATGCTCCACAAAACGTAGCGTGGAGAGGTCGCGGATTCGTCGCTCGTCGACCGATGGCTGGAAGGCGAAGTCGAACTGATCCAGCGTCTTGCGGAACGGTAGATGCGCAAGACGTGTCCGTGTCTGGATGAACCGGTCGTGCTTGGCGAGCAATTCTTCGGCCAGAAGCTTGTCCAAAAACTCCAAATACGGTTTATTCGCTTTAGACGCTTCTTCGTCGTGCTGATGGATGATTTCCGGTATGCGGACCCACCCAAAGTGGCGAATGGCCGCCTCCAATCTCTCTTGTAGAATCATTGGAACACCTCCTCTTCTCCCATGAGCGAGTCATAGACCGATAGCGAGCGTTCCGACACTTCTGGTGCGATTTGGCTGACATAACGAGGCGTGGGCTCTCCAACCGGACGACTCGATGTGCTGCGAATGCCCTAGAAGTGTTTTTTATTGCTTACGATTTGGTGCCGCCCCATGGACTTGGGATGCTCGGCGATGAGTTGTTCGCCGCAGTAGAAGCGCAGCGTGCCATTCTTTTCGTCCTGGACCTCTACGATGGAACCCACGTAGGAAAACGGGACCGTATACCGATTCGCCTCGTAAGAGACGTAGCAGTCGCTCGTCACCTTCCGCTGACGCCGCTCGGCGTAAGCGAAGGCGATGTCGTTCGTGGGGATAAGACGTTCCTCTTTCCACAGCTCGTGGGGCACCTGAAACGTCGTGCCGTGCAAACGTTTATTCGCGACGGTGTCAAGCCAGTGCCTAGCCTGTTCATTGAGATCCTGCAGACCTGTGAACGTACGTACGCGCGGCCAGAAGTTCTTTCGTACATAGCCAACACCGTTTTCCACCTTGCCTTTGGTCCTCGGCCGATACGGCTTGCAGCGACGCAGCGTGAAGCCATAGTGCTTGGCAAACCGTGCAAACTGCTCGTTCCAAATCGTCTCGCCGCCTTCGTCCTGCCCGATGACGACGGTCTTCATGTTGTCGTAGAGGCAGTTTCGGGTAATGCCGCCGAAGTACCCGAAGGCTCTCGTATGACAGCCCATGAGCGTATCCAGCCGCTCGTCCTCCGTGAACTCGAGATACATCGCTCGCGAGTAGCCAAGCACCATGACAAACGCGTAGAAGCGTTTCATCCGGCCGTCGTGATCTACTCTGAAGTGCCCCCAATCTACCTGCTCACCGGGCTGTGTCTCAAACCGCTCTGTTGCCTTGGACTGAACCGCTGGCCGAAGGGGCTGCATGAAGACCCGCAGGATGGTGCTGCTACCGGTATAGCCTTTTTCCCGAATCTCGTCCAGAATAACGCTCGCATTCAGGCAGCCCTCTGCCATGCGATGCCGGATGTAACCTTTGTAGGCGTCCAGTTTTCCTGCCGTCGGCTTGCGTCTGACATAACTAACGAGTTCGTCTGCCTGCAGCCACTTCCTGACCGTCTTGCGGTCACGCCCCAGCTCGTCTGCGATCTGGGTGATGCTCATCCCTTTTTCCCTCATGTCTTTCATTCTGAAATACTCCCCGTTTTTGACCAATCTCGACTCTCTCCCTCCGGAGAGTATGTCGGCAGTTAGTGGGGAATTTTCAACCGATGATATTGGAGATTTTACTACCGATTTTCACATAAATACTCGGTATCAGCAATGTGCGACGTCCTGCAAATCGCAAGAAGTACGTTTTACTATGAAGCGAAAGAAAAAGCGAACGAAGAAGATGTCACCGAAGCGATTGTGGACATTTTCCATAAGAATCGAAAAGCTTACGGTACACGCAAGATCAAAGTCAAGCTCCAGGAGCACGGTTTCGTCGTCTCCAGGCGTCGAATTGGTCGGATCATGAAAGAGCATGGGCTTGTTTCCACGTACACCGTGTCCCAATATAACCCGCTTAAGGCCGCATGTAATGAAGCGTCTACAGCCAACACATTGAATCGCGAATTCGATCAAACGGAGGCTAGACGATTCGTTGTCAGTGATCTAACGTATGTGAAAGTTCAGAACCGGTGGCATTACATTTGTATACTTATCGACCTGTTCAATCGAGAGATCATCGGCCATAGCGCAGGTCCTCATAAGGATGCTGCGTTGGTTTCCCGTGCCTTTGCAACGGTTCAAGGTGATTTATCTCAGATTCAATGGTTCCATACCGATCGTGGCAGCGAGTTTAAAAATCAAACGATGGATGCGCTTTTGGAGACATTTGAAATTGGCCGATCCCTGAGCATGAAAGGCTGCCCCTACGACAATGCCGTGGCGGAAGCGACCTACAAGATTATGAAAACGGAGTTCGTAAACCAGATGAACTTCCAGAGTCTTCGTCATCTGGAACTGGAATTATACGATTATGTTAACTGGTTTAACAAGCATCGGATTCATGGGACACTTGAATACATGACGCCTATTCAGTATCGTCATGCAGCCCTTAAAAAAGCTGTCTGATTTACTGTTGACAATCCAGCTTTCTTCGGATACTGTAATCGAACACCTCAGAGAATACTATTTAGAAGCGCGAAAAAAACGTCTTGCCCTAGGTGACGCATGGAAAGGAGGAGACCACTTCTTTGTCTTTTCTAATGATGAAGGAATAGCTTATTATCCAGAGACACCCTATCTATGGTTTCGAGCATTTCTTAAAAAGCACGGATTAAAATACATTAGATTCCACGATCTTCGCCATACGAGTGCAACCTTATTGATCAACAAAGGAGTACATGCCAAACTCATATCGGAACGCTTAGGACACTCCAATATTTCTACCACAATGAACATCTACGGCCATGCCTTACAATCAGCCGACAGGGATGCAGCGAATAAACTAGATTCGTTGGTGCCACCAAAGAAAGAAAAGAGGAATGGTTAGATGAGGCTGTGCTGGATCTTCCAGCGCGGCCTATTTTTATATCCATGACACTATAGAAAGGACCTAATGCAATTTACGCGTCTTAAAGTTGTTCGAATAATAAAGCAAAGAAAAAAGCGACAACCCACCGCCAAAAAGATTGACCGCCTTACGTTGGGCTCGCTTTCTTCTCATTCGAAACATTGCAGCATCTCCGTGGGATAGCCCTCAACTCTTCTTCACTTATAACGGTCTGGCACCCGTTTAATTAAATATACTACATTTATTTCTTATCAACAAACTGATCCAAAATCACTATCATTCAACCATATCATCTATACGTTCCAGCTTGGTTAGTTCAGACTTAGGAAACCCCATTTCCCTCGTCTTTTTCCTGCAATATGAACAAGAACAATGAATCTTACCCTTTGCAAGCATCCCTACGCATTTTTCATGCCATCCGAGCAGTTTGGCTAGCTTGCTCTTTCGCTGGATCACCCTTTTTCGATGGTGACGATAATACGCTCGATTACGATTACTTGATTTGTTTTTCATTCCATCACGCCCCTTGGGATAAGGCCCAGCCTGCAAAGGAGCCTAGGGTTTTACTTCATCCCTTACAGGCCGGGCGTGATGAAACACTTAATTTGAACGAACACCATATACCACCTCAAATTGATGAACTATTAGGATTGCATCAATCCTATAAGGATCAAACTCATCTGCTCCCGCCATGCAAACACCAATTGGTTTCAGCACGTGCATAACGTCGATCGTTTCGGCATGCGCATCCAGCACTTCTTGAAGCTTCCGGTAAACAAACGGACTCTCATCCGTACCTGCCCCGCGTAGTTCCACACCGAAGTCTCGAATAGCCGCCATCATTTGCTCTGTGGTGATTTGGCCACCGCTACGGGTACGGGTTTTCCAGAAGAATGCGTAAAGATCAGAGAACAGCAAGGAGACTACGCTGTCGGTGGGGCAGTCATTATCCTGCTTCACATGTCATTCATATCGTAGGTCCTGTATGAAACTGTGGTATCAACAACGAAATTAAAAAATGAAGAGCTACTACAAAAATTATCTAAGTCTAGCCTCGGAATATAAAGCAAGGAGCATAACTTTTCCGAATACCAGCACGGGTATTTACAGACCCTTTTTGGATGTGGAAAAATAGATTTGAATGATATGACATATGAAATAGTTGTAAAAAATATGTAGATATGCTATAAGGAACCTATGCAGTTCAGCCTAAGTATTTGGAAAACGAAGCGCATATTTTGCTCATTTTGAACAGTATGGGCTGCCAGTATACCCAAACTGCACAGGTTGTTGTGTGGAGATTTGAGAAGATGTTTCTAGTTAAGCATGGTTTTATACTTTTATACACTGTTACAGCATAATATGCATAACTCCAATAGACTAGGTATCGGGTCTGTCATTTTGGATAAAAAGTAAGTTAGTAAATCAATTGATCTTACTATGAGAGGTATTAAGTATGACGGACTTTAATCTACAAAAAGAGTACTCTAATGAAATAAGCCGACTAAGATATTTGGGTGACCTTGATGGGGCAATTGACAAATGTAAAGAAGCTATCGTCCAGTTTCCCAACAGCAATTTTTTTTACAAGATACTTGGGGATATACTGGTTCAAAAGGGCGATTTTGACAGCGCTAGTGTAGCATACATTAATCAATTAAAGCTCATAGGCGAAAGACCTGAGCAATTTAAAAATTTTGCTCGTTTCTATCAAATTCTTAAAACAAAAACATCAGACGAATTTATTAGAAGATATCAGAAAATAATTATGGACGAAGTACAACGTGGAAAAATTCCTATACAAATTAAAGAGAAGTTTGCGTCCATATTTGAATCACGATATGTTTTAAACGAAAAAATACAAAGTTTATTAAAAAAAATGGATGACGATAAGAACTTGTCAGATATTGTTAAAACAATTGATGCTTTAAATGATATTGATACAATTCGCACAATAATCAAATGGAGAATTGATACTGAGTACGAATTAAAGACTCAAAAAATAGACGAGTACTTTATTTCAGTGGCTGAGAAATATGAATTATATAATGAAGCTCTTAAGTTAGGTAAAAGAGTAATAATAAATACCAAAAAACCAAATCCAACAATAATTAGGTCACTATTTCGAATCTGTAGAAAGCAAAAGGATTATTCCATTGCAGAGAATATTTTTGAAATAGATTCAAAGTTCATCTTAAATAGTGACTTTAATATTCAGTATGAGCTAGTGTATTATTTTGAGTACATAGAAAATGTAGAATTATTAGAACGTACACTGAAGAGAATGCGAGATAGCGCAACATCTAGTATTCCAATATCGAGAACACTTTATAATTTTTACTTGAAATTTAATAAATTCGAAGAAGCTAAGGTGATTTCCGAACACATAAAAGTCTTAGAATCAGGAATCAGGAGAACTAATTCACAAGTAAGTAGAATTGAAGAACAGTTTGAATCCGAACAAGGTATTTGGGATAAGTTGCAAGGTCTTGTAACTGAACAAGAACATAATCGACAAATGATTGCTATGCGAGAATTATTAAAAGGTTTTTCCCATGAGCTTGGTCAACCAATAACTAATATACGGTATTCCACGCAACTTTATCAAATGAAGGCTCAAAAAGGAGTTTTAGCCGCGGACAGCATTAATGTACTTTTAAAAATGATTTTGAGTCAAACTGATCGCATCGGTAAACTACTTGCACGATTTCGTCCAATTGTCTCTAGCAAAAGCAAGAATGAGAAGTTTAGTGTTTATGATAGAATTAATGCAGTGTTTTTAGACCTTTCTGTCCGGTTGAAAACTTCTGGAATAAATTATTCTTTGCAAGGGAATAAGAAAATTCAACTTTGGGGGGATCCAGTTCAATTTGATCAAGTGTTCTACAACTTAATAATTAATTCCATGCAGGCCATCTCTGAAGTACAACAAAGCGGAAAAATTTGCGTTACGTTATCAAGTAAAGTGAATGATCAAATAATTATTTTGTTTTCTGATAATGGCCCTGGGATAGGTAAAGAGAATGCAAAAAAGATTTTTGAACCATTTTATTCTACAAAAGACCCATCCTCTCAAAATGATGGAGGAGAGGGTTTGGGGTTATTCATTGTATGGAATGTTCTTAAAATGTTTAACGGTAGTATTAGTTTGGATATAAACCATGAAGCTGGTGCGAAATTTATTATATCAATAAATCAAAAAAGGGGAGCTCTTAATGAATAATATATTAATTATTGAAGATGAAATCGATACAGCAACGCCTGTTCGTGAAGCTCTTGCACTTGAGAGTGTTGATGCCGATATTGCACGTGATGGTATTGAAGGACTACAAATGTTTAAGGCCAATAATTATGACCTCGTATTACTTGATTTGAAAATGCCTGGACTTGATGGAGAAAAAGTTCTAACAGAGATAAGGAAACTGGACCCCTTTGTTGATGTGATTGTATATACAAATTATAGTGAATTTGCTGATATTAAAAAACTAACCAATATTGGAATTCAAGGTTACATTAATAAGGGTCCTGAAGCCGACCTTTCAAAGTTGGTTAACTTTATTATGAGCAAACTTGCTCCTTTAAGTGAAGAGGATGTTGAAAAACTCGTTAAAGCTACTCCTGAGGATCTGTTTGAAGAAAAATAAAGGAGCTAAACTATGAAGGCTGTATACTTGTTAGATACAAATGCATTTTTTAATTTTATTAAAAACGCATCATTACCATTAGGTGAAAATAGTAACATAGCTACAGAAGAGGCTGTCAATACAATTAAGGCAGGTACTTGCTACATTTCTCTTATATCATTGGTTGAGATAATATCGGTAATTGGAAAGTATGCACGTGGGGGGGGTGGGGCGAATAAAAAACGTATGAAGCCGAAGGTTGTAAAACAATGGCTTAAACTTGTTGAGGATTCAACTTCAGGTAGGTCCTCACTATTGTCATTGTCAATACTCCCCTTTTCAGAAAAAACCATAGCAGAAGCACAGAAAATTGTACACCATGCACTCCTGCATAATTTCGGGTCTCTAGATGCAATAATAGCTGCAACTGCAAAAGAGTGCTCTTCGATTAAGAACAATGAAAATACTATTTTGATAACATCCGATAAAGGATTAAAAGCATGCTTAACAAAGTGCGAAATTCCTTTTTGGGATGCATTTCAGCAAAATTGTTCATGATACTCATCATCTGCTATCAGGTCGCTGCTAATCTGCTTTTTGAATGGAGTTCCAAGTAATGATAGCATCATATGAATAAAATGTTAAGTAAACCGATTGTAGCCCAAAGGGACTACAAGACACCTCACAACTGAGGGGTCCAAAAAAGTTAGGGCTACATTTAGACTACAATTTGAGCTTAGAAAAGGCGAAAACCCGCTCCAAGAGCGGGTTTTCAGATGGAGGCGAAGGGATTTGAACCCCTGTCCTAAAAACGCTCAATTCAAGAATCAGGGATCTTCTATTAATCTATTGATTTCGTCAACATTCAGTCAACACTCTTACTTCCTTACCCATGTTTCACACTTTCATTTCATCTGTACTACTCCCCAAACCCGCTCCACGACTGCTCTCCCAACCTTCTGTACCATTCCTCACCAACAAAGCTACCGATTCTACGTGAACGGTATGCGGAAACATATCCACCGGCTGAACCTCAACGGTGGTATACCCCCCGTCCTCCAGTACACGGAGGTCGCGGGCCAGCGTCGACGGGTTGCAAGACACGTACACTACGCGAGATGGACGCATCTCGAGGATCGTGTCGAGCAGCGCCCCGTCGCAGCCCTTGCGCGGCGGGTCGACCACGATGACGTCGGGGGTGATGCCCTGCCGACGCCATTCGGGGATGACCACCTCGGCCGCGCCGGTCTCGAACTGAACGTTGCGAATGCCGTTCAGCCGCGCGTTGCGCCGAGCATCGTCGATCGCTTCGCCGACGATCTCGACGCCGTACACTTGGCGCGCCCGTTGCGCCAAGAACAAAGAGATCGTGCCGATGCCACAGTAGGCATCGATCACGGTCTCTTCGCCGGTCAGCCCGGCGAAGTCGAGGGCTTGGCCGTACAGCACCTCGGTCTGTACGGGGTTCACTTGATAGAACGATCGCGCCGAGATCGCGAACTGGATGTCGCCGATGGTGTCGTAGATCACATCGTCGCCCCACAGGACTCGCGTCCGGTCGCCGAAGATGACGTTCGTCCGCTCGGTGTTGATGTTCTGGCAGATGCTCTTGATGCCGGGGATTTCCTCGCGGATTAAGCCGACGAGCTCGTCCCGGCGCGGAATATCTCCGCCGTTGGTGACCAGGACGACCATGATGTCGCCCGTATTGAAGCCGTAGCGCGCCACGACGTGGCGCAGCAAGCCTTTGTGGGTTTCTTCATTGTAGGCGCGGATGCCAAGCTCGCGGGCGATTCGTTTGACCGCCGCGACGACACGGTCGTTGTTTTCCTGCTGGATGAGGCACTCATCCATATCGATGATGCGGTGGCTGCCTTGGGCATAGAAGCCGCCGACGAGGCCGCCTTCTTCGCCGTCCGCTGCGGCTGCGAAGCCGATAGGCACCTGCGCCTTGTTCCGGTAGCGCCAAGGGTCGCTCATTCCCAGCGTCGGATGCACGACGATGCCCTCGCCCTCTCTTTGCCCTTCAGACGCCCCCGCAACCCGCAACTTCCCGATCCGCTCCAGGTTGTCCACCACAAGCTGCCGCTTGAAGCGCAGCTGGGCTTCATAGCTCAGATGCTGCAGCTGGCAGCCGCCGCACTGGCTGTAGATCGGACAGGGCGCCTTGATGCGGTCGGGGCTGGCCTTAATGATGCGCAGCAGCTTAGCGTAGCCGTACTGCTTCTTCAGCTTGAGCACTTTGACGAGCACGCGCTCGCCGGGCAGAGCCCCTTGAATAAAAAGGGTAAAGCCGTTCACACGGCCCACCCCTTCTCCCTCGTGCCCGATGCCGACGATGTCGGCTTCTACTTCTTCATTTTTGGCCACTGGCAGGCCGCTTAAGTCTGCGGCAGGCCGGGCCGGTCTTCTTCCGGCGTTAGGCTGGCCGAAGGCCGCCGAACCCGATCTTCCCGCTTGCCCCGCCCGAGTATCGCCGGACTCCGTTCCGGCGCCGCGCGAACCCGGCTTTGCTCCGTTCCGTCCTGTTCCGGGCGCAGCCGTCCTCGCCGTTTGCTCCTCTGCCTTCCATCCCGCCCCGGACTCCATTCCTGCTCCGTGCGAACCTCGCTTAGCTCCGTTCCGTCCTGCTCCTGGTGCAGCGGTCCTCATCGAACGCGCCCCTGCCTGAAGTCCCGCCCCGGACTCGCCCGGTCCGGCTCCGTCCTGCCGCCGTCCTTTGCCTTGCGGCCGCGGGCCTTTGTTATTGCTCTTCCTGCTCATTTCCGTCCACTCCAGCTTTGATTTTCCATGGCAGCTTGATCTGCTGCAGAGGATTTGTTTTATATACCGACTGCCCGCTCTCGTCTACGAAGATGTGCAGATGCGAAGGCAAGTTCGTAAATACGCACGGCAGGGTGCCGCCGAATTCGCCGTCAAGGTTGATCTGCACGTAGTCGGGAGAGGTCACTTGAATATGACGCGTTTGGAAATAAATAATGTTCGGATCGCCCAGATGCTCGCCGCGCAGTGCGAGGGTGACGAGGCGGATAAACTCGGCGAGGTTGCACTTCTTCAGAATCAGCACGTCGAACAGGCCGTCGCTCAGCGACGCATCCGGCGCGAGGCGCTCGAATCCTCCGACGGAGTTGCTGTTCGAGATCAGGAAGAGCATGACCTCCTCATGCAGCTCGCCTTCATCCGTACGGATGTAGAGCTCGATCGGGCGCAGCCGCGGCAGCTTCTCCAGCCCTTTCATATAATAGGCGAGCTGGCCGATCATCGTCTTCAGCTTGCTCGGGACCTCATAGGTAAGCTCTGTAAGGGAGCCGCCTCCGGCAATGTTGATGAAGTAGCGCTGATTCATTTTGCCTACGTCGATCGGTCGCGTATGCTGCTGCAAGATGACGTCGACCGCCCCCTCCCAGCTGCGCGGGATGTTCAGCGCTCTGGCGAAATCGTTCGTCGTCCCGAGAGGCAGAATGCCTAGCGCCGGACGGTACGCTTTCTCCGCCATGCCGTTGATCACTTCATACAGCGTGCCGTCGCCGCCGGCCGCGATGATGATGTCGAAGCCGCGCTCAATCGCGTCGGCTGCCGCCAGCGTGGCGTCGCCTTCCCCGATGGTGGCGTGAGTCGACGTCTCCAAACCGCCGCGCTCCAGCCTCTGCAGTATTTCGGGAAGCCGCTTTCTCATTTCTTCCCTGCCGGAAGTTGGATTGTATATCAGTCTTGCACGTTTGGTCATTCCTTAATCACCCGTTCGCCTCGATTTGCCGCATGGTTACCACTCCAAAAAGAAGCCGTCTGCCTCTCCATCCACCGCGCGAGCAGCGGATGCGGCAGCAGCGATTTCCCGTTGTACTTATATGTATAGTCTTGCATACGAGAAGGAATCACCTCGCTTGTGAAGTACCCTTCGCTTAAAAACAACGGAGCCACCAGCACCGAATGCTCCGGCTTCCTCCGCCGCCAAGCTTCCAGCTTGCTTTGTATTTGATCCGGCAGGAGCATCGCCGTACCGACTTCATCGAAGCCGCCCAGCGTCTGAATCCGCTCCGCCAGCCTGCTTAACCCTTCCTGCCACCGTTCGTGGAATCCCGGCTCGCTGCTGCCATGTCCGACGAGCAGAACGAGCTCCCGCGAAGGATCGGCTGATAACGGCTTCATTTTTTCATAAACAATCGACGCAATATCCGGATCGTCATCGATCGGAGACGCGAAATGAATACGAGCCCGTATGTCGAAAGGCTGCATATCCGTAGGCAGCTCAGGCCGAGCCTTCACCCCGAGCGCATAGCCGATCTCATCGATGTGCGTGCTGCCCGAAGAGACGAACAGCGGAATCACGATTATATCCGTAATCCCCTGCGCTTCCAGAGCGGTAATCCCGTCCTGGATAAGCCGTCCTTCGACGATCTCGAGAAAAGAAGAATATACCGGCACGCCCTCCGGAACGCTCATCGCCTCCACGGCCTCGTCGACCAGACGTACCCATTCTTCGCTGCGCGAACCGTGACTTATGACTAATATGCCGTATTTTACCACCAAGTATCCCCTCTCGCATGAGAAAACCATCTATCGATGTTCTTTCACCGGTGTCCGGGCCGTGTTCAGCGGCAGCTTTTTTGCCAATAGGACTTGTTCTTAGCATTGCCGCTGCACCCGTTTTCAAATGCAGATTCAGGCTCAGGTTCAGTGCATCGGCCGACTCTTGTCCCTCTTCAGGCCGCCCGGAAAGCTCATAACCCCAAGATGCGACATCCCGCGAAGTCCGGCTCTGCCCGAGCATCGGCTTGTTATGGCATGAGAAAAAGGACCCCAAGTCTTCCCGAGACCAGCGACCACGATGCGCAATGCAGGACATAGGCCTTACAGACATAGCGCAAAGTTAACACAACCTGACTTATTATAGCATAAAATGCCTTCATATTGTTGCCTATGAGTTAACCGCTTGCGGGAATGCATCCGTACCGGCAGGAATGCGTCATGGCGGGAGGCGCTTCTTGGCTTGCGCGGCCTTTTGCCTTTACGAACATCATGGTGGCGGTACTCAGTGAAGTGATCCCATGCCTCCCCGGAGCACGATCATACGTTAGGCCGGTGCGGCAGCACAGGGGACGAAGCGGGATTTAGGCGGCACGAAGAAAATCCCTCCCGTCTTGGACCGAGAAGGATTTGCGCGCGAAGCTTGGTTTGGAGAGGTTAGCGTCCGAGACGCTCCAGCGTCATTTTATAACCGTCGTTCCCATAGTTCAGGCAGCGCTTGACACGGGAAATCGTCGCCGTGCTGGCCCCCGTCTCCGCCTCGATCTGATTGTACGTATTGCCTTTGCGCAGCATCCGCGCAACTTCCAAACGTTGAGACAAGGATTGGATTTCGTTCACGGTACACAGATCGTCAAAAAATACATAGCATTCTTCAATATCTTTAAGCGTCAAAACCGCTTCGAACAGCTGGTCGATCGCTTTATCGTTCAGTTTTTTCAATTGCATATCTAATTTCAACCCCTTGATGGTCTGCTGCATTGCTTTAAAGGAATATATTCGACGCTTGAAGCGGAAATCCTTCCTTTAGATTAGCAATTCGTTACTATTTTTATGCGGTGATGAGGTAAAACCTTGAAAACATGACAAAACCGTGATAGGAGTCCAATCCATCCATTAGCCTACCACATAAACTAAATTAGGTAAAACGTCTATGCAATCTATATCCTCTATCATCACTAACCGTTCAGCTTCGGCTGTATTTGATGAAATCCATAACAAAGGATCGTGAAACCTGTGAGTTATCAAAGGCCAATTATTGGGAACCAAGGGGCATCGACACGCAGTCTTCAACAAGCGCCGCCGTTCTCCGGAGGCGGACAGTTCCCCGCGCAGTATCCGGGCATGGAAGTCAGCAGTTTCGCGCAATCTCCCGTGCCTGTGCAGCCGTCCGGCGGAGGCGGCGGGGGTGGCGGAGGCCTCTCATCGCTCTTGAACGGGCTAGGAGGCGGCGGGGGAGGCGGAGGCTCTTTCAACATCGGACAAATTAAGCAGCTTATTGACCGGATGGGCGGTATCGAAGGCATCTTGGATACGATGTCCAAAGTACAGCGCATGGTCCAAAGCGTACAACAAGCGGCCCCCCTAGTCAAGATGCTGATGGGATCGCTCCTTAAGAAAAAAGACGGTGAAGCCGATGCCGCCCCCAAACGGAGACGCAGGCGCAGACGCAAGGCCGGAGGCGCACACAAAACGAAGGTCAAACGCCGTACCCGACGTTAAGAGTCTGTCCGATGGAGTTACTTTTGTGCATATTGAATGAATAATGACTGCCTATTTTGCCGCTAACGCTGCATGATCACTATCATTTTGCTAATATTTACCTTCTACTCGGTTCAGCGGACAGATCATTTGAATGGGGAAAAGCGTCAGCGGCCCCCTCTGTCCCCGGATTTCAACCCGTCAAGGGCCCACCAATCGAGACATCCGGGGAACAGCAGCGGAGAATCAAATAGGCATAGCAATGAGCTTTTGTAACGTATTTTTCAAGGTGCACGCAGCTTGCCATTGACGCATGATGGGCCGGGGGCATTCCCGCTCATCCGCCAAGCCAAAAGACAAAACGTCCATTGCCTCTCCTTCGTCACGCCCTGCCGGTGCGCTGCGCAACATGAACCGAAATGCAAACAAAGAGCTGCGCTGTTCGTACAGGGCGGCTCTTTCTGTTTCCCTATGTAGCCGGCAAGCCAAGCCCGCTTTCTTGCGCATCGCGCCCTGCCCGCTCAAGCCCGATTCAAAAATGCGCTGTCGCATCCATCGGCCCTTCCGTTCTCCATTGGAATTCCGGCTTAACCAATTATGTAAATAAAAACCCGTCTACATAGGCAAAAAGCAAACGCTTGCGATATTCCGAATGTATGGCGTCCTCCGTGCCCCTTATCATCGGTTCTCGTGTAGTTCATTAAAGCTAATGGATTAACCGGTCAGAGACCGCGAATGTTTACTCCCCGCATACAATAACTAGCTTAGCGGAAACTCTTCCTCCGCGTCAATACGCTGCCAGGAACTACCTTGCCATCGTGCCGGCCGCCTGGCCCGCAGCGGGTTCGGCGTGCTGCCCAATGCTTTCAGGCATCGCTCGCTCTATCCGTGCAATGAGCCGCGGAGGCTGCACATAGCGCAGAATGCCCACCGTTCACTGCTGCCCTCATAAATTGGGCCAAGCTAGCCCATGCAGCGGTTGAAGTGCGATGATATAGATATAAGCGAACCTCCCGCATCTACATAGCCCTTCTTTCGCCTGCCTAAGCAAAAAGCCCGGCCGAAGAAGGAACCACCTTCTTTGGCCGGACCCGAAATAACGATGTCGGCTTCTTCGCCTTAGCCTTGCTGCGCGGCCTGCTTCGCCTTGATCGGCTCCAGCGGCTTATGGTTGCCGTAGTACGGGTACTCGCGCGTTGTCGGAGCCGCCCAATGTACGGCATTGCGGATGACCGTGCGCACCTGCTCGTTGTAATACGTCGGGTACGTCTCGTGACCCGGACGGAAGTAGAAGATTTTGCCTTGACCGCGGTGGAACGTGCAGCCGCTGCGGAATACTTCTCCGCCCTCGAACCAGCTTACGAAGATCAGCTCATCCGGCTGCGGAATGTCGAAGTGCTCACCGTACATCTCCTCGGCTTCGAGCTCGATATATTGACCGACGCCCTCCACGATCGGATGGCTCGGCGCTACGACCCAGAGGCGTTCTTTCTCGTCGGCTTCGCGCCATTTGAGATCGCAGGAAGTGCCCATCAGCTTTTTGAATACTTTCGAGAAATGGCCGGAGTGCAGGACGATCAGTCCCATGCCGTGCAGCACGCGCTGTTGAACGCGCTCCACGATCGCGTCGTCAACCGCCCCGTGAGCTTTATGCCCCCACCAGATCAATACGTCGGTATTGTTCAGCTTCTCCTCGCTCAGCCCGTGCTCCGGCTCGTCCAAGGTTGCGTAAGATACCTCCACCTCGGCGCCCAAGCCTTCGCCGATCGCTTGATGAATGCCGTTCGGGTATACGGAACGCACCTTTTCATTTTCTTTTTCATGACGGAATTCGTTCCAGACGGTTACTTTCAGCTTTTGACTCATCGTTCCCATACCTCCATTATAATGGCGTTGTCGTTTCCTTGATTATATAAGATGCCGCCGCCCGAAAGATATTCTCAATACTGCCGCATCTGTATGCAAAAATGTCCTCGTCCCTCCAAACATGCTATACTATTCTTACCTAAGTAAGCAGAACGCTATGCAAAATTGTCTCCCTATATATGGAAATGGAGGTTGGAGCCGCCGCATGACGACGTGGAACGATAACGAAACGGACGCGCACAATGAACTGGTCGATTACCAGAATCCTCTGCTCCGCTTGAAAATATGGCAAATCCAAAGCCCAGGTGCGACCGTTCCCGTAACCCAAGTCAACCGCTGGCATTACCATAAGGAAGTCGAGTTTCTCATCCTGATCGAAGGCGGGCTCAGCATCCAGACGAAGCATGACACGCGGCTGCTGCAGGCGGGCGACGTACATCTGTTCGGCGCCTCCCAGCTGCACCGGACGAAGAAGGAGCTGCCGGCGCCGCTCGCCTATATTGTCTGCCAGTTCGATCTGTCCCAGCATTTTGACGAGAGCACGATGCCGTATTTGCATTATTTCAGCGAAGCCCGGCGCCCGCTCGGGCAGTTGAACTATATTTTCCGCGAGCACCCGGAGGTGCAGCGGCAAGCTTATGACCTTATTATGGACATTTATCAGGAAACTCAGCACCGGGCCAAAGGCTACGAGCTCGCCATCAGCGCCTCGATCCGCCGCCTGCTGCTGCTCTTGCTGCGTCACGATACTCAGGAAGTGCTGCACGGAGCGGATAACGCCGAGCTGATGCGGCTGCAGCCCGCCCTCGATTACGTGGAAGCCCATTTGGCTGAGAAAATCGCGATCGAGCAGGCCTGCGCCGTGCTCAATTTAAGCTATCATTATTTCATCAAATATTTTAAAAAAGTGATGGGTCTCTCGTTTGTTGACTATGTTAATTATAAACGGATTAAAAAAGCCGAGCGCCTCCTGCTCACCCGCGACATCAGCATTATGGAAGTCGGCGAAGCGGTCGGCATCCCCAATATGGCGCAGTTTTACAAGCTATTCAAGCGGCATAACGAATGCTCTCCGAAGGAATTCAAGCAGCGCATGCGCGGCGACGGCGCGATCGAGCAGACGGCTCAAATGACGTAAGGGAGAGGGCCCGCGGTAGTTAAAAGAAGCTTGTTCGCGAAAAACTTGCCGTATCGCAGGTGCGGTAAAGTGAATCCCCCGCACTCATCAGCCGGCTGTGAGAGGATTATCAGAGTGCAGCCATTCATCCTTGCCAAGTTTATCTATACAATTAAAAGCGTGGTGAAAAAGTCAACGAAGCAAGCGAGAGCGATCTGGAGAAGCGAAGCGTTCGCCTTTGTGGAAACCTCTATCGACCGCAGGCCGTGACAAAATCACCACCATTTTTAAGATAGCAACGGAAATGCAAGGGAATGGTGAATGATGAAAAAAAATCGAATCGCGGCATGGGGCCGCTTATTTGCGCTCACCTGCGTTTTGGTCGCCATGGCGGGCTGCAAAAGCAATGAACCGACGCCGGACGAGGCGATGCAATCGTTCGCGAACGCCTGGCAGCAGCAGCAGTACGAAGCCATGTACGAATGGCTCACCGCCGAATCCAAACAAAAAATCGACGCGACCGCGTTCGTAACCCGCCACAAATCCATCTATGACGGCATCGGGATGAACGATTTCTCCATCCAATGGCAGCCGATAGAACAAGATCCTAACCGAAAAATCAAAGATAAGCAGTCCTATCAGCTGCATGTCAATATGAACAGCGCATTTGGTCCTATCTCCTACGATCAGAATGCGCTTCTCGTCAAAGAGGACGCCAACTGGAGAGTTCAATGGAATTCCACCTTGATTCATCCCAAATTGGGGGACACGGATAAAGTCAGGGTGCTGGATACGAAGGCGGAGCGCGGGGAAATTCTGGATCGGCAGGGCTTCGGACTGGCCGTCAATGAAGATAAGCTGGAGCTGGGCCTTATTCCGCAGAAGCTGCCGGAAGCCTCGGACAGCTCGATCCAGAGGCTGGCCGATCTGTTGAAGCTGGACCCGAAAGCCATCCAAAATCTGCTCAATGCCTCTTGGGTAAAACCGGATTATTTCGTTCCTGTGACTATCATCCCTAAGGGAGATCCGCGGTTCGAGGCGCTCGCGGCGATACCGGGCGTAACTTACCGTACGAAAAAGGTGCGTTCCTATCCATTGGAGGAAGCGGCCGCCCATCTGGTCGGATACATAGGCAAGCTGACTGCGGAAGACCTGGCCAAATACAAGGATAAAGGGTATGGAGCCGATGATTGGATCGGCAAAACCGGCTTGGAGCTTTCCCTGGAATCCAAGCTTCGTGGCAAGGACGGCGGGCGTATCTACATCGTCGATGCGGACGGCAAGGAAAAAGCGACGCTGGCAAGCCGGGAAGCCGTAAATGGCGAGGACGTCAAGCTGACTATCGATTCGGCGCTGCAGTCCGACTTATATCGTCAGCTCGCCAAGGACTCCGGGTCCGGCGCGGCCATACAGCCCATGACAGGGGAAGTATTGGCCCTGGTTAGCGCTCCGTCGTATAACCCGAACCTGTTCATTAGCGGCGTCACCGCCGATCAATGGAAGACATGGACGGAAGATCCTAACAAGCCTCTGCTGAACCGTTTTGCCCGGACTTATGCCCCTGGCTCGGCGTTTAAGCCGATTACAGCCGCTATTGCTTTGCAGGAGCACACGCTGGACCCGAATGCGGCGAAGGAAATTGTCGGGAAAACCTGGAAGAAGGACTCATCCTGGGGCAATTACTATGTATCTCGGGTATCCGTATCCCAAAGCCAAGTCGATTTGTCCAAGGCGATGATGTACTCGGATAATATTTATTTCGCTCAAGTGGCGCTGGAGCTGGGCGAACAAAAATTTATGCAGGACGCAGGCAAGTTCGGCTTCGGAGAGCAAATGCCCCTCCCGCTCGCCTTCGACACTTCTTCCCTCTCCAATACGCCGAAGATGAAGAACGATATTCAATTGGCCGACTCGGGGTACGGTCAAGGAGAGGTCGTCATGACTTCGCTTCATGTCGCCACCGCATACACGGTGTTTACGAACAATGGAACGATGCTGAAGCCGACCCTGCTCTTAAGCGAGGCTGCCAAGCCCGAGCCTTGGAAAAGCGGACTGCTGAGTCCCGACGTCGTCAAAACCGTAACCGACAAAATGGTCGAGGTCATCGAAAATCCGGCCGGCACAGGCCACGCCGCTATGATCAAAGCCTTGCGATTGGCCGGTAAAACCGGCACCGCCGAGCTGAAGCAGAAGAAAGACGTCTCCGGACAAGAGAACGGCTGGTTCGTCGCCTTCAACACCGACAACCCCCAACTTCTGCTCGCCTTGATGGTCGAGCAGGTTCAAGAACGCGGCGGCAGTCATTATTTGAGCGAAAAAGTCAAATCCTTATTTCAAACCTATATAAGAACCTCCAAATGAGCGAAATTTCCGCCCTTCTAAATTAAAATTAAAAAAGAAGAAACGGCACCTACCGCCGTTTCTTCTGTCTGTTGAGAAGCCTGTTGCCCCTGAAAAATGCGAAAGGTGGTAGGTGAGGTGTCCCCTGTAGGAGCGAATAGCGTCCGCCTTTGTTCTCGGGAAATACCCGCTATAAAGCGGAATATAATCAAAATTTCCCGAGAACAAGAGTGGCCGGAAGGGGATACCTCACCGGAGCACCACAGCCCATCTGAATCTTTCAGCCTTCTCCATAGATTCCAACGGCTTAACAAAGCCGTTTCTTCTTTTTTCCCCTCACCGAAACGAATCCTTAACATCCACCATAACCTGATCGTGATCCGCCTCCGGCTTGCGGTACGTGGAATGTTGAATCAGCTTTTGCAGCTCCTGGTCATACTCATGGCTGTCGAACGGCAGACGCACCTTGCTCTCGCGGATGGAGGACAGCACCATGCCGTTGATGATCATGAGCGAATGCAATCCTTCTGCCGCGGGAACCAGCGGCTCTCGCCCGTCTGCGATCGCTTGAAGAAAATCCTCCAAAATCCGTTCATGCCCGGGTCCGGCGCTTTCTTCCCAGGCCATTTCCGATACGTCATGCTTGACCGTACCGAACGCTTGCTTCGCGTGTTGAATATAGTCAAGCGCGGACTCTGCATTTTGATACAGCGTCACTTTTTTATCCTCGTACACGAGCTTGCCGTATTCCCCGACGATTTCCAGCCTGTCGGTGCCGGGCCATTCCGACGTAGAAGCGACAAAGCTTCCCATCAGCCCGCCCGGGTACTCCAGTACGGCATGCACTTCATCCTCAACCTCGATATGATGGTACTTTCCGAACGCAGCCGTTGCCGTAATGGCCTGAGGCAGGCCGAACAGCCACCACATCATATCCAGATTATGCGCGCACTGGTTCAACAGCACGCCGCCGCCTTCGCCCTTCCATGTGCCCCGCCAGTTCCCTACATTGAAATAGGCCTGCGGACGGAACCAGTTCGTATTAAACCAGGCAAACCTCATCAGCTTCCCGAGCTTGCCTTCCTGTACCACTTGCCTGATAAACTGCCATTGCGCAGTTGTGCGCTGCTGATAGATCGCGGCAAATACGAGCTCGGGCTTGAGCTTCTTTTGCTCCTCATAGACCGCAGCCATCCGCTCCGCGTCCTTCACATGGGCGGCTATCGGCTTTTCCACCAGAACATGAATATGTCTGCGCAGCGCCTCGATCGTTACGGTCGTATGCTGATAATGCGGCGTAGCCACGATAACCGCATCCAAATTCCCGGCGTCGAGCATCGCGATATAATCGGTATAGCCCCGTACACCGTATTCCTCGGCGAGCTGATTTACTTTTTCTTCCTTTTGGCTCCATATGGATACAACCTGACAATGCTCCATATGGGACAACTGCTCATAATAAAGCTTGCCCATGTTGCCCATGCCAATAATCCCGATGCTGATCTTCGCTTTTTTTTCCATCGGCTGCACCGCCTTTCCGCTGTCTAATAGCATACAGTAGGCTTAGGGAGAGGTCTGGCGATTTGCTCGACATGATAGCCGAATCCGTAGCCTGTCAGGCTGCCAAGCTGTACTTTACCTTGCTTTCTCTGATACAACCCCGGATGAAACCGGGCTTCGTAATGAGAGGCTTCCGGGTAAAATTGCATCCCGTTCGTTTCCACTCCCATAATTGTACCTGCATGATAGGCTAACAGTAAATGAGGAATTTGCGCGAGCATCGGATTCGTCAAATCCTGCACCATCAGCGTCATGCCATGTGCCTTGGCCCAGCAGAGACTGAGCAATGCGCCTGTTTGCGTCTTGCAAGTTTTGAGCGCAACGCCGGTCCAGCCGAGCTCCCGCCCCAGCTTGACAAGCTCCCAGTCGTGGGCGCTTTCGTCCATGAACAAAGGCTTGCGCGCACTGACGCTGCGGACATCAAGCCGATGCTGCTCCAGTTCATAAGGGAATGGCTGCTCGATATACAAAATCGCTTTATAAATCTCCGGATGCTCCTGCATTAACCGGTCTAAAATATCGTTCACATAGCTGCAATCCGTCACCTGACAATTGAAATCGGCGGTCAGCCATACGACCTGGCGGGCCAATGCGATTTCTCCGACCTGCACTAGCCGAGAGTAATCCCACTTTGGATCATTCCCTGTCAGCTTGACCTTCAAGCATCGTAAGCCGTCTCGTTCAATCCAATCCTCCAGCGTGTACGGATAGCCGTCGTCGCGTTCGTCGCCGGTCAACTCGTGCCGGTACAGCAGGTCTTTGCCTCCTACCAAGTGCCATGCGACCAATTCTTTTTGCTCAGGAATGGAGAAAAAATGTTCCGGATACACCCCATCGAAGCTGACCGATGACCCTGCTGCCGGCTCCAGGTAAGCGGACAAATCCGCGTTCATATAGGTCCCGTTATAGGTCTCATAGATGTTGACCCGATTCGTTTGCCCGTAAGCATCATGAAGCGCAATGTCGAACAAGGAGAAGCAGACGAGCGCCGCCAAATACGGCACAGGTTCGGGCAAGCCCGAGCTTGCGTTAAAAGCATCGACCACCCCTGGAAGACGCTGCTTCAGATACCGTACGCCCAGCTCGAACGGATGGCCCTGCTCCTTCCACTCGGGCAGATCCTCGGCAATAAGGCGGCACATCTTCTTCAAGGCTTGCTCGCGCGCTTCGTAGCTAAGGGAACTCGGCCATACCCATTGTACGCTTAACGGCGTTTCCCCCCAGCCCTCCGCACGTTCGCCTAGCCGATTTTCCGTCTGGATGCATACTCTTGCGCAGGTTACCGTCGTCAGCACCTCGGCGCCGAACTTCAAAGGAACGCGGGTTTGCACGGGCAGTTCATATAACTGCAAGCCTGTTATCGTAATATCATACGGCTTCATGACCGGCCAGCCTCCCCGCTTCGCTCATCAAGTTCCTAATGTAGGCCACCTCTTCCTGCAGCGCAGGAATTAGCAGATCCAAGCTGCTGCTATGATAAAAAGGCTGAAAGTTCAGCACGCCTTGAAACTTCGCTTCATGCAGCGCCTTCGCGATCGCATGCCAATTCGTTACGCCGTCCTGACAAGGCGTCCACTGCTTGCCCCAGCCTTTGCCCGGAGCCGTTCTGCCTTCCGGATTGTACACGTACTTGGCATCCTTGATTCCCATACCGGCCAGATAGCTTCCTAGCGTCATAACCGCTCTTCTCCAGTTATCGTTTCCTTCGTGAAATTGATTGCCCGGGTCCGGCATAATGCCGACGTACTCGGACGGCAAACCTTCTACAAGGGACAGCGCCGCATAGGAATGATGAATGAGCATACGGTCCCCGTGATGGATTTGGTACACCGCCTTGAGCTTGTATTTGGAACACAGCTCGGCCATTTGATGCATCAAGGCACGCGCTTTGTCCATTTGGGCAAACAAATGCTCCTGCTCGTCATACGCGAAGTACGACATGCGAAAGCTGCGGATGCCCGCATCGGACATGACTTTCAAAGGGGTGTCGTCCTGTGCGAGCATTTCCGGCGAAAAACCGGTTGTGGCGAACTCCACCTTCAAATTGCTGCGCTGCATGGCCCGTACAAAGGCGGGAGCTTCTTCCGCAAACCGTTCCGGAGTAACCCAATAGCCTTCGCGAACGACCAAATCGACCGCATCGAAGCCGCTCTCTCCGGCAACCGTAGCGAGCCGATTAACATCATAGCTTTGCAAAAACTTAGGAAACAAGGTGTACAGCATCGATCCAACCTCCCCTCTCTGCCGGCTAAGCCAAACGATCCAGCATATCCCAGGTAACGACCATTTTCGGTTTGGCGCCGTTCAAGAAAGCCTTTACATCTTCAACCGCCTGCTGGCCGATATGATAGCTTTGCCCACCGGCCAAATGGGATGTATAAATGCAGTTAGGCAGCGTGCGGATCGGATTGCTCATCTCTGCAGGCTCCGGATCGGACACATCGAGAAAAGCGAACAGACGCCCTTTTTCCAGCTCCGCAATCAATGCTTGCTCATCAATGCAGCCGCCGCGGGAGGAGTTAATAAAGACCGCATCATCCTTCATCGCCTGGAATTGTTCGGCCCCCATCATACGGCGCGTGCTGTCCGTCATCGGGGTATGCATCGTGATCGCATCGCACTGCTCGCAAAGCTCCATCAGCGTATCCACCTTCGTCGCCCCAAGCTCTGCCGCGGCTTCCTGCGTGATATACGGATCGTACAGCAGCACCTTTGGACCGAAAGGCCGCACGAGCTGCAGGAAATATCGGCCTACCTGGGATGCGCCTATGATGCCGACCGTCGATGCCGCCAAATATAGCTTATTGGGTACCGGCGCTCTAAATTCGGTTTGGTTCGATTGGGCATTCGGAATGATTCGGCGCAAGCCGATGATCATTTCCCCAAGGACCATCTCGGCTACCGTCTTCCCTATCGCCGGAGCGCAGGATGCGATCATAATATCGCTGCCGCGCAAATCGTCGGTGAAGAAGCCTTTGACCGAACCTGCGGCATGCTCCCACAGCTTGAGCGAAGGACATGCCTCCAGGATGGGTTTCGTAGGCTTAGGCGTTCTCCAGGACCCTATAGATACTTCGCAATCCTGTAAAAAAGCAGCCGCTTCCTCGTCGCTAAACTGTACATCCGTCGGATTCCATTTTACTTGGGCAGCCGCTTCAAGCTCATTGCGGCTCGCTTCCGAAAATATAGCTTTTTGCATACTAACCGGCATTAAGACTCCTACTTTGGCCATGTTCCACCCACGCCTCTCCGTCATTATTTTACATAGCTAGTGTAACACCCCGCGAAATAGGGACGAATGGCAAAATCGAATCATTACTTGTCGTTTTGTGTGATCATTGATATGGTAAGGGAAGATATTCGGTAGAGGGAAGGAATATTCGATGAACTCCAATCTGCTTATTTTGTTTAAAGGGGAAAAACAGGATTACGGGAAGGTCTCTTTGCACTCCCATTCATTCTGGCAGCTGGAGATTGTTACTAGGGGGCATATTGCGTATACGCTGCTTGAAGAGAGCGGCAAGGTGCTGAATGCCGGAGATATGCTGCTCATTCCTCCTTACCAGGGGCATGAATTCAGATATGACATGCCGGGAGCCGCCTGGGTGACGCTGAAGTTCGAACGGAACGTCCGACATGCCGAGCCATGGGGAGGCGTGATTCCGAAATCATTGTTTACCGAGAAATTTACGGCATCGCTCCTCGCGACGATTACAGGAACGATCCTAAGACCTTATGAAAAAACGTTCGTGGAAGGGATGCTGGAATCTCTCTTCGTGTATATCGAATCGGAGGATTTCTGCAGAGCGGAGGATGAGCCTAGCCGGATTGTTCGCGCCATTACGGATATGGTGAGAGAGCGAAACGGAAGGCCGGTCAATGTGGATGAGATTGCAGAGCGGCTGTCTTATACGCGCAGCCACGTATCCAAGCTGTTCAAACAGCTGACCGGGGAAAATCTGAAGTCCTTCATCGATCGGGTTCGGCTGGAAAAAGCCAAGGAAATGCTGCGGTACAGCGAATTCAATATTTCTTATATTACGGAGGAGTTGGGGTTTAAGGATATTTTTACGTTTTCGCGGTTCTTCAAACGGATGACGGGCATGAATCCGCGGCAGTATCGGGCTCATTAACATTCCCCCACAAAGTGAAGCCATGGCTTCGAAGCCGGATTCAGGTACTTTGCGGGGAGCCCCGAAAATAAAAAAGCTCCCGCTCGCACACAGCGAGAAGGAGCTTGCTTCATTATTATTGTTCCGGCGCCCGCCGAATCGATTAGAAAATGCGGCTTTTCCAGCCAAACAGCTTGGCGATGGCTTCGACGTAATAGTAGTCTCCGTAGATAAGGGAGACGTTGATGTTTTGGCCGGCCGGCTTGTTGCCGGTGCCTTCGAGCAGAATCGCTTCGTGCTCGGGACGGTCCCAAGTGCCGTAGTTTTGCGTCAGCGAGAGCAGCATGCGCTCCGCTGCGTCGCGGTAGGCTTTGCCTTCAACGCCCGGCAGTGCTTCCGCCAGCTCAAGCAAGCCTGAAGCGGCGCAGGATGCAGCCGAGGTGTCGCGAGGCTCTTCGGCCAAGTTTTCCGCCGCGCGGAAATCCCAATGCGCCACGTAGTCTTCCGGCAGCATGGACAAGAAGTAGTGCGCTACGCGCTGCGCCGCGCGCAAATATTTCTTATCGCCGGTGTAGCGATACGTGTTAGCCATACCGTGCAGCGCCCAAGCCGCGCCGCGGCTCCAGGAAGAATGAGGTCCCGCGCCTTGACCGCCGAGGGACTCGATCACTTCACCGGTCTCCGGATTGAAGCTGACGATATGGTTAACGGAACCATCCTCACGGATGAAATGGTTCACAACGGTATCCGCATGGGCTTTGCCGATATGGCTGAAGCGAGGGTCCTTAATCTCTTCGGCCGCCCAGAACAGGATCGACAGGTTCATCGAGGAGTCGACGATCGACCAGCCGATTTTCTCCTGGTTCCACGCGCGCAGGAAGTTGCCCGCAATGTTGAAGCGCCCCGCCAGGAAATTGGCGGCGGCCAGCCCGCGGCGCTTACCGTCTTCGTCGCCTGTCAGCTTGTATTTAATAACGGCTGTAGGCAAGTATTGGAAGCCTACGTCGTGGTGGAAATTGTTTTGCTGGATTGATTTTTGCTCGAACTTTTCATCCCATACCCATGCGGCATTTTTGTAATGCTCCTTGCCCGTCATCTCGTGCATAATCCACAAAATGCCCGGCCAAAAGCCCGAAGTCCACCAGTCATGGCGCATATCGTCGTAAATTCCGGTGTCAGCTGGCGCTACGTGAGGAGACTTGTCCCCCAATTGGGTAATCATACGGTCTACTTTTTGCTGCAATGCTTCCCAGAGATGCGGCAGCGCTTCTTGCAAATTCGATGCTTGCTTCAACTTGCTCGTATCCAGTGTTGTCATTTGATAATTCCTCCTTTAGGATGGCTGTTGAACAATCGAATGAAGCTTATAGGAAGCAGGATGGGCCAAAGCACACCCTGCGCCAATCACTTTAGATGGTTAAGAATGCGGTCGGCAAGCCGGCGCTTGCTACGCTTACGATAGAAACCGGTTCATGCTTCGTTCCGCTGGCAGCCAAGCTCGCCGCAGGACCGCCTGCCGATACGAAACCGGTCACCGGTACGCTGGCAGCTGCTCCGCCTACGGGATCAATCACGATTCGGGCGCGTCCGTTCGTCAGCTGAATGAGGCTGGAGCCGCGCACCGTGCCTTGACGGTCGATCAGCTTGCCGTCGCCGGTTAAGCCGAAGCGAACGAAATTCAAGGCGTCGAGGCAGCGCACGCCGTTGGCGTCGTGAGCGACCGCCTCCACGACAACCGTACCGTCTTCCTGCTTCTTGGAGTTCAGCTTAAGCTCGACCGGTTGACCCCAAGCTTCTGTTTGGTATTCAAACGATAACTCGTCGGTCACGGTCACGCCGTCTTTGGTCGCTACGACTTTCACTTGGTTCATTCCCGGCTTCAGAGCGCTTTCCCAGCGCAAGCCTGCCGCCGGGAAGTTTTGCGAATCGCGCCGCTTCACGCCGAGGCTCTCGCCGTTTAAGAACAGCTCGGCTTCCGTACAGTTCGAGTAGACCTTGAACGATTTCAGCTCGCCTTCCGCTCCCCAGCGCACCGGCATCGTATGGCCGTAGATGCGGGCCATCGGCTTAGTGGTCCAGTACGATTGGTAGACGTAATAGGCTTCTTTTTTCGTGAAGTCGCGCTCGATAATGCCTTTCATGTTCAAATACGGAATCGGCGAGTCCGGACGCACCGGCGTGGCGAAATCCTTGAATGCCCATTGGGCCGCTCCCGTCAGCCAATCCATCTTCTCCTGCGACTTGAGATACCAGTCGATCATTTCGCAGAAATACGTCTCCGACCAGTCGCCGTCGCGCGATACGCGCGGTTCTCCGCCGGTTAACAAGTAATCCCCGTCACGCTCGTCGGTATCGCCGTCGCCGCTTTTAATAAACTCAAAGCCTGTATACGTTTTTTCCACATGACGCGTTGCCAGGTTATCCGCTCCCCACTCCATATGGAAGAAGGAATCAACATTCTCGAACGCTTGACGGCTGCTTTCTTCGTAATCCGTATAAATCCCGCGGTACCAGCCTGCCCAAATCGAAGGCGAGTACACGTCGATAATGTCCTTGCAAAACTCGCAGCGGCGAATCGCCGTAAGCCGGCTCGGGTCGAGCTTGTGGGACAGCTCGTGCAGCTCCTTCATAAACTTGCGGATCTCTTCCTGATCAAAATAGTCGAAGTCGCATTCCCAGTCGTTCTCGTTGCCAAGTCCCCACAAAATGACCGAAGGATGGTTATAATGCTGCTCGATCATTGCAGTCAGCATGTCGCGGCACTGCTGCTTGTACTGCTCTCCGCCGAGCCCACCGCGGCACCAAGGAATCTCTTCCCACACGAGGATGCCGAGCTCGTCGCACAAGTCGAGTACGATCCGCGATTGCTGATAATGGCCGAGACGGATGAAGTTCGCGCCCATATCCTTGATCAGCTGCATTTCCGTGCGAATCATCTCCTCGGTCATCGCCGGCCCGACGCCGGCATGATCCTCGTGGCGATGCGTGCCGCGAAGCAGCAGGCGCTCGCCGTTCAGCTTGAACGGCCCGCTCTTCACGAATTCGAAGCTGCGTGCGCCAAAACGCTCCACCTGCTCCGTGCGGCCATATGCGCTTTCCAACACAACCTCGCAGCTGTACAAGTAAGGCTCGTCCGTTGTCCACAGCGTCGGATTCGCCAGCTCCGTTACGGCAAGCTCTTTCATTCCCGTCCAAGGCTTCTCACGAAGCTGGAATTGTGCCAGCTCTTGGCCTTCACGATTACGGATGACGACTTTCAAAGTAACTTCATCCTGCAAGTTTTCCGGGTTATAGAGTGCAGCGCGAACCGCAACGCGGCAGCTGCTATGATCATCAGACAACTTCGGTTCTACATGCACCCGCTCCAGCGATACGGCCGGCACATAAACCAAGTTCAAATAACGGTAAATCCCGCCGTACAGATTGAAGTCGCTCGCGTCGGACGGAATCGTCTCCAGCTCGCGGCTGTTATCGCATGCTACCGCTACAGGGATCAGCCCTTGATAACGTTCGATCCCGCGCGCTTCGGCGGCCGCCTCTGTAATATCCACCGTAAATTCGTCATAGCCGCCCAAGTGAGAGCCGACCTTGTTCGTATACACGTAAACGTCCGTGCGCTGGCCCGCCCCTTCGAAGTGAAGCAGCGTTCTGCCCTGCGGATAAGGATTGTCCGCTTGCAGCTTCGTTCTGTACCAGCCTTGCCCCTGATAATATTTGCCGTCCGGGTCCAGCACGTCCAGCCCGTTGTACGTATGCGGCAGCTCTACGGCATGCCACGGCACATTGTAATGGTTTTGCAGCTTATCCTGGCGCCACACTTCCCATGGCCCGCCGAGGCTTCCCCGGTGATGCTCCCACTGTCCGGTCAATCTGATCTTAATCAATCTATTCACGCTCCAACCGTATGAAGTAAAAGTTGCTCTATGCTCGTCTTATGACAAGGCTCCGAAGAGTCATGCAGCGGCCG
This sequence comes from Paenibacillus doosanensis, assembly GCF_025060755.1. Lineage (GTDB taxonomy): Bacteria > Bacillota > Bacilli > Paenibacillales > NBRC-103111 > Paenibacillus_S > Paenibacillus_S doosanensis. The sequence continues at coordinate 94,662 of NZ_JANYUY010000016.1, forward strand.
CAGCCGCTCGCTTTGGTCCCGGGCGAATGCCTCGTCGTCCGGCTTCCGAAACCGTCAACTAACGGCTCCGCCGGCCGCTACCGTAAGCTTAACAAAAAAAGCCGGTCCATTGTTTGGCGCGTTTATGATAAAATGTTGTTATATTACGATTGATCCGACCCGAGGTGAGCGCACCGATGAAAATCATGAATTATATGAATTTGAATCAGCATCCGGTTCAGCTTTCGTTTGCCAGAGATCGCACGCACGAGTTCGTCGAAATTTTCCACGCCCATCAAGGGATGGAAATGCTGTATGTGCATGAAGGCCATGGAAGCGTTCTCGTCAATCAGCAGATCCGGAAGCTGGCTCCGGGAAGTCTCGTTTATTTCCGTCCGTTTCAGCTGCACCGGATTCAGATGAAGCTCGGACCCGACGCCCCCTATATTCGTTCCTTGTTCGTATTCGAGCCGACCGAGCTGGAGCGCTTCCTCGCTCCGTTCGCTTCGCTGCAGGCTTTTTTTCACCGGCTGTGGAAAGAGCCTGTCGGCAACCCGGTATTTTCCGGGCTCCCGCAAGAACGAATGGCGCATCTGCTGTCGGATTATCGCCAGCGGCTTGCGGAAGCGCCGCCCGATCTGCTGCTGGAGGAGCAGATGCTGTTTCTCGTCGCGCTTATGCACGAGCTGAAGCGGCATGCCGCCGCGGAGGAGCAGGCCCCTCTGCCCGTCAAGCAAAAATCGACCGGAGCGGAGCAGGTGATGGAATGGATCGAGGAGCATTACATGGAGGAGTTCCATTTGGAGGAGCTGGCCAAAGCCGTTCATTTGTCGCCGAACCACGTATCGGCCATGTTCCGCCAGTCGGCGGGCACGAGCATTACCGAATATTTGACGGCGCGGCGCATCCGCCAGGCATGCTGGCTGCTTCGTACAAGCGACCAGACCGTCCAGGAAGTCGGCCGCTCCATCGGGCTGAGCAATTTCCCTTATTTTTGCCAATTATTTAAAAAGCATGTCGGGCTGACCCCCTACCGCTATAAACGTTCTTCGGCAGGCCAGTGAATCGCCCACTATTGCGGATGCGGGAATGTTAGGCGCGGCTTACGATCTGCAGAGGCTCCCGCTTGCTGCTGACGGCGGCATAAAACGGTCGCTGACGCGGCTCCTGCTCCTAATCGGGCGCCTGGATTGAATTGCTTTATTTGCCAAAGCCCCGATTAGCTTCGTCGTCGCCCCGCGCGGCTCTACCGCCTGGTTCATCGGCAGGGCAGACTACAGATCGCCCAGCATTTCATCGTCCTCGATCAGCGCCTTGCCGGACGCTTTGCGGTATTCGGACGGCGACAGGCCGGACTGTTTTTTGAAAATCCGCGAAAAATAATACAGCTCCAGGCCGATCTCCTCGGCGATCGCCGAGACGGACAAGTCGGTCGTCGCCAGCATCCGGCGCGCTTTCTCCAGACGCTTCTTGTTAATATAAACGATCGGCGACAGGCCCATCATCGATTTGAAATAATGCATAAAGTAGTTCGGGTGAAAGTGGATCAGCTTCGCCAGCTCCTCTACCGAGATCGGCTCGGCCAGATGCCGCTCGATATAAGAAAGCACGATGTTGATCTTGGAGGTGCTCGAGGTTGCGGCCAAATGAAGCTCAGACTCCGACTGCTCGATATATTCCGAGATCATTTCGAACAGCACCGCCTTGATCCTCAGCGGCGCGGACACCGACGGGCTCGCATGCAGCTCCAGCAGCCGCTGAAACTGCTTCTCCAGCCGCGCTTCGTCCCGCACCTGGATGCAATGCGGCAGATCCAGCATTTGAAACAGGTTGACGTCCCCAACGGTAGCGGAGAAGTGGCACCAGTATTTGCCGAGCGGATCGGCATTGTCCGGCGCATAAGACAGCTTCATGCCCGCCGGCAGCAAATACAGCTCCCCCGCCTTCGGATTGTAGTCCTTGCCGCGGATATGAATCCAGCCGCCTCCCTCGCGGATAAAATAAAACCGGTTCACGTCCGTCATCATATTCGTTACTCGCCAGTTCGCCCCGACCTTCGTATAATGCGCCATTTGCAGTGTAATTTGCGTATTGTCCAAATAGCTGCGCAGCAGCTGCAGCTGCAGCTTGTCCTGCTCCATGTCCTCCTCCTGTCCGGCCGATAATGCCTTAGGATTGTGCAAATGTTTTGTCTACTATCATACATCGTATGCGGCCGTTTGCCTATGTAAGCGGCAAGTAATTTTTGAGCGGAAGCTTATAAGCGCGGTGAACAACACCGACTGCGCATGCGAAAGCATCTTCCGATTACCGTTGCCCCTTGGGGACAAGGGCGATTGCTTACGCCGATCCAACTCGCTATCGATTCTCCGGCCACTTTTCGCAGGGACGATCTTCAAAGCCGATGTTGTCGGAGAAATTGGTGTAGTTCCTGAAGCCGAGGATATAGTGGATTCCATTCAAGGCGTTGGAGGAATCGAATATGTATATACTAAGAACTTCGATGCAATATATTTCGAAGATGTTTGTATCAATGACCCCGTAACGCAGCCTAGCCAAACAATCTCACCATCATATGGTAACGAATTGCAGATTTTCACAACCACCGGTCGGAAAAATGCACCCTTGTCCAATGCGACAACAATTAGAAAAAAAGACTTTGAGCGCTTCGCCTGCCGCGTGCTCAAAGTCCTTTCGCTTCCGATCCGTGATGAGGCGTGCCCGTTCGTAACCGCGGGTTTAACGGTTCGTTTCCTTATGCGGCGCAAAGAACGTATGCAGAATCATCATCGCTTCATTGCCCGTGCGCACGTAGTAATCCTCGTAAGCCCTTTTGGATACGCAAGCGGCGGCAAGAAAGACGGCGAGCAGCAAGGCGAACGGCAGCCAGTTCACGCTCCAGCCGTTCAGCAGCTGCAAGATCAGACTGACGGCCTGCAGCGCAAGGACCCAGCATACGGCGATTGTAAAGACGCACGTCAAGGAGCCGTACATCCGGCACCGCAGCTTGTACTGATGCAGCGGCGTTCTCCAGCCTTGGGTCGAGGCCAGGTGGGCCGCCCATCTATAATAGGGAACCCAGCCCATCTTATGCCTGATCTCCGTCGTGACGACCTCGTACTCGGTTTGCAGCTTTTCCTTAACCCGCTCGATCAGCCGGATGTTTTCTTTGTAGCATAACGGGCGGCTTCTGCGGAAAGGGCCGCGGCGGAACATCCATTTGGCAAGCGGCGAGAGCAGCAAGCCGACCAGGCAGCATATGGCGATACTAACGGCGACGGCTGCGCAAACCCGCCATACCGGGTCGCTCCCGGCTTCCGGCGCCGCCAGCCATCCTTCCCCTGCCGCCGACCGTTTAAGCCCCAGCAAGGCGACGAGCGCCGAATGAGCCCTCCCGTCGACCAGTAAGCCGTAGCTTGCCGCTGCGGCGGCAATGAGCATAAGTCCTTGAAAGAACTTCGCGGCAATATCCAATAACAATGATTCCAGCTTTTGCAAGGCGACTCTCCTATAGGCAGATTCAATTTTTCCAAGCATCATTCCATTATCTATTTCGACGGAAGCGGGCTACTCTCCTATCTGGCGCTGTTATTTTAGCAGGCATACGCCGTCAGGAAAATAATTCCATGCGCACCGGCGCAATTACGGTCGATATAAATCCGCTTGCAACGGGAACAAACATTCGCTATACTATTTTCAGTTATTATATGAAAATTTTACCTCATTAAGTAAAGGATGTAGCCGCCTATGCGCCTTGCCGTCATCTCTGACACTCACGGAAACGCCGTCGCTTTCGAAGCGGTCATTCGCGACTTGCGCCGGCAAAGCCCGGATGCCGTCGTCTTTCTCGGCGACCTGGTCATGCGCGGCCCGCAGCCGGCCGAATGCCTGGAATTGCTGGACTCCTTGAATCCGCTTGCGGTCATAAAGGGCAACCACGATCATTATTTCGCCAAGTATCCCGACGCGGCGCAATGGATTCCGAAGACCGAGAAAGAGCGGATGAACTTAAGACAGCTTCTATACAACAAGCAGCTGCTTTCGGAGGAGCAGCAGCGGTATCTCGGCTGCCTGCCGGTCAAGCACCTATTTCGGGAAGGAGACTTTCAAGCGGAGCTGTATCATGCCGCGCCCGATTCCCTGGGCAAAATCACCTGGCCGTGGTCGCTCGAGGAGGAGCTTGATTCCCTGCATACGGACTCTTCCACCAAGATGGTGCTTTACGGCCATATCCATCATGCCTACACTCGCAACGCCTTCGGCCGGCAAATCGTCAACTGCGGCAGCGTCGGCCTCCCGTTCGACGGCGATGCCCGGGCAAGCTACGCGATCGTCGATATCGCCCAAGGACAGACGGCGGTGCAAATCCGCAGAATCGAATACGATATAGAGCGGGTAATCCGGATCGCCAAGGAACGCTCCATGCCGGATACGGATCTGTTCGAGCGGGCCGTGCGGACCGCCAGGTTCGCGTACTCGTTCAAGCAGCCGGTCTGACGGCAGGCTCGCGGGCGGGCGTAGCCGCGCGGACCGCGCCGTCTGTCAGCGGCGATGCCCAAGCTCGCCAACGCTCCGCGCAGGCGGCGCAAGCGGCCTTCCCGCCGGATACTGCGAGCCGGGCACAAATGCTGCTTGCCCCATCATGGGCAGCGCCTGAGCGGCAATGGGGACGTTCATGTCGCAACGCCCCCTGCCGGCTCAGCCTTGCTTGCCCTTCCAAGGATCTTTCAGCGGAACGATCCGATTAAACACCGGCCGTTCCGCCGAAGAAAGCTTCGTATCTACGCTGAAATAGCCGTGCCGCATGAATTGATACCGACTCCCCGGCTCCGCGCCGGACAAATACGGCTCCACCATACAATCGCTTAGCTCGATGAGCGAATCGGGATTCAGTCTGTTCAGCCACGCCGTTTCGCCGTCTTCGTCGTCTTCGCCTGCAGCCGCATCGTCCTCAAGCAGCAGCTTGTCGTACAAGCGAACCTCTGCCCGGACGGCATGCTCGGCCGATACCCAATGAATCGTGCCTTTCACTTTCCGGCCCGTAAAGCCTGTGCCGCTCTTGGTCAGCGGATCGTACGTGCAGCGCAGTTCGACGACCTCGCCGGTTTGCGGGTCCTTCACCGCCTCTTCGCACCGCAGGAAGTAGGCGCCCTTGAGCCGCACCTCCTTGCCCGGCGACAGCTTATGGAACCCCGCGGCAGGCTGCTCCATGAAATCGTCCCGCTCGATATAGACGACCCGCGAAAAAATCAGCATCCGCTCGCCGAGCCCGGGATGATTCGGATTGCACGGCAGCGGCAGTGACTCGCTCCACCCTTCGGGATAGTTCGTGATGACGACCTTAAGCGGCCGCAGCACAGCCATGACGCAGGGTACGGCCGATTGGAGCTCATCCCGAACGATATGCTCCAGCAGGGAGACATCGACGGTCGCCGCCGCTTTGGCCACGCCGATTTCTTCCAAGAAGCGGTGAATACTGCCCGGCGTGAACCCTCGCCTGCGCATGCCGCGAATCGTGACGAGACGGGGATCGTCCCATCCGTCCACATATCCCCTGCCGACCAGCTCCCGCAAGTATCTTTTGCTCGTAACGGCACCCTTAAGGTTCAGCCTGCCGAATTCTCTTTGTTTGGGCGCAGGACGGATCGCAAGCTTTTCCAGAAACCACTCGTATAAAGGGCGATGATCTTTGAACTCGATCGAACAGAGCGAATGAGTAATGCCTTCGATCGCATCCTGCAGCGGATGGGCGAAATCATACATCGGGTACAAACACCAGCGGTCTTGAGTCCGGTAATGCCGCGCATGCACAATACGGTAGAGCACAGGGTCGCGCATATTCATATTGGGCGAAGCCATATCGATTTTGGCCCGCAGCACCCGGGACCCGGTCGGAAATTCCCCGGCTTTCATTCTCCGGAACAAGTCGAGATTCTCCTCGATGCTGCGGCCCCGGTAAGGGCTCTCCCTTCCCGGTTCGGTCAGCGTGCCCCGATATTCACGAATCTCGTCGGCGTTCAAGTCGCACACGTAGGCGTCGCCGCTTTCGATAAGCCGCACGGCATAAGCATAAATCGTATCGGAATAATCCGATCCGTAATAAATATGGCCGCCGGGATCGAACCCGAGCCATTTCATATCTTCCACGATTGCATCGACATACTCGATATCTTCCTTGAGAGGGTTCGTATCGTCGAAGCGCAGATGGAACTCGCCATCGAAATCGCGCGCCATCGAATAATTAATATGAATCGCATAGGCGCTCCCGATATGAAGATACCCGTTCGGCTCCGGCGGAAAGCGAGTGCATACCTTGGCGCTGTCCTCCCCTTGCCGGATATCCTCCAAAATCATCGCCTCTATGAAATGCCGAGGAACGCGTTCCGTCACATGCGGTGCGGCTGCGGCGTCCGGCGCCATGCGTGTTTCTTGGTTCAAGCCGTCGTTCATCATTGGCGGCACCTCCATTTTTCATGATCTAAACAACAAAAAAACTCCCACCCCCAAGACATCGAAGTCTTGGGGGCGAGAGTATGCTTCGCGGTGCCACCCCAGTTCATCGGCATGTCGCCATGCCGGCCTTGTCAGGTACGGCCGGCCGCAAGGACGGGCGATACCTTAGCTCTGTAACAGGAGCTCCTGTCATAGTCTCCCCTCGCGCCGCAGGCGCCAGGATCGGTATGAGGCTCAGAGGCTTGGTTCGATAAAAGCGGCCTGACCCCTTTTCAGCTGCCGGGGCTCTCTATTCAAGCGCCATTTATTTACTCTTCTCTTCATTGCCGGTTGATTTGGAAATATTGAGAAAAATGTACACTAACATCCGCGTAATGTCAAATGTAAAGAACTTTCCAAAGCCTCGAGCCGCTTTTGTCATAAAAAGCCGGCGCCTGTGGCATGGAACACGCAGAAGGTTCCGACACGCCGGCGCTTGCCGAGCAGATCGAGTCCCGGCAGCTGCGGATGGCGGGGCAGTCCCGCCCCGCGTCTCCTTACGCTCCGGTTATTTTTTTATGGAAGCCGCCCTTAGCTCCCCTCGGCTCCGGCTTCGCCTGCTTTGGCCCTCGCGGCCGCTTGCGCCTCGTCCAGCGCCCGCTGCCCCTGCTCCTGCTGCAGGCGCAGGCCTTCCTCTACGGAGAGACCGCCCTGCAGCATGGCGTCCATCAGCTTTAGCGACAGCTCGCGGTACGTCTGTCCGAACTCCATAGGAACCGCCGCATAGTTATCCGAATTATCCGCCTCCTCATACTTCACCCGGTAAAACGGCTCCAGACTGTGGCCGTCGATCTCCTTGGCGAACGCCTGGCGCACCGGCAGCTCCAGCTCCGTCTTCATCTCGATTTTCGCCGCCTCGGCGCCGTTGAAATATTTGATCACTTCCCATGCGTTCGTTACGTTCTCCGCCCGGGAGCCGATGCTGAAGATCGGATATACGTAAAAATCCGGGTTTTGCCGATGCGCCGGATCGGCGGAAGGCACCGGCGTCATATCCCAGGCAAACGCAGCCTCCCGCTGCCGGAGGCTGCGAACCTGCCCGGCGGTGGATATCGTCATGGCCGCCCTGCCCGCCCCGAACAGCTCCTCGCGCTCCACATCCTCCTTATCGAAGCGCTGCTTGTCCGGCGGCGAATAGTCCCACTGCAGCGCCCCGCTCTTGTAGCCGTCCAGCACGAGCCGGTAAATCCGCCGCCAACCGTCCGTATCGGCGATCAGCTTGCGGCCGGAGGCGTCGAAATGCGCCAGTCCTTCGGCCTGTCCGATGTATTGGATCAAGTCGAGCGGAGACTGCATGTAGCCCATATGAAACCCGTACACCCGCTCCTCCTTGCCCCCTTCCGCGGGAAAGCGCTGCGCCAGCCGCAGCATATCCTCCCAGGTCATCGCCGCCGCCGGATAAGGAATGCGATACCGGTCGAACAAGTCCTTGTTGTAGAACAAGACCGAGGAGGAAAACTTCGGCGCCAGCCCGTACAGCTTCCCCTGCCCTTTGATCTGCAAATAATCGACGGCGGCCGGCAGCAGATTGTCCAGGTCGAACTTATCCTTGGCGATCAAAGGCGACAAATCGTACAATCTGCCGCTTGCCGCCAGCTTTCCGTAGCTCCACGTGTCGGTGAACAAAAGATCGGGCTTCTTCTCGTCAATGATGTCCATATATTTCTTGACGGGATCGCCTCCCTGATCGTACAGCCCTAACGTCGGGATAATCTCCACATCCAGATCGGGAAATTTAGCGGCAAAATAATCGGCGTAGTCCATGCGAAACGTATCCTCGTTTGCGATGGCAATCCGGATAACGCCCTTGGCGCCCGCTGCGGCCGTCTCCTCCCGCTTCTCGCAGCCGCCAAGCAGCAGCGCTCCGGCCATCGCCATGCCGAACGTCAGCATGCCTGCTTGCCGCCACCGGCCCGCCGTCCGTTCCATACTCTCTATATTCATGCCTGTCTCCTCCTATCGGCCCCTTATACCTCTCGGCCCCCTTATTTCCTGTCCAACCCGCGCAATCTTTGCGCGAGTCAATTGCGGCTGTCCAGCATTGCGCCGAACAGCGCCTGCTGCGCATCGTCCTGCAGCTGCCTGAGCGCATCGTCCAGCTTCGCCCGCCCTTCCAGAATCGTTTTCGCCTGCTGGGCGGCGAGCGGAGCGAAGGCTTCGTTGAATTTGCGCAGCACCCGCGGATGGAGCGGTATATCCGCCGTCTTGGCCGGTTTCATCGTATAGAAAGGCGCGTAATTATGCGCGTCGTCGGGCTTTACGGTCTGCAGCCGCACGTTCAGGCTTCCTCCGAAGGAGGAGAGGTTCTGCTTTTTGGCTATTTCCACGCTGTCGATCAGCTTGAGCATCTCCCAGCTCGTCCTGAGCTTATCCGATTTGGCGTTGATGGCGAATACCGGTCCGAGCGTGAAGGAAGCGGACTCGTCCGGCCGGGCCGGATCGACCGGTTCACTGACGATATCCCAAGTGAACGGCGATATCTTGTACTGGTTCTGCGCCATCTTCAAATTGCCGCTCATCGAAAATCCCGATAAGGCCATCGCCGCATGCCCCGTTACGAACGGGTTGGTCTTCAGCATATCCTGCATCAGTATGTTGCCCTCCGGGCGCGGCTCAGGCCGGAATACGTAGCCCTTCCGGTAGCCGTCCAAGGCAAGCTCCCACGCTTTGTTCCAGCCTTCGGTATGCACGGTCGCCTTCTTGCCCTCGGCATCGATCAGGCTGAGCCCTTGCGTCTTGCCGATTCGCGCAGCCAAAGCGGAAGCGTCGTCATAGTAGGAAGGCGCCAGCCCGTACATTCGCTCCTCGCCCTTGCCGTTCGCCGGAAACCGCGCCGCCAGCTGCAGCATCTCCTCCCAGCTCATCCCGCTCTTCGGATAAGGAACGCCGTAGCGGTCGAACACGTCTTTGTTATAATACAGAGCTTCCATCTCATAGATCGGCGATACGCCGTACAGCTTGCCGCCCCCAAGCCTGCGCAGCTCATCGGTAACCCCGCCGTACACGGCCTGCAGATCGTAGCGGTCCTGCCTCATCACCTCATCGAGCGGATACAGCCGCCCCTCCTTGGCCAGCTCGGCGTACATTTGCGGAGACATATACAGCACATCGGGATTCTCCTTGTCGATCAGCTCGGCCAACGCCTGCGCATCGCCCGTATTCCAGCCGACTTCGCCCGACGGGATCACCTGCACATCCACATTCGGATAGCGGATCGTGAACGCCTTGCCGTAATCGGCCATAAACGTATCTTCGTGAAAATAAGCGACCTTCAGCGTCGTCTCCTCCTCTGCTTCCATCGGCTCCAGCACTGCCGGGTTCGCCGGCTTCGACAGCTGCCGAATCATTCCTTCAAGCTGCTCCTGCTTCGTCAAAGCAAACACAGACAGCACGCACATAAGCAATACCGGACTCCATTTGACCCAGCCTGCCTTTCTAGGACGTTGCTCCACCTCTACACGCTCCCTTACTTTTCGCCTTAACTGCTCCGTAAAGCCCGCTTCCCCCCGCATTACCGGCGGCTCCGTCAGCCGCTTCTCCCACTGCTCCGGACCGTTCCGCTTCATTGCGCTCCCTCCTCGTTCAACCGCTGGGTTACTTTGGCTCTCGCCCGGTGCAATCTGGACTTGACCGTCCCTTCGGACAATGAGAGCAGCCGGGCAATTTCCGTGTGCGTCAATTGATGATGCGCATGCAGCAGCAGCACCTCGCGCAGCTTGCGGGGAAGCTCGAGCACGATCCGCCATACTTCCTCGGCAACGAACCTTCCCATCGCCTCCGCTTCCGCCGACGGGCCGCCGTCCGCCCGCCGCCGCAGCCCGAACGGAATGACCCTGCGCATCCATGCGGATCTCCAATGATCCTTCACCAGATTGCGGGTGATTGCGAGCAGCCAGGTTTTAACCGTCGCCTCTCCCCGGAACGAATACAATCTTTCGTATACTTTCACGAACACTTCCTGCGCAATGTCGTCGGCAAGCTCTTTTCTCCGGGTTAAGAAAAACGCGTAATGCCACACGTCGTCGCCGTAAACATGCATCAGCTCTTCCAGTACGGCATTTTTATCCATCCCGCCGGAGATCGATTTCAAATATTCAAAAGCCACCCCTGTTCACCTCACAACCAATTGGACGATACACCGGCAAAATGGTTCCCTTTTGTGGGAATTTTTTGTGACTAGCCTCCGCCGAAGGGTAACCTTCCTCCCGCTTGAAGCGTCTTAATTATAAAATTATTTTCCTGCATTCGCATCTCCCATGGTAAACTATGGAGAGATAAGGAGAGTCGGTGTGAATGCGATCAACGGACGGCCGCGCAAGACGGCGAGGGCATTGGAGACAGGCTGCCGTCTTCGCAGCGGCGGGCTTTTTGGCTGGCGTTATACTATGGGTGCTCATCTTGGGGGCGGCCCAAATTACGAATTAAAGCTGGGAGTGAACAAGAAGTGGGAAGCGGCATTTTTCGGCAAACCGAAGATCAGGCCGAGAAGCTGGAAATCCGGAAACGGAAGCATTTCTCGGTCCGGTTGAATTTATTCTTTTTTGTCACGTTCGTGTTGTTCAGCGTTCTGATCATCAAGTTGGCTATCCTGCAGTTTGTCGAGGGCAAATATTTCAAGGAAGTCGAGAATATGATTTCCAACAGCGAAAGCCCCATCGCGCCGATCCGCGGAACGATCTACGACCGCACCGGTTATGCCATCGCTCAGTCCCGTTCGATGCAGTCGCTGTACTACCGCGTGGAAGGCCGAGCCACCAACAGGGATGAGATCATCGAGCTGGCCAAAGAGCTGGAGAAAGTGTTCGCCGATTACGGCAAGCCTGAGGCCGCCCCGCTGTCGGCTGCGGAAATTCTCAAGCGAATGGACGTCGGCTTCGATCTGGACAAAAACAGCACGAAGGAGCCGAGCTATTACTCCGTACCGAGAAGAATCAAGACGGATTTGTCGACTAAGGAAATCGCCTATTTGATGGAGCATCGCGACGTGATGAAGGGAATCGAAATTTTCGAGGACAGCATCCGAATGTACGACAATCAGACGATCGCCGCTCAGCTTGTCGGTTATATGAAGCGGTTCAGCGCGGCGCGCAACCCGGAATCCGGCCTGGCTTATTACCGCAGCAAAACGGACGAATACCTGGACGTCGAGGATGTCGGCTTCGACGGTCTCGAATTGATGTACCAGGAGGAGCTTCGCGGCAAGAAAGGCATCAAGAGCTATCCGGTCAACGCGGTGCAGAAGATTGTCGGACCCGCAACGCTCGTCCCCCCGGAGAAAGGCCATAATCTGTATTTGACGATCGATAAAGACGTGCAGCTCGCTACCGAGCAGGCGATCGTCGATCATTTGAGCTATTTGCACAACCGTTCGCTCGCCGGCCAGTTCGCCTATGCGCCGAATGCGCGCTCCGGCTATGCGGTAGCTATGGAGGTGAAGACGGGCAAGGTCGTCGCCATGGCGAGCATGCCGGATTACGATACGAACCTGTGGACCGGCGGCATGAGCACGGAGAAATATAACGAGATTATGCCGTTCGTCAACAACGGCACGATTACGACGTCTTACCCCGATTATCCGGCCAAAGAACGCAGCAAGCATCCGTCCTCTCTCGTTTACATGGGATCGGTCGTGAAGCCGCTGACGATTCTGGTCGGCCTGGACGAAGGCGTCATCACTCCAAGCACCACCTATAACGATACGGGCTCCTTCTCCTTCGGTACGGGGAACAAGGCCATGATCAGCAACTCGGACAGACATCCCTACGGCTTGCTTAATCCGACCACGGCTATTATCAATTCTTCCAATACGTTCATGTCGGCGATGGTCGGCATTCCGCTGTACAACAAATACGGAGGCGAAAAGTCGAAAGTGCTGGATGTATGGGCGGATCACCTGGCCCAGTTCGGATTGGGCGTCAAGACCGGCAGCAATCTGCCCAATGAGTACCCCGGGTCGAATGAATTTTTCCAAAACGCCAAGACGAGCAGCATGCAATCCGCCATGGTATACGCCTCTTGGGGACAGAACGAGAAGTACACGACGCTGCAGCTGGCGCAGTACGCCGCTACGCTGGCGAGCCGGGGCAAGCGGATGCAGCCGCAGTTCGTAGACAAGATTACGACCGCAAGCGGCGAGCTGGTCAAAGGCTTCGAGCCCGTCGTGCTGAATGAAGTGAATTATCCGAAAAACTATTGGGATACGGTCATTAAAGGAATGAAGAGCGGAGCGATGGGCATCGAGGATTTGCCCTATCCGGTAGCCCGCAAAACCGGGACGTCGACCCAGGAAGTGCCGGGCGGCACCGTCGATAACGCGGTGCTCATCTCCTTCGCTCCGGCCGACGACCCGGTGCTGGCGGTCGCCGTCGTCGTTCCCGAAGGGGAATTCGGGCGCTACGGCGCAGCTCCGATCGCTGCCAAAGTATACGAAGCCTACGATCAATACATCGGCGGACTGAGCGGCAAAGAGCCTACCGGCGCCAAGCAGCCGTGAGTCCCGGGCGGGTGCGCGCGGCAAGCGCATGAATCGCCCCAGAACGATACAGAAGCCTCCTTCGCTGTAACCCAAGCGAGGGAGGCTTTACTCGTGTTCACCGGGCATCCAAGCATGTGTCCGATGAACCGGATAGAACGAAACGAGACCCGTGAGGGCGCCAAGCGGCACTGCCGCCGTACTATGAACGGCTCGAAGCCCTCCGCAAAGCGGGCGCACTTTCACGCATACAGAGTTTACACCGCCGGTTCGGCGGCGTCCGCCTCTTGCGTTTGCTCGGCGCGCCCAACCTGCACGAACAACATGTGATCCTGCTGCAGATAGGTTTGGGCGAATGCCGCCACAGCGTCGGCGCTCACGGCTCTCATCCGCCCGGCGAAATGATAAGGGTCCGTATTGAGTCCGTACAATTGCTGCGATGCGAGCCTGGCATTGACCGACTCCGCCTGGTCTTGCGCGATCATGTGGCGACCGACGATGGCATTTTGCGCCCGCTGCAGCTCTTCATCGGATATGCGCTCCTGCCGCATGCGGCCGAGCTCTTCCAGTATAACCGCTTTCGCTTCTTCCAGCCGCAGCGGATCGGTCGCGACATAGCCGGTAATGAAACCCTCGCTGACCATAGGGCTAAGCCCGGCCCGCACTTCGTAAGCGAGCCCCATCTCTCCGCGGATGCGCCGCCACAGTCTGGAGCCCTGCCCGCCGCCGAGCAGGTGCATGGCGACAAATCCGGCGTACTTATCGTCATTGTACGCATCCGGCCCGTACATCCCCCAATGCAGCTGCGCTTGCCGGATGTCCCTCGCTTCATGAACGACGCGGCCGCCGAGCTGATACCGGGTCAGCGGGTCCAGCCGGACGGAAGCCGGTTCCGCGGCGGGAATGTCCAGAGCGCTTACATGCCGAACCAGCTCTTCATGCGGAATATGCCCCGTCGCTACCAGCACGATATTGCCCGGCCTATAGAACTGCGAATGAAACCGCACTAGATCTTCCCGGCTTATCGAGCTTACCGTCGACTCCGTGCCGAGATTGCCGGCGCGTTCGGGATGCATTCCCCTCAGCAGTCGCAGCAGCGTGCGGCTGCCGTATTCGCGGGGATGATCCTGCGATCGCTTGATCTCCTCCAGCACGACTTTCTTCTCCATCTGCAGCTCATGCTCCGGAAACGTCGAATGAAACACGATATCCGTGAGCAGAGATACGCCCTGCTTCCACCGGTCGTAGGGCGTATAGGCGTAATACCGCGTCCGGTCCACGCCGGTGGCCGCATTCAGCCTCCCTCCGTAATATTCGATATCATGGGAGATTTGCTCCTTGGTACGGACTGCCGTTCCCTTGAACATCATATGCTCCAGAAAATGGGCGATTCCGTAAGGATAATCATGCTCATGATGCCCTCCCGCCTTAACCCAGTAACACAGCAGCGTAGATACCGCCTGCTCGTTATGGCTTGTGATGACCGTTAATCCGTTGTGCAGCGTCGTCGTTTGCATTGCCGACCTCTCCCTCCCGGGCTGAACTTGAGTCCTCTTAGTTTATTACTATATAGATATGCCCTTTACACTGTTTTAGGATCTGTCCGATGAACCCGTCATACAGACTCTCGTAAATCGCCGGCGGCGGATGACGATACGTCTCCCGGCAGCTGCCGGCCGTTTGTAAGCAAAGAAACCGCCTGGCCGGGACGCTCCCGAACCAGACGGTCGTTTGACGTTATACGTGAAGCATTAAAATAATGATCGAAGTCAAGCTGAAGCATACGTTGATCAAGCATAGCACCATGAGCGCCTGCTTCGTATTCAAGCCGCTGGCGAGCAGGCGGTAATGCGCTTGCGTCGCGTCGGCCTGATAAATCGGCTTGCCGTTAAGGAACCGCTTGACGACGACGAACAAATTGTCGAAGATCGGCACGCCCAGAGCGAGAATCGGGATGAATAACGACAATACCGTCGCCTGCTTGAAAGCGCCGTTCAACGCAATGACCGCAAGCATAAAGCCGATGAACGAAGCGCCTGCGTCGCCCATAAATACTTTGGCCGGAGGCTTGTTATATTTCAAATAACCGAGACCTACGCCGACCAGCAAAATAGCCATCATCGCCGAATCCGGCTGGCCTTTGGCCAAAGCGACAATGAACAGAGTAACCGCGGAAATGGTCGACAAGCTGCCCGCCAGACCGTCCATCCCGTCGGAGAAATTGATGACGGTCGTCACTCCGAAGATCCAGGTCACCGTCAGGAGAAACTGAGCCCAGGTCCACAGCAAAATCTCTTCCCCGGTGAACGGATTCGTGAAGCCGTGAAAGACGATGCCCGATTGGTATACGATGACGGCGGCCAGCAGCTGAACGACCAGCTTGGGCAGAGCGGGCAGCTCCTTGCCGTGCGTTTTGTACCAATCGTCGACGATCCCGATCGACAGCACGAGCAGTCCCCCGGCCATAATCGCCAGCGATTGACTGAAATTATCCCGTATGAAAATAAAATATGTAATGACGAAACCGGCAAAAATCGCGATTCCCGCCGTTAGCGGAATCGGTTCCCGATGAATCTTTCTCTCGCTGTCGGGCCGCGGCTTGTCCACAAAATCGATTTTATAAGCCAGCTTCCGCAGCGGAGGAATAAGCCATAATACGATTAAAAACGAAATCAATCCAGCGGTAAAATACAGTATAACGATCCCTCCCCTGAAATTGTCGACCGGACGGACTATGTAAGGAAACTATACGACAATTTCCATTATAACACAGCAAAAGGCCAGGTGAACATGCCGTCGAATGATAGCCCCATGATAATCGGATGATAGAACGAGTATGAGCTTCGCTCCCCATTCTCCTTGCTGCAAGCTTACCTCGTCTTCACTCAGAACCGCTGGCGGTACCAAGAGAGCAAGCGACGGAGCATTACAAAAGTCACCGCAACATTGGCCGGTCCGCCGCAATTATCCCACTGATCCGCTAAGCCGGGAGAAGACCATCTCCGGACGCCAAGGCAGCGGCTCGCCGAGCCTCATTCGGACGGCGCGCTTGACGACCGTAAATCCTTCTCCTTCGGCATACTCCAACGCGGCGCGGTTGCCGTCCAGGACCGCAAGCGAACGCTTCCCGTCCGCATCGATCAATCGATGCAGCAGCGCACAGCCCGCTTCGGCGTCCTCCGCTATGATCGTGCCTGCGGCCCAGGGCAGATTAAGCTGAAACGCGCGCAGCCCGGAGCCGTCCGCGTGCGGCACGACCCAGCCGCCGTTCGGCCAAAGGACGCCGATCAGCGCCGAGCGATCCTCTCCCGTCGCCCGGCGGTCGAGCAGCCCCGCCTGCGGCAGATCGCGCCCGGTCATCAGCCGCATCGGCACCGGCTCGGGGAACGGCTTGACGATGCTTTCGTCGCTTTTGCGCATAAAGCAGTACTCCCCGTCCGCCGCAAAGCCCAGCTTCTCATAGACCGGCCTGCCGAGGTCCGTCGCGATAAGCTGCAAGGTACGGCAGCCCTTCCCCTGCATGATGCTTACGATGCCTTTGGTCAGCAGCTTGCCCGCCCCTTGCCCGCGGAAGGCGGCATCGACAATGATAGGACCGATCCAGGCCGTCGGACCGAACTGCGTCCCATTGGCTACGCCGATCACTTGACCCTTGTGCTCAGCCACAATCGTCTCGCAGCTCGCAAACTGCAAATAGAACGCAAGCGGAGGCCGGAGATCGCCCCATCCTTCGGGCTGAAGCCGCACTACCGCTTCCAGATCGCCGGGACTCATAGGGCGGATCGTCGTTTCCATGCACTATCATCCTTTCCGTGAATAATTATTTATTTTAATGAATTATTATACATTATTATTTGAAACTGTCCACGCTTATTTACCGGCAGTCGTTGTGTTCCTTTCCCAAATCCTGTATTCTAATCCCAGCTTCACTTTTATGACGATTGTACGGCCGTTACAACCTTTCATCCGTTACAAACCTTTCCATTAGAGGAGGACTGCGTTTATGGACACGCCCGAGCTTCGCTTCAACCCGCCCGTGCCGATCATCCGCATGTTCGATGTCGGTCAGACCAAGGACTTTTATTTGAATTTCCTGGGCTTTACCCTCGACTGGGAGCATACCTTCGATGAGAATTTCCCGCTGTACATGCAGATCTCGCGCAGCGGATGCGTCATCCACCTGTCCGAGCATTACGGCGATTGTTCGCCGGGCGCCGCCCTGCGAATCGAAACCGACAACGTGGCGGACCTCCATTCCCGCCTGCTGTCGCAGCAGTACAAGTACGCCAGACCGGGTCTGGAGAATACCCCTTGGGGCACTAAGGAAATACAGCTTACCGATCCGTCCGGCAACCGGATTATATTCTACCAGCCTTCCCCTCCGGCATAACAGCTCCGAACAGGCTTCATGCTCCTATGCAAAAAAAAGCCCTGCTCCCGGAACGATTCCGAAAACAGGGCTTTTGGCTTTGAATTAATAAGCTAATGTGAAAAGACCGTTAATATGCGACAAGTAACGCATGTTGCTCGCTTCCTTCATCAGCGAAGCAGGCAGACCTTTCAGGCGGGTTTGGTTCGCGCCGATCGTACCGATAGCGTCTTTGCGGCCAAGGCTTCCCAATGTTCCCGAGAATACCGGAACGAATGCTTCCTTAGGTCCGTTATTGAAGTAAGCGAACAGATTATAACCGATCGTTTCGCCCATTTGCCATGCCAATTGAGCGGTCGGAGGATATGGACGGCCTTCGTTGCCCATAACGACGGCGCTGTCGCCTGCGATGAATACATCCGGATGAGATGTCGATTGCAGGAATTCAGTTACCGTAGCGCGTCCGCGGTTCACTTCGATGCCACAGTTGGCGACAACCGCGTTCCCTTGCACGCCGCCAGTCCAAACCAGCGTATTCGTTTCGATCGAACGGCCGTCCTTCAAGGATACCGCCGTTTCCGTCATTTCCGTAATCGCAAGTCCGGTCAAAAATTGTACGCCGCGTTTTTCCAAGCTGGTTTGCGCGCGTTCTACCAATTCAGGAGCAAAGCCTGCCAAAATGGAAGGTCCGGCTTCTACGCAGTAAAGGGAAATTTCGTTGAAATCGATCCCTTTTTTACGGCACAGGCCTGGAAGCATGTCGGCAAATTCGCCGACCAATTCGATTCCGGTAAGTCCGCCGCCGCCGACAACGATCGTAGCATCGGCTTTGTTCTTGGTTCTGGCATACTCTTCAATGCGTTCTTCCACATGAGCGCGCAGACGATTGGCATCAGCCACGGATTTAAGGATAAAGCTGTGCTCCTGCAATCCGGGAATTCCGAAGAACGCCGTTTCGCTTCCGAGGGCGACGACGAGCGCATCGTATTCGAAGGTTTTGCCGCTTTTCAGCAGCACGTTTTTATCCTCGACGCGGATGTTTTCTACCGTATCGATAACGAGGTTCACGTTTTTGCCGCGAAGCAGCTTTTCAAGAGGAAGCGCCACCGCATGCTCGGATACGCCACCTACCGCCAATCTATGAAGCTCCGTGATGATTTGGTGAGTAGGATAACGGTTGACCACGGTAATTGTGGCTTGCTCCGGTGTAAAGTATTTACGGGCTGTCAGCGCAGTCAACAGACCGCCGTAACCGCCGCCTAGAATTAATATTTGCTTCGACATACTTATCCTCCGTTCTTAGGTTCGATCCGATGAATTAGTGCTGTTCCTTTTGGGAGCGGCGTTCCGCCAATACGTCAAGGAAAGCTTGGGAAAGCTGCAGCGCCTTTTGTACTTGCGGATCTTTCAGCATTCTTAACATGCCGAACAGACCGATCGAAGCGGTTTGGGCTGTTTGCACACGGTCGTTAGCTTCAATAGCCGCAGATGCAATGCCTTTGGCGCCTTCTTGAATCGGCTTGACGAACTCTTCCATGCCGCCCTTGATGTCCTCGATCAGTACTTGGTCCGTTACCACATTTTGTACGACATCGTAGGTTTTCGTCAGGATCGTAACCAGCTCAGCTAACTTAGGCAGGTTCTCCACCAAAACGGTAAGCGATTGTTGTACCTCGGGTTTCATCAATTGATCCAGTACATCGATGGATTCCCGTGGGATCGTTTGTGTAGTTTCTGACATAAGTAAACGTCCTCCTTTGCTTTGAGATAGAAAACCGCCAGTGTCTGCATTCCTGTTCAAAGATAGCTTTTCCGTCCCAAGGAGATTTATGAATCGTTGGATTTGAGCCCAAATGTAACTTTTTTCACAAGTGCGAGAAAAAAAAGTCCCATAACTATTTCATTCCTTGCGAATAGAACAGGCGCCAAACGGAATCCTATGTAATTACTATTATACTCCTCCTGAAGCAAATAGAAAAAAGCAATTTTCGACAATTGTGAACATTTTGAGAACAAATCGTTCCATTTTGTCCGTCGAGAATACGGTTCCTGAAGATATTCTCTGGAAATCTTGGAAACCCGTGAGATTCCGGCGTTTATGCGCCTTGTCATCCGTTCATCCGTCTTTTGCGGGGATCAGCTCCCGTCTTTTCTATGCACCGGCTTCAGCTCCGGCATATCTAGCACCGCGGCCACATGACAGAGCATACCGTTGGCCAGAAACAAGCTGACTTCCGCTTCAGGATCGCTAATATTGGCCCCGCGAAACCGTTCAAGCACCAGTTCTCTCACCCGGCTGAGCCCGTCTCTCATCGCCAGTCGGATCGGTTCGTCTTTAATGCCCTGGCCCTGAACCTGCAGCACCATCTCATGGTGATGCGTTTCCATCAATTGCTCATAACGCAAAATCATTTCTTCTACAAGACGATCCGCAGGAACGTCCACTTGGGCGAAGCAGTCCAAGGTCCGCTGAAAGGCGCGTTCCAGCGCTGCAACGAACAGCTCCTCTTTATTCTTGAACAGCTTGAACACATAAGGCTGGGATATGCCCACCTTCTCGGCGATTTGCGCTGTCGTAGTGCCGTAATAACCGTTCTCGGCAAAAACCTGCACCGCGGCTTCCAGTATTTCTTCGCGGCGGGCGGCCTGCAAGCTGTCGCGTTTGGACACAGAGGCGGATTTGGCCATAAACAGGCCTCCTTCCCTACAGTAGTTAGTGACTGATTAGTCACCATTCTACGACAATTCTCTGTGTATTGCAAGGCCTGGGCCGATAGGAGTTTCCACGCGGCTTCAACTCCCACCGGCTTTCCGGCCGCTTTTTCACGGCGCTTTTAACAGCTGTTTTTCCCGCGCCGTCGTGCCGTCACAAAATCAATTCGGCTTGGAACTGGCCGGCCGTCATATAAGCGGCGGAAGGCATGTCCTGCCCGACATATTCGCGGTCTCCTACGACCGAAATGGCCGCGCCGTCAGGCGAGCCTATCTCCGCGCCGTCCCGAATAACCGCGCCTTCGCCGATAATCGCCTTGCAGATGGTAACCCCGCTGCCGATTTGAGCGTTCGGCATAATGACACTGTCGACAATGCGGCTGTCCGGCCCTACAGTAACCCCGGCCGAGATAACGGAGCCCTCCACTTGCCCGTGAACGGCGCAATCCGCGCAAACGATCGAATTGCGGATCGTCCCCGATGTATCGATATAGCGCGATGCTTCCGGGCCATATCCGCTATACAGCGGCCTTGCCGCAGGGCTGGAGGCGAAACGCGGATTGCTGCCGAGCAGATCCATATGAGCTTCCCAGAGACTTTCGATCGTACCTACGTCCTTCCAATAACCTGCGAATTCATATGCATG
The DNA here is from genome assembly GCF_025060755.1 of Paenibacillus doosanensis. GTDB lineage: Bacteria > Bacillota > Bacilli > Paenibacillales > NBRC-103111 > Paenibacillus_S > Paenibacillus_S doosanensis. The sequence continues at coordinate 115,332 of NZ_JANYUY010000016.1, forward strand.
AAGCTTTCCTTGACCGGCCAGCATCGCCGGAATGACATCTTTGCCGAAATCGTGACTTGAAGCTTCGTTCACAGCGTCTTCCTCCAAATAGCGCTCCAGAAAAGAAGTATTAAACATATAAATTCCCATGGAAGCGAGATTGCTTGCAGGCATCTTCGGTTTTTCCTTAAATTCCGTAATCTTCCCGGCCGCATCGGTTTTCATAATGCCGAACCGACCCGCCTCCTCCATCGGCACCGGAGTTACCGCGAGCGTAGCTTCCGCTCCGGTTTCCCAATGACGCTGCAGCATGGAACGGTAGTCCATGTGATAAATATGATCGCCGGATAGTACAAGAATCGTGTCGGGGCTATGCTTGACAATAAACGGCCAATTGCGGTAAACCGCATCGGCGGTTCCCGTATAACCGGCATGGCCGACATGCGGCTGGCCGGAAGACAGAATGGCTACCTCTCCCTGCTCCGGCTTCTCCAGCCATGCCGAACCGAGTCCGATATGACGATGCAGCGCTTCAGGACGATATTGTGTGACGACGCCGATCGTATCCAGCAAGGAATGCCGGCAATTGCTCAGCGCGAAATCGATCATCCGGGCCGATCCTCCGAAATGAACCGCCGGTTTCGCCTTCGTCTGCGTCAATACGCCCAGCCTGCGTCCTTCACCGCCGGCAAGGAGCATAGCGACACATTGTTTCTGTCTCATCCCGTAATCACCAAACCTTTCCAAAAGTACAAATCGCCACGAACCAGGGCATCCTGCTTAGTATGGCCTTAAGCGCCCATTATCAATAACTTAACGCCAGACCTTTTTTTCCCTTGCGATTGCGGAACGCGGAACAGTTTATTATTTTTCCTTGGAATACGGGAATTATGTCAAAATTCGACATGCCGACAGACTAAAAAGGTTTGCTTTTGGATATGAATGTTAAGGTGACCTTAGGGAGTTGACCTTGCCGACATGAACTCATCCAATAAAATCTCAGTCCTGCAAATGGGAATGCTGCTTATTATGACGGTAGGGCTGGCCAACCACGTTACGCTGATCCCCCTGCTGCTGCAAACTGCCAAACGGGACTCCTGGATCGCCGTCATAGGCGCCTTTGCCTTGATGGTTGCCTGGACGTGGGTTCCGTTTGTCATCATACGGAAAACCGGCCAAACCAACCTGATCGAATGGCTGGGCAGCCATATCGGCCCCTGGTTCGCTTCCATCGTCAGATGGACGGCGGCCCTGTATTTATTCAGCTTGGCCGTCATCTCGCTGCGGGAAACAACGACTTGGACGAAGGTCACCTATTTGCCCCAGACACCGCTCATTGTCATTGCAGCCTGCTTTATGCTGCTCTGCTGGTATACGACTAACCGTGGCGTTCAATCGATTGCGATTTCCGCCGGCATCTTGCTCCCCTTCGTAGTCGCGCTCGGCTATTTCGTCATGGGAGCCAATTTCCAATACAAGCGTTACATTCTGTTGTTCCCTTTGTTCACAAACTATGGTCTCGATTGTCCGCTGCATGATTTACGCCGGAGGGGCATGATCGAGCTGATTATGATCCTATTCATGCAGCATTTGCTCAAAGGGTCCGTCAAATGGCGGCATTTGCTCTTCCTGATAACGGTTATGGCCGGGCTGACGCCCGGTCCGCTGATGGGCTCCATCGCCGCATTCGGTCCCGAGCAAGCCGCCGTTCTCCGTTACCCCGCCTATGAGCAATGGAGGCTTGTCACCATCGGGGACTATGTGGCTCATGTCGACTTTTTCTCGATTTACCAATGGCTGTCCGGCAGCTTTATCCGCATCTCCTTATCCGTCTTTCTGACCGTCGAGGTTCTGCAAATCCAATCTAAGCAGAAGCGCGTCATTACGACCAACCTGCTGTGCCTTCTCCTCTTTATCGCAGGGCTGCTCCCGGTCACGGATATGACCTATATTGCCTACATTCACAAATATTACAGCTTCACCTTCTTTATTGTTTTGTTCGGTTCGCTGCTGCTGGCCGGATTGGCCGTTTTCAAAAACAAAAAGAAAGGACGCCGCTTATGAACTGGGTCGCATGGCTTCGCAAGAAGCTGGCAGAAAAACACAACGCATCCCCCGCATCCGAGCAGGACCCGACTCAAGTTATTACCGATTGGAATGAGGAAAAGCTAACGGCTTTTTTTGCCGAATCATCCGACGTCAAAATTATCGGTCAGCGCTATCATCATGATCGCTCTCTTAAGCTCGTGTTCGTCTATTGCGAAGGAATGGTCGATCTTCAGAAGTTTCAGGAGTGGATCATTCCGGTGCTGGATCAGCAGCTTAAGCGTTCGGCCGATTGGCAGCCGGTCCTGGGGGAAGTCACGGATTTGCTGCAGCTGCAACCGATCCGTTCCAACGAAGACATGTACACCTTGTTGTTCAGCGGGCAGCTGCTCCTCTTGTTCGAATCGCTATCTTTAATGTATTCCGTCAATATCCCGCAGATCCCCCAGCGGAATCCCGAGGAATCCACGACGGAAATTTCCGTCAAAGGGCCCCGGGATGCATTTACCGAGGAGCTGGCCACCAATGTCGCTCTTGTCCGCAAGCGGCTGAGAACGCCGTCGTTATGCAACGAAATCTTCGAAATCGGGCGCAGAAGCCGCACGAAGGTGTCCTTGATGTATATTCGGGATATTATGAACCCGCACATCATTCAGGAGGCGAGAGAGCGGCTTAGCCGCATCGAAGTGGATGCCTTGCTGAGCAGCGCTCAGTTGGAGGAAAGCTTGTCTGATCACTCGTATTCGCTGTTTCCGCTGGTCGATTATATCGGCCGTCCGGATTTCATCGCGCAATGCTTAATCCGCGGGAGGTTCGCCGTCCTTGTGGACGGGTCGCCGATGGCGCTAATCGCGCCTTCGAATTTAACCGAGCAGCTCAAGTCTCCCGAGGATCTTCATTTTCACTTTTACTTCGTCGGATTCGAACGGCTCCTGCGCATTGTCGGCCTGTTCGTAGCTATCTTCGCTCCGGGCTTCTGGGTGGCGCTCAGCGCCTTCAATATGGAACAGCTCCCGTTCCCTTTGCTGGCCACCGTCACCAACTCGCGGATCGGGCTCCCTACCTCGGCGCCGCTTGAAGCTTTGCTGATGCTGTTTTTATTTGAGATTTTCCGCGAGGCCGGCATTCGCCTGCCCAAAGCGGTGGGCCAGACGATCGCCGTCGTCGGAGGGCTCATTATCGGCGATGCCGCCATTCGCGCAGGCTTGGCCTCGCCGACTATGCTGATCGCCTGCTCCGTCACGGCCGTAGCGACATTTACGCTGGTTAATCAAACGTTAAGCGGGGCCGTCAGCGTGCTGCGCATTTTCGTGCTTCTTTGCGCATCGTTTCTCGGGCTGTTCGGCTTTTTCCTCGCCATGTTCTTTATCGTCGTCTATTTGTCCGGCCTTCGTTCATTCGGCCTCCCTTATCTCGCGCCGCTCTCTCCAGTTTCGATCCGCGGCCTGCTTCCGGCCCTCCTCAGCCTGCCGTGGAACAAACAGAAACAGAGACCGCCGATGCTTCATCCGAAAGACGGCACCCGACAAAGAGGGCGGGAATAATGCGCGCACGGTGGAAGGCGAGCTGGGTTCTGCCGATCGTGTTTCTGTTAACCGGCTGCTGGGACTCCCACAACGTGGAAAAAGTCAATTACATCGCCGCCCTCGGCATCGACTACGAAAAGCCCAATTATGTCATCTACGGGCAGATGCTCGATTTCGGCTCCGTCGCCAAACAGGAAGCCGCGCAAAACCGCGAACAAGCAAACATTTGGTTAGGACGCGGGGAAGGCGAGACGATGAATATCGCTATGAACGCTTTGTACAATACGGCGCAGCAGCGGATTATTTGGAGCCACGTTACGACCATTCTTATCGGAGAGCGGGCCTTGAAGCAGGGGGTTGACAGTTTTCTTGACGCCACCGTCCGTTTCCGTGAAATCCGGTTTACTCCCTGGGTATTCGGAACGAAATTGGCGGTGAAGGACATTCTGACGACTCCCGCTTTCTTTAACCTGTCGCCCCTGGAGACCATCTCCCACGCCCCGGTAGAAAATTACCGGCAGCGCTCATGGATCGTACCGCTAAATTATATGACCTTTCTCGCAGATTACCAGGAGCCGGCGAAAACCGTCATTTTACCGAGTTTGTCGATCGATCCGGCACAATGGACTAAACTCAAGCAGCCATCCCCCAAGCTGGCATGGGACGGCGCTTACGTTCTGTCGAAGAAAAAAACGAAGGGGAAGCTGAACCTGGAAGACTTGGAGGGCTTGCGCTGGCTGGAGGAGAAGACCGTGCGTACTCCGCTCGTCGTCAAAGACGGAGACAAGACGATCGGCGTCGTCTCCTTGGAGAAGCCGAAGCCGGTCATTCGCGTTCTCAGCGCTTCCGGACATCCGCGTTATGAATTGACGGTTTCGCTGCACGGCAACATCGTCGAGCTGCTCAGGCAGACGAAGGAAGCCGACTTTCTGGCGAAAGCCGAGCAAACCGTCCGGGAAGAAATCCGCTCTACTTTTGAAAAAGGGCTGTCCATGAATACCGATCTGCTCCAGCTGGAGTACGCGCTGTATCTCGCCCGTTACAAGGACTGGGTGAAATTGTCGGATGAAGGGGCGCTCGGGCTGGATAAAGATTCGCTGGAACGGATCAACGTTCATATTCTGATCGAGCATTCGGGGATGCTGAAGCAATAACCGGCTCCCGTTCGGCTGCGTCTGCAGATAATGAGCCGCCAAGCCGGGAGCCGCCGCTTCGTTACACTACCATTCCGTCACAGTGCCGTCCTCGTTCCGCCATACCGGATTGCGCCATTGATGTCCGACCGCGGCCATCTCCCTGATTTTGGCTTCGTTCATTTCGATGCCGAGTCCCGGTTTAGTCAGTCGTTTAACGAACCCGTTCTCGTACTCGAACACCGAAGGATCAGCCAAATAATCAAGCAGATCGGACCCCTGATTGTAATGAATGCCTAGGCTTTGCTCCTGAATAAAAGCATTCGGCGTGCAGAAGTCGAGCTGCAGCGAGGCGGCGAGCGCAATCGGTCCGAGCGGGCAATGCGGCGCCACCGCAACGTCGAACGCTTCCGCCATCGCGGCGATTTTGCGCACCTCCCAGATGCCTCCGGCATGGCTCAAATCCGGCTGAATAATATCTGCGCCGCCTTGGGTGAGCAGCCGTTTGAAATCCCAGCGGGTGTACATTCTTTCCCCCGTCGCGATCGGCACGCTGGAGCCTTTGGCAATTTCCAGAAGCGCTTCATTGTTCTCGGGCAGCACCGGCTCCTCGATAAACATCGGCTTGAACGGTTCCATCTCCTTGATCAGCACCTTCGCCATCGTCTTATGGACGCGGCCGTGCAGATCGACGCCGATGCCGTTCGCGCTGCCGATCGCTTCGCGCACCGCCGCAAGCCGTTCGACCGCCTCCTCCACCTTCTGCCAGGAGTCGATCCATTCCATCTCGGCGGTGCCGTTCATCTTGATCGCAGTGTAGCCCTGCGCGATCTTCTCCAGGGCGGCCTCGGCGACATCGTCCGGCTTGTCTCCGCCGATCCAGGCGTAGACGCGCATCTTCTCCCGCACCGGGCCGCCCAGCAAATCGTATACGGGCACGCCGAGGCTCTTGCCCTTAATATCCCACAGCGCCTGCTCGATGCCGGAGATGGCGCTGGTCAAGATCGGGCCGCCGCGGTAAAATCCGCCGCGGTACAGCACCTGCCACAAGTCTTCGACGTGGCCCGGGTCCCTGCCGATCAGAAACTCGCTCATCTCTTCCACCGCGGCGCGCACGGTGTCGGCCTTCCCTTCGACGATCGGCTCGCCCCAGCCGACGATGCCGTCATCCGTCGTCATTTTCAGAAACAGCCAGCGCGGCGGCACCTTAAACAGTTCTATCGATTTGATTTTCATATCCGATCCTCTCCTTTGCGGAATTCAACCAGCATATCTTCCAAATGGCATTTCATCAGCGCCCTGGCCTGGGTCGGGTTGCGCTGCGCAATCGCCTGCGCGATCAAATAATGGTAGGAGGAAGCTTTCGCATCCATCCCCTCCCACTTCATTGATTTGCGGCGGCTGTCTACAAGCAAATCGCCGATCCGGTCGAGCATGTGGTACATCACTTCATTATGCGAAGCCTTGGCTATCAGCTCGTGAAACAGCATGTCCTCCTTGAGAAAATCCTGCTTCTTCTCCATCTTCCGCTTCATCGCCTCGGCTGCGTCCACAATGGCTTGCGCTTCCGCTTCGGTCGCCTTCTCCGCCGCCAGCGCCGCAAGCTCCGGCTCTACGATCAGCCGCGCTTCGGTAAGCTGAAGCATCGTCGCCCTCTCCAGAAAATCGAGCCGATGACCCGGCTTGTCGGACAGGTCGTCCTGCACGTATGTGCCGCGCCCCTGCTCAATGCGCAATATTTTCTGCTTGCCGAGAATGCGGACCGCTTCCCGCACCGAGGAGATGCCGACCCCCAGCTCGGCGGACAACTGCTCAAGCGGAGGCAGCTTCTCCCCTTGCTTCCATACGCCGCCGGCAATATTTTGCTTGATTTGGTCGTAAACGGTTTCATAAGTCAGTTTCTTATTCATTCGGATCACCTGGCTGCATCCGCAGCCGCCTTTCCTCTATTGCAGCTATGTTAAATTCATATGATGTATTTATAATATATTATAATTCATATGATGATTCAATCGTTTTGCAAAAAAAAAGACGCCGGCTTCGTTCGAACCGGGCGTCTGTCTGTAGCAAGAGGCAATATATCGCGACCGAGCCGGGCCTAGAACAAAGCGGACTCGATAGCGAGCGTGCCTCCGCGGTCCTCGACGCGGAAAATATGCGGCCGCTCCAGCGGCTGCTTGTTCGGCGTATGAATCGGCAGCATTAAGCCTCCCGCAAATCCGTGAAATAACATGCCGTGCCCTCCGTCCTTGCGGAAGAACGGTTCCTGCTCCTGAACCCAAGGACCTTCGATGTCTCCGTTCAGCGAGCGGGCGATCCCCATCGCATAGCCTTCTTCCCCGAAGCTGGACCAAAGAAGCAGCAGCTCGCCGGTTCTGGACGTGTAGAAGAACGGCCCGTCCGTTACGAACACATCGTCGCCTCGGACCGGTCTCACCCAAGGCGCGTCCGAGGCTTTGAACAAAGTGATCGGTTCGCCGGTCGCTTCCTTCAGATCGGGAGTAAGACGCATCGCGCAAATTTCTCCGTCCTTAATCTGAACCCACTCATGGCAAAATACGATCCAAGGATCTCCGGCCCGGTCTACATACAATGTGCCGTCCAGGCATTCCCAATCGCGGGGAGTGACCGGACCGTCGCCATGCACAGCGAAGGGTCCTTCCGGACGGCTGGAGACGAGAATTTCCGTGCCGCGGCATCGATTCTCCGATTTGAAGCTGGCCAGCATGTAATACTGTCCTTTCCACTCGTGAACCTCCGGCGCCCAGTAGTACTGATCGGCCCAGAAGGAGGGCTCAGGAACGAATGCCGGATACGGCCCGTCCCATTGCTGCAGATCGTCGCTTATGTAAACGTCGAAGCCATGAGGCTTGCCCGTCCATGCGGTTTCGCCGGATGTGCCGTATAAATAATATTTGCGTATCGATTCTACCGGCAATATAAAAGGATCGCGAAGATGGATATCGTTCAATCGTTTCATAGGCACGCTCCCTCATCTCATCATGTGCTGCGTTGTTTCCTAAGAATCTCTTCGCTCGAAGAGCTTCCTCCTCATTATACTAAAAAAAGAGACCCGCAAAACCAAACGGTGGTTTCCGGGTCTGAGATATATATATTATGAAAAGGGGGTCACGTTTTATTATAGGCCTGTTTCATTAATTTAAGATGAAAAACACATTTCATTTTGATTACAAATCTTATCCAAAATATTTCCTTTTACCAGATGCCGTTAACACATAGATCCCCTTGTCCCATCACATACTATTTTTACTGAATAAACGGCGGAGGCTTTCATGACGCATACGATATTGGTCGTTGAAGACGAGGAGAAAATCGGCCGCATTTTGCAGCTGGAGCTGGAGCATGAAGGCTATGCGGTACTGCATGCGAATAACGGACGGGACGGGCTCGAGATGGGCCTTGCCGGAGGCTGGGATCTGATGCTGCTCGACATTATGCTCCCGGAGCTGAACGGACTCGAAGTGCTGCGGCGCTTAAGGCAGAACGGCTGCCAGCAGCCCGTTATTTTGCTTACGGCCCGGGATGCCGTGCCGGACCGGGTTAGCGGACTCGATCAAGGGGCTAACGATTATGTCACCAAGCCCTTCGCTATCGAGGAACTGCTCGCGCGCATCCGCAACCTGCTGCGGATGGCCAGCTTGCAGAAGGCGGCGCCCGAAGCGGGCGGCGGCAGCCTTGCGCCGGATGACGAAGTGCATGTGGACTCCCTGACCATGAATATCCGGACGAGACAAGTGAAGCGGGAAGAACATCAGATCGAACTGACTCCCAAGGAATTTGATCTGCTTTTCTATTTGATCAGCCATCAAGGCGAAGTGCTGTCCCGGGAAAAAATTTTATCCGAGGTTTGGGGCTACGACTTTATCGGCGATACGAACGTCGTCGACGTCTATATCCGCTATTTGCGGCAAAAGGTCGACCAAGGCTATTCCTGCAAGCTGATTCATACGCTGCGCGGCGTCGGCTATCTGGTTAAGAACGGCGAGCCTTCCTCATGAGACTGCGGACGAAAATTACGCTGCTGATCGCCTCGTCGATCGTCATCGTTCTGTTTTTATTTAATATCGTGACCTATTATATGGTCGTACGGATTACAACCCGAAGCGAGATCACGCTATTGTGGAATGCAGCGCAGACGCTGGCTTCACAGCCGAATTTTTTCCACAAAGAGCTGTGGGGGGAGGAGAGCTGGCTGAGGCCTCTTCTTGTTCCCCAGGAAATGATTCGGTTTATCGATACGAATTCCAATATCGTCGTACAGCTTGACTCCTCCGGCCAGCTCGCCGATCTGCCGGTTCAGTTCGACACTCGCTCGATTTCCAAAACGCTGTGGACGAAAAATGCGCTTATCGCTTATATCCAAATGCCGATTATGGGCCCGGAAGAGACGCTGCTCGGAGCGCTGCAAATAAGCCGTAAGCTTGATACGCTTAATGAATATTTAACCGTATTAATTACCGTGCTTATGTTTACGACGGCAGGAGCGGCGCTTCTCTCGATCGTCGGAGGCATGTATTTTGCCAGAGTCATTCTTCAGCCAATTCACGAGCTGGGGCAAATTATGGAATCGATTCAGAAGAACGGGATATTCAAACGCGTCGTTCTCCCCCCTTCCAGACATCGGGATGAGCTTGGCCGATTGACGCATACATTCAACGCCATGATAGGCAAACTGGAAAACAGCTTCTTGCGCCAGCAGCAGTTTCTCGCCGATGCGTCCCATGAGCTGAAAACGCCTTTAACCGTTATCGAAAGCTATGCCGATTTGCTGCAAAGATGGGGAGGCAAGGATGCGGCGCTGCGCGAAGAAGCAATCGAAGCGATCCGTTCGGAGGCAGGCAGGCTGAGGAATCTGACCCATTCCTTGCTGGTGATTGCCAATATGGAGGCCGACCCGCACCGTCCCATGATCGATTTCGAGCTGGCCGATCTGGTTCGGACGACGGCCGCATCGCTGCAAAGAACGTTTCGCCGCGAAATCCGCTTCAGCAATGAGCTGCAATTCCATACGATGCACGGAAATCCGGAAAAGGTAAAGCAATTGGTGATCATTCTTCTCGACAATGCGATCAAATACAGCCAAAAGCCGGTGGAAATCACCCTCAAGCACGATCCGCGCGATCCGTATATCGTGGAGCTGCAAGTTACCGACCGGGGCATCGGCATCGAGGAAGCCGAAATCCCCCGTCTGTTCGACCGGTTCTACCGGGTCGATCAAGCCAGAAGCCGTTCGACCGGCGGCAGCGGTCTGGGACTGGCCATTGCCCGCAAAATCGTACAGTCGCACCAGGGCACCATATCGATTGCAAGCCGCCCGGGTCAAGGCACCCGGGTAACGGTTCGATTGCCTCTGCATGCCGCCGCTCATGCGCTCCCCTCCGAGCAGGATCACGACGGCTGAAGATCGGCTGCGCAGCGAAAAAAGACCGTCCCGAAAGGACGGTCTAGTTATATAGAACCCATATGGTAATGGAAGGGGGCATATGGGTTTGTTGCTTCAAGTCATTAACAACTACAGTACGCGGCGGGCCGTCTTATAATGATCCGACCACCATCCGCTCGTAATATCGGAGATCGTTACGCCCGGATCGCCGTACGTGTGAATGATCTTGCCGCCGCCGATATAAATGCCGACGTGATGAATAGGCGAATAAAAGAAAACCAGATCGCCCGGCTTCAAATCTTTCTTGGCCACGAACGTGCCCTTTTTCGCCTGATCCTTGGACTCGCGCGGCAAATCAACGCCGTATTTGGCAAAAACAAATTGGGTAAACGCCGAGCAGTCAAAATTGCGGCTTTGGCCGGTTGCGGCGCCGAATCGGTACGGCGTCTTCAAATACTTTTTGCTGGTAGCTACGATTTGCGAAGCTTTGCTTGCGCTATATGCATAAGCCTGATGGGCTGGAATGAGCATCGTTCCGGAAAACATCGCGGTAAAGCCGATGGTTACGGCCATCGCTGTTTTAGCAATCCACTTCTTGTTCACAGGTTTCATCATGTAGTCATCATCTCCTTGATCGAATTTGATATGGGGAGTCGCTGTCCCTGTGCTGCTTGATGAACCCAGTATACCATACAAAATCGGCCCAACATGTACCAGTGCGGGGCAAAAGCCGGGCCGCGTATCGCTTTCGTCGGCTTTATTAAAAACGTCTAAGAAAATTTTAATCTTCGCGGGGTTGACAGCCCGGAGCCTGATCGGACAAGCTTGTATCCGCTTGCTGCCGCAGTCCTACATATTATTGAACAACCTTCGAACTTCCGGTGAATGGATTGCTTTTGGAAGCGGAGAGCTATATAATCAGGTTGTCCAATTATGTGCAATTGCGCATATGAATCTTATGAGCGAAACGTTTTTCGACGCTTATTCAAAGATGAGCGACCACGGTCAGAGGCAGTTTTTATCGCCAATAGGAAATGTTCTTTATTACGATAACGCTTTAATTCACTTAAACTTTCCTGTGTGGCAAGAAAGCCGCCGTTTTGACAACTTCAATCAGGAGGTACGCGCATGTTTAACATTTTTTATCAATCCCATGCCGGTTCGTGGGCATTGATGATTATTCTCTTCATCCTTAGCGTCATTTTCTACAGACAAAAAGTGACGCAGATGATTCTTAGGCTGTTCTACCTTATTATGCTTGTGTCGGGGATCGGCATGCTGACCCTTCTCGGCTTTCCGTTGCTGTACGTCATTAAAGGGGTGCTCGCGATTGTTCTTATCGGCATGATGGAAATGATCGTCGCCCGCCGCCGCAGGCAGCAGTCCGCCGCTCCGATGTGGATTGTATTCGTTATTCTGCTCGTGCTCATTGTTTTGCTCGGTTACGGCGTCATTCACGCCTAAGCCGCCCGCAGACGATGCCAAAAATCTCCGTACCGGCGCTTCACGGCGGCCCTTCGGAGATTTTTTTGCTTTATCTTGAAAAAAAACCGCCCTGCCTTGTCGGCGGACGGTTTATGGCTTGAAGCCTAATATTTAGTTAGATCGAAGCCAGAATAGCGCGCACTTCTTCCGCGTATTGCTTCAGAAGCTCTTTGGACGCGTACTTGCCGCTGAAATCTTCTACGCCCAAGTAACCGTCGTAGCCGACCGCTTTCAGATCGGACAGCACTTGCTTCCAGTTCACGATGCCTTCGAGATTAGGCTCCCAGTAGGAAGTCCAGCCTTGCGAGCCGTCTTCGCGAACTTCGGATTTTTTCCAGCCCGTATTTTTAATATGAACATGAGCAAGATACGGCCCGAGCATTTCCATGCCCATCCGGAAGTTTTCATAGCCTTCGTGCACCATGTTGCCCGGATCGAACAAAACGCCGATATGCTCCGGATTGAAGCGGCTGACCAGACGAAGCGCCGCGGACGCGCTGGCAATAATCGTGTTGTGGTGCGTTTCCACCAGACATTTGATTCCGTATTGTTTGGCGAGCGGCTCTACCGCTTCCAGATACCGAACTTCTTTGTCGAACAATTCGTTATAGTTTACGGAACGGTCATACCCCGGCACGCCGACGCGGATCACCTTGGCTCCGAGCTTTTGCGCTACTTGCAGCACGCGCTCGGTCGCTTCGATATCCCCCGCCTGCAAGTAAGGCGTAACGCTGATCGTCTGCAATCCGTTATCGCTGGCAATGCGCGCGAACCGCTCCAATTCTTCGTCGGATGCGGACGGATCGATCGAGCACAGGTTGCGGCGCCAGAACGAAGGCTGCTCGTCCTTGAATTCCGCAGGAGTTTCTTTAAAACGCCATTCGATGCCGTCAATTCCCGCTTCCTTGGCTGCGGCGCCCAATTCCTCCGGCGTTAAATCCGGGGTTACGACAGTAAATACGGAAAGTTTCATGATTAAACCTCCAGCTAATTTTTGAGTTCGGTTTACTATATAAAATTATAACAGGATGCTCGTTAATTATCTATGTTCACGTGAACATTTTAAATTTTCAGATAATTACTCAAGTTTCGCACCTTGAAAAACACGCTTAGATACTGCTGCTACTGAAAATCTTTTGAAAAATTAGCAAGCTTGACAGAAAAACACCCTTCATGTTTGGTAAAATGGAAATTGTCCAGATAACCA
>NZ_JANYUY010000017.1 GCF_025060755.1 Paenibacillus doosanensis
GTGCTGCTACGCAACGGCCAACTCTATACGCCACGGAAGAAGGTGACGCCTGCGAAGGATTAACGCCTCCTTTGCTAAAGTCCCTGGCATAATTCCCAGTTAAAATCTGGATATTATCTCGATTTTTTGCTGGGTTTAGTTTGAGCTGTCCTTTTTTCGGCACTCCCAGCTGTTACAGCCAAGAAAATTTCCAATTCCACCGATTCGGGGACTTCACATCATACCGCTGGACTTATCCTGGCTCGGATATTTGATGATCAGCGTCATTAAAGCTGCCGCAAACGAGCCAGCTTCTCCAGAAAGTTTGCCACGATTTCCAGCGACGCTAAGTCGAAGCTCGCTAACAGTTCCATTGCTTTTTGATCCTGCTCCCGGTGAAATAACCGATGCAGTTCAGCCAATTCGGCGCCAAGCGGAGTCACGGAAAAATAAATTTCTTTCAGGTTGTCCGGCAGCTGGGTTTTCCGAATCAGGCCTTGCTCCAGTAATTTACGGGTAATTTTGGAAACGGTCCCTTTCGTTATATCCATCTCGCGGGCGATATCGACCCCTTTAATACCGTCATGCCGATGGATGACGTCCAAAATATGCAGGCTTGAGACGGACAGCCGGGGCACCAGCTTTTTCAGCCTGTCGTCGGTAATACGCTCCACGATCCAAGCCCGGTCATTATCCTCGTCGCTCTCGCTGATGAAAATCCGGTACATGGATTTTTCGATGCGGTTTTTGAGCTTAAGCAAATCGTCATTCATCTCTGTCATAAGACAAGCCTACCTTTTTTTCTTTTCATTATAGCATAGTTTCCGTAGAAACCATTTGACAAAGCATCATTTTCTTGCTATTGTAGTTTCCATGGAAACCATATTTTCAAATTTTTTTATTCATATAGTTTCCGTAGAAACCATATTGTCTGGAGGAACATTTTATGAATGAGGTCCTACAATTAATTCATCAGCATCGCTCTATTCGTAAGTTTAAAAATATTCCGTTGACCGCCGAGCAAATTGAAGCCATTGTCGACGCGGCGCAAATGGCGCCGACTTCTGCGCATATGCAGCCGTTTTCGATCATCGGCGTCACGGATCATGAGCTTCGCAAGAAGATCGCGGTGCATTCGGAAAATCCGTCGATTGAGGAATGCGGGTACTTTTTTATTTTTTGCGCCGATCTTCATCGCATGATGCTGGCTGCGGGACCGGAGCAGCAGGAAAAAATGAGCCGCAACCTGAGCTTCTCCTATTTTTACCAAACCGCTGTGCTGAGTGCGGCGCTTGCTTTGCAAAACGCCAATTTGGCGGCGGAATCGATGGGGCTCGGAGTTGTAATCATCGGCGGCATTAACAGCGCTCTCCCCTCCTTGGACGAATGGCTGGACCTGCCGGACTTCGTTATTCCTTTGGTCGGTTTTGCGGTCGGCGTTCCTGATGAGCACCCCGAGCAAAAGCCGCGTTTGCCGCGTTTCGCCGTATTTTTTGAAAACCGGTACGATCGCGATCTTAAAGAACAGGTTGAAAGCTATGACCGGGACTTGGAGGCGTATTACGGCGCGCGAACGAATAACAAGCAGAAGGCGAGCTGGTCGGGGAAATTCATCGCCATGCTGGATAAGGATTTGCCGTTGGAGGGGTATACGGAATACGTGAAAAGCAAAGGATTTGATCTGAAATAGCGCGAATATATGTCAACCGCTGGAACAAATATTTAATTATGGTGGAACATTAAATTATACATCTTAACATGAATAAAATTAGGGGTGACTGCCCCTAATTTTTTCATTATTATCTAAGTAAATGACCTGCCTTCGGAAGAAATAAAATATCTTGCTTATCATGGTTATACAATGTTTTACGCTGCCTCGTTGCAGCACTGGACAATGTTGAAAAAAATAAACTGGCGCCACAAGCTGCAGCGCCAGTTTATTCCCCTTCCTTTCTCCTATCGCTGCTGCATTTTCCTCAATACCTGCTATTTGAATTCTTCCGTTTTTCTGCCGGATGTATGGCTTCGATGGCGTCCCAGTGTATAATCAAAAAAGTTTTTATCGTGATCAGCATACGTATCCTTATGCAACAACAAACAGACAACTGCGGCAGTCTGTTTCGGTCACTTTGGATATCGCTCAACACAGAAGCTCTGGTATGACGGACTCCAATTTCATTCCCCTTGATCCCTTGAGTAGTACAGCGTCAGTTGGCTTTACCATTTTCTTTAAAACCTGCATTAATTCTTCTTTATCTAAAAAAGATTGGACATGGCCTTCAGGGAACCGTGCCTGTGCTTCCTCTGCTATATGCTTAGCAAGATTGCCGAAAGTATAAACAAAATCAATTTTGCCGGAGTCGACGATGCGACCGATCTCCCGATGAAATTCCTGTTCTTGATCGCCTAATTCGAGCATATCTCCCAGGACTAGAAACTTTCTTGCATAACCTGTTAATTCCTCGAATGTTTTGATTGCTGCGGACATGGAGACTGGACTCGCATTCCATGCATCGTTTATAATGGCAATTCCTGAGGATGAGACGATCTTCTCCATTCTCATGCCCGTTACTTGCAAAGCCCGGAAACCACTGTCTATTTCAGTTGGACTTAGACCCAGTTTGGATGCGATAGCAATAGCTGCAAGCGCATTTGAAATATTATGTGCGCCAAGAAGCGGTATAAAAAACGGATGATCTTCCACGGTGAAAAAAGAACCTTCCGGGTTCGTTACGCTTGAAGTAACATGAAAATCATTCGCTTCACCTTCGCCGAATGTAATGGTAGATATCGCTTGTTTGCTTGTGATCTCTTTAAGCCTGTCGCTCAGGAGGGGTTCGTCTCCATTGTAGATCAGCACGCCATTATCCGGTAATCCGTTGACGATTTCCAGCTTCGCGGCGGCAATTTCTTCACGTGACCCGAGTGTCGATAAATGAGACACACCAATCATGGTTATAACGGCAAAGTCCGGCTTAGCAATCTCTGAAAGGCGCTCGATCTGGCCTCGTTCGCTCATCCTCATCTCTAAAACCGCAATTTCTGCGTTTTTTTCCATTTCCAATATAGTTAAAGGCAGTCCTATCTGGCTGTTTAAATTACCCGATGTCTTGTGGACCCTGAATGTTGTTCCCAGCACGGAATTAATCATGTCTTTGGTGGTTGTCTTGCCGTTGCTGCCGGTAACTCCAATTACTTTTACGGATAATTCTTTCCGATAATGAGCTGCAAGAGCCTGCAATGCTTCCAAGCAATCATCTACATAAATAAGCGGAATATGTTGGGGCGGGTTTGGATGATCCTTTTGCCAAAATGAAGCTGCCGCTCCTTGAGAATATGCGGCTTCCACGTAATCATGACCATCGAGCTGCCGTTGTATCGGGATAAATAAATTGCCTGTTTTTACTGTTCTTGAATCA
The DNA here is from genome assembly GCF_025060755.1 of Paenibacillus doosanensis. Taxonomy (GTDB): domain Bacteria; phylum Bacillota; class Bacilli; order Paenibacillales; family NBRC-103111; genus Paenibacillus_S; species Paenibacillus_S doosanensis. The sequence goes on from NZ_JANYUY010000017.1 coordinate 3,399, forward strand.
ATGGACACTCCTTGAATGGTTATATCTTCGTACACGGCTTCTAGCCCATTTCCTCCGGACATTTGTTCAATCACTTTCAGCTTACAGTTAATCATCGGACTACCGCCTCTCGAACCCAATTAGCATATTTATTATAGTTCTCGAAAAATAAGGATATTCCTTTTAACGGAAGCTTGAGCACGGAATCGATTTAGCAGTGTTTGCCTTCGATACGCTAACTGTTTAATGAAAAATAATTTCGGAGATCGCCGCATTCGAAACTGCGAAATGAAGCATACGAGCCCCCTCCTCAGATAGAGCATCTAGCTCTTGTTTGGAAAGCTCATGAAATGGTTCGATATGCAGAACAGCCCGCTTACGTCCGCTTATCAGCTTCCAGGTTCCGGCGACGAATCCGTCGATGAGAATGGTTGCACGGATGATTCCGTTCGACGTGAACACACGTTTGCGGTACGTCTCATCCATGATTCTGCTGCGGTCCGCATAGGACAGCAGCATATTATCGAACTCGCCGAGGAACCGCGGAACAGACGGCGTATCTGCATCAGGCCGAGGGGCATCCGGTAGATCGAACAGCTCCTCGCCTCGTTCGTTGCGGAATGTGATTAGATGGGGACGAAGAGATCTTATATCTTCTTGAATGCGTGTAAGTCCCGACCAAACCTGAATATCCATAACTGTAGCCGGTCCGAACGCAGCCAAGTAACTCCGAATGATCCACTCCGGCTCCGGCGATGAGCATAGAGGCTGGCCAAGCCATGCTTCAATTGACGTATGTATAGCCTGGCCGCTTTCCCCCCATATGCCCCGCGGCGGTATTTGCACTAACGGCACCCTATTCCGAACCGCTCCCGCTGCAGCTTCCGGATCGAGACCGAACCAATGTTCACAAAGTCGCATGCCCAATTCACTGAACGTCAGGGGCTCCGTTTCAACCAGTTTCCTTCCATCTGAAGCAAGCGTTTCTTGGTCTATTCCCTTAAGCTGCTTGCCGAAGGCTCCGTTCAGGCTGCGGTTCATGACGGGCTGCAGCAATGGGCGCAGCCGCAAAGCGTCACGGGCAGAAACCAGATGCAGAGTCGAACGCATTAGCGCCATGCGCACAACCTGCCTATCCCGCAAAAGCTCCGACAGTTCTTCATGCCGAAAAGCTTCTATCCGCGACCATAAGCCGAAATAAGGGGCGTTCGGGGATTGTGCCTGCATCCCAGCCAGCTTCTCAATGGCCTCCAAGACGGGGAGCTTCACACGGCTAAGCAGCATTTGCCTTGCCAGTAGTGCGCGATTTAACTCGCGGTTACTGAGTACTTTACCGGGTACTTTATCGGTCACCGACTTTTGGATTTGCGCTTTTTTGGCTGCATTCATGTGAACATCTCCCATCTTTTATAACCATCATTATAGTTTAGCGTTAGCGATGCGAACCCGTACAAGCTTCATACACGACATCTAACCCATTTCTTCCGGGCAGTGTTCAATCGCTTTTAGCTTGCACCCAATCACCGGAACATCGCCTCCCGAACCAAATTAACATCATTATTATAATTCTGGGAAAATAAGCATATTCCTTTCAGCGGCGGAAACTTAAGCACGGGAACGATTTAGTTGATGGAATAAGAAATCCCCCAAGTTTGTACCGGTGAACGGCACGCAGCTTGGGGGGTTCTTACGTTAATCGATAAATTTCAAATATTGCAGCAATCGTTTCAGCAGAACGGCGCTTTGGGCGCGCGTGGCAGGATCTTGCGGATTGAACGTCGTTTCGGTGGTGCCTTCGATGATGTTCGCAGTCAGCAACTGCGCTGTCGCTTGCTCAGCCCAGCCGGCCAAGCCGGCCTTGTCGGAAAATCGTTCCAGCGCCGCAACATCCGCAGCTGGAAGCTCCCCGGCATATCGGATCGCACGGGCCAGCATCACCGCAAGCTGTTCGCGGGTGATGAGCGCATCCGGTTGAAATGTTCCGTCTTCATAGCCCTCAATGAGTCCCGCTTCCGAAGCCGCCGCGACCGCTCCGGCATACCAGGCCGCTTCCGGCCGCACATCTTTATACAGCGCTTTGCCGGGTTTTTCGGCCAATCCAAGCGAGCGTACGAGCATCGCCGCAAACTCGGCTCGAGTCACTCTGCGTTCCGGGTCAAACGAATTTGTGTTCACGCCTTGAAGGACTAGTTTGCTCGCCAGCAGCTCAATATCGCCTTGGGCCCAGTGTCCCTTTACATCCTCGAACGTTCGATCCGAACGAATCGCGGTGTACAAGCTGTTATGCGGTGCGAAGAACGTCGCTTCCGCGCGATGATCCCCCGTTCCGAATACGGAAGGAACAAAATACGGCCATCCATCCGCGCTCACCCAAACGACGGTGGATTGGTCCGGAATTGCCGCGGCATCCAACGCGATCGACCGTTCCGTGTAAATGCCGTCGTTATCCGTCATTTCGCTGCCGTTGATGGAAAGCGAAAAGTCCATCGGCTGCGCGAGCATTGTGTAGCCTTGCCGGGTCAAGTCGGCATCCAGCTTGCTCCGTGCCGCATCGGATGATTTGGCGATAGCTACCGTGACGGTCGCATTATTCGGCACGCTGGCCCAGATACGCAGCGGCAGACTGTAGCTGGCGCCGTTCACTTGGATGCGTATTACAGCTTCCGGCTGCGTACGGAGCACTTCCTGCATCGTTCCTGCGTGAAGGTCGACCTTCACGATCGGATCGGCGTTATCTATCTTGATGACGGCTGTCCCTTCTGGGGCAAACAGCGGCTTCAAAACTTCCGCGCTCAGTCCGAACCGAATCACCGACCTGCCGTCGCTTGCCTGTTCTTTTACCGCGATGACCCGAACGTCCTGACCGTTCATGTTCACCGTAATCTCCATGTTCGGATTTGATACCTGAATCGGACCCGAGCCTTGCGAAGAATCGGAACTGTCCGAGGAATCCGAGCTATCTGAAGAGTCCGAGCCGCCAGAGGAGCCCGAAGATTCGACGGCCTTCAGATCGATGCGGCCTACGTCGACGGTCTTTCCGGCAACAACGGTCACCGATGTCGTAAACGTCTGGTATCCGGAGGCTATGACGGTTAACGTATGATTTCCTGCCGCTACGTCCGTCAATATAAAGCCGCCTTGATTATCGGTAGTGCCGCCAGTTTCATCTAGCGATACCGTCACACCGGGCAATGGAACGTTCCCTGCCCTATACACCGTTCCCGTCACCGTTCCGGCGGTCGGAGGAGCGGGCTGCACCGTAACCGTCGCGCTCGCCGTATAGGAACCGTCGGCGGTCGTAACCGCGATCACCGCCGTTCCTTCGGCGACCGGCGTCACTTCGCCGTCTCGGTTCACCGCAGCGACCGACACATTGCTCGAGCTCCAGCTCACCGTTTTGTTGCTCGCATTCGCGGGTTGAACCGCAGCCGTCAGCTTCTGCGGCAGCTGGCTCGCCGTAAGGGTCAGCTCCTCCTTATCCAGGCTGACGCCCGTTACCGGAACCGGAGCGAGAGTCAACTCGATTCGCCCTGCATCGGCGGTCTTTCCGGCAGCGACGGTTACGGATGCCGTATAGGCGTTATATCCCGCAGCCTCTACCGACAAGGTATGGCTTCCCTCTGCCACATCCGCCAGCGTAAACTGACCTAGAGCATCAGTTGCTCCTCGGATTCCGTCTATCCTTACCTCCGCACCCGACAACGGGGCATTTCCAGTTCCATACACCGTTCCCGTCACGGTTCCGGCGGTCGGAGGAACCGGCTGCACCGTAACCGTCGCGCTCGCTGTATACGAACCTTCCGCGGTCGTGGCCGTGATCACCGCCGTTCCCTCGGCGATCGGCGTCACTTCTCCGTCTCGGTTCACCGTAGCGACCGACGCATTGCTCGAGCTCCAGCTCACCGCTTGGTTGCTCGCGTTCGCAGGCTGGACGGTCGCCGTCAGCTTCTGCGGCGGCTGCCCCGCCGTAAGGGTCAGCTCCGTAGAATCCAAGCTGACGCCCGTTACCGGAACCGGAGCGAGAGTCAGATCGATTCGCCCTGCATCGGCGGTCTTTCCGGCAGCGACGGTCACCGATGCCGTATAGGCGTTATATCCCGCAGCCTCTACCGTCAAGGTATGGCTTCCCTCTGCCACATCCGCCAGCGTAAATTCCCCTTGACTGCCGGTGATGCTGCGGATTTCGTTTATTTTCACCGTCGCACCGGACAACGGAGCATTGCCGATGCCGTACACCGTCCCCGTCACGGTTCCGGTGGTCGGAGGAGCCGGCTGCACCGTAACCGTCGCGCTTGCTGTATACGAACCGTCAGCGGTCGTGGCCGTGATCACCGCCGTTCCTTCGGCGATCGGCGTCACTTCGCCGTCTCGGTTCACCGTAGCGACCGACGCATTGCTCGAGCTCCAGCTCACCGCTTGGTTGCTCGCATTCGCGGGTTGTACCGCAGCCGTCAGCTTCTGCGGCGACTGCCCCGCCGTAAGGGTCAGCTCCGTAGAATCCAGGCTGATGCCCGTCACACGCACTTTATCTTGAATATGACCCGCTTCTAAGCGAATGCTGCTCCATGCCCGAATCTTATGAGCCTCATCGAGCTCGTAGATTTCTAGAACCTGTCCTGCGCTTACGGCGGGGATATCCTCTCCGAGCGAGTATGGTATCGCACCGTCCGGAACCGCGGCTCCGACTATAGGGCGTGCGCCCGCCGCTTCACCGAGGGTATAAGCGAAGGTAGAATCTGCTCCGAGGGGAACAGCCGTCGCTTTCGTCGAACCGAGCGTGCTGCCCGGTGCAACGCCGAGCCCGGCAAGATCCGGCGCCAATTCGTCAACGCTCAAAATTAGAAGCGAAACGGCGGTTTTCAATCCTGCGTCGATTGCCGTAACGGTTATAGGGAACAAACCTGCCTGGGAAGGCACGCCTTCCAGCACGCCGGAGCCGCTCAGCCGCATACCCGCCGGAAGCCAGGAAGCGCTCCAGCCCAATTCGGTCGGCGTATCCTTGAAAGCTTCGAGCTGCAATGAGTAAGGAGCATCCTTCCTCGCCCTCGGCAGCTCGGTCGTCAGGATGACGGGAGACAGATAAGGGTAGCCTCCATTTATAATCGGGTTCATGCTCCAGGTATTGACGAAATCCCATCCTCCGTAATTCGTTTGCTGCCGCATGTCAGCCGTTGCCCGTCCTGTGAGATCCGGCGATCCGTTGATGAAACCACCTCCTATACCTGCGGTTTGTCCGGTACTCTGTTGATCGAAGAACGAATCGTCGATAGAGGCAGATTCTGTGAAAGCTCCCACAAAACCGCCCATCAGAAGATAATCCGATCCTCCGCCCGATGTAACGGCCCCGGTCGCATAACTTTTTTCGATCGTTCCGTAAATGATGTGTCCCGCCAAACTGCCGGCATTGAAAAAAGAGCCGGAGAAGGATGAATTGGTAACCGTTCCGGTCGCGTAAGCGCTGCTGATCTTACCCGCGCCTTGCGATCCGACAAGACCGCCTGCATATTGATTGGAGGCGGCGCCGCTTTTCACGGATGCGGACGAGCGGGAGCGTTCTATGGTCGAATTAAGCGCCGTCCCTACCAGCCCTCCGGCCACACTCACACCGCCGATAGATCCGGTATTTCCGCCGATAACAGTGCCCTGCGTATACGAACGGAGAATATTTCCCCCGTTCAGGATGCCGGCCAGGCCGCCCGTGGAGCTGCCGCCCTCCGCTTGGACCGAGATGCCCAAATCCCTAACGCTCCCCGATATTTGACCAAAGAAGCCTACATTTTGCCGTGTGTCATCATGAATCGTAAGTCCGGAAATGTCGTATCCCCTGCCGTCGAACGTTCCGCTGAAAGCCAGGTTCTCGTTGCCCCCGAATGGAATCCAGTCGAATCCGGTCATATCGATATGATTCGTCAGGCGGATGCTGCGGTCGAGATACGAGGCTTGATTTTGATCGATATAAGCCAGCTGTTCCGCGGTGGAAACCACCACCCATCCGGAAGCTTCAGGCGGGACGGAATTGGCATCGGCCCGCGCGATCGGTGGAAAAAGAGCCATTGGGCCGATAAAAACCGAGATCGCAAGCAGCATGGCTAAGAAAGTAGATAACCGTTTCATGCAGTACAAATCTCCTTTTATTAATGAAATCGTTTATTTGAATGCTTGTCCTAGTGTAAAATAAGAAGCGAAATGGTTGTGTTTCATTTTTGTTTCAATTTTTCATGCGGAAAGAAGTGTATAGGATGGAATCCTTATCGGCAATAGAAAACTCCGCGTCCCGCCGCCCTGTGATCGGCTTCGGCCGGGAATTGGACCGCTTGGAACAGTGGCTCGCCGATCCTTTGGCCGAGGCGCAGCTGTTTTCGGTTTCAGGGATCGGGGGGATCGGCAAGACGACGCTGCTTATGGAGATGGCTCATCGGGCGAGGCGGGCATCCGCGCTCACTCTATGGCTGGACGGGCAAGGCGAGCTGGCCACATCGAGCGCATTCCTGTCGAGCCTCGAGATGGGACTGGAGAGCGAATACGGCAAATTCAGAGCGGCGGGGGCGCCTCTTCTGCCTTATATCGTTACCGAGCTATCGCGGCAGCGAACCGTGTTGATACTGGATAACGGAGAACGTCTCGATCGTCTGGAAGGCTGGCTGCTGTCAAGCTTCCTGTCCCGGCTCCGATCGGCCGGCGTGCTGCTCATTGTCGCCTCGAGAAGCGGTCTTCCCGTAAAATGGCAGACAAACCCGGATTGGGGCGGCAGCGGCCGGATCGAAACCTTCGCATTGCAGCTGTTCAACCGGGAGCAGGTGCTGGATTACTTGCGCGGAAGCGGTCTGGAGGCGAAAGCGCAAATGGAAATCGCTCAAAAAACGGACGGGCATCCTCTGCTCCTCGCGCTGACCGTCGACTTGCTTCGCTCCCATGAGGGAGAGGGAACAAGCCGGTGGAATGACATTCCGGCCATACTGAGCGCCGACTGGCTGCGGGAAGCCGCTTCACCGGCCATGCACCGGGCTTTGACGGTTCTGTCGCTGCTGCCGGCGGCGGATCAGTTCACGCTGAACGCATTGCTGGACAAGCCTCTTGAAGCGTCCGACTACTACGATCTCGCCAAATTATCGTTCATCCGGTCAACATCCCAAGGCTTGTCCTTGCATCATGTGGTGTCCCGCCTGTTAAGAGACGATTACAGCCGCCGCGATCCGCAGCAGTTCGGGGCGCTGCGCCATCGGGCGTTTCGGCTGATGGCCGATCGGTTTCATACTGCGGACCGGCGAACGCAAATGCGCATTGCCGCCCATGTGCTTGAACTGTATCGCGAATTTCTGCCTTCCGCCCATGCTTATGTCGACTTTTCTTCGACTCTTCAGGCGGGAGAGCCTATGCCGTATCGGCCGGAGGATTTGCCTTATCTGCACCGGTTTTTGGCCGATTCGCTTGCACGCGCCGACTGGCAGTCCGAACTGGTCCGGTCGGCGGAATGCCACGCCGTTCTTGACGAGATCGCTAGGCATAGTCCCGAAGGAATCTGTATTGTGCGCAGCGACAGCGGCACACCGCTCGGTTTCTGCGCAGGCCTCCGGCTGCACGCGCTGTCCGCCCCTCTGCTGGAGCGGTACGCCCCCTCGTTCTTTCCGTTACTCGGAGAAGAAGGCCCTGTCTATCGCGATGTTTCTCCGGAAGCGGCAGACACCCTGTGCGTGCTTCTGGCTGCAGTTGACGTGGACCAATCCTTATATAGTCCCGAAGAGCTGGGCGCCCTGCTCATGCAGCAATGGCTGATCCATATGACCGGCGGCTGGCGGGGAATCATCGTCACGGCCGATCCGCAGATGAGCGCTTTGCTGCCGATACTTGGATTTCAAGCCAAGAATGAGAACTTGCTCCGGCAGGCCGATTCGGCGGCAAACGAAATGACCCGATGGGAACTGGATTTCCGGCATATTACCTTCGACGAATGGGTGCAGCTCATTATTCGGCAAACGGGACCAGCCGGGACGATCGGGGGACACGAAGAAGAGGGTCCCCGATTCGGACGCGGGATGGAAATAAAGATCGATGCGAGTGAGGCGAAACAAATTTTGCAGCAGTTGTTTCAAGTCGAGGAGCTCGAGCAATTACCCGTTATCCGGCAGCTGCACATACCGGGAGCAGCCGTTCGGGCGTGCGTTCAGGCGGTTCTAACTGCCGAAAACCCGCCGCTCCCGCTGACGCAGCTTGAGCAGCGAATATTGCGGGAGAGTTTTCTCCACAAGGCTCTGAACAAAAATCAGCTGGCCGAAGCGTTCCATATGAGCCGGACGACGTTTTACAGGCAAACGCTGCAAGCGGTGAGTCATCTGGCGCATGTACTGACGCAGCTGCTTGCTTCCAGCCGGTAGCTACGAACAAAGAGTGCCGGTCTCGGAATGAGCCGGCACTTTTGCATGATGTTGCTGCTTCTCTTGTCTCTCATACTGTCCGATTGCTGCCCGAATGTTCACTGGTCCGACGGTTCGTTTGTCAGCTTTTCATATATACGTTTTCGCAGATCATTAATGCAGTGAAACTCTTCTGGCTTACCAAGATGCTTGCTGACAACATCTCCGCCGAAATCGTGGATAAGCAGGCCATCCGTGATGATTCCGACAAGCTCTTCTTTGGAATAATCACCGAAATAACCGCGCAGCAGCACAGAATCGAATTGGAACAATTCGGCCGCAATGTACGCATCCTCGTAAACCTTCGGCGCAAGCACGGCATCTGCAAAGTCAATCATACAGAGCTTACCTTCATCGGTAATGATAATGTTGTTGCTGTTTAGATCGCCATGAACATGTACTTTCTCGCCGTAATCACGAGAAGTGATGTAAGTAAGTCTATCCGATCTAAAGTCATCTGGATAAACATTCCATCTCTCGGCGCGATCTTCATCGGCGATGGCATCAATGTCATTGAACCGTGGGCAAGGGGTGTTCATTATATCCGTGATTTTGCGAAGCTGCTTTGCTGCTTCAGATTTTTCAATTTGTGTCATGCTTTTCACGGCTTCGCCGAATCCGATCCCATGAACATATTCCATTATCATGTAAGCAAAACGGTATTTATCCTCCACAAAACCATGTGCTATTAGTTTAGGGGAGCGAATTCCGAGCCGATTTGCTCGCTGCATGGAAAACTGTTCTGTCTGTATTTCCGCTGTCTGGTCCATTCCTCCTTCGCGTGGAACGAATATTTTAATAACAAAGTCGCCAGATTTGAAAACAGCATTCGTTGCCGGCGGCAGGTTTTCGAGTTTTGCGGGCGGCAAATTTTCTTTTTGGAATATGAAATTAACAAGAGCAGTAAAAGCGAATAATGACTGAGAGACATGGCTCCAGTCTTGCCAGCTTCCGATTTCTTCATTAAATAGATTCATGGTTCATAGCCCCCTCCTACACTAAAGGTTTACTGCTCAATCCTTTAAGGATTTTTCCCGCCTGAGTAATGCCCCCGCTATTAATAAGGAAACTTTGTCTTTGCGGGGTCCAGTAATTTGTGACTATAAGAAAACCGCCTTTGTGAAAAGGCGGTTAATTGAGCTATCATCTCCCGTTAGCTAATCACTATAAGCGACAAGGTCATCTTACCGTCTGGTAAACGAGACCTATGGCTCCGGAATCAAAGGTCTTGTTTTCGATTAACTTCAGATTGATCCTCTCCTTGAGCCCTTGGAATAACGGCAATCCCTTACCGATCAGGACGGGAGAAACCGTAATTTTATACTCATCAATTAAATCAAGCTGCATAAGGTGGTGTGCGAGTCTAGGACTGCCGAGGATGACCATATCCTCGCCTGGCTGCTGTTTGAGATTATTGATTTCTTCCTCGACATCTTCTTTCACGAGTCTGGAATTATTCCATTCGACTTTCTCCAGCGTCGTGGAAAAAACGACTTTGGCTGTCTTTTCGATCCACTCGGCATGATCCCGTTCATGCTGCGAAGCTGATGGATTCGAGGGCACAGATGGCCAGTAACTGTGCATCATCTGATAAGTCCCGCGTCCCCAAATGACTGTATCGGCGGTACTCAAAATTTCTTTCGCATGTTTCTCCAAATCCGCATCGTAGGAAACCCAGCCAATGTCCATTTCACCATTCGGCCCTTCTACAAAACCGTCAAGCGATGCGTGCAAAAATAGAACGAGTTTTCTCATTTTCAGTTCTCCTTTATTGCTGTGGGATATTACATTACACACTACATTTTAGCAGAATTCAACTTAGGTTGTTTCTTATGGATTGCTAATCCCATTAACAAGAATAAGCGGAAAGCCGAAGCTTTGTATTCGTGTCAGTGACAGTAACAAAGCGCATTTTACATATTTTTACTATTCGATGAGGTATTCCCGTAGTTCTTATTGTCTATATAACGGAACCAAGCCAAATAATGTTGCAAATGGTTGCAAATATTGGGTTGCAACGCCATTGAAGCGAAGCGGTCCATCCATTTCTTCATTCGGAAAGATATCTTCATCGCTTCACAAGCTTTATGACGAACTTTCCTACTCCCCTTGCACGTAAGGAATCGTCAAAGGTCCCAGCGGCAGCACGGCGACGCTCATGTCGCTGCCGTACCGTTGTCCGAGCCGGATCAACAGTGACTCGATATCGTGCACCGGGGTAAACATCGCTTTCCGGATGTCCTCATCCGGGAGAGATGACAGCACATGCACGTCGGCCCACACCTGCACGACCGCCTGCTTCTGTACCTGCCATTGATCGAACTTCTGAAAAGCGCCTTCGTTAATCAGCTGGAGAATTTCCCGCGGCGTCTTCCGAAGCTGAAGAATCTCGGCATAGTTCCCGTGATTGGGAATGCCGTCCGAGCATTCGGCGGCGCAAATAATCGCCCCTCCCTGCTTGACGATCTTATGAGCGGCGCTAATTCCTTTGACCGCCTGATACAAATTCTGGTCGAGAGGATAACCGGAATTGGATGTAATGACAACGTCAAAACGCGCCGGCACGGGAGCCATGGCATGTTTTTGGACAAAAGCGCAGCCTGCCGCATGCGCCTCGAATAATTCTCCCGCGAAGACGCCGGTTATCTCCTTATCCTTATTCAGCGTCACGTTCAGCATGAAATCCGCCGGACACATGCGGTTCACCTCGCCGGCCATTTGCTGCAGCGGGTTCCCCGTCATAGTGCCCCAGGTGGCCAAAGGATCTCCGATCATCCGGGCGTTATGGAACGTCATAATCGTTTCAATGCCCGCAATGCCGGGCATGATGCCTTTGGGACCTCCGGAAAACCCGGCGAAGAAATGCGGTTCGATAAACCCGGTTACGATGCGGAAGTCCGCCTCTGCGTATTCCTTATTCAGATAGACGTCGCAGCCGAAGGAGCATTGTCCCAGATTAACCAGCTCCGCCTTCTCGTGACAGTGGTGATTGATGACGCGCACACGCCTCACGACATCTTCGCCGAGCATCCGCACGAACTCTTCGCGCGTTTGATCGCGGTGCGTCCCCGTGCCGTTAATGATGACGAACTGCTCCGCCGGAACATGAGCAAGCTCTTCCAGCAGCCAGGGTACCAGCTTGTGATTCGGGGTTGGGCGAGTAATATCGCTGATAACGATGACGACCTTATCGGTCCGTTTCACCATGTCGCGAAGAGGACGGACGGCTCCAATCGGCTGACGCAGAGCGTTCAGCACCGCCTCCTTCTCATCGGGCAGCCGACCCAGATGAACCGGTTCAATGACCGTCGCCGTGTCCGGCACCTCCACCTGAAGCTGCCCTCTCCCGTATTGCAAGTAAGCTTTCATGCGAGCGCCTCCTTATTAAAGAATCATCATGATCGCTGCGCCGGGATGCTGCACAACATTTGTTCTCAGCTCGAATCGCTTGAAAGCGCATCCAACTATTTATATTAAAAAGTAACACAACCCATTAGTGAATGTAAACAATTTTTCCAGCTGCAAATAAGTCATAATCACGGCTTAGACTGTAGATTACATCGGCCCTGGCGCTCACGCAACTCCCGGATAATCTTTCCGATCTCATCTTTTCAAGTTCCTATAGATTATTTGGCGTCTCTGCTTTGGTGCTAATTGGGGTCCGCTGACCTAAATAATACGAAAGATCGCCATTTTCTTGATCATGATGAGCGGGAACCGGCGATCTTCTTTACACTATGCGTTAATGGGTAATGAATGGCATTACCTATTACGGTCAAACAATATAGGTAAGTTCTTAAGAGATTGGCCCAACACCGAGTCGGTCAAGTGTTCGGTGACATCGAAACCCTTCACCGGCTGAATATCGGCAAACTGGTTCACAAATGCGTTCAAAGCGATGCGCGCTTCCATACGAGCTAACGGGGCGCCCAAGCAGAAATGCGGACCATTTCCAAAACTGAGATGGTGTTGACTATTCGGACGATGGATATCAAGCTCTTCCGCATGGGCAAATTCGGATTCATCCCGGTTGGCGGCGCCAAGCCATGCAACGACTACTTGCCCTTCCTTCATCTTAGGCCCAAAGACACTGGTATCTTGAGCTACCCTGCGATCCATACTAGCCGTGAAGCGGAAGCGCAACACCTCTTCAATCAAGTTGGGAACTAATGATACATCGGTTCTCAACTCCTGATAAACGCCAGGCTTGTCAAACAGCATACTATAGAATATATTGGAAATTAGTTTTGTCGTCGTTTCATTTCCCGCACCGAGCAGTCCGATCGCAGACATGACCACTTCTTCATCCGTTAATTGTTCTCCATCAAGCTCAGCTTTAGTCAAGTCAGAGATAATGTCATCTACAGCCCGCTTCCGTTTTTCTTGAACGATGGGCAACAAATAGTCGTGAAATTCCTTCATTGCCTGCCCTTTTTGTTTGTCGATATCGACATAAGCTTCTTGATTATAGGGGAGAAAGATGATATCAGACCAGGAGCTAATGAGCCCGCGATCTTTGAAAGGAACACCGAGCAGTTCTGCGATGACAGTCACCGGAAGAGGGATCGCCAGCTTCTCCACAATATCCACAGTGGATTCGCCCTCCAAATCCGCAATCAATTCATCAACAATAGCCTTGATTCGGGGTTCCCACTCTTTAAGGCTGCGGGGAGTGAACGCTTGGGATTGAAGAGCACGGCGTTTTCGATGTTCCGGTGGATCGACAAGATTGATATTACTTCGGTTATCAAAATGCTCTCTGGGAACGGGAATGAGGCTTCGCTGTTTTTTGTTGGAAAATAATTCGTGATCAGACAGTACTCGCTTGGTATGTTCATATAAAAACACATTCCAGACATCCTGCTCAGCATCGTAATAGACAGGGTTGTTCTCCCTCATATCTTTGTACCAAGTAAAAGGTTCCCATTGCGACTGCTTCGACTTTAGTTTCGAAATTTCGTTCAAAATGATATTTTGATTCATTGAACCAGCCCCTCCTTTAAAGAATGAATGTTTTGTTCGTTTTTCTCACTGTTTTGCATGTTCTCATCTTAGACACACGAAGGGCTTGAGGCATTACAAGAATATCCTTACATCTTTTCACTTACATGGAATATCCTTAGCCACATTGTAAGTTATTATGCATTGAGTTTTCGCAAAAGTTCAGCGCCAGTGCGGCTGGTCAGCCCGCTTCTTACTATTCAGGTAATTTTTGAATTTGTTTTCTACCAAATGGGCATACATTATATGAATTCCTATTGCAACGCTATGATTATTAGTTGACGAAGACCGACTTCATTGGTATAACTGTTTTGTCTGAGTAATTACTTACTCTAATGTGAGCTTCCAACTGCTCCAATATTCATTGAAAGGAGAGTTACATTGCAAACTCATAATTTGTTCAAAGAGCTTCAATCGCTGCATTCCGGGAAACAAACTGTGAAGCAGAAAAGAATTGTAGAAGCAGCCATTGCATTGTTTGCCGAAAAGGGCTACTCAAACACCTCGACCGCTGAAATCGCCAAAGTTGCAGAAGTTTCGGAAGGAAGCATTTTCAAGCACTATGGCAAAAAAGATAAATTATTGATCTCTCTTATTGCTCCTCATTTAAAGGATCTCTTTGCTTCTCAAGCCGATGTAGTGCTTAGTCAATTCACGATCAATGATGGTACAAGCTTTGAAGGAGTCCTAAAGGGAGTTCTAAAAAATCGGGTTGAATTTATTTCGGAGAACAGAGAACTTTTTCAGGTCATTATAAAGGAAATCATATATCAAGAAGAATTAAAAAACGAAATCCTACCATTTATATCAGAGATCATTACACCGCGCCTGACGCTCTTAGTTGAATCGGCCAAGGAACGCGGAGAGCTCGTTGACCTTCCCACCGATAGAATCTGTAATATGCTTTTCACATTCATAGGCGGATTGTTGGCTTCCCGCTTCGTGATATTGAATCAACATTCTATCAGCGACGATGAAATCGAAGATGCCGTACGTTTTGTGATGGAGGGTATTGGGAAGTCTGCGCGGAGCTGATGAAACAAGCCGACCCCGCATCCGTTGAAACATCAACGTTTGCAGGGTATCAGCAGCTGAAGGCTACGCCGCGGGAAGATGGACGGTAACAATCATTCCCGGGTTGAACTGGATGTCTTCTCCTTTGATGGTGATCTTCACCTTGGTTGTTACATGATTGCCGTCTGCATTCGATTGTAAATCTTTTGGGGTATATTCGTGTTTAAGAGCGATGTAGCTGACCGTGCCTTCGATTGTTTTCTGGCCTGCAGTGATTGTGATTGGCTGATTATAGCTGATTTTGTCCAAATAGGAATCCGGGACATAACAGAGCACATAAATATCGTCCGTTTTTGCTATATCAGCAAGATTGGTTCCTATATTAATCACATCGCCGAGCTCAACGTTCTTGCTAGTGATAATTCCGTCCGCCAGCGCCTTGATCGTGTATTGCTCCAGCAAATTTTTGGCCTGATTCCACTGAGCTGTAGCTTGATCCAGATCCGCTTGAGCCATGGCAATGCTCTCCTTCGTATTCCCGCTTTGCAGCAGCTCCAGTTGTGCCTTGGCCGCTTCGTAGCCCGCCGTTGCGGCGCTGATTTCTTGCGGTCGCGGACCTTTTTCCAGCTGAGCTAACTGGTCTTTGGCCGCTTCCAACTGAGAACGAGCCACGGCGGTTTGTTTCTTGGTCGTGTTCAGCTTGTAGGCGGAGCTATCCAGATCCTCCTTGCTTAGTTGTCCCTCTTGATACAAATTCATAGCTCGGTTATGCTGGGCCGTTACGTAATCCAGTGTGATTTGCGCGGCATTGAAGGATTCCTCGGCAGCCGAAACATTGGCTTTTCCTTGTTCAATCTGGTCCGCCTGGCTGCCAGCCAACAGAAGCTCCATCTGCGCTTTGGCCGCATCGGCCTGAGCCTGAGCCTGCTTTATTTGCTCCGGTCTTGTTCCGGCATTAAGCTCTTCCAGCTTGGCTTTCTTCATAGCGACTACGGCTTCTAATTGCTCGGCAGCATATTTTTGGTTCGCCGGATCGATCACAGCCAGGATGTCCCCTTTTTTAACCGGCTCTCCCTGCCCTTTATTCATCTCGATAATTTTGCCGGCCACCGTGCTGACCGCGGACATTTTATTGAATTCGACGCTTCCTTTAATCTCCGTTCCGGCGCTGCCGGTTCGCAATGAGCAGCCTGACAGCAGCAGAACCATAACGATACTTAACGCCGCTCTTTTTTTCATTCGCGATCCTCCTCTTAGATTGAACGATATCTTTTGAGAACCAATACATTAGCGACGATAAAGAACAGACAGATCCCCGCGAGCACGAACACATCATTCTGTATGTCGTACCATCCTTTACCACGAATCATAATGTTTCTCAAGGCATCCGCTATATAGGTCAGCGGCATGAAACGGCCCAACGCCTGAAGCCAGGGAGCCATAGTACTAACGTCAAGCAATCCCGAGAAAAAAACTTGCGGAACGATGACAATAGGGATAAACTGAATCATTTGCAGTTCATTGTTCGTAAACGCAGATATGAAAATGCCGATAGTCAGCGAAACCATAGCGGTCAGCACGGTAATCAGCAGCACCAGAGCAAACGATCCCACCATAAATAGATGAAGCACATAGACGGAGTACAGCGAGATCAGCGCCGACTGTATAATGGTGAACACGCCAAAGCCCAGTACGTACCCTACTACGATTTCCCATCTCCGCAGCGGCGTCGCCAACAGACGTTCCAGCGTGCCGGTAGTTCGTTCTCCCAGGAATGAGACTCCCGCAATTAAGAAAACAATAAAAAAGACGAAAAAACCGATAAGAATAGGGCCGAAATTATCAATAGAAGACATGTTGGCATATCCGTAGACGTAGGTAATATCCGGCTTCATTAACGGAAGGGACTGCTGCGTGAGCTTTTGAATCAGCATAAGAACGGCTTTGCTCTTGCTCGGATCGCTTCCCTCCAACAGAACATACGGAGCTCCGTTCTTAAAATTGATGACCGCATCCAGCTGCGAATCGCGAATGCTTTCTTCCGCCTCCCCTTCCGAATAAAATGTTACCTTCGCATCCTCATTTTCCAGAATCGTAACGAAGCTCTGCGGCGCATTGACGATTCCGATCTTGGGGTGGTAATCCGATCCGCCGAAAATGAGGGTCATGAAAGTCATGATGAGCATCGGGGCGAAAATCATCAATGCCATCGTTCGCTTATCATGCTTGAGCTGAAGCAGAATGCGAATCATGATTGCGCGGACTCTCATTTGGCCGTACCCCCATAATACAAAAACGCTTCCTCAATGGTGTTGGAGGCTGTTGCGTTCTTTAATTGCTCCGGAGTACCGAACGCGATCAACCTTCCATCTCGAATCATGCCGAGTTTGCTGCAGTTCTCCACCTCATCCATGACATGAGTCGTAACAATAAGAGTAGTTCCCTGCTGGTTCAACTTCTTGAGTTCCTCCCAAATGGCCCTTTTTAGAATCGGATCAATCCCGACGGTCGGCTCATCCAATATCAGTATGGGAGGCTCGTGCATGAGGGCGATAGCAAGGGAAAGCCTGCGCTTCATCCCCCCTGAATAATGCTTGACTTGTTTTTTGAGGTGGGCGGATAAATCGACAAGCTCCATGACTTCGTTCATGCGTTGTTTTTGCTTCGATCTGGAAAGTTTGTACATGGACGAAAAGAACACGATGTTCTCCGCGGCCGTCAAATCGCCGTACAGCGCATCCGATTGGGCCATATAACCGATCTGATTCATCACGGCAAGCTTCGGCATCTTTTCGCCAAGCACATAGACCTCGCCGCTATTGGATTGATCGACGCCGTTGATCAGCTTGATAATGGTGGATTTGCCGGAGCCGGATGGCCCTAGCAGTCCAAGAATGTCTCCCTCCGATATTTGTAAGCTGATATCGTACAGCACCTGCTTGCTCCCGAAGCTTTTATTCACGTTCTTCAGCAGAACACAAGAGGATATGGGATTCGCGTTGTCCATAGGTCCCTCCTTAGAAATAGGCAAAATGAATAAATGAAGGCAAAGTGAGTATGTACTCATTATTCAATATTAACATAGGACAACCGCTTTTGAGAAGTGAGTAATTACTCAAAGTAGTGCATTGATTGTTTTTTATTACTTATACTACAATATAATAAAAAAACGGCTAGACTATCATTGCAGCGTTTAAGAAAGGTAAGATTATTTTATGACAGAAACCATGCATGACCGGATGGTTGCAAGAACACGGCAACTACTTAAAGAAACCCTGCTTCTCATGATGGAAGAAACAGGGTTCAGCGATGTAACCGTCCGAGACTTGACGCTGAAGGCAAACGTAAATCGGGGTACGTTTTACCTTCATTATCGGGATAAATACGACTTGATCGAACAAATGGAAGATGAATTACTTGTTGGATTGCAGAAGAACATGAACTCCCTAAATTATCAAGAAATGCTGGAATGCTCTAAACTAAATATTCCCTATTCTCCTTTAGTGGAAGTTTTTCAGTATTTGAATGCGAATGGACGGATTTTAAAAAGCTTATTGGGCACCAAAGGAGACCCTGCGTTCCCACACAAGCTGAAGCTGTCTTTGAATAACGGCATTTTTGAAGTGTTGAATGATCGTATCCATGATCCCTCCATCCCTAATGCCTATGTTTCTGCTTTTGCAACTTCAGCTCTTCTCGGTATTATAGAATATTGGCTGAATAACGAAATGCGGCAAACCCCCGAAGAAATAGCGCTTATTTATTTGAAAATCAAATTTTATCATCTACAATAACGAGGACTTTTCCGCGCGTTTCTCCCACTTTCTCATGGGCAGCCGCAAGATGAAGTAATGGTAGTTTTTCCGTGATCACCGGCTTAACATGTCCCTCGTCTACTAGCTCGGCGATTTGGGCCAGTTGCCGTGCATTTCGTTGTACGGCCATTCTCACCGTATTGACCGTTAATTTCTTGGCAAGTTCTTCATCCGCCGGATGTAAAGCTGTGACAAGCGTGCCGCCTTGTTTGAGCACATGCAGCCATTTCGTCACTTCGTCTGAACTCAGTGGCGAAAGATTGAAAATCACATCCACCTTCTCGGTTAGTTTCTCTTCAACGGATTCATGGTTATAATCGATGATCTCGTCGATCCCCAGCTCTTGAAGGGTGGAGAAGCTTCTTTCGGAAGCCGTACCAATAACGTAAGCGCCCTTCCATTTCGCAAATTGAACGGCCATAGACCCGACACCGCCGGCGGCAGCTGTAATCAGCACACGTTGGCCCGATTGAAGATGGCCGTGATCGAACAGACCTTGCCAAGCTGTCATCGCCCCGCTTGGAATGGCGGCAGCAGCTTGTAAGTCTATATTTGCAGGTGCAAGAGCAACATCCGCAGCCTTGCTGACCACATACTCTGCGGCTCCCCCGTTTCTCAGCATGTCGAGAAAAGCAAACACTTGATCCCCTACTCGCAGATCTGTAACCGCTCCCCCTATTTTCTCAATGACGCCGGATACGTCTACGTTTGGAATAAATGGCAATGCTAAAGGCAGAACCTCTTTCAGAGCCCCCATTCTTAACATGGCGTCTGCCGGATTAAAAGCGGTCGCCGAAACTTTAATCAACACTTCGTCTGACTTGACTTCCGGAATCGGAGCTTCCTCGTAACGAAGAACTTCCGGTCCCCCATATTGATGATATCGCACTGCTTTCATAACATGCTACACCTCTGCTTTTATCGAATTTTTCGCTCAACAACATGTTGATTGTTTCTCGAAGTTCATTTTATAATGCTTGCTTTTCCAGTTCAATCAACAATGTTGCATGAAGTGTTGATTGATGTTTAAGTTGACATAAAGCTAGGCGCGATGTTATAACATTATTGAGTAAGTAATTACTTACTTTTTATTTTCGACATAAATATAACCTATAAAGAGGTGAAGCCGATTTGTCCAACAACATGTTCAATGAATTCCTCTCGTCGGAATCGGTAAAACTAACCGTAAAACAACAACGGATTGTTCAGGCCGCCATTCGATTGTTCGCCGAAAAGGGTTATTCCAATACTTCAACTGCCGAAATTGCCAAGCTGGCCGAGGTTTCTGAAGCAAGCATTTTCAAACAGTACGGGACGAAAGACAAATTATTGCTTGCCCTTATTATTCCTCAATTTAAGGAATTTTTTCCTTCTATGGCGGACGAGGTCCTCGGTCAACTTTGCCGATCTCAATCGACCTTTGAAGGCTTCTTGAGGGAGTTTCTGAAAAATCGTATTGAATTGGCCTTGAAAAACAAGGAAATTTTCCAAATTATCATCAAGGAACTTATTTATAAAGAGGAATTGAAAAAAGAACTCATCCCTTATATTTTCGAGGTAGCTGCTTCTCGCCTCACCCAAGTTATCGAGTTATTTAAAGAACGCGGAGAACTCACGGACATTCCGACCGGCAAAATGCTGAAATCGTTATTTACGTTCGTCGGCGGATTTTTTGCTTCGCAGTTGGTGTTGTTGAATAAGGAGTCTATTGATGAACAGGAAATTGAAGATGCCGTTCGTTTTATGCTTCATGGTATAGGAAGCTCATCTTCCAATAACTAATGAGTGGAAAAGGAGTGGGTCCTTTATGAATATATTTAAAAACAAGCTCGTCCTGTTGTCGCCTATTATTGCTTTGTTGGTCATATTTATTTTTTTGCTTACACTTTTTCCATCTGTCCAAGTTCAGCCCAAAAATTTACCGATCGCCATTTTCAATGAAGATCAAGGATTAGAAATCCCAAATCAACCAAAGGTGAATATGGGGCAGACTATCGTTGACATGATGCAGAAAACGGCATCTTCAACCTCTGGCGAGGAACCCGCTGTTAAATGGGTGGAAGTAAACAGTGCCGAAGAAGTACAAAACGGTTTAGATAATCAAGACTATTACGCAGCGCTTATGATTCCGAATGATTTCAGCGAAAAACAAGCTTCCTTGCGCACTCCAACGCCTGTTTCTCCGAAAATTCAAATCTTTATTAATCAAGGAATGAACCCTGCGGCATCTACAATGGCAGACCAAGTCCTGAATGGAATCGTCGATAACATGAACAATAATATTCGCACCCAGCTCTTTGAAGGATTTACCAATCAAGGCGTCACACTGACACCGGACCAGGCTTCCAAATTGACAAGTCCTATTATCAAGGAAATTACTAATGTCAACGAAACAGGTACAAAAAGCGCAAACGGCAATGCCCCTGTATCTTTATTCCAACCTCTCTGGATGGCATGTCTTGCAAGCGCGGCGGTTCTCTTTATGGTCATCAGCAAGACGACGACTAAAACTCGAACAGAGAACCTTATTGCGAAGTTAATGCAGGTTGTAGCGGGTGCGGTTGTTGCGGTAGTCGTTGGATTCGGGTTAACTTGGCTCGCAGAAAACATGGTGGGGCTTCACATTCCGCAGTTTGCGGATACAGCGCTTTTCTTAACGATTACCTTTTTCAGCTTCTTCCTTCTGATATCTGCTGTAATGTCATTGTTAGGAATGAAAGGAATTGCCGTCTTTGCCTTATTGCTTTTCTTTGGTGCGCCGTTACTCGCTTTAGCTCCTGAGATGATGTCCCCGTTCTACCGGGACTGGATTTACTCTTGGCTGCCAATGCGCTTTATGATAGAAGGTCTTCGTGAGCTGTTCTTCTTCGGTAAAGGGTTAAGCTGGAATCATGCAGTATCGTCGCTTACTTGGATTGGTGTAGTGAGCGCGATTGTAATATTTGGTTCCGTGCTGAAACCTCAGTCAATGCACAAACAGCAAAAGCTTGATGCATAAAAATAATTGCGTGCGAATCGATAGCTTAGGAGGCTATACTATGAAACCCTATGTGCTCTTTTTTCATCAAATAGATCGCTCCAGTCTTCCCTATGTCGGCGGAAAAGGCGCAAATTTGGGCGAGATGACTCAGGCCGGCTTTCCTGTACCGGGCGGGTTTTGCATAACGACGCATGCCTATAATGACTTTTTGCAAACCAGTACAGAAATGGATAGCTATTTTGCTGAACTGGACCGGCTCGAACCGTCGCAATTAGAACAGGTCCATCAAATCGGCGAGCGCATAAGGACCCATCTGCAGCAATTGTCTATCCCCTCTCCTATTATGGATGCCGTCATTCAGGCATGGACCAAAGAAGGGTCGGAGAGCTTTTATGCTATCAGATCCAGCGCGACAGCGGAAGATTTGCCTAACGCATCCTTTGCCGGTCAGCAGGACACTTATCTGAACGTAAGAGGCCGGGAAGAGCTGCTGCAGCATGTCAAGCACTGCTGGGCATCGCTTTTTACAGATCGCGCCATTGTGTATAGAGCCAAGAACGGCTTTGATCATCGCGAGGTCTATTTGTCCATAGTCGTTCAGCAAATGGTCATACCGGATACGTCGGGGATCATGTTCACAGCCGATCCTGTCAACGGGAATCGTGCGGTTGTCTCGATTGATGCCAGTTTTGGCTTGGGGGAAGCACTAGTTTCCGGTCAGGTGACTGCCGATCTGTATAAAGTGAAGAACAATCAGATTATCGATAAAAAAATATCGAAAAAGAAGTTAGCGATCTATGCTCTGCCTGAAGGCGGTACAGTAACCAAAGAGCTTTCCGCTCAGATGCAGGAACGGCAAGCTTTAACCGATAAGCAGATTATGGAGCTTGCCGCTCTGGGCAAGAAGATTGAGCGTCACTATGGCGCTCCTCAGGATATCGAGTTCTGTGTAGCGGACGATGAATTATTTATTGTCCAGAGCCGGCCCATTACGACCCTGTATCCTTTGCCGGATATACCGCAACGGCCGTTGAGAATCTTGCTATCGTTCGGCCATGCACAAATGATGACGAACGCAATGAAGCCGCTCGGCTTATCTGTACTACATCACATATTCCCTTCCAATCTGCTGAAGGCGGCCGGAGGAAGAATATTCGGCGACATCACCGGTATTCTGCATCATAAGATAGCGCGCAAAGGCGTCCTGGCATTGCTTGGGAATGTCGATGAAGGTATGAACCGGTCCGTAGATGCTATCGTTTCGCGTCCCGAATTTCTCAAGGATAACCCGTCTTCCCAAAGCATCTCTCTCTCATCCGTTAGAAAAATGGCGGCGCCCGTCGTAGGCAAGGCGTGGAACATTCTTCGTGCCGGCGATCTGGAAGCCGCTATAGCCGAGGTAGAGAGATATACCTTGGAATATAGAGAAAGTGTAAAGCGGTCCCTCCACAGGAAACACGGCGCTGAGCGAATCCTCATCGTTCAGGAGCAACTCGGACACGTACTCCGCGATATTATAAATAACGTGATCCCTTACGTCTGGCCCGGATTAGTCTCTAGCGCCTTGCTTAAAAAAACGATTATCCGGAGGTTTGGAGACGAGGCCGAGCTTAATAAATTGAATAAGTCTCTGCCCCATAATGTAACAAGCGACATGGGGCTTGAGCTGGGCGACCTGGCAGATATGCTGCGGGAACTTCCCGAGGTTCAACAATACCTTAAACAAGCTGACGATCGAACCTTTTACTCCGGCCTCGACCGCGTGCCGGGCGGCGAAGCGTATAGACATGCTTTTGCAAAATTTATCGATAAATACGGGATGAGATGCCCGGGTGAAATCGATATGACTTCTCTGCGCTGGTACGAAGCGCCTACGCAATTGAATTCTGCATTGTTCAGCCACATTCATAGTCACCGGCCCGGCGAACACCGGCAGCGATTCGCCGAGGGCAAGAAAGAAGCGGAATCCGCTAGTCACGCTATTTTGGATTCGGTAAAAGGAGACTTTTTCAAAGCCAAAATCACTAAACGGCTGATTTCGGTATATCGCCATTTAGGCGGGCTGCGGGAACAACATAAATATATTCTCATTACCGCCATGGGCGAATGCAAGAAGGCTATTATGGAGGAAGCTGAGACGCTTGTACAAAAAGGACATCTCTCGCAAGCCGACGACGTCTATTTCCTGGAATTGAGCGAGCTGCTTGATATTTTGCTGGGGCGCTTTGAAGGGAACCTATCTCAGCTGATTGCCCAGCGCAAAGAAGAGTTTCAAAGGTACCAAGGCTTGAAGCCGCCAAGAGTTATGACAAGCGAAGGGGAAATCGTTATCGTTCCTCCCAAAAAAGACAATATCCCGGAAGGGACGATCATCGGCAGTCCCGTTTCTGCCGGCATTGCGGAAGGGATTGCCCGGGTGATCCTAAGACCTGAGAACGCTATGCTGAAGGAAGGGGAAATTCTTGTGGCACCTCACACTGATCCGGGTTGGACCCCGCTGTTCCAATCCGCGGTTGCAGTCATTACGGAAGTCGGCGGGTTAATGACGCATGGCTCGGTTGTTGCCCGGGAATACGGCATTCCGGCAGTCGTAGGAGTCGATGATGCCACAACGCTGATTAAAGACGGCGACAGAATAAGGGTTAACGGCGATCTCGGGTATATTGAAATATTGAGCTGAAAACTTCAGACCCTAAGGAAGACAGCGGCAGTCCGGAATTTGCGAGTCCGGACTGCCGCTGTCTTCTCCTCACTAGACAAGTCTGCGTATGCCCATTCGGAACGATAAATGATCGCCCGTCCGTTCCATATGCTTCTCCAGCATAGCCAGAAGCTGATTCAATTCATGATCATGTGTGCGTAAAGCGGCCAGATTGGTCTTCTCCTGCGGATCGTCCACCACGTCGTACAGCTCCAGGAAAGTCTCGTCCTTGAATATATCCACGATAAGCTTATATCTCCCCTTGACGACGCACCTCTGAAAATTTCCCAACGAGCCGTTCCCGTCATACTGTATATATACGGCTTCGGCGTTCCGGGCCTCTCCGCGAAGCAGCGGCATAAGCGATTGGCCGGACAAGGATGCCGGACTATCCAAACCGAGGAATTCGCATAAGGTTGGCAATATGTCGATCGAGCTGACCGTCTCATGGATTTCATTCTCCGCAGGAGTAAACCCGGCAGGGAATTTGATCCACAACGGCGTTCGCACCGATTCCTCGTACATGCAAAATTTTTGCCATAGCCGATGCGAGCCCAGCATTTCTCCGTGATCGCTGGTGAAGAGGATAAGGGAATTATCGTAGATGCCCTGTCTTTTCAGCTCTTCAATGATTCGTCCGATGCCCTCGTCCAGCAGATGAACTAGCCCTAGATATTTGGCCCAGATTGAACGCCATTCTTCACGGGAATAGCGGGTTCCCAGCACTCCCGTCACATTATACATTTGCAGCGGCGACTGATCCGGATACCAGACCCCGACATTATCCGGCAGCTCGATCTCTTCTTCTCCGACCATGGAGTACCAAGGCTCCGGAAGGTGGAACGGCGGATGAGGCGCCAAATACATTGCGCTCAAGAACAAAGGTTTATTGGGGTCTCTGGACGTTAGGGCCTCCAGCGTACGATTGGTGATGTACCCGTCAAAAAAATAATCCACATCTTCCGTGTAGCGGTCTGTAACGGGTACGGAATAGCTTTTGACGGCCGTATGCTTGCCGGATATCATCTCGGGCACGAGTCCTTTGAATTTCGGGCCGCCCGGAGCTTGTTTTCCGTGTTCTTTCAAGAAAGCCTTATAATTGGCTTCGGTATCCCAATGGGTTTGCGATTCAGGCTGTGCTTCCGGCTTCAACGGATAAAATAAATGCTGTTTACCGGTATGCCAGCTGTCCCAATGCTCCTCCATCAACTGATACAAATGAGGAGTTCCTTCCTTGACCATCCCGTGCATCCGATCCTGCTCCGCCCAAGGGTTAATTAAGCATCCGGTTTCGTTGGGATATTTTCCGGTGAAGAACGCCCCCCGGGCGGGAACGCATAAGGGGGAGGCGCAGTAGGCTCTGTTGAAAACAACGGATTCATTTTTCAATTCATTTAAATGTGGAGTCCATCTCCCGATCGCATCATATCTCAACTGATCGGCCATAATGATAATTACGTTAGGCTTTGGATTCGTCATCCGATTTATTTGCTCCATTTCTTCGTATTTTGTTCGACGGCCGAAGTCAGCTTGCCGAGCCCGGCATCGTTCATCTCTTTCACATATTGATCCCAGCTTGCGTTAATATCCTTAGCGCCGGTCACAAAATTGATCATCCACTCATTGTATTTTTTATCAATCGCCGGCACCGAATCCTTGGAGTCTCCGTAGGACAGCGCCGTAACCGGAGGGGCAATACCGGAGGTTAGGGAATATTCGAAGTTTTCCTTTAATGCGCCTTCTACATCCCCCGACGCTAACGAGTAATCTGTGGTCATGGCCAGTAAGTGTCCCAATGACGGAATAATATCCCGATCATAGAGCGCGGTTTTAACCATCTTACCGTTTTCCGTTTTATAGTGGACACCTTCTATCCCATAGTTGAGCAGCTTGATGCCTTCTTCGCTGTGAGTATAATCGATGATAGCGGCAACCCTTGCCAGGAAATCTTCATCCCGGTCTTTTTTAATGACTACGATAGGCTCGGTAAAGCTCGTGGAAGCTCTGCCCGAATTTCCAGCCGGTCCTTTAGGCAGCGGAATGATCAACGACAGCTTGGCCTCTTTGTTGGATTCCGATAAATCCTTTTCAAGCGCCGCATATCTTTCCGTAGGAGCCACGATGACCCCGGAGCTCCCGGAGAGAAACTTGGCTTTAGCCTGAGCCTCATTCGCTGTAAACACCTCCCGGTCGATTAAGCCCTCCCGGTATAACTCGCCGGCAAATTGCAGGAATGTTTTGTACTGCGGCATGACCGCTTCATACATCCATTTGCCGTCCGCCTTCCCCCAAGTGTTGGCGCCGGTGTAAGCGGTGGAGAATCCAAGAAGCGCGGACGATCCGAAGGCAAACGTGGCAGGCACTGTATTCGCGCCCCCCATTTTATTATCCTTGAAAGCTTTCAGCATCGCTTTGAATTCATCCATCGTCGCCGGCTTCTTCAGTCCGAGCTTATCCAGCCAATCTTGCCGGACGACGATCACGCTGGGAATGACTCCGGATTTACGGGACGGAAGCTGGAAAATTCCGTTTTCTTCGCGGAATTCCTCGATCCCCGGCTGTTTCATGTAAGCTTGTAATCCTTTTAAATCATATTTATCGGCATACTCCTTGAAATCCATCAAAAAATCGTCTTCATACAGCTGGTTATAAATATGCGTTCCTGTGCTAAGCGAATAGCGAAATACATCAGGCACATCACCTGCCGCAATTTTCAACTCCAGGTTCTTTTGATATTCTTTGGCCAAGATCCGCTCCACTTTAATATTCACATTAAATTTATCATTCAAATATTGGATAATGGCATCATCGGGGGCAATATCGCGGGGACCCCACTGAAACCACTTGATGTCATATTTTTTCGCCAAACTTATTTTACCGGGCGCCGCAGCGGAATCCGGATTCGCGTCTTTCTTGGAATCGGTGCTGTTCCCGGAAGGATTGGAACACCCGAAAACAGCGATCGTCAGAACGAGAATAAGGATTAACACGGTCATTTTTTTGAACAACATACTTGAACCACCCTTTCATGTCTCTAAGCTTTGAATCATTTAGCCTTTCAAAGAACCCATCATGATTCCGCTCACAAAATATTTTTGCAAAAAAGGATATACCGAAATAATTGGCAATAAAACCATAACGATATTCGCTAAACGTACCGTTTCCGTACTAAATCCCTCTTCCCCGGATTCAGCCAGCATGACGGATTCCAAATCCTGCGTGCTGTTAATCATTTTTTGCAAATATTCTTGAACCGTCTTCAACTCATTGTCGGTAATAAAAAATACCGATTGCATATACGTGTTCCAGAAGCCCACCATAAAAAACAAGCCGATGGCCGCCAATATCGGTTTGGATAACGGCAAAACGATAGTGAAGAAGATCCGGAAGTCATTGCAGCCGTCGATGCGGGCGGCCTCTTCTAATTCTTTAGGAAATTCCATAAAAGTCGATCTCATAATAATTAAATAAAACGTATTGATCATATAAGGAATAATATATACCGCAAAATGATTGATCAGCCCGAGCTCTTTATAGTTCATATAGTCAGGAATGAGGCCGGCATGCATGAACATCGTCATGACGATCAGAAACATGACGGCTTTTGACCCTTTGAACGGTTTGGATAATCCGTAAGCCGAGTAGGCCGTCATAAATAAGGCGACAGCAGTGCCTATGACCGTAATCAAGAACGTCACCCGGAGATGAATGAAGATCGTACCGTCTGCAAATATTTGCTTATATGACGCTAAAGTAGGCGCCGTCACCATCACTTTGAACCGAGAGGTCAAATATTCGGAGTCCGACATGAAGGAAGCGACTACCGTCTGCCAAAACGGATAGAGCATAATGACGCATAACAATATCATGATTGCCGCATTCAACGTATCTCCTATCGGGTGTTTGCGATCGCGAATGGTACTCGTCATCAAATAATTCCCCTCTGCCCTATAACTTTGGCCAGCCGATCCGCCGAATAGACGAGGACGGCCGCCACTAACGTTTTAAATAGTCCTGCCGCCGTAGCCAAGCTGTGCTTGCCTTCTTGGAGCCCTACGCGAAATACATAAGTATCGATAATGTCCGCTACACTCGTTACCATAGGGTTGCTCATGACCATAATTTGTTCAAAACCTACATCCAGCAAATGGCCGATATTAATGATGAACAGCACCACGATCGTAGTGGATATGCCCGGAAGCGTAATATGCCACAGCTGCTGCGAACGGGAAGCGCCGTCGACACGGGCCGCTTCATATAGGGATACGTCGATCCGGGTCAAAGCCGCCAAATACAAGATGGTTCCCCACCCCATCGTTTTCCAGATTTCCGATGCAACCAGAATCCCCCGGAAATAGGCTTTGTCGCCTACAAAATAAATCGGCTCGAAGCCAAACCATTTCACAATCTCGTTGACCAAGCCGTCATGGACGGATAGCAAGCTGTATATGATGCCTCCGAGCACCGACCAGGAAATAAAATGAGGAAGATACAGGATCGATTGGCTGATTCTTTTAAACATTGCATTTCTCAGAGCATTCAGCATTAGAGCCAACACGATAGGCGCCGGAAAACCGAACAAAATTTTATAAAAACTGATAATCAACGTGTTGACTAGAGCTTGTTGAAAGTCGGTTGAACTGAATAGCGTGACAAAATGCTCGAAACCAACCCAGGGGCTCTTCTCCAGCGGCCGTGTTATTCTGAAATCCCTAAATGCAATCTGAACAAAGTACAACGGCTTGTATCTGAAAATCACATAGTAAATGAGCGCCGGAATAATAAAAAGAATAATTTGGTGTTTTGAATACAGCATTCGAATCTTGTAAAAAAACTGGTTTGGCTCCATCTTATCTCCCCTTTTTTTGAAATGTAATCGCATACATTTAATGGTTTTAGTATACGATTACACCCCCATGAAAAACAGAAGGTGAAAAACAGAAAAAAGGTGGGTTATTTTCCACTGCGGCACACAGCATTCCTTATTTATTATGTTTGCGGTACTCCCTTGGCCCCGTGTTCATGATTTGAGTGAACAGCTTGCTAAAATGCTTTTCATCCGAATACCCGACTTCGCTGGCAATCTCATAAATTTTCATGTCGGTTCTAACCAATAATTGGCAGGCGGTTTCGATTCGTTTCGTGATTACATATTTGGAGAAAGTCATGCCGGTGTACTCTTTAAACTTGGAAGATAAGTAACCGGGGCTGAAATAAAATTGCCGAGCGACATCCTCCAGGTTCAAATTGGTTCTATACATCTCATCCACATACTCTTTAATGAACGATATATTTTCGTTCTTCTGCAGCTGTGCTCTATGATGGATAAGCTCGCATTGCTCTTGGACGATCGGCAGCATATAAGCTTCCAAGTCCATAATCGAATCAAATTCATTCAAAGTAAGAGCTTTATTCTCTTGGACTTTCGTCATTTTCTCGAATTGCGCAGCTATTTGAAGGCAAAAGTACTTCATATCGGAAACGCTCAGCTTTTTATGTAAGCAGCCTTCGGCAAATACCGTTCTCATCCAATGCACTAAATTCACGGCATCCCCGGTATAAACCCAATTGACCCAGTGCATGCTTGAAACGTTGTTAAATTCAATGCACGTATCCTGTCCCTGCCAATCTTCGTACAATAAAACCGATCGTGCCGAATTATCCGGATCTTCCGCTCTTAGGAAATCGATCGTCTTCATCGCTTCTTTATACATAAGGGGGATTTGCGATAGGCAGCGTTGAATGGAGCCCATTCCGATTTTATACGCATCGGCGGCGATCTCGCGCAAGTGAGCCGTTATCATTTGAATACAATCCGCTAACTTCTTGTGAAAGTGCTGAAATTCTTCCCCTTCCTCTAAGAAAATAAAGTGAATATACCGGTCATCCTGTTTCAATATCAGCTTCAAGGGAAATGCGGTTTGGTAGAAACCAATCACATCCAATGGATAGGGCGACGGAAGCCATAGGCTTGCCACACTGTAATGCGACGGCTCCCCAGCTTGATTAAGCTCTGAGGGAGGAGAACCCTTCATATATTGTTGAAACGTATAATCGTTTTTGAGCAGCAGAAGCTGATTGTATTGCCGGTTTTCCTCTTGCTTATGGGACAAGACCCGATACAGCCTCGCCAAGGCTTCTTCCAGCTCCGGGAACATATTAATTTTAACGACATAGTCGAATGCGCCTTGCTGAATGCCTTTTTTGGCATAAGCGAATTCGTCGTAGCCGCTAAGCAAAATAATCTCCGTTTCGGGACGCAAGCCTTTCATCTTCTCCAGCACTTCCAACCCGCTTAAGACGGGCATATGAATATCCATAATAACGGCCTCCGGCTTATAGGCTTGGAATAGCTCTAACGCCTCTTCGCCGTCAGCGGCGACGGCTACCAGATTAAATCCCAGCGAATCCCAATGGATGGAGTGTTCCAAGCCGTCTCTAATGATCTTCTCATCGTCCGCAATCATAAGTGTAAATTTGTTCATGGTTCCAGCTCCTTCTGCAGGCTGATCTTCATTCTGATCTGAGTGCCCGTCCCCTTGACGCTTTTGAGCTCCAGTCCGTAGCCCTCGCCAAATTCAAGGCTCAGCCTTTCGTGAACATTGGATAACCCGCAATGAATGGACTGCGTTTTATTGTTCATCGTAATCAATGTGCTCGCTAATTGTTCGGTATCCATGCCTTTCCCGTCATCTTCAATTATGATGATCAAGTCTTTGTTATCCACGGCGCCGGATATTTTGACGGTTAAGAGCCGATTTTTTTCCATCGCATGATGAATGGCATTTTCCACAAGAGGCTGAAAAATAAATTTAGGAAGCAGCACTTTATAACAGGCAGCGTCTACATCAACATGAAAAGCCAGCTGTCGCTCAAATCGGATACTTTGGAGCTGCACATAATTGTGCACATGCTCCAGCTCCTCTTCCAGCGTAATTAAGTCCCTGGAACCGGATAAACCCGTTTTCAGAAATTTGGCTGTCGCCACAAGCATCATACTCGCCTCCTCCGGCTTCCCGGTTTTGAGAAGCAGCAAGATGGAGGTGAAAATATTTTGCAGAAAATGCGGCTTGATTTGCGATTGCAGCGCTTTAAACAAGAGCTTGTTGATGCGTTTTTCCATTTCCAGGTTTTCGTTCTTTTTCGTCATTAACTCCATCGACAACGTTTCCAGCCGGCTTAGCATATGGTTAAAATTGTGGGCAAGAACAACAAATTCAAAGTCATGCTCGGTTCCGCGCAACCGGATCGATTGGTCATGCGGATAGGCCTCCATCAAATGGATCGCTCGGCGCACCGGAGCAGTCATCCGTTTCCCCAATAAGGTAGAGGCGATAATAATAATGCATAACATGCAAAACACTTCGAACGAATACAGGAGGATAAAAATGTATTGCTGCTCTTCCCAAGATGCCGGAGCAAATAAACCTAAATTCCACTTTTCCTGCTCCATGACGATAGGGATTGTGGAAAACAACGTTTTCTGGCCTTTCACGGTTATATATTGATGGTCAATGGGCTCGCCTGTCATATCCGGAATGTGCGCCTCCATGTATTCCATATAAGGATGATCTATGGGTGAGCTGATCGTTTGGAAACGGCCGCTTCCGCTGTCACGATTCATAAGAATGACGGCCGACATCCTGTTCGTATGCAGCTGATTATCGAGAACGCCGTTGATTCCGAATTCGATATATCCCATATATTTAAACAAGTTCGATTTATCGACCGTATTGCCTAAGTATTTGATCTCCTTTTTCATTACCAATAACGGCTGCCTGGGCTCCATCGCCGGTTTATTTTTCGCATTGGAGAACACAAGCCGGTTATCGGCATCGTAGATGGATATATAACTTAAGCTTTTATCAATGATTCCCTTCCTAATTAAGATGTCCGCAAATTCCCGATTTCGTGGCAATGAGTCGCCGTTCTCTTTCATCATTAGTTCTTGAAACTCTCCGTTAAGGGTCAAATACCGCATATAGGAATGGTACGATTGCAAGTTATTTTCGATGTTTGTGGCAGTCTGCTTGAAAATTCGAATATGATCTTGCCGTGAATTCTCTTCGATCATACGGTCGAATTGATGATATGAAATAAGGATCATGCACAGAGTAGGAATAATCATCATGGAGAAAAAAAGGAACAGCTTCTTATAGGCGCTGGAGTGCTCTTGATAGGTTGCAATATAGCGGTGGATCGATTCTCGCTGTTCAAACCCTTTTACCTGCTTCAGCTTGTGAATGAAATCATATACCGGCTTCAATATCCACCCCGTAGCGACATGGGAAATCGCGGCAAATACAATGAATATTATCAACCCATAACCGACAAGATTACGCACGATTCGATCGATACTGCGGTCGATTTGACTCATATCCCTCAATAAAATGTATCTGTCTCCCTGTTTATTCTTTATAGAGACAATCTGATTTTCGAATCGGGATGTGACCATAGCCCCGGAATCGGGTCCCACACTTTCTATAATGTGATTGTTAAACAGTTCTTTTATCTTTTGTTGATCTCCATAGATCACCTGATTTTTCGCGTTGAGTTTGATTAATCCGAGATCGCTCTGGTCGATCAGCTTCTGATAATCCAATACGGCAATCATATAGGCTCCGTCTTGGAGCGGGGCAATGAATAAATTTTCTTCAAAAAAGTCGCTCTGCCCGTATTTCCAATCTTCCTTCAATTGAGTCCACAAGTATTCTTGGATCGATTGGCCGGCCGCTCTCTCTTCCATAGTATCTGTATATGAAATCACTTCGTTCGCCAGTGAAGTTCCCATTAATACTTGATTTTGATACAAAAAAATGCCCTTGAATTCTTTATTGGAATACAGAAACGTTCTCAGCTCGGAATTGAAGTCAAAGGCCTTTCTTAATAGGGTATTGTCGTCTTGGATATCGCTGTCAAGCGTAAATTGGAAGTCGTCCATAAACAACTGAAACTTTTCCTTGCTCTTATAAATGGAATCTTCCATCGTTTCAAGGTTGATCGACAGTTCGCTTTCATTCGAGAGTTTTACGTTATCGATAATTAAATGCTGGGAAACAAAGTAAATAATCAAGGAGGAAATGACCATGAATGCGAGCAAAAGTCCTAAAAACATTCCATTTAATTTCATTCTGAATGACATTGTAAGCGTTCTCTCCTTGTTGCATGATTGTGCCGGAGCCAGAGCTCCTCCTCTTGTTAACGCATACATTTTATTCTATAATACTTTTAAAATAACATGGGCGTTATGTAAAATGAATGTCCAAATCGTCGTAATACTTGTATAAATGCCGTTTTCTATCATAATTCCTGCACTTATAGAGAGGATGCCTATGAAATCCCAAGTGCTCTCCGTCGGCTTCGGCTCGAAGCTATCCCCGTCTAAGGTGCTGCCGCATACGCATGATTATTGGCAGCTTGAGATTGCAACAGAAGGAGTCATTACATGCAATTTGCTCGGTGAGATGCGATCTCTGGAGATTGGCGATATGCTCCTGGTTCCCCCAGGCGTAGAGCATGGATTTGGGTACAATGAGCCGCCTGTCGCCTGGATATCGATCAAATTTGAGCGCGAAACAGGCGATCTTCCCTATTGGACCGGGATTATTCACAGCAATATGATTACGAGGAAGCTCATCTCCGCGTTCAAGACGGCCATTCATGCATCGCCTTACATGCAATACGAAAAAGTATTTGTGGGCGGCTTTCTTGAAACGATACTTCATTACGTTCACTCCGGCGAATTCCGGGAAATTAACGATTCGTCCGAGTTGTTAGTCAAGCGAATGATGGACAGCATATATAAACGAAACGGAAAATCGATGACGATCTACGAACTTGCTGAAGAATTGTCGTATTCACGCAGTCACTTATCGAAGAAGTTCAAGGAGAATACCGGTGAAAGCTTGAAATCGTTTATCGATCATATTCGGATTCAGAAGATAGAGGAATTGCTTCGCTATAGAGAACAAAGCATTTCCGAAATCGCTGCGGACCTCGGGTTTCATGATGTATTTTCGTTTTCGAAATTTTTCAAAAAACATACGGGCAAAAGCCCGCGGCAATATAAGTAAGAAGGACTTTGTGTCGCTTATTGGCGAAACAAAGTCCTTCCGATGTTTATCCAGGTTACAGTAGCTCGATATACCCTTCTGTTCCGTTCACGCGGATTCGCTGTCCGTCTTTGATCCGTTTGGTGGCATGATCTACCCCGACAACGGCCGGCAAGCCGTACTCGCGCGCGATCACTGCTCCATGGGTCATCAGTCCGCCGACTTCGGTGACCAGTCCTTTAATGGAGACGAACAGCGGCGTCCAGCCAGGGTCAGTGAAGGGGGTGACCAATATATCCCCTTCTTCCAGATCGGCGTCCTCCATCTTTAAGATGACGCGTGCCCGCCCCTCAATCACCCCGGAAGAAACAGCCAGACCTGCGATCGCTCCGGCCGGGAGATGATCCTGATCGTACTCACCGGTAATGATTTCCCCGTCCGACGTAATGACACGCGGGGGAGTCAGTTTATCATATAATTTGTACTCGTCCTTTCGTTTGTTGACGATCTGCTCATCCAGTTTGTTTGCGCGTACGACTTCGTGAAGCTCTTCAAACGTGAGATAATAGATATCTTCTTGTTCATGAATAACGCCGGCTTGCACGAGTTGTTCGGCCTCTTTCAATAAAGCTTGCCTGTACACGAATAAGCGGTTAATCATGCCGTATTTCGGATATTCG
This sequence comes from Paenibacillus doosanensis, assembly GCF_025060755.1. Classification (GTDB taxonomy): domain Bacteria; phylum Bacillota; class Bacilli; order Paenibacillales; family NBRC-103111; genus Paenibacillus_S; species Paenibacillus_S doosanensis. The sequence goes on from NZ_JANYUY010000017.1 coordinate 38,032, forward strand.
CGATAGCCGATAAAATTCCGGATAAGATCGATCCTTCGTTTCGTTTCCTCGGCTTTTTGTTCGCCATCCGGCAATAACTTCAATCGCTCCAATAACTCTTGCTCTTTCTCCAACGCTTCCCGGAGGCCTTGCTCAAATTTCCGTTTCCCGGCCTGCGGCTCGAAGTTTTTGATGTTACTAACAATCATCGGGACCAGTGTAACTGGTTTTTCCTTCCACCTGGTTCTCGTAATATCGATTTCTCCGGTACATCGCATCCCGTATTTATGGAGATAAGCCTCGATAGCGTCTCGGGCTTCCTGTCCGCCCTCCAGTTGAATCAGTTCGTCCAGGAAGCGATCGTCTTTAACCTGCTGCAAATAATTAACGACTTCCGGGTAAGGGCGAATCGCATCCGCGACATTGAGCAGCGCCAGCCCCATCTCCGAAGTAATATTGTTCGGTACGGATTGAGAAAGCGTATCTGCTGCGTTTTTTTCACCCAGCCACTTGTTCATATTTTCATTGATCCATGCTGAAGCGTTTATGGCGGACATAAACACAGCCGAGCTTTGCGGGTCAAATAAGATCTTCTTTAATTGCTGGATATCTTCCCGAATAAAATCAAATAAATCCGCTCCCGATTTCGTTTGGATGTTTTGTTGCAACTCTTCTATCGAAGCTTGGCTACGTTTAATCAAATCGGAAACGATTGCCGGACCGTTCTCGAATGGTGTCGGCATATCCGTATTCATTCTGTTCGGAATCGGCGCTGTTGGATCATTTGGTAACAATTTTATAAAATCCCGCTCTATGATGGTCACGAGTGCGCCTTTTATAAGCGGATCGGAGCCCAAATTTTTTAATAGAGCTTCCCGGCCGGCAGGTGTAGCCAGCATCGGTGCAACATCAATAAACAACCTCCCGCCGGCTTTGCGCATAGGTGCGGGAGTAATTAACAGGAAAAAAGACAATCCTAACGGTTTGATGGGATCTGTCATCATTTGTTGATGGCCAACGGATAAATAGACGTGATTGTCCCCATCATTCGCTTCAGGGATCGGGTATAACGTCGTAATCGGCCGACTTTGAAGAATATAAAATGCATCTTGATCCAGGCACCATTCGATATCCTGCGGCTGGCCGAAGTAAGCTTCGATCTGTCTTCCGATGCGTGCCAGCTGTACAATTTGCCGTTCGGTAAGTGCCGGAGTCTTTTGCCGGTCAGGATCGATCTGCTTGGTCGCTGTTCCGCCCCCTTCCCGTCCATAGATAGCCAATGTTTTGGCCGCTATCCTCTTATCGACGATAGTCTCATCCTGTACTTTATAAACATCGGCCGAGACCAGGCCGGAGACGAGCGCTTCTCCCAGGCCGAAACCGGCATCGATCGTCAGCAGCTTGCGGTTCCCGCTCATCGGATCGGCGGTGAATAAAATGCCCGAAGCCTGCGGGAACACCATTCTTTGAACGATGACCGATACATACGCTTGGCTGTGGTCAAATCCGTTCTGCATCCGGTAGATGACCGCTCGATCCGTGTAGAGGGAGGCCCAGCATTTGCGAATATGCTGCAAAATCGCGTCCAGGCCGATAATATTTAAGTAGGTGTCTTGTTGGCCGGCAAACGAGGCATGCGGCAAATCTTCGGCCGTCGCGCTGGAACGAACCGCATACGCATGTTCCTCGCCAAACCGGGAGAGATAGCGACTAACGGCTTCCGTAACATCGGAAGGCATTTCCGCTTCGATAATGACTTGCCGAATCTTCCCGCTAATTTCACCGATGGACTCGCGGTCTTCTGCTTGCAGCGTGGTTAGTCTATGGAGCAGAGCGTAGTACGTCTCGTTTGGTTCGATGGCTTGTTGATATGCCGCTGTTGTAACACAAAATCCTTCCGGTACTCGTATTCCCTCAATTTTAGATAATTTCCCTAAATGGAATCCTTTCCCGCCAACGAGCGAAAGCTGCGTTTTTTCCATTTCTTGAAAATCGAGAACCAACGAATGCATCCAACATCTCTCCTAACCATTCATTTGAGAAAAACATTTGACAAGAGCTTGACTGGTATGCTACAATTAAATTGTAAGATAGATTATTTATGTCCACATAAAATAAAAAGTCGTAAATTGATTATAGCACTGTGCCTGCTCATATGCAATATAAAGAACCTGATTCAATTGAATCAGGCTTTTTTGATTGTATTCGAGCTTCTTGGATCAGCATTTACAAAAAACGGACCCAATCATGACCTTGCGGGAACTGCCGGAGTAAAGAAGATTTCAGCCATACTTTTTCTTGTTCCCGAAGCGACGGCAGCATCGTTTGAAAATCACGGTAATCTTTCTCCCTTACTTTCGAACTGCCTGCTTTATGCAGAAGCTGGATTTCGGGTCTCAAATAAGGTATGCCTTCTTCCGTTTTCAAAATAATGTCCGCTACCGGCCTTCGAATGGATCTGTCTCTCTTATAAGTCCAATAGGGTTCTTCGGTATCAATGATCATCAGCTGAAAAGCCCAAGGCGACTCGTCGCTCTTACTAATCCATACGTCATTCGTCGAGTTCAAATACTCCCCGTCTTCCCACAAACTCAGCTTGCCGTCCTCGGCCCTGTATAATATCCAATCCTCTTTTAAATACCGATAAGCGGTGAACTGCTCTTCACGGGTAATAATAACGTCAACATCGCTATGCTCCCTAGTTTGTTTGCGCAGATGCAAGTCCAAGGCCCAGCCCCCGGCAATACACCAACGTATCGGAATAGCCGAAAAAATTTCATTGATTTCCTTAACACTAAGCGGCATCCAATTGCTTATATCCGTCCTCAAACCGGTCCCTCCTTAACAGCCTCGAATTGATTGTTTGCTCCGTATGTAATAACATACAAGAATTATCTTCGAAAGTATAGGCTGATAATGGAGCCTTACGGGTCTACGGAAACGGATGCGGATAAGGATTCAGCTCCTCCGGCGACAGCTTGTGATCGGTATATCCGAGCTGCATCGGCACTTCCAACACTCTGTTCAAACCTGCCAAGCGGGTAAGCGTATGTCCGAACGTCATCGGCAGCATTCCCGGTATCAGCACTTTGAAGCAGTACAGCTCGTTGCGGAGCGTCTCGCTCGTTGACTGGTCGACGACAACGACGTCCAACTGCAAGCCGCGAAATACCTCAAGAACCTGCTTCAGATCATCCGTTAAATCGTCATTAGCCGCTGCAGGGCCGAATTCTTCGCCGAATGTCCGCAGAGGACGCCGTTCATCCAGCAAAAATCCTAGCCGCTCCTCCGCTTCCGGCAAACTATACAGTATGGAATGATCCTCCATATATTCCACCAGGAATGAATCATGGAACATCGCTTCGGCATCATCTCGGCGTTCGTTCCAGCTTGCCTCCACTCTGGTGATCGTTCCAGCCAGCTCATACACGGCGCTCTTGGCTGCACGGATAGGGTCCAGATGGGCTCCTGCGGCGCAAACAAGGTTCAATGACTGATTCGCTCCCCCCTTCGCTATAGCCCAGATGCTTGGAATGCCGTTTTCCATCGTCGTATTGTACAACAGCACTTCATATCCCGTTACGGCTCTTACGCGTTCGATCATCGTCACCAGTTCTTTGTCGCCCGACGAACGATAATCGAGCCGTGGAACGGGCAGCTTGGCGTACCAGGTCATCAAGAACGAATCGCGCTCAACGATTTCCAAAATGCCGTGCAAGATGGCTTCTTCCCGGCTCCCGCCTAACGCGCAGCCGTTAGAGGTCTCATAGACAAAACCGCCTCCATAGCCCAGGCTGTAATAAGCCAGCAGCTCGGGAACCAAAATCGGCCGTTCCTGCAGTAACGAGTATCCCCAAACCCATGAAATATCGGCATCGGGATCGAACCGCAGATAGGGAAAATCCGGCCGTTCCATGTGCTCCTGCGCATGGAGCCCCACCTTCAACGGATCGATGGCATCATCCTTCAAGTTAACGAAGCTGTCATACACAACCGTTCGTTTTCCTCTGGGGGCGATCCCGCAATATCTCTCCAATCCTTCGAGGATGGCTGCCAGCTCGCTGTCTGCAAACGAATGCGAATGACCTCCCGTCAATTCATTGGCCATAGGCAAAGGAAGATTCACAACCGCGCATGCAAAAGTGGACAGGAAGCTAAACTCCCTGCCGTTGAAGAGCCCGGTCCGGCTGTCCCAATAATCCTTAACCAGAACCTTCTGCAAATCGCTCATCGAGCGGCTGCGGTAAGTATCCCTGCTGAGCTTTTTGCAAGATCCAAGCGTTAGCTGAGCTGCTTCCTTCGAATCCTCCGGACATTGGCCGCAAACAGGACATGATGCGTCCGGCAAAATGTAGTGAATTGTCGTATTCAGATCCATCAGGTTAACCAGATAGATGCGGTTTTCCGAATGCGGTTTATCTCCTTGAAGCGCTTTAGCCGCTTCTGCAGAAACTATAGACGCCAGATGCCGCAATGCGAAAGGAGATACCTCCGGAACCGGTATAGGGAGAGAATCGGAGGAGGTGAGTCTCATGAGCAGGTCGCCTATATCCTCCTTGCTGTTCCTTGCCATGGAGTACCTGTTTTCCGCGCATTGCGAACAGCCCGCCGTCCCGGGACGGACTAGCGGCCCCACCACTCCTTCTCCATCGGATTCATAACAGCGCAGCCAAGGGATGCCGAGCGGCTGCAGTATCTCTTCTGCCTGGAGATGAACGGAGGTGTTCCCGCTCAGCACCAATACCAGCCTCGCAGGCGGCAAATCCTCGCCGAAAGCGGATCTGCGCACTATCGGGAATTCCGACAAATACTTGCACACCGTATCCGCCAACGGCCCCTCTCCGATAATAACGACGGTATTCATAGGGATTCCTCCTCACCGAGCAGTACGCCAACGACTTCAAGCAGCCCTTCTTTCATAAAAGGCTCGCACCGCATGTCGAACACCTCCAGCCGTTTATGATGCTGCTTCAAGGTCTTTAGCGCTGAAAGCATTCTAGCGGCGTGACCGATGGAGGCTGCAGGAAAAACGGCGATGCGCTGCGGCTTATCGTCGCTCCAAGCAACGGAACGAACCGCGGCGCTTTCCGTTTTCATCAATGCATGTTGCAGCGATCGGCGAAGCGCCAAGGTTATGTCAAGGCCTACTGCGCCATACCAGGATTGATCCGAGAGGACCCATACGACCGGAAACCCGAGCAACGGCTCTTCGGATGCTACGAGAATCTCGCCCTCCTGAATATTCAGAGCTTGCAAATAATACCGGCAGTGAGTATCTTCGATTCGGCCAATTTCCATGCGGGTGAGGACCCTCTCATGATGAAGGGTCCGTCTTTCCAGCTCTTGGGTCAAACAAGCGACCAGCCCGCGCCCGACCGCTTCGGCGAACGTGAGTCCTGCTCCGATGCCGATGTCCTCCTGGCTCGAGGATAGCCGAGGTATCCATAGCGGGGTCATGCGAGCGGCATAGGCTTCCACTCCTGCAAGCCCGGACTCCCGCCGGGCCTCTACATGCGTTAAAGCGCTGCAGACGATGGCCGGCAAAAGCTGCGCAAAGCCTTCGGATAGCGGGTCAACGGGCTGCACGAGACATTGCGCCAGCGGAAGCTGCTTCAACGCACCTTCCTCCCAAACATGGAAAATACCCGACACCTTGGAGGTCAGCCCTTCAAACCAAGAAAACCATTGCTCCACATCCGGTTCCTGATCCGATTCGAGATTTCGCTCCAGCTCCGTCGTCATGACGACCGCCTTGCGAGCCGATAAGGAAGGATGCGGGAGAACCTGATGCCAGCTTCCCTCCAGCGTGAGCGGATTCAAGATATAACAATGATTATTGCGATTCGGCTCGCCCTCTCCGGCAAGCCGTTTATGGTATTCATATACGACAAGATTGGATAAGAGGGTTGCGGTCGTCCTATATAAAGGATACGTTTCCCATCCAGGAGGGAATACGGACGCGTGAATGCGCCGCCATGCACTCTGCCCGCCCCCCTCTCCGTCCGGATGAAGCAGCGGCCCGGCCATGCCTATTCCTCGCAGATTCGTTGCAGGAAGGAGCGGTTTCTTTTCTGCCGTGCAGGCGGTCTGAAGCTTTTCAAGCTCCTCCAGGTCGTTGTGCTCAGCAGCATACAAAATAAACGAAAACGGCCTGATCGCCGCGGCCCAATTCACTTCGACTCCCTCCGCTTCGGCTAGAATAATATTCGGAGATGTTTCCGGATTGCCCGTAAGCGCCTGTTCCGAGGCTTCCTTAAGCTGCTCCGCTTCGGCTCGCGGCATGTTGACTGCCAACACGGATAGCTTCGATAAACGCGATTCATACCATGCTTTAACCAGCTCGATCAAGATGGTTCCTGAACCGACTGCCAGTACCCCTTCACCTTGAGAAGACATTAGTCTACCTCCATCCATGACATTACACGGTTCGAGAACCCGGTCATACCGTTATCCGCAAACCCAAAATCTACTGTAAAAATATGTCGGAATCCTTATTTTTATTACGTAACCAAAGCAAGGCAGCGTTAAATTCTTCGGCAGCAAGTCCGTGAAAGGTTGGGGGGCAATTAAACTTAACGCTCTAATATTTAAACAATTTTCCGTTTTGCCCAGTCCATGAGCGGCACAAACACATACAATACCTTAGAACTCGGGAGGGAGGAAGTCGCAATGGGATTGGGAGTAGCAGGTAGCTGCAGTTGTGGAGGTTTGTTTACTTCTACGGGTGTGATTCTCGTACTTTTCATTCTGCTCGTCATTGTTTCTCGTGGATTTCTCTACTAAGTAGGTAAGCATAAACGCCCGACTATTCAAATAGTCCGGGCGTTTTTTTTACATTTTCGTAAATCGGAATATATAACCGTTCTCATAGACGGACATCAATTCGTCGTTCAAGTTCCTGAAATATTTCTCCTTGCCGGAGACTGTAATAAAGTCGGTCGGCACTCTTCGCTTGATTTCCACCCGAAACCCCTCGTTACTAAAAGCGGAGGCAATATCGTCGAGAGTATGCATATTAGCATTCAAATGGCTGTACTTTTCAATCTCTTCTTTAAAAAAATCGCGGCTGGGGTTCGCCGTTAAATCCGTGTAGGTGACATAATAGACGCCGCCGGGCTTTAGCGCCTTGCTCAACTTCCAGGCATGCGTCTTTAAATCATCGATCAAATAAATGACGGACAGACAAAAAGCAAGATCGAATTGGCCTTCGAGCTGTTCAGGAGATCCAGATACCCTATAATCGATAGGTAAGCTGCCCTTTCTTTCATTGGCAATGTCAATGGACTGCCGTCCCAAATCGATGCCTGTCGCTTTCTTATACGGCTTGATTTGATGCAGCAGCCTTAAAAAGCCGCCCCGATTACAACCGAAGTCCAGAACGGAATATTCCGATAAATCTTCTTCCTTTAAGGCTGCGATCAGCTGAAGCCAGCCCTTCAGATGCCCTTCTTCCATTAGAGCTTCGCGTTCGTTGTTGTTCCACCATACCTCATAACTTTGTTCATTGGCTGTCATTGCTTACCCACTCCTTATTATTATGAATATTTGCCCGAGCTCTCGGGCGGCTAGGGAGAACGGATTCCAAAAGCTGCTTGGATGCAGGATGCTTCATTGAAGACAGCGGGTCGGAACAATGTATTGTTTCGACAATTTGTCCTTTGTGCATGACCGCCAATCGATCCGAGATTGAACGAACGGCCATCATATCGTGGGAGATAAACAAGTAGGACAACAAATACTGCTCTTTCAACTCATCCAGAAGCTTCAGAATTTGATGCTGGATGAGCACGTCAAGACTGCTGACGGCTTCATCCAGGACTATTAGCTTGGGCTTGAGCGCGATGGCGCGGGCAATACTTATTCGTTGCAATTGCCCGCCGCTAAATTGATGAGGATACTTAGCCATATCATCCGGGCTTAAGCCTACCGATACCAGTAATTCTTGAACGGTTCTCTTTTCCTCGCGCGCGCTCAGTTTCTCGAAATTTTTTAAAGGTTCTCTTATGGATTCATAGACAGGCCATCTAGGATTCAATGAGCTGTAGCAATCTTGAAAAACCGTTTGAATTTTGCGGCGAACGCTCTGGCGTTCTCTCCTGCTCATGGTTAACAAGTTTTTGCCTTCAAACCAAATTTCGCCGTCATCCGGCTTCTCCAGACCCAAGATCATCTTACCCAGCGTACTCTTGCCGGAGCCGCTCTCGCCGACCAGCCCCAGACACATGCCTTGCTCCAAGGAAAGGCAAATGTTGTCCGCCGCTTTCAAGGTTTGCTTATTCAACAAGGTTGAGGCACCTATAGTATAGCTTTTACTTACATTCCTTAATTCAAGCATACTCCCACCCCTAAGAAAGCTTCCTGTTCGCAACACGAGCATTTTAAACGAGACCGATACCCGGTCTTGCTTCCAGCAGCATACGGGTATACGGATGCTCTGGACCATCGAACAACCGGGCGACCGGGGCTTTTTCTACAATGCTCCCCTCTTGCATGACCATCACCTCGTCAGCCATATAGGCAATAACGCCAAGATCATGGGAAACAAGCAGCATAGCCGTCTCCTGCTCCTCACACAGACGGCGCATTTGCTCCAGCAACCGCATCTGATGAACCGTATCCAAAGCCGTAGTAGGCTCATCGGCGATCAATACAGCCGGCTGCAACGACATCGCGATGGCGATCATCGCCCGCTGAAGCATCCCTCCGCTCAATTGAAACGGATACTGCTTCATGATTTCAGCCGGGCGAGGCAGACCGGTTTTACCGAGATACGTCTCTGCCAGCTCGCGAGCTTCCGCCCGCGACAATGAACGTTGGGCTCGAAGCGTCTCCATAAAATGACTGCCTATCGTCACCGTAGGGTTAAAGGCGCTCATCGGATTTTGCATAACGACCGCGAGACGCCCTCCTCGTATGCTTCTCATTTGAGCTGGGGTCGCCTGCAGCAGATTTTTGCCTTCCAGAAGTATCGATCCCTCTTCTATGATGGCGGACTCCTGGAGCAGGCCCATGATCGCCAGGCAAGTCATCGTTTTCCCGCTCCCGCTGGCCCCCACAAGTCCTAGTACCTCTCCGCGGTTTAATCGGAAGCTGACATCGTTCACTATTTTCTTCATTCCATGAGGCGTTGACACGCTAATATGCAGATGATCTACGCTTAAAACGATGTGCTTGTCCACGGACACTACCTCATCCTTTCTTGACGTGGATCTAACGCATCCCTCAAAGCGTCTCCGATAAAATTAAAGGCCATGACGACCAGCATAATACATAAGCCCGGATACAGCATCAGCATCGGATTGCTTTTCAGAAATTGCTTGCTGTCATTCAGCATGGCCCCCCATTCCGGCATAGGAGGCTGAATGCCCAGTCCCAAAAAGGAGAGGCCGGAAATGCTTAAAATCATACTCCCCAAATTTAAAGTGGCCAATACGATTGTAGGAGGCCATATATTAGGAAGAATGTGGAACCAAATAATTTTATAACCGGGAGTTCCGGCGATTTTAGCGGCTAAAATAAAATTTTGCTGCTTGGCCGTCATGACCATACCGCGAATCCAGCGCGCATACCACACCCAGTAAGACATGACCATCGCAAAGATGACGTTGACCAGTCCGGGTCCGAGAATTCCGAGCATGGCAAGAGATAGAATGAGACTGGGAAATGCCATTAACAAATCGCAAAAACGCATAAATATGCGATCGATAACGCCGCCGCTATACCCCGATAGCGTTCCGATAGCTACACTGATGATAATAATCAACACCATCACGATAAAAGAAATCCCTAGTGAAATTCTTGTCCCGTAGATCAATCGGGATAAGATGTCTCTACCCAGATGATCCGTTCCAAGCCAATAGGCAGCCGAAGGCCGTTCCAGCTTATGCTCCAGACTAACGAAGTTAGGGTCGTGCGGCGTGAGCCATGGCGCGAACAGGGCAAGAACGAGCATGAGGATAAGCATCGTGCAGCTGAGCAATGTCAATCTGTTGCTTGTTAACTTTTTCCACATAACGGAATCCATGCTGCTACTGCCCTCCATTCCTGCGCACCCGGGGGTCGATCATGGCATGAAAAATATCTATCAGTAAATTGCAAATGACAATAATCGTCGTAACAAGCAGCACGTAGCATAATATGACCGGATAGTCCCTGCCGAACAGAGCATTGACAAAATGGCGCCCGATGCCCGGCCATGCAAATACATTTTCCACAATAATCGAACCGCTTAATTTATGACCGATATGCATGCCCATCGTGGTAACCAGAGGGGTTATCGCATTCCTCAGCACATGCTTTCCGATGACCCATTTCTCCCGAAGTCCTCTTGCTCTGGCATAGAGAACATACGGCTGATGCAATTCGTTTAATGTACTGCCCCGAAGCATCCGGGTGTAGACCGCCACGGACGCCAAGGCCAAAGTGAGGGAAGGCAGGATCAAGTGCAGTAGACTCCCCCTCCCCGATACCGGAAAATAGCCTAGCTTTAATGAAAAAATATAAATAAACAGGAAGCCCAGACAAAAACTCGGCGCAGCCGCTCCGATAAAGGAGAGCGTCCGGCTAACATGGTCAACCCATCGGTCTTTATACAGCGCCGACAAGATGCCGATCGGCAGACTGATCACAAAGGCCAGAACAATCGATGAAAACGTAAGCTGCAGTGTCGCCGGAAGATAATGCAGCATCTCATCCCACACCGGCTTCTTGCTTATATAAGAGCTGCCGAAATCGAGTTTCACTGCACCGCTTAGCCAATGAACATATTGAACATATAACGGCTGATTCAATCCGAGCTCTTCTCGGACAAGCTGAACCGCCTCATCCGTTACGGGAATTTTCGATAACCTCAAGTATGCTTCGGCCGGATCGACAGGAAGCAGGCGCACGATCAGGAAAGTGATGAGCGAAACGCCGAATAAAATGGGTATGATGCCGAGCACGCGCTTTACGATGAACCAGGCCATAGTTCCCTCATTGACTCCTATTCTTTATCCATTTTCTCAAAGGGAATCTCGCTATTCATTTGTCCGAACTCCAACCCTTTAATGTTTTTATGATACACGGTCAAATTCGTGCCGTACGATATCGGCAAATACACGGCTTGCTCGTGCAGCGTAGTGAGAATGTAATTGTATAGCTGCTGCCGCGTATTCTCATCCGTACTGAGCAGCGCTTCCTCAATTTTTTGGTCCAGCTCTTTTTTCATCGGCAATCCGGCTTGCGCCTGGTAGTCGGCATGTGAAGGCACGCGCATGGAGGATACCATCGCATGCGGATCATACGGTATGCCGAACGTATCGCTGAAAATCATATCGAAATTGCCGTTGGTTTGCCGCTGTCCGAATAACTGGCTTTCTTCGCCGATAAGCTTTACATTGATTCCGATTTTTCGCAAATCCCCTTGCAGCACTTCCGCGATGGCTTTATGTACGTTGTTGGCACTGTCAAAGCTCAGCTCCAATTCCAGCGCCTTTCCGTCTTTCTCCCGGAACTCTTTCTTCGCGGGCAGCACCCAGCCGGCATCATTCAGCAGCTTTTCCGCTTTGCTTACATCATACGTATATGGCGTTAACTTCACGTTAGAATAAGGAAAATTAGCCGGAAACAGCGTATCGGCCAGCTTATCCGTGCCGTAGAAAACATTGTCGATGACCGATTTTTTATTGAAAGCATATTCGACGGCTTTTCTGACGTTAATATCTTTCAGCGGTCCCTTGTTGGAATTCATTGCTATGGATTTGGTAAAAAGGGGATCGGAAATAGCTGTTTCGTACTTTCCCGACTCCTTCAAATATTTAAACGAATCCAGGCTGATGCTCCCATCGCCGTAAATCACATCAAGCTCGTTATTTTCAAATGCAAGCACTCGAGATTCGCCGTCGGGAATAACGGCAACGCGAATTTTATCTGCTTTCGGCTTTGCTCCCCAGTAGTTTTCATTTTTACTAAATTCGGCGTATTCATTGATCTTGTAATCCGTCAGCACCCAAGGCCCGGTTCCGATCGGCGCTTTAATCCCTTCGGAAGTATTGCCGCTCTCGGGAAAACCCGCTTCTCCCAAAAAACGGATCGGCCGAATTAAGGCCAGTTCCTGCAGCATAGGATAATAGGGGTTGTTCAATATGATTTTCACGGTGTAGTCGTCGACCTTTGCTGCGTCGTTAATCTGATTCACCAGCTCCAGCCAGCTATGACGCTGTTTGTTAGCCAAGACCGCATGAATATTTTTCACCACAATGTCAGCGTTGAAGACCGATCCGTCAGAGAATTTGACGTCTTTGCGAAGAAAGAACGTATATTCTTTTCCGTCGCTCGACACTTCCCATTTCTCGGCAAGATGAGGAACGACTTTTCCGTCAACATATTTAACTAGCGATTCATACACCATATTTTGCGCGAACATTTGGTTCGGAGCGTACATATGAGGATTCAACGGCCCGATATCGTTAGCGGACGAGAATCGAATCGTTTTTCCCCCTGCTTCAGACGATGTGCGATTGTCTGTTGCCGAATGGGAGGAGCTTGAACTGCAAGCGGTAAACAGAAAAACTGCAGCGAACAAGATAACAAGCAAGTAAGACGATTTCAAGAAGCGTTTGGATGAAATGGACATCTGAATAGCTCACCTCGATAATGAAATTGTATCTTCGGAATTTCGTGACACGTTATTATTAAAAAGTAACACAATATATAAGTAAATGTAAACCCTTCAATAAAAAGAGGCCAGCCGCTTGTTAACCGGCTAACCTCATCCTCATTATGTGATAATTGCTGACATGCTTCGACTATATGCAAGTATAGGCCCCGTCAATAATAAAATCCGATCCTGTTGTAAAGTGGCTCGCATCTCCGGCCAAATATACGGCAATCGCTTGCAGCTCCTCCGGGCGGCCCATGCGGCGCAGCGGGGACATGGCATTCCATTGTTCGATGAGAGGCTTCAATGTAGGCGAGTTCAACGTCAGCTCGGTGCCGATATAACCGGGGCTAATGCAATTGACGCGAATATGATGCTGAGCCCATTCGACGGCCAGCGATTTGGTTAGCTGGATCACGCCCGCTTTGGATGCATTATACGAGCATTGCGGCTGGGGTGTATTGACCACATGAGCCGACATCGACGCGGTGTTAATAATCGAACCGCCGCTGCCTTGCCGGATCATCTGTCTTCCGGCTGCCTGAGCGGTGAGAAATACGCCCGTAAGATTAATGTCCATCACTTTTTTCCACTGATCGTAAGTCATTTCCGAGGCCGGAGCATTGATGCAAATCCCCGCGTTGCAGAAGGCAATATCCAGTTTCCCGAATCTTTGCGCAATCTCTTCCAGCATGGCATTCACTTGCTCGGGCACGGTGACATCCGTCTGAAGCGCCATGGTGCTCGCGCCGAGCGCAGCCAGTTCTTCCGCCGTTTTGCGGGCCTCGTCCAGATCGACATCGACGATAGCCACATCTGCTCCCGCTTCCACTAAAGCGATGGCAATGTTCTTTCCGATGCCTCTTGCTCCCCCGGTAACAAACGCCTTCTTCCCGTCCAATCTCATTTTTTCCAAAATGCCCATCATCCGACGCCTCCCGCTTTTTATACCTATTAAATCATTATAAGCAGCCCGATATCAAGGCATAATCTTCCGGAAATGAACGATAGCCGATCCTCGCATGCTGATCATGCTATATTTGTTGTTGACTTAAACCATGGTTTAAGTTGTATCTTATACATGTCGACAAGGCAACAATAATTTGGAGGTCTTCAAATGAAGTATTGTACGATTAGCGAAGCTGCAGCCAAATTCAATATTCCGGAATCAACGATACGATATTATGAAAAAAGAGGATTGCTGCCGCTAATCGAGCGCGATGAAGCAGGCAGGCGGTTATTTTCGGAAGATCAAATGACGCTCCTCAAAATCATTATTTATCTAAAAAATACCCATATGCCGATCACCGTGATTAAGCAGTATGTCGATTGGGTCATACAAGGTGACAGCACCATCGAGCTCAGGCTTCAAATGATGGAAAATCACAAGCAAGCCGTGCTGGACAAGATTTCGTTGATGACGGAATCCCTGCAAGGAATTGAGACAAAAATCACGCGTTATAAAAAATTAAAAAACAAAGGAAACGAGGAACTCCAATGAAACTTTCCGGAAATACTATATTGATTACAGGCGGAAGCGCCGGCATCGGACTCGCTTTTGCAGAACGCTTTCTCAAAGCAGGAAATACCGTCATCGTTACCGGCCGACGCGAACAGGCGCTTCAAACCGTAAAGGAACGGCTTCCTGGCCTAATCACTTATGGTAATGATTTGACTAACGAGTCCGACCGTACGGCCTTATTTGATTGGGTAACGGCGAACTATCCGGAAGTGAATGTGCTGGTGAACAATGCGGGAATCCAGCAGCGTTTTAACGTTTTGAAAGCCGACGCCAAGAACGACTGGCACTATTTCAATAACGAATTAGTAACGAACATCGAAGCTCCTATTCATCTCTCGATGCTATTCGCTCCGTATTTCGCTGCCCGGGAAGCGGCGGCGATCTTGAACGTTACGTCCGGATTAGCGTTTACGCCTTTTGCGATTGCTCCGATTTATTCGGCGACGAAAGCGGCGCTTCACTCATTTACCATGAGTCTTAGGCATCAGCTGTCGGATACGTCCGTTGAAGTGATCGAGATTGCTCCTCCGGCCGTGAACACCGATTTAGGCGGACAAGGCTTGCACGTGCATGGAGAGCCTTTGGATGCCTTTGCGGACGGCATTTTTCAAGGGTTAGCGGAAGGCAAGAAGGAAATCGGATACGGCACTTCCGCGGCTCGCTTACGTATGACGCGCGATGAAATTGACAAGTATACAGCAGATATGTATCAGGCAACGAAGAACATGGTGGAAGATTAACGAAGACCCATTCTAGCGAACTGCCATTCCGGCGCTTGGTACTGCATCAGCAGTTGACGCAGCTTGGAGGCATACTGATCCTCCAGAGCGGGATTGCGAATGGCCGACGTTTGTTCAGGATCTTGTTCGATGTCGTACAATAAATGATGCTCCGGCGCGTTATGATGTCTGCGCGATGCTTCCGCTACGCGATAGACCGGCATGGACGTTTGCGGCAAAAAGGTCCCGAGCTCGGCATGCTCGTACCCGGTTCGAGCCGGATCGGATACGACCGGCGTCGCCGTATGATGGTATGCGACGGAATCGCGAACCGGCTGGCGGGTATAGGTGCACCGGCCGTCGGTTAGGGTTATGTCTTTGGCGAAGTAACCGTACAGGACGGCGTCATGGTGCTTTCCGTCTTTTTGCAACAGGTGCGCCAGCGATTTCCCCTGTACATGCCCGGAAGGAACGGCTCCGTGCAGCTCCAGCAGCGTAGGCATCAAATCGACGGTAGACGTGAGCGCCTCTACCCGCTTCCCGTTCATCGGCGAGCCGGGACGGTATGCGATAAGCGGAATATGCGCCAGCTTCCGGTAATCGAACATGTAATTTTTAGCCCAATACCCGTAATCGCCGAGCAAATGTCCGTGATCCGTCGTCAGAATAACGGTCGTGTCCTTCCATAAGTCAAGCTCGTCCATCTTGTCGAGCAGCTTCCCCAGCCACACATCGGCCATCGTCAGCGTACCGGCATAGCTTTTACGAATATGCTCTATCGCATCGGGTCCTTCGTGTTCCGGGTCGACAGGCGCATAATTCGGCCAATCGAAATGATAGGCCCCGCTCCACGTATCGGCATAAAGATCGCGGTATTTCTGCGGACAAACGAACGGCTCGTGGGGATCGAACACTTCCAAGTGCAGCAGCCAATTATCCTGATCGTGATTGTTTTGCAAAAAATTGATTCCCCGCATAAAGCATTGCGTCGTAGGATAATCCTCATCTCGCTCAAGGTTCATGCAGCTGCGGTTGATCCAGTCCTGCCGGCGGTTTTTCCCTCGATAGACGGGAATCTCAGGGTCCTTCACGCGCGGCTGCCAATGATCGCCCTCCTGACCGCGAATAAATTCCCACGTGCGAAAAGGGGTATGATAGCCAAAGCCCGGCGCCTCAAAGTAATGATAATGATCCGTGATCATATGGCAGTAGGTCCCGGATTGTTGGCTCAGCACCTTCGGGTACGCCTCATCAAAAGGCTGCAGCGGGCACCAGCGCGATTCCAGGAAATTGAGACGGCCCGTCATGATCTCCCTGCGCGCAGGCATGCATGGCAGAGAGCCGGCATAATGGTTGTCGAAGACGACGCCTTTCTTCGCCAAGCGGTCGATATTCGGCGTTTGTACCCAAGAAGGTTCATACGCATTCAAGTAATGACGATTCAACGAGTCCATTAAAATAAATACGGTTTTCACGGATATCCCTCCAATGTGGTGAAAAAGGATGGAGAAAAACTCTCCATCCCTTCGCATTTACTTCAAATCTTGCACAATTTTTTTATACTGCTCATTTTGCTTTTTGGCAATATCGAAAATGTCGTTGGCCAATATGGAATTGTTCCGGTCGGTTTGATACCAATTTTTGTACCATTCCTCCACTTGCGCGCCGCCGGCCTTGGACCAAGCGTCCTGCGCATCTTTGAGCGCCTGCTCGATGCTGTACTTGCTTCCGCTAACCGTCGCTTTGAGCCAAATGTCGCCGACGGCTTTGTCGGCATTCGTTTCAATAGCGTTAAGATCCTTCGGAGGCGTAGGCATATGCTCGGAATGCGTCAGCTCCGGGTAGCCGCGATCGAACGTCATGTAGGTCGACCGGAACGAATCGTAGGTGTTCTGATACTCGTCCTTGCGCGGGTCGCTCTTGAACGCCACTTTGGGTACATCGCATTTATTATAGCTGATGCCGACATTTTCCAGCATTCTCATATCCAGCGTAAGATCGGATACCTGCTTCTTCGACGTTGCCGCGTCGATAATTTCCGGGCAGCCGTCGGTCATTTTATAATGCGTCCCTTCAATGCCGTAATCGAGCGCTTTCGTCGTCGTATCCTTCAGCGAAAAATCGATGTACTTGACGACGGCTTCGGGGTTTTTCGCCGTTGCGCTGATCGCCGCGACCATCTGCACCGGGTTTTTGAAGGTCGGTACGAAGGCTCCGAAAGGACTCTTCGGATACGGCATGAACGCGACATCGGCTCCGGATACATTTTTCTTAAGCGGATCGATGGTCCCCATCAGCGTATCCGTGACAACATCGGAAGTAAGGAAACCGTAAATGCCGACCTTGCCGGTAATAAAATCCTGCTTCGCCTTGGCCCCGTTGGTGTCCGTCGTGAAATCCTTATCGATCAAGCCTTCGTCATAAAGACGCTTGGCAAAAGTATAATATTCCTTCTGGCGGTCCCAATCGAGCGCCAGCTCGTTGTTGTGCACGACCCATTTGGAGGTGGCTCCGAACATTTGCTTCAGACTGAAACTGGAGTTGCTGCTGAGCGATATGCCGTAAGTATCCTTCTTGCCGTTGCCGTCAGGGTCCTGCTCTGCAAACGCTTTTAACACTTTGTACAATTCGTCGGTTGTCTGCGGTGCGGAGAGCCCCAGCTTCTTCAGCCAGTCGGTGCGGATCAACAGACCGCGGTTAGGCTCGACCCAGTTGATTTTTCCGAAATAGTACAGCTTGCCGTCGCTTTTCGTACCCGCTTTTTTCAGCGCGGGATTATCTTGCAGCACCTTCTTATATTCCGTACTGTATTTGTCAATGAGTTCGTCAATCGGCATAAACTGCTTCTGCTGCTGAAGCGTGTCCTTGATCTTCGGAGAATATTCGAACAGCAAGTCCGGAGCGCTGCCGGAGGCGTACAGCACGTTAATCTTCTCCTCCGGCTTGGCGCGAGGAATGGCGACGAATTTCGCGTTGGCCGGCCCGTTCTCGTTCATCCATTGGGTCCAGCGGTTGTTCTCAATCGTCCCTTCATCGGGCGACACGTTGCCCCGGTCATAGATGGATACCGAAATATCCTTCTTCGGTTCGGTCTTCGAGCCGTCCGCTCCGCTCTGCGCCCCATCGGATTTGGAGGACGAGCAGCCCGCAAGCAGAGTGCCTCCCGTCATCGTAAACAGCAGCACCCCGGTTACCAATCGTTGCTTTTTCATACTGAAACCCCTCTCCATGTATATAGATGTGTATATGATGATCTCAGCCCTTAACGGAACCAAGCATAACACCTTTGACAAAAAATTTTTGCAGAAAAGGATAGACGGCAAGCATCGGCAGCACGACAACCAGCACCCCGGCGGCTTTTAGCGACTCAGGCACGACATTGGCCTGCACGCCCGAGGTTATGCCGCTGTTTACGAGCTCCTGCAGCAGATTTTGACTTTGAATCATATTCTGTACAAGAACCGTCAGGTTGAATCGGCCGGTGTCCTGGATGTAGATGAGCACGGGCAAGAACGTATTCCAGTAAGCGACGCCATAAAATAAGGTCAAGGTGGCAATGACCGGCATGGACAGCGGCAGCACGATCCGCAGCAGGTAAGCGAGCTCGGAGCAGCCGTCGATTCTCGAGGCGTCGTCGACTTCGCTCGGAATATTTTCGAAGAAGGTCCTCATGACCAGCAGATTGTACGTGCTCACCAGCGATGGGAGCCAGATCGCAAAGTATGAATTCATAAGTCCGAGCGACTTGACGACCAAATAGGTCGGAATAAGCCCTCCGGAGAACAGAATCGTGAATACCATCGCCAGCGTAAAAAATCGCCGGCCGTAAAAGATGCGGCGGGAAATCGGATAAGCGGTCATGATCGTCGCAGCCATACTGAGTATGACGCCGATGACGGTGATGACAACGCTATTCTGGAAAGCGCCTACAATCGGCGTCCCCGTAAACAGCGAAGTAAATGCTTCCGTATTCCATCCGACCGGATAGAAGCTGACGCGCCCCGCTTCGATTGCGGCCGTATCGCTGAAGGCAATCGCAATCGTATTGATTAACGGAAACAGACAAGTTAGCCCGAGCAAAGCCAGAACGATGTTGTTGATCACGTAAAACCATTTTTCTCCCATTGAAGCCCTCATCATGATTCCTCCTTCTCTACCAGAGTCCCCGGTCGAACTTGCGGGCCAGCGCATTGGCGCTGAGCACGAGAATTAAGCCCACGATCGATTCGAACAAGCCCATAGCCGTCGTCAGACTAAACTGCGCTCCTTGCAGACCTACCCGGTACATATAAGTGCTGATTACGTCCGCTACATTGGAGACGACGGCATTCTGCAGCACGTAGACATGATCGAAGCCGACCTCCATAATGCGTCCCATGGCGAGAATGAACAACAGCACGATCGTCGTACTGATGCCGGGGAGCGTGACATGTCGTATTTGCTGCAGCTTATTCGCCCCGTCCAAGCTGGCGGATTCGTACAGGCTGGGGTCAATCGAAGTGAGGGCGGCCAAATAGATGATCGCGCTGAAGCCCATCTCCTTCCAGATGCCCGAGCCGACATAGATGGCGATCCATGATCCGGGATTGAACAAAAACGGGAAAGGCTCTTCCATCCATCCTTTCAGCAGCTGGTTGATCGTCCCGGATTCCGTGGCGAACAGCGTAAAGATAAAGCCCCCGATAATGACCCAAGAGAAGAAATGAGGCAAATACACGATCGTCTGAATCCATCTCTTATACCATGTTCTTCTGACCTCGTTCAGCAAAATCGCAAGAACAATCGGAAACGGAAAGCCGACAATTACGTTCAAGAGACTGAGCACAATCGTATTGCGGATAATGTTCAGCGTCTGCGGCTGCTTGAAGATCGTCTCGAAGTTATGCATGCCGATCCAGGGACTGCCCAGCACCCCGTCAAAAAAATTGTAATCCTTGAAGGCGATCATCAGGCCGCCCATCGGGAGATACTTGAAGATGACATAGTAGAGCAGTCCGGGAATAAATAGCAGCATTAACGGAATATTCGCTTTCCATCTTCGGCGGCGCGACGCCTGTCTCATCCTTCGCTGCAGCTCTGCGGCGGATGCGGATTGCTCGGTCATGACAGCGGGTTTCCCGGAGGTTGGTGCGGTTGCCATAGCATGGTTGCTCCTCTCTGTTTCTTTCGCATCTTCATTGTAAATCGAAATTCGCCGGCGATTCCTTCATTCTCTACGGGCAAATCTTGAATTTTTACAGAAGTGAAAAAAACAAAGACCCTGAACGGCTCGAATCTCCGTCAGGGCGCTATAGTTTAAGTACGAGGCTGCTTGCGGTATTCGCTCGGCGAACAGCCTGCCGACTGCTTGAAGGCCGTAGCGAAGTAATTCGAATCCGCATAACCGACCGCTTCGGCGATCTCGATAATTTTCATATCCGTATTCGTTAAGAGCAGCTTGGCTTTCTCCATACGGAGCCTGGTCAAATAGCCGCTGAAGCTCTCGCCTGTCTGCTTCTTGAACAGGTTGCTGAAGTAGTTCGGATTCAAATGAACGTGGGCCGCTACAGCCGCGAGACTGCATTCCTCCATGTAATGCTGCTTCAAATAACGGATGGCCCGTTCGATGAGCCCGCTCTTGCGCTCCTCCAGCCACTGCGCGGTAGCGCGCTCCAGCGAGCTGATCCGCTCCGAAATCCATTCGTTGACGGCATCGGTCGATGACAGACCCAGGAGCCCTTCCAGCTCGGAGGCGATGTCTCCCGGTTCCGCTTCTTTCTCCAGCTCCTTGCGCTGCACCTCGCGGACGACCGCTGCGAGGCAGAGCGCATCCGCTTTCCGCTCGGCCAGCGGCACCTCCGGCCGGCTCTCGAAGCTTTGCCGAAGGATGGCGCCGATCTCCGAATGCTTCCCCAGCAGCAGCAGGGAAGTAATTTCCGCATGAAGCGCCTGCACCTTCGCTTCGTCGATCCGACTGTACTTGCTGTCGGAAGCTGCGAGGAGCGGCGAAGCGGCGCTGTGCATAACATACAGCCGCTCGGCATCCGCTTCCGTCTTGACCGGCCCGAGTCGCATCGCCTTTAGCGGAAGCCCGAGCAGACGCTGCACCGTCTTCAGCAAATGCTCGAAGAATGCCCCGTCCTCGGAATCCGGCTCGAGAAAAAAGGCAAATCTCCCGTATTCCACCGTCATCCAGCGTCCGCCGCTCCCCCGGCTCGACATAAGCTCCGCTGCGATATTGCTTATCGCGAACTGCAGCAGCTCTACATCCTCGGCCCGGTATTGTTTGCCTTGGGGGAGAAACGTCTCTACGCTGACCAGCCAGAAGTCCCGTCCGTTCAGCCAATCCATCGACTGAGGCGGCTCCCCTGCCGGCTGGGGCAATCGCAGAAGAACCGAACGCAAGGCATGATCCTCCCGGACTCGCCTCTGCTCCGTCTTCACCCGCAGCTGCTCGCAGGCTTGGCGAAGCACGCGGCAAATCTCCTCCTCGGGGCACGGCTTCAGCAAAAAATCTTTCACGCCGTACCGCACGGCCGCCTGAGCATATTCGAAATCCCGGAAGCCGGTCAGAAGAATAACCGCCGTCCCGCAGCTGCGCTCCGATATGTGCCGGGCCAGCTCCAGCCCGTCCATCAGCGGCATCCGAATATCGCTCAGGATCAGATTCGGCTTCAGCTCCTCCAGCTGCAGCAGCGCTTCCTGCCCGTTACTCGCTTCGCCGGCCACGCGCCAGCCCAGGTCGTTAGTCTCGATCAGCTTCCTGAGCCCTCTGCGGATTAACGGCTCGTCGTCTACGATCATGATGCTGCCTGTCATCTGCTTATGTTCCCTCCCAGTGGTATATACATTCTGAATGTCGTTCCAGCTCCATTCAAGGATTGGATCTTAAGTCCGTACGGCTCGCCGTAGAGCAGATCGAGCCTTCGGATCACACTGCGAATCCCGATGTGAGTGCGTCTTCTCTTTTCGGTGACGGAAGCGGTTTCACCCGGCTGGATCTGCTTTCGGGCGCCCCGCGCTGAACCCAGGATGGAACGGATCTGCTCCGCCGTCAGGCCCTTGCCGTTATCAATAATCTCGATGACGATCGCCGGCGCCGCTTCCGTCGTCCGAGCATCAGATGCATCAGACGTCATCCCCCGGTAGGCGCGAATGCTGAGAATCTGACCGGCAGGCATGTCCGTGAAGGCGTGAACGAACGCATTTTCGACCAGCGGCTGAAGAATTAACCGCGGCACAGGAATGCCCGCGAGCTCTTCCTCCATTTCAACGATCGTCTCGAGCTGATGGCCGAACCGGTGATTTTGAATCGTCAAATAACTGCGAATTTGGTTCAGCTCGTCTTCCAGCGTCGTGTCGGTCTCAACCGGCTCCAGAGCGTAGCGCAGCATATCGGATAGCGATACGACGAGCGTGGCGGTCTCGCGATCATCCTTCAAATAAACCATCCAATAAATAGTATCCAGCGTATTATGAAGAAAATGGGGATTCAGCTGAGCCTGCAGCGCGGTAAGCTCCGCCTCGCGTTCACTTAACTGCCGCTCGTATACTTCCTTGATTAACGTATCCACATGCTCCGCCATCGAGTTGAAATTACGCGCCAGGAAGCCCAGCTCATCGTCCGTACGCACTGCAAGCCGGGTCTTCATATCGCCTTCCCTCATCCGGGCCATCCCCCGAACGAGCTCGCGCAGAGGACGGAGCAGCCGGCTGCCTGTCCAGGCGACCAGCAACCCGGCGAATAACAAGCTGATAATGCCGATCAGCAGATTCACTTGAACAATGATGCCGCTGCGCGATTGCAGCGAATCCAGCGATACGCGGCTGATTAGCGTAAAGTCGACTTGGCCGGAGCGGCTCTTCGCGTACAGATACGGTTTACTATCCACATCCATCGTGCTGCGGTTCCCCACGTCTCCGGGCTTCGGCGCCGCCCCCGCATCCGATATATCGCTATAGACGAGACGGTCCATTTTATCATATAGAAATACATTGGCCTGCGCATCCTTGACAAGATCGTCCAAATATTCGGAAATGAGCGATTGATCGAACAGCATCACCATCGTTCCGTACGGTTCCTGCTGCACCGTCTTCATTTGCCGGGCCGCCGCAAAAAAAGTCTGATACCCCGAATCCGCATTGCGGCTGGGCAGCTGAAGAGGGAACCAGATCAGGTTGCCGAAAGATCCTTCCAGCGAAGCTTTGATCTGTGTGAACGCTTCCTTCGGCAGCTGAGCAGTAAAGGAACTATTCGTCCCGCTGAATATAAATCCGTTTTCCATCGTGTCGTAAAGATACATCCCGATCAGCTTCGGCTCGTCGTATTTGACCTGAAACAACAGCTTGTTCAGCTCGTCTTGATCCGAAAGCTGCGTATACGTCTCCCGCTGCTCGGTCTGTGCCGAACGCTCAAGCACCTGCTGTACATATGGGTGGAATACAATGAAATTGGAAATACGGTAAATATCGCGAATTTGCAAATCGAGCCGGGCCGCCGCCTGCTCGTTCGTCTTGGAGAACTGCTCGCTGATCTCGTCCGTAAACAAGTTGAGATGAATTTTATAACTGATATAGCCCGATACGGCAAAGGTGAACAGGATAATAACGGCCAGACTGGCGATTAATTTTTGCGAGAAGCTTTTGCGGGTTAAGCGAATCGGGCTCACATCGGTTCCTCCCGGGCGGTTGCAAATTAAAATAAACCATATCATATCACATTTGGCCTTCATATTCATAAAAAAATGGACTCGCCGTTCGCCGGAACGGATGTCCACATGCATAATTTTATTGCCCCGATCGAAAGAAAAGCAGCGACAGACGAAGAACCGAATGGCCCTAGTCTGCCGCTGCTTTGACTTTACTTATTTTACTTAATTACCAACACCGGAACCTTGGCATGCTGAACGACATTGTGGCTGACGCTGCCGAGCACAAATTCGCCAATGCCGCTAAGTCCTCTGCTGCCAATCACAATCAAATCCGCCTCGATTTCGTTGGCATAGCCCAAAATTTCTTTCGTTATAACGCCCTGTCTTACCTCGATATGTATATTCGTAAAATCGTTTATTTTCTCTTTGATCTTGGCTACGACTTGCTCGGAATATTCCGCATCGTTGTTTTCTACCGCAACGGGGGCAATGAAAACCGCGCCGCCTACGACGTAGGTTGGGGGACTGTAAACATGAATGATATCCACTTTCGAATAATGGTTCAATTTGGCTAGCTTTATTGCGGAATCGAGAGCTTTGTCTGCAGCCTCCGAGCCGTCGTAAGCAACAAGAATTTTAGAGTACAGCATCGTCCATCACCTCATACGTTTGATAGTTACATTATAGCGCTCAGGAAAATAATAGGATGTGATATAAATCACTACTTGAGCGAACACGGCCGGCGGAGCACTCTTCCGCCATGATCAGTATCAATGCTCAAGAGAAATACAGCGGTTACTATGGAGCAATATCGTCGAAATTCCGCCTTAGACGCTGCTCCAGCCCTTTTTCGTCGGTTATCAGCTCCTGCATGATCGGTATACTCATATCGGTATTCGGATTGTGTTTAAGCCCCCAGTGCATAATGGCAAATACGACCGGAAACAGATCAAGAGCTTTTGGCGTCGGACGGTACATCGTTTGTGCGCGATTCGTCTCTCCTTCGATCTTAACGAGCAGGCCCGCTTCGACGAGCGATTGGAGCCGTGCGCTCAATATATTGGTTGAGATCCGCTCGCGCGAGGCAAGAAACTCGCGGTAATACCGCTTGTTGTGAATGAGGACGTCTCGCAAGATGACCAGGCTCCAGGGATCGCCCCAGATGTCGAGTGCATATACAATGGGACAAACGGTGGAAGTTCGCTTTTTCATAATTTAATTATACAATTCACGCTTGCATTCTGCAAGTTTGTAATTGCAAATTGCAAGTACATAGAATATACTGAGTGTCAGGCATGATTCTTCATGCGCCTACTTAACTCCACTTGAAAGGAAGTTTACAAATGAATGGTAATCATTTCAGCGTTGTGGAAGCCGGTCCTTTGAGCAATCTTTTGAATATGTCAAAGGACCCTGCTCCCGGTAAGTACTTTCTGAAAGACAGGCTTGGACTAACCGGTATGGAAGTTTCATTGAACCAACTGCCGGAGGGCGGCTCTATCCCGTTCTATCACACCCATCGCGAGAATGAGGAGCTATATCTTTTCATCGGCGGACGAGGTCAGTTTCAGGTGGACGGACAGATTTTTGATGTGCAGGAAGGAACGGCTATTCGTGTTTCGCCTGAAGGCGAACGTACGCTTCGCAATAATGGTGCCGGCGATTTGTATTTCATCGTCATTCAAGCCCAAGAGGGCAGTCTCCGTCAATGGGTGCAGACAGATGGCGTCATACTCGATAAACCAGTTACCTGGCAGAGATAGGATAAGAAGAAGAGGGGCTCGCCGCCCCTCTGTGCTATTTCCGCCCATACATCGCCGATTTCATTGTCCTTCCGTACCAGGCGCCGACACGCTTGCAAAATCTTTTATCTACAGCCTGCCGGAAGCCTGTCCGACCAGTGACACCAATTGCTCGGAATCAAACGTATCCCCTTTGCGCAGCTTCAATGTTTTTCTTTCCGGAGGACCTTCGAACATGCCTTCAGGAAATTCTAAAGCCGAACAATTAAATATGGTAAAACTTACCGCTTCTTTCGATGTCGAGATGGCTGCGGCGTATTTTCCGTTTTTCAAAAAATGGGGCTTCTTATATTGGATGCGTTCATGTACATTTGGAATCGCTTGACGGACCACTTCACGCAGACCGGCGGAAAGCTCCTTATGCCACGGTTCTTTTAACGCTTCGATAAAATCGGTTACTTCCTGATTCATTTTTTATTCGCTCCTTTAATGTAAAATGAAGGTCTATGAGGCGCATAGCGGCCTTCCCGCTTCCCTCCCTGAACTTCGCCGCTATATAGACGACGAACGGGAGACGGTTTAATCGACATCCATGCGATTTTTTTTGGGGGCAATTTTTTGCTAAATCAAACAATGACAGCTCCGGGGCATTTCACCCGAGAGCTGCCTTCTATCAATTGTCTATGATTTCGTCTTGCTTCGTTCCGGTGAGTTTTCTTGTGATACCATCTGACAGGCCTAGCCCTTAATCGCGCCGATCATGACGCCTTTGATAAAATATTTTTGCAAAAACGGGTAAATGAACAAAATCGGCAGCGTCGATACGATAATGATCGCATATTTCACCTGCATGATGGCGAGACTCTTCTCTTCCCCCATCGTAACCGAATCGGCCAAGCTTTGCGTATTCTCGACGAGCACCTTCACCAGATAAAGCTGGAGCGGCTGCAAATCCTTGTCGGGAAGGTAGATCAGCGCGCTGAAATAACTGTTCCAATGCTCGACGGCGTAAAATAAAATGAGCACCGCCGTGATCGGCATGGCCAGCGGGATGATGATGCGCCACAAAATCCCCATATCGCTGGCGCCGTCCAGCTTCGCCGACTCGATCAGCGACTCCGGGATCGACTCGAAGAACGTGCGGGCAATGATGACGTACCATACGCCTACCGCGCCGAGCACAATCAATATCCATCGCGTGTTATACAGCCCGAGCTGGTTCACCAGAATGAACGTCGGGATCAGGCCTCCCTTGAAAAGCATCGTGAACACGATGAACAGCGTAAGCGGTTTCCGAATGACGAAGCTGCGGCGCGACAACGGGTAGGCGATGAGCAGCGTCACGACGACATTGACTGCGGTCCCGACGACGGTGTAAAAGATCGTATTGCCGTACGCTGTCCATACGTCGGGATTGCTCATGACCAGTTTGTAGGATTGTAATGAAAAGCCTTTCGGCCACAACCATACTTCCAGCTTCGCGGCTGCGAGCGGATCGCTGATCGACATACTGAATACGTATAAGAGCGGGTACAGGCAGACGGCGATCACGACAAGCATGATGCCGGTAATGAACGCGTCGATCCACCTGTCCGCGGAACTTCCGGTCGTAGACAATGGCGTCCTCCTTCTTACCATAATGAGATCGCCGTCCATTTTCTCGCCAGCCGGTTAAACGCGACGATCAGCATGAAATTGATGACGGCGTTCATCAAGTCGATCGCGGCCGCAAAGCTGAATTCGCCTCCCACGAGCCCGATCCGGTACACATAAGTCGATATGACGTCGGCTACATCGTATGTAGCCGGATTGTACAGCAAAATAATTTTTTCGAATCCGACGCTCATCATTCTCCCCAGCTGCAAGATCAGCAGGATGACGATCGTAGAAGCGAGTCCGGGCAGCGTGACGTAGACCATCTGCTTCCACCGTCCCGCGCCGTCGATTTTCGCCGCCTCGTACAGCTGGGGATCGATCGCGGTGATGGCCGCCAAATAAAGGATGGAGTTATAGCCGAAGCTTGCCCAGATGTCCGTGCCGATATAGATGGTGCGGAACCAGCCGGATTCGCTCAGAAAGTTGATTTTCTCCAAGCCGAGCTTCACCAGGGCTGCGTTGACGATGCCGCTGTTCGGAGACAGGAACGTCACCGTCATCCCGACAATGACGACGACGGAGATGAAATGCGGCATATAGCTGACCGACTGGACGAACCGCCTGAACGCCTGCCTCCTGACTTCGTTAACCAGTAAAGCGAAGGCGATCGGTATCGGGAAGCCCCAGATCAGATTGTACAGGTTGAGCAGCAGGACGTTTTTAATCAACCGGAACGCGTGAATGGAGCCGAAAAACTCCTCGAACCAGCGCAGCCCGACCCACGGGCTGTTCCAGATGCCTCTCGACGGCGAGAAGTCTTTGAACGCCATCAGCAGGCCGTACATCGGCATGTAATGAAAGATAAGAAAATAGAGCACGGCCGGAACCGTCATAAGCAGCAAATATTTGTCTCTTCGGTATAATTTCGCATGCCGTCTCCAGTATGACTCGCGCTGTATCGTCCCCGCTTTGGCCAGCGGGGACGGAAATCGGGTGTCGTCAATCATGGAACGATTCTCTCCTCGGCACGGTCGGGCGCGAAAACGGCTGCCGGCCGCAGTGTACGATCGCCGACTCGCGGCAATCCGCGCCGCCGTGCAGTTTATGCTGGTTCGTCACTTGGCCTTGCCCGCCATAAGGCGGTCGTACTGGGCTTGTCGCACCGCAAGCACATCGTCGATGCCAATGTCCCGAATTCTCTTGGTGAAGCTGTCCCACTTATCGATCGGCTCTTGGCCGAGAATGAACTTGGCGACCATCTCGTCCTTGTACGTCGTAATGTCCGTCAGTTTCCGGTTCAAGCGGCTGGATTCCTCATTCGTCGGGGCGGCGAATTCCACGACGGGCACGATATACGGCTCCACCAGCTTCGCCCGCTCGGCCAGCGTCTCATCCGTCAGCTTCAGCATCGACACATATTCCTTCTTCATTACAAGACTGTTCAGCTGCCAGGCGCCGATCGAGCGCACCGCCTCGACCGGACCGAGCCCGTCCGGGTTGTGCAGAACGAAGTCCGTAAACACGGGCTTCCCATCCTTCATCGTATACGTCTTTCCTTCAACGCCCAGCGTGGAGCGCTTGGAATTTTCCATGCTGTAGATAACGTAGTCAAGCCAGCGCAATGCGATATCGGGATATTTGGAGTCCTTGGTGATGGCCGCGTTGCCGTTGGCGAGCCACGTCGTCTCGATATGTCCTTTGTAATTGTTCGGCCCTGCGGGCGGCTTCGTCATAACCCACTGCGCATTGGCTTCGCCCGCTTCCTTGAGCTTGTTGATCCACAGCGGATTCGATTCCTGCCATCCCAGAACGGCGCCGGACAGGCTGCGAATAATTTTTGAAGTGGCCTGGTCCTTGTTGTTCACTGCGAATTCCATGTCGAGCAGGCCTTCTTTTACAAGCTTGTTCAGGAACACAACCATTTCCTTGGCCCGCGGGTCCAGCCATTCGTATTGAATTTTGCCGTTTTTGTCCGGGTAGAAACCGTCGCTCGTCCGCAGATGCAAACCCCAGGCGTTGCCCCAGTAGTAGAGCTGCGCCGTCCCGTCGTAGTTGGTCATCGGGATTTCGTCGGCTTTGCCGTTCCCGTTCGGATCTTTCTCCTTAAACGCTTTCAAAACGCTGTACCAATCGTCGACCGTCTCGGGCTCCTTAAGTCCCAGCTTGTCGAGCCAATCTTTGCGAAGGAGCCAGCCGTATGGACCTGCGGCCACCTCCTCGTCCCTGGCTCCGGCCAACCGGTACGTATTGCCGTCCGGCGTCTTAAGCAGCGCAGGCAGCAAAGGCTTCTCCTTGAATACCGCAGCGGCGTTCTCTCCGTACTTCTTCAGCAGATCGTCCAGCTGGAGCAGCAAGCCGTCTTCTCCGTATTTGCCCAAATCGAATCGGGTGAAGATGATATCCGGCAAATTCGTTCTTGCGGCGAGCCGGGTTTGGATCGCCGTCGTGAACTGGCTGTTCGGCACGACCTCCCATTTGATCTTCACCCCGGTCACCTTCTCGATCTCCTGCCATACAGGCAAGTTCTGGGTCAGGCTTGCCGCCGCGTACGGATTGTCGGGCATCGCCACCGTCAGCGTTACGGAGCCGTCCTTCACGATAGGCATCGGGTTGGAAGGCGAGCCTGCGGTTTTGGCATCCTCTGACGGGCGAGGAGACGGGACGGGCGTTGCATCCATCCCTTCGGTCCCGGCGTTCGAACAGCCGGTGGCCGCGATAGCGCATGTCATAATAAAGGCAAACGCTGCTGTTGCTGATCTTGTTTTGTTCATGGGAACCCCCTTTTCGTATTCGCCGGTTTTATGCACCGGCTGGCCTTAGTATAGTCGGCGGCGGCGATAGCGGTCTACGAACGATGCTTGCTCTATGCCATACAAAATTTGTTTTTTGCCCAACTGGCCTACGGGTTCCCCTTATATTGGCTCGGCGTAATGCCCATATATTTTTTGAACAGCCGGCGGAACGTAATGTCGTTGTCGAAGCCGACTTTTTGCGCGACCTGCACGATCGTCGTCTCGCCGGTCAGCAGCCGTTTCGAAGCCTCGATGCGGCGGCGATTCACATAGTCGACGAAGTTCGTGCCGGTCTGGCTTTTGAAGTAACGGCTCAAATACGAGGGAGAGATTCCGAACGTATCCGCGACCGAGGTAAGCGACAAATTTTGATCGGTATAATGCTGCTCCAAATACGTCCGGATTTCCCGAATCAAATGGTCGTTGCGGCTTTGCCGCTCCTCCGCGGCGAGCCGGGCGGCTTCCTCGTACAGCCTGCGAATCGTATCGAGCATAGTACCCGGCTCCTCCTGCTGCAGCAGCTCGTTCGGACTGACCGACGGCGTCCGGGCGATATTGAGCTCCTCCAGAGCGGCGAGGGCGCATGTAGCTACCCGATAGCACAAAAACCGGATTCCGCCGAGCGGCAGACGGCTTGCTTGCAGCTCGGTCCGAACGACCCGATGCGCCATCTCGACCGCGCTCGCCGCATTGCCGTTCCGGATCGCCAGCTTCAGCTCCTCTTCCTCGCCGATCGTTCCCTTCCATTCGTGGGTATCGGAGAATCGCTCCGCATACAATATAGCGCCGTCCTCCTGAATGAACCGGTACTCCAGCGCGCGAAGCGCCTCGGCGTAGGACAAGTGCAGCTCAACAAGGCTCCGGTACTGCCTCCCGGCGCCGATCGCCCGGTAGGCGACGGACGCCCCCCGCAGCCCTTCCCGCAATAGCCCAACCGCTTCTTCCTCGGCTTCGCCGCTGTCCGCATTAAGAATGAGCGCCTTGCTTCGCCCGTCAAGCTCGACCCAATACATCGCGACGAGCCGCTGATCCAGCTCGGGCTTTAGCTGCTCGAGCAGGGCTTCCGGGTTCAACTGCCCTTCGTCCAGCAGCATAACAAGGCAGCGGTAATATTCGTGCGGGAACGAGATATCCAGCAGCTCCATCGTGCGGGCCGTCTCCGCATAGTCCACGTGGTCCGATTCATGCTTGAGCAGCTTGCTTAAGCATGTGTTTCGGGCGAGCGGCTTGTACAGCAATATTTCGCTCTCGCTGCGGTCCGCGTCATTCAGCATGGCGTAGATCGCATTTTGCAAAATCGCATATTCGTTGCTGCCGTTCTCGGCCGGCCGCAGCCGGGCTCGCACCAGACTGAGCATCTGCTCGATCGGACGGTAGTCCCGCCGCGCCAGCAAGTGAGAGACGGTCACGCCGATGAGCAAATAAAACATCATAAGCGCTATCGCCATCAGCCGGACGCTCTTCAGCTTGGCGGTCAGCATATTGTCCGGCACGACCAGATGATACGTCCAACCGTTCGCCCCCTCCGCAGATTGGACATGCGCGTAACCGGTTCCGTCCTCAGTGCGCATTGATTGCACGGAGCCGCTCGTACCTTGGGCCAGCTGCCGCTCCAGCGCCGCCCGGATAGCGGCATTGCCGCCGTAGCCGGTAACGTAGCGCCCTTGCCGGTCGGTTACATAGACGCTGCCGTTCTGCTTGACCAGGGCCGATTTGCCGAGCAGCTGCTGAATCGTCTCCTCCTTAATGAAAAGCAGCAGCGTCGCCTGGAACACGGAATCTCCGGGAGGCAGCGCATGCAGGTAGGTAAGGAGGCGTTTCGACTGATTCAGGACGCTCGCCTCCTCCGGCAGCAGCATCGTCCGGTTGTTCAGCTGCGACAGCCTATCCGACCAGTCTCCCGCCGTCAGCCGCTTGTAGCGGATCAGGTCGGAGAAGAACCGCTCACGGCTGTCTTTGCCGACGGTCGAAATGATCGTGTCCTTGCCGTTGAAATCAATCGCGATCTCATCGACGAACGGATACGTCGCCTGGAAAATGCGAAGCTCCTGCAAAATGCCGAGCAGCACCCCGATATCGAGCCGGTCGTAGCTTAAGCTGCTCCCCTCCATGTTCATCAGCTTGACCGCCCAAGGCATATAAGACAGCTGAACCGCAAACGAGTCCAGCGTCTGAAAGTTCCGGTCGACTTCCGTGCGAATATCTTCCGCGATGCCGCTGTAGGTCTTGTGCGTTTCCTTCTCGATCGCATTCGTCAGCCAATAATAGGTCGCCACACCGAATACGATCAGCGGCAAAGTAATGATTAGTATGTAGGAGTACAGCACCTTCGCGAATATGGAACCCGAACGGCCGCGGAAGATGAGCTTCTTCATGATGGACCCTCCCCGTTGTTTTGAATGGTTGCTTCATCGTCGATCTTTCGAACAACACTATTCGCTTTCCGGTTCGCAATTCCTGCCTTGCAAAAATGATATGGGTCCGATCAATTTTTGATCGTTGAACAAGCGCCGCCTTCGGGGCATGATGGGAATATCCCGCCATGCGAGTGGCACAAAGGAGGCAGTAAGCGATGAGTATAGCAAGAAACATACGCGCGACGCTGGTCGTCGTATGGGCGGCCGCCATTATTTTTGCAACCGCTGTCATCTTCACATTTTCCCCCGCAACGGTATACGGTCAGATCGGCAATGGGCTGAAGGGCGAGTATTTCGACAACATGGATTTTACCGATTTGAAAATAACCCGAACCGATGCGAACGTCAATTTTAACTGGGGTTCAGGGGCTCCCGACGCATCGATGGGCGCGGATACGTTCTCGGTTCGCTGGACCGGGCAAATTCGCCCACTGTATTCGCAGCAGTATCGTTTTTACGTAGGCTTCGACGGCGGCGTCAGGCTGTGGGTCAACGGAGAATTGCTGCTGGATCAATGGCATGATCAGACGGCGGCGGAATGGACTTCGTCCATTACTTTAACGGCGGGCGCCGATTACGACATCCGGCTCGATTACTATTCCAATACCGGGAACGCCTCCGTCAAACTGTACTGGTCCAGCGCAAGCCAGGCGAAGCAGATCGTGCCGCAAAGCCGCATGAGCGAGACGCCGCCGCTTATTAGCGCCGGAAAGACGGCAACCGCCCAAAGCTTCGAGGCCGGTCACGGTCCGGAATACGGCAACGACGCCGATGCGACCAACTCCAGCTATTGGTCCGCGTATCCGTATCCGCAGTGGTGGCAGCTCGATCTCGGTGCGAGCTACGATATCAGGACGGTCCGCATCCGCAACTACGTCGACGGGACCCGGTATTACCGCTATGACATTCAGACGAGCGCGGACGGAACGAACTGGACGACCGTTGCGGCGAAAACGAATAACGACGCGGCGACCGATGCCGGCGACACGTATGCGGTCAGCGGAACCGGCCGTTACATTAGGGTCAACGTGACGTATGACTCCGCCAATCGGGGCACGCACATCAGCGATGTTAAAGTTTACGGTTATAAAGCGTGCACGCTGGAACCGGCCTTGCTCACAACCGGCAAAACGGCCGAGGTGGAAGCGCTGCCCTCCTCCCCCGGCGATCCGATCACCACTTACACCCAGTCGGGCCACGAACCGCAATACGCGATCGACGGCGACGCCTCCAACAGCAGCTACGCCAGCATTTCGCCGTACCAGCATTACTGGCAGGTCGACTTGCAGGACAATTACAGGATCAAGCAGCTGAATATCCGCAATTACGCCGACGGAACCCGGTATTACCAGTACCATATTTATGTCAGCAAGGATCAGTTCAACTGGACGGAAGTCGCGGCGAAAACCGACGAAAAGGCTGCGGTCGACCAAGGGGACTCGTATGCCGTCGACGCTGCCGGCCGGTATATCCGGGTGATGGGAACCTACAATTCTGCTAACGCGGTGTTTCATATTTCCGATTTCAAAGCGTACGGCTATAGGGAAAATGTGCCTGTCCCTGAACCCGTCGCGAGCCGCAGCGCTTTCAGCATCATTCAATCGTCCGATAACGATGCGGCGAACGGGATTACATTTATTCCCAGCCCGGATTCGACCCATGAATACGGAATCGGCAGCGACTCGGACGCTTCCAGCGCCACCGTCGCCGGTCGTTATCTGCGCTTCGACAATGTGGATTTCGGCTCCACAGGGGCGAATCAATTTATTGCCCGCGTATATACGCCGAACGCCGATGCGGGGCAGCCGCAAGAGACGGTCCGGCTTGAGGTGCGGCTCGATTCGCCGACGGGGACGCTGGCCGGCACGCTTCCCGCCTTCAAGCAGTGGACGAGAAACAGCACCCTGGCCTGCGACATGGCCAACGTGACAGGCGTGCACAACGTCTACTTGGTCATCGGCAACAATTCGGCCAAAGGGCTCGGGATCAACTGGTTCCAATTTGCGCGCAAGACGGCGCTGCCGTCTCCCGCGCCCAGACCTGCCCCGCTCCCGGCTCCGGTCGCTTACAACGTCTATTTCGGCAATTTGCACAGCCATACCGCGTTCTCCGACGGCAAGAGCGTCCCGGATACGGCGTTCAATTACGCCAGAAACACGGCGCATCTCGATTTTCTCGCCGTAACCGACCATTCCAATCTATACGATCACGACCTCGCCTGGGATCAAAGCTTGGAATGGCGGGATTTGAAAGCGTCCGCCGACCGCAATACGGTGAACGGCAGCTTCGTCGCCATCGCCGGCAGCGAAACGACCTGGTACCCGCCGGGCGGGTTCGGCCATATGAATACGTTCGCGATGGAGCATTTTATTAACACGTATGAAACGGAATATAACGATGCGAACCGCTTCTATGCGGCTGCGAAGCAGTATCCGGCGTCGATCGTACAGTGGAACCATCCGTGGGACGCCGACTTTAACGGCTTTACCCCTTATGATGCGGATGTCGACAACGTCGTGGACTTAATAGAAACGGCGCGGTCCGGGAACCCGGGCATCGACGATTTGAGTCATTATACGACGGCGCTTGATTTGGGCTGGCATGTGTCGCCGAGCGGCAATCAGGATAATCACGCGGCGAACTGGGGGACGCTCGATACGCGCAGAACGGCGATACTGGCGGAGAAGCTGACGAGGGAAGACATCTATGACGCGATTCGCAGCCACCGGGTGTACGCGACGACGGATGCGAACATGAAGGTTATGTTCAAAATCAACAATCAAATGATGGGGTCGACGCTGTCCAATCCGTCCGCTTTGAATTTTACGATCAGTGCGGCAGATCCCGACGCAGGCGACACGATCAAAAAAATCGAGGTATATACGGAGGGCGGGCAGCTGGCCGGTTCCGCCAATTTCAACTCCAACAATGTGAGCTGGACCAGCTTTTCCGTGACGAACAATACCAAGAAATATTACTTTATCAAGGTAACTCAAGCCGACGGCCAAGCCGCGGTCACAGCTCCGATCTGGACCGGTTTGTAGAAGCTGGCTAGTGCTGCCGGGAAACGCGCGCGTATTTTAAATTAGACGGAAACAAGCCTTCCCCTCAACCGAGCTTTTGCCGATTATAACTGGCTACTCCAAGGAATCCTTGGAAGTAGCCTTTTTCAACCGGTTTGACGATTTCGATATTGACAAGAAATTTATTCCATGTTAATGTTTGTATGTACAAACAACAACTTGAAAGGGTGATTACAAATGATAGCTGATTTATTAAATGGATGCCTTTACTTTACGGCGAATCAACTCGCTCGTGA
This sequence comes from Paenibacillus doosanensis, assembly GCF_025060755.1. Taxonomy (GTDB): domain Bacteria; phylum Bacillota; class Bacilli; order Paenibacillales; family NBRC-103111; genus Paenibacillus_S; species Paenibacillus_S doosanensis. The sequence goes on from NZ_JANYUY010000017.1 coordinate 73,388, forward strand.
AGCTGGAAAAATAGCCGATGAAGAATTTATGTCCCTTGGTCTGTCCCCTACTTACGCCTTTTTGATGCTGGCAGTGAAAGAGGAACCCGGGATAACCTTGACTGATTTATGTAAAATTTTGAACATCGCACCTTCTACCGGTACTCGCTTAATCGATAAACTGATTCATAAACGGCTAGTAGAACGAAGAACGGAAGGAAAACTTGCAAAAATCTTTCTCACTGAAAAAGGCGCAAACTTACATGGCGACATCAAGCTTTGCTGGGATCGGCTGTATGAACGGTACTCCTTGATTTTCGGGAAAGAAGCAGGCGACGAGCTCACCAAGCAAGCGCTGCTTGCAAGTGAACGTATTAAAAATCACTAATTTTTTTAATATTATATTTGTATGTACAAACAAATAACAATAATAGATAGGCGGATGATTAAAATGAACAAAAAAATGATAACCCATATTCCTCTCATCGCTTTAGCGCTCAGCACCTTTGCCATTTGTATGGCAGAATTCGTGATCATGGGGCTGATACCGAACATATCGAACGACTTGCATATTTCCCTCCCCTCGGCCGGATATTTAATTTCAGGCTATGCATTGGGGGTTGCCGTCGGTTCTCCTATTATGGGGATTCTCATTAAACGGATGTCTACGAGAAACCAGTTATTTTTGCTAATGGGAATCTTTGTTGTCGGGAACGCGATTTCCTTGATCGCTTCAGATTACAGCTTTTTACTGCTCGGGCGCATTGTCGCTTCCTTTACGCACGGTTCATTCATCGGGCTCGCTACTGTCGCCGCAACCAAAATCGTCTCTGCCGAAAAACAGGCGGCCGCCATCTCGATCATTTTCGGAGGGTCTACGATTGCCAATGTGCTAGGGGTTCCGTTCGGCACCTTCATCGGTCAACAATTTGGATGGCGTGCCACCTTTGCCGTGCTCACTTGCTTGGGAATTATCGCGGTGCTCGCGCTTCTGCTCTTTATTCCCAAGATAGAGCTGGGAGAACGACCTAAATTAAGTACGGAATTAGGGGCCTTGGTTCGACCCCGTATTATTCTCTCGTTGGTGATGGCTATTTTCAGCTTTGGCGGGATCTTTGCTACCTTCACTTTTATCGCACCCATGCTGGAGCAGTCTATTCACGTTTCTCCGAATCAAATCACTTGGATTTTTCTAATCTTCGGTATCGGCCTTACGGTAGGCAATATGTTAACAAGCCGATTGGCAAAATGGAAATCGGGAAATGTGCTGCTGGGAAATGCTATCTTTCTTGCAATTGTGCTAGGTACGATGTACTGGTCCGCCGAAAATATCGTCACGGCCTTCCTCAATGTATTCTTACTAGGGGCTGCGATGATGGGAATGATCAGCTTCTTGCAGCTCAGCATTATCAATAAAGCAAAAGATGCCCCCAATCTCGTTTCCATCGTCAACGTCTCCGTGTTGAATTTAAGCAATGCGGCAGGAGCGTTCGCCGGAGGATGGGTCATTGAAAGCTCGCTTGGAATGAGAGCTCTTCCCGCCGTCTCTTTACTTATTACAGTCATTGGCATCGCCCTTATCTTATATATTAACTATCGGGATCATAAAGGTGCGGAACGTATTTCCATCCGACAATATGCGAAGTAACACAGACAAGGCCCTCTTGAGAAGAGAGGCCTTGTTCTTTGTATATCCAAATTACTTCAAATATCTTCCCGTGATCGACTGCTCCGCATGGATGATCTGCGCAGGTGTGCCTTCGAACACCACCTGACCGCCCTTGCTGCCTCCGTCCGGTCCCATATCGATGATCCAATCCGCTTGGCTGATCACATCGAGGTTATGCTCGATGACGATCACCGTATTGCCGGCATCCACAAGGCGGTTCATGATTTCCAGAAGATGGCCGATATCGGACATATGCAGGCCGGTCGTCGGCTCGTCCATCACGTAGATGCTGCCGTTTTTATGCAGCTCGCTGGCCAGCTTGATGCGCTGGCATTCCCCGCCCGAAAGCGTGCTGAGCGGCTGGCCGAGCGTAATATAGTTCAGCCCCACATCGCTCATAGCCCGGAGCTTGCGCACAACCTCTTTGATTTGGAAAAAATCCAATGCCTGCTCTACCGTCATCTCCAGCACTTCCGCAATGGATTTGCCGTTCAGCTTGTACGCCAGCACCTCTTCCTTGAATCGTCTGCCTCCGCATACTTCGCACGGCAGCTTCACGCTGTCGAGGAAGGCAAGGTCTGTATATACGACGCCGAGCCCTTGGCAGTTCTCGCATGCCCCCATGGAATTGAAGCTGAACAAGCCTTGGTTCACCTTGTTCGCGGAAGCAAACGCCTTGCGCACGTCATCCATAATGCCCGTGTAGGTCGCGGGATTCGAGCGTGTCGACACGCCCACCGCCGATTGGTCGATGACGATCGCATCCGGATGCCGGCCGAGGAACACTTCGTTAATCAGCGTGCTTTTGCCTGAGCCGGCGACCCCCGTTACTACCGTCAGCACTCCGGTTGGAATATCTGCACTTACGTTCTGCAAATTGTGCAGATTCGCATCCTTGACGGACAGCTTGCCGGACGGCTGTCTGCAATCGCGTTTCAGCCTGATCGGCCGCTTCATATGGGTGCCTGTCAGCGTATCCGCCGCAAGCAAGCCTTGGAAGCTTCCTTCGTATACGATACTGCCGCCGCGGCTGCCGGCGTAAGGCCCGACGTCGACGATATGATCCGCCACCTTGATCACATCGGGATCATGCTCGACGACAATGACGGTATTGCCCTTGTCGCGCAGCTTTTGAAGCAGTTCGTTTAACCGGTGCACATCGCGGGGGTGCAGGCCGACGCTGGGCTCATCGAAAATGTAAGTCACGTCCACCAGGCTGCCGCTTAAGTGCTTCACCATCTTGACGCGCTGCGACTCGCCGCCGGATAACGTATCCGTCTCGCGGTCCAGCGTCAAGTAATCCAGTCCGATATCCGCCAGATGCTGCAGCCGTTCGGTCAGCGACCTCACGATCGGCGCAGCGACCGCGTCGTCAATCTCCCGGATGACGCGGATGAGCCGCCCGACCTCCATCGAGGACATGTCCGCAATGTTCAGTCCGTTGATCCTGCAGCCGAGCACGGCTTGGTTGAGTCTTGCGCCGCGGCAGCTTGGACAAACCCCCTCGGAGATGTACGGCGCAACAGATTGCTGCGTACGTTCGGACATCGTCTTCAAATCCCGCTTGATGTACTTATTGGTAAACTTCTCGATGCAGCCTTCCACCGTAATGTTCACAGTCTTGCCGCCAAACTGAGTACCCACTTTCTTCGCCTTGCCGTGCAGCAGCTGCTCCAGCTCCTCCTCCGGATAATCGCTCAGCTTCTTATCGGGATCGAAGGGCCCGGCCTGCACGAGCATCGCCCAATCCAACCCGTCTACCGCATAGCCGGGCAGCATAATGGCCCCTTCGCGCAGCGACTTGGACTTATCCAGCGCCTTGCTCATGTCGACGCGCAGGCTGCGGCCGATCCCGCTGCACTCGGGACACATGCCCTGGGGATCGTTAAACGAGAACATATGCGCTTGTCCGACATAGGGCCGGCCGACTCGGGAAAAGAGCAGACGGAGAATGGGAGAAATATCGGTAATCGTGCCCATCGTGGAATGGGACCCGCCGCCCAGCCGCTTCTGATCCACAATGACGGCCATGCTCAGGTTCTCGATCGCGTCCGCATCCGGCTGCGGATAGCGCGGCAGAAAATTGCGCACGAACATGCTGAAGTTCTCGTTCAGCAATCGCGTCGATTCTGCGGCAATCGTATCGAAGACGATCGATGACTTGCCGGACCCGGATACGCCAGTGAAGATCGTAATCTTCCGTTTGGGAATGCGCAGCGATACGTTCTTGAGATTGTTTTCTCTCGCACCTGAGATGACGATATATTCCTGATTTGCTTCGCTCATGTTTAACATCCTCCGATCATGTCAATTTAGGCTTATTCACTCATTGTACCATGCATCGTGATGGAATGCCGGACAGCGCGAGCTCCGACAAGGTATGATACTAATTACACGACAAAAGCTTGTCAGAGTGGTCCAAATGAGCATAAACCGGCCGCAAGTAGGCTGCAGCCGGTTTATGCTCATTCGGGTACGGCATTTCGGGTATTTCGTACCGAGTGCGATTACTGTACCAACAACTTTTCAAGCTCGCCGCACCATTTCGTCCAGCCGTACTTGGCGCCTTCGACACCTTGCGGGTTTGAGAATCCGGTTTGATCGAGATGAAGGTTTACCTTTCCGTCTCCTAAATCCTGCAGCGTCCAGGTGACCGTATGCTTCTCTCCTCCGCTGGCCCAAGTATAGGACAGTCGGTTAGGTTCGTCCACAATAAGCACTTCGCCGTCAATAATCCCATCCCACCATTCGGACGGCTGAGTGCGAAATTGAAAACGGTGCCCTACGACAGGCTTAAAATCGTTATCCATCGCCTGGCCGCTGTGAATATTAACCACCCACTTGGCGAGCTTGCTGGAATCGGTTAAGGCGGACCAAAGCTTCTGAATCGATGTCGTAAATTGAAAATCCAAGGCTAATGATAAACTCATGTTTCTTCCTCCTCTAATAATTGGTTCAAACGCAGCATATTCGCGCTCCAGAATTTTCCGTAGAAAGCTACCCAATCTTGTATTTCTTTAAGCGGGGCGGCGTTTAGCCGAAATCGCGTTTCTCTGCCGACTTTTCGTTCCAGCACCAGTCCCGCCTCTTTGAGAACGTTCAAATGCTTGGATACCGCTGTACGGCCCATTGAAAATTGCGCCGTTAGCTGATGAAGCGGCATCTCCTCTGTTTCTGCTAACAAACGAATCAGCCGGCGCCTAGTCGGGTCTGCAATAGCGTCAAATACATCCCGTAACTGGCTATTCTTGCTCACAACACCCTCTCCTACATAGTATTGCCAAAGGGCAGTCTTTCATATCGCCTTCGCCTTGCATGAGGCGATGCTTCGATATGAGACACCTTTTGGTGTCTGTTTGGATTATAGGACACCATTTAGTGTCGTGTCAACTGTATTTTTAAATTTCATAGGCAATCCGGTGGCAAAACGGGAGATCCAATGAAGAAAGACGCTGCCGTCTCCACTGAACGTGGTTTGGGAAGCGTCTTTAAAAGTCATGCCACCCGGCTCTCCGGCGGCTTAGAAGTCGTGCGGCGGATTTCGCCACGAATATTTTGGCTCGTAGCCCAGCTTTTCGCGCAGTTTCCTGCCGGTGATCACGCCCTCCGTCCCTTCCAAATGGCCGGCGAGCTCCTTCAAATCCGGCCAATGCCGTTCGACGACCGTTTTCGTATCCTCCCAATGTCTGCTATCCGTGTGGAGATAAAAGGCCTCAAACAGCTCCAGGTTGGTCGCCTCCAGCGCCAGGGCAAACGCTTGCGCCGCATCGCGCGGGTCGATATATTGATGCGTCGTGCCGATCGGGCCGCCCGTATGATTCGGACGCGCCTCGGGCGTTATATTGTATTTATACGTATCTCTTTGGAACGGATAATCCACCCCGTTGAGACGAAACGCTACGGTGCGGATGCCGTACGCCAATCCGAATGCCTTCAAGGTCTCCTCATTGATCAGCTTGGAAAGGCTGTAGGAATCCTCCGGCTGCAGCGGATGTTCTTCGTCAATCGGCAAGTAATGAACCCGGAACGGCCTGTCGCTGATGCGAAAGCCAAGGCCCAGCACATAGTAGGAGGAAGCGGCAACGACGGTCTTGACATGGAATCGGCGCGCCGCATCCATCAAATAATAGGTTCCCATCGTATTGACCCGCATCGTCTCGTCTTCCGGCATCCGCTGAATTCTGCTGCGCCCGGGCTGCAACGAAGTATCGTGCGTAATGGCGCCGAGATGAACGATGGCGTCCGCTCCGGACAGGTGAAGCGCGCGCATATTATCCTCAAGCGAGGTTAAGTTGCCTTTGACGAACGGAACCCCCTTCGGAAACGAGTCCGGATCGGGCGTAACCATATCGAAGGCGGTCACTCGATAGTTGCGCTCCAACAAATAATCGATCGTATACCGGGCCAACCGCCCGGCTCCTCCGGTTATCAATACGTTCTTATTGGTCGACATCGTCCCTAGCCTTCTTTCCCTTGATTTGACTGATGCACTCCCTTATACCGTGCGGAAGTTGCGATATCCCAGCTGCTCTAAATAACGCTTGCTTGCTTGAATCGCTTCCAGCGGCGGCATCATCGGACGGCCCTTCCGGGTCGGGCTCCACTGATTGCCGTCGAGCTCAACCAGCGCATAGTGGCTGTAATCGCGCTCCTCCAAATAGTCAAGTATGCCTTGAATATTGACCGTCCCCATACCGAGCGGCGTGTAGCCGAGAAATCCGGTTTTGTCGATTTCGCGCCCCTCCGCATCCCTCTCGACCGGGCCGCCGATATAGTCTTTGATATGCACCATGCGAATCAGCTCGTAATATTCCTTGACCAGCTCGAACGGGTCGGAGCCGCCCTTGGCGATTTGGCCGAGGTCCGGCGCGAAGGTAACCGCATCCGCATCCACCCCGTCCATCACCCTGCGTATTTCTTCCTCCGTTTCAACGGGCGTTCCGGTATGCGGATGAAAGCAGCAGAGCAGCCCTTGATCGCAAATCCGCCTGGCGAGCTCGTTTAACGTTGTCGTAATATGGGAATCATACTCCGTAATGTCGAAGCCGCTGCGCTGTATCATCATACCGCCGATGACGACAACCGGCCCGTTAAATTGCTTATACAGCCGTACCCAATCCATCACCTGCCGGATGCCTTCCTCGCGTTTGCCCGGATCGACGAGATCCAGATGACAATATAACGAGGTTAATTGCAGCCCGCTTCGCTGAAACCGTTCCGGCAAATCCCGGCCGCTCTTCTCCCAATCATCCAGAACCCAGCCGAACGTTTCCGTTCCCCAATAACCGCAAGAACCGATGGCTTCAATAGCTTGATCCACTTCATGGTTATCCCAAGTAATCGCTGTATGTCCGATTCGAATCCGCCGCTTCGTCATGGGCGCTCCTCCGATCCGTTCGCTTTTTCGTCCAGCAATGCTTGCAAATAGCGGATGCCTTGCGCAAAATATTCATATTCCTGCTCCCACTGGTCCCGGTTCGGGTCCCAAGCCATCCATCCCGGCTCTATCAGCAGATGCAAGCCGTCGGCGCGCGGACTATGCCTTGCGAGAAGATCGATCGCCCGCGACAAGTCGACATGACCTTCCCCCAGGCCGCATCCTTGCGCCGTCATCGGAATGTATCCCCGGACCGGCATATCGACAACAGCCATATCCTTCATATGGGTCGTGAACGCATAGGGGGCCAGCGCTTCGATATCGTCCTGCGGATCGCAAAACACCGTAAATCCGTTAGCCGTATCCAGAGCGGCGCCGACATTCGCCAAATCCGTTTGGTCCAACAAATAACCCATTTCCCGTCCGGTAAAATCGCAATGATTTTCCACGGCCAGCCCCACTCCCGCATCCGCAGCGATATGGCCCGCTTCGCGCAAAGCAGGAACCAGAGAATCCAGATGCTCGCGAACATTCATGCTTCGATTGAAGCGGCTCGTACTGACATTCAACCGTCCGTAGCCGGTCCGCACAACCGGCACACCCAGAAGCCGTGCCTGCCCGACGGCTTTCAAGAAACGCTGCCTGGCCTCGGCATCCGCATAAGGGCCGCTTACCCCGAAAGCGCCGGGGGCGGTCAGCTCCAGCTCTACGCCAAGCGAATCGGCCAGCGCCTTGATGGCGAGCAGCTTGCCTTCGTCGTCCGGCAGCACGCCGAATCCGATCTGGTGCGCCGTGCAGCCTAGAGCGGCCAGCCGGCGAATTTGCCACTCCGTGATGTCTTCCTTGGGCATATCCGGCGGCGCTGGATAAAAGCTGCCTTGTACCCCGATTTTCATGGAGCGCAGCTTGGCGCTCACATCCCGGTCTATTTGCAGCAGATCGTTCATTCCTTTCGCCCTCCTTCCGGTTGATAGGTTATTTACCTTTCCAATTTTTGTCGTATTCGCTTTGCTGAATGCTGATAAATTCATCGTTTCCGATTTTTTTCAGCTCGCCCAAATACGTATCCCAATCTTTATCGATGCTCCGGTTGCCGACGATAAAATCCGCCGTAGCCGCTTCATAATACTTTTTCAAGTCCTGCCGGAGCTGATTGTATTTCTGTGCGGTGTCCGGGCTAAAGAAGAACTTCGGCACGGAAACTTTTTCCGCGTATTTATCGTACAGTTTGGCTGATTCGAACAACGAGGTCTCCAGGTCGAACTGGCCCGCCTCCAGCTTCGCCCGCGCATCGGAGCCCCAGCGCTGCCATACGCTGTTTGCGCCGTGCCAATGCGCTTTCTGCGGGTCCTGCCAAATGTCGTGGCCGATGATCGCGAATTGCGCGTCGCCGCCGTTGGCCGCAATCGTCCCGGCCTTCGGCTTCTCCCAGTTCACGCCCGGTGTACCGTAACGTCCTCTGGCGCTCGCATCCGGCGTGAATTGAAAATCGATCCACTTGATCGCAGCGACCTTGTCTTTAACCGATGCGGGGATCATGAACTTGTAGCTGGCAATAATGCCGTAGTCGTTGCGGTAAGCGTTCTGGAAGCCGTTCGGCCCTTTAAGCGGCGGAACGATCTCATACTTCAATCTCGTGGAATCGTTGGCTGCGAATACATGCTGCCCGCCGCCGGCGACTGCGGCAACGGTCAGGCCGCCGTTCAGCTCGACCGTTTGCTTCATTTGATTTTCGTCGTTCGTGAATGCCGAAGGATCGATTAAGCCTTCGCCGTACAGCTTGTTCAGATAGCGCAGCCCCTCTCGCCATTCCGGCGTTGCATAAGCGGCCGCAACCTTGTCGTTTTTAACGTAGAGGCCGTCCCCGTCAAAATAAGTAAACGCATGCAAAATGAATTGATGAACGTTGGCGTACCAGCTTTTCGGCGATCCGGTGATGCCGATCTCATCGGCTTTTCCGTTGCCGTTCGGGTCCTTTTCTTTGACCGCCCTCAAGTACTGCGCCAGTTCGTCCGTCGTTTCGGGCATTTTCATATTCAGTTTTTTGAGAAAATCGGAGTTGATCCAGAAGCGCATCGCCCGGTCGCAGTTATAGCAAACCCCCAGCTCCCGAAGTCCGTAAATATGTCCGTCCGGCGCGGTAACCGACTTTTTTAAATCCGGATACTGCTCGAACTGCTGCTTGATGTTGGGCGCGTACTTCTCGATCAACTCTTCGAGCGGAATGAGCGCGCCTTGGGAGCCGTAGGTCGCCAGGAAGGAGTTGTCGGCGCCGAAATCGCCCATAACCACATCGCCCAAATTACCGCCGGAGGATAGCTCGAGGTTCAGCTTCTGCATCTTGTCGGCGTCGGGAAACAGATTCCATTTGACCTGAATATTCGTTTGATCCTGCTCCCAAGTCGTCAATTCGTTTTCACCGTATTCGTACGATAAAGTATTCGGCCAACGCGGTGTCGTGACCGTCAAGGGGGTTAGTTTCTTGGAGCCGTCCTTAGGTTGATCCGTCTTGTTGCTGCTGTCATTGCCGGTTTGCGAGGAGGAAGCCGACTCCGGGTTCGAGCAGGCGCTGACAACCATCGTTACTGCAAGAAGCGACGTTAGAAAGCCGATGAGCCCTTTTCTCACATACATTCTCCCTTCCATTGGATCTTATATAAATCAACCGGAACCCCGAATAAAGGGCTGCGGTTGGCTATATCCAGCGTGCTGCGGTCAACCTTTAATAGATCCGATCATCACACCTTTAACGAAATGCTTTTGTACGAACGGATAGACCAGCCAGACTGGCAGGCTGGCAACGACAACGATGGCATATTTGACCAGATCGGCTAGCCCCTGCTTGCGCATCATCGATTCGGGATCGGTGATCGTACTCGGATCAATGTTGTTCTGGACGAGAATATCGCGCAGAACGATTTGCAGCGGATAGAGCGTGTCGCTCTTCAAATAAATAAACGCGTTGAAATACGAATTCCAATGATAGACGCCGTAGAACAGCACCAGCACGGCCGTAATGGCTTTGGACAACGGCATGACGATATGCCAAATGAACTTCACATGCGAGCACCCGTCTATCGCAGCCGCTTCATACAGCTCCTGGCTTATGGTCGTCTGGTAGAACGTCCGGGCGATAATCACATTGAATACGCTCAGACCGGCCGGCAGCAGCATCGCCCATCTCGTGTCAATCATATGGAGGTTTTTCATCAGCAAATAGTTCGGAATCAGCCCGCCGTTAAACAGCATGGTGAACGCAAACAGATACATGATGATATTCCGCCCGACCATCGTCTTTCTCGATAAAGGATAGGCGGCCATAATCGTTAACGTAATGTTGATCAATGTGCCGGTCACCGTGTAAAATAACGTATTCGTATAGCCGATCACAATGCGCGGGTCGCGGAACACCGCTGCATAGCCTTCCAGGGAGAAATCGACCGGCCACAGAAACACTTTTCCGGTGACAACCGCTTCTCTCCCGCTGAAGGAAGCGCTGAATATATAAATCAAAGGGTATAATACGATCAAGAGAGCAAGCAGCAGAAGCAAATCGTTGCAGAAGTAAAACATTTTATCCGACCGGGTCAACGCCAATTTCGATTCCTTCATCGCTTCGCCTCCTCACCATAAGCTGGTTTCTCCGACTTTCTTGGCAATCTGGTTCACCGTCATAATTAGGAATAAGTTAATAAAGGAGTTAAAAAATCCGATCGCCGTCGCGTACGAATAGTTCGGAGCCGACGAAGCAAGGCTGACGGAGTACACATAGGTCGAGATAACCTCGGATGAAGCGATGTTCAGCGGATTTTGCATCAAATAAATTTTCTCGAAACCGATCCCCATAATATGTCCCATGTTCAAAATCAGCAGCGTAGTGATGGTCGGCGCGATACCGGGCAAATCCACATTCCAGATGCGCTGTATCCGGCTTGCCCCGTCGATGGTCGCCGCCTCGTGAATTTCCTGACTGATCCCGGACAGGGCGGCCAAATAAATAATCGTTCCCCAGCCTGCGTGCTGCCATATGCCGGACCATACGTAGATCGACTTGAACATGGAGGGGTCCCCCATGAAGTTCATCGGTTCGATCCCCAATTGCCCAAGAGCGAGATTGACAATGCCGATTCGCGGATTCAGAAATTGCAGGATAATTCCGACCATCACGACCGTAGATATAAAATAAGGCATGTACGTAATGAATTGGACGGCTTGCTTGAATTGGGTCCGCAGGGTGGCATTCAAGGCGAGCGCCAAAATAATCGGAATCGGAAACCCGGCAACCAGCTCATAGACGCTGATCAAAACCGTGTTTCTGACGACGCTGATAAACTGGTACGATTCGAAAAACTTGGCGAAATGCTTAAAGCCTACCCACGGACTGCCCCATATTCCCTGAAATACATGAAAATCCTTAAACGCCAGCTGCAAACCGTACATAGGGCCGTATTGAAAAATAAGAAGCCAGGCGAACGGAAGCAAAATAATGACATAAAGCTGGTAATCGATTTTGATTTGTCTCCAGAGTCTCTTGCGGCGAGTTGCAGTCAGCTGGGCGGAATAATTCATTTTTACCGAATCTGCATCAAAACCCATAGGAATCCTCCTTATCGTAGCGCTTACATATGGATCGGCGGAAACCTCACATCAGTTGCCCCGATGAAGATTTGTAAACGTTTCCAAATTCGCGAACGCTTCCTCCGGCGGCTTCCCGGCCAAAATCGCTTGAACGGTTTGATTGTACTCATCGCCGATGACTGTGCCGAGTCCCACATCATAGAAGATAAACAGCCGTTTCATACCCGTCAGCTGCTCTTGCAGCGCCTGCGTGAGCTGAGGGGTAAGGCCGGGATTAAGCTCCAGCTTGATGACAGGAATATCCCCGCCCTTCTCGGCGATCTTCCGCTGGTATTTCTCGCCGGTGAACATCTTCAAAAGCTCGATCGCCGCCGCTTGATCCTTCGCCTCGGCATTGACCGCAAAATTAACGGAGGTTTGCCCGAGCCAGGTGTCCATGTCTCCCTTGCCGTTCGGAAAAGCGGGGAACGGGATGACGCCGACCGAGTCCTTGATCTTGGAATCATCGGCAATCATCTGATTGATCGCCCAGCTGCCCGTCACCAGCATCGCCGCTTGTCCCTGTTTGAACATTAAGTTAACGGCATCGTTGTCGAGCTCGAGGAACGATTGCGGAAAAGCGCCGTTATCCCGCAATTGCTGCATCACATGGCCCGTTTCAATGAAAGACGGGTGCAGCCAGCTTCCTCTGCCTTCCATGATCGCATCGTACGGTTCATTGCCCCCGATGCGATTGGCCACCATCTCGCTGAACTGCGCGGCCGTCCACGGCGTTTTCGCGCCGAAGGCCAAAGGAGTCACCCCGTTCGCTGCCAATACCCGGACGACCGACAGCAATTGCTCGTACGTCCGCGGGGGGACAAGACTGTGCTGCTCGAAAATGTGCTTGTTGTAAAATAAGGCTACGACCGCAAAAGAGCTGGGAACCGCGTAAATCTTATCCCGATAGGACAATAGATCGAGCACGCCGGGATTAAAGCTCTCCTTCCATTTCGGATCGACAGCAAATGCATCGTCCAGAGAAAGAAGTCTATCCGCAGCGGCATATTTCCCCAATACGCCGGCGGCATGGCTCATAAAAAGATCCGGTCCGTGGTTCGCCGCAATTCCCGCATTGAGCTTCGCGTAGTATGGGGTGCCGGGAATGTGGCGAACGGACATGGACGCATGCACATCCTCTCGGGCATTGAACTCGGCTACGACTTCGCTGTAGATGTCGGTGATCGGGTTGCGCTCCCGCATCCAGTCATACATAACCATTCTTACCTTTTCTTTCTCCGCATGCCCGACGGACGGCATCCTGCCCGTTTGGAACTGCGTGTTCGCGCAAGCGGTTACTGCGGTAAAGAAGACGAGCATCAAGAGCAACGCTATCGATTTGACCATTCCCAATCCCACCCCGGTCCTCCTAAAATTAGGATAATCGTAAATTGCACATGACACCATGCGGTATTTCTGACATTTAGGTTGAAGATTCTGACTGTCTTTCCCCGGGACCTCCGTTGCCCGGAAGGGTCAGCTGCACGAAAGTCCCGCTGCCGGGGATGCTTTGAATAGAGAGCCCGTACGCCTTTCCATAGTGGAGTTGGATACGCTGATGAACGTTGAGCAGCCCGATACCCGTTTGCGGGTTTTCCGCCTTCCCGGATAGCGCCGTCTGAATGTCCGCTAGTTTGGACGGCTCTATTCCCTGGCCTTCGTCGGTTACGCTCAGCACCAGTTGATCGCCCCGGAAGCAGCTGCGGATCGCTATTGTCCCTTGGCCCATCTTCAATTCCAGGCCGTGTACGATCGCATTTTCAACCAACGGCTGCAGAATAAAGCGCGGAACAACCACTCGAAGCGTATCCGGATGCATCTCGATAACCATATGAAATTTGTCGGCATAGCGATAGTTTTGGATATATACATACTTATTAACATTCGTGATTTCCCGGTCGAGCGTCACCAGCTCCTTCCCTTTGATGGCTTCGCGCATGAGATCCCCTAACGCCTTGGACAGCCTGCCGACATCGGGAGCCCCTTGAATGCGCGCCAACCAATTAATCGTTTCCAGTGTATTAAACAGAAAATGCGGGTTAATTTGAAACATAAGGTATTTTAACTGGGAGCGCTGCTTTAACAGTTCTTCCTGATATACCTGATTGATCAGATAGCTGATCCTTTCGATCATACGGTTAAAATTGCGGCTTAAAACGCCAATTTCGTTGCGCGAATGGTAATGGAAGCTGACATCGAGGCGGTCGCGTTCGACATGCTTCATCATCTCCGACAGCTGCCGAATCGGCCTGGAGATGCCGTTCGACATGCAGTAGGCAAGAAGGATCGCCAGCACGAATACGGACAAGAAAATAAGCAGCATCCAATTTTTCAAAATGAGCGACTGGATCAAATAGTTTTCTGCAGGAATGACACTAATTATCTTCCATCCCATGTTACCTATTTGCTGGTAAGTAATGATTTGCCTGCGTCCGTCCACTTGTTCCGCAAAGTTGCCCTGCTTCCCTCCGCCGAGAATACGATCAATGTACGACGCGTCCGGTCGGCTGTTAATCAAGGATTCGTTTTCATGTGAGATAATTTGACCGTTCTGATCGATAATATATAGATCTCCTTGCTCAATCAGTTTAATCTGATTGTAATACTTGGATATTGCTGTTTTCTTGTAATCCAATATAAAATAACCGATCTTCTTTAAATTATCGACATCATAAATCGAGCTGCCCCCTGCGATAAATAGAGGATCGCTCTCCAGATTGATCCAGATCAGATCGCCCTTATTGCTTATAATCTGATCCCAGTCGTCCCTATTCAAGCTTGTCTTAAACGGCCGGTCTCCCGTTTGAAATACTTGTCCGTTCAACGAAATGAGATGAACGTTCTCCACATCATCGCGGTCGATAATAGCCGCGTACAATATTTGACTTACCGCGTTAGACAGCGATAAGTAATCGACCATGGACAGTTGTCCCGTATTGGCCTGCATCAGAGCGCGGCGCACTTCGGGATTAGTAAAGATGGCGTAATACAGTCGGTCGATCTCACGCAAATTCAGTTCAATATTTTTGCTGACTTCGCTCAGAAGATCGATCGTATAGTCATTGGTCTTTTCTTGAATGAGCAAGTTGGATTTTTGGTAAGTGAGTGTGCCGATAATGGCGAGAGGAATGAAATTTAACAACAGGAAGGCGATAAAGAGCTTATTGCGAATACTTAGGTCGGCGCTGATTCTCTTCAGCTTCGACAGCCATGCGGCTTCGCGCATCAAGATTCCTCCGTTTCGTCCTGCCCGGAATGAAGACGCTTGCGAAATTCATGCGGCGTGACTCCGTAATGCTTTTTGAACAGCTGGCCGAAATAACGCGAATCCCGGATTCCGACGCGCTCCGCAATTTCATAGATTTTAATCGAGGCATCCGCCAACAAATGAACCGCTTGCTGCATCCGGATACGCACCAGGACGTTCACGAAGTTATCGCCGGTTTCCTTTTTGAACAAGCGGGTCAAATAATCGGGATGAAAATGATAGCGCTGCGAAAATAGCTGGAGCGTAAGGTCTTCCATATAGCGGGTTTCCATCTCGCGCAAAATATCCACAATCACGCTGCTCACACTGTTGGAAGAAGCATCCGCTTTAACCTTGCTCTCCAGTATGTACTGATATTCCTTCAACCGCTCCTCTATGTCTTTGGCGGCTTTCTTCCGTTCGCGTTCGCTGTCGATCGATTCCTTTACTTTTCTACATTCGTTCATGATCTCATCCGGATCGGTCGGCTTCAACACGAAGCCTGAAGCTCCCAGCTGAATCGCCTTCAGGGCATATTCCAGCTGATGATAGGCGGTAATAAAAATGACTTTGAGCTGAGGATGCTCATGTCTTGCGCATTCCATCAGCTCAAGTCCGTTCATGCCGGGCATGCGGATATCGGTCAATAAAATATCCGATCTGCAGGAACGGATTAAGTCAAGCGCCTCCACCCCGTTGCTTACAAGTCCTGACAGAACGAACCCTTCTTCCTCCCAGGGCAACATCGACAAGCCTTGCCTTGTAATCGGCTCGTCGTCGGCAATAATGATGCTTACCACTCCACCGCCTCCTTAGTAAACGTTTTCATTTTACTGCGAACATTTTACGTAAATGGCATGTGCATACAATTATATTACTTCGATCCATCCCGGTAATCAATTCCATTTGTGCAGGAAATCCGTTCCGGTCAAGCTGTCCGAGCAGAACAAATCCCCCAAAAGTGACGTGATGCTCTGAAGCTTATTCCGTCCGCATCCAGCTTCAGCTGGATCGGCGTCTAACCATTCAGCCAGGATCGTTCTATGGTTAGACATTACTTTCGGGGGAGCCCACGGATATCCACAGGATATTGCTGCGCATCATTTCCTAAACAATTAAGAAAGACCGCCCGGTTGCCCGCGGCGGCCTTCATCATCTCCAAATGAATGAAACTGGAGTATTAGTCATATGGCTTAAAATTGTATCGGCAGAGGTTTTTAAATGACCCCTTGCGCGATCATCGCATCTGCTACTTTAATGAAGCCGGCAATGTTCGCTCCAACGACAAGATTTCCCGGATGGCCGTACTCTTCTGCCGCTTGAACGGAGCTTCTGTAAATATTTTTCATGATAGCGTGAAGTTTATCGTCTACTTCATGGAAGTGCCACGAGTATCTCATGCTGTTCTGGGACATTTCGAGTGCGGATACCGCAACGCCGCCTGCATTTGCCGCTTTGGCCGGTCCGAACAGAACGCCTGCTTCCAGGAAGATTTCGATCGCTTCCAGTGTGGACGGCATATTGGCTCCTTCGCCGACGGCTTTGACGCCGTTGCGCACAAGCGTTTTTGCGGCTTCAGCGTCGATCTCGTTTTGCGTTGCGCTTGGGAGCGCGATGTCGCAAGGAATCGTCCAGATGCCGTTGCAGCCCTCGTGATACGTCGCATGCGGATGCTCTTTCACATACTCGCTGATCCGCTTTCTTTCGACTTCCTTCAAGCGGCGGACGGTGTCCAGGTCAATTCCGTTTTCATCGTAAATGTAACCGTTGGAGTCGCTGCAAGCAACAACTTTGGCGCCCAGCTGCATCGCTTTTTGGATCGAATAAATAGCCACGTTGCCGGAGCCGGACACGACAACCGTGCTGCCGTCGAAGCTAAGACCTTGAGACTGCAGCATTTCGTTAACGAAGTATACGCAGCCGTAGCCGGTAGCTTCCGTACGCGCCAAGCTGCCGCCGTAGATAATGCCTTTGCCTGTCAATACGCCCGCTTCATAAGCGCCGCGGATTCTTTTATATTGACCGAACATGTACCCGATTTCACGTGCACCGACGCCGATGTCCCCTGCAGGCACGTCGATGTCTTGCCCGATATATTTATTCAGCTCTGTCATGAAGCTTTGGGTGAAACGCATGATTTCGTTGTCGGATTTGCCTTTGGGGTCGAAGTCGGAGCCGCCTTTACCGCCGCCGATCTGCTGGCCTGTAAGCGAGTTTTTGAATGTTTGTTCGAAGCCGAGAAATTTAATGATGCTTGCATTTACGGAAGGATGGAAGCGCAAACCGCCTTTGTACGGTCCGATCGCACTGTTAAACTGGACGCGGAAGCCGCGATTGACGCGAATGACCCCTTGGTCGTCGACCCAAGGTACCCGGAACGTAATGAGGCGCTCCGGCTCTACAAGACGCTCAAGAATACCGTGCTGCATATATTTCGGATGCTTGGCGAAAACGGGAGTCAAAGATTCCAAAATTTCTTTTACCGCCTGATGAAATTCACTCTCATTAGGATTACGCTTCACTACAGTTTCATATACGGATTGTACGTATGCTTTTGCCTGGGTTTCGTTATCTACTTGCAAAGTCACTCAGCTCAACCACCCTTAACTTAGTATGGGATAGACAAATGTCTAATATATATTAGTTTTACCTCATTTTTATTCATAGTTCAACAAAAAATTTACATGTTATGTAACCTGACTAACTGTCGTCATTAATAGATCATTTGTTGGCAACTATGCTCAAGGGGCCTGTTGACATATGTCATTTTTCCTAATCTATAAATGTGAGAAACTAGAGAAATACTCGTTTTAATCCGCCTTCGTGTTACATTTGGTCAAAGCCGCTATCCCTAGTGCCAGCGATCCGGTCAAGCCTGCATTAGCTCCAAGAGCGGGAGCCACGATATAATGGTCTATATCCGATAAAATGACCGGGCTGCTGACATAACCGTTTAAATTGCGCAGTACCTCGGAGCGGATCATCGGGAATAACTGCTTCTGCTGCATGACGCCGCCTCCCAGGATCATTTTCTTCGGGGACAGCGTCAGGATGGTGCAGGTTATCGATTGCGCAATATAATGCGCTTCGATTCTCCATGCCGTGTGATCCGCCGCAAGCTCGCTCCCTTTGCTCCCCCATCGCTTCTCAATGGCAGGGCCCGAAGCCATTCCTTCCAGACAATCCATATGATACGGACAGCACCCTTCAAAGAGATCGTCCGGATGTCTGCGAACCGGAATATGCCCGCCCTCAGGATGAACAAGACCGTGAACGAGCCGGCCCTCCGCGTAAATGCCCATACCGATGCCGGTGCCGATGGTGTAATAAACGCAGCTGTCCAACCCTTTAGCCGCTCCCCATTTGGCTTCGCCGAAGGCGGCGGCATTGACGTCCGTGTCCCATCCGCAGGGAACGTCGAAAACGTTCTTCATTGTCCCCAGGAAATCATACCCGCCCCAGCCGGGCTTCGGCGTTGTGGTCACGTAACCGTACTGCGGGCTTTGGGGATCGATATCAATAGGGCCGAAGGAGCCGATGCCGATCGCGTCAACCTGCTTGTCTTGAAAATAGCCGATTACTTTGCTCATCGTTTGTTCGGGTTGCTCGGTCGGAAAGCTGATGCGATCCAGAATCACGCCATCCTCGCTGCCGATCCCGCAAACAAATTTGGTGCCTCCTGCTTCAATTGCGCCAATGACCATTGTTGTCCTCCTTCATTTACGACAAAAAGTTTTTGTAATCGTTCGGCGTAATGCCGTAACGTTTTTTAAACGTTTTGGGCTTTTTCCCGCAAAAAAATCTAGCGATCAGTCTTCCATGTAAGACGGCTCAATATAATTGATTATACTAGAAACCGACCTGCTGTGGTTCGATAATTTGGATTGATTGACGATTTCCGTGATTCTCGTCATGATAAATTGACATTGCGCGAAAAGCTGGTTGATTGTCATATAGGGCGGAAGTCTGTCTCAATACCTAACATGATATGTCACGTGAACCATTAATGCAGAGTGAAATTGAATAATGTTCCGCGACATTCCCCATTCTGATCTTATTGATGATCATGTCTCAAATAAAAATGATGATTCAGAGCCTCCCCCGACTCCAGATACGCTTTATCGGCAAGGCAAACACCGGGCTTAGTCCATGTAGTCGAACGGCAAACAGCCCGGCTCTAATAAGATGCCGGGCTGTTCGTTCCAAATCGTAAAAATTATGTTTACGTTAAACTCAATCTCTCGCGGATCAGATCGGTGACAAGCCGATCGGGGGAACGCTTGCCTCTACCGACCTTCATGCGGTTGCACAGCACCGCCGCAGCCAAACGGTTCTCCGGATCGGCATACCCGATCATACCGCCCAAACCGGAATAGCCGAAAGCTGTCGGTCTGCCTCCCATCGCATCCCCTTCTTGGCCGAGGCTGTAGCCGAGCCCCAATCGATTGGGAGCCAGCCCCACTTCGTCGATGCCTTCGAACTGCAGCGCCGCCGCCGCCGCTATGGCGTCCTGCCCGAGCAGGCGCCTGCCGTTCACGCCCTGGCCGATCAGCGAAGCATACATGCACGCTAACGCCTGCGCCGTAGCGACGATATTCACGGCGGGAACGGCTGCAGCATGGAACCACGGCGAGTTCCATTCCGGATTGGCGACGGGAACCAGAGCGGGGGGAAGAACACGTTTGAACAGCATGTCATCCGGCAGGGAAGCAATCTGCACGGCTTCGCCGCTAATTTCGGCGATACGGGCTTCTGCTTCCGCGGGAGCGCCCAAGTACAGCCCCTGTTCGATGCCCAAAGGCTTGCCTATCTCGTCTTGGATAATTTGAGCAATTGTCCGGCCGTCCGCTCGGGATGCGGTCTCGCCCAATATCCAGCCGAAGGTCAGCCCATGGTAGCCTGACTTGCTGCCCGGCTCCCAGATGGGCTCCAGCTTCTCCATCTCGCAGACCATCGCTTGCCAGTCGGCGACGAGCCGCATATCCGCGTACGCAGGCATCAGAGGGATTCCCGCCGTATGCGTAAGCACCTGGCGGAGCGTAATGTTTTCTTTGCCGTTCGTTCCGAATTCGGGCCAGTAATGGGCAATCTTCTCATCGTACGCCAGTTTGCCCTGCTGCGCGAGAATATGAACGGCCGTTGAAACGACGCCTTTGGAGCAAGATTGGATCACGAATAACGTATCCGCAGCAACGGGCCGCTGTCCTGCGGCATCCGCGCTTCCTGCAACAACATTAAGAATCGGCTCGCCGTGCCAGTAAGCCGCCGCCTGGAAGCCTGCGCCTGTATCTTCTTCCGCAAGCTCCTCCAGCAGCCGTTTGACTTGAATCTGCAAATCGATAAGATCTTGACGTTTGCTAATCAATGGATTGGTCAATGCGCTTCACTCCCTTATTTGAATTGAACTATAAGGTGCAAAGCCCATCCTGTGAGTCCGGCAGGCGAACAGGGTTTCTTATCACCGCCCATACAAAGGTTCGCCCTAAGAATAGGCTTTGCATGAGCCGCGTGTCATCCCGGCAAAATGATTTGCCATCCCAATCGACCCCCTCTCTATGAAAATGATCGCTCTCGCCGGCTTAAGGCTGCGCTTTCATCACATAACGATTCAAGTAATCGTTTCTGAATTTGCCTTCCGGATCGAACTGAAGCAGCAGCTCCCGGAAGTCGGGCAGTTTATCATAAAGCGCCTCCAGTCGCGCCGCCGGCATCGTGAACAGCTTGGCCCAATGCGGGCGCGCTTCGAACGGCGCAAGCGCCTCCTCGATGAACGGCAGTAATTGCAGCACGGAATCCGTATTCAGCTTCCAGGTGAAATGAATGCCGACCGAATCGCGTCCGCAGCAAGGGCTCATCCACAAGCTGTCTTTCGCTACCGTACGCACTTCGGAAACGTACAGCAGCGGAGCAATCCGCTCCCTCAGACGGTCGAGAGCGCATAGCGCTTCATAAGCGCGCTCGCGCGGCACGAAATATTCGCTCTGCAGCTCCTCCCCGGCGCTTGGCGTAAATTCCATGCGAAAATGCGGCAGACGTTCGTACGACGGCCCCGGAACCCCGAGCTGCGGACTGCAGCTGTCGGCCGGGTAGCCCTTCACCGGGTGACGGTTTGCGTCAGCCTGCCGGCAGCCGAAAAATTCCGCCGCCACGGAGCCGGAGCTGCCGTCTTCAAGCTTCTGCTTCACCCACACCTGATTGAACGCCGGCTGTTTCCAATCCGTAAACAGGCTGACGCTGTAAGCGCTTGATGTGATGTCGTCAAAATGGTCTTGAAGACGCTCGAATGCCAAATCATCGTACACGGATTGGCTTATCTGAAATGCCGGTACGATGTCCAAAGTAAGCTTCGTCACAACGCCCAAGCCGCCGAGATTGACCACGGCCCCTTCCCAGATGTCTTCGTGCTGATCGCGGGAAAGCCGGACGACGCTCCCGTCCGCCTTCACAATCTCCATAGCGCTTACGGCGGTGGCCAGATTGCCGCAGCTATCGCCTGATCCGTGCGTCGCAGTCGCGATGGCGCCGACAACCGAAATATGCGGCAGCGAGGCCAAATTGTGCAGCGCATAGCCGTGATCGTGCAAATACCGGCTTAGCTCCCCGTAGCGGATGCCGGCCTCGACCGTAACTTGACCGGCGGCTGTGTCCAAGCCGATCACCTTGTTCATATTTTGCAGCGATAACAAACACTCACCGGAGTCGGCTATGCCATTGAACGAATGGCGCGTGCCGAGCACCTTCAGCCTGCTGCGGCTCGCTACCGCCTGCTGCACCTCTTGCACGCTGCCCGGAGTCAGCAGCTCCGAAGCGCGGTATTCATAGTTTCCTGCCCAGTTTCGATGATTAGCCATGCGTACACCTCTTTCGTCAAGTCGCGTTTCAGTTGAAAGGCTTGCTCTCTTTCGGTTATACCACAAAATGATCGCCATTGCGTTAAAAATTTACAATGTATATTCACATTTTCATATGAAAAGCAAAAAGCCGCCGATCGGCGGCTTTCTGACTGCATCATAAAGGGCGGCATTGGTCGTTTTGCCCGGTTTATCCCGCGTTATTTACACGACCGGCGGCAGATGGCAGATGGCAGACGGCTTGTCATCCGACGGTCGCCGGCTCGTCTTGCAGCCCGCGATACGTATCGCCTATCGGCCGCGAATCATCATCGCGATATCCGCTTCCTGAAGCGGAACCGAATACAGCTTCACTTGACGGATCACGCCGTCAAACGCATCCGCGCCGCAAGCGTCACCAAACGCATCGCCGCCGAAGCGCCCGCCATATCCTCCGGCTCCCGTATGCGGTCCGACGATGCCGAAACCGGCTTGAACGCTGCCCGCCAGCTTCCCGTCCAGGTATAGAGAAACCGCGCCTTCGGCAAAGCTGAGCGCCGCATGACGCCATGAATCGCCGGCATGCGCCTGTACCGGGGTTTGAAGGATGATCCGCTCCCCCTCGGACGCGACGGCCGCTTCCAGCATCCCGTCGCGAAGCCGCAAAGCCCAGCCGTTCTTCCCGTCCCCTTCGTCAAATAACACTTGCGTGCCTGCGAGACGGTTCGGGCAGAACTGCATCGTCATCGTGCGCAAGGAAAACGCGTTGTGCAGAAAGCCGTCCGCCTCCTCCGCAGCCAAACGTACGGGAGCATAGGTCGGCGTGCCGTATTGGGCCAACAGCGCGTACGTGTCGAGCAGCCGGGCCAGCTCAGATTCGTTTACCGGGAATACCGTATTATGTCTTGCGCGGTACGGAATGCGGAACTCGTCCTGGTCAAGCTCTCTCCACTCGCGGAAATCAGTTGTCTCCATCATGCCGAACTTGCCGTAGGACCAATAATCGTAGAACAGCAGCCAGCGATTCGTTCCTTCCAGCTTCAGAAACTCGGGCCCTTCCGTGTGGTCCGGCGTGCGCACGCCCGGAACGACCGTATACGGCCCCTCCAGCCGGTCGGCAACGGCCAGAACGTTATGGCAAGGATGCTTGACGCTGCGGTCGTATACAACGCTTTCATCTTTCACGGCCATATAATATTTGCCCTCATGCTCCGCCAGCGAAGCGTCGATTGTCTGGTAGCCGGGATCGAAGAAGAGCGACGGCTCCGTCAGCGTAAGCCAATCCGGCGTCCAGACCGCATAATGCTTGCTGTTGCCCAAATCCGGTCCGCAGCTGGAAGCCCAATACAGCAAATATTGATCGCGCCCGTGATCGTAAGTAAATTCCGGCGCCCAGCTGTTCTTTGCATCGTCTATACCCTGCATGACCGGAAGCTTCCTCTCGTCCTCCCAGACGATCAGATCGGTTGAACGGCTATACCCGATATGGATTCCCCTCGGGCGGATGGTGAACACCATATGCCAGCAGCCGTCTGCGCCCTTGGCGATGAATGGATCGCGCAGGACGCCTTCCCCCACCGATGTTGTGAAGACGGGGCGGTTTTCGTTCAGCTCGTACCAGTGGAGCCCGTCCCTGCTATAGGCGTAATGCAGCTTTTCCTCCTTATGCATCTGGTTCGGTCCGGACCGAAAGTATCCCATGACATAGGCGGGAGCTCCTCCTGCGGTTTCCGGTTGGTTGAATTGAGACATTGATGGTTTCTCCTCCTTTTCGAATATCCGATTATCTTTTGGCTTCCTCGATTCGTTTGTTCGCTTCATCCTCGGCCTGTCTCAAAACCGTGTTGACATCCAGCTTCCCTTTCAAATACTCGTTCATCGATTTATTGATGACGTCTTTAATAATTTCCTCATACTCGGTAGGAGGCGGATTTTGACCGATCTTCATTTTCAGCAGCGCCGGTATGTTTTTGCCTTGCAGCGAGGCCAGATCCGCCCCGAAATCCTTCGTCGCGTCTTTATCTTGGATCACCGGGATCAGCCCTCTTCGCGCCATGCGAGCTTGACTATCCATCTCCGTTAAGAAGGCCATCACCTTGAACGCCTCTTCTTTATGCTTGCTCTGCGTGGACAGCAGCAGGCCGGACACGTCGGTTTCCTTCACCAGCGGAGCCTCTTTGCGGCTTGGGAACGTAACGATATCCCAGTTCGGCTCGGTACCGGCCTGATGCAGCTCCTCCAGCTGATTGAGACGGTTATAGGCGACCATCATCGCCAAATTTTTGTTTTTCTCGAAATCGTTGAATATGCCTTTCGTTTGATTGCCCGGTATATCCTTGATCGATTTGTACATCTCGAAATATGACTTCCAGGCGTCCGACGTCAGGAACGCTTTGCCTGTCTTCGGATCGTGAAGCGGGAGCATCATGGAGGCCGAGATGCGCGGAGACGCGATCAGATCCAGCCCGTAATACTGCTGGCCGCCGTCCGTTTTGCTCAGCTGGCGGGCGAGGTCGATCGTTTCGTCCCAAGTAATGCCGTCCTTCGGATAGGGAACGCCGAACCGGTCGAATATATCCTTGTTGTAATAAAGCGCCGCAGGATTGCTGTACAGAGGCAGCATATACAGCTCGCCTTTGCTTCCATAGCTTTGCAGAGTTTGAATAATGTTCGGGTCGAATTTGGACATGTCGAGGCCGCTTTTCTTAATATAAGAGTTCAAGTCCTCGGCAAGCCCGAGCGGCGTGTACTTATAAATGTCAAAATTGGCCTGCAGCATCATGTCGGGAAACGTGCCGGCGGTGAGCATATCTTCGAAAGACTGATTGGCCGGCTTGCGCACTAATTCCATCGTAATGTTCGGGAACTTCGCTTTGACCGGCTCGGCGATCAGCTTATTGAAGTCTTCGTCGGTCACATTGAGCAAATATTGAAGGACGGTAAGCTTGATCGGTTCTTGCTTCTCCTCCTCTTGAGCCGCTTGCTTCGGCGTATCGGAGCCGGAGCAGGCGGAGGTCATGATCAGCATAGCGGCAGAAGCGAGCAACAGTGCTTTTTTTCCTTTCATCGGAAAACACCCCTTAATTTGTTTGTCATAATGATCATACAAGGAGGCACAGCAGGTTTGAATACAATTATGGGCCGAAAAAGTGAGTATTCCAGACATCGCAGCGATTCGTTGCAGTATGGTACAATACATTCATCGCGCATAAGAAAAAAACGGCCTTTGCAGACGATAAATTTCAGATGAAATGGTGAGAATTATGGACAAATACGGGCCTATTTATCATATTCCGTCAATCGGCGAAATCTCTCCCCCCATCAGCGTACCGTTTATCGGCATCAACTACTGCACCCCTGCTTACCGCAATGTGAGAAAAGTGGCCCAAATTACGGTCATCGGCTGCGTGCTGTCAGGCCGAGGGAAGGTTCGCGTCAATGAACAAACAAGCCGCGTGCAGCAAGGCGACGTCTTCCTCATGCGAAGCGGCTGCTTCCACGAGGTCATATCCGAAGCGACGCCGGAGGAGCCTTGGGTATTTATATGGTATAACGTTCACAGCCTGTGGGCGCTCAACGTACTGGAGGCTTACCGTCTGCTCTCGACCGTCGTTGTTCCGAATGCGTCCATGGAACCGTTATTCAGGCAAGGGATTGAATGGTCCGAGAGCAAGACGATCGAGGAGATGCAGGGAGCCATGCAGCTGCTGTTCATGCAGATCGTCATCCGGCTATCGGAAATTCAAAGCAGCCGGGGCGAGCTTCTATCCATGCTTGTACGGCAGATTAAACTGCACCTGGATAACCAGATACTGCAGCCGTTTCATACGGAGCAGCTCGTCAAGGAGCTCGGCATGTCGGCCAAGCATTTGAACCGTGTGTTCAAAAAAGAGCTGGGCACGACCATTTATCATTATGTGCTGACCAAAAAAATGGAGTCGGCCAAGCTGATGCTGATCGAGACGAATTTAACGGTCAACGAGATTTCCGAGCAATTGGGCTATTCGGATGCCCATTATTTCTCCAATCTGTTCAAACAAAAAAACGGCGTGCGCCCTACCGCCTTCCGCAGCCGGTTCAGCGAACACCGATAAGAAAAGCTCGTGATTGAAGCGGTTTCACGATGGATTAACCCCTGCGCGAGGAGGCGGCTTTTCATGCGATGGGTACCGCAAGAAAGCCTTCCTGCAAGCGCGGTGAACAACGAACGACCCGCCGGCGGCCAACAGAGATTTCCGCTCGCTGTTGTCGCTCCTATCGACTCGCCGGCCGCCTGTTCGCTGTTCTTTTAATCGTTCGGCCCCTCCGCTTGCTCAATAGCCGCCGGCTTCATATTGATTCTGCGAATCGCTTCCCTTGGAAACTTCAGCTTGCGGTCGTATGTATATAAGCCGTTCACCTCTTGCTCTACGTCATACAGCTGGGTATAGCACAAGCCGCTAATATGCGGGTTGTCTAATATTACCGTCATCAGCCCCTCGTACCGGGCGAGAAACTCCTCTTCGCTCTTCGGACGGTCGCCGTATCCCCAGCCTTCTTCGTGAGATTGGGCAGGGTCCCACCAGATGCCTCCATATTCCGCCACCTGATAAGGCTGTCCCTCGTACTTTTGCCGTTTCGGATGCCGCACGTACACTTCGCCGCCGTTTTTCATCGTCTCCAATCGAGCGGCAAACGATTCGGGATCTTGATCGTAATCATGCAGACTGAACAGATCCGTCTTCACATGAAAATGTCCGCTCGTATCCTTCACCGGACGGGTCGGATCGACGCTCTTGCTCACCTCGTAAGTGATGCGCAGCACTTCGTTGTCCTGCTTCGTGCCGTCGCGGTCCCAGGTTTCGTTGAAGGGGCACCAGCCGACGATGGACGGATGATTGAAGTCGCGCTCCATCCCTTCGAGCCATTCCGGCAAAAAGCTGCTTAGCCCTGCCGGCGTTGTAATGTCTAGCCCCCAGTTGGCGTGCTCCGCCCAAACCAGATAGCCGAGCTTGTCGGCCCAATACAAGAAGCGGGGCTCGAACATTTTCTCATGCAGCCGCGCTCCGTTGAACCCCAGATCCATCGCAAGCTCGATGTCCCGGCGGAGCGCCTCGTCGGTCGGCGCCGTATAAATCCCGTCCGGATAAAAGCCCTGATCCAGCACGAGACGCTGAAATACGGTCCGTCCGTTAATCAATACCGCTTTATCGGTCAGCGTAATCTCCCGCATGCCGAAATAACTGGTTACTCGATCGATCGCACGGCCATCCTCTTCCAGCGTAAAACAGAGATCGTACAGCCTGCCCTGCCCCGGCTCCCACAGATGCACCTCGTCCAGCGCTACTTGCGTGTGAAGCTGATGGCTGCTAATTTGCGCCGTACGGCTGCCTGCGAGCTTTCCGTCGTAATACGCGTCGATTCGCAGCGACAGCCCCTTTCGGAAGCTTCCCTTCAAGCGGATCGCCAAATTGGCCTGACCGTTGGCAGGGTCGGTTACGATTCGATACGAGTCGAGACGGAAATCCGGAACGCATTCCAGCCATACGGTTTGCCAAATGCCGGTAGTCCGCGTGTAGTAACAATTATATGAATGATACTTCCCGCTTTGCTTGCCTCCCGGCTGCCTTCCCGTTCGCACATCGTCCTCCGCGCATACGGTCACGACGTTATCGCCTTCTTCTCGAACCAGCTTCGTAATATCGAGCTGAAACGAGCTGTACCCGCCGCGGTGCGTACCCGCCGATTCGCCGTTAACCCATACTTCCGTTTCGTAATCGACGGCGCCGAAATGCAAAAGAACGCGCTTGCCCGACCAGTCCTTAGGCAGCGTAAAGGTCCTCCGGTACCAGACGGCAGGCATGAAATCGGTATATCCTATACCCGATAACGGGCTTTCCGGGCAGAAAGGGACCAGGATCGACTGCTGCAGCCGATCCGCCCGGTGAAGGTCGCGTCCTCTGCCTGTTCGTCCAAAGTCCATCTCAAACTCCCATGATCCGTTCAAATTGATCCATTCCTCGCGAACGAACTGCGGGCGCGGGTATTCAGGTCTTGGAATGAGCATTGCGTTACTTCCTTTCGAATAGGTATTGTTCGATCCAAGGCTTACCATGTAATAGTAATCCTTTCCGCAGGAAGCCGTAAATACAATTAACGGATCAAAAAGTGAGGAATAAGGACAACGCGTTCGCATCTTCGCCGCCTCACGATCACCAAGACAAGCAAGCTAGATGAAGCTGCTGAACCATGAATCCTTTGCAGCCCGGCGAGCTTTCACATATTTGAGCTGGGCCACGATGATGACGCTAATAATGACGAGCAGGAACCACGAGCTGATTTTGCCGAAACTAACGATATGCCATGTTTGGTATTGATCGGGATATTTCCAAGCCCCGAGAAACGTGGCCACATTTTCAGCCAGCCAGATGAAAAAACCGACAATGAGAAAAGCGAGCGTTAAAGGCATTCGATAAGCGATCGTCCGCACCCGATAGATGATCCATGTTTTCCGGAAAACGATAAATACAAGCGCCGTCAGCCACCAGCGAAAATCCGGCATAACATGATGCGTGAAAAAATTGAAGTAAATGGCTCCGCCCAACAGCATCGACGGCATGAACCCGGGCCAGCCCGTCATGTCCATCCGCAGCCTCCGCCATACCTGGCACATAAAGCTGGCTACGCTTGCGTACATAAATCCGCTGTAGAGCGGGACGCCGAGCAGCTTCGTATACGCAGGCTCCGGATACGACCACGAGCCCATCCGCACCTTGAATATTTCCAGCGCCAACCCGATGAAGTGAAATACGCAGATCACTTTGATTTCATCGCCTGTCTCTAATCCGCTGCGGTACATGAAGAACTGCACTCCAAGCAGTATAAGTAAAATGGCATCGTAACGATGTATGAACGGGATCTGCACGACGCTAGTAATTGCCAAGGTACCGAAGATAGCGACGGGAAATAGGCAGCTCATCGCCTGATGATAGCCGAAATGCAGCAGTTGAATGATCGGTTTCAATTGGATGGATCTCCCTCCAAGGCGCTCCGTGTTGTACCTCGGTTGTGATAAGCGCCTTATCTTTTACTAAGAATATAGGCGCGCCCGCCTTGGAAAAAGAGCAAATAAAGCATGGAAACTTTCCTGTTTTTGCCCGCCCGCCGAATGCAATGAGAACGAGGCCGCCGGCTTTATGCCGACAGCCTCGAAATAGCTCGCCGTCCCGCAGTCTAAATGATTTCTTTGCGCTTAAGCAAATAGCGGAATAAAATCATCCCGCTGACCGCGCATAACGCAGCGCACAAGCCGATGACGCCGTATCCGGCCTGGAGCCCGCGGAGCAGCCCCGTTTGCGATTCTGCGCCGAAAAGCCGTTTGACGGCTTCGATGACGCCCCCGATCACGTAATTGCCGATCACGCTGCCTAATCCCATAAGGGTC
Organism: Paenibacillus doosanensis; assembly: GCF_025060755.1. Taxonomy (GTDB): domain Bacteria; phylum Bacillota; class Bacilli; order Paenibacillales; family NBRC-103111; genus Paenibacillus_S; species Paenibacillus_S doosanensis. The sequence goes on from NZ_JANYUY010000017.1 coordinate 102,530, forward strand.
ACCGTAAAAGTAATGGCCGTATCGCTGCCCTTCGGATATCTTCTGGCTATGAAAGCCATAACCGTCGGATAGATCATGGCAATGCCTGCGCCGGATGCCGCGAACAGAAAGGCGAAAGGTTCTCCGCCCCAAACGGCGGCAAACGTACAGACGGCCGAAAATCCCGAGAACAGGATCAGCGATAAGATAAACCCGATTTTATCGGTTAACGGTCCCAGCAGCAGCCGCGCCAGCGCAAAGCATAAGAAAAAGGCGGACAGCATCCCCGAAGCGGCAACCGTATCCCAGCCGTAAGCTTTCTCCAGAAAGTTCACGAGCCATCCTCCGACGGCCATCTCCGATACGACGCCGAACGACAAAATAAAGACCATGAACCATAGCACCGGATCTTTGAGCAAAGCTTGCAAAGGCACGCGTTCTTCATGATGAATGTCGTCCCCGGGGAACGTGCTGAACCATGCGGAAATCATCGGCAGCACGGACAACAGCAGCATAACGAGATACATGCCGCGCCAGTCCAACGCATGGCCGTAGACCGTAACCTCCATCAGTCCCGTGGCGATCAGCGGGGCGACCGTCGAGCTGAGGCCGTAGAAGCCATGGGACAAATTCATCATCGTCCCTGTGTTTTTCACAAAAATGCGCGCGCCGAGAATGGCCAGGCCGATCTCCAGCATGCCGTTTCCGATGTACATCAGGAAGTAAGAAGCCGAGAACATAGGATAATAGCGCGAGCAAAAAATAAATACGCCCGAGACGGCCATCACCGCAAATGCCGTCACCGTTACCGGCTTAATGCCCCATTTTCTGGTTAAATAAGCCGTAAAGGAGCAGGCGATCAAATAGCCGAGGGCGTTAAGGGATAATAAGGTGCCCAGCTGCGATTCGTTCAGCATAAAATCGAATTGTATGCGCGGAATGGCCGGTCCTTTAATATTTTCCGAAAACCCGAAGATGACGAATCCTAAAAAAATCGTAACCAGCTGCAAAGCGTAAATCTTATTGAATGTTCCCGTACGCTTCCCCACTCTGTGCTTTCTCCTATTCGTTATCTTTTTTTCGACCCCTATCGTCCAACATACTGCCCCTTAGCGTGTAAGTCAATACGATCGTTCGGCTGCCCACCTCGTTAAGCGCCCCAAAAAGGCTGCCGCTTTAAGCCGCGACAGCCTGAGGCAATCTGGAGTCTTATTCGTTCAAATAGGTGGTCGTCCGGTTCTGGATCAGCTTGGCCACGTCCTCTGCGGACTTTTGACCGGCGAAGAACGCTTCGGATTCCTCATAGATAATGGACAGCACCTTCACATCCATCTCCGAGTAACGACCGGCCGTATTCAGAAACTGTTTGAATCGGGCGAAGTAGTCGTCCGGCACCTTGACCGTTTGACCCGTGGAGAGCTTATACGACCCGTTCCGGACTTGCTTCTGCATCTCGCCGAGCCTCTTCTCGTTCACCGATTTAAGCAGCGCAAATCCCTCCCTGTCGGGAAGCGACTGCGCTTCCTCGGACAGCAAAAAGGCGATGACCTCCCATGCTTCCTCTTTGACCGGGGAGTTGGCTTGTATCGCCAGCTCACTGAAGGGAATGATACGGATTCCGCCGGATGAGCCTTCCGGATGCGGCTTTTGGAGAAGCCGGGGATTCGTAAAGACGCGGTAAGGCTCATTGATGATGTCGTCCGGGGACATAAACCGCGCGGAGTAAAATAGCTGCTTCCCGTTGTCGATCGGCTCGGAAGTCATCATTTTCTCGTCGTATAATTGTTTGATTTGCCGCAGCAATGCCGTGAACGCGGGAGAATCGAAGCTCGCTTTCCGGGAGGCGCGGTCAATGAATTCTCCGTAGCTGTCCGCTACCCATTCTTGCAGAATAACTTCCGGCGGGTCATCCGCCAAGGCATAGCGGCGGTCCTTGCCGCTCCCCGTCTTCTGCACAAGCTTGCGGGCTGTATCTTCAAATTCCTTCCAGCTCCAGCCGGCATCATCGATCTTCACGTCCGGCTTGTTCAGCACGTTTCCATCCCCAACGAACGCTCTTAGCATGAAACCGCCCGGTATCGTATATAAGCCTCCGTTCATTTTCAACGCATCCAAAATATTCGTTTGCAGATCGCTCTTATTGAGCGATGGATCCTGCTCCAGCATGTCGTTCAAGTTCAGAAGCAGCTTTTTATTCGCATACGCGCCGACGGGCAGGTCCGTCATTTCGAGCAGATCGGCGCCGTTTCCCGAGAGTACGGCCGTGTTCGTCGCCTTTGCATATTTTTCCATATCGCCTCCGCCCCATTTCTCGCCCGGCGGCTTAAAGCTATGGATTTGCAGTTCGATGTCCGGATGCTTTTCGTTGAACTTCTTCGCCGCCGCTTCGTAGTAAGCCGTCTGTTCTTTGACAGATAAGGCGACGATCGTCTTGCCGTCCTTCGATTTCGGCTTCTCCCGGCCAACGGTTTCTCTGCCGCCTCCTGCTTGGCATGCGGTCGCCGCAGTCAGCAGCAGGCAGATGAATACAAGCTCCAGTCGTTTTCTCATCGCAACATTTCCCCTTTTCTATTCAACGTTTAGTTTGTGCTTCCTCACTGCAGCCGTACCCGGTTGCCGTCCTGAAGAGGCTCGCTGCTTTCCACAATAATCTGCTCGTTTCGGCTCACGCCATCCTCCGCAATCAACGTTTCGATTCCATTCGTTTCCAATGGGCGAATCGGAATCTTTCGCGCGATAAACACATTGCCCCAAGCTCCTTTTCTTTCTTCCACCGTATAAATAAACGGGTCTGCGCGGTCTTGGCGGATAGCCCCGTTAGCCAGCTTGATGCCTTCCCGGCCGGATCGTTTGACGATCTTGACATGCGCCTGCTCACCTCCTTTCAGCCCGGGAGCGGATACGTTCACACGCACCGTTTTCTGCGCGACCGCTGTGCTCTTGCCGCCTGCCCCGCTTGACGGGCTGTCCGCCCGCGGTTCCGCATCCGCCAGCTCGGCAACGACCCCGTCCATAATATCGGCCTGCCGGTCCGCGGCCGCCGTTACTTCGACTTGGATGCTGTCTTCCGGAGCCAGTCCCAGATTGGATAGCAAGAGCGCATCGGCTGCAAACTCGAACCGGTAGCCCCGGCTTTCGTTCGACAGCACGATATCCGGCTCTCCCGCGGAGGCTAAGCCTGCGACCGCATTCACTCTCGTCACGATCCCGTCGAACGGAGCGGTCAGCTCCTTTTGGCTGGCCAGCATATCGGTCCATTGCTTGATTTTGCGTTCCTGCACGCTCAGATCGATGACGCCTTTCTCCAGATCGCGGCTTGCGCTCCGCCGCTTCGCCTCATCCCCCTCCTGAGCCGCCGCGATGAAGCGTTCCCGCGTCGTCTGCAGATCGATCTTTTGTTTTTCCCGCTGCGCCGTTTCATCCTCCAGCTCCCGTTCGGCGGCAGAGCTGTCATAGGCGATCAGCAGCTGTCCCTGCTTCACGCGCTCCCCCTCCTTCACATGAACGGCCGCAGCCTTCCAGCCGGCAGAGTTCGTTAACGGAACTTGAACCGCCGGTTTCAATATCCCGCTTCCCTCCAGCGTATAGGTAAGACTCCCCGGAATCGGCGTTTCCGTTCTTACTTTCGGCAAAGCCAGCGACTGCAGCGTATTGCCGAATAACGTGAGCAGCGCCAGCAGCCCCATAAACAGGCCGAAAGCCGTTCGGACGATTCTTCTGCGGCTGCTTGCTTCAGCCTCTTCGTACGGTCCCATTTCCCCGTCCTCCGCCTCCTGTATGTATTTGCATTATCCTTTGATCCCGGATAGCTGAATGCCTTCGATGAAGTACGTTTCCGCATAGAAGAACAGCAGCACCATCGGGGTCATGTACAGCATCGACGCGGCGAAAGCGATCCCCCGTTCTCCTTCGTTCGCCTGCGATAAATAAACGGACAACGGCTGCTTGAGAGGATCGCTCAGAAAAATAAGCGGCTGCTCCACCATATTCCAATAATCCGCGAACAGCAGCACGGCGAGCGCGGCCACACCCGGCTTGATCATCGGCATCATAATCGAGCGGAAAATCCTCAGGTGCCCGGCTCCGTCCATCTTGGCCGCTTCGATATAGGAGTAAGGAATATGCAGCGCGAATTGCCGGAGCATAAATACCCCGAATGCGGCGAAAATCCCGGGCCCTATGATCGCGGACGGACTGTTCAACAGCCCCAGCTTGCCGGCCATGATATAATTGGGTACCAGTGTCACTTGGAACGGCATGAGCATCGTCAAGACATACAAGAGAAACAATGAGTCCCGCCCGCGAAAGTGCAGCTTGGCGAAGGCGTAGGAAGCGAGCGCGCCGACGAGCGTCTGTCCTGCGACGATCGGCAGCGCCATCCCTACGGAGTTCCAGAACATTCGCAGATAGCCTGCGTTCAGAACCAGTACGCTCGCATACTGCTCCGGCGTCACTCTGTCCGGCAGCAGCTTCATATTCACGAAACGGCTCGTACCGCCTGCGGAGGCGTCGCTCATCTTGCCGATCCAGCCGTAATTGATCCCGATTTCCTTCTCGCTCATGAGCGAATTGGTAAAAGTAATGATAACGGGCATAAGCATCGCCGCCGCGATGACGGCCAAGATGAACGTAATCGCCATCTTTTGCCCTATTCCCGAACGTCCTCGTCCTGTACGCTGCATAGACTTTCCTTCCCCTCGGTTAATCGATAAACTGCCGGAACCGGCGTTCGAGCGCGAACAGCCCGAGCGTCAGCAGCAGCATGCAGCCCGCCATTAACGCCGCGGCCGCGGTCAATTTCTGAATATCCATGGACATGAACATATTGTTCATGTAATGCTGCAGCATATAGATGCTGTCATGCGGGTAATCGCCCGCGATCAAATACGCTTCGCGAAACACTTTAAACGAATTTATGATGGACATGATGACGACCAGAAACATCGTCGGCGTCACATACACGAGCGTAATGCTGCGAAACTGCCGGAAGCGGCCGGCCCCTTCCATACGCGCCGTTTCGTAATAGTCCTTCGGAATTTGCTGCAGTCCCGCCAAAAAAATAATCATGTTATAGCCGATGTTCTTCCACAAGGAGACCGCGGCTATCGCATAACGGGCCGTGTCGGTTTTCATCCAATCCACACGGGCGATTCCCAGATGGCCCAGCCATGCGTTCAGCGAGCCGTTCCAATCGAGCAGCATTTGCCAGACGAACACAACCGAGGCTACAGGAACGACCAGCGGGAGCACATAAGCCGTCCTCAGCCCGTTTCGGGCGAACAAATCCCGGTTCATCAGCAGCGCCAAGCCCAGAGACAGCCCCACCATGGGCGGAACGCTAATCATAGTAAAATAAAACGTATTGGATGCCGCTTTCCGAAAGGAGCCGCTTATCAGCAGCTCGCGGTAGTTTTCCAAACCGACGAACCGGTTCGAAGCCGCACCGTTTATGAAGGAGTCATAGACGGCCATCGCAAACGGAATCAGGTAAAACAGCGCAAACCCGATCCCGCTCGGCGCAAGAAACAAGAGAGCCGCCGCCGCATCGCTTCGGAGTCGCCGCTTCGCAATCATCGAATCATCCCCGCTTTCTGTTTCGTCATGTTCGTCAGGCAAGAAATGAAAACAAAAAAACCTACTTCCTTTTCCCAGTTTTTTCTGCCCTTGATGGATAGGGTAACGAAAACTGTTTAAAAAGAAGTAGGATAAACTTAAAATTTTTCTTAATTGTCGGACGGCAGGATTCGCGGAAGACGAACTTCAAATATGGTGCGCTGCTTGCTGCTTTCGGCTGCCACCGTTCCGTCGTGCTGCGTCACTATGTTCTTCGTAATGAACAGCCCGAGACCGGTGCCGCCCTCTAGATGAGAGCGCGCCTTGTCGCCGGTATAGAACATATCGAAAATATGCGGCAGCTCCTCCGGCGGAATAGGGCTGCCGTAATTGACCACTTGAACGACGGCCGCCTCCGCGTCCGGATGCGCGTTCATATCGATAAACCGGCCGTCTCTTCCGTAACGGACGGCGTTGGTCAGCAAATTCTCAAAGACGCGGGCCAACAAATCTCCGTCGCCCGCCACAAGCAAGCCCGGAGCCACGTTCAGCCGGGTCTCGAGCCGATGCTTCTCGAAGATCGGGTACAGCTCCTCGTTCAATTGGATCAGCAGCTCGCTGAGATCGATCGTTTTTTTCTCGAAGGCCAGCATGCCGTAATTCATTCTTGTAATTTCGAACAGCTCGTCGACCAGCTTCTCCAGCCGCTGCGACTTTTGAAATGCAATCACCGCATACTGCCTGACCTGCTCACGGGTCAACTGCTCGTCGTTCAGAATAAAATCGAGGTAGCCTATCACGGAAGTGAGCGGAGTGCGCAGATCGTGAGCCAAATTCAAGACTAGCCGGTCCTTGCTTGTTTCCGCGAAGTCGCCTCTTTCCACGGCTTGCTGCAATTTCTCGCTGGCCAGATTGATGTCCGTCGCAATGTCCTCGAACTCGTCCCCGGACGGAATATGCACCCGCTGTTGAAAGTCGCCGCTTGCGAGATGACGAATACCGCTCGAAATTTCATTAAAATACATGGCGTAGGGCTTGGTCAAAAAAAAGAAAAACAAGGTCGCGAGCGGGACAAAAAACAGTAAGAAAAAGTTAATATCCCCGACCTTATTTATAAACAGACGCACATACGCAAGCGGCTCTTCGAATTTGACAAACGTGTGGTAATAAAGCTGAAGCACCTTATAGAACAAAAAAGTAATGAGGCCCGAAAACAGCATGCTCAGCCCCAATAATACGAGCATTTTGGAACGGAAGCTTCGTACCATGCTAGCCATTGAACGTATACCCCACCCCCCATACGGTTTTGATCAGCTTCTGCTTGCGTTCGTCTTCCTCCAGCTTTTTTCGCAGCTTCCGGATATGCACCATAACCGTATTGCCGCCTTCGTAGTAGTCTTCGCCCCACACCTGCTGAAAAATATTTTCCGCGCTGAACACCTTCTTCGGATAGCTGGCGAGCAAATACAAAATGTCAAATTCTTTGGGCGTCAGCTCCACCGGCTCGCCGTATAAGGTAACCGTGCGCTGGTCGGGGAAAATCGCCAGCCCGCCCGCTTCCAGCACGGGCTTGGCGTCGGACGACAACTGATTCAGCAGCATGGAACGCCTCAGCTGCGCGTTCACGCGGGCGATCAGCTCCATCGGATTGAAAGGCTTGGTCATATAATCGTCCGCACCCTTCACCAGCCCCGCGATTTTATCGAAATCGGACGTCTTGGCGCTCAAGAAAATGATCGGCATGGGGCTCTGTTCCCGAATTTGCCGCGTCACTTCATATCCATCCGCTCTGGGCATCATAATATCCAGAATCGCTAAGTCGACGGAATTCGTCTGCACGGCCTTCAGCGCTTCCTGCCCGTCCGACGCTTTAATGACATGATAACCCTCTTTGGTCAAATGCAGGCCGATCAGATCGGCAATTTCCTTCTCGTCATCCGCAACTAAAATCGTGATACGTTTCATATGTACCCATCCCTTGCATGAAGTTAACCATTCTATTGTACAAAATTTTGACGTCCGTTAACACATTTGGCGATTCATTCCAAGCTGTCAAGGAAATACGGTGACGATGACGCCGTCCGTGTTGTTCCCCGACAGCTCGTAGCGGCGGCCCGCCGGAACCTGAATCGATGCGTTTCGGGACACCGGATAGTAAGAAACTTCATACCGCTTCCCCTCTACCGTCGCCGTAATCGTCTTCTGCGTTTTCAGATAGTCCAAATATTGTTCCAGCGTAAACTGCTTCTCCTGCATAATCGCACTGTGCGGCAACCCGACATAGCGAAAATGCCACGGCTCGTACTGGATGCCCGTAATCTCCGTTTTATCCTTCGGATAACGCAGAATAAACCCGTAAGCCCAGGCATGTTGCGCCAGCCACTTTCCTTCGGGAGCGCGATTCATCTCCATCTGGCTCGACCCGATATCCAGCGACAAGCCCAAGTTATGCTCGCTGTAGCCTGCGGGCAGTGCGTAATCGGCTCCCATTTCCCGGTAAAGCTCGTCTTGTTCTTTCTTATCCCGGTAGCCGCTGCTGATCAAGAAATGGGTCACCCCGTCTTTGGCGGCCGCATCGATCATCGACTCAAACCGCTGCGCCACGCTTTGCGACAAACGGATCGTGTTGTCGAGTAAGCCGTACCCTTGCACCAGTTCTTTGTGCTGTGACAGCTTCACGATATCGGATTGAACGCCTTCTTGATGCACCGGATAATCTTTATTGACCAAGATGAGATTTCCTTGGTAGATTTGTTTGCTTTCCACTTTGATCGTCCGGCCGTTCTTCGGAGAAATTCCCTGCCCGGTCTGAACGTCCGCCTGCTTCTGTTTATCGCCGGCGACGATCGGTTTCAGCTGATAAGCTCCGTAACTTATTAGTCCAAAGATGACGATCCATGCCCACAACCACTTCTTCATCATGATTCCTCCCTGCCTGTTATACAGATAGGATAAGGAAATTCATTTAACAAAAAGCAGGGCAAAGATAAACTTTTTCTTAACTTATAAAAAGAGTGGTGATTGGTTCGTGTCCTGCGGTCGATAGAAGTCTCCACTCGCTGTTGTAAGGCGAACGCTGACGCTTCTCCAGATTGCCCTCGCTTAGCGAAGACTGCTTTTTCGCCGGGCTCTACAACACGCAAACGAGGCTGCCCCGTTAAGAACAGCCCCTTTTGCGTCCAACCTATTCATTGTGCCGGAGAATCCCCTGCACAATCGACTCGAACCCCCAGCGGAAACGTTCCTTGCCGCCGTCGGGGCCGTCTCCGCCGGACAGCATCTCTTCCTTAAGACTCGCCAGCAGCGGATATCGCTGCGGGTCGATGGAACGGTACGAAGCGGCCAACAGGTTCAAGGTCGTCCCTTTGCGGTCGCGCGAAGATTGCTCGAAGGCCACGGACGAGGCGTACAGCAGCAGCAAATCCACTCCCCACGCCGCAGCCGCGGCGCGGATGCCGCCTTCGTACAGTCTTTGCAAAATGTACTCCGTCAATTCGAGCGAACGCGGGCCGACAGGAATCGTCGTCAGCGCGAGCTCGGCGAGGCCGGGCGCTTCGTACAGTACCTTCAAATAGGCATATACGGCATCGAACAGACGGGCTTTCCAGTCCCCCTCGCCCGGGTCGGGCCGCTCGATGGCGGCGAGTCCCGCGTCGAGAACGTAAGCGCATAGCTCCTCCAGGTTGGCTACATAGACGTATAACGAGGAAGGTCCCGTATCGAGCGCCTTGGCTACTTTGCGCATGCTCAGACCTGCGGGTCCTTCGTTCTTCAATAAAATCAGGGCCGTATTCACGATAATTTCCCGGCTTAACGGCTCCTTGGCCGGCCTTGACCGGCGGCTGACAATGTTTCGGTTTGAAGTATCCATAAGTCACTTATAGCATGTCCGCACCCGTTTGTAAATCTTCGGAGGAAGCGGTATGTTCATAATAATGGTCGAACAGCTCTTTCAGCTTTTGCGCGGCATTGTCCGCGAAAATAAGCTCCAAATTATCGGCCGATTCTTTTGCCGAACGGGACGAATATGCGAACATCTTCGCCTCGTAAGCGGCCGTCGCCAGGTTTACATCCTTGTGCTCGACGATGGCTAGCGCCAGCTCCGCTGCGTCCAGCATCGCCAGATTGACCCCTTCGCCGGCGAAGGGAGACATCAGATGCGCGGCGTCTCCGATCAGCGTCGCGCCGGGCTTATGCGGCCACTGCAAGCCGACCGGCAGCATATAAATCCGTCTCGGGAGCACCGTGCTGCCGGCATAGCGGATGTAATTTTTCAGCGAGTCGTCCCAGTCTTCGAAATAGCCCAGAAGCTGCCGCTTCGCTTCCTCCGGCCGGTCGAACGGGATGCCGCATGTATCGAGCCAGCCTCGATCCGTCTTGAAGGCGAGATACACCTTAATCCGCCCGTCTCCGTTCAGCTGGGCCAGAATCGCTTGGCCGCCGGACAAAGCGAACAGCTTGCCCCGCGCGTTCAATGCGGCGAGATCGGGATGAGCGGCGGCCGCATTCTCCACGTTCAGCTCGATGAAGCTGATGCCGGCATACTCGGCCTTGGCCTCCGTCAGCAGCGGACGCACCCGCGAGAAGGCTCCGTCGGCGCCGACGACGAGATCCGCGACGTCCGTAAGGCCGTTCTCGAAGCGGAGCTCATATCGTCCGTCCGTTAACGGCGCCGCATCCGTCAGCTTGCAGCCGTAGCGGATGCGGCCGGGGTCCAGCGCATGAAGCAGAAGATCGCACAGTTCGCCGCGGTCGATCTCGGGCCGGCTTCCCTGCTCGTCTTCCTCCGCCCTTTCATCCATATAGAGCGTTCCCGATTTGTCCAATAGCCGGAAATCCTCTCCTTCAAACCGGGCGACCGCCAAAAACGGGTCGAGCAGACCCGCTTCGCGGAGCGCGATTTGCCCGGAATCCTCATGAATGTCCAGCGATCCTCCTCTCTCCCGATTCGTATCGCTCGCTTCGCGTTCGTAGACGATAGACGGAATGCCGTGACGCTGAAGTATTAAAGCCAAGGTCAGTCCCCCTGGGCCTCCCCCGATAATAGCGATGCGCGGTTGTTGTTTATGTGAAACGAATGTCATCATGATCAGCTCCTTTATGATTCGTTATACTGCAGCTTTTGCTGACCTCATTATACGACAACGAACACCGTTCGTAAAGAACGGTGTTCGTCATTTTTTCTTCCAGCGGCGCGATGAACAAACACCGGCTGCTTGTTCATCGCATGTTCGCGCATTCAATCGCTGAAGCTGCTGTTTTTCGTTTCTTTATCTATCTTTTACAGCTTACGAATGGATCATTCCCCGGCTTCCCATACTATGAACAATGATATTTTTCGCGCATCGATTGCATGGAGATTTTGACGGTATGGTTTAACGGCAGCCGGTCTTCCTTGTCCATCGTCCATTGCAGCAGCTTGCGCTCCATATCCGTGCGGACCCCGGCGCAGGCGGGATCGTCGAACCGGTTGTCCAGCTCATGCGGGTCCTGCTTCAAATCGTAGAGCTCGCCCTCCCCGTTGGCATAAACGCACAGCTTCCAATCGTTCGTGCGAATGGCCTTGCCTTTGCCGATCCACGCGTCCGCATACGCGCACCAGACAAAATACCGTTCGTCCAGCGGATGCTCCGGACGCAGCGTAATATCCGACACTTTCACCGGCGTTCCGTGCTCCCCGCTCTCTATGACGACAAACTCCCGCGGAATGTACGACGGATCGCCTTGCAGAAACGGCGCGACGCTTCTTCCTTGGCAGCCCGGTGGGACCGGCGCGCCGGCCAGCTCAAGCAGCGTCGGCATGATGTCGATCAGCTCGACGGGATGCGCCGTCCGCTTCGGGCCCGAATAGCCGGGCACGGACATAATTAGCGGCACATGATTAAAGGAATCGTAAAAAAAGTTATGCTTCTGGATAACGCCATGCGCTCCCATCGAGTCTCCGTGGTCGGAGGTGAACATAATTACGGTATTGTCCGTCAGCCCCAGCTCATCCATTTTGGCGAATATTTTCGCCAATATATCGTCGATAAAGCGAATCATGCCGTAGTGAATCGCGCGAATGCGCCGGATCAGCGCTTCGTCCGCCGTATCCATAGCATCCATCAAGTGAGCGACCTTCACCCGCTCCGGTTTGCCCTCCAGCGTATCGACGGGAGGCATCGGCACGTCCGCCGGATCGATCATGCTCGCATACGGCTCCGGCGTTTGATAAGGCGTGTGCGGGTCCGGAAACGACAGCCACGTGAAGAACGGCTTCGATTCGTCGCGCACGTTCTCCAAATAATCGAGCATCGTTTCTCCGAGCAGAAACGTGCCGCATTTCTCCGCCGGAGCCGGATTGATGCCATGGCCGAGCGGACTGCTCCAGCAATGCTTCACAGCCCATTCATGCGCCGCTCTGGCGCCGGGGTCGTCGCGGTAGCCGTCCACCATATGGCCGTGATCCGCAAGCCGGACATAATCGAATACCTCGCGCAGCGTGCTCGGCTGCTCCGGAACGCCTCCCGGATAATACGACTCGGCTTGATTCATGAAAGCATGATTTTTGCCGATAATCGCCGTCTGATAACCGCATCGCTTCAGCACCTGCGGCAGCGTCGTTTCGGCGGGATTGATCAGCATATGGTTAGCGTGAAGGTTTAAGGTCGAGCAATAGCGGCCGGTAAACATGGAGGAGCGCGACGGCGAGCAAGCCGGATAGTTGCAGAACGCCTGCTCGAATACAACGCCCCGCTGCGCCAGCGCCTCCAGCGCCGGAGTGGCGAGCGCCGGATTGCCGTACAAGCTCAGCGTCTCGGCCGTCTGCTGATCGGTTTGAATCAATAATAGATTAGGTTTATTCATCCCCGTATTCCCTTCCCTTTATGAATTTGAGAGGCGGTCTCTTCCTGATAGCTAGCCTTTGATCGAGCCGATCATAACCCCTTGCACGAAATATTTTTGCACGAAAGGATACAGGAGCAGAACCGGAAGGCTGGAAATAATAATAACCGAATACTTGATGCTTTCAGCCATCATAACCCGCTCGGTCATCCCCGCTCCGTCCAGTCCCATATTTTCCGACTGATTGAGAATGAGAATTTCGCGCAAAATCAGCTGAAGCGGGAACAGCTCCCGGTCTTTTAAGTAGATCATCGCATTGAAATAGGCGTTCCAGTGGCCTACGCCGTAAAACAGCACCATCACCGCGATAATCGGCATGGACAGCGGGAGCACGATCGTAAAGAGCAGCCGGAAATTGGACGCCCCGTCCATCCAGGCCGATTCCTGCAGCTCGAACGGCACTCCGTTCTGAAAAAATGTCCGCATAACGATAAGGTTATAGGTCGAAATCGCGCCGGGGACAATCAGCGCCCAGATCGTATTGATCATACCGAGCGACTTGATCAAGAGGTAAGTCGGAATCAGCCCCCCGCTGAAAAACATCGTGATCGTGATCAGGAACATCAGCGTCTTGCGTCCCGGCAAATCTCTCTGCGAAAGCGGATACGCCGCCAAAATCGTCAGCACGATGTTAATGAACGTCCCGGCGAGCGTATAAATTAACGTATTGCGGTAACCGCTCCAGATCGATTCGTTCTCGAATACGTGCAGATAGGCGTCAAAGGTGAGCCCCTGCGGAAGCAGCCAAATCTTTCCTTCGATCACGCGAACCGGATCGCTGAAGGATGCGCTGACGACAAATAAGAGCGGATACAGCACAATCAATAGCACAATGACGGCCAAGAGGCAGACGATCGTATCGAAGAGCTTGTCGTCCCGGGAGCGGACCGCTTTGGAATCATGAAGCGTCATCATCGTATCACCACCTACCACAAGCTGGTTTCTGTTTTTTTGCGCGCCCACGTGTTGACGGCAAGCAGCAGCGCGAAATCGATCACGGAATTGAACAGTCCCGCCGCCGCCGTGTAGCTGAACTGGCCTTGCTGAATCCCGTTTTTATACACGAACGTTGCCAAAATTTCGCCTTTGCTCGCATTCACGGGATTTTGCATCAGCAGCGCTTTCTCAAAGCCGACATCCATCAAATGTCCGATTTGCAAAATAAACATAATAATAATCGTCGGCAATAGCCCCGGCAGCGAAATGTTCATAAGCCGCTGCAGCCGCGTAGCCCCGTCCATTTTGGCCGCTTCGTACAAGGTCGGATCGATGCCGCTTAGCGCCGCCAAGTAAATGATCGAGCCCCATCCCATATGCTGCCACACATCGGAGGAGACGAATACCGTTTGGAACCATTCCGCTTTGCGCATGAACGGCACCGGATCGGCGCCGAACAGAGCGAGCAGCTGATTCACCTTGCCGGTGTCGGCATCCAGAAACACGTTCAGCATGCCGACGATTACGACCAAGGATAAGAAGTGAGGAATATACGTCGCGTTCTGAACCCACTTCTTCAGCCGCAGAAAGCGGATTTCATAAATCAGCAAAGCAAGCAGAATGGGTAACGGGAAGCCTACCAATAGCGAGTAGACGCTCAGCGAAAGGGTGTTCCACAGCAGCTCCCAGAAATACGACGATTCGAAAAACCGTTCGAAATGCTTGAGTCCCGCCCAGGGGCTGGCCATCATCCCGCGGCTTGCGGAAAAATCCTTAAAGGCGATCTGAATGCCGTACATTGGAACGTATTTAAACACAATGTACCAGATGACGGGGATGGACAGCATAATGTAAAATTCGTACTTGGCGTGCACTCGTTTCCATAGACGGCGGCGAGCCGTGCCCGCCGCCGTCGACATGATGACCTGCGATTTCATGAACAATCACGCTCCTAAGACTTATTCATGGCATCGAAGGCTTTTTGGTATGCCTGTTCCAGCTGATCGATTTTCATTTTTTTCAGCGTCGCCGTATATTCGTCCCATTTGTCAAAGCTCATTTCGCCTAAAATAAATTTGATGGCCGACTCCTGGACGAATTTATCGAGATCGGCTTTGATCGGCACAATCGTGTCGGTCGCCTCTTGATCGAAGATCGGAGCGCCGTACATCATTTTGGACGTGAACGGCTCGGAAACGGCGGATACTTCCTTCGTTCTCTCGCTTAACACGATATCGTCGACAATGATCGTAGGGAAACCGCCGCCCGGAACCAGATTGACCTGCCCCAAAGCGGCCATCATGCCGCGGGGATCGTTCTTGATGCTGTCGGCGAGCACGGGCTTGCCGCTTTGCATCGAATAAGTCTGCCCTTCCACCCCGTAGTTGAAAAAGCGGCTTCCCTCTTCGCTATAGAAGTAATCGACCCAGCGGATCGCCGCTTCCGGATTTTTGTTGACATTGGTAATAGCGAAGGTGCCGATCGGCGATGCCAGCGGGCTGCCCGTGCTGAGCATTTGGTCGCCGTGCGGCCCTTTGACGGGAGCCATGCCGGCAAATTGATTTTCGACCTTGGTGAACGGGTCGGATGCGTAAATAAAGAACATGCCGTACAACGCTTGCGACAAGTTGCTGCGCCATTTCGGCAGGTCCTGCGAATAAAAGTCCGCATACAGCAGCTTTTCGGCATACAGCTTATTCAGAAACATCAGAAGCTCCTTGTATCTGTCGTCGCCGACCCACAGCTTGACTTTGCCGCCGTCGATATTGGCGTTCGTTCCGAGCTGATGATCCAAGCCGAACGAGCCTGCGAAGGTGGTGAATACCATCCCCGGATCGCGAAGTCCGAGCGGAATCTCGTCCTTCTTGCCGTTGCCGTTAGGGTCCTGGTCGCGGAAGGCGCGCAGCACCGTGAGCAGCTCGTCGATATTCGTAGGCTCTTTCAAATTCAGCTTCGTCAGCCAGTCTTGATTGATCCAGATTTTATCTCCCCGGCCTGCCGCCTGAAGGCGCAGCACCGGCAGCGAGTAAATATGCCCGTCGGTCGCCGTAACCGATTTTTTGGCTTCGGGGTATTGGTCGAACAGCTTTTTCAAGTTGGGCGCGTATTTATCGATCAGCCCTTCCAAGGGGATCAGCATTTGCTCCTGCATCCCGTATTTGGAAATGTCGGTATTGCTTAGATCCGCCCTCAGGAAGACGTCGGGCAATTCATTGGACGCGAACAACAGGTTTCGTTTCTCTGCGCAGCCTTGCGTCGGCGTCTCTTCATACACCATTTTGATGCCGCTTTTCTTCTCGTACTCCTTCAGCACCAATACATCTTTCCATGCCGCTTGGTTCGGGTCCTTGCAGCCGAACACCCGCATCGACACCTCGGAGTTGACGATCGGGAATCCGCTCGCGTTCAATACGGAACCGGCATCGCCTCCGGCGGCGGACGGCTGCTTCGCAGCGCCTTGATCCCCCGACGAGCATCCGGCCAGCAGTGAGGAAAATGCCACGACGGCCATAAACGAAGTTGACAGCGTTTTCATTCGATTCATATCCATTTCAGCCCCTTTTTCTTTTTGTTTTCCGAACTGAAATTATTATAAAATGCGCAACGCCGCGGCATCGTATCATATTTTTATAATAAACATCAAATTATTGCAATACTACTTCCCGTACTTGCCCGCATAGACGTGAGGCGTCTCTCCGATATGCTCCTTGAACACTTTAATAAAATAGCTGTAGCTGTTAAAGCCGACCAAATGATAAATTTCCTTCACGGAGCAGGCTCTCGTGCGAATGAGCTGGGCGCTTCTGTCGATCCGGTACGCCGTCAAATACTCGGTGAAGGTCATTCCATGCTCTTCCTTAAACAGCCTGCTGAGGTAAGACGGCGTTATACCCAACTGCTCCGCCGTTTCCTCCAGCGTAATCCCTTGTCTATAGTTTTGCTGGATTCTCCGAATGGCCTGGGCGACATACCGGGAATATCGGGCTGAGGTTTGGACTGCGCTCAGAGCTTCGGCCAGCTTGGCGAACAAGGCTTGGTACGTACTCTCCAGCTCCGCCCCATCCTTGGGGTCCGCAGGACCGCCGCTCAGCTCCCGGACGATCCACTCCGATTCGATTCCGGCTTTTTGCGCAATCTTGACCGCCAGATGCATCAGCTCCGCCCCGGCGCGCGCAATCCCGCGGGGATACGCCGCCCTGTCCGCGTCGCAAGCTTGGGCGACATCCCGCACGATTCGCGACAGCTCCTCGGCGTCGCAAGCTTCCGCGGCCGCGAGCAGCTCTTTCTCCTGGCTTATCGTCACATACGAGACGACAGCCCGTTCCGCTCGCTCCGCCTTCGGCGTATGCCCCTGCAGCTCGTCCAGCTTGCCCTGGAGCCGGACATATTGCGCCGAGATGGCCGCAAGGGTGCGGAATATCCCCGTCTGCACAAACAGCACGGAGCAATTAAAATACAGCTCAAGCGATTTTTTCAAGCGTGCTTTCTTGCCTTCGACCTGCTGCTGGATTTCATTCTCGCTGCGCCCATGCTCCATAGATAACAGGACGCCGAACGTGCCTCTCTCCAAATAAACCGCGCAGCCCGCGTCGGCTATAATCTGCAGCGTCATATCGGTAACCGAACGGATGAATAGGGTCAGCTCCTGCTCGTTCATTCGCATATGCAGCTCCTCGAAATTCATCAGCTTCATGAGCAGCAGCACATGCCGCTGGCTGTCCCTTCCGTAAGGCAGGTCCCGGAAATGCTCGACATACTTGCTCTCGTCGGCCGCGCCGGCGCCGATTAACAACTCCTTCAAATAGCTTTGATTGACGGCGGGCACCGCCGCTTCCCATTTGAGCCGCTCCCGCTCGCGGTCGGTTTGCTGCTTAAGCTCGACCCGCACCTTCTCTTTCACCTTGCTTAAAACCTGGACGAGCGTCTCCGGAGACAGCCGGTGCTTGAGCAAATAATCGACGGCGCCGAAATGCAGCGACCCCCGAACGTATTCATACGAATCATAGCTGCTGAGGGCAATCATCCGCAGCTCCGGGCAGCGTTCGGATAATTGCCGGATCAGCTCCACGCCGTCCATTCCCGGCATATTCATATCGACGATAGCCAGATGCGGGGCCGTGTCCCGGACAAGCTCCAGCGCTTCGGCGCCGTCTCCCGCTTCGCCGCATAGCGTAAAGCCGAACTGCTCCCAATCGATAAGCGACCTTAAATGATTTCGAACGAGCAGCTCGTCGTCAACCGCTATAACTTTCAACAACATCGCTACGCACCTTCCTTACTTGGGGAATCGTAATTTCCACGGTCGTAAAAGCTCCCGCCTGACTGTACACGGTAAGTCCGTAAGGCTCTCCGAAGGCCAGCTGCAGCCGTTCCCGTATGTTGCTTAATCCTATGCCTCCGGCCGAATCGGATTCCGCCCGCGCGGCGTTGGTGCTTATCGCCTGAAGCAGCTCCGGCTGCATGCCGATCCCGTCGTCCGTAACGCTCAGCTTCAGCAGCTTCGATGCGTCGCAATAAATCCGGATCGATACGGTGCCTTCCCGGTCCAGAGCGCCAAGGCCGTGGTTCATCGCATTTTCGACGATAGGCTGCACGATCAGCTTCGGGATGAGGCAATCCAGCGCCTCCTCCTCCGCGTTGATATTGACGGCGATCCGGTCCAAAAACTTGTACCGCTGGATTCGCACATAATGCTCCACCTGCTTCAGCTCCTCGCGAACGGGGATCATCTCCCGCTTCGGATCGATGGCGAACCGCATCAGCTCAATGAGCGATCCGGAAATTTCCTCGATATTGGGGGCGTGCTGGATGCGGGCCAAATATTTGATCGTGTTCAGCGTATTGTACAGGAAATGAGGCTTGATCTGCGCCTGCAGCGCCCTGTATTCCGCTTCGCGCCGCTGCCGCTCTTGCGTCTTGACCGTATGCAGCAGCTCCTGCAAATGATCCATCATCGAGACGAACATTTCGCTGAGCTGCCCGATTTCGTCCTCGTTCCTGATTCGCGGCCGCGCATTCATATGCCCTTCGCGGACGAGCTTCATGGCGCTGTGCAGCCGCTTAATATTTTTGGCGATTTGCCGGGAAAGCACATGGGAAATAAGCAGCACGGCGATCAGCACGGCAATGGCCAGGGTAAGCGTTTGAAGCTTAATGCCGTTCACCTCGCTAAGCAGCACGCGAAGCGGGACCATGACGATCGTCGACCAGCCGGTATATTGCGATCGGGTTTGCACGGCCAGATACGACTGGCCTTCCATATCGATCTTGCTGCTCTTCCATTCGCCGGGCACGGCTCCGGCCAATAAGGCCAGCGTCTCCTTATCCTGAAGCTGCGTATGAATTCGCTCGGATCTGGAATCGTAGATAATGTTTCCGCTTTCATCAATGACCGAGACGACCGTTTCTGACAACGGTTCAATATCGTATACCTGCTTGAACAGATTCGGATCGAAATGGACGATGCACAGTCCGATCATCTCCCCGCCGGACAGGACGGGACGAACAAGCAGAATCCTTCCGTTCCCCGACGGATCGTACAGCAGATGCCGTTTGTTCTCGCGAATATGGGGGTCCTCCCATAACGAGGCTGTGAATTCGGAGTTTCCGATCCGGTTCCCCGTATAGAACACGGTGTCGTCGCGGCCGATGACGGTGATCTGCTGCACGTAATTTTTGAAGGCGATCATCGAGCCGAGAAACTCCTCCACTTCTTTCTTCTCCTGAAACCATTCGATCGTCGGAGCTTCTTTGCGGCTGAGCA
Organism: Paenibacillus doosanensis; assembly: GCF_025060755.1. Lineage (GTDB taxonomy): Bacteria > Bacillota > Bacilli > Paenibacillales > NBRC-103111 > Paenibacillus_S > Paenibacillus_S doosanensis. The sequence goes on from NZ_JANYUY010000017.1 coordinate 121,647, forward strand.
GGCTTTGGTGAATCACATCGCGGATAACGATCGCCTTGGCGATGTTATCGACTTCCTCGACCATCGATTGCAGGTTGCCGTTGACCCCCTGAATCCTGTCGGAAATATAGGACGTCGCGTTGCGTTCAATGACTTTAGCCGAATAGTAATAAGAACTGTACGCAATGGGAATGATGGCGAGAAGCACGACCCATCCGAACGCGGAGAACATTTTTCCTTGCATGGTCTTCACGGAACAACCCCCTGTGAGAATCGGCTGGCAAATTCAAAAAAACAAATCTCTATGCATAATAATATCCGTTAACGCTTTCCTTTTGTCCAGCGTTTTTACCGTTATTCCCCCTTATCCCATTGTTCTTACCGGTATCGGGCAGGGGATTGGCCGGTTTGCTTCTTGAACATTCTGCTGAACACCAAGGGGCGGCTATCAAGAACAAATCCCTCAAAAGTGACGTGATGCTCTGAAGCTTATTCCGTCCGCATCCAGCTTCAGCTGGATCGGCGTCTAACCAATCCACCGGGATCGTTCTATGGGTAGACATTCCTTTCGGGGGAGACCCCGGATTTCCACAGGATATGGCTGCGCATCATTTCCCTAGAGTAAAGGGCAGAGAAATCTGCCCCTCCTCATCAAACCGTACGTGAGGTTTTCCCTCATACGGCTTTCCGATGTTCGTCATTCATGTGCATGCAGATTACAAGAGCGTTTTAAGTCCATATT
>NZ_JANYUY010000018.1 GCF_025060755.1 Paenibacillus doosanensis
CACAGATTTCGCCGTACGCAGGCATCCTAGCTACGCGGGGGCTTGGCCCCTCCCGCGACCGGATTTTCACCGGCTAGAAGATGCGTGCCTCTGGGCACGCTAAACAATAAAAAAGGCACACCTTATCCAAGGCATGCCTCGCTTTGTTATTCAATCATACCTTCTACGGGGCTGCTGGCAGACGCGTAGCGTTTTTTAGGAATGCGGCCGGCTTGAAACCCTTTGCGGCCGGCGATGACGGCATGCTTGAACGCTTCCGCCATAAGCGCGGGATTTTGCGCTCCCGCTACCGCCGTGTTAAGAAGAACGCCATCCGCTCCGAGCTCCATCGCCAGCGCCGCATCGGCCGGCCCGCCGATTCCTGCGTCCACGATGACAGGCACTTTGGCTTCCTCGATAATAAAACGCAGCTGGTTCGGGTTCGCAATGCCTTGGCCGGAGCCGATCGGCGATGCCCCCGGCATCACCGCCGCAGCGCCCGCTTCTTGAAGCTTGCGCGCCAAAATAGGGTCATCCGAAGTATACGGAAGAACGATGAATCCCAAGTCGACCAAAATTTTGGTCGCTTCCAGCGTACCTATCGGATCGGGCAGCAGCGTTTTCGGATCACCGATCACTTCGACTTTGATCATATCGCACAACCCGGAAGCTTTCGCCAGTTTGGCTATTCGCACGGCTTCATCTACTGTAAAAGCGCCGGCCGTATTGGGGAGCAGCGTGAATTTTTTCAGATCGAGCGTTTCAAGAAAGTTAGGCGCCTCCGGATTGTCGATAGGCAGACGGCGAATCGCGAACGTCAATATTTCCGCTTCCGACGCTCGCACCGCTTCACTTTGAATATCGAGCGCGGAAAATTTCCCTGTGCCCAAAAGCAAGCGGGATTTAAATTCATAAGGTCCAATTTTCAAAATATCGTTCATGATCAATGCCTCCATAATAATGATCTAAATGATGCCGGATAAGCCAATAGCTTATTAGCCTCCGCCTACAAAATGGACGATTTCAAGCGAGTCGCCGTCCTTCAAAAGCGTATCCGCATAAGCGGAACGTTCCACGATTTCCCGGTTCAGCTCGATGACCAATATTTTTTGCTCCAGCTTAAACGACACCAGCAAATCGGCGACAGAGGATACCTCCGCGATCTCGCGCGGTTCCCCGTTAATAATCAGCTTCATGATGAGACACCCCGCTTTCCGCTGCAGTTGATGACGCACAGAACAAATTCCGTCGTACATGAACGGCTGCGCATCGTTTTCCAAACAAAAAAGCCAACCCGCGCAAGGGTTGACTTTGTACGAAAGCCGTCGGTCGGCATCGTTACGTTCGTCCACTTCCCTACGCTGGTATCATCCAGAAGCATGTTAATGCAACATGCCGTATCAGGTTCCAAGGGTCAAGGAACGGCTTCCTTATCTCAGCCCCGCATAATAGGGCTCCCCTAGTGGCTATTCAATTCACTTTATTATATCAGAAAAAAAAGATATTGTCGCTTCCCGTTCCTTATCTCTTTCCCGATTCAGCTGTTCAGATAGCGGATCTCAAACGTAGACACCTGCTCATCCACGGTATAAATGATCTCTTTGGTCAACGATTTTTTGACCAGCTTATTCAGAATAAGCGGAAGCTCGAACTGAATGTCGGACAGCTTGTCGATCTGCTGAAGCTCCTGCAGGCTCCAAGCTTCCTCGCGGCTTGACAATACATCGAGCAGCGGTTTGCAGCAGCGCTCCATCTTGGACATGACGGAGAACTCACAGGCAAGCAGCACGAGTTGAACTCTTTGCTTCAGCGTCTCGTTGCTTAACGTCAGCTCCTCATACAGCTTGTATACGCCTGGATTGATGTTCTTGACCTGCCGCCAGACGGTAATCTCGGGATGGATGCCCGCCTCGATAATGACGATCCGCGCCCAATGATGCAGAGCTTCAAGGATATCGTTATACGCATCAAGCAAATGGTCGTACAGTACATACTCCTTGCTGTCCAAATATCTCCGCAGAAAACGGGCGAACTCGATCAATAGTTTATGTTCGCGCATATCCGGAGGAAACTCCAGCATCCGATGCCGCAAGCCTTCCAAATACGTATTCTTATCCAGAAGAATCTCTCCTTTTAAGATCCAGTAAATGAGGTTGCGATGCTCTCCGTGCACAATAAGCCGGCTTAGTTCGGAAATGCTTAGCCATCTTTCTTGTATACGACAGTTGTCTTTTATATAATGATACTGTTGGTTTGTTCGCTGGTCTTCGTCGGTAACGACAAGCAGCAGGAGATCGAATCCGTCCGTAACCGCAGAAAACATCGACGGATTATCCACCGCCAATATGCTGATAACCGCGTCATCATCCCGGAGCGTAGCAACCCGTTGTTCCTTTAGGGCATTCATCGCTGCAGCCTCCTATAGTCCATTCCATGATGCATCTTATTTCTACAAATGCGGGTCTTTCTCCTGCATCGCATTCGTGACAAATATCACAATTTATATTACAAGAAAGAAGTGACCAATGTTGAGGTTAAAATCCAGTAAAGTCAATGAGTTCAGACTCTGGGGGCTGCTGCTTACTTTAGGGGGTATGCTGCTGATGATTGTCGGACTCGCAGGGATCGTTTTTAACTGGGGAACGTTCGGGAAAATTATGGCGGGCGTATTTATGGTGCTCGGCGCTATCTCGATGCTGGCCAGTATGGCCGTCTACTTCTGGGCGGGGATGATGTCCACCAGCACGACTGTCGTGGAATGTCCGGAATGCGGGAAACAAACCAAAATTCTCGGCAAAACCGACCGCTGCATGTTCTGCAAAACGATCCTGTCTCTCGACCCCGCTCACGATCCGACTGCAAAAGCCAACGCCAATGTAAACGGATAGCCGTTCGGCCATCCCCCTCTACGGCCGCCGAACGCCGGCGAATGGAACAAATCCCCCCAAAGTGACGTGATGCTCTGAAGCTTATTCCGTCCGCATCCAGCTTCGGCTGGATCGGCGTCTAACCAATCCGCCGGGATCGTTCTATGGCTAGACATTACTTTCGGGGGAAGCCCCCGGATATCCACAGGAAATGGCTGCGCATCATTTCCTAAACAACAAAAAAACTGGCTCTCTCCCGCCTTGACGGCAGTGAAAGAGGCCAGTTTTTTTGGTATGCCGCAAAGCTGTGTCAACAGCCTGCTCATTGGGCCAATGAAGTACGGATAAGCTCCCAGATGGCCGGGTTTTCGTAGCCCCTTCTCCAGGAAGCGACGCCTGCCAGCTTATACTTCTTCACAAGGTCCATGCGCGCTTTCATGGAAACCTCGTCTTCGATCCATATTTTGATCAGTTTGTCCCCGTCTTTATACTCCACATAATTTTGTCCCGCTTCCGGCAAAAATACCGGGGTAAGGTTCTTTTCCTTGATCACTTTCTGCGGATTGTCCATGTACACCGCGCGCGAGCTGACCTTCTTCTTGCCGTTCACCGTCTCCTCCGTCCATATTCGGGTGTAGAAAGGAACTCCGAGAATAAGTTTGTCGGCGGGAATGTTATCCTCTTGCATCAGCTTCACGACGTTCTTCTCGACCCACGGCAGCGATGCGACCGAGCCGGCCGTCGGACTGCTCGCCCAAAATTCGTCGTATGCCATAATCATCATATAATCCAAAGATTCGATAAGTGCTTTGCGGTCATAGAATGCCGACCACATCTCGCTCCCCGACTTCGGGGTCACGTCCATCGAGACGACAAGCCCCTGCTCGTGCATTAAAGGAACCATTTCACGCACGAATTGGACGAGATTGTCTTTGTCCTTCGTATTGACGTTCTCGAAATCAATGTTGATTCCTTGCAAAGAGTACAGCTGCGCATAGCTGAGAAGCTGCTTGATCATCTTCATTCTTTTGTCGTAGGAGGATAAGGCCTCCGAGGTCTGCTTAGGCTCGAATCCGTTATCGAAGAGCGCCCATACTTGATAGTTTTGATTATGCGCCCATTTGACGTAAGCCGGGTCAGCCAGGTTCTTCAAGTTGCCCTCGGCGTCGTCAAGATGAAACCAGGTAGGGCTTACGACGTTAAGTCCGGGCATCGCCGGAATTTTGCTCGTATCCGGATTTTTGGGGCCGGCTACCTGCTCCCACGTCATGTTGATCTTCCCCCCGGCCAGTTTCGGAGGCACAAAGCTAGGAGGCTGCTCATCCTTCGGAATCGTCTCCGTCCGTTCAGACGCAAGCTGCCCTTTCTTAACGTAGCCTAAATACCCGTTCTTGAGCTGTACCCGATACCATTCGGCGTCCTCCGACCAGATCATCACTTCCTCTCCTTGCTTTAAATCGGCGAGAATGGGAGATTTGATCGAAGGCTCTTTGCGCATGGCGACGGTTTTATCCGGCTTATCCGGGTAGGAAGCCGCCCCTGCCCAGCGGATGGCATCGCCTTCCTTAGCCATTATTACGGCCCCGGTATCGGCCGACTCTCTCAGCTCGATCCGGTACAGCTGCTTGAGCGGTTCCATAGGCAAATATAAAGTCCCGTCTATCTTCTCCAAAGGAAATTTAAGGTTGAAAGGCTTCTCGTTCATCAGTCCCGTCAATTGACTGGTTCTGAGGCGCACCACTTTGTCCTGAGTCGTTATGATAGTAGAATCGCTGGCCGCCTCGTAAATCATCGTCGGGTCCACCAGTTCCTTCACAATGTCGAAGGGCAGCTTCAGGCTCTCCGCCTGGCCCTGCGCCGGCTTGTCGAGCATGCTCCCTTGATAGAAAATAGGCTTACCCATACCGTCAAAGGAAGGGTCCTCATGCTTGCCGGTAGGGACGTATTCATCCCAAAACCATACAGCCGCGGCTCCGAGCAGGATAGCGGACAGCAGTGTCCAAACGCGCCATTTTTTCGACTTTCTTCGCTTAGATCTGTAAGTCCTATTATCGAGTTCCATTACTTCACTCCCATGTTGACTCTAGTAATCTCTGTATTATATTAACAAAAAAGACGTGCGAAAAGCCACTTGTCAGACAAGTTAGCCTAAGCACGTCCATTATACCTTATTTGCCGCGCGCCATTCCACGCAATTGTTACGCCCGCTTCGCCGTAGCGCATTCCGCGCATATACCGTACACTTCCACACGATGGCTTTTGACAAGAAAGCCCGTCTCCTGTCCGGCCGTCTTCTCCAGATCGTCAAGCGGCTTGTAAGCGAAATCGACCAGTTTGCCGCATTCCTCGCACAAAGCATGATAATGATCGGACATATCCGCATCGAAGCGGCTGGAATGATCTCCGTACGTCATTTCCCTGACCAATCCGACTTCGATAAACACCTTCAGATTATTATAGACCGTCGCTACGCTCATGCTTGGAAATTGCGGAGCTAGCGCTTTATAAATCTCATCCGCCGTAGGATGGCTCATCGTATTCAATAAATAGGCGAGAATGGCATGTCTTTGCGGGGTCATGCGCACGCCCAACTGCCTTAACTTTTGCAACGCTTGCTCCAATCGTTCATCCATGCTGTCTCACCGCCTAATCCGAGAAAAGAGTATCAATCTATTCTATGCGGCTCGGAAGCGGTTTGTCAATCCATAAGGGCCCTTTCACCCGGGGAAATCGCCGAAAGGATCAGCTGGATCTTCGGATCGAAATGGACCCTTTCGTGTCAATCTGAATTTTATTTTTGCCGCTGCCGACAGTGCCGTTCACCGATTTTTTGCCTATATCCAGCGGCAGCTCCGAGCGGATGCTTCCGTTTTCGCCGGAGCCTTTAACGGTATAATCCCCTGCGGAAGGAAGTTCTAACCGGATATCGCCATGACTTGTTTCCACGCTCCAATCTCCGTCAACCTTATGAGCGCTTACTTCCACCGACCCGTTGGTCGTACGGGCTTTGACGGCTTGAGGCGCCTCGCTGATTTGAATGTTGCCGTTCGTCGTCTCGACGTCCATACTGCCGCTCACTTGGCTTAAGGTCAAGCCGCCGTTGGTCGACTCCAGCTCCACATCCCCTTGATGGCCTGTTACCTGAATCTCGCCGTTGGTCGTCTCGGCCCGCAATTTTCCTATGCTATCCGTTATGACGATGCGGGCATTCGTTGATTCCAGATCTACTTTGAGCGCTTCCAGCGAAGAAAGCTGAATGGTCCCGTTCGTCGTGTTGGCCTTGAATTCCTTAGGGAATTTCAGCTGCCCGGCCGTTATTTGCCCGTTGGATGATTCAACATTCATATCGACGTCGGCATGCGGCGGAACGCTGATCACCAGATCCGTCCTCACCAAAAACTGCTGCCAAAACCCGCTAACCGCCGTATTGCCTTCCGCCTTGATCGTGAGCGTGCCGCCGCCGACGCTGTGCTCCAGCCGGGTTTGCTCCGCGATACGTCCGGCCTCCTGCTCATCCTCCAGCGCTACGTATACGATAGACTGAATTTGCAGCTCGTCAGCGGTTCCCTGTTGGAGGACGATATTTCCTCCGGAAGGATTTTTCACGACGATGCGGTTGACCCCCGCGTCAATGGGAATCTCCGTGACGCCCTTATCAAACTTGCGGCTTTCTCCCTTCGTAATAGAGTTCATGGCAACGCCCAGATCAAAATGGCCGAACCAGTTGCGCAAGGCGGAAGCCGACTGCGTGCTGCCTATCACCAGCGCCGAAATCACCACGGCGAAGACGACTCCTCCAATATCGAGCTTCAGCTGTTTTTCGCTCTCTCCGTATTTCATATTAAATAAAATGTACTCGATTCCGAGCGCCACAAACAGCACCGGCCACCACTGAATCAGCATATCGGTCCAATGCGACCCCGCATATTGATCCGCAATAACCGAAGCGCCGACGGCGACTAGGAGAAGAGCGGCTGTATAACGGCCTGCTTTATGCATACATCATGTCTCCTCTCTACCTTGGTCCGCTTTGCCGGACGCTTTATTTTTTAGTCGATTCCCGCAAAAACAGCACGACTCCTACGACGATCAAAATGACCGCGCCGATCGAGGAACCTAGGAGATCGAAAATCCGGTTAAGCCACTCCGGCTTGCTGCTGACGAGAAATAGAAAGACGCCGCCGATAATGAGCAGGTAACCGAGCGTGCTCCCCTTCGGCCACTTGCGTCCCGTCAATCCTCCGTTCCCTCCCGGCTCGCCGAAGGAATCGGAGTATAAGCCTCCCCATTGCCCGTTCACCTTGTCGGTTTGCTGCAGCGCATCGAAAATGTTGTAAAAATAAATGACCGGCACGAACAAGGAAAACAGCACGATCAGCGGAATGCTGGTACTGGAGCTTGTAGCAAAAAAAACGATAGCGAATATATCCAATATAAGCAGCAGCATAATCATCATGCCCCGCTGCATGAGACCGAGATACAGCTGGCCGGTTCCGGGGATCAGGAAAGATAACAGACAGGCGACGATTTTGCTCTTGCGCGGCGCTATCCGAAACGGATCAAACGGCGGTTGGCGGTTTGAGTGAGGCTGGTTCCATCGTTCCATCCGCTCCCGCAAAAATTCGTCTTCTCTCTCTTCTTCATTTGCAATAGGTTCTTTGCGTTGTTCTTCCATCTAGAATTGACCTCCATTCATTACACAGTTTGTTTTGCGGAAATATACGTTAAGCTCAGAGCGGCTGTTACATCCGAACCCGATCAGCTTGAGAGCCGCTGCACGATCCATTCGACTGCGGCGACCTTGCTCTGCACGTCGGCGCCCCATTGCTCGGCGTTAATGGAAATGATTTTGCCTAGGACGCCGGAGGACACGAACAAGTAAGTGGCTGCAGCAGCCACCAGTCCGTGCAGCAGCTCGGCGCGCCATCGCGGCTTCCGTGCGCTTGCCGGACGGGCTTCCGGCTGCCCGCTTGCGGCTCGCGGCGGGGCGGCAATAGCTTGCATCACCCGATCTTCAAGGCCGGGCGAAGCGTGGAGAAGCGGCAGCGAATCAAGAAGCGATTCCATATCGAGATACGCGCGAAGTCGGGTCCGGCAGACCGGACAGGATTGAATATGCCGTCCGATTTTTTTCAGCTCCAGCTCGGAGCAAGCATTATTTAGAAATTGTTGAAGAGCGCGGTCGTCCGGATGCAGATGATGTTTGTTCATTGTAGCGTACCTCCTGCCATTTTTGTTTGAGCAGCGCCTTGCCCCGATACAGTCTGGTTTCGATGGTTTTGAGCGGAAGCTGCGTCGCTTCGGCAATCTCCTGATAGCTGAGCTGCTTGTAATGATACAAATAAAGAATCAGTCTATATTTGTCGGGAAGCTCGGATAACAGCCGCAGCATCGTCTGCTGCTCTTCTTTTTGCAGCGCCGCGGCTTCCGGCTCTTCCATACGGTTGCCGAACCAGCCCTTGACTTTATCCAAAATCGCTTCGTACGGCTTGCGGCGCTGCGAACGGCGGTAATCCGTAACCAAATTGACCGTTAAGCGGTATACCCAAGTTGTAAACTTGGCGTCCCCCCGAAAATGAACCAGCGACCGGTACAGTTTAATGAAAATTTCCTGCGTCAAATCTTCGGCGGTTTCGCGATGCTCGACCATGCGATATACGAGGGTATAAATGTAATGCTTATGCCGCTCGATTAAGAAGCGGTAGGCTTCTTCATCGCCTTGACGGATCTGGTCGACCAACTGCTCATCCGTCAATTGCTCCATCGTTTCACCGCCTTTGCATGTTGTTCTAAGTATAAGACGTCAGGCTGCCGTTCGCCCCCTTCAAATTCATCCAAAAAATTTGGCTTGCAGTTGACTTCCCCTCCGATGACGCTACACTAAAGGGTAGGGATGAAACGTTTAAAGAGTTAATTTTGCATCGACTAAAACGGAGGACATCACATGACCACCTATTCTCAAGCTTTTATAGAAAGACGCAACGCCATCCGCAAACTGGCCGCCAACAAAGCGCTGGAGCTGCCCCTCCTGCCGAGCGGCTTCTGGTTCCATAACGATGTGCGCGATAACTTCTACTACGCCATTCATTTGTTTGCTTATTGCTCAGATCCGGGGACATGTCCCGAACTCGGCGAAACCGAACGCCAAAATGCGCTGAAGCTTGCCTCCGGCATGATCAGTAGAGTGCTGAGCCTGCAAGTGCAGCATCCGGAGCATCCGATGTACGGCCATTGGCCGCTGAATCTCGGCAGCGACCCGGCTGCGGCGAAGCCAAGCGGACTTCCCGTGGAGCTGATGGGCTGCTTAATCATCTTATTTTATAACCAATATCAGGACGTACTCCCTCTGGAGCTGAAGAGCGAGCTGAATATCGCAATTGTTCATATGTATCAAAGCAGCGTGTACCGTCAGCAGCTGGAGCAAATCCATCATCATGAAGCCAAGCACACGTCGCTCAAGCTGCTGCTCGGGCATCAATTCGACGATCAGGAGCTGCTCGGACAAGGACTGCGCTTCGCCAAACAGCAGCTGGAGCATATCCGCACTTTCGGCTTCAAGGAATATGGCGCATTGCCGTGGCATTGGCACTGGATTCAGTCGTTTACCTGCGTGTGGCAGGTTGTAGACGATTCTGCGGTTCGCGAGACGGTTACGGCCATGCTGGAGCATCTGTGGAGCCTGCGCGCCGATGTCTACCTGAAGGGCGCATGGGTCGGAGCGCAATCCAGGCAATGGCCCCATGACGGGCCGAAGGATAATAACACCTTGCTCGATTATATCCAATTCGGCGACTTTCCGCAGCCTTCTGTCATTACCCGATTGGAAGGAGCGTATTTGTACACGTACCAAATCCCGGAGAGCATGTATAAACGGGGCGTAGAACGCAGCGGAGCGGAGGAGCTGAAGCGGAAAATCCGTTTCGCCGGAGCGAACAGCCAGGTGCAGGAAGAAGCGCATACGTACGCGTATATAACGCCGGACTATGCCGCAGGAGGCATCTGGGAGCGCCGCGAGGAATTCGATAACGAGCAGCAGCGCTGGGACATTACGCTGCCGCTGACGGACCCGGCAGCCCAGGAAGGCGTGAATCAGGCGTTCTTCTTCCATCCGGGAGCCAAATACAAGGAAGGCGACGACCGTCACGCCAGCAATTACGGCGAAGTTCTCCTGCATCAAGATACCGCGATTCAGCTGTGGGCGGTCCCGGCCGAGGATACGGCGGCTCATCCGGGGCTTATCGGCTGTCTGCCCAAGGGAGATTGGACATTTGCCGAACGCAGCGGCTGCGGGAAGGTTGGCCGTATATACATCGTTTTTCACTTGATGAACCCGTTCACGGCGGAAGAGCGCTCAGACCGCTTCTCCATCGCCAGTCCGCTGGTCGACGGCTTGAACGGAGTCGTTATGGAAGCTATGTCCGCGGAAGAAGCGGCCCGGTTCGGCATTAACAATTTGGCCCAGTTTGCCGCCGCGGCACAGACTCGGCAAGCGCTGTTCCAGCCGACCGTCCAGGAGAGCGGAACGGAAGCTAAAGGTGTCAGCGTCCGTTATACGACAAGAAAGCGGGACGAGCTTGCTCTAACGCTCGGCTTCTCCGGCCCTCTCGCCACAGTAAACGGCACTCCTGTCCGCAAGGACGACTACATTATTCGCTAGTCCGCTAGTTCGGAGCTATTGTTTAAATAAGCCGTGATGCGCTTTTTTCGGCGCTTCACGGCTTTTCGTTAAGTGCCCAACGAGGGCATTTGCTTGTAAAATACGGTGAGCGTTACATCCGGTGCGATCTCGATAATTTGGCAGGACTCGTAACCGTATTTGCGGTAGAGACGAATGGCGGGATCATTCTTGGTTCCGGTCGAAACCTTGATAGGGAGTCCGGGTACGGCGCAGCCTTCTGCGAATCGAAGCAATTCGCCGGCGATGCCTCTGCGGAAAAAGGACGGGTGCACCATCATCCGGCATATGATCAGTTCCTTGGCGCTCTGCTTGACGGAGACGGCTCCTGCCAATTGCTCCTCTATAAAATAACCGAAAAATTGCTCGCCGCTTTCTCTTATCGTCTTGGGAGAATCCCATAGAGGGGGAATCTCGTCAAAGCCGATCCGTTCAGCTTCTACGCGGTAGGACAATTGTTGAAGCATCAAAAGCTCCAGCACCAACTGGTCGTTCGATAGATCGATGGACCGGATCATAGATTCCCTCCTGCTTACAAGTTATTAGAAGTATACACCAGAACGGCACCGATTCCAATCGTTCCCAATAAGCCGCCGCGAAAAAACTCCTTTTTACGAAAAAAGAAGCCGTTTACGCAACATGACTGCGTACGACTTCTTCTCCTTCACTGCGCCTTCTATTGATTCAAGCACTCCACAATCAGTTTGTTAACTAATCCCGGATTGGCTTTACCTTTGGTTTCCTTCATCACCTGGCCGACGAGGAAGCCGACGGCTTTATCCTTGCCCGCCTTGAAATCGGCGACGGACTGCGGATTATTCGCGATCACCTGCTCCACGACCGCTTTAATGGCGCCTTCGTCGCTGATTTGCACCAAGCCCTGTTCCTCTACGATCGTTTGCGGAGCTTTGCCGGTTTCCAGCATCGCTTTAAAGACCGTTTTGGCAATTTTGCTGCTGATCGTTCCTTTTTCTATCAAGCCGATCATCTCGCCCAGCCCTTTGCCGGTAATCTTGACGTCCTGCAGCTCAAGATTGTTGGCGTTCAAATAGCCGAGCAAATCGCCCATAATCCAGTTGGACACGGCTTTGGCGTCCTTCGTATAGTTCAGGCTCTCTTCGAAGAAATCGGCCAGCTTCATCGAGGATGTAATCACTTCCGCGTCATAGCTAGGAAGGCTGTATTCCTCGATATAGCGCTTCTTGCGGGCATCCGGAAGCTCGGGAATGCTTACGCGCACGCGCTCCTTCCATTCGTCGTCGATGTAGAGCCGCACCAGATCCGGGTCCGGGAAGTAGCGGTAATCATGCGCTTCCTCTTTGCCGCGCATCGTCAGCGTCTTGCCTTGGGCTTCGTCCCAGCGGCGCGTCTCCTGCACGACTTCGCCGCCGCCGTCCAAAATATCCGCTTGACGCCATTCCTCGTACTCAAGCCCTCTCTGCACGCCGCGGAACGAGTTCATGTTCTTCAGCTCCGCTCTTGTGCCGAACTTCTCCTGGCCGTACGGGCGAATACTGATATTCGCGTCGCAGCGCAGCGAGCCTTCCTCCATCTTGACGTCGGAAACGTCGCAATACTGCATAATCGCCTTCAGCTTCTCCAAATAAGCGCGCGCCTCTTCGGGCGAACGCAGATCCGGCTCGGACACGATCTCGATCAGCGGGGTTCCTACGCGGTTGTAGTCCGCCAGCGTTGCGTAACCGCCGTCCACGTGCGTCAGCTTGCCCGCATCCTCTTCGAGATGGACGCGGGTCACGCCGATTCGCTTCGTCTGTCCGTTCACTTCGATCTCGATCCAGCCGTGCTCGCCGATCGGCTTGTCGTACTGGGAGATTTGATACGCCTTCGGCGAATCGGGGTAGAAGTAGTTTTTGCGGTCGAATTTACTCTCCGTCGCAATTTGGCAGTTCAGCGCCATCGCCGCTTTCATCGCGTACTCTACCGCCTGCTTGTTAAGCACCGGCAGAACGCCCGGGTAGCCGAGACAGACCGGGCATGTATGGGTATTCGGCGGAGCTCCGAATTCGGTGGAGCATCCGCAAAAAATTTTGGACTTGGTGTGAAGCTCGACGTGAACCTCCAGCCCGATGACCGTTTCATATTTTGTTTCGGTTGCTGACATGCTTCGCTTGCTCCTTTCGTCTATTCTCTTACAGCTGCGGACGCCGTTTATGATGATCGGTATGCTGCTCGTAAGCATGGGCTACGCGCAGTACGGTCGACTCGTCCAGCGCTTTGCCGATAATTTGCAAGCCGACCGGCAGGCCGTCCGCCAAGCCGCAAGGAACGCTGATCGCCGGAATGCCCGCAAGGTTGACCGGAATCGTCAATATATCGTTCAAATACATCGTGATCGGATCGTCCACCTGCGAACCGACTTTGAAAGCCGTCGTCGGCGCCGTAGGCCCGATCACCACGTCGTATTGTTCGAATACTTTATCGAAATCTTGCTTGATTAGGGTGCGCACTTTTTGCGCTTTCAGATAATAAGCGTCGTAGTAGCCGGAGCTCAAGGAATAGGTCCCCAGCATAATCCGCCGCTTCACTTCCGGTCCGAAGCCTTCGCTGCGCGATTTCAGGTACAGATCGAGCAGGTTTTTCGGATTGTCCGCACGCACGCCGTAGCGCACGCCGTCAAAGCGGGCCAGGTTGGAGGACGCCTCCGACGAAGCCAGCAAATAATAAGATGCTACCGCGTATTCCGTATGAGGAAGAGACACTTCCTCGACGACGGCGCCGAGACCTTCGAGCACCTTCAGCGCGCTAACAACCGCTTCGCGGACTTGCGGGTCGATTCCTTCTCCCATGTATTCCTTCGGCACCGCAATGCGCAAGCCTTGAACGTCGCCGGTCAAAGCGCTCAAGTAATCCGGGATGTTCACGTTGGCGGAAGTGGAATCCTGCGGATCATGTCCGGCGATCGCCTGCAGCAGGTAGGCGCTGTCCTCGACGTTTTTGCTCAGCGGACCGATCTGGTCCAAGGAAGAGGCGAACGCGACTAGGCCGAAACGGGATACGAGGCCGTAGGTCGGCTTCATCCCGACGATGCCGCAGTAAGCCGCCGGCTGGCGGATGGAGCCGCCCGTGTCGGAGCCGAGCGAGAAATACACCTCGCCCGCCGCAACCGCCGCCGCGGAGCCGCCGCTGGAGCCGCCCGGAACATATTCGGTGTTCCATGGGTTATAGGTGGTGTGGAAGCTCGAATTTTCGTTGGAACCGCCCATCGCAAATTCGTCCATGTTCAGCTTGCCGACGGATACGGCTTGCGCCTCTTTCAATTTCCGGACTACCGTAGCGTCGTAGACAGGGTTGAAATTCCGCAGAAATTGGCTGGCGCAAGTCGTCGTTACGCCTTCGGTCACAATATTGTCTTTGATGCCGATCGGCAGACCGAAAAGCAGCCCTCTCTCATCGCTTTTGCCGAGCTGCTCGTCCAATAATTGCGCCGTCTTGCGGGCGTTCTCTTCATCCAGCGTCAAAAACGCCTTGACTTTATCTTCCACCTGACCGATTCGCTCGTACGAAGCGTTCACCAGGTCGGAGACGGAAAGCTCCTTGGCGCTGAGCTTGCTATGTATTTCTTGTAATTTGAGATCAAATAAAGACAAAACTGCATCCTCCCTTCAGCTGTATCGATCGGCTATTCCAAAACGGCAGGCACTCTAATTTGGCCGTCTTCCTCGTCAGGCGCGTTCAGCAGCACCTTCTCAAGCGGCAGCGACTCTCTGGCCGTATCTTCGCGCATCACATTGGACAGCGGCATCGGATGGCTGGTCGGCTCCACATGCTCCGTGTCCAGCTCATTGAGTTTCTCTGCATATTTTAAGATGGCGTTCAACTGCTCCGTGAGCTGTTCATTCTCTTGATTGCTGAGTTCCAGCCTCGCCAATTTCGCCACATGCTCTACATCTTTGATTGTAATACTCACTTGACTCCCCCCGCTTCGTAGTCACTTTCATTTTCGACAAATTCACCGAAAACTCATCCTTAACATTATAGACCAGATGTATATTGAACTCAATTGCCCAAAAGCGCATACAGAAACAAATCCCCCAAAGTGGCCGACGATCTAAAGCAATTTCCAAACAGCAAAAACAGCCCGCCTCCGGAAAAGCTCCGAATGGGACTGCCGTTGGTCATATTTCAAATCCAAGCTTTCAAATTGACTTGCTTAATAAAATCTTCCTGAGACATAACATCCTTCGCGGCCTCGGCGGCCTCTTCCGGTTCTTCGTCCCCGTTCATAATGCGGCGGAACAGCTCTTCGTTCTTCGTAGCCAGCGCGAAATCGATCAGCGCTTCCCGCTCCAACCGGTCGACCTCCTGCTGAATGAGCACTTCCTCCAGCTCGATATCATCGGCGGCAACGAAAAAATGCTTGTTTATTTTAGGAACGCGAACCACATAATCAAACACGTTATCCGCATTGCGGTCGTAAGCGATAATGTATCCGTAATCCCCCACAGGCAAATTTTGCTCAAAACGGTCTGCGACGATATATACTTTTTGCCCCAAACGCAGCATATGCCATTCCTCCCAAGACTAACGCGTCTATTTGATTCATGGTCGAAATTCGTTATGATGTAGTAGGTAATCCAACATAATAGAGGTGTAAGATGAGTCGATCCATGAGTGTAAATATACGTCGGTGTTTAATTCTATTAATTTTAGCATCTTTTTTTTGCATTAGCAATGATAGAGAAACGTCCCAGGCTCATCCTCTGAACAACGGCTATTCGGAAATTACGGTGCAGGAAACCGGAGTGGACTACCGGCTCTTTATTCCCGAGTATAGCTTGACCGCCTACGATACCGACCATGACGGCCGCCTGACGGAAAACGAACTATCCTCCCAGCAAGCGCAAATCGAGCAAGAGCTCCGAGCGCATTTGCAGCTTCAGCAGGACATGACGGATATGGAGTTCAGCTTCCGCGGCTGGCAGCGGACCGAGAAGGAATCGATTCCCGGCGTCAGCTTCTCTCTCTATTATACTAGCGCTCAACCGATAAGCGGCTTTACTATTCAATATAACCTGCTTTTTGACGATGCAGACCCGAATCATTTGAATTTTGCCGTTATTTTGGACGGCGACGATGCGGACCAGACGATCTTCGACGCCCAGCACCGCACCTATCGCTATCAATCGCTGCATCCGGCTACGGCCTTGACGACGGTTTGGCGTTACTTCGTCCTGGGCATCGAGCATATTTTGACCGGCTACGACCATCTGCTCTTCCTGTTCTCGCTCCTGTTGATCGCGGTGCGTTACATGGACATGCTTCGCATCGTCACCGCCTTCACCGTCGCTCACAGCATCACGCTGATCGCAGCGTCGACGGGATGGATTCACCCGTCCTCCAACTGGGTCGAAGCCGGTATCGCGGCCACGATCTGCTATGTGGCGCTCGAAAACATATGGTCGTCCAGGCACGAGCAGCGCTGGCTGGTAACCTTCGTGTTCGGCCTCATTCACGGCATGGGATTCGCCGGCGCGCTCGGAGAAATCGGACTGCCCCCATTTGCCTTCGCCAGCTCGCTTCTCACCTTTAACCTCGGCGTCGAAACCGGCCAATTGGCCGTCGTGGCGGCCGTCATGCCGATCCTCTTATGGCTGCGCAAAAAAGCGGGCTACCGCGCTTTGGTGATTTACGGCTCGGCGGCTATTTTCCTGCAGGCTCTCTGGTGGCTGCTGGAGCGTATCGGGCTGTTGCCCGGGTAGAGCCCGCAATCCGCTTTCACAAGCTTTCACAAACAGAGGGGACTCGGTAAAAGAAAAAGGTTACCGTCCCCCTCGCCGAGCTTCCAGCCCAAAGGGTTTCGATAACCTTACGTATTGCAAGCCCGCCCGGTCCGCTTAAGGCGGATTGATAGCGGTCTAGCTTTCGACTTTGCCGGCAGCCGAGCTGGCGATTTGCCGGAATAACAATTCGAAATCTTCAACGGATAACGGCTTGCTGAAGAAATAACCCTGCGCTTCATTGCATTTTTGATTTTGCAAGTAATGCAGCTGCTCGACCGTCTCCACGCCTTCGGCAATGACTTTCAGCTTGAGGTTGCGCGCCATCGCTATGATCGTCGTAATGATTTCATTATGATCGGACGCGTCGGTGATTTGATTAATAAACGACTTGTCGATCTTAAGCGTATCGATAGGGAATTTATTCAAATAATTCAAAGACGAATACCCGGTTCCGAAATCGTCGATCGCAATTTGCAAGCCCAGCCGCTTGAGCGAGTTCAGCTTGTTGATCACGTAATCCTCGTTATACATCGCAATGCTCTCGGTGATTTCGAGCTCCAGCAGCTTAGGATCGAGTCCCGTTCGTTCGAGCACCGTTCCGACGTAGCCGACGAGATTTTGCTGCTGAATTTGCCGCGCCGAGAGATTGACGGAAACCCGCATTAGCGGAAATCCTTTACCCTGCCACTGCATAATTTGACTGCATGCCGTCTCCAAAATCCATTCACCGATCGGAGCGATCAAGCCGGTCTCCTCCGCCAAAGGAATAAATTCGATCGGCGAGATCATGCCTTCCTCCGGATGAATCCAGCGGATAAGCGCTTCGACCCCGACAATATGCCCGGTCTGCAGATCGATCTGCGGCTGGTAGTGCAGCCTGAATTCATTGCGTTCCAGCGCTTTGCGCATCCCCTTCTCAAGCACGGCTCGCCGCAGAAATTTATTTTTCATTTCCAGCGCATAGAATTGATAGTTGTTCCGTCCCTGTTCCTTGGCGCGGTACATGGCGATATCCGCATTTTTGATCAGCGAATCGATGTCCCCGCCGTCGGCCGGGAACATGCTGATGCCGATGCTCGGCGTGACCGACAGCTCCTGCCCTTCGTAGAGGACGGGCTGCGACAGCAGCTGAAGAATTTGCTCCGCCTTCTGCTCCGTCATCTCGCGGGTATAGCCGGGCAGCAGCAGGACAAACTCGTCTCCGCCGATCCGCGAACCTACCTCGTCTTCCGCCGACAAATCGGCGATGCGTCTGGCGACCTCTTTGAGCAGATAATCTCCGCTGGAGTGACCGAACGTATCGTTAATCCATTTGAACCGGTCCAAGTCCAAAAAAAGAACCGCGATAGAGGTGCCATCCTTCTTCACCGACTCCAACGTTCCCTGGAACCGCTCGTTGAACAGCCGGATGTTCGGCAGCCCGGTAAGGAAATCGTAATTGGCGCGAAATTCAATCTCCTCGTTCTTATCCTTGAGCTCTCGGGTGTACGCGTCGAGATTCATCGACATCGTATTGACCCGCTTGGACAACAGCCCGAGCTCGTCGCTGCGGTTGATCGAAATTTTGGCGCCGAAGTTGCCTTCCGCGATTTCATTGACCTTGTACAAAATATGATTTACCGGCCTCGCGATATAATTGGCAAGCAGAAAACTGATGCCCAGCACGAACAGCAGCACGATAATCGAAATGACCGTATTGTTTAAAAACTGCTCGTTTAATATATCCTGAATCATCTGATAGTCGGTAACAATTCCGATAATGTAAGGATTGGCCGATGAGATCGGGATGAAGCTCTTCAGCACCTTTTTGCCGTTTGATTCGGCTACGACACTGAGAATTTTGCCGGATTGGAACGATTTCTTGACGTTGCTTACGTCATCCGGCTCCTTATATTCGTACTGCCCGAACTGGATGTCGCGGTTGACCAGATCGATATACTTTTGCCCGTTCGCTTCCGAGTAGACCGGCGGCTCTCCGAATGTCTTCGGATTAAATCCGGTAATTTCCAAAACGCTTTTATTATTGTTGAGAATCTTCTCCAGGATCGATTGCGGCCCCAAAATTTGCTGGAACTTCAAAATCTGCGTATCCCGGATGTAGGGATTAATAATGTAGTTTGTCGTACCGTCGAAGTAATACCCCCATTTATCCACATGATCGGGGTCCGTATACGAGATATTGACCGGTCCCGACCAAAAATTCGGCAGCTTCAATCCTTGAGATACGTTCGTATTTTTATCCGTCAGCAGCTGCTTGAAGGCTACGAACCAATAGTCCCAATCCTTCGTGCTCATATTGATCTCTTTGGGATCGGACGATTTAACCCCTACGATGTCGTCGCCTACCTCTTGCATGAGAGTAATATGCGAGATGCCCAGCTCCTCGGACAGCCGGGCGAGCTCTTCATTGGTTACGTTCGCAATGTCGGGATTCAGCGCATTCCGGGCGGCGATCGCCGCAACGCGCAGCTTGTTGCCTATCAGATCTTCGACATATTGGGCTCCGAACTGGGATTGCTCAATGGAAATGCCGATTTGTTTGGCCAAAAGATCCATCTGCTTCTCCTGGTCTTTGATCAGCAAATCCCTCGAGAAATAATAATTCAAAAAATTGTACAATCCCATAATCAGAGTGACGACGAGCATAAAGGTAATCGCTAATTTTTTTCGAAGAGGCAATCGAATCCCTCCAACTTAAACCGAGTCGTAGATCATAGATGTCACGCGAAGTATTCAAAGTAGTTTTTCTCGGTTTCCCACAGACCCACTTTATACAATTTGGGAATCCGTGCGGCCAGCATCTGGCAAATGACCATGACGACCACGTCGGATGTCGGATTCAACTCTTTAAACTCTTCCGTATCGAGATTCAAATGCTTATGGTCGAATTTCTTGATGACAAGCTCGTCGACGATCGCGTCAAGATCAGCCAAGTTCATAATCATCCCCGTGACAGGGTCCGGCTCGCCCTGAACGGTTACGTCCAAATAGTAGTTATGCCCGTGTCCGTTCGGATTGTTGCACTTGCCGAAAATCCGTTTATTTTCCTCATCGCTGAGCAAATGACTATGCAAACGATGCGCCGCGCTGAAATGATATTTTCTGGTCAAACGAACCATGGAATCCAGCTCCTTTTCCGAATGTAAATAATGATTTTCACGCAAAATGAGTTTGTACAGCTCACAATCCGGAAATTTGCCGCTCAAAGCATCCCATAAGTATTGAACGATATTTTCGGTCGTCGGGATACGCTCCCGGAAATACGGGTGCTCCCGGTCGAGAAATTTGCCGTCCAGCTCTTCTTCGATCAAGCCCTTGGCTACCCGGTCGATATCCGTAATGTTGACGACGATTCCCGATAAAGGATCGAGCTCGCCGCGCACCATAATCTCCAGTACGTAGTCATGGCCGTGCCCGTGCGGGTTGCTGCACAATCCGAACACTCTTTTATTCTCCTCTTCGCTCCATGCGTCGACATGATACACATGAGCAGCGGAAAAATGAATTTTCCTGCTTAAATAAATCATGAATTCAGCTCCCACTTTTGAAATTCGATTGTATTTGGCAGTCAGACGAGCGGCGATTTAAATAACTCCTTTGGGAGGCGTCATCGTTATCTCGTCTATCCGGACATGCAGCGGCGTCTGCGCGATAAAGGCGGCCGCCCGGGCAGCATCCTCCACATGCAGCATATCGTCTTGAGTGAAGCCTTCCGCCTCGGCCCATAGATCGGTGTACGTGGCCCCAAGGCACAGCTTGGTCAGGAAAATCCGGTGCGGATGCCATTCCTCGGCCAGCGCCTCGCCCATACCGTTCAGCGCATGCTTGGAAGCGGTATAAAGAGCGGATTGCGGCAGCGGCTTCTCCGTCATAATCGAAGAAATATTGATGATTCTTCCGCCGTTTTCTTTCATTAAAGGAAACGCCCGCTTCATGCATTGGATGGGGCCGTACACGTTGGTTTCGAACGTATCCTCCCATGCCTTCGGCTGAAATTGCTCGAACGGGCCGTTGATCATAACTGCCGCGTTATTGACCAGAACGTCCAAAGCTCCGTGCTCTCGGGCGATCAGGTCGAACGCCTCCTCGACGCTTCCTTCCTTGCGCAGATCCATCGGAAGATGAATCCAGTTTCCTTCGCGATATCCTTCGCTCGCGCGGCGGCTCGCCGCATAAGCAATATAACCGCAGCGTGCCAGCTCTTTACCGATGGCCTCGCCGATCCCTCGAACGCCTCCTGTTACCAGGGCGATCTTGTGTTTCATATTTATCACCTTTCCTTATGTAGCGATTAACCGTTTACAGTACGAAAACACGCGCGGTTTCTCCGATCCGCTCCGAATCCTGCTCGTCTTCTGCGGCATGGTTGTCGGGAAGCCTCGTGAAGGGCCGTCTCGCGGATCTGTCGCGTGAGTGTTTCTATTATTCTATCTTTTCGACAAATGCAGATATTACCCTGCATAAATATGCTAACTTTTAATGAAATTGTACATTTCTAATAGAAAAACAAACTAATTTATACTAAAATGATAATTTTTTTTGCCTGCCTCCGGGTTATCTGTCGCTGTCTGTCAAATGATAACGAACGGAAAAACGCCCGCTCGCGCTTCTTTTAATGCTTGCGCACGGCATAAACCATATGAACCCAATCGTTCAACTGCTGCTGCACGGTAATATAGTCATGTCCGCGAAACCAGCCGATGATTTTGGAGCGATCGGCGGGAAAGCGCTGCGACAGGCCGGTCAGCAGCTCCTGCCGCCCCGCCAGCCGCAATTCGTTCATCCTCGCCTCCTGCGCCTCTTTATGCTCGAACATCAAGGCGGTGATGACGATTCTTCCGTGCGGCTTCAGCACCCGGTCCATCTCCTCCAAAGCCAGCGTTTGCTGTTCTTCGTTCAGATGGTGAAAAGCAAAATGCGTTGCTGCAAAATCAAACTCGGCTTCCAGAAACGGCAGCGCCAAGAAATTGCCCAGCTTGGCCTGTACATCCGGATAGTTGTTGCGGCAGCGAACCAGCATTTGGCGCGATTGCTCGACGGCGGACATCCTCGCCCCCGCCTGCTGCAGCCGGCCGGCCAAAGTTCCTGTCCCGGCCCCGATATCAAGTCCGGCTTCTCCCGGACGCGGCGCGAGCCACTGCCCGGTAAAGCTGAGAGCCCGCTCATAATCGGCGGCGGACGCCATGAAACCGACCGGGCTCGCGCTTTGTTCACCGCCGCTGCGGTCGAATTGCTCCGCCAGGCCGTCGTAATCCCAACGATCCTCCCAGGACGAGCGGGTCGATTTTAGCCGTTTCATGCTTGCAGCCAGCCCGAACAGATCGTCCAAGGCAAGCGGCCTGCGCTCCGCGCTCTTGCCGATCAGCTTGTCCATCGCGGCAAGCACATGCTTCCACTCGACCCACTGCGATACTAAGACGGCCCGCTGCAGCTCCAAATAATGACGGAAGCTCTCTTGATCGCCCCGATCCGCATACTGCAGCAGCTTGGCAATGCCTCCGACGCTGAAGCCGAGCTCGCGGAAGGCGGCGATAGCCTGCAATCTCCACGCGTCTTCCTCGGTATAATAACGGTAGCCGTTCTCTCCGTAGACCGGATGAAGCAGCCCCTTCTCTTCATAGAAGCGAATCGCTCTCGGCGTCACATCGAGGCGCCGTGCAAGCTCATTGATTTTCATCCGTTCCCCTCCATCTAGTATTGTAAACGATGACGTAACGGAAAGGTATATCCCCGTTCTTCAAAATATTCCCCATCCATGCGGCCCGCAGGAAAACTTGAACAGATTGTGTCCAACTGGCTGGCTATCGATCCATCCAATTGGATGGTTACTTATTGGCGCAATTACGTTACAATAAAACCGGATAACAATCCATAATCCATTCCATATAGAAGGTGATTGTATGAATCTGACGGTTTTGTACATTCTTATATTTATCGTCGCAATGTTCGGATTGACGGCTACCATCGTCATCGGCGTTTCGCAGAAAAACCGAGAAGGCAACCCCAATTACGACAAAAGCACAGGCAAAATTTTTCTGAGGCTGGCCGTTTATTACATTATCGCTATTGTAGGCGGTTACCTTGCTTACGTCTTGTGGGCTTTCAGCTGATAAAATTCGCGCATCGGGAGGAAGCAGACCATGTGGAAGCCGGATCGCTCGGGCGATAAGCCCATCTACCAGCAAATAGCCGAGCATATCGAGCGCAGAATCGCATTCGGCGAATTGCCTCCCGGCTCCGCCCTGCCCTCCGAGCGAAAGCTGGCCCAGCAGTGGGAGGTTAACCGGAGCACGGTCATTCAAGCTTATGAAGAATTGCGGGCATCCGGCTTAATCGAAAGCATCCCGGGAAGCGGCCGACGGGTGAGCCGTTATAAATGGGGCATCGCCCCCAAGCATACGCCGCCCAATTGGCGGCAGTACGCGGAAGGCGGCACGTTCATGCCCAATTTGCCGTTCATCCGCCGCTTGCGCGAGGCGAAGCGGTCGGAGACGCCGCTAATCGATTTCTCAAGCGGAGAGCTCGCTGCGGATTTGTTCCCCAACGATGCGGTACGGAAGCTGATGAAGGAGCAGCCGTTCACGGATCATCTGGGCTATCACGATCCGCAAGGGTATTTGCCCTTGCGGGAAACGCTGACCGCCTACCTGCAGCGGTATCATCAGATTCAGGCCACCGAAGCGTCCGTCTTCATCACTTCGGGCTCGCAGCAGTCGCTATATCTCATCACGCAATGCCTGCTCAGCCCGGGCGACGCCGTCGCTATCGAGGACCCTTCGTACGCCTACTCGCTGCCGATGTTCCAATCGGCGGGCCTTCGCTTGTTCAGACTGCCTGTCGACGAGGGCGGCGCGCGGCCCGAGGATGTCGTCGCCCTGCACCGCAAGCATAAGCTGAAGATGATTTTTCTCAATCCGAACTTTCAGAATCCGACCGGCAGCGTGCTGCTTCCGGCGCGCAGGAAGCGAATGCTGGAGCTGGCCGCAGAGCTCGGCGTACCGATCGTGGAGGATGATCCGTTCAGCTTGACCGCCTGCGGCGACACGCCGTTGCCGCTGCCGCTTAAATCGCTGGATACGGATGGGGCGGTGCTCTACATCGGAAGCTTGTCCAAGATCGCCGCTTCGGGCTTTCGCATCGGTTGGCTGATCGCTCCCCAGGAAATCGTCAGCCGCTTGACGGACGCCAGGCTGCAGATGGATTTCGGGCTGAGCATCTTCCCGCAATGGATCGCCAATGCGTTTCTGCAATCGGAGCATTTCCCGCAGCATCTGCATGAGCTGCGTCAGGCACTGAAGGCAAGACGCGATTTGCTGCTGGAATCGCTCCGGCAGCACCTGCCCGAAGAGATTTCTTGCCGCCGACCTGAAGGCGGCCTCAATTTATGGTGTAAAATACGGCAGCCGATCAGCGATTCGCGGCTGCTGGAGGAAGGGATCAAACGCAGCATCCTGTTCGTCCCCGGAAGCGTGTACGGCTCCGAGTCGGGCTATGTCAGGCTGTCCTATTCCCGGCCAGGATTAAGCGATATTCCCGTCGGAGCGGCCAGACTGGCCGAAGCTATCCGCGCCGCCAGACTGTAACGGTCCGCAGAGCTCACCGGCACGGCAGACGAACAGAACAAATCCCCCAAAAGCCATCCATGCCGCCGACGCGGCACCACAGACAATGGAAATGGGGTACCAAGAGTAATTTCCAGGGTAGTGACGTGATGCTCTGAAGCTTATTCCGTCCGCATCCAGCCTAAGCTGGATCGGCGTCTAACCATTCAGCTAGGATCGTTCTATGGGTAGACTTTACTTTCGGGGGAGCCCCCGGATATCCACAGGAAATGGCTGCGCATCATTTCCTAAACAACAAGAAAACCCGCGCAAGAGGCGCCTGACGGCAGCCTTTTTGCGCGGGTTTATGCGTTCCTCTTCCCAAGTAATTCGGATAATCATTGAGCCGGGGGCTTGGGTCCGGCGCCGCTTCACCGCTGCCGGCTCGATGCTTTAGCCCGCGACCGCTGCCCACAACTCCAATTCGTTCGTGCAAATAAGCAGCGAAGGATAGGCGGCCAGCTTCTTCATATCGCTTTCCTTATCGACCGTCCAAGAGATAAGCTGAACATGCTCCCGCTCGCAGCGGCGAATGAACTCCTCCGTCATATATGGATAATAAATGGACATGTAGCCGCATTTCATTTCCCGGGCCCAAGGAAAGAACGCCGGAGAGGCTCCCTGATTAATGAGCCCGATATCGATTCGGTCGTCAAGCTCCCTCACCCTGGCAAGCGAGTAATGATCGAAGGATGTCAGAAATACTTGCTCCTGCATTCCTTTTTTCTTCACCGTCTGAATAACGGCTTCTTCCAATCCCGGGTAAAGATCCCCCATCTGCTTCAATTCAATATCGACGATCAAACGGCCGTTCAGCAACTCAAGCGCTTCCTCCAAGGTCGGAATACGTTCGCTTCCCCCGACCGTCAGCTGCTTCAGCTCCGCTAACGTCAAATCTTGAACACGTCCCGAGCCGTCCGTCATCCTGTCGACGGAAGTGTCGTGAATGACGACGGGAACTCCGTCCTTGCTCAGCTGCACGTCCAGCTCCAGATGCGAATACGACAGCTCGCATGCGGCTTGAAACGAAACCAGCGTATTTTCCGGATACCGCACGGGGTATCCCCGATGAGCGATGCCTCTTACTTTCATCTTATATCCTCCTCCGTCTCCGAAACCGGGCTTAACAGGCCAAGCGCCTCCATCGCCTCGACAACGCCGTCTCCATAGCAGCGGCTGCATACAAACGAAGCCTTCGCTTTCAGCTCGGGATGGCTGTTAGCTACGGCCGCCCCTACGCCGGCGTACTCTATCATATCCATATCGTTCAGCTGATTGCCTATGCCGAGCACCTCGGCGGGCGTTACTTGCAGCAGCTCCGCCAGCTTTTTCAACGCAGAACCTTTGCTCTGGTTCGGAGGAATAACTTCAAAATAATCGTCCTCCGACTGAATCGTAGCATAGCTTCGGTTGAAGCTCGGAAGATGCAGTTCCCACAGCTCTCGGATGCGCCTCATATCGCCGATGAGCAAAATCTTTTGCAGCGGCTTGCCCTGCCATCCTTCTTCGCTTGGATCGACGACGACGCAGCGAATTCCCTCTTTTATCTCGAATTGCTCGACGGCGGCCGTCCGGCTGAGCACCGAAACTCCCGCTTCCTCAAACAGCATCACCGTAACGCCCGACCGCTCCGCCGCCAGCAAAAAAGGCGTCAGCTCCCGCAGCTCCAGCGTCGAAGCCGACCAAACCCGGCTACGGTCGGCAATTACGCTGCCGTTGCACAAAATAAACGGGATGTCGATATCCAGCTCCTCGACGATTTTTTGGGCGGCGAGCCCGAAGCGTCCCGTCGCGATGGTGAACATCCCTCCGTTCGCCCTGAACCGGCGAACCGCCTCCTTGACCGGTTCGGTCAAGGAATGATCCTCGGATAGCAACGTACCGTCAAGATCGCTCACGATCAATCGTATGTTGTTCATACTTGTTCCTCCCGCTCATGGACGGAGCGGATGAAATGAGTTCCCGCCTGCCCGCCGCAAACGATCAGGGAATGCGTTATCTCCGCATGACCCGCATCCTTGGAAATGCCCGCCAGCAGCAGTCCTGTCGTAATTCCCGTAGCCGCGAACACGCAGTCGTCCGAAGAGACGAGATCATGCAGCGTCAGCAGCTTATGGGGATCGGCTATTCCCATCGAGCGGCATCGTTCGTATTCCGCCTCGGTTCCAGGCAGCAGCCTCGCCTGCATTTCGCCGCCCAGCCCCTTCAACGCGACTGCCGAAATGACGCCCTCCGGAGCTCCGCCTATGCCGTAAAACAGGTCGACGCCCGTTTCTTCGACCGCGACCGAAATCGCGCATGTTACGTCTCCGTCGTCGAACAGCCGCACCCTCGCCCCGGTCCGGCGAACCATGTCAATCGCCGCTTGATGCCGATCCCGGTACTGCATCATCACCGTGACGTCGGAAATATCTTTGTGCAGCGCTGCCGCCACTGCGGCCACGTTATCAACGAGCGGTCGCTCCAAGCTAGCGGCGCCTTTGGCCTTGGGTCCGACGGCCAGCTTCTCCATATACATATCGGGGGCATGCAGCAGCGTACCGCGCGGCGCCGCGGCGATCACGGCCGTCGAATTATCTTGGCCGGAGGCGACAAGCGTCGTGCCTTCGAGCGGATCGACCGCAATATCGACCCGCGGCCCCCTGCCGGTGCCGAGACGTTCCCCGATGTACAGCATCGGCGCTTCGTCCAGCTCGCCTTCGCCTATGACGACGACGCCGTCCATTTCCATCCGCTGCAGCACTCCGCGCATCGCCGTCGTTGCCGCATCGTCGGCTTCATGCTTGCAGCCTCTTCCGATCCACGGCTTGGCGGCAAAAGCCGCCGACTGAGTCACCCGCAAAAAATCAAGCGCGAGATGATTCATGCGCCGGCCCCTTCCGTCACCGCGCGCTTCCACTGCTCGGCGAAGGCGGCGAGAATATGGCAGGCCGAAGCCGCTCCGGGATCGATATGGCCGGCCGACCGCTCTCCGAGCCGGCTGGAGCGGCCCAGCTGCGATACGAGCGCCGCCGTCGAGCGCATCCCCTCTTCTCCGGCACGAACCGCAGCCTCCAAGCAGTCGGACAGCCCCTTGCCTGCGGCTCTCGCTTGCTCCAGCGCATCCATCGCCGGCAGCCACGCATCCATCATCGTCTTGTCGCCCAGCTGCGCCTTCCCGCGCTCCTGAATGCCCCGCACCGCCGTCAGCCAAAATTGTGCGATATCGTCTTCAGTCAGCACTTCCTTCCCCTGCAGCACGGCGCCGCCCCGCAAAAACGCCGTCGCATACAGCGGGCCGACCGAGGAGCCGACCGCATTCAAAAACGTCATCGCCATCTGTTGGCACAGCGCGCCGCAATCGGTCCCTTCGTACGTCCCGATCACCCCTGCGATCGCCTGCCACCCGAGCGACATCGTCACGCCGTGATCTCCGTCCCCTACGGCGCGGTCCAGCTCCGACAGCTCTTCCTTCGTCTCCTCTATCCGCTCCGCAATATGCGTAAAGAGACCTTTCCACTCGCGAATCGTTATCTCCACCGCCGCTTCACCCTTCCTTTCCTTCTCTATGCTGCGCATACATCGGCGTATCCGCCGGGTCATCGACCAGCTCCGCGAGCTCGTCGTCGAGCTTCAATACCGAGACGGAGCATCCGCCCATCTCCAGCGAAGTGACATATTCCCCTACGAAGGAGCGGTGAATATGCGCCCCCAGCTCGGCAAGCCTCTGCGCTACGCGCCGGTATACGATGAACAGCTCCATTTGCGGCGTCGAGCCGAGACCGTTGATGAGTACGGCGACCCGGTCGCCCGACTCCACCGGCATATCGGCGAGAATCCGCTCCAGCAGCGCGTCCGCGACTTCGTCCGCGGTCCGCAGCTTGCCGCGTTCCACGCCGGGCTCGCCGTGAATGCCGAGCCCGATCTCCATCTCGTCTTCGCCGAGCACGAAGCTCGGCTTGCCCGTCTGCGGCACGGCGCACGGCGTCAGCGCTACGCCCATCGTGCGGATGGCATCGTTCGTCTTGCGAGCGACTCGCACGACGTCCTCGAGGCCGTACCCGCGCTCCGCTGCCGCTCCCGCCGCCTTGAACACGAGGAAGCCTCCGGCGATCCCGCGGCGGCGATGGGCTTGCGACGGCGGCGCCGAAGCCACATCGTCGGTTACGAGCACCGTCTCGACGCGGATATGTTCCATGGCCGCAAGCTCGGCCGCCATGTCAAAGTTCATGCAGTCGCCGGCGTAGTTGCCGTACATGTAGATCACGCCCGCGCCGCCGTTTACGGCGCGGGTGACTTCCAGTATCGGCGCCGGCGGCGGCGAAGCGAACACGTTGCCTACCGGTGCGCCGTCGGCAAACCCGCGCCCGATCAGCCCCATGAACGCCGGTTCGTGGCCGGACCCGCCGCCGATCACGACGCCGACCTTGCCGGGACGCGCCCCTCCGGCGCTTACGACCGCCCGCTTGTTTTGCGGCAGCACCTTAACATGCCGGGCATATGCCGCGGCGTAGCCCTCGATCATTTCATCTACAACCGCATTCGGTTCATTCATCAGCTTCTTCACGCTTCTTCGCTCCTTTCTATGACCAAAGGGGATGAGCAGGAGTAGTTTTCCTTGCGCCCGCCGCCCGCGGCAAACAGTCTCTGCTCCCCGTCCATAATCTTCTGTACCTTCCTGCCGGAACTGCCTCCGTCGAATTCGGCTTCGAGCCATGCGCGTACAATATGTTTGGCCAGCTCCGGCCCGATCACTCTCGCTCCCATAGTCAGCACCTGCGCGTTGTTGCTGCGCATCGCCCGCTCCGCCGAATACGTATCATGACAGAGCGCCGCCCTAATACCGGGAACCTTATCCGCGGTGATCGTCATGCCGATGCCTGTGCCGCATATCAGAATGCCCCGGTCGAATCGACCTTGAGCAATTTCTTCGGCGACGGCAAATCCGACATCCGGATAATCGATCGGCTGCGTGCCGTCAGACGGACCGAAATCGACATAGTCCACCTTGCGCTCCTCAAGATAGGTTTTAATCATTTCTTTCATGTCGTATCCGGCCTCATCGGCTCCAATCGCAATTTTCATGGTGAACAACCCCTTCGCTTATGTTATGGGATAAGGACGATCTTGAGCGATTGCGTTCCCTTTTTCATCAGCTCGAAGCCTTCCATATACTGCTCAAGCGGAAGCTTATGGGTAACTACGCCTTCCGTCGGGAATATGCCGCTCTTGATTCCATCGATGACAAGCGGATAGCAGTAAGGGCCAAGATGAGAGCCGAGAACGTCCAGTTCTTTTCTGTCGCTGATAATGCTCCAGTCTACCGTTACCGGGTCCTTGAACACGCTGAATTCCACAAAACGGCCCAGCTTGCGGATCATGGCAAGCCCTTGTTCCACCGACTTGGGATGGCCCGTCGCTTCGATATAAATGTCGCAGCCGTAGCCTTCGGTCATCTGCTTGATCTCCTTCACTACGTCGACTTCATTCGGATTCAGCACGATATCCGCGCCGAACTGCTTAGCCAGCTTCAGCCGGTCCTCGAACAAGTCGAGCACGATGAGCGTTCCGGCGCCGGATTGTTTGGCCGCTCCGACCATGCCGAGACCGAGCGTCCCGGCTCCGGAGATAACGACCGTATCGCCTAACTGGATCTGCGCCCGTTGCACCGCGTGCAGCGAGCAGGCGTACGGCTCGATCAGAATCGCCTTCTCCAGCGGCAAATCATCCGGCACCTTGTAATTGATCGCTTCTTTGGTAAATTTCATATATTCCGCCATGGCACCGTTTACATTATTTTGGAATCCGTACAAATCATGCTTCTCGCACATCCAATACTGTCCCCGGTTGCAGAAACGGCATTTCCAGCAGGGAACGATTTGCTCGGAGATAACCCGGTCGCCGACGGCATAGCCATCGACTCCTTCGCCGAGTTCAACGACGAAACCGATAAATTCATGCCCCGGAATCATCGGCGCTTTAATATAAGCGGGCTGCGTCTCATCCCCCCAGAAGCTCGGCGCCCCTTGAAACGCTTTAATATCTCCGGCGCATATGCCGCATGCTTCCACCTTGATTACCATTTCCCCCGGACCTGCCTTGGGCACGGGAACCGTCTCCAGACGGTAATCGCCCGGGGAGTAAGCGACAACCGCTTTCATTTTCTCCGGAACGCTGACATTGTTCATAGGAAATCCTCCTCTATAAAATGGATTGAGTATAATCATCAATAATTTGGAAATGATCTATATTTATTTTTGCATTTACCTTATGTTTTGTCAACGTTTTTTATCATTTGATGTTGTTTGTTTTCATTTACCTATATTCCTATGAACCTATCATTGCAATTTCGGCTCACGCTTCGCGTCAGCGGCATCCCCTTTATTGTCGGTAAATGTTGATAATTGTTTCGTGAATTTGCAAACGCCCCGAGCTTCAGGGACGCAATTCACTTTGCCAACGTTATATAAATTGATTTTTGTTTTCAGATGTTTTCTATATATAATTGTTGTATGATGATTTTTCATTTGATATAATTTCAATAAATCGTTTAATATGGGAGATGCGAAGATGTTAGCACCCGAACGCCGCAATCGAATTATGCAAATTTTGAACGAACACAAGCAACTGCTGGTCAAGGACGTTTCGCTGGAGCTCGGCGTTTCCGAAGGCACCTTGCGGAACGACCTGAAAATATTGGAGGAAGACGGCTTGCTGGAGCGAACGCACGGAGGAGCCGTGCTGCCCAAACCGCATACGCCGGAGTATACGTTTCAATCGCGCAGCTTGACCAATCAAGAGGAGAAGAAAATGATCGGCAAAGCTGCGGCGAAGCTCGTACAAAACGGACAGTGCCTTATTCTCGACGCCAGCTCGACGTCGCTTGAGCTTGCCCGGCATCTGGTGCACTACAATTATTTGACCGTCATTACCAACGGACTTGCCACCTCTCAGGAGCTGACGCGCAATCCTCATATCAGCGTCATTGTCGTCGGAGGCGTGTTAAGACCCGGCTCAAGCTCTTTGGAGGGACTGCTCGGAAAAGGGCTGCTCGGGCAAATTCATGCGGACGTCTTCTTTACTTCCGCCCACGGCTTTACGGTCACTGCCGGGCTCTCCGATTTCAGCATTTATGAAGCGGAGCTCAAAAAGACGATGATATCGAACGTAAGCAAGGTCGTCGCCCTGCTCGATCATTCCAAGCTTAACCGCAGATCGATCGCTTCCTTCGCGGAAACGTCGCAAATCGATACGATTATTACCGATCCCGGAGCCGATCGCGAGTTTCTCGACGAGCTTGAAGGAGTGGAGATCATTATCGCGGATTAATGCACAATAAAAGTTCCTCTGCTTGCCGCATGAGGAACTTTTTCATTTTACGCCCGCCTCCGCTATTCGACGGATTTGCCTACATACCAAGGATAGTCAACGAAAAAAACTATTCCAGCCCTTCTTTACCCATTTTAACAAATTAATGGAGTGAAAGAGAATCCCTATTTTCCCATTTACGTCACGCGATCAATCGATTCAAATCGTTCATACAACGACAAAAGGCCGCGCAGCATGCAAATGCTACAACGGCCTTACCTATTGCGGCGAAGCTTTGTCAATCGTTTACCCGATCCCGAAGCCGCTTCATCCGCTTTAACGTCTTCATCACGTCGTTTCCGCCTCTTCCGAACAGCTCGTGCAGCCGATTATACTCCGAATACAGCTCGTCATACACGGCGCCGTGCTCTTCAACCGGCCGGTAGCTTTCTTCCCGCAGCCGGGTCATGCGCTCCGCAGCTTCGGTTATGCCCGCGCAGCCTCCCCTCGCGGGACCGGCGGCTACAGCGCCGAACATCGCCGCTCCGAGCGCAGGCGTCTCCGTCGAATCGGCAATCCGGATTTCGCGCCTCGTCACATCCGCATAAATCTGCATCAGCAGCCGGTTGCGCTGCGGCAATCCGCCGCAGGCAATAAGCTCCTTCACCTCCATGCCGGACGTCTCGAAGGTCTCGATAATTTTGCGCGTGCCGAAAGCGGTCGCCTCCAGAAGCGCCCGATAGATCTCCTCCGGCCTCGTTTGCAAGGTCAATCCGACGATCAGGCCGCTTAAATCGGCGTCGACGAGCACCGTACGATTGCCGTTCCACCAGTCGAGTGCCAGCAGCCCGTGCTGACCCGGCCGCAGCTCTGCAGCCCGCCTCTCCAGCCAGCCATGAAGGGTCAACCCTTCGCTCGCCGCGGCATGCTTGGCGTAAGACGGCGCAGCTTGCTCCACAAACCAGCCGAACAGATCGCCGACGGCCGGCTGCCCCGCTTCATAGCCGTACAGCCCCGGGATGATGCCGTCTTCGACGACGCCGCACAGCCCTTCCACGCACACTTCTTTATCGCCAAGCAGCATATGGCATAAGGATGTCCCCATCGCCATAACCATCTGCCCCGGCCGCACGGCCCCCGCGCCGACGGCTCCCGCATGCGCGTCGATAATGCCGACGGCAACCGCGGTTCCCGGGCGCAGCCCCGTTATCGCAGCAGCCTGCTCCGTCAGCTCTCCGGCTTTGGAGCCGAGGGGAAGCACCTCGCCCCGCAGCTTGGTCTCCGCGAAGCGCTCCAGCCGGGGGTCCAGCGCCCGGAAGAAGGACCGCGCCGGATAGCCTTCCCGCTTATGCCAGAAAGCCTTGTACCCGGCGGCGCAGCCGCTTCGTACCGGATGGTCCGTCAGCCGCTCCACGATCCAATCGGCCGCCTCGATAAACCGGTCCGCCATCCCGTATACGGACGGAGCTTCGTTGAGAACCTGCCAGGCTTTGGCCGCCATCCACTCCGAGGAGCTTTTGCCGCCGTACCGGCGCAGGAACGTCTCGCCTAAACGCCGGGCAGTCTCGTTGATCCGGCTCGCTTCTTCCTGAGCGGCATGATGCTTCCACAGCTTGACGTAGGCATGAGGCTCGTCCCGCAGCGCCTCCTGAAAGCATAAGGGCGCGCCGGAGCTATCCACCGGCAGCACCGTGCTTGCGGTAAAGGCGATGCCTACGCCGATCACCTGCGCGGGATCGATGCCGGAGAGGCGCAAAACCTCCGGTACCGATCTCCTTAACACTTCCATATAATCATCCGGATGCTGGAGAGCCCAATCGGGCTCCAGCAGCTTGCCGGAATCCGGCAGGCGCTCGTCGATCACGCCGTGAGGATACGGCGTTACGTGAGAAGCCGCTTCTTCCCCCGTGCTCACGTCGACCAGCAATGCCCTTCCCGATTCCGTTCCGTAATCGATGCCTATCGCATACCGTTTCTCCATCGCCGAAATTCTCCTTCCGCCTTAACCGTAAAGCGGCCCCAATGCCGCGCAAGCTCTGTAATCCGCGCCTTGCGGATCATCCGCTCCGAAGGCGCTCCAATAGCTCGGACGGAACAGGCGTTCCGGGTCCACGTTATGCATACTGACCGGAATGCGCAGCATGGCGGCCAGCGTAATCAGCTCGGCGCCTACGTGACCGTAGCTGACGGAGGCATGATTAGAGCCCCAATGGCTCATCACCGAGTATACATCCCGGAATGCGCCCTCCCCAGTCAAGTTCGGTACGAACCAGGTTGTCGGCCATGTCGGGTTAGAGCGCTGATCGAGCGTATCGTGAACATCCTCCGGCAGCTCTACAGAGTACCCTTCAGCTAGCTGCAATACCGGACCTACTCCTCGGATCAGATTGATCCGCGCCATCGTCAGCGGCATACCGCCGCGAGTCGTAAAGTCCGTCGAGAACCCGCCGCCGCGGAAAAAATCGACGGCAGGGCGCCATTGCGTCGCCTCCAGGCAATCCCGGACTTCAGAGTCCGTGATGTCCCAGAACGGCTTCATGACCGGTTGTCCGTCTTCGGTCTGCCGGCCGGTTCCGTCCAGCGCCGCCGCTCCCGAATTGATCAAATGAATGACGCCCTCCGCGGCCCTGCCGGTCAAGTCTTGTCCCGTCACGCGCCGCACCGCCTCAGGACTCCAATACGTCCGCACGTCGGCAAAAATTTGCGCGCGGTTCGTCAGCAAATGGCCGAAAAGCATCGTAACGGCGTTCAAGTTATCGTTCTCGGTAGCGAGCATGTACGGCTCGCGAATGCCGTTCCAGTCGAACGAGCTGGTCAGCATCGCTTCCATGAAATCGCCGTTCGGAAAATGGTCCGTCCACGCCCGCTGTCCCTGGAAGCCCGCCGCAATGGCGTTATGCCCCATGGCTTCCTCCTCGTAGCCCAGCTCGGCCAGCTTGGCATTGCCGACCATCAAATCGCGGGCGATGAGAGCCATTTTGACCATCGTCTCCCAATCCTGCGCCTTCTGCTCCTCGGAACGGATGAGCCCGGGCGGGTTCGGATCGGCCCCGATACGGCAGTTCTCCCGGGTCCAAGCCAAAGCCCGCTCGTATTCGTCCCGGTCGTAAATACCGCGCTCGATACGGCGAACGAACTCGCTCATATCTACATATTCGTTGCGCATGCCCAAATAGTTTTGGAAAAACGTCTCATCGGCAATGCAGCCCGCTATCCCCATCGATACGGTACCGAGCGCAAGATAGGATTTGCCCCGCATAGTAGCTGCGGCGAGCCCCGCCTTGGCGAACTGAAGCAGCTTCGCCTGTACATCCCGGGGGATCGAGCCGTCCCCGATATCCTGCACGTCTCGGCCGTAAATACCGAACGCGGGCAAGCCCTTCTGATTATGCGCAGCCAGCGCCGCCGCCAGATAGACCGCTCCCGGACGCTCCGTTCCGTTAAAGCCCCAGATCGCTTTGGGCATGTGCGGGTCCGTATCCATCGTCTCCAGCGGGTAGCACCAGGACGGGGTTACCGTAATGGTCAGCCCGACGCCCTGCTTGCGGAACTTCTCCGCCGCCCGGGCCGCTTCCGCCACGCCGCCGATAGTCGTATCCGCAATGACGCATTCGACCGGCAGGCCGTTCGAGTGTCGCAAGTTATCGCTTAACAGCTTCGCGCAAGCGATAGCCATGTTCATCGTCGGCTCCTCCAGCGACTCACGGATACCGCCCCGGCGGCCGTCGATGACCGGGCGAATGCCAATCTTCGGCATGTCTCCTTGCAGACGGTTGATTGTCGGAATCGTACTCATTCTCGCTTTCCTCCTAATTGTTCGGTCATATACCGGGTGAGGCGGCGCAGCTGCTCGACCTCCAGCTTATGGGTCGCGGTAAACTCCCCGGCGCTTTTGGAACGGCACTCGAAATTGGACAGGACGCCTTCCAGCATCAAATAATATTTGGCGTTAACCGGGTACAGCTGCTTTTCGATCAGCGACGCCATGCTGAGAAAGCTTGCCAGCAGCTCCGCTTCCTCCGGCTCGACAGACGCTTGCTTCATTAGCCGTACGTACAGCTCCGGATGAAAATTGGCCATAACCCCGCTATACCCCGTCATGCCCAGCTTGATCGTCTCCAGCAGCGTGGCGGAGTTGGCATTATAAATGCGCAGACCCGTTCCCCTTACAGCCTCCAGCTTGGCTCGCATATTGCCGACATCGCAGCTGGTGTCCTTAAGAAAGCGGAAGCGCCCGGTTTCCGCGCATCGTTTGAGCAGCTCCGGCGATATCAACCTTTTGTAAGGGTACGGACACTCGTAGAAGCCGAGCGGAACCGAATCCGGCAGCCCGGCCAGCAGCTTCTCGAGATTAGCCAGCCATAGATCGTCCGGCTCATCCTCTCGTGCCAGCCGATTCGTAATCAGCACCAAGGCGTCGATCCCCGTCGCCGCCATAGCCCGCAGCTCCTCCAGCTGCTCTTCCGGAGAGTCGGCGATATGGCCGGAGGCGATTACGGGCACGCGGCCCGCCGCCTTGGCCTTCACGAAGGAGGTGAGCTTCACCCGCTCTTCCAGACGCAAATAAAACATTTCGCTCGATTGACATACGGCGAACAGCCCGTCAACCCCTTTCGCGATATACCATTCAATCAGCTTCTCCAATGCCTCGTAGTCGATCTCATTATCGTCGGTAAACGGAGTGACCATCGTCGGCCAGACTCCATCGGATATATGTCCCTGCATCGGTTTTCCCCCTTTGTTCATTTCTTGTCTAAAAGTATGGTGAAAAACAATTGGCCTGCGGCTGCCGAGCATCGAATCGTTTCTAAGTCTAACGGACACCGGGGAGCTAAATTCGTCGCAAACAGACGTATTTAAAACGTAACGGACGTCATGGCGCTTACATAGCTCCGAATGGCTTTCTATGAAGGCTTTGCCAACCAATAGCTGCATCTGTGTCCGTTAAAAATCCAAAATGGCCGATAGGATTAATATAACGGCCGCTGTGTCCGTTGCTTCCGATCGCTGTTGAAATCGGGGACAAAGGCAAGCGCTTCGTTTCTCCAGATTGCCCTCGCTTGCTCTATCTGTTTTTTCGCCGGTTCCAACAAGGTGATGATTTCGTCGTGGACTGCGCTTGATAGAAGTTTCCGCTCGTTTGTTCCAACTCACTATCGACTCTCCGGCCGCTTGTTCGCCACGCTTCTAAAAGCGCACTAAACAGCGCCGCCGGTCATCGCGCAGGTACGGACCACAGCTTGATCTGCCCGAACAAGCCGTACGGGTGCACAAGATACTGCGGCGTACGGTCTTTGCCTTCCTTGCGGAACGATTCGCAGCTCGTCGTCGGCGTGCCTCCCAACGCTTGATGGAACGGCCCGAACATATTTCTCGGACTGCCCATGACCTCGATTTCCAGTCGGTTCGAGCCTGGGACCAAGTAGGAGGTCACATCGACGCTGTCCGCGACTTTCCAAGGGATATGCCCGGCCGTACGCCCGTTGACGCGAATTTCCGCGGTCACGGCCGAGCAATCCCCCAGCTCCAGAACGAATCTGCGCTGCGCCACCGGTTGATGTTCGTAATCGGCATGATAGACGATGCTGCCGTTATAGTGATAATAGCCTTGGAGACCCCAATCTCCGGCATGAAGCGTTAACGGCTCCTTCACGATGCGCCGGTCCGGACTCACCGCAAAGTCACCGATCAAATAGACATCTTCGACCTCCAGCGCCTGACGGTACAAGCAGCGCAGCTCCAGCTCGTTCATTCCCCGGACGAGCCCGCCGAGAGGCACGCGGTCCATCGAGCGGTCGACGAACCAGCCGGTCGGTGAGTTGGAAACCTCCATACCGTTAAGAAAAATCCGGTAATGCCGGGCGCCCTCAATAACCAGATCGACGCCGGCAGCCGGCACATCGGCGACCTCGAAGGTCAAGAGGAAGGCAGCCGGCGCGCCGTCATTCGGATGCGGCTCGTGAATCCATTTGTACCGCTGCGTCATGCCGTTGTGATGAACCGGCCGCATCCCGAGCACTTCGCGAATTTGCCGCTGCGCGGCCCAAACGTCCGCTTCCTCCGCAGACCAATCGGCATCGCCGAGCCGGAACCGGCATGTATCGAGCGTCAACACGTTAGGCATCGTCCGCGTGAAGCGGAAGGCGGGTCCAAATGCTTGTTCCAGCACCGCACCCGCTTGGCGGGTCACAACGGCAAGCCCGGAAGACGGCAGCGCCCCTCCCGCATCCGCTCCACCGACCCAAGCCTCCGCAGGCGGCTTCTCCTTATAGATGATGTACAGCATCGAGTCCGCAGGTCCAAAACGGGCGTCGAAACGCATTTCTCCACCGGCAAGCGTTACCGCGACTTTATCAATCCGGCCGTTCAGCGCGTCCCACCGTTCTACGCTGCCGGTCAGCGCGGTAGAAACGATAACGTCGACGGCCCGATCGCGGTCGTTATTAACGACGAACAACGAGTAGTACGAGTCGGTTTCCTTCAGCATGTACAGCAGCTCCGGCGCTTCCGCCCCGTACGCGCTGCGGAGGCTGACCGGCCGCGGCATATGCCGCTCCAGCGCGCGGACCGCCTCCTCCTTGCCGCTTACGATCGTGACGCCGGAATGCTCGTACAGCTTGGCCGCCTCCGCCGACGACCGTCCCTCGATCATCGCAGCTCCGGGCGTCATCGCGATGATCTTGCCTCCGGCGTCCAAATAACCGAGCAGCAGCTCATACGTGCTGCGCAGCAGCGTGCGGATCGGCGGGAGGACGACAAGCTTATAGGCCGCCTGATTCACATGCAGCTTCCCGCCATGTACCGCTCCCGCTTCGGCCATGATCGTCTCGTCCCCGAGATCGAAATCGTAGTGGGAACGGGCAAAATGCCGCAGCAGATCGTTAAACGCATAGCCGTATTCGTCTATGCCCGGAATATCCCGGTCCTTCCCCCGGGATGGGCTGCCGTAGGGATTCGTGCCGAGCATCGACCATGCGGTTGCTGCCGGATGAAGCACCAGCACATCTCGGACCGGCTTGCCTTCCGTCAAGATCAGCCCAAGCCGGGCGAAGTAATCCTCCACAATCCGGTTATATTTCCACCAGCTCGTCTGGTAATTGAAAAACGGCGGATAATCTCTCTTGCGGCAGCCCCGGATCGAATACTGGGCAAGATGCTGCGAGCGCAGGTTGACGCCGAGCGCGTACTGCCAGTCTCCCATCCATTTTTGCCCTTCAAAGGTAAACTCCCATCCGGCGCAGCCGTACATCTCGGAGATGACGAACCGGCGGCCGTATTGATTCGCCACGCTGGTGCATTGCTTGACGGTCATATACTCGTCCGTCTGCTCGCAGAGCATATCGATGCCCGGCACATGCTGGTAGCGGTAATGCGGCATAATCGCCCCGCCGACGCGCGTAGCTACGCCGAGCGCGCTTTCCCACAAATAATGTCCGGTAAATTCAAGACGATTGCGCTCGCACCAATCGCCAAGCTGTTTGGAATACGCCGCGCTGTATTTCTCGGTAACGGTGCGCCAGTAATCATGCCGCGCAGCCGACGAATGCTCGCCGTCGAAATATAAATATGGCAGCAGTCCGGTTATGTCATAACCCCTTTGCTTCAGGAAGTATTCCTGAAACGTGTACGTCCACGGCAGCCAGCCCCGGCCGGTCGTAAACCGGCAGTGTCTGTCATGCACGCTCGGCTCGTCGGTGAATATCCCGCGAATCGCCTTCCCGAACTGCCCGCCGACCTCATCCTTATAGCGCTCATAGGTCGATTCGATAAAGCGCGCGACCGTCTCTTCGTTCATACTGTCGGGCGGCGCCTCGCCGTTAAACCATTCGCTTCCGTCCGACACCTCGATCCGGAACACAAGCAGCGCCTCGTCGCCCGCCAGCACGGGAGCCTCGTCGAGCGGCAGCCGCTCGCAGCGC
Organism: Paenibacillus doosanensis; assembly: GCF_025060755.1. GTDB lineage: Bacteria > Bacillota > Bacilli > Paenibacillales > NBRC-103111 > Paenibacillus_S > Paenibacillus_S doosanensis. Next base: position 39,070 of record NZ_JANYUY010000018.1, read on the forward strand.
TGAAGCTCCATCCCGCCGATAACCGCCTTGAACAGCGCGATCATGCATCCGTCCGGCTCGAAAGAGCCTCTCGTCACTTCTACGGTCAGCCCCTTGGCGCGGTACTCGTCCCCTTGGGCCGGCACCGTGCCCCCGGCCGATCCCGACGGCCAACGGTCCTCGTCATAGAGCCAGGCGTGCATGCCAAGCGACTCCGCGCGGGCGACGGAAGCCTTGACGGCTTCCATCCATTGTTCTCCCATATACGGCGTTTCGAGCCCATCGCGCGAATGCATGAAAAATCCGCCCATCCCCTGCTCGTTCATATCCTCAATCTGCCGGACCAGCTCTTCTTCGCGCAGCTCGTCATTCCATGACCAGAAGGGCATCGAGCGGTAGGCCGCAGGCGGATTCGGAAACGCCTTCTTCAGAGCGGCCAGTTCCGTCCATTCCTTCATTGTGAGCCACCCCCGTCAGCTTTCTTCAAACTCCAGCTCCAGACTCCAGCACACAATACGCTCCCGCCTCCAGGTATAGGTCACATGGACGAAATTTCCCTGCGCGATGACGGCGGGGTAAGAAAACTCGCCGTATTCGATCGGCACCGTATACGACGTATACTCGCCCTCCAGTACTTTGAGCTGCTCCCAAGTCTCCCCGTTATCGGTGGAGATGCTCAGCATAAGCGGAGTGCGCGGCCCCCGGTACATGCCGATCGGGTTATAAGCCAGCACAAGCGCTCCGTTGTCCATTCTCGCCAGATCGATGCCGCTGTTATTGTTCGGCAAATAGGTCCGGTAAGCGGGCGACCAGGTGCGGCCCGAGTCGCCGGAGTCGCTCCGGTAGATGAATCCCGCCGTGCTGCGGGTCAGCATATGCACCTGCCCCGGCGCGGATTCCCACACCGTCGGCTGGATAATGCCCTTGCCCCGGATCGGCTCCGCTCCTTCCGGGTATTCGCCCTCGGCCTGACCTTCATGGCGGACCGGCACCTTGGCGCTGGCCGTCCAGGTAAGCCCTTGATCGGTCGAAATATCGGCGAAAGCGTCCCAATACGTCCCTTCCAGCGACGCCGGCGCAACCCATGTGCCGTCCTGCAGCTGAATCAGCTTATTTTTTACCGGCCCTCTTCCCCCGATATCGCCGGGCACCAGATCGACGGGGCGGCTCCAGGTCAAGCCGTCGTCATCGGATACGGTAACCCGCGTATACCATTCGGGAATCGGATGTCCCACCTTATAATGGAGAACGATTTGCCCGTCGTCCTTGCGGAACAGGACGGGATTCCAGTGGACGAGATCAGGCTCGTCGGCGACAAGATAAGGCGCCGACCAGGAGCCGTTCGTCCGTTTGGAGCACCAGATGCCTACATCCGGATTGCCTTCCTTGGAGCCTGCAAAATAAGCGGCGAGCAAATCCCCGTTCGGGAAAGCGATCACCGTCGAGGCGTGGCAGCTGGCAAACGGGCGCTCCTCCTCGAATAAAAATTGTTTCGTATACTGCTTGATCTTCATCTGCATTCCGCTCCTTGTTCGTGACGCATTACTTTTTCATTCGGGCCAATGCGTCGTTATAGATTTTCTCCAGCTCGTCGGCCCCCATGTCGCGCGCTTTCTGGATCACGGCGTCATATTCGTCGATCTTCTTCACGCCCATAATAAATTTATCGTACTCCTGATCGAGCATCGTATTAATGGTAACATTCAGCTCCTTGACGCGGGAAGCTTCCTCTTTGCTCAGCGGCGGGTCCATTACAGGTTCGTTATATGCTTTATCTTTAGCGATAATGCCCCAATATTCATCGTTAATCGCATCCCAGTTGCCCGTCATTTTCTCAATCTGGTTCTGACTCATCGTGTTCGTATAATGAGGCGTAAAGCTCAGCTGGCAGCAGCCTAGATCGGAATACAAGGCATAGTACGGCGTCGGCGTAGCGTCTTTGAATTTGGCTACGTAATCTTCCTTATACTTCGGCTCGCCTTTATCGTCCAGGGCGTAATGCACCCCTTCAATACCGAAGTTCATCAGATTGGAGCCTTCCTCCGAATACATCCAATCCAGCAGCTTCACCAGCTGCTCGGGATTTTTCGCCTTCGCGCTGATCGCGAACGTCTTGCCGCCGAATACCGTAGCATAGAAGTTGGCGCGCGCTTTGCCAGGAGCATATTCCGGAATGGGCAGCACCTGGAATTGTCCTTCCGGCTGCGTTTTGCGCAGATCGCGGGTGTAGTTCAAGGAAAATCCGCTATTATCCAGGAAAAAGAACGATTTCCCGCTGGTCAGCTTCTCCGTCCACTGCTGCTGCGTGGTCACGGCGTAGTCGGGATCAAGAACGCCCAGTTTATATGCTTTGTTAAAATAGGACAGCACGTTTTTAAACGCCGGAGTGGCGGGACCGTAGACATATTTGCCACCGTCGATATCCTTATCGTAGTACATGCCGTTGCCTTTGGTGCCGTTGACTCCGCTGCCCAGCATATAGGCGGTCGTCACCAGCAGCTGCGGCGTGCCGTTGCGCACCGTCCATGGCTTGGAGTCCGGGTACAGCTCCTTCAGCTTGGCCAACACGGTAAGCAGCTCGTCGAAAGTTTTCGGCTGCTCCAGCTGATGCTTCTTCAGCAAATCCTCGCGTATGACCGGGCCGAAGCCGTTCTTCAGCTCATTGCGGGCTACCGCCGGGAAGCCGTATAACTCCCCGTCCACCGTCAGCTTGACCATGTCGGGATTGGCGTCCCATATCTTCTTGAAGTTCGGCATCAGCCCTTTGTTCATATAGTCCATCAAAGGCAGGAACACGCCCGTTGAGCCGAAGTCGTTCAAATCGGTTTTTTCCACCTGGATAATGTCGGGCAAATTGTTTGTCGCGATCAGCGTCTTCTTCTTGTCGTTGTAATTGCTGCTCGGCACCGTTTCAAAGTCGAGCTTCACATTCGTCCGTTTGAAAATTTCCTGCTGAATCGGAGAATTATTTTTCACCGGCTGATTGGCGTTTTCGGGAAATACGACCTTCACGGTGCGCTCTTTATCCGCAATTTTCGCGCCTGCCGCCGCCTGACTGCCGCCCGTGTCGGCCGGGGCCGCCTCCTTGCCTCCCGAGCATGCCGCCATGCCGAGTGTCAGCGCAATCCCCGTCAAGGAAACCGCCGCCATACGAGACCATCTTTTTGCCATACTTACTACCTCCCTGGAATGATTAGCTTTGTTTTTCTTAGCTTCTAGTCTTCTTGCTCAGCCTTTTAAGGCGCCTATCATAACCCCTTTGGCAAAATACTTTTGCAGGTAAGGGTACACCGCAAGAATCGGAATGATCGTAATGATGATGACCGCGTATTTATAGTTGGCGGCCACGACCCGGAAGCTGGAACCCGCGCTGCCGATATCCCCCTGCTGGTCGGCAAATTCGCCGGCAATGACGATATTCCTCAGCAGTACCTGCACCGGGTACATATCCTTGCTGTTCAAGTACAGCAGCGACGGGAAGAAGCTGTTCCAATGATGGACCGCATAAAACAGCACCATCGTCGCCATAATCGGCATCGATAACGGGAGAATGATCCGAAGCAGAATCTGAATATCGTTCGCCCCGTCCAGAAAAGCCGATTCCTGCAGCGATACGGGAATCCCTTCAAAGAAGGTTTTCATAATGATCATATTGAACGTGTTGATGGCGGGCGGTAAAACGATAGCCCACATCGTATCGATCAGCCCCAGCTTCTGAATGACCAGATACGTAGGGATCATGCCTCCGCTTAAAAACATCGTAAACGCGATCATAAAGATAAACGCATTGCGTCCGTACATATCCTTGCGCGACAGCGCAAAGGCGCACATCGCCGAGAAGACGACGTTAATGGCCGTACCGATGACCGTGTAACGCAGCGTATTTCCGTAGGCATGCCAGATGTCTTTGTTTTTGAAAATAATTTTGTAGGCTTCGATCGTCACGTCATGCGGAATCCACTTGACGTCGCCCCGGTTCACGGCGCTTCCGTCGCTGATGGAGACGATGAAAATATAGTAAATCGGATATAAGGTAACGAACACGAGCGCCAGCAGCAGTACGATAATGACGCCGTCCAGCAGCCGGGATGCGAGCGTTGCTTGTCGGTTCATCTTCTCTGTCCCTCCCTACCACAAACTGGTTTGGCTTATTTTTTTGGACGCTTTGTTCGCGGTATACAGCAGCACTAAGCCTACGATCGCTTGAAACAGCTCGACCGCCGTGGCGTAGCTGAAATCGCTTCCGAGCAATCCCCTGCGATAAACGAATGTGGAAATAACATCCGCGGTTTCATACGTCGATCCGTTGTAAAGCAAAATGATTTTCTCGAATCCGACCGACATCAGCCTGCCCAAGTTCAAAATCATCATAATGGAGATCGTCGGCGCGATGCTCGGCAGCGTAATGCTCAGCAGCTGATGCCAACGGTTCGCTCCGTCGATCTTGGCGGCGTCGTACAGCTCCACGTCGACCCCGGTCAGTGCAGCCAAATAAATGATCGAGCCCCAGCCGACGCTCTGCCATATGCCGGAGGCAACGAAAATCGTACGGAACCACTCGGGCAGCATCAGAAATTTAACGGGTTCAAATCCCAGCCATTGAATAACCTGATTGATCAGCCCGTCCGAGGACAAGAAGTTCGCGATCATCCCGCAGACGACGACAGTCGAAATAAAATGCGGCAAATAGCTGATGCTTTGCACGATCCGTTTGAACGCCTGATTTTTCAGCTCGTTGAGCATGAGCGCAAGCACGATCGGCGCCGGAAACGCCCATATCAATTCATAAATGTTAATCAGCAGCGTGTTGCGGATCAGCTTCCAGAAATACGGGTCTTTCAAAAATTTCTCGAAATGATGAAACCCGACCCACGGGCTCCCCGAGATGCCCTTGACGATGTTGTAATCTTTGAACGCAATGATGATTCCGTACATCGGCCAATAATGAAAGATGACATAATAGCAGAACGGAATAAAAAAGATCGCGTACAAATATTTGCTCCTCGCCATCCCCTGGATGACAGGGTGGCGTATTCTCGCCGAGCTGAACGCGGCCGCCTGTTTGGTCTCTTGACTATGAATCATAATCCCCTCCCGGTTTAACGCATATCCCTCTCCCGTATGCACAGGTTGCTTCAGGATGCTTTCTGATTCGGACGTTCCCTAGCCGGTCATCGCCCGGTGAGCTTATTATAGAAACCGCCGCCGCCGTCTGAAAAGAACCGATACCCGACCCGACGATGCACTTTTCGCACTCCGGCGGGCTTGATTCAACTTTCTACCGGTGTCCATTTTTCCCCCTTGGGCCGCCAGAAACGGGAGCGAAGCCCCGGCAATCCGCCGCCGAAGCCGTGCCGCATGTCTTTCCCCGGCCGCATAAAGTCTTGCCTTCCAATCCAAATAAGATAGCCAAAAAGCCATAGACCAAGGCGGGTCTATGGCTTCTATTGAACTGTTATGAACAAGCTTGATTCGGATGCGCCCTCATTTCCGGTGCAGGGAACGATAATCGTTAGGCGCGATTCCTTCCATTTTTTTGAATACCCGCAGAAACGTCGTCCGGCTCGGGATGCCGATCTGCTCGGCGATATCGCTTACCCGCATATCCGTCTCGGTCAGCAGCTTCTTCGCTTTATCCATGCGAACCTGGTTAATGTAATCGGTCAGATTGACGCCCGTCTTTTCTTTGAACACGCGGGATACGTATTTGAGCGAGACGCCCATTTCTCCGGCGATTTGTTCCAGGCCGAGATCCTGCCGGTAATTGTCCTCGATATACTTTTCGATCAAGGAGACGAGGCTGCCGGATTTGCCGTCGCCGCCCGTTCGCGTCGCATCGATGATCTGCACGTAATAGGCGTAAATCGCCTCCTGCATGTCCCTATACTCGGAGAACGATACGCTGCGCTCGCCCTCCAGCAGGCGGCTTAACTTCTCGTCCGCGGCGATGGAATGGACATCCATTCCCCGCTCCACAAGAAACCGCGCGCCGGTCGTGTACATTTCCTGAAACAACAGCCCCAAATATTCGTACGAGATGCTGCCCTGCACATTCGCCGTCACAATCTGGTCGATAATATCGCGAAGGGCGTCCTTATGGCCCAGCTTCAAATGATTCCATATTTTTTGCTCGTCGAACAGCGAGTACATGAACCGGTTTTCAATCTGGAGCTGTTCGGAATCGACGATCTGGAACCGGTCTTTGCCGCTGCGCTTGCCGATCGCCGTCATCGCTTCGTTATACGAGGCTCCGATCTCGTTAATACCGGAATAGAACGTACCGATGCCGACGGTCATGTCGTAGTACATATGAATGTCGTATTGAAACAGGCTCATCAGCTTTTGGAACGTGGGATGCAAAGCCGCCGCCTGTTCCCGATTCTCGACGTTGATGATCGCCACGAACAAATTTTGCCGGTACTCGATGACGTACGACGGCGCAATTTCCCCGAGCAGCGTCCAAATGATTTTCTTAATCCCGTTCATCACCAGCATCCGGTCCGTATCCTGAATGTCCTGGTAGAACGGCTCCTTAAAGTCGAAGGACACTCCGCAGCAGACATACCCGGCTCTGTCGAGGCCGAATTCCGCCTGCAGCGTCTCCTGCAATATTTCCTCTTGATTCAAGGTATGTCCCTTCAGCAAAAATAAAAAGGATGACTCGACATATTCGCTCGTATGCTGATCGTATTTCCTTTTATACTGCCGATGATAATCGGTTAACGAACGAAGGCTCTGTTGGATTTGTTCAAAATCGTTAACCTGCTGCGCCGGCGCGTGGCCTTCATGGCTCCATAAATCGCTTTTGTCCAGGATAATATTGCGAATATTGCGTATCGGATTATAAATTCGCGAGCTGAACACAAAGGAGAATACGATGCCCATCAAGACTAACACCAGGCATAAGAGCAAGGTCATCAGAAGAATGCTTGAAGTATGGCGGTGAAATTCGCTGATCGGCGTAAACGAGTAATAGTCCCAGCCGTACAGCGCCGATTTGGCGTGAGACACCTCATAACGCTCCCCCGCGATGTCCATTTCTCCCTTTAACGCCTGATCGCCCTGACGGTCCGCAGCGGCTTCCGCGAATAGCGGGTCCGCCATATAGCCGTTCGGATCGAGCAGCGCCTTGCCGCTGCCGTCCGTAATCACATAGCGGGTCGATTCGAAGACGGCGTTGCCTTTGAGCGCTTTCTCAATCGCGTCTACCGCCACGTTGATGACCATCACGGCATTATAGCTTTGCAGCCGGTCGCGGATGACGACGGGCACGACCTGCTTGTCGTAAATTCCTTCGCGCTTGACGGAGGCTGCGGGCAGCAGCTCGATGTACTTGTCCGAATTTAGCTTCTGCGCCCAGTAATCGGCGTCGTATTGATCGTATTTGTACATCGTGCCAAAAAAAGAATCGAATCGGTTCACGCCCGCGCTGACATAAACGTTCGATGTATCGATGTACACAAACATCCGGTCGGTGAAGTCGCTGACAATGTTTTCATTGCGCTGAATAATTTTTGGCAGACGCCATATTTCCGTCCTCACTTCCAAGCTTTGCTGCTCCTCGGGCATTAACAGCATCCGCACGGTGTAATCGCTGAAAAAATTAAAGCTGATTTCTTGCAGCGAGCCCATTTTGGCGTCGATCGTCTGAGCGGCGTTTTGCAGATTCGTTTTGATCCGGTCGTTAAAATCTTTCTTCATTATATAGAGCGAGTACATATACGTGGACAGCCCGATAATGACGATCGGAATCAACAGTGTGAGAAAATAAAATAATATTTTGAAATACAGCCGGTTCTCTCTATTGCGGAAGAAGCTGTTCCAGCGCAACTCCCGTCCCCCTCCCTTCATCGGACCGATTCTTTATCAGAATTCAAACGGGCCGCCGCCCGGTTGTATATATCCTCCAATTCGGACGCTCCCAGCTCGCGGGCTTGCCGTATCACTTGATCGTACCCTTCTATAGGCTTAAGCCCCATAATAAATTTGTCGAATTGCTCGTCCAGCATATCGTTGAGCGTCGAATGGATGTCCTTGGCTCTGGCAGCTTCCCGCTTGGTCAGCGGCGGCTCCATCACAGAGGGACGGTAGGCCGGATCGGAGGCGATCAGACTCCAATACTCTTCGTTGAGCTTATCCCAGGTGCCCGTCATCTTTTCGATCTGAAACTGGGACAACGTGTTGGAATAATAAGGCGTGAAGCTGAGCTGGCAGCAGCCCAGTTCCGAATAGAGCGCATAATACGGCGTCGGCTGGGCGTGGATGAACGTCTCGACGAAATCTTTCTTGTAAACGGGCCGGCCGTTGCCATCCAAAGTATAGTGCACGCCTTCGATCCCGAAATTCATCAGCCGGAACGCTTCCTCCGAATACATCCAGTCCAGCAGCTTTACGACCGACTCAGGGTCCTGCACCTTGGAGCTGACGGCAAACATTTTGCCGGAAAACGTATTCATGTAAAACTGCGCTCTTGCCTTCCCTTCGGCATATTCGGGAATCGGCATCACTTGAAAAAATGCTTCGGGATGGGCCGTACGCAAAGCTCTGGTAAAATTCAGGCCGAAGCCGCTGTTATCAAGGAAAAAGGACGATTCGCCGCCGGTCAGCTTCTCCGTCCACTGCTGCTGGGTCAAAACCGCATAATCCGGGTCCAGCACACCCGATGTATACGCTTTATTCAGAAAAGTCAGCACGTTCTTAAACTGCGGCGACGCCGGACCGTACACATACCGGCCGCCGTCCTTATCTTTATCGAAATAGATTCCGTTGCCGACGTTATAACCGCTTCCCAGCATGTATGAGGAAGCCGCCAATAGCTGCGACGTTCCTTTGCGGACGGACCACGGCGCCGACTCGGGATACAGCTCCTTCAATCGCTTCAGCACATCAAGCAGCTCGTCGAACGAACGCGGAACCGGCAGATGATGCTTCTGCAGCAGATCCATCCGGATGACCGGTCCGAAGCCGTTTTTCGCCTCGTCGCGCACGATGGCCGGGAAACCGTACAGCTCGCCGTCGACGGTCAAGCGGACCAGATCGGGATTCTCGTCCCACAGCTTCTTGAAGTTGGGCATTAGCCCCCGGTTCATATAATCCATTAACGGCAAAAACGCGCCCGCCGAGGAAAATTCGTTCACGTCCTGCTTATCGATCTGCATAATATCAGGCGCGTTCTGCGCAGCCAGCAGCGTCTTCTTCTTATCGTTATAATTGCTGGTCGGCACCGCCGTGTACATCAGCCGGAACCCCGTCCGCTTGGCGATTTCCTGCTGAATCGGCGTGTTCGCCCTTATTTTCTGATTATCCGTCTCGGAAAACATTACTTTGATTGTGCGTTCATGGACCGGAAAGCCGTCGGCTCCCAAACGGTGCGGCAGCTCCATATCGCCGATCAACAGCCGATAGAAGCATCCGAATAAGACGGCGACAGCGAGGATAGCAACTGCGGTGGCGCCCCATGTTTTGGTCATGCAAACGATTCTCCTTGCAAACTTATTAACAAGCAAGATTCAAGCTAAGTATACCATTAACCGCCGATGACTTGAATAAACTTATGAATTTTGTCGAAATACGTATTTTTGTGGCGCAAGCTGCACTTTCCTCGAAAAGGAATCCCGCCGTACACGTCGAATGTTTTTTGTATGATGCGAATAATAAACAATACCGCCCTCAAATATGCGACATTGATGATTGTATTTTTTAGCGTTCTTATCGGTCTGCGCTTGGCTTGGTCGGGGGCTTTTTATACGGCCAATCATCCCAGTCCCGTCGACGGCGTGCTCGACCTGCGCGGCTTGGATCTGGAACAGTCACCCTCGTTCGCGTTGGACGGCGAGTGGCAGTTTTATCCGGGGGCGTTCGTCACCCGGCAGGATGAGCCGGCGGAGCCGTCCTCGCTGCGACGCATTCAGGTGCCCGGAGACTGGAGCCGCGTGCTCGATCCGGAATCCGGCTCCTCGTACGGATACGGAACGTACCGTCTGCGCATATTGACCGATCCGCTCAAGCAGCCGGTCGCTTTGTGGCTGCAGGGCATTCAAGCTTCGTCGGAGGTGGAAATCAACGGGGTCTTGACGTCCCACATCGGCAAGATTGCCGACAATGCCGCCGAATATACGCCCTGGAATGTTTCTTACACCGCCTCTTACATGTCCGAGGGCGCGACAGAGATCGAGGTGCTTATACGGGCGGCCAATTTCGACGAGCCTTATCGCGGAGGACTTACGCGCACGATCCGCTTCGGCTCTCAAGCCTCGATCGATTTCGTACGCTGGTATTCGATCGGCTTTCAAATGATTGCGCTCATTATTTTGCTGCTGCACGGTTTATATTCCTACACCCTTTACTTGTTCTATCCCCGTGAACGGGCGCTGCTTATCACGAGTCTGCTGACGCTATCGGTCGGCATTGCCGTTGTGGCCGGTCACGATAATTTGCTGACGCTATGGCTGCATCTCAGTTACGCATGGAGTCTGAAAATCAGATTCATCTCGCTTCTATGGCAAAATCTGTTTATTCTTCTCGTATTCCGAAGATTCGCTTCGGCCCCGTCGCGCAACGTATGGCTGCGGGCGTATACCGCGGCGCTCGCCGCTCTGACGGCGTTCCTGGCGGCCGCGCCGGCTTCCTGGGCGAACGGATTTTACGATTATTATGCGTTCGCCGCCTTTTATATGTTCCCGTTCGTCTGGTTTCTGTATATCGTCGGGACAATGATCTTCAAGAAGCAAACCGACAAAGATGTCGTCTTCCTGCTGCTGAGCGCCGCGGGAATTATTTCGAATCTGCTGTGGAGCCTGGCCGAAGCGGCTAAAGACGTTACCACCGTCTATTATCCGATCGATATTATCGTAGCTATCATCGGGTTCTCTACCTATTGGTTCAAAAAATATTTCCGCAACGCCGTAGAAATCGCCAAACTGAACCGGCAGCTGATGGAGGCCGATAAGCTGAAAGACCAGTTTCTCGCCAATACTTCCCATGAGCTGCGAACGCCGCTGCACGGCATTATGAATATCGCTCAAACCGTCGTCATCAAAGAGAAAGAGACCCTTAACGAGAAAAGCCTTAAAGAGATGGAGCTGCTCATTACGATCAGCAGGCGCATGTCGAATATGCTCGGCGATCTGCTGGACGTCGCTCGCCTGAAGGAGCGCCGCATCGTGCTGAAGCAAGAACCGCTGCACATTCAAGCGGTCGTTCCCGGCGTGATCGGCATGCTCAAATATATGATCGAGGGCAAGCCTATTAAGTTGAGCGCGGACGTCCCAGAATCGTTGCCTCGGGTGATGGCGGACGAGAAGCGGCTCGTGCAAATTTTGTACAATCTGCTGCATAATGCCCTCAAGTACACCGAGGAGGGAACCGTTCGCGTCTCTGCCGAAACGAGCGGCGGATTTGCCGTCATCCGCGTCTCCGATACCGGCGTCGGCATGGACGAGGAAACGCAGGCAAAGGTGTTCCTGCCTTATGAGCAAGGCTCTCACGGCATCAGCGACGGACGGGGGATCGGGCTCGGCTTAAGCATATGCAAGCAGCTGGTCGATCTGCACGGAGGCGAGCTGACCGTCCGCTCCGAGCCCGGCAAAGGCTCCGTGTTCAGCTTCAATTTGCCGCTCGCCGAGGCGTCGAAATTGCCGCTGCCGCAGGATGATGCTCATCGCCCCTCCGGCTCGGACGTGATGGAAATCGAGCTCGCCGACTTCGCGGCGGCGGACGCGGCAATCGCCGAGACGGCCGCCTCCGCCGCGATCCCGCCGCTGCTGCACGAAGGGAAGATGCACATTCTTGCCGTCGATGACGATCCGGTGAATCTGAATGTGCTCGCCGGCATTTTGTCGACGGAGCCGTACGCGATTACGACGGCTCATTCGGCCCGGGAAGCGCTGGAGCTGCTCGGCGCGCAGCCATGGGATCTGCTCATTGCCGATGTGATGATGCCGCAGATGTCCGGCTACGAGCTGACCCAAAGAGTACGCGAACAGTACTCCGTATCGGAGCTTCCGGTGCTGCTCTTGACCGCGCGCAGCCAGCCTACCGACATCTACACCGGATTCTCATCGGGAGCGAACGATTATGTAACCAAGCCTGTGGACGCGATGGAGCTCAAATACCGCATCCGAGCGCTGATTTCATTGAAGCAGTCCATCAACGAACGGCTGCGCATCGAAGCCGCATATCTACAGGCGCAAATTCATCCGCATTTTCTGTTCAACGCGCTGAACTCGATTATGGCGCTGAGCGAGATCGACACGGAGAAGATGCGGAATTTGGGGGACGCGTTTACATCGTTTTTGCGGATCAGCTTCGACTTTCTAAATACCGGGGAGCTGGTCGAGCTATCGCATGAATTGGAGCTGACCCAAGCCTATTTGTTTATCGAAAAGGAGCGATTCGGGGACAGGCTGGCTGTCATATGGGAAGTCGAGCAAGGCATCAGCTTGTTTCTGCCTCCGCTGTCCATTCAGCCGCTGGTCGAAAATGCCGTCAAGCACGGCCTTCTCAGCCGCAGCAAAGGCGGCACGGTGCACATTCGGGTCGTTCGTCAACCCGGTTCTACGCTCGTAGAAGTGAAGGATAACGGCAAAGGCATGGACCGGGAAATAGTGGAGCAGCTGCTGCAGCCGACCATGAAAGGCAAGGGAGGCATCGGGGTCGCTAATACGAACCGGCGGCTCATACAGCTGTACGGCCATGGCTTGTCCGTGATCAGCAAGCCCGGCGAAGGAACCGTCGTATCCTTCGTCATTCCAGACGGTCCAAGGCATCTGACCTAGAGGATTGGAGAAGCAAAAAGAAGTCCCTCGCCTTCATTTGAAGGCAGGGGCTTCTTGCTATGAGTGCCGAAGCCGGCATTCACTTTTCAGGAAACTGGGCCTTGTCTACAATGTACCACTGCAAATCGAGTAAAACCGGGGGGATAAAGATCGGCTCAACCCATGTATTACTCCCATTTCGTTCCGTCTTCCTGATGTAGAGTTCTCCGTTTACTCGCTGCATCAGCCATATATCGCTTGCCAGGGTTTTCCCCTGCATAACTAATTGCTCTGCCTCTTTAAAGGGATAGGATTGCCCTTGATATTTAATTTGTTCAATGACCGGTTCTTTCTCCGATGATCTAGCAGAATCCCATACCTCTCTAAATTTAAATCCAGTAAGCTTGGCTTCAAGTACTTTATCCCTAAATTGATCTGTTACAAAAACTCGTGTCCCCCTAAATTGAGGAATTTTAAAAATGGATTCATTAGCAATAAGGCTTTCGATAAACACATACTTATTAATTTCTTTTACACTATCACTTCCTGTATACGTGGAAAAATCCGCCTTAGAGAAATCAATGCAATCAATCATATTAGTAACATTAATAGCAAAATATTTGTCATGTTTATGCTGATACGGAAGCACTTCAGCTTTCCCTTCTAATAAATGATTAAGAACCGAGACTGCTTTTTCACTAAAAATAGGGTTACACTTTAATTCGTTCATGTCATGTTTGGGAGCATTCGGTGAAATGTCTTCGATCCAAACTGCTTCCCAATCGCTACTCATTGGCAACCCTTTAAATTTAAAACGAAAAGCCTTTAGTACTTCTTCATTTTCAAATGCTAGATTCGAGTTTTCCGCTAATAAAATATAAACTTTCATATAGACACCTCTATGAATATAAGTAAATTATGAATTTCATATTTATTATACATAACCCTTTTCACTTCTCAGGATAGTTAACCTTGTCCACAATGTACCACTGCAAATCGAGCAAAATCGGGGGGATAAAGATAGGCTGAACCCATGTAAAACTCCCATTTCGCTCCGTCCTTCTGATGTAGAGTTCTCCGTTTACTCGCTGCATCAGCCATATATCGCTTGCCAAGGTTTTCCCCTGCATAACTAGTTGCACGGCCTCTTTAAAGGGATAGGATTGACCATGATATTGAATTTGTTCTATAGCTATTTCTTTTTCTGAAGATTTAGAAGAATCCCATACTTCTATAAATTCAAATCCGGTAAGCTTGGCTTCAAGTACTCTATCCCGAAATTGATCTGTTACAAAAACTTCAGTAGCTATAAACTCTGGTATTTTAAATATAGTCTCGTCCATTATCATATTTTCATAAAAAGCATATTTTGTTATTGACTTAACGAATCCATCTGTATATTTCTGACAATCAGCTTTGGAGAAGTCAACACAATTTAACACATTAACAACATTGATTGCGAAATATTTCTCTGTTTTATGAGTATATGGCAGAATTTCAACCTTCCCGACCATCAAGTCATTAAGAGCGGATACAGCATTTTCTGTAAAAATGGGGTTACATGAGAGCTTACTAATATCATATTTCTTTATGTTAGGCTTGATATCTTCTAGGAGTATATCCTCCCACGATTCTTTCATCGGTTTACCATTAAATCCGTTATACAATAATCTAATCTTACTATCATCAACAATGGATAAAAATGAATCTTTGTCCTCCAGAATATATACCTTCATACAGCACCTCTTTTATAATGATTTTTTCTACGACCGATCAATTAACTCACTAGCTTTCCCTTTTTCCACCAATAAGCTTTTTATGACTCGGTTTAGTACCCTTATTATACAGAAAAAAAGCACAATCCTCCTCCAATTCGAGAAGAATTATGCTTTCTTTACATAACAAGGACTTTCCAGTGGCCTCTTGCAATACAGGAATTATCTTCAAAATACGGCTTAACTCTTTTTCATCAATGTGATACTTTGCAGTGCTGCCGAAGCTCGCAAGCAGAACGGAGAACGGCATTAGTTGAGTTTGAACACCTGGGCTTCATAAGGGCGCAGCGGAAGAGCCTGCAAATTCCATCCTTCCTGAAGCTCGTAATTGCCTATGAGCCGCTCGGCCGACCCGCTCGGCACCGAATCCGGAAGCTCGAAGGTGACCGGCGTCTCACGGAAGTTCAGCACGACGAGCAGGCGCTCGTCTCCCAATGTGCGCGTATAGGCGTAAATCTGCTCGTCCTGCTCCAGCAGCAGCTCGTATTTGCCGTATACGATCACATCATGCCGCTTGCGCAGCTCAATCAAACGGCGGTAATAATGAAACACGGAATCCGGATCGTTCATCGCCTCTTCGGCGTTGATCCGCGTGTAGTTCGGATTCACGGAAAGCCACGGCGTTCCGGTCGTAAAGCCGCCGTGCGGGGCCGCGCTCCACTGCATCGGCGTGCGGGCGTTATCGCGCCCTTTGCCGTAGACGGAAGCCATGATGCTCTCCACGCTATGCCCGGCTTCCCGATATTCGTTGAACATGTTCAGCGTCTCAATGTCCCGATATTGATCGATGGAATCGAATCGGACATTCGTCATCCCAAGCTCTTCGCCTTGGTAAATGTACGGCGTCCCCTGCAAGGTATGCAGCAGCGTAGCCAGCATTTTGGCCGATTCCTTGCGGTACGGCCCGTCGTTGCCGAAGCGCGACACCATGCGCGGCTGGTCGTGATTGTTCAGATACAGGCTGTTCCAGCCCCGGCCGTACAGCTCATTTTGCCATTTGCTCATAATGCGCTTAAACTCGGACAGCGTCCACGGCTGAATGTTCCACTTGCCGCCTGGGCCGGAGTCGATATCCATCAGCTCGAACTGGAACACCATGTTCAGCTCGCCGCGATCCTCGCCCACGTACTTAACGGCTTCATCCGGCGTTACGCCGATCGTTTCGCCTACGGTCATAATATCGTATTTGGACAGAACCTCCCGGTTCATCTCCTGCAGAAACTCGTGAATGCGCGGGCCGTTCATAAAATATTCTCCGCCGAACTGATAGTCGCCCTCTCCCGCTGCGTCAGGCAAGCCCTCTACTTTGCTGATCAGGTTGATAACGTCCATCCGAAAGCCGTCGATGCCTTTATCGAGCCACCAGGTCATCATATCGTACACCTCGCGGCGTACGCGTTCATTTTCCCAATTCAAATCCGGCTGTTTCTTGGAAAATAAATGAAGGAAGTACTGCCCCGTCCGCTCGTCCAGCTCCCAAGCCGGTCCGCTGAAAAAGGACGACCAATTGTTCGGCTCCCGGCCGTCTTTCCCGTCTCTCCATATATAATAATCCCGATAAGGATTGTCCTTGGACTTGCGGGACTCGGCGAACCATACATGCTCGTCGGAGCTGTGATTGACCACAAGGTCCATAATCAGCTTCATGCCGCGGCTGTGCAAGCCGGCGAGCAGCTGCTCCCAATCGTCCAGCGTGCCGAATTCGTCCATAATGCTTTGATAATTGCTGATGTCGTAGCCGTTATCGTCATTGGGGGATTCATACACCGGAGAGAGCCAGATGACGTCCACTCCGAGTTGTTTTAAATAATCCAGCCTCGAGATAATGCCGGGAATGTCTCCGACGCCGTCCCCGTTGCTGTCCTGAAAGCTGCGGGGATAGATCTGATAGACGACGCTTTCTTTCCACCAGGTTCGATTCATGTTGTTCATGCTTCAAGCTCCTATCCGCTTTGTATTTCTGTCCTTTTATTTCACAGCGCCCTGCGTAATGCCGTTAATAATCCATTTTTGCGCAATCAGGTAGACGATGACCATCGGAGCGAGCGCCAACAAATACGAAGCGAACGCCAGGTTAAAGTCGGTGCTGAATTGCCCTTGGAACACGTACTGCACCAGCGGAAGCGTGTAGGATTCCGGCTTGCCGAGGATAATCAGCGGCAGCATGAAATCGTTCCACGTCGACAAGCAGCTCAAAATGACGATCGTCGCGTTAATCGGCGCGAGCAGCGGGAAAATAATGCGCCAAAAGGTGCCGTACGTCGAAGCGCCGTCTACCGTAGCGGCCTCCTCCAGCTCTATCGGGATCGTTCTGATATAGCCGACGTAGACAAAAATGTTGAACGCGAGTCCGTACACGATGTACAAAATAATCAATCCCGGCATGTTGTTCATATGCAGCGCCGTCGTCAGCTTGACGATCGGAAGCATAATAATCTGGAACGGGATGAACATCGCGCTGATAAAATAAAAGTATAAGCCTTTAAAAAAGGGTTTGTTCATATTCCGCGCGATCGCATAGGATACGAGCGAATTGGTCAAAAGAATAAAAGCGACGGAACATACGGTAATGATGAAGCTGTTCCTTAAAGCCAAGAAAAAGTCGGTCGCCTCAATGGCATTCGCGAAATTCTCGAAATGCAGCCCGGTCGGCAGCGAAAAGACCGATTCGGCCATCTCTTCCGGGTTTTTGAGAGCGATGGCGACAGCCATATATAAAGGGAACAAAATGAGCAGCGATCCCAATGCGATCAATATTGTGACGACCCAGTTCGTGGATTGTTTGGCCATTATGCACCCATCTCCCGTTTCTGCAAAAATTTAAGCTGTATGACGGAGATGACCACAATAACGATAAAATAAATCACGGCGTTCGCCGATTGGTAAGCAAATTCTCCGCCTTGGAAGCCGCCTTGATATATCAGGAACGCGATGGACTGAGTAGCGCGTCCGGGTCCGCCTCCCGTCAAAGCGACGATCTGGTCGAAAACCATCAAAGAGCTTTTCATAGCAAGCACCATATTGATCGTGAAAAAGGAGGAAATCATCGGAAACGTAATTTTCCAAAACGTCTGCCATTTGCCGGCTCCGTCCAAGTCGGACGCCTCGTAAATATCTTGAGGAATCGTCTGCAGTCCTGACAAATACAGAATCGTGTTAAAAGCGATCCCCTGCCATACCGCCACGATCACGATTCCGATCCATGCCCACTGCTCGTTGCCGAGAATGTTCGTTGACAGAAATTCGCTTCCCAGCTTCTCTCCCCACACAGGGATTACGTTGGAAAAAATATAATTGAAAATATAACCGACAATCAGAACGCCGAGCACGTTGGGAAGAAAATAAACGCCCCGAAAAAAGTTGCGGAATCTGATCCGCGAATTAAGCCCCAATGCGATGAGCAAACTGATCACATTGATAAGTATAGTAACGACGATAGCGTATTTGAATGTGAACGCATACGAATGGATCACATTGTCGTCTTGAAATAGGCCAATGAAGTTTTTGAAGCCGACGAAGTCGTAGCTTTCGCTGTATCCGTCCCAATTCGTAAAGGCGTAATAAACGCCCTGCAAGGCCGGAAACGTATGGAAGGCGAAAAACAACAGCAACGCCGGCACAGCCATACTGTAAAACGCCGCTTTTCTCGAAACCATGGTGATCCTCCTTTAATCCATAGGGAGAGGGCGCCTCGCGGCGCCCTGCATCTGCAAATTGCAGCGGCGCTTACTTGCGGCTGGCCACTTTGTCCCACTCGGTATCAAATTGCTTCACGTAAGCATCTACATCTTTTTTCTGCAAATAGCTTTGAATAATCGTATCGGCCTTCACAGCGCCCGGAATGTAGTGGTCGGAGAAATCTTCAATGGCGCCGCTCGCAAACGAGGCGTTCAAATCCTGCACGCTGTCATCGGTTTGATTCACATTTTTTACAGCGGAGAACGCTTTTTGCTCATCGATATAAGTTTGCACATTTTCCGGCTTCAGCATAAATTCGATGAATTTCTTGGCTTCTTCGGGATGCTTGCTGTTTTTGGAAATCGTCAGCAGCGTATCGACGCCGGAAATGACTTTATTTTTGGCCGGATCGTTCGTAGCCGGTAACGTGAATACGCCCAGATCGATGTTCGGATTCGCTTTCTTAATTTCCGGAATCGCCCATACGCCCTGCAAATACATGGCGGATTCGCCTTTGGCGAATGCGGTGTTGCCGTCGTTATAGCCTTTACCCATCATATCTTTCTGTCCGAAATCCAGCAGCTTGAGCTGCTTGTCGGCCACTTCGCGGAATTCCGCGCTGTCGAACTTGACGGCGCCTTGAGCGCGTTTCTCATAAAAATCGATGCCCAGGATGTCCGTCGACAAGGAGTTAAACGGCACCATCACGGTCCAGGAATCTTTAATTGTCAAATAAAACGGCGTTTTGCCGGCATCCTTAACCTTTTGCGCGGTTGCGATCAATTCATCCCATGTTTTCGGAATGGTGAGACCCAGTTCTTTAAACATCGTCTTGTTGTAAATGACGCCGCTCGCGTTGGCCGTAAACGGAATACCGTACAGCTGGTCGGTGCCCGTCAGCTTTTTCAGCATGTTAACATAGGAAGGCTGAATGTTCGAGACGAGAGCGTCGTTCGAAAAATCGGCGAACAAGCCGCTTTTGGACAGCTGCGCGAACGTATCCGTAGCTCCGAGACCGATAATATCGGGCACGTCCTTTTTGGCTACGCGCGTCTTGAGCACCGTTTCCGCATCCGGCGGATTGACCTGCGTAACGGTAATGTTCGGATTCGCATCGTTAAACTTTTTGATCAATTCATCGAAGGATGCCTTCGCTTCCGTCTTGTTCTGGAAAAACTCCAGCTTCACTTTTTCCCCTTTACCCGCGTCGGCCTGACTGGAAGAAGCTTCGTTGTTGGTCTTTGCGCCTCCGCAGCCTGCAATGACCGAAAGGGCAAGTACGCTGGAAACAATAGTCGTCGCTGTTTTTTTCATTTGAGGAGACCTCCATTTTTTATAAATAAAATCGCAATATTCGAGATTAGTAAACGTTTAATCAAAGAAAATAATGGAATAAGCCGCTATATCTTGCTCCGCATCACCGCCTTTATGAAGTAAACTGGGGGATTTCTCATAGATCAACTGCTATATTACGTTAAAAATGACCATCATGAGTTAAACGTTTACTATATTTGGAGAAAAAGAAGCCCTTTTCAAGGCTTGGATTTTACGGTTTGCCGTTCTACCAAATGATGACTGACAATGCTGCTCGCCACTTGCGTCGAACCTTCTTCGATGAGTGCGATTAATTTCTCCGACGCCATTCTGCCCATCATGGTCAAAGGCTGATGGATGGTCGTGAGCGGCGGATAGACCATTCTGGCGAATTTCAAATCGTCGTAGCCTATGATCGAGAGATCGTCCGGAATGCGCAGCCCCTGCTCGAAAGCGGCACGCATCGCGCCAATGGCCATCTCGTCGCTTGCCGCGAACAAAGCCGTAAAAGAAGGCGCTTCCGCAAGCAGCCGCCGCATCGCCAGCCGGCTCGCCTCCAGCTCGAATTCGCCGATCGCCACCAGCGATTCGTCGTACTCGATTCCATTGTCGGCCAATGCCTGACGGTACCCTTCAAAGCGCGGGTAGCCGGCTATCTGATCCTTCAGCGAACCGCTGAGCATCGCGATCTCCCGGTGCCCCTTCTGAATGAGATAGTCCGTTGCGTGATAAGCCGCTTGCCGGTCGTCGACCTTAACATAAGGAATCGTATATTTCTGAGACATGGTGTTGACAAGAATGACGGGAACCCGCATTTCCTTAATGACTTGAAAATATTCGTCCTTAAGCACTTCGCTCGTGAACACGATGCCGTCGACCTGCTTCTCCCGAAGCACCTGCAAGTACTTCATCGTCCGCTTGCCTTCTTCCGCGGTGTTGCATACAATGACGCTGAACCCCTTCTCTTGGGCGATTTCCTCGATACCGCGAAGAATATCCGATGAGAAGCTGCTCGATACGTCGGGAAACAGGACGCCGATCGTCTGGGTTCTCTTGTTCACAAGCCCTCTGGCAATCGCATTGGGCTGATACCCGAGCTCTTCGACCGCCTGCATCACCTTCTGCCTGGTCTTGTCGGAATAGCCCGCGAGGTTATGAAGCACTCGGGAAACCGTGGCGACGGAAACGTCCGCAGCCTTGGCCACATCTTTTATTGTCGGAGGATTCATAACGTAAATTACCTTCTTTACTAACGTCGTTTCAGTTGCGTAAACGTTTAAGTAATCTTAGCATAGACTTCCGCTCCGATTTTGTCAAATCCCTTTACAAAATTTTATCTTGACGGTTTCGTGGAATTCGTGGAAAATATACCCTGTAAGCGATTACTCAGTTGTGTAACGGGTAGAGTCCATGAGAAAACCCGGATGTTACATTCTCTCCTTGCGGGAATGATAACGTCCGGTTTTTTATTTTTAGCGGGTCCGTTACCGGCAGAAAGGAGGCCGCAGCGACAGCGTAAACCATTTTCCCTATGTTCTTTGTTGCCCCATGAAGCGAAAGCTAGAAACGAATTCCGTCTGCTTAACGGATTAACGGAACCTTCGCATGCCGCATAACCGACGTTAAGCGTTCGGGGCAGTCAAGCGATCATGAACTTATCCATTTGGAGGAGGTATTCTAATGTTCCCAAGTACAACGTCGAGATTGATGAAACGGCCGTTCAAACTGCTTCTATCCGTCATGCTCGCCATGCTTATGTCCGGTATCGCCGTCCTGCCCGCCTTTGCGGCAACCCCGGCGAAAACCGTAAACGCCTCGGCCACGCTCGCCTATAATCTGAAGGGACTTAAGCATAATCTGGCCGTGCAAAAAGCTTATATCGCTTCGACGTATCTCTACGTTACTCAGCGTTCCGGGGGAACGGTCTATCTGTCCCGACTGCTGATGAACGGAAACAACGCTACGTATGTGGATGAAATGACCATCACCAATGCCGGCCACGGGCAAACATTGGATATGTATACGTACAATGGCATAAACTATTTGTACTTCAGCTCCAAAGCCGACCCGGCCACATCGTATTACTGGTCGCTTCAGGTAGCCAGGCTGGAATATAAAGCGGGCGCGACCTATAATTACACCGATCTTCATCGGTTCACCTATATGAATTACGCCGATAAAACCGGCGCAAGATTGGGCGACACGTACCGCGTCGATGCCGGCGGCAACAGCACCTATACGGTGTTCCGCGTGCAAACGGCTGACGGCGGCGTCACCTGGTCCATCTATGACACCGTAGCGTTAAATCAGCTTCTCGACAGCAACGAGCAGGTGCGCATGGACAGCGCGGCCGCGGTCAGCGCCTGCATCACCAGCTTCACGCAATCGGGCAGCGATATTGTCCGGCCGAACGGATCGTTCCAGGGGGTCGATATGCTTGATAAAACGGAAATCTATACGTCCGGCGGCGCGGAAGGCGATACTCCGCAGATTGCCATGATGTCCAATACCGGAGCCTATAAAACCCTTGTCAACATTACGAACGTGGGAACCCACGAAATCGAGGGCGTGCAGACGAAAAACGGCAACGTGTACTTCAATATCATCACCGACCCGACGAACAAGAAAGATACGCAGCAAATTTATTTCGTCCCGGATAGTATATTTTAAAAGTTTGGAATTGCAAGAAACCAGCAAATTCTAGGGTTTGCTGGTTTCACTTTGCGATTGCATAATTGACAACTACAGCTTTAAAACCGCCCGTTGCTTACATGTCAAGCTTCCAGTCTTTTATAAACCGTCTTTGCGTTCAGCACCGTCTCTCGAATACTCAGCTTTCCGCCGGAATCCGGATCATCGAACAATGTCAGGTTAGCGGTCATTCCTTCGGCAATCCTGCCCAGCCTGTCAAAGCCCATAACGGTCGCGGGGCGGATGGTTGACGCTTCGATTGCCTCTCCGAGGCTAATACCTGTTAGCTGAACCGCTGCCGCAATTCCCCAATCAAGAGCTTGTGCCGAACCGGCTAAAATATCGGGATTTGCCGCCGTAGTCAGCCTGCCGCTGGGATGCAGTTCTACTTCCGAGCCTATGCTGCTCTTGTAGCATCCTGCAGGCATGCCGCCGAATTTCACGCAGTCGCTGACGAAGATCGCTTTATCGCGTTTAGCCCGAATCATTGCCTTCAATACGTTAGGAGCAAGATGATGACCGTCCGGTATGAAGGTTGCCCACAATCCGTCGTTGGCAAGTTGATCCCAAATATAGTTCGGATGACGCGGCAGCATTGGATGAGAACCGTTCCCCAAATGAGTGGAGAGAACCGCGCCCGCTTGAACAGCCGCTTCAATCTGTTCCGTCGTCGCCTTCGTATGCCCCAAGCTGACAACAATGCCCGACTCGGCCAATTTGCCGATAAATGGAATCGCGCCGTCCCGTTCGGGTGCGATTGTAACGAGACGAATCCGGTTGCCCGATGCCGCCTGCCATTCAGCGAATTCCGCCCAATCCGGATTGCGGATATGCTTCTTGTCATGGGCTCCGCGCGGACCGTCTTCTTCGGACAAATAAGGGCCTTCGAGATGTATGCAGGGTACGCAGGCTCCGGCCATCTCCGATGATTCGCATGCTTCCGCTATGGCGGTTAATGCCTGACGGATGCGCTCGAAGCTGCCGGTTATTACGGTTGGCAGGTAGGTCGTCACTCCCCTTGCAAGCATAGCGTTAGTTACACCGATAACATCCTCGGCCGTTGTCACTTCCCCATTGAAATCAAACCCGGCGAAGCCGTTCACTTGCAAATCTATCCAGCCGGGGGATATCCACGGAGCATTCTCCTGTTCGCCGATCTCGGTCACAGACCGAATAACGCTCTTGTCCGCTGTAATTTCAACATACTTTCCCGTCCCCGCGAGTCTTCCTCTCCATTTCAACGTGTATGCACCTTCCCCTAAGATAAATCCTTGCATCGTAATTTATTTAAACTGAGCTGGAGTAGAAAAATCGATAGTTTTCACCCGTTCGTCCGCATCAAGCGTTGCCCGCATGGCGGCTAAAATATCATCGGCACGCAGAATAGCTTCTTTGCCGTATACCCGATTTAAAAAGTCCTCGGTAATCTTCAAGGGGGGCATATCCGCCTCCACTCGGGTCGGCGGTTCCCCGTCTGTCACGTACATATAGATCGGTTGTTCGGAAACTAAAGGATCTCCTGCCAAACGAAGCTCGGCGCACCCTTCCGTACCTACAACGAAAATTCGGCAATCGCCCCATGTCCAGCTCTTAAGCGGGGTATGCCAATCTGCATAAAGCTGCGCAAATATCCCGCCCTCTAACAGTACCTGCAAACCAACGGCGTCGTAAAAAGCCGGATATTCCGGCAGCATGTTTTTGCTCATATAGCCTTCCGATCCGATGATCTCTCTTCCCGTCAGCCAGCGCAGGAGATCAAAGTCGTGAATGAGGAGATCAATCAAGATGCCGCCTGACTGCTCCTTTGAAAAAAACCACCGTGGCCTTTTATCCGCCATGAGGCGGTGCGGCTTGCGCATCCCGATGCTGACTATCCTTCCTAACGTCCCGCGATCGATTTGTTTTTTCAACGAATAGATCGGCGGGTTGAAGCGTTCCGTCAGCAGCATTCCGATCTGAATAATTCCTCTTCTGCTCACCGCTTCCAGACGGCGGTAACCGTCTCTGCTTATGACAACGGGCTTGTCGAGCATGATATGTTTGCCCGTTCGTTCGCATATTTCCACGATGTCTATTTTTTCACTGTTAATCGCAGCGCAGCCGACGATATCGATTTCAGCGGCAAGCATGTCGTCCATGCTGTTCGCGAGCGGAATGCCGAACTTATCGGCAATCGATCGTGCGATGCTGTCCTGATCCGGTTCATAAATACCGGCGCATTCGTGACCAAGCTCCAGCATTTCTTGAATAAACGTAGCGATATGAGCATGCTGGCATCCGATAACAGAAAACAGATGTTTGTTCACAGTTTATCTCTCCTCGGTTCGTTAGTGCATACCGCGACAACGGCGATCAGATTCGATTTCAATCCATTACGAGAAGTGAAAAAACAAACCCGCTTTGCAAGCGGGCCATTGGGGGTTCAGCATATCAGATAAGCTTGTTGCGGCTTATTTTTTGACTGCCACGGTGCTGCGCTCGATCAGCTTGGGCTGCAGCACAATGTCAATCTCCGCTTGCCCCCCTCCCATCAGCTCCATCAGCATGTTGTACGCCAGCTTCCCCATCTCGTAGCTCGGCTGATGAATGGTCGTCAAAGGCGGTGCAATCATTTGGCTGAAATCAATATTGTCGAAACCGACGACGGAAATTTGCTCAGGTATTTTCACGCCATGGGCAGCCAGTTCATTGATAACCCCTAAAGCTGTCATGTCGTTGCAAGCGAATACGGCCGTTGGCAGCTCGTCAAGATCGAACAGCCGCCGCGTAAGCAGCTTCCCATTTTCGAATTCGCCTCTCGTCTCATCTCCCTCCGCGGGCTCCGACACTTTCACCAGCCGTTCCTCCACGGCAATGCCCGCCTCCTGCAGCGCGTCGCGGTATCCGTTAAAAATGCTTTGTCTGCTCGGACGGTCCAAAGGCGCGGTAATAAAAGCGATACGACGATGGCCTTTGTCCACCAAATACTTGGTCGCCATGTATCCGCCTTTTCGGTAATCGAACTTGATTTGGAAAACGTCCTGTAAATCGATCGGCTGATCGATAGCGATCACCTTAAGTCCCAGCTTTATAAGTCTGGCCAGTAACGCGCGGTTGAACGAGATCGACGAAAGGACGACGCCTTTCACCTGATTTTCAAACAATTTTTCCAGATACTCGTCTTCCTGCTTCGGATTTTGCAAGGAATTGCATAAGAAAACATGATAATTATTTCTGCGCGCCATTTCTTCGATACCTAGGACGACCGAAGAATAAAACGGGTTGCTGATCGTCGGAACGATGACCCCAATCGTCATGTTCTTATGTGTTTTTAGCTGCTTTCCGACCATGTTCGGAATATAATCATGCTCTTCGGCAAGCTGCTCAATTTTTTTCCGCATATTACTGCTTACCGGATAGCTGCTTTTGCTTAACACTCTTGATACGGTAGCTGGAGAAACGCCGGCGAGCCGGGCGATATCGTGAATGGTTACGCGCTTTTTCATGGAAGATCACACGATCCTTTAATTATAGTAATCGATTGCATTTTCATTGGCTTTACTATAACAAAAAAACCGGATCGTTGAAAGCAGCTCAGCCTCGGCGCATGTTCACTACTCTCCCTCAAAGGCCATGGCAACCTCCGATTTCAGCTCATGCGAGCGGTATATGCCCTCCAGAACTGCAATGACATCTCTGGAATATATCATCGAGCATTCCGGTTCGCGCTCCTCTTCGATGCTTGCAAGCAGCTCACGGAACTGAAGGACGAAGGGGGCCGCTGCGCGAGGCACCAGGATTTGTTCGTACGCACCATTGCGGCTGATCCACACACCTTGGCCAGGAATGACCTTCACCATCGCTTTCGTGAAAACAAGCTCAAGCTCGTTCCTCGGCACGCCGTCGTACCCCGATTGCACAATGGTGGAAGGCATGCCCCGCTCATTCTCAAGGAAGATCACCCCGCTGCCCTCTACGTCCCCTGCCGTTCCGTAATGGCTGAGCGAGGCACGGACCTTGACGATTTTCGCATTTCCGAGCCACATGATCCGATCGACGGAATGGGAGCCCAAATTAAACAGGATGCCGCCTCCCGAACGCTGCTTATCGAGAAACCACGCCGGCCGTTCCGTTGTGTAGTAGGCGGTGTGGCGCGTGTCATTCATCATGACGAGAGGTCCCCATCGCTGCGCTTCGTCTTCAATGAGCTTTTTCGCCAGCAAATTTTCCGCAAGAAAATGCTGTGTATGGCCGACCATCAGTCGAACGCTGCTGCGCCGTACGGCATCGATGATATCGTTGCATTGCTGCGCATTCAGCGCCATCGGCTTCTCCAGAAGCACGTGGCAGCCCGCCTCCGCGCAAAAGACCGCCGCTTCCTTATGCAAATGATGCGGCAGCGTAATGACGGCGATATTCGGCTTCTCCCTCAGCACCATTTCGCGGTAATCCGTATACGCGGTAATGCCGGACGCTTTGGACAGCAGCTCCGCCCGATCGATCCGGATATCCGCTACCGCGACAGGCTTCAATCGCTCCCGCAGCTCGCTTAGCGCCTTCAAATGGCCTTCGGCATTATGCCCGGCTCCTACAACCGCTACCCTATATGTCATTTGGTTCACCGCTTTCTTCTCTGTCGCGTTCCCGTGGTTACAGATTTTATACTTGAGAACTTTCTATCGACGCTTCGGCCGCTTGTTCATCACGCTTCTAACAGTCCGGCATCCACCGCCGAAGCGGATTCACGGTCGAGATAAAGCGTCCACTGCGGATGAGTTTTTAAAATCGTGGAAGGAATGTGATTCGTCAGCTCATTTTCCAGCGTAAGCTTGATCGCGTTCGCTTTCACCCGATACGGTACGCACGATATGATTACGGCGCTTTTCAAGATTTGCCGGATGCTCATCGTAATGGCCTGCTTCGGAACGTCTTCGTTCGAAGGGAACCATCCTTCGCCTACCTGCTGCTGCTTGCAGGACTCGGCAAGATTGACGACCAGATACGGCTCCTCGGTATCGAAATCGGCCGGCGGATCGTTAAATGCCACATGCGCGTTTTCCCCGATGCCGATCAAGGCGAGGTCGATCGGCGCTTCGGTCAATCGCGCGTTCAATTCTTCAATATTGCGGCGAATATCGCCCTCGCCGTTCACTAATGCATAGCGCTCGACAGCGACATGGGCCAGGAACCGCTCCTTCAAATACTTGCGGAAGCTGGCCGGATGCGTCTCCGGCAAATCGACGTATTCATCCAAATGAAACATCTCGACCTTGCTCCAATCCAAATCCGCTTCAACAAAATGCTTAAAAAAATCGAGCTGCGACGCTCCCGTGGAAAGCGTAAGCCGGGCTCTGCCGCGCTCCTTGATCGCAGCGCGCAGCACTTCCGCCGCATGGATAGCCGCAGTTTTTCCCAATTCATCCGAGGTGTTAAGCACTTTTACTTCCATCTTGTAATAGCCTCCCTTAGTTTTCCCGTGGTAAATCCCGGAGGACAACCGGTTCGATTTCATAGATATCGATTTCTTTTTTGAACATAGCAAGCAAATAAATCGGTTTCATCGTTTCCATTCATCTTGATGTCGTAGAAAAAAATCACTGATGCGCCATGGTTACAAGCGCCTAGCCACCGGTTCCTACGATTGCATAGCTTTTCATGCCTCAATCCTTTCTGTTGAAATGCGATAGAAATCGATTTCTATAAAAAGAGTAACATATTCTTCCTTCCATTGTCATCTAAAAATTTTCCGGCAAACCCGCCGCCACGAAAATCCTTCCAAGCTCGCCTCGCGTGCGCGCCGTATACGCGCCGTATAAAGGGTCCGCACCGGCGAATGCGGTGCGGATTTAAACCCGTTTAATTTCTGGTCACATTGAAATTATCGAAATACACATTGCCCGCCGACCGCTGGCTGTAGACGCGGAAGGCGCTAATCTTGGGACTCGCGGCCGTATAAGATTCCTGGGCCGTTTGCGTCAGCGTGCCGTTCTGCGGTCCCGTACGGAACGTTACGGTATCCGTGGCGAAATCGAAATCGATCTTCACCGTATACCAAGTGTTCAATTGGAAACCGGGCACAAGATTGCGATAAGTGCTGCTCGTGCCTAGCCGGTATTTCAGACCGTTCGCCGTATCCGTCTGAATCTCCAGGAAGTTCGAGCCGGTATAGAGCAGAATCTTGTCTCCATTGAAATTCGCTTCCCGCATGTAGTCGAAGCTGAAATGCGCGGTCGGCCCCTCGGCCATGAAGTCGTATACGAAGTTGCCCGTCGCACCGTTTGGAACGCTCAGGCTGCGGTTCGCTCCGCTTGGCACCGCCGCAACCAGCCATGGCGACGGCCATGCGGTAGGATAGGCGGAATACGGCTGTCCTACTATGCCATCATTGAAATCGACCAGCAAATCCGAGGACGGGCCGCCGACCGTCACTTGCACGGGAGCCGACAGCGGCGATTCGCCCTCCGCGTTAATGGCGCTGATCTTGTAATAATACGTCGTATCCGACAGCAGACCCTTATTCCGGTAGGAGGTGTCCGTGATGGCCCCGACCTCCAGCTTCCGGTACGGTCCGTCCAGGCTCTCCGCCCGGTAGATGGCGTAAGAATCGGCTCCGCTTGCCGGATTCCAGCTGAGCGCGACTTCGTTCCTTCTGGCGGTGGCGGTGACGTCAGACGGTTCTGCCGGCCCGTTCCAGGATGTCATGTTGTCGAAGTACACGTTGCCGCTCGTGCGCTGGTTGTAGATGCGGAAGGCGCTGATTTTGGGGCTTGATCCCGTATACGATTCCTGTGCTTGCACCGTCAGCGGCCCGCCCTTGGGCCCCGCGCGGAACGTCACCGTATTGGCGGCGAAATCGAGATCGATCGCCACCGTATACCAGTTGTTCAACTGGAATCCTGGAATAAGATTACGGTACTCGGTCGTCGTCCCTAGCCGATAGCGCAAGCCGTAGACGGAATCAGACACCGTCTCAAGGAAGTTCGAACCCGTATAGAACAAGAGTTTATCCAGATCCGAGTTTTTCTCCCGCATGTAATCGAACCGGAGATGCGAGGTCGTTCCTGCAGACGTGAAGTCGTACGTGAACGTCCCGATCGCATTCGGCGCGACGCTGAGGCTCTTGTCGGCCGAGCTCGGCGTAGGCGATACAAGCCAGGCAGCAGGCCATTCGGCCGGCGCGAAATAAGGCTCTCCGTTCGTTCCGTCGTTGAAATCGACGGAAATCGGCTGAAGCGGCGCTTTCGTCGTGGCGGCGGCATGCAGCGACAAATCGGATTCTCCGTAAGATGTAACGGCTGATACTTTGTACGCATATTCGGTCCCGGCGGTCAATCCGTCGTTGATGAATACCGGGGCCGTCAGCGCCGATGCCGTCAGCTTCGTATACGCGCCGTTTGCGCTGGCCGCCCGGTAGACGTTATACCCGGTCGCTCCAGCCACGGGCGTCCAGTCCAGCCGGATCGAATCCCGGTCCAGCGCCTGCGCCCGCAAACCGCTGGGAGCTCCGTTCACGGCAACCTTCGGCACTGCGGGAACGGTCCCTTCCGGGAAGGTGCCTATCGTAAGCTCGTTCAAGTATTTCTCCAAATTGGTATACCCGTCGCCGCTAAAATCGGCTTTCCCGTCGAGAGCGTTATTCGGATTCAATCCGTGCTCCAGCTCCCATACATCCGGCATCCCGTCGCCATCCGTATCCGCAGGCACTTCGGTCGTTTGCAGTTCCGGCCATTGCAGCGTTACTTTCGTCGCATGCTTCCCGTCCAAGGTGGCTTGATCCTCGGCCGTTACGTTGTTCGCCGTATAGATGACGCTCCCCGTCCCGTTGATCACGTCGTTCACGAGGGTACGGTCGACTTCATCCCGCTTGAGGCTGGCGCCGGCGTAATTCAGCACCTTCCCGTAAGCGACGTCAGGACTGTCCTGCGGCGACGGATTCGGCATCGCGAACGGAGTGCTGACGAACATCTGCGGTTTTTTGTAGATGCCGCTGAAGTTGTTCGGGTGGCTGCTGGAGGACAAGCTGCCGTCCCGGCGAACACTCTTGTTGCCGGTGAGCGCGATATTGGAACTATGCGGCGGGTTCGCATCAACCACATCCGTCTCTGCCATCCGGTCTTCAACCTGGGTGCTGATTCCGGCCTTGTAGTAATTGTTGACCATGTTGCCCCGATCGTTCTGGCCGTACATGCTCTTATAGCCCCAGTCATAAATCACATTGTTGCGCACGTCCATCGATTTGCCGGAAAACCGCGGATTGCGGCTATCGTTGTGGGCGAGCAAATTGTAGTAGAATGAGGCATTGTCGCCGCCCCAGATTCCGCCGTAACCGTGAAACCCTTTGCCGGGCACGTTCGATTTCACGATCGTCGGGCCAATCGTGCTATATTGCAGCGTGAAGTCCACATTCTGATAAAAGGAAAACGACTCGTCGCTCCCCCAACTCGCCGAGATATGGTCGAAAATGAGCTGCGAGCGATGCCGCCCCGTGGTGCCGTCCATATCGACGCCCGCTTCGTCTCCCGTACGGAAGCGAAGATATCGGACAATCAGATTATCGCCTTGGAACACAACGGTATGCTTCTTGAATGTAATGCCGTCCCCAGGCGCGCTTTGCCCGGCAATGGTCAAATTGGAGGACGTTACGTACAGCATCGATTGCAGCTCGATAGTCCCGGACACCTTGAACAGGATCGTCCTGTTGCTCTGACTGACCGCGTCGCGGAACGAGCCGGGGCCGGAATCGTTCAAATTCGTAACGTAATACACGTCCTTGCCGCGCCCGCCTGTTGCGAATTTACCGCCCCCTTCAGCTCCGGGGAAAGCGGGAATCGTGCCGGGCACTACACTCGGCGGCAGCGGAGGCGGGTCCAGAGGCGTGCCGACCGCAGGACCGATCAGCACCGAATACATCCAGCCGAATCCGATATGCCCCGTGGCTTGGTTCCCGCCCAGGGAGACGGTCCCCGCCTTGTATGTGCGCGAGTAGACGCGATAGACGTTCGTTTCCGCGACGTTGCCATCCGCATCCTTGACTTCGGTTTCGATCGTATTCCCCGTAAACGTCCAACCGTATTGCGGGGCCAGCCAATAATCGGAGTTGAATGGGTCCGTTGAAGCGTTGCTGGAGTGCATTGCGACATAAATAGTGGCATCCTTGTCAATCTTGAACGTAAGGAAGGGATTGGTCGGTTCGTTCTTATGCTCACTTCCGCCGCCGGTTTGGATAAACGACATGCCGGCATAAGGGCCTATGTTGGAAAAAGTCGTAGACGGATCGTTGACGTACATTTGCTTGCCGGTTTGCAAATCGTCATACACGGCATAGGTAACCGGATCGTACCACAGGTCGTTCAGCGTAAGATTGCTGATGCCGATCGACGAAGCCATTGCCGGTATTGCGGGCAACAGCTGCATCGCAAGCAGGAGTATAATTAGTAAAGAAATCATTTTCTTCTTCATCTTGTTCCTCCTTTAAGTTTTATACCATCCTGAAACTAGCTCAACTCATTCACTTCCATCCAACGACCTCCTTTGTACCATTAGGAGCCGACTTGTAATCGCTTTCTTTTCGTGATGAGCTTCTATTCGCTCCCATTACTATCGATCATAACTCTCGTACGCCCATACAAACCACTTCCATCTGCTACGGGCACCGTACAATTTTTTAGAAAAAGGCGTTTTCCCTTCCGTAATCTAATGAATAGTACCCCTCTTATGAGATGTACCTTGTGCGCTGGAAGAGGGCTTTGTAATATGACTGTAAGCGTTGCCGGAAGCGCTGCCACAGATCGAAACGGCATGGCGGCCTCCAGTGCAATAAGCGCATCATCATGTGAAAGGAGATGAAGCAAGTGAATCATGTTGCGCCCCTTGTCAGTGATCCGGTGAAAAGACGGAACAGCTGGGCATCTGCGTTCAAGAAAGGGTGGGCACACTCGAAGTATCTTCATTTATTGGCATTGCCGGGGGTTCTGTATTATCTGATTTTCAATTATGTTCCGATGTATGGCATCCTGATCGCGTTTCAAGATTTTCAGCCTTTGAAAGGGGTATGGGGCAGTACTTGGGTCGGTTTCGATCAATTCAAGGCGTTTTTTCAGCATATGTACTTTTGGCGGGTCATCCGCAATACATTGCTGCTCAGCTTTCTCGAATTATTGTTCGTTTTTCCTTTGCAGATCTTGTTCGCCATCTTCCTGAACGAGATACGAAGCCATTTCTATAAGCGATTCGTGCAGACGGTGAGCTATTTGCCGCATTTCATCTCGTTGCCGGCGATCGTCGGGATGCTGTTCATGTTCCTCTCGCCCCAGGACGGCCCGTTCAATATGCTGCTCGTGAAAGTATTCCATATGGAACCGATCAACTTCATGGGTTTGTCGGAATGGTTCCGGCCGTTGTACATTGCTTCCGATATTTGGACGACGCTCGGGTGGGGCGCGATCATCTACCTGGCCGCCTTGACGAACGTGAACCCCGATATGTACGAGTCCGCCTCGCTTGACGGGGCAAGTCGCGTGAAGATGATCTGGCACATTACCTTGCCCGCGATCCAGCCGACTATCATGATCATGCTGCTGCTCCAGATCGGCAAAATGATGTCGCTCGGCGCAGACAAGGTGTTACTTATGCAATCTCCCGTTACGTACGAAGTATCGGATGTGATCAGCACGTTCGTGTACCGCCGCGGTTTTGAGTTCGGCGAATACAGCTTCGCTACGGCGGTTGGATTTTTTAACTCGCTGATTAATATTTTTCTGCTGCTGACCGCCAACTGGTTCGTTAAGAAGACGACCGACAACAGCTTGTTCTAAACCAAAGGAGGCGACTCTATGATCCGCGATCAATCGCTATCGTCAAAACTGTTGGATATTGTGGTGCATGCGGTCATCATTGTGGTCCTAATCGCGACGATATACCCGGTTCTTTACGTATTATCCGCATCTCTCAGCAGTCCGACCGCTTACAACTTGGGCAAGGTATCCATTTTCCCGGTTGATGTTACAATAAAAGCATACCGTCTCATCTGGGAAGCCAAAACCGTCCCTCGCTCTTTCCTAAATTCGGTTATCTATACGACTCTCGGAACAGCGATAAGCATGCTGCTCACGACCTCGCTCGCTTACGCCATTTCGCGGAAAAAACTGACGCTGCGACGATTCTACATGGTGTTCGTATTGATCACGATGTATTTCAACGGCGGAATGATTACCAACTTCTTACTCGTGAAAAACTTGGGGCTGTACAACACAATCTGGGCCATCGTCTTGCCGACGGCAGTATCCACGTATTACTTGATCATCATGCGCTCTTACTTCCAAGCGGTTCCTGAAGAATTAAATGAATCCGCTTACTTGGACGGAGCCAACGATCTTGTCATTTTCATACGCATTACACTGCCTTTATCGATGGCGGCGCTCGTTACGATCGGTCTCTTCTACGCAGTGAACTATTGGAACGCCTGGTTCTCCTCGCTGCTTTACTTGAAAGATTCGGATAAATACCCGCTGCAGATGGTTTTGCGGCAGATCATCATCCGCTCGGAGCTGCTTATGCAATCGATCAAGGCCGGCGAGGCGTCAGCCAGCGAGATGGCCTCTACGGACGTAACGTCGATTAAATACGCGACGTTGTTCGTGTCCATCGGCCCAATGATGATTCTGTATCCGTTCATTCAGAAATATTTCGTCAAGGGCGTCATGATCGGTTCGTTAAAAGGTTGAGCTTACGAAAGATTACGAAACCAAGGGGGAATTAAACATGTTTAAAAAATCGCTTACGCTCGGGGTATCCATCATCTTGCCTCTCACACTCGTCATCGGTTGTTCCGAGAGCAGCGACACGCCGTCACCATCAACAGACGCAGTATCTTCCCCATCCAACGGTAAATACGATAAGGAACTGACGATTACCGTGTCCAGAGCGATATTGGATGCCTCGACGGTTAAGGATGATTTGGAAGCGAAGATGCTGAAAGAGAAATTCAATCTTGTGTTCAAGGCGGAGGACTACAGCCGCAACGATTGGGCGACCAAGATGACGCTGATGTTCTCTACCGGAGACGGCCCCGAGTTCATCCCCTACTCCCGCGATCAATGGAAATCGGTCGAATGGATGTCGTCGGGCTACCTGCGCCCGTTTGAACTTGACGAGATCAAGCAGAAGCTGCCTAACTACCTGAAAATTTGGACCGACGAGGAATGGGATACCGTCCTCAAGTCGACGCGCTTCTCCGACGGCAAGCTGTACTTCTTGCCTAATAAGCGGACGATACCGGTACAGACGGCATGGCAATATCGCAAAGATCTATTTGACAAATATGGTCTGAAGTTCCCGAAAACGCCGGATGAAATGATCGACACGCTCAAGACGATCAAGGATAAAACCGGTCTCATTCCGTTCGTGGTGCCAGGAAACTCGTCGTCTCCGCTGTGGGCTGTCAGCACGTTCTTCCAAATGTTCGGCTTTCCTGACCTGCTGCTCACCTGGAACTCCTACGTGGACCCGGTCACCAAACAGTTTTATGCGTATCCGCTTGCTTCCGACCAAAGCCGCGACATCCTTATTTTTCTGAACAAAATGTACAAGAACGGATTGCTCATGAAAGATTTCGCCACCGCCACCGCCGACCAGACCAACAAACTGATTGCCCAAGGCAATCACGTCATCGCGCAGACGATCAACGACCCTTCCTATATGGACGGACAGCAAAAGGCTGCCGCTCCGGACGTCAAATGGGCGTGGGTCGACAATTTCGACCATCCGAGCAGCGATCCGAAAAAGACGATTTACAAGAAAGAATCGTATTATTCCTTCTGGGGACCGGCAATCAAGAAAGGCACAAGCCAAGAGAAGGTCGACCGTCTGCTTGATTACTTGAACTGGGCCGTCTCGGATGAAGGCCAGCTCTGGTACACGTATGGCAAGGAAGGGGTTACGTACGAGCAGAAGGACGGCGTCCCTACTTTCTTACCGACGATGAGCACGCCAACCCAGGCACAGGGCGACAAGCTGGCGAACTTCGGCATCAATATCGGGGTCATCGGATTAGGCGGCTTCATTACTCCTTACAAGTCGTTTGACGAAACCTTCAACAAAACGAAGCTGGAAATGAGCAAGGTCATCCCGTCCAAACCAGGCTACTACGGGCCGATCGAGCCGATCCTCCAATTAAGCGACGCCGACCGCAAGAAATTGGTCGGGCTTGAAACGACGCTGAACGGCGTGCGCGACGAGTACTGGCTGAAATTCATTATGGGTGCGCTCGATCCGTCCAATGATGCGGATTGGAAAAAGTTCATGGACGCTGCGAATAAAGCCGGTCTGCCGGAAGTCGTGAAGCTGCGGACGGACGCTTACGCCAAAGCGAATAATAGTTAGCCCTGTATTCCCTTGTAGGATGACGGCGACACTCCCATCGTCCTTTTAAAGGCGCGGCGGAACGAATGTGTGCTATTGTAGCCTGCCTGCACCGCGATACTGTCGATGGACGCCGAGCCTTGCATAATCAATCGGCATGCAAGCGAGATGCGCAGCTTTTCCAAATAGGAGCTGAACGTTTCCCCGGATTGCTCTTTGAAAAACTGCGACAAGTACGATTCCGACAAATTAAAATGAGAAGCGATCGCGTATAAGCTAATATTCGGGTCCTGAAAATGATCGTTGATATAAGCCACTATTTTGTCCAGGAGATGCGTATTCCGGCTTTTCTTGTTTCTCTCGTTCGAGCGGCAAAGGTGATGGAATTGAAGGAAGATCTCTCGCAGGATCGGCTCGGTGCCGGAGAAGTCCGGCACGAAACCGGGGTCGTTCTCCTCCGCGATAAAGTGATGTCCGAGCTCATCCTTCAGCTTAAGCTCCGTCGCCTGCAGCTCGCTGAACAGATGCTGCTTCATACCGGCGGACAACGTCCGGGTCAAGAAGTTCTCGTTGTGCAGATGCTGCAAAATGTGGGCAAGCTCCGTGGAGTTCCCCGCCTTAATGACATTCATGAGGCGGATCTCCACTTCCGTCGGATAATAATAGCCGGTCTGCTCTTTGGCCATCCGGGCATACCACACGATGGCCGACTTGTCGCTGTCTGCCACATGGCTGTCGGTGACGGCCAGCTTCGCTTCCTGGTACGAATAGTGCACATCGAGCAGGTCCTCATAGATGCTGCCGATGCCAATCATCGGTACGATGACATACCGCTCCTTGATGTCCCGGTTAATTCGGAGGAAAAGGTCGTCCAAGTCACCGGCAAAGGTCCTCTTTTCCATAACGTCGGATCGAATCAAGATCGCGAGTTCATTCTCATGCATCGTGTGAACATATCCTCTTTCTTGAAGGTGATCACGAATGATCCCCTCTATCAATGCCCGGAGGATGTTCAATTCTTCCAAGCTCTCTGCATTGAGCACTTCGTTATGTTTATAAATACGGAGCACAGCAATGGCAAAGCCATTCCCGTGCATCTCGAGACCTGCATGAACCAGCATCGCATGCATTTGTGCGCGGTCCTCGAACTCGCCCTTGAACAGCCGTTCGATGAACACGTTTTTGAGCGTATCTGCCTGTCGCTGCAGCATTTGCTGCAGCGATTGATTGTTATCGATCAGCCGGGCAATGCTCGTCTGTAAATAATCGACTTCATTCGGCCTCTCGGACTGCTCCGGCTTGCTGCCGAGCGGGTCGTTGCCCCAGAACGCTTTGAGGACCGTGACGATATCTTTCCACGGCTTAGAGTGCCTGTAGGACATCCACAAGGAAATGATCGTGCCGACGACGAGCGTCCCTGCGGCGACGGACAGTGCAATCGTGCGAATGTAATTGACCTTGCCCATCACTTGTTCAATCGGCAAGGACACCACGTATGTCAAGTTGTTGTAAGCCGAACGGGTGTAGACGAAAAGATGGTCTTCTCCCCCTATTTCAGCATGCATATAGCCGTGCTGCTCGGTCGCGCTGCGAATTTTCGCCGGGATGGGAACGTCCGCGCTTGCGGTGACGACTTCGCCCTTGTCATTCAGGATGGTGAACGTCTGACCGTCTGTTTCCTCTGTTCCGTCGATTCCGACAAGCTTCATAATATCCTTGTCCTCCATCGCGAATACGACCACGGCTTGTATCTCTTGGTTCATGCCAAGCGGCAGTGATGTCATGTATGTGATGCCCGACGTCTCTTTCCCTTCCACCCGTACATTCCGGGAAGGGAGCATATCGCGCAAATGCGGCTTATCGAACAGGAACGCATGCCACTCCTCGTACGGCATGCCCTCATATTGAAACTCGTCTTGATAAAATGTGCTTGACGAGTCGGTCATTTGGACTTTGGAGAACACGAGGTCGCTGTTTTTTAGCACAACGAAAAACGTATTCGTGAATGCGCTTCCAGTTAAAGCCGAAGAATGAAAGTCTTTATAATAATTCCATATATCGAAGAGCTCCGGAGAGTTGCCGAGAGGCTTGCGTAAATGATACAGTCCCATTAAGCGTGAATCGTAGGATAGCTTAATCGCCGCTTCGTCCATATCCGTCCATTGCTTGTCGAGCATATCCCGCGCTTGTTCCAAAATGTACAGCTTGGCTTCGCGGGACTGAGTCTCCACGATTTGAACCGCTTCGTAATAGGTAAAGCTCGACAGCACGATCGGGATGATCAGCATGGATAAGAAGGAGATCATAAAGCGTTTGAACACATTGTTGTTGCTGGACTTACCACGCAAGAGCATCCGAGCCACCCCATGATATGCAGTATTATCTGGTTATTTTACCATATCAGATAAACCTTTGTGAAAAAAATGAGAAAATGACTTTGCGAAGGGCGAACGAAGCTCCGGCTCGATCGGCTGAACGTACAGCGGTCGACAGTCGAGCGGCTGCAGGCCGCCGGCGACGCCAACGTGCATTTTCTCGACGGAGGGACGCTGCTCGGCGATTCGCTTTATGAGGAGTGCACCGTTGACGGCGTTCATCCGACCGATCTCGGCTTTCACCGAATGGCGGAATCGCTGGAGCCCGCCATCCGCAGTCTGCTCGAAGGTTGAAGAAAGCCTCTTGCCGTAATAGCTGAAGAGCAATCGAGCCCTGCCGCCGATGACGGGAACTGCCGGCATGCGATTATCGGTCTATGGAAGCTCTAGGCAACGAATATATTAGCCGAATATATTGCGATTTCTGCTACGATCATTTTATCGTTGGTGGGTTATTTTTCGTCTGCTTTTTCAAAGTAAACAATTTCACCTAGTCGAATATGGTGCATTTTTTGATTAACTGTAAGAGCTACGTGGTCAATGAAAACATCATCTAGAGTACCTACCAGCTTGCCGACAGTTGTCGTAATGACGACCTTTAAACCTTTGTGCCGGATCAAATGCTCAGTAAATTTGGGTTCCACAGCAGTCGTGTACACAATATTTTTCGGCAATACTAAGGTTTCCTTGCGTTGTAGAACTTCGTTCCTAGAATATTGCGGAACCGGGTATGAGGCATAGGGTTGCGGATTACCATAGTATACAAATCTATTCATGTGTTGAGTACTCCTTCGTCATGAATTGAATAACACCTTTATAACTTATGGCAAATACCTATATGTGTTCCGATAAGTGACAAGTAACCATCTATTGGCTTCAGTTGGTCCGGTATTCGGCAATATTTTTGTCTTTCAACTCGATATTTTATTGCCTGTCAGAGCCCAGGGTTCGTCGTCTACCAAGATAACTCTAAGCTTTGTATACCATTTTAATCAACGCAAATTTGACACTTGTCGAGGAAAAAAATGATATTTTCTATTCCTTTGCCGGACTGCGTTCACTTCATTTTTTCTTACCGCAGTCGTTTAAAGCGACGGTTGTTTTAGCATAAAAAATGAAAATGGCTGCCTTTAACAGCAGCCATCTTAGTCAACTTTCGCCATGCTTCTAACTCCCGCTTACCATTTCGGGTTTAAAGGAGAGGGGCAGTGGCGCCCCTTAATTTTAGTTCGGATCTGTACAAGACAACCGCAATATTTACATGTGCCTCCGTGCGTATAAGCCTCGCAGCTCATACATAGAGATAGTCTCCTATTGCTGGTTTCTTCGTCGGCCAGCTCGATATTTCCCGACTTGATCAGCATCTGCAGCATTCCCTCGAGCTTTTCCGGCGTCACTTCAATGGTTTCCGAGCAATCCCTGCACGGGCCTTGTTTTGCCATCCGGCGCCTCCCGTTTAATTTAATGTCAGGACAACAACGGACATAGGCGGAATATCCGCATGGAAGCTTTCCTTATTCAGCTGTACGCCGGTGAATGGCTCTGGTTTAACCTGATCGGGATGTTCAAACGTATTATGGCTGTTCATCGAGGACGAGGTTAAAATTCTCCCGGATACTTCTTTGGCGATGAAATCGCCGATGCCGCAATCGACCTGCGCCGGATTTCTCGGGTCTGTATTGCAAAGGGTGATATGCAGCTTGCCTGCGGCATCCTTGGATGCGGATACGCTTAGCTGAGGAACTTCCTCCCCTTTATAATTGTATTTGCCTGTAAGAAGCTCAATCGGCTGCAAAATGGCGTCTTGATGTACGTTGAACATCTCGAATACGTGATAGGTCGGCGTCAGAATCATCTTGTCCCCTTCCGTTAAAATCACGGCCTGCAGGACATTGATCGTCTGGGCGATGTTAGCCATTCTC
Source organism: Paenibacillus doosanensis (assembly GCF_025060755.1). GTDB lineage: Bacteria > Bacillota > Bacilli > Paenibacillales > NBRC-103111 > Paenibacillus_S > Paenibacillus_S doosanensis. The sequence goes on from NZ_JANYUY010000018.1 coordinate 78,897, forward strand.
ACGCGATCGCAGTGGTTGTTGAAAATATTCAAGCTGATCGCCGCGGAGACAGCGTCTCTCATGGTGTTTTGCTGATACAGGAACCCGGGGTTCGTGCCGGGCTCCACATCAAACCAGGTGCCCCATTCGTCGATGATCAGCGCCACTTTCTTCTCAGGGTCGTATTTATCCATGATTGCCGAGTGCTTTTCTACAAGCTCTTCCGTAAAATAGGCGGCTTTCATGATGCCAAACCATTCGCTCTCGTCAAAATCTACGGCCTGCCCTCTTACAGCATCCGGATTTTTCAAATAGATCTTGTTCCCGTCAGGATTTGTTAGGACGATGCTGTGATCCATTACCCTCGTGTAATAGTGAAGCGCCAGCCCATCCATAAAATGTCCCGCTTCCCTCATCAGGACTTCCGTCCAGTGATAATTGTCCCCTCGGGGACCGGCAGCGATTTTATAAATGGAATTTTCCCCATAATCCCTTACATAAGTGCTGTACTGCCGGTAAAGATCGGCATAATACTCGGCCCGCATTCTGCCGCCGCAGCCCCAGTTTTCGTTGCCTACACCGAAATACGTCAGCTTCCAAGGATGTTCTCTTCCATTAGCTTTTCGCAAATTCGCCATAGGGGATTCGCCATCGAAGGTCATATATTCCACCCATTGCTGCATTTCGTAAACGGTGCCGCTTCCGACATTCCCGCAAATATATGGCTCGGTTTCAATCATCTCACAAAAATCGAAAAATTCATGGGTGCCGAAGTGATTATTTTCAACTACTCCGCCCCAATGCGTGTTGATCATGCGGGCTCTTTCTTCCTTCGGTCCAATGCCGTCCCTCCAGTGGTATTCATCGGCAAAGCACCCTCCCGGCCAGCGCAGGATCGGAACCTTCAAATCTTTTAATGCCTGAACGACATCATCTCTTATTCCGCGTGTGTTTGGAATCGGCGAGTCCTCTCCGACCCAAATACCCTCGTAGATACAGCGGCCCAAATGCTCGGCAAAATGTCCGTAAATATTTTTGTCGATTTTGTGCGTTCCAGCTTTCGTATCAATTTTGACGACGTTTTTCATGTTTTGTTCCTCCATTTTTTCCTGAGTTTTTATGTTATTGACATGAATCAGCCTTGAACATGAATCAGCCTTTGACCCCGCCGGTAGTCAGGCCGGAAATGAACGATCGCTGATTTAGCAGAAACAGGATGATGATCGGAATCGTGGCGAGTACGGCACCGGATATGAGCACGTCGTAATTGTTGCCGTAAGGGGTGAGCAGCGACGATAACCCGATCGGCAAAGTAAACATGCTGTTGGTACGCAGCACGATCAGCGGCCAGACCAGACTGTTCCAGTTCTGCATGGCGAGCAGAATGCCCATTGCCCCGAAGGCCGGCTTCATTAACGGAGCCATGATCCGGAAGAAGATGCCGTACTCCGTGCAGCCGTCGATCCTTCCCGCATCTATGAAATCTTTGGACAGTCCCGTCACAAATTGCCGGAAAAAGAAGATCGCCATGGGCGAGACCACAAACGGCAGGATGACGCCGGCATACGTATTGATGATCCCCATCTTGACCGTCAGTTTGTACAGCGGCAGCATTAAAATTTCTAGCGGCACCATCATGACGAACAAGACCATGACGAAGATCATATTCCGGCCTTTGAACCGGTAGGCTCCAAGCGCGTAACCGACCATAGACGAAAAGAAGAGAGAACAAACCGTATACAAAATGACAATCAAAAGGCTGTTTTTATACCAGGACAAATATATGCTCTTGCTTGTAAATAGGAGCTTGTAGTTGTCAAAACTCATCAGCGCGGGAACGATCCGTAAATCCATGCCGCTCCTGAACAGTTCCTTCGAGCTCTTGAATGAAGCCAAGAACATGTAGTAGAGCGGAAACAGCATCGCAACGCTGACGATGGCGAAAAAAACAATGATTAAGACAGCCCCTACTGTTTTTTTGGATTTTATGCCCATACTTAATCACTGTCCTTTTTGAAGAGTCCGAACATTTTCAGCTGCACCAGGTTAATGACCAGCACGATGAGCAGCAGGGTAATGCCGATGGCTGAGCCAAATCCCATGTCATTGCGTTGGAAAGCCTGCTGGTAGATGTACCTGACGATCGTCAGACCGATATCGGCGGGCATGCCTTCGTTCCAGAACACGTAGCTTTCCCCGAACATCCGGTAGCCCTCGAAGATCGCGATTGTCATCGTATAAATAATGATGGGCTTCAAAAGCGGCAGGGTGATGGCAAAAAACCTTTTAACGGTACCGGCTCCATCGATTTCTGCAGACTCGTACAATTCTTCCGGAATGGCTTGCAGACCGGCAAGGTAATACACCATATTGATGCCTGCATGTCTCCATAGATTCAAAATTATCATGAGCATCATCCCCGTCCAGTAGTTCAACGCCCATTTTTGCGGAGGAAGACCCATTTTAATCAGCAGCGAGTTCATCAATGCGGTGTCCAGTTCGCCGAACATCAGCCGAAACGAAACGCCCGCAACGATAACGGAGGTCAATGCCGGAATAAAGATGGAAGCCTTAAATAAATTTCTGCCCTTGACCACTTTGGCATTCAAAATAACCGCAAAAACAATAGGAATAGGGATCAACAGCAAAACAGTAAATATCGTGTAGAGAGTATTCGTTTTCAAGGCATTGTAGAAATGGACATCGAATAATCGCTTATAGTTATCCAGTCCGATAAACTTGGCGTCATTAAATCCCGTAATTTCTTGAAAGCTCATCATCACCGTCGAGAAAGTCGGATATAGAAAGAAGATCAGAAACGTCAATATAAAAGGGGATGCAAAAATGTAAGGAGCCAGCTTTTCGGAGTAAAATAACTTCCTCAAGCTGAATTTATTGGGCATCCCGGTTTGTCCGTAACGCGTATTGACTGCGCTTTTGGCCAAAAAACCACCTCCAATCCGGATGGTGGACGGCAGCCGAAACCGCGCCGGATATCAGCTGCCATCCGTCCGAGCATTACTTTTTCTGCTTGCGCAGCTCATCGGCCGCTGCCTTCAGCGCCTGTTCCGGGGTCTGGCTCTGATCCTTCAACGACTTGAACATGACACTGGAATTCACGAGATCCTGTGCGGCGGTGCTAAGTTCAGTCATGTTGGGCGATTTAATTTCGTCCTTCATCTGAAGCAGCACATTAAACACGTTTTCGTTTGCGAAGTACTCGTCAGGCTTCTGCAGCTCCGGTGAGTCCCATACATCCCATCTCGGAGGATCGAAATTAAGCTCCTGCCAGATCCTGATATTAGCCTCCTTCGTCATCTTGGCATAGGCAAGAAATTGCATCGCAACTTCCTGATTCTTACTCTGCTTCGTCACCGATGTGGCCGTGCCGCCCATTCCGGCGGATCTGGAGTTTCCTTGCTCAAACACGGGCAGTGGGCGAACCTGAATTTTCCCCTTCAAGTCGGGCATATAGGCTAAAAACCGGCTCATATACCACATAGGCATGACCAGAGCAGCCATTTCGCCTTTATTCATAAAGCTGAAAAATTCTTCCTTGGTCGTATCTCCACCCGGCATAGCTACCGCGATTTTATCCTTGTACATCATGTCCTTCATGGCGTTCAAGGTCTTGATGTTGATTTCGTTATCCAAAATCACGTTTCCATCCTTATCGAGATAGTCGGAGCCTCTCTGGACGATCATCGGCCAGAACGGCCGCTGGTTCGTTACCTCGAAAGCGGTCATCGGCTTGCCGGTTGCGGCGACTACCTTCTTCCCCGCTTCGGTAAAATCATTCCAAGTCTTGATGTTATCCGCGTTTACGCCCGCTTTGTCCAAAAGCTCTTTATTGTAATAAACGACCGTTGCGCCTACGTGGAAAGGCAAGCCGTAAAGCTTGCCGTTTTTTGTGTAAATATCGAGCCGGGATTGAACGTATTTGTCCTTCACCGGTTCGACGAGCTTGTTCAGCTCCACCAATTGAATGTCGCCTTTCATGAAATTGGAGAAGAAATTGACATTAATATCGACAATATCCGGCGCTCCTACTCCCGATTGCAAAGCGATTAAAAGCTTATTGTGCATTTCCGCATTAGGATAATTGTCCACCGTTAGTTCGATCGGCTGCTCGGGATGATCCTTTTTCCACAATTCTGCCGTCTTTTGATAGTATTTCTGGTGCAATTCGTTCGATGTCCATAAATTCAGCGCAACCGGCTTGCCTGGCTTCTGACCGTCATTCGCCGTTTCGCCCTGGGCCGATTGCGATCCCTCGTCGCCGGTACACCCTGACAGAACGGACGTCAGCAGCACGGACATGCTTAAAGCCATAATGGACGTCCTTTTCATGCGTTGTCATCTCCCCTTTGAATCACAAATTGGTTTCCCTCTTCGGTTACCTATTTTCATTGTAAGAAAATTCAGTTCACTTCGAACTGCAATTTTTTATCATCTACTATAACTTTTTGATCTCTGTTCATATTCCAACGGTGTCATCCCTACAATCTCCTTGAACACCCGGAAAAAGTAATTGTAATTGTTAAAGCCTACACGGCTTACGATTTCCTTCAGCTTGAGCTCTCCGTTCTCGATATGCAGCTTGGCATATTCCACCCGGACATGATTCGTGTATTCCGCAAATCCGATCCTGCACTCTTCTTTGAACAGCCTGCTGATATGCGGGCCGCTTACGCCGACGAAATCCGCGACATCGGTTAATGAAATGTTATGCTGGTAATTGCGGTGAATAAACTCAACGGCCTTACGGGTTACTTTGCTTAATGTACCGTCGATTTTCATCAATTTGAGCATGGCGATCAGCTTCAGGTAAAGACCCAGCACCCACTCTTTGATATCCATCAAAGTCTCGTACTTCTGGATCATATTGTAGGGGATGTCTTCGCTTGTATATAGGGTGGATATTTCCATCCCGATATCTTTGCAAACGTTGCCCACGATATGGATCAATTCGGCGCAGATCATCTGCGTCGATTTGCTGCCCAGCCGCGAAGCTTTGATTTTATCAAAAATTTCATTAATCCGTTGTTTTACACGCTCCTCATCCTGATTTCTTAATGCGGTGTAAATCTCCTTTTCCATTTGAATATCCAGGCTGAAAAAAGACTCCACCGGCTTATTGATTGTGTTTTCAATGAAGATTCCGTCCTTGCCGTTGAAAAACTTATCTCTCAGCATGGACTCTGCCTCGCGATACGCCCGGTGCAGCTCAAAGGCATCTCTGCAGGCTTGGCTTACACCGAAGCTCGCCGTAATATTCAAATACTTTTTGATTTGCGAGCGGATTCGATTCAGAATGCCATATTGTCTGTTGTAGACATACATCTTGCTATTGGTTTGGCCCAAAGAAAAAATCATGACAAATTTTCCGTGGGCCCAATGATAAATAACGGACTTTTTCCAGTCATGGAGAATTTCCGCGGATATATCCAGAAACATTCGGAGGAATACATCCACTTCCTGAGGCGTGAATTTTTCTTCAATAAACCGAAAATCATCGATCTCCGCAACCGTTACCATCAGGTTTTCCATGTCGAGGCCGATATCCAGGGAGCTGAATTGCCTTTGAATCTCATTCGGATCCGTCAGGCTCCCCTCCAAAACCTTCCTCATGAACTCCCGTCCCAGAGCGGCCTTGCTCAAGGAAAGCTCCTCGGTAATCTCGTTTTGCCGTTCGCGTTCATTTCTATACTTGGCTATTGAGTTTGCGGCGGACTCCAGAATGTCCAACAACACGGACGCGTTCAGATGATGCTTCAGCACATAATCGATGGCTCCCTTCTTCATGCTTTCCCGGACATAATCGAAATCATCATAGGCGCTCAGGGCAATGACCCGGACCTGGGGGCAATTTCTTTCAATATAGTCAATCAGATCAACGCCGTTCATGGCGGGCATATTCATATCGGTGATGACTATATCAGGCATGTCCTTTTCCATTGATTGAATGGCGTTCATCCCATTGCTCGCTTCTCCGGAAATATAGAAACCGCGACTCTCCCAATCAATCATCGTCTTCAAATCGGTACGCGAATAAGCGCTGTCATCGACTATCAGTACCTTCAACATATTAGGCGACCTCCTCCGCTACGGCAGGAATTGTAATTTCAACGGTCGTGTACAGGTTAGGGACACTTTGGATGGAGATGCCGTACTTTTCCCCAAAATACAGCTTTATTCTTTGATCGACGTTCCAAACGCCGATCCCGCTCCACCCGGCCTTTGCTTTTTTCGGCTTCTCGCTCACCAGTCGGTTCAACGTAAGTTCATTCATTCCTACACCGTTATCGGTTACAGTGATCTTCAATTCGTCGCCGACCCTGTAGCCTTTGATGACAATCAAGCCTTTCCCTTCCATGGGCTCAAGCCCATGCAGCAGCGCATTTTCCACAATCGGCTGCAGTATGAACTTCAAGACATCACAATCAAGTATGCCTTCCTCCATCTCGATATGAACCTCGAACTTGTCATAATACCGGTAAGCCATAATGTTTAAGTAAGCTCGGACGTATTCGATCTCTTTCCGCAGTGTGACGCGTTCACCGCCCTTTCCCATCGAGACGTGCAGCAGCTGGATGAGCGACGTGATGATACTTGCGATATTTTCCGCCTTCTGCAGATTGGCAAGCGACCTGACGGTATTCAATGTATTAGACAGAAAATGCGGATTGATTTGCGCTTGAAGCGCTTTCAATTCAGCCAGCCTTTTGGAAACTTCTTTGTTTTTGACTTCATCGATCAGGAATTGCAGTTCGCTCACCATATGGTTGAAATGGGTTATCGCCACGCCCAGCTCATCATTGCTGTTGTCATGGCTCCGTACGGCAAAATTCCCGCTTTTCACGCTTTTCATCATTTTCACCAGTTTATACAAAGGATTTGAGATGCTTTGGGATACGATGAAAGACAGAACCAGCGACAGCAAGAAACAGATGATTCCCAATACGGCGATAAATACGCCGATCTTAACGGGTTCATCGTTGAGGTAGGAAAACGGGATCGTACTTACCAGGTACCAGTCGGCGCTCGGTATGTATGTATAAGCAACCAGATAACGCTTCCCGGAAAGCACGGTATGGAATGAAAAGTTCCCTTTTTCCCTGTTCTCCGCCAGTTCTTCGACAAGGGAAGCGTCTGGATACACATGGGCGGGTTTAATGCTGGAGATCCTGCTGGACACAACGGTTCCTCGGCTGTTTAAGATCAATATATCCGAGCCTTCACCAAGCTGAACATCTTTGAATTTGGCCAAAATGTACTTCTCATCAATGCGGATGATGATGGTTCCGATCATCTTGCCTTGCAAAGATTTGAAGCTTCTCGACAACAAAATGCCGGCCTCGCCGTAATTATTGATTCGATAGCGCGCATTCACCGACTCTTCATCCTCTTGACCCGCGATCTTCCATATGGGGACCCCGTTTTTCGCAGCGGCTTCCTCCAATATGGAATCCAGGTAGTCTTGTGTTAACCGGAACTTAAAAGTGGCGTCTCCGTAAGCCATGATTTTCTCTTTGCGATCGGTATATAAAAGAACATCGGATACGCTATGGAAAAAGGAGAATTTTTTCGCCAACATGTTTTGCATCTTGACTTCCGCGTTGATTTTGTCCAATTCATTCATTGCCGGATAGGAAATCAACGTATTCTGAACCAGATCGGAAAAGGCAATGTCCACACTGTCATTCTCGAGTTTGGTCAGCTCATTTTGAATATTTTCGCTGACTTGATTCATGACCTGGATGGTAGAAGCGCTGATTTTTCGTTTGATCGCTTCGCTGGATCGATCATACGCAAAAAATCCCGTTATCAATAAAGGAACCAGCGACAAAATAGCGAAAGCTGCCACAAGCCGGTTGTGTATTTTTACTTTTCGGATCCATCGACTTACCAATGGTTAGAGTCCCTCCTTCCTTAGATCCAAAGATCTCTATCAAATATATTTCCATGAGGGAAGTGGAATTCCTTTCCTGCAATGCCGAGTCGAAGCTGCAAATTTTGGGGGTTCGCACAACCGCCAGAAAGCACACCATTCACTGTGCGTACTATATCAAAAAAAACCTCACCTTTAAGTGGAGGTCCGACAACATTTCAATTTATATATACCCGTAACACCGCGGCGGATTCATTTGGAAGCAAAGCAGACTTTTCAGCCCTTTCGCTTCATACGGAAGAGAGCGTTACAGTCAGCCAATCCTTGACTAGTTATTGTGGGGAAGAGTTTGGCTCTTACTGATTATGGAGCACCGTATAAGAACGAACGTTCCGTAAAAGAACCCCAAATCTCTACCGACGGGGATAAGGTTCTTGTCATTTATGACATCATGTTCAAGTCAACGAGAATAGCGAATGTGAGTTCATGTGAGTTGTATCATAAAAACACGGCAAGCTGGCGATCCGCTTGCCGTGTTTGTTATCCTAACCATTCCGAATAGGCAACCAAGCCAACACATCCTGGATTTGTCTGTCCCAATAATCCCACGTATGCCCCCCCGGCCCTTCCTTAAACGTTGTCTCAAAACCGTTTTGCTCGCAAGCTTCTCGAAACAACAGGTTGTCCTCATAATTACTGTCTTCTGTGCCACAGCAATGATAAATCTTAGGCTTAGGAACGCCACTTTCATCACATTGTCGCAGTAGCGTAAACAAGTCATTCTCCGTTCCTCGGATGGATTGATCTCCGAATGCTAACCTATAATCCGTTGACCTTAAAGGATCATCACGAAAACGATTGCGGTTTACACCTCCGGATAGACTGGCTACGGCAACAAAGCGATCTGGCCTGCGTAATGCCCACTTCAAAGCCCCATACCCCCCCATCGATAAACCTGCGACAAAATTATCTTCTCGAGCTTTCGACAAAGGAAAGAAAGACTGTGCAAGTTCAGGCAATTCCTCACTGAGGAAGGTCCAATAGTTATTGCCATATACCATATCAGCATAGGAGCTTCGATGAACCTGAGGCATCACAACGGCAATTCCAAGCGGTGCTACGTATCTCTCGATTGAGGTTCGTCTAATCCAAATGGTGTGATCATCTGACATTCCATGTAAAAGATATAGTGTCGGATGCTTACCCATGAGCCTTATATTTTCCATTCCGATCTGGCCTTTGGTTTGCTGCGGTAATATCACCGTCATGGATGTGCTCAATCTTAAGACTTCGGAGAAATAGTTACATTCAATTAATGCCAATCGTAATCACCTCTGAATTTTTTATTTAAGCGCACCTTCCGTCAAACCGCTAATAATATATCGCTGCATGAAGCTATATAGAATAATGATGGGAATCATCGTTAAGAAGAACCCGGCAAATGCCAAATTGTAATCAAAGCTATACTCGGATTTGAAATTGTAGATAAAGAGCGGCAACGTCCAATAATTCGAGTGCTTGTTCAAAAGTATAAGCGGCAGATTAAAATCGTTCCATATCCATAGACTGTTTAAAATCAGGATCGTTACAATAATAGGCAGCATTAATGGATAAATAATCCTGGTAAAGGTATCCCAAATATTGCACCCATCTATCCTTGAAGCCTCATCCAGTTCCATTGGAACATTTTTAAGAAATCCAACGCTCAAAAATACTCCCTGCGTAATCGATAAAGCAATATACATGATGATTAATCCCAACTGATTCATTAAATTCAGGTTGGACATATGTTTAAGAACTGGGAGCATGATTACCTGAAAAGGGACAAATATGCCGAATAATATGAAGTAGAAGAAAAAAGAAAACATCTTACTTTTCTGGTTTCGGGAGATGGCAAACGAAGCCATTGGAATTATAATCATCATTACGATTAGAGACACTACCGTAATTAAGACGGAATTGCTTAGAAAAATGGTAAACTTGCCTGTTGATAAAACTTTCTTAAAATTCCCCAAATACACATGTGATGGAAACCCTAGTAAGCTTTTTGTACTTTCCTCCGTTGTTTTTAATGCTAGCGAGACAGTTACATACATAGGAAAAACAATTAACAACGCTCCAAATACTAGGAAAAAGAACTTAAGAATCTGCAGTGCCGGGTTTGCCCTCATTGCTGTCCTGCCTCCTTCCGATTCAGAACCTTTATCTGAATTACAGAAATAACAGCAACGATAACAAAAATACAAATCGATTCCGCTGTCGCATACGCGAATTTGAAATCATTAATTCCATGTTGATAAATTAAATATCCGACCGATTCCGTAGCAGAGGCGGGTCCCCCGCCCGTCATGGCCATAATCGACTCGAATACGGTTAGCGCTCCTTTGATCGAAATAACTAAATTTACATTTAACATAGGTATAAGGAAGGGAACCGTGATAGAAATAAATCTTTGAAACGGACTTGCCCCGTCAATGGTTGCAGCCTCATGCAAATCTTTAGGAACACTAGCGAGCCCAGCCAGGAAAATAACCATAGGCACTGAAAATCCATGCCACAAATTAGCTATAATAATACCAAAAACTGCCGTTTCTTTTTGGGATAACAAGTTTTGTGATAGCCATTCCAACCCGAGGCCTTCCCCTATCCTGGGAATTACAGCATAAAAGAGCTGGTTAAACACCAAACTTACGGTAATTAAACTTAGCACAGCCGGAAAGAAATAGACGGAACGAAAAAATCCACGGAGCTTCATATTCCCATTCAATAATAGGGCTATTATTAGGGCAAGCGTAAGTTTAAGTATGACGTACATCAATGCATAGGTAAAAGTAAACTTAATCGCCTGCAAAAATCGCATATCCTGAAGTATAGAAGCGTAGTTTTTAAGCCCGATCACCTTATAGCTTTTGGCAATCCCATCCCAGTTGGTAAAGCTATAGAAAAAGCCCAACAGGACCGGGTAGAAGAAAAAAACTAGATAAAACAGCAATGCAGGCAGTAAAAATAAAAAGTAACTCCATTTCATATTCTTAATGTGAAGAAATCTTTTTGTTACATCAGGTTTATCCTGTGATACGATAAAGGCCTTCATAGCTCCTCCAATTCCGGACAGGATTATTTATTGTATGCATTAAACAACATTTTATCTACTGAAGAAACAAAACCGTCTACATCCTTGGTAGATAATAGATACTGAACAATGTTTCCAAAATCTTCATACATACTCGGAGTCCATGACATGTCCGATGGAGGGTATACTTTGCCGGCACTAATCAGCGATTGCAAGTTATTTAGTTCAGGGGTATTGTTCTTGACCCCTTTAATTGTTGCTGGGTATTTGCCCTCATCGACGTAGAGTTGGGTGATTTCAGGCGTTGCAAAAAAATCAATAAATTTTCTGGCTTCTGCCTCGTTCTTCCCTTCTGCGGGCATCCCAAGGGCCGTATCGACTTGTACCTGTACCTTAAGATCTTCAGCCTTCTCAGCGGGAAACGGGAAGATGTCGTAATGCAGATTAGGGTTAGCTTTCTTGATCGGGGCATTGGAAAAGATTCCATCAAACAGCATAACCGCTTTACCGTTTGCAAATTCCCTTACGGCATCGTCAATTGATGTACCCAGCGTATCCTTCTGCCCATACTTTCTTAGTAACAATAGCTTTTCTGCAAAATTTTTCATGTACGGAGTATCTTGGATATGCGCCTTGCCATTCAGAATGTCTTTATAAAATTTTTGCGGATCGGCCACATCGAGTCCGATAATCGGAGCTGAAGTTTGTCGAAGCCGCCCTACATCCTTATCCGCGAATACAAAAGGCGTCTTCCCCGCCGCTTTTAATTGATCCGCAACCAGAATAAGCTCGTCAAATGTTTTTGGGATATCTAAATTAAGCTCCTTAAATATATCCGTATTATAAAATACCCCGTATGTATTTAGCGAAATAGGCACCATATAGTTTTTGCCATCCACTTTGGTCTGTTCGATATAGATTGATTCTACGTTTTTAAACAATGGATCGTCAGGCTTGAGCTCTTTGGCATACCCATCCCTTGCGATCTTTTGAAAGTTTGCTCCTTGCGGGAAATGGGAGAATATAGTTGGGGCATCATTGGTAGATAAACGCATGGCAAACACTTTGGTCGAATTCGGAACGTTGGTTTGTTCTACATTAATTTCCGGATTCTTTTCACGAAACTTTTGGATAATCTTGTTTACAGTTTCTACCTGCTCCGGTTTTTGAAAAAAAAGTTCAATCTTAATCGCTTTTTTTTCATCTTCGTTAACGCCTTTCGAGCTTCCGGAAGCGGTGTCATTGTTTGCGTCGCTTGCACACCCTGCTACGGTACCAAGTGTTCCAAGCGAAAGCAGCAATGCTGCAGAAGTTAATTTTCTAGTTAATCTCATTGTCAATCTCCCTTTCCGAAATATTGGTCACGTGACTATGAATTCATATTATCGCTTATATTAAAAAGTTAATATGAGAAATTTGACCTCATGGATATTAAAAATATCATACTGACTTATCCACTACACTCTTTTTACTTTGCCCTGGTGTTTCTCCATAAAACTTCCTGTAAAGCTGAATAAAGTAAGAATAATCATTAAACCCTACACTTCCCGCTACTTCAGAAACCGTGAGATCCGGATTTGTCTTAAGCATTTTTCTTGCATTATCTAATCTTACGATCGTCAGGAACTTCGAAAAACCAACACCGCATTTCTTTTTAAATTGTCTGCTTAAATAGGATACGTCGGTGTAATAACTTTCGGCCAACTCCTCTAGTCTAATATCCTGGCGATAATTTCGTTCCACGTAATTTCTTAACTGTTCGATAATGTCCGTTTTTGCGCTGTTTTCACTTAAATTCTTGGCAATATACGATATTTGGCTGGCGAAGCATTCGATGATATCTTTTAATTCTTGATAATTGTCAAGATCCGGTTGATCCATAAAAGATATCGGTTCAGAGCTATTATTGTTGACATGCTCCGTTACGGAATTTATGACTGCAGCTATTTTAGAGCATGTATCACGAAGTGTATACAATGAGAAGTTTAACTCCACAATGATCCGTAGAAGCCTTTGAATAATATCTTGCGCTTCCTCTACCTGATTGTTAATCATGCGGTTATAAAATGGCATCATGAGCTCATCAAACAAATCTAACTTATATCGTTTTTTTTCACTCTTCTTGTACTCGATAATTCGGTTGCAACCCTGAAAGTATCTTAACATGAGAGCTTTTTTTGCTTCTCTGTACGCTTGAACAAATTCGTCTTGTGTCCGGTAATTTCGGCTTAAACCAATAGATATCCGCTCCCCTGTTTTCTGAATGTACTCTTCGATAAATTGTTGCAGACAATGTTTTTTTGACGCTGTCTCTTCCTGCAAGACGATAACAGCACGATTAAATTTAGAATCTCGATATAGCAACGTAAAGCCGCAAACCTTCGCTAGCCCATGGTTTAGGATTTCGAGGTCTATCTCAGTCACTGAATGTTCCAACTGCATAACAGCTACATTGTAGGATTTCAACCCAAGCAGAGATAAATAATCAGTCGCTACATTCCCGACTTCTAGGCAATGGTTGGATAATGCTATAACGGCTTCTTGTCGTAATGCGTACTGCCATTTGGAATATCTGTCTTGCAATATAGAAACAAGCTCTTCTTCCTCTAATGGTTTAAGTAAAAAGTATTCTACTTTATATTGAATGGCTTTTTGCGCATACTTGAAATCATCATAACCGCTAAATATCACAACGGTGCATGCACTATAACGCTCATGAATCTCTTTTGCCAATTGCAAGCCATTCAAACCGGGCATGCGAATGTCAGTCAGGACCAAATCAATCCGATTATCTGCAATGATCTCCAAGGAAACAAGTCCATTCTCCGCCTCATAAATCCCAGCTTCCGCATTCCATTCTTTAATCATCTGAATCAGGGATTTGCGGGCATAAACTTCATCATCTGCGACTAAAATGTTCACTTACTTGTCCTCCTCATTGGCGGGGATCACTAATTCTACAGTAGTTCCTTTATTGACTACGCTAACAATGTTCATGGTGTAAGCTTCACCATAAAAATACTTGATCCTCGCGAATACGTTCATCATACCCACATGTTCTTTAGGATCATATCCCTGACCTAGGGATATCGACTCCAACAAAGAATTCAATCTATCTATTTCAATCGCCGGTATTCCTACTCCATCGTCTTTTATGGTAACAATCAACAAATTGGGGCGCTTACATATTGACAGTAGGAGAGTGCCCTTGCTCAATTTCGGTTCAAGGCCATGATGGAATGAATTTTCGATGATGGGTTGAATTAGAAATTTCAATATTTTATAAGAATACAACGATTTTTCGATATCGAATATAACCTCGTATTTATCCGGAAACCGAATTTGTTGTATATTAATATAGTTTTTTATTTGTTCCAGCTCTTCACCGATAGCAACAAGATTCTGGCTCTTAACGTTATAACGGTATAATGACGACAAGCTTTTCGCAATTTTAGAAATCGACTCATTTCTTTCAAGCCTTGCAATAGAGTGAATCGTATTCAGCGTATTATACAAGAAGTGGGGATTAATTTGAGCCTGCATCATATTAAGTTCTGCTCTTTTCTGAAGGTGGTTGGAGATAATCTCCTTTTCACGGCTTTCCCTTAACCTGATAATCATGGCGTTATAGCTTTGAACTAGCTGGCCTATTTCATCCGCCCTACCAATATCAGATTGAACCACATCCAACTTTCCCGTATCCACCAATTTCATTGCTAACGTCAACTTCTTAATAGGTTTGAAAAAATATCTTACAAATAAGATAGACATCAGAAAAGCAACGATTAAAGAGATCAGACTTATTACTGAGTAATTTGTAAGATTATTTACGAATTTATCGGTAATTAAACTTGAGGGAATAAACTGAATGATTGTCCAATCGGTAATGACATTTTTTCTTGCAATAAATAAGTAATTTTTATTGCTTATTTTGAATTCAAACAATTTAATGTGATCCTGACCATCTCCAACCGCAACGTGTGCTAAGATCGATTGGATGGAAATATCGTCTAGGTTTAGACCATAAGAATTATAAACCGGTTTTCCTCCTGCCATAAGTATAGTACCAAGATTATTGCCCTGTTCCGAAATCCCCCCGAGAATATTGCTAATAGCTTTAAAATGGACATCCATTTTTACATATCCACTTGCAGTTTTTCGTACATTTACATCCGATAAGTACCTTATAATTGAAAATATATTTTCATTATTGGGAAGGCCTCCATTATAGGGGGGTGTAACCATTACCTTTCCTTTACGCAGTTCTTCCTGCGAAAACATGCTCTTAATTTGATTCAGATTATCCGACTTGGCGCCGACGCTTTTGTAAATGTGCCCATTTACGTCTGTAATTGATAATCCCGCTATATGTCCATTAAGCATTACAATTTGATCCATCGCTCTTTGCATGTAATTATTGAAATTTAAGTATTCCAATTCTTCTACATTTTGTCTTTCCAGGATCGCTAACGAAGTATTGTCGGTTAAATAGAAATACGAATTTCTAGAAATATTTGAAATATAATCTTGTATAAGAACATCAGTACGTTTACTCTGCTGGTTGATGAAATTTTCATAGAAGATTTTATTTTGTTTATACGAATTCAACCCCAAAACTAATAACGCTGATATCGCCAATGTTAGTGAAATCAGAAAATAAGAGAGCATTAACTTTTGTTGAAACGAACCAAACATTAGTCTCCCTTTCAAAAGCCGAAGCATGATTATCTCCTCGTTTCGCAACTTCGCTGCCTTAAATCGACATATTCAAATAATACAGTGAACTATTTTGTTTAACAATAGTTACGAAATAACAAAACTATATAAGTTAAACGAAAGAGCATCGGGGAGCATATATCATTCATTGATTTTGATAGGTTTCGTCCGCAGACTCTCGGCATTGATGCGATTGATCAGTATGCTGATATCAGAGTGGGGGCTAATCACGCCAAGTTACCGCTTACAAAAAATTGACAGTCTAAGCTAAGGCTCCTACGATAGCTGGACGCTCCCGGTCAATACCGGACACATTGGCCGAACGCTCCAGTCGTACTTGGTCTTCTGTGAAACGGCAGATAACCGTATCCGTAAAGGGCATTTCAACAAAGCACCAGGTCAGTACCAGCGTATGTTGATCTTTCCAAGCAGCTCTGCCACAAACACTCATCACAGGCGGTTGATATTGAAAATGAAGCGCCTTGCCAGTCATTGTCGTACTCCCATGAATCCACTCGCGAAAACCGCATGAAATTTGGTGTTCACCCTCATGGTCACGCATGATAAATAAGCAGCAATCTTGTTCAAACAAGATCGCTATTTCTTTAACGTGATCCTCATTCTTATCCATGGCATACCATTTTCCTGAGATCTTCGAAATAATCGGCGACGTATCAATAGTCGGGGAAGGAAATAAAACACTAAGTCCGGACAGCTTCTCTTGCAATCGTGTTACCAATTCTTCCTCTTCCGCTATTGGCTGACTTTTCATGGATGGCAACAAATGCGTCCAGATTAAACTTAAAATCTGCTTTGAACCGGTCGAGAGGTCGACACCACTCGTAATAGCGACAACCGCATCTTGATCTGGCATCACAATACAGAGCTGACCGAAAGCGCCATCCGCACGAAATGCACCGTGACGGCATCTCCAAAATTGATATCCGTATCCTTGTTCGCTATCATTTTGGTTATTTTCCCCATTCTTGATTTGAAAGGAGGACACTTTTTCAATCCATTCCTCTGGCAGCAAACGTTCACCTTCCCAAACTCCTTTTTGCAGCAGAAATTGACCGAATTTCGCTATCTCCTCCGTTCTTAGTTTAAGTCCTCCTCCCCCGGTATTGTTTCCGTCCGGTGATATTTGCCACTCGGGTTTGGGGATGCCCAACGGATCAAAGAGGCGCGGCTGTAAATAGTCGCTCATCTTCATGCCGGTCACCTTTTGAATTACAGCCGATATTATATGGGTAGCTAGGGTGTTATAGACGAATCTGCTTCCTGGGGCGTGATCTATAGGAATGCTAAAAAAGTGTTCCACCCAGCTGCCCGTAAGCTGACGCAATTCCTGCCCCATGGTTGCCTTCGCGTGACCTACGCTCATGGTAAGCAAATGCTTTATACGTAGAGCAGCAAGCGCTTCACTAAACTCTTCATGAAAAAGCTCCGAAAAAAATGAAGCTACCTGATCTTCAACAGACAGAAGTCCTTCCGAAACTGCAAATCCGGTCGCAATGGCTGTAAAGCTTTTAGTCATGGAAAACAACATGTGTGGTTGGTCCTTATCATAAGGGTGCCACCAGCCCTCCGCCACAACATGACCGTGCCTTAGAACCATGATGCTGTGCAGGCCCAAATTAGTTCCCTGCACATCCTTCAAAAAACGTAAAATTGAGCCAGACGAAATCCCTTGCTTCTCCGGTGTACTCCTTGGCAAAGACATCGCACACATAGCCTATTCCCCCATTACTCCAGTATTTAAACGGGCAGCGATAATCAGATCGGTAATTTCAAACAGTTGTTCGACAGAAACCCCTTCCGGGGTAGAAGAATCAATTCCAAGATTTCGATTAATGGCAAATTCGTCGGAAACAGCCCTCCGGTGCACAATAACCATATTGAGCGCAGGCAGGCCAAGAATAAATTGACCATAATTCCCACTGGCCAAAAATGCTCCCTTCCACTCCGGCGATTTCTCTTCAGGGAGCCACCAAAAATACCCGTAGCTATTATTAGGTCCATTGCCATTAGAGCGATGAACATGAACCTTAAGGCTTTCATCGATCCACTCTTTTGGTACAATTTCTTGCTCGTTCCAACGTCCCCGGTTGAGTACAAGCACCCCAAGGCGTGCCATATCGCGGGCCGAGAGGAACATATGGTAGGCCTTATACCGGGACACCGATTCAAAACCCAACATTCGCTGACGTTTTGGGTCGTAATCTTGAAACTGTAGTGGAATTGCGAGATCGTTCCCGAGGGTATCGAAAATACTTTGCCGGGTAGCTTTTTCGAGAATTGCACCGGCAACGTTAAAATCCCAATTATTATATAAAAAGAACTTCCCGGGTTCCTTCGACCCGCGCTCGGGCACCATCAGTTCCCCTCCGGGGCTTCCTTGAGGATGATACACGCCCGAGCTCGACATGAGCAAATCTCTAACTCTAGCCGTTTTCTCTATTGGCAATAAACTCTCAATATCATCAATCCCAAGCTCATCGAGGGTACTGTCGAGATTTATCTTCCCACTCTTGACATATCGCCCGTAAAGCAATGAGAGAATGCTTTTTCGTGCGGAGGCTAAATAGCTCACCTGCGAAATATCCCCATAGGAATAAATGACTTTTCCGTCCACAACAACCATCATTGAGGTTGTTGGCATTACCTCAAGCTTATCCGTGATTTGTTTAAAAACATTAGAGTTGTAATGCCCTTCCTCGGGCGATTTGTAAAAACACCATTCTTTTCCTGGCACACTCATTAATTATTTCCTCCAAACATTGTTATTTGTTTATGCTTTTACAATGTCGTAACTTTTCCAATCGTTCGCATCGCCCGTTCCCGAATATTTGGGCCACGTTGGATATTCACACATAGGAATCGTTCGTCCAAAAGCTCCCAAGTTAATATCCATCCCAGGCGCGATAGGTGGAGGCACACTATTTTCAACCCAATTATCGAGAATATTCAAGTTGTCCCATGTGACGGAGAATTTGCCTCCGCCATGCGCTAATCCAGGAACCAGGTATAAGCGAATAAAGCTCGCCACGGCCGATTCCCCCATTTTTTCGAGCATCGACTTATATAGATTGATATTTGCAAATGGACTCACGCTTGGATCATGCCAGCCTTGTACCCACAATATCTTTCCGCCGCGCATCTGAAAAGGAGTCAAATCCGGATTAGTTGCATCAATCATATTGGAAAGCTCTACAATACGCTCCTCATATTTGCCGGGATTGTTCACATCTAGCGAAAGAAGATTAAATTGAGGATCTCTAGTAACAAAATATTTAAAAAACTGATCTGCACGCTCCGCATGATGTGCATTCGGTCCGGATTTCATAGGGTTAGAAGGCTCCGGATGAGAACCGAGCTGCATTAATATGCCTTCAAGGCTATTATAACCAGGAATAGCCGTGACTCCGTTGGCTAAAGAATAAGGAAGCACACACCCGTCATGATACAAATTAAGCGTACTTATTTGAGAACCATTCAGTCTAAATTCCTTTACAAGCTCTTCAATGACTTGGTTTGATTGGGCTCGCGCTGCATAAATATTGCACACGACCCCATCCCTTATTCCATCCAAATCATCAAATCGATCAAGTGCTGTTTGATGAATTCGTTCTACAATATCCGGAGAAATCCACCCTTTGGATGTATCATCATATAGAGCTCGCGCAAGTCTGGCGCCCCACAATCTTAAACCTATGAAATGAGCAGTGGGATAATTAGTTAGAATACCGTCGTAGGATTCGGGCCATCGCATCACGGCGGTCAACCCTTCCCTTCCCCCGGTAGAGCCGCCAGAGAAATACAGTCTTCGGGGCAATCCGCCGTAATATTTCTTCGCGATTTCAAAGGCCACATCTCTAGTTTTTTTAATATGCATGTATCCATAGTTAGCCAAAGCCTCGTCGTTTAGTGCAA
Source organism: Paenibacillus doosanensis (assembly GCF_025060755.1). GTDB lineage: Bacteria > Bacillota > Bacilli > Paenibacillales > NBRC-103111 > Paenibacillus_S > Paenibacillus_S doosanensis. Next base: position 98,489 of record NZ_JANYUY010000018.1, read on the forward strand.
ATGAAGCATCATGGCCCCCCTTTGCCTGATGACCCGAATCGCTCGCAAACGTAATATAACCTTGGGCAAGAGGCGTTGCCACTGTCCTTAAACCGAGAACCGGCGCTGCCAAAGTATCGGGAATCGTGCCGTTATACCCTCCTCCTCCGATTTGTAATGCTTTCCCGTTCCAATAAGCGGGCAAATTTATTTGGAAGCAAATTTCCGGTGCGTCAGGGTCTGCAGGCATAATTGTGCCAAGCACCTTACAGTACTCTCCATGAACGTTTCCCGGTGCAGTTGCTTGAATCACGTCCACTGATTTTATCACTGCACCGTTCGTCGGCAATGAAATATCCGATGAGCTGACTCTCATGTTTATCATGTACGCCCCCCAAGACTAATCAGAATCTCTATAAAAAATACATCATATTTATCGGATACCATAAAAAAAATTTATGGAATATACAAACCGAAAAATCAGGTGGTGTTCTTCGTGCTGCTCCTGTCTAGATCCCCAGAGCTATGCTTGGTATGATTGATTTCCAATCTAATAACTAAACTGTTGTAGGACATATATACTCCCTTCCTCCCATAGTGCAGCGAATTTAACGTAATGATCCTCATATTTACTGTACCATGTGACATTCCGCAAAATTTTGGTTTATTATAGCTATTTAATTGCCCCTTCCGTTAAGCCTGCAATGATTCGTTTCTGCAGAAACCCGTAGACCGCAAGTATCGGCAGCATAGACAACAAGAAAGCCGCAAATGCAAGATTATAATCGAAACTGTATTCGTTGCTAAAATTATAAATAAACATCGGCAGCGTCCAATAATTGGGACTGGAGTTCAATAAAACTAAGGGAAGAGCAAAGTCATTCCAGATCCACAGACTCTGCAACGTAACTAGGGTTACAATAATCGGCGTCATTAACGGATAAATCACTCGGATGAACGTTCGAAGAATGCCGCATCCGTCGATTCTTGACGCTTCATCCAACTCCATGGGAACATTTTTCAGAAAGCCTACACACAGGAATAAACCCTGACTAAATGACAAGACAATATACATAATGATGATTCCGACTTTATTCTGTAAGTGCATACTTGATAAATGTTTAAGAACAGGCAGCATGATTACTTGGAATGGGATAAAGATACCGGTTAACATTAAGTAATATAAGTATTTAAAGTACCGTTTATTGAAATTGCGGGATACTGCAAAAGAGACCGCTGGGACAATCATCACCACCAAGAACACAGATACTCCTGTGATGATCAGAGAATTAGTTGCATAGACCCAAAATTCCCCCTCCAAAACCTTGGCAAAGTTGCCCAAATATAGACTCGAGGGAAGTGCGAAAAAACTTCTCGCAGATTCAGCAGGCGTTTTTAGAGCCAAGGTTATCGTAATGTACATGGGGAATATAATCACTGTAATTCCCGGTAATAGCAAGATATATTGCAGAAGGGATTGTCTAAGGGATGTTGCCCTCACTGTTGCCCAACCTCCTTCCGGTTTAACCATTTAATTTGTATAAATGAGACTGCCGCAATAATTAGAAATAAAACCAAAGATTCTGCTGAAGCCCTCCCGAATTTGTATTCATTTAAGCCGTGCTTATAAATCAAAAAGGCAATTGATTCGGTAGAGGTTCCGGGACCACCGCCGGTTAACGCCATTATGGAATCAAACACGGAAAACCCTGATTTAAAAGCGAGAACAATGACAACGGTCAACATGGGAATTAGAAAAGGCAGCGTTATTGCAAAGAAGCTTTGCACTCGATTTGCCCCGTCTATTTTAGCTGCCTCAAGCAAATCCTTAGGCACACTGGTCAACCCAGCTAATAAAATAACAATGGGGACAGCAATTCCGTGCCACACATTGACAATGACGATACCAAATAGGGCAGTTTCCGCATACCCCAAAATGTTTCTCGACAATAGCTCGATTCCAAAAAATTGACCAAAGTGAGGAACGATTTCCCGAAAAATTTCGTTAAAGACTAAACTAATGGTTAATAAGCTAAGCACTCCGGGAAGAAAATAGACTGACCTTAGGAAACCGCGAAACCTTGTGACATTGAATAGAAGAAGTGAAACAATAGTGGATATCGATGTCTTTAAAAAAACAGCTATAATCGTGTATTTGACAGTAAATAGGGAGGCGCCTATGAATCTGCTTTCACGAAAGATATCGGTATAGTTCGAAAACCCAATAAATTTGTATGCTTTAGAAATGCCGTCCCAGTTCGTGAAGCTGTATAATACGCCCATGAATACAGGGTAGCAAAAAAACCATAAAAAAAGCAGTAATGCCGGTAACGTCAATAAAAAGTAAATTACCATGCTCTTTCTTGATAACGAACGTTCTTTTTTCGTTCGACTTCGTACAGAACCGGTTGCCAATTCCATCTTATTAACTCCTATCAGTGAAATGGGCGGCAATTGCAGGAATGACCCAACAGTCACCATTTGGATATTTATTTTTGCTTGGCTTTTCCATATAGAATACCGTCTGCTTTCTTCAAGAATCCATCCATATTTTTATCGGACAGAAACGTTTGGAGAGCTTTTCCGAAATCGTCCTGCATGTCCTTCGTAAGCCAAGTTGCATCCGCTTTACGATTAACTTTGCCTTCATTCGCATAATCTGTAATCAATTTAAGCTCCTTGTGAGGGTTAGCTACGCCTTTTATGGTTGGAACTAACCAGGAGCCTTCGATATACATTTGAGAGATTTCAGTTTTTTGAAAGAAAGTCATAAATTTTTTCGCTTCGGCTGCTGTCTTGGAATTCGTTGGTATTGAAATCGCCATCGCAACTTGAAGAGGCATCTTCGTATCGTTGGCATTTTCTGCCGGAAATGGAAACATCGAAACATTTACATCTGGAGCAGCGGCTTTAATCGTTTTAAGGTTGGCTAGGTTTTGAAAATACATTGCAGCTTTGCCTGCAGCAAATTCTCGATCAGCAGCAACACCGTCTGTACCGAAAGCGTCCTTTTGTCCGTATTTCCTTAACTCAAGAAATTTTTCCGCTACTTTTCGAACTTGTTGGCCATCTGTGACATGTTTTTTTCCGGCCTGCACATCTAGAAAGAAATTTTGAATGTCTGGGTCATCCACAGCCATGACTGTTGTGGACGTCATTCTTATGTTTGTAAAATCCTTATCGGAAAACACAAATGGGGTCAGCCCTTCGGCCTGCAATTTAGCAGCAATTTGGATCAGCTCTGCATAGGTTTTCGGAACCTCTAGGTTAAACTTTTTAAAGATATCTACGTTGTAAATAACTCCCCAGCCCTCTAAACCATACGGGACGTCATAATGCTTATCTTTAATTAAATTGATCGGAATGGACCCTGAATTTATATTTTCGAATAAGGAATTGTCACTTGTAAGATCTTGCACATACCCCGCTTCAACAACATTCAGATATGTAGTACCTGTAGGGTAAATCTGAAACATCTCCGGTGGTTGGTTGTTAGCTAATCGCAGGTCTACTACATGATGCATATCAGGCGGAGCATTTAACTCAACCGTTATATTCGGGTTCTCAGTTTGGAACTTTTCCGCAACTTTCTTCATAACGTCAACGTCGCTGGGCCTATTGAATAAAAACTCCAGTTTAACTGCGTCACTTTTGCTGTCATTCGTTTTTCCATTAGAACCATCCGTGCTGGACGCACATCCCACGGATGTAATAACCAACGCGCTAGCTGCAGACAAACAGATCAATCGTTTCATAGTTAATCCCGCCTTCTCTATCATTTTCATTTTCTTCCCTTACCCTTTTACCGCGCCGATAGTCATACTTGACATGAACTTTTCTTGATAACGTAAAAAGACAAGGATCAGCGGAATCGTCACGAGTACGCAACCGGTCAAAATTAGCTCCCAGGGAACCGTCGCATCTTCGTTGGCATTAATCGTTGGAAGTAAAACAATAATTGGCAAAAACTGCTGCTTGCTTATCATAATAGAGGGCCATAAATAATCGTTCCATTTTCCTAGGAAAACCAGGATGGATAATGCACCGAGAACTGGCGAACATATGGGCATTATTAAGCTGAGAAATGTTCGCCAATGGCCGGCACCATCCATCTTTACTGCCTCAATTAATGAATTTGAAATACTGAGCATGAATTGACGAGTCATGAACATCGCAAATACACTGGCAATCCCGGGGACAATTTGGACAGAGTAGCTGTTCAGCCAACCAATTTTACTAAAAAATACGTATAAAGCGGGGATTTTCAACTCTCCCGGTACCATAATCGTGGATAGGAGAATAATAAACATCCAATTACGCCCTTTAAATTCATATTTTGCGAAAGCGTAAGCCGCCATTGCGGAGATGAACACCGTCAATACGGTATGAACCGCGGAAACATAGATCCCATTAAGGAACGAACGGATTATAACACCGCCGCTGTAACCGAGCAGGCGGATATAATTATCAAACGTTAGGTGGATGGGCCACCCTGCAGGGTTAGCGGACAGCTCAGCAGCACTTTTTAAAGAGCCAAAAATCATAATGAAAAAAGGGTAAATGGAGATAATGGCTGCGATGATTAAAAAAATATGAAGGATGAGGCTCTGGAATCTTCTTGCCATCATTCTGTCTTGTTCCCCCCCAGCAGTTTATATTGAATAATGGATACAATATAAATCATGACGAAAAGAATCCAACCCACGGCGGATGCCATTCCAAAGTTCCCGCTGCGTATATTGTCAGTTAGTATGTTCATAATTGGCGCAACAGCGGGCACGGATGTCAATCCGCCACCGACCAACAGATTGGGCTCGTTATATATCTTTAAGGAATGTATCGTGTTCATGAGGAAAGCAAATAGAAAGATAGGCTTCATTAATGGAACGGTAATATATACCATACGCTGCCATCCGTTTGCTCCGTCGATCGTTGCCGCTTCTTGAACTTCCTCGCCAACCGTAGTAAGACCCGCCAAGAAAATAACCATGAACCATCCTACTGCACGCCAAATTATCAATACGACTACCGACCATTTCATCAATGACGGATCTTCAAGAAATCCATACTGTGTGCCAAGTAAGTTGTTGATGACCCCGGAGTGCGTACTGAAAATTACTTTCCAGATTAGAGCGGCTGCCACACTAGCCATGATTTGCGGCAAAAAGATTAGCGGCTTAAATACAGCTTTCCATTTTACTAGCTTGGAATGAATAGCGACTGCCAGCAAAAAAGAAATTACCATCACCGGCACCAAATGTCCGACTAAATAAAATAACGTATTTTTTACGGACAACCAAAAGGTGCCATAAGTTAATAAGCTGACGTAATTGTCGACACCCACAAAACTTGCAGTTCCATATCCCTTGTATTTATAGAAGCTTAAAACCAAAGCATAAACCGCCGGAAATAAGAAGAATACAAAAAAAGAAAGAATGAATGGAGTTATAAATATATAAGGTACGGTACGATCACGCCATTTTGAGGAGACTCTTCTTCTAACCTGAGGTTGGATTCTTGCGCCGCTTTCCACTTGCATTTCGCCCCTCCTTGAAATTTCCCATTGAGTGAACTATTTTTTGTTCGGATTACCTACTTGATTGAGTAAATCCGCTTTCGCTTGCTTTAAAGCAGCATCCAGATTCATTTCCCCGTAAACATATTTATCAAGGTAAGCATTCACAATCTTAAACTCCAAAGAAGCTGCTTTGGTGAATTGAGAAACCTTTACGTTCTCAACCGATTTTGCCTCTGTATTGGGAAGGTCTGCGCCTAAGAAGGGATGTGGTATTTTTTGTGCTTCCACGCCTGCTTCCCTCATAGATGGGAATATGCCGCGTGCTTTGTAGGCGCCAATTCCGCCTTCTTTGGTGAGCACCAACTTGGTTAAAAACTCAATAGCTTCTTCTTTATGTTTGGCTTTTGCAGGCACCACCCATACGGATCCGCCGGTATCGCTGCCTCCGATTGAATCCGCGATATTCGGCCACTCCGCAACTCCCCATTTACCTGCTTGATCGGGAGCATATTTTTCCATACTGTTCTTAATCCACGAACCGGTCAAATAGGAAGCAAACGTACTATTTGCAAATGATTTTTCATAATCCGGAGTACCTTCCTGAACGTTAGCAACAACCCCGGACTCTTTAATCCTTTTAATCGTTTCAAACGCTTTACGAACACCGGGGTCCGTATCAAGGATATAATTGCCTTTATCGTCGGTAAACCGTCCTCCATTACCGCTTAAAATCATATCCAACAAATTTCCTTGCACAGGTCTACCAATGTTCCAAATATAGCTATTCGGATATTTTTCATGCAGCTTCTTGCCTGCGGCAATAAAGTCGTCAGTAGTTTTTACCTGACTTGGATCAATGCCGGCGCCTTCAAACAAATCCTTGCGGTAAATCCATACTTTCGGTTTAATCTGATAAGGGAAATCGATAAATTTTCCTTTATAGCTTGCGAGTTCTACAGCACCTTTTGTCATTTTATCTATATATGGCGTAATTACTTTGGTCAGATCTTCGAGTACACCATCATCGGCAAACTCGGCTAATTGGGAATAACTAAGCATGACAATGTCCGGCATTTCTTCATTTGAAGCTAACATTAACCTGAACTTTTGAATGACGTCTCCGTCTCCAGGCCCAGCCAACAATGGTTGAACCTCCAGCTTTTCTTTCATCTCAGGAAAAGCATTAAACACCTGCTCGGAAAGTTGCTTTGGAATATCAGCCGTGCTCCAAACCATCCAGCTAAGTGTGGTTTTCCCCGCCGGTTTATTTGCGGTTTCCTTATTTTCTACCCCACCGCCGCTACAAGCAGTGGTTATAATAGATAATGCAAGAAGACCGGTCATAACGCCCATTAATTTTCGTCTTTGTCTCATGAAGGAATCCCCTTTCAAATTCAAACTTTTATTGAAGCGCTTTCTTAATTAAGAGTTTATCATTTGAGAAACCATAAAAAAAATACGTATTTTTTATTAAATATAATAAAAAATTTCTATTTAATAAAATAAACTGATCCTAAAAAAAACAATAGTTTCGTCATAATTATCGCAAATGTTTTAAATTAGACTCATATTTCCAACCGACTAAAGGATAGGATGCGAATTTTAAAATAAATGTTTTCTATGGAATACAATAAAATTATAATATTTCATTTATTAATGAGAATAAATTAGAGTTATATATGTAAATCAAACATGTTGCAAGACGAACAAGGAGCGGATTAATGATGTATGACTTTGGTCAAGTACTTAAGATACCAACCGTTATAATGCGGGGGGGTACAAGCAAAGGCCTTATCCTAAGAAAATATGACCTGCCCGCGAATGCGGTATTAAGAGACCAGCTAATATTAAGGATGTTCGGAAGTCCTGACAGCAGCCAAATCGACGGCTTGGGCGGCGGAACTAGCCTTACTAGCAAGCTTGCCTTGGTTGGCCCCCCCTCCCGGAATGGCGCCCACATTGATTACACCTTCGGCCAGGTGAGTCTCGATAAAAGTTATATCGATTATAACGTGACCTGCGGGAACCTGATCACCGCTGTCGGGTTATATGCTGCGGAAGAAGGCTATGTTCCGTTAACAGAACCCATCACCAAAGTGCATATTTACAACACAAACATCGATAAAATCGTAATTGCTGAAATTCCGGTTTCGAATGGCCAAATTGTATATGACGGTGACTTTTCTATCGATGGGGTGCCCGGACAATCTGCAAGAATTATGTTGAATTTTCTCAATTCAGGTGGAACCTTTACCGGAAAAACTCTTCCAACAGGTAATGTTGTCGATCGGGTAAAGCTAAAGGAAGGCAGTGAGTTTGACGTTTCCATAGTTGACTGCACCAATACTGTCGTGTTCATTCAATCCGAGGAGCTTGGTCTATTGGGCACAGAGCTTCAGGAAGATATAAACCAAAATCTACCGCTGTTAGAAACGTTAGAAAAGATCAGGGTAGCGACTGGAAACATGATTGGGCTTATTAGCCCAAATGAGACAATCACACCTACCTCGCACGCATTGCCTAAAATTTGCATGGTTTCTTCAAAAAAATCATATATAACAAATACAGGCAAATCTGTAGAGGACCATGAGATTGATATCCTGTCACGTTATATCTCTATGGGAGTACTCCATCGAACCCATGCAGTCAGTGGGGCATTATCCTTGGCGACGGCTTGCCAAATCCCCGGTACCATCCCTAATTTGTTAACCGCATCTACAGGCCCAGGCTTAAGGATTGGGCATCCTGCCGGGGTCCTCTACGTTGAATCACTCGTTGAAAAAGTAGATGATGGTTGGTTTGTAGCCCGAGCAGCAAACGGCCGAACCGCTAGAAGACTTATGGAAGGGTTTGCCTATATACCTGTAACAGCTTTAAAAGCAAACTGACAATTACGGGAGGTTGTCGACCGACAGCCTCCTTTTATTTTCCAACTAATCATATTGTTATTAATCCTATTTTTTAATATCATGTCTTATAACACAACTATCAGAATACGGGAGTCGTTCATATGGAAGAAAAAGATTGGATTTTATTAAAAACATTGTATGAACAACAGAATATCACTAAGGTGGCAGAGATTCTCTATGTCTCGCAACCATCTCTCAGTTACCGAATTCAGCAGCTTGAAAAAGAATTCGGGGTTACCATTATGCATAGAGGCAGAAGGGGTATTGAATTCACCCCTCAGGGCGAGTACTTAACCAAATATGCCAAGGACATGCTGCTTCAACTGCAACAAACTAAAGAGCATCTATTAAGCATGGACAACAAAATATCAGGCGTATTAAAAATATGCACGGCTAGCAGTCTGGCCCGATATAAACTGCCCGTTATTTTAAAACAATTTCATTCTAATTATCCGGATGTGGAGTTTAAAGTAACTTCCAATCGCAGCTCGGATATTCCTAACTCTGTCTATAAGCAAGATGTGCACATAGGCTTTGTACGCGGCGACTATCATTGGTCAGAGGAGAAGCATCTCATCATGACAGAAAATGTCTGGATCGTATCCAAGAAAGAGGTAAGTTTAACAGAACTCCCCACTCTGCCGAGAATTATTTATAAAACAGATTTATCTTTAGACAATCTAGTTGAAAATTGGTGGAAAGACACTTACTCCAAACCCGCAACTATAACCATGGAAGTGGATAATATGGAAACCTGTAAGGAAATGGTTCTAAGCGGATTTGGCTATGCCATCATGCCCGCCATTGTATTAAAGGATAATGAGGACCTCTTTCGTATTCAGCTGCGGACTAAACATGGTGAGCCCATATTGCGAAATTCCTGGATGATCTACAGGAAGGAATCGCTTGAAATCCCCTCCATTCATGCGTTTGTTTCCTTTATAAAAGATCAACATTTGATGTAGAAAACTTTTCAGGCGGGCAAGCGTTATTTGACTCCTTTAATAGTTGATGGATATTCGTTTTCCTCAGGAAAAAAACCGCCCTGCATTCTATCCAGGTTGAGTTCCTTGAACATATCTGTGTTATAAAAAAGACCATATGCATTAAGCGTTCCAAGTAAATTGGATCTACGTTTTTCAACAAAGGATCGTCGCTCTTAAGCTCCCTCAAATATCCATCCCTTGCCGCCTTTTGAAAATTGGCTCCCAGTTCGGTACAACGAAAAAGTCCCCTTGAGACCAGTCGAAACGAATTCCATTAATAATGGAGCAGCCGGAACCTTTAAACACCTGGTACATCGAACAGCTGGTATGCCGATGAGCCTTGGAATGAAAGCCTGCCGGAAGCATCTGCATCCAGGCGGCAATGTTCGAATTGGCCGTTTTCCCGGTGGACGGTAATGAATTCTACGGCATATCCGTAATAGACATCCGGTTCAAACTTGCTAAGCCCTTGAAGAGCCGTCAAGGTTTACTTCCTCCATGAAGAACCTTTCACCTTGGACGATCAAATATGTTTGTCATTTCAAAACATATTTGTCACCCAACAGTATAGGCTTCTTCACCCTTTGACAAATTCTCAATAACGTAATAAAATATTTTTACGTAAAGATAATATCGTATGGAGGTTGTTCACAGTTGCAACAGGACATTCTCGAAAGCTGTCTGATCCAATCGCCGGAACAGGCAATGGCTCTGCTCAATCCGCTGCGGGCGGATATCGTCTCGCGTCTGGCGGAGCCGGCTTCGGCCGCCGAGCTGGCGAGGCAGCTTCAAGAGACGCCTCAGCGGATGAATTATCACCTGAAGGCGCTGGAGAAGACCGGGCTGATCCGCCGGGTCGGAACAAGACAGGTGCGCAATCTGGTCGAGGTGCTGTACCAATCGATCGCCAAAACCTTCGTGCTGGCCGAATCGCTCAGCCTGTCGGAGGAGACGATCGAACGGCTGAAGGAACACGGCTCGCTGGCTCAGCTTATTACGACCGCAGAGCAGATGAAGAAGGATGCCGTGCATTTGATGGAGCATGCCGAGAAGGGCGAGGACATTCCGAGCGCGACGATGCAGCTGCTGATTCCGCTGCAAGATCAAAATGCGCGGCAGGCGTTCATCGAGGATTACGTCGAGATGATGAAGGCGTTGACGTGCAAGTACGCGGGCGCGCTTGAGCAGGACGGTAAGGCGGCGGCAATGTACCAGGTAATGCTGGCTATTTATCCGAAAACGGACAAAGGAGAGTGAGCGGTAATGAACGGCAACGACAACCGCAGTGAGAACAGCGCCGGTGAGCAAGCTTCCGGCAAGGGACAGGAGAAGCAGACACCTGTCCCCATTCTGGTGACAAGGAGCGTGACGAACCGTCCAGTAAAGGAAAGCTTACCCGATGAAGTACGAAGCAACGTGATCGATCTGGATACGTTCCGTTCGGCGCCAAGCACTCAAACCGTTGAAGAAGCGCTTGTGCAGGAATGGAACCTGAATCCCGGCGGCACGGGACCGCTCGTGAAGCTCATTATGGTCTCATCCGGCTTCGGTTCGATGAAGCGCAGCCCTGCCCGCAGCTCCGACGTTCAATGCCTAGCCGCTTAATGAAGCGGATAGTCTAAGTTTTCCATTCGGCATTGCCGGATCATCCACCATTCGAGGAGGGAAATTCGATGAATCATGTTCCTTACGTTATTGAGCAGGACGGCCGTTCGGAGCGGTCCTACGATATTTACTCGCGGTTGCTGAAGGACCGCATCGTATTCTTGGGATCGGAGGTTAACGATCAGGTCGCGAACAGCATTATCGCCCAACTGCTCTTCCTGGCGGCGGCCGATCCCCATAAAGATATTCATCTGTACATCAACTCGCCCGGAGGCTCAACTACGGCCGGATTGGCGATCTACGATACGATGCAGTTCATTCAGCCTGACGTATCGACGATTTGCGTCGGCTTCGCCGCATCGATGGGCGCTATTCTGCTGACAGGCGGAGCCAAGGGCAAACGGTTCGCCCTGCCGAATTCGGAAATTATGATCCATCAGCCATGGGGCGGGACGCAAGGGCAGGCGTCGGACATTCAAATTCGTGCCACGCATATTATGAAGACGCGCAAAGTGCTGTACGGCATCATCTCCGAGACGTCCGGCCAGCCGTTCGATAAAGTCGAGAAAGATTCGGACCGCGACTATTTTATGACCCCGGCCGAAGCCAAAGAATACGGCTTGATCGACCGGATCGTGGAACGCAGCGCCTCTTAGCAAGAAAGACCTCATTTCCGCTTGTAACGGGAGTGAGGTCTTTCGTTTATTAATCACATCTAGCAGGAGCGTGGTGAAAAAGTAGCCGGAAAGCGGATAGAAAGTTGGAACAGCGTAAGCGGTCACCTTTGTAGACGGATTTTCCCCACCGATCGCTGCCCGCCCCGGATTTTTTGATTAAAGGCGAGCGCTGCGCTTCTCCAGCTTGATCTAGCTCGCACCATCTGCTTTTTCACCATGCTTGCAGGCTTCTCGTATAGGTACCTTGCCGTATCACAGCTTGACCAGCCCTTCGCGGGTGACGGTCAGCTTCTCGAAGCCGGTATCCGTAATCGCGTAGCTGTTCTCGATCCCGACGACGCCGCGCTGCGGAAACGTAAACTTCGGCTCGATGGCGATGACCATGCCCGGCTGCAGCGGGTAGCTGAAGCCTTTGGCCAGCACCGGCAGCTCATCGATTTCGAGGCCGATGCCATGGCCGAGAAACTTCACCTGATCGGCGCCGTAGCCCATATAATGGTCGCTCAGGCCTGCATCATGAGCCATAAGCAGCGAATGCATGTACAGCTTCTCGCAGACGGTTCCCGGCTTCAGCATCTCCTCCACGCTGCGAATAATGCGCTCCGACGTGTCGTACGCCTGAACCAGATCCTCAGGCAGCGAGCCGATAACGGCCGTACGCGTCTGGTCGATGACGTAGCCGTCGATGCAGCAGCCGACATCAAGCAGGATCGGCTCACCCGGCTGAATGACCCGGCGGCTCGCGCTCTGCGGGCTTGCCGCGCTAAGCCCTTGGCCTCCCGCGGGGCCGTCGAAGTACGACGGCATCGCGGCGGCCTCCCCGGCTCCCACCATACCGGTGATCACCTCCTGGTTGTAGCCGCGCATGCGCATCAAGCCAATATGGCCTTGACGGCGGATGAACAGCTCGAAGCCGCTGATCAGCTCCAGCTCGGTCATTCCCGCCCGCAGCGTGCCGAAAGCCTCTTGGAACGCCAAATCGATCACTCTCGCCGACTCCCGTATGAGGGCAAGCTCCGCCGCCGACTTGATCATCCGCAGCTCGCGGATCATCGTCGAGCCGTCCGCCCACTCCACGTCCGGCAGAACGGCTTCAAGCCGCTGCAGCTGCTGCACCGGGAGCACGTCGAACTCGGCTGCGACCCTCAGCTTGCGGGAGCTAGCCTGCCCGAACAACGGCGCGAATACTTCAGCGAGACGCTGCCCGAAGGCGCGAAACGACCCCAGCGGCTCGACGGCCACCGCGGATTCGCCCTGTGCCCTTACCACGCTGCGCCGCACGAAAAACACGGCCTCCCCTCCGCTCGGTACGAACAAATACCCGGTTTGCATCGAACCGGTAAAATAATACAAATCGACATTTTGCGTAATCATACAGCCGTCAAGCGCTTGCTGCTGCAGCCGCTCCTGCAGTCTCTCTATACGCTTCGCATATTCCTTCATCCGTGTCTCCTCCTATATATCTGATCGGCAGCCGCCTCTGGACGAAACCACATGTTACACCCTTCACATGCCGGCTTCTTCTCGTCCAATACGGCGGCAAGGCAAGCATAGGAGCAAATGTCCCCACGCGCCTCCGGCCACTTCCACTATGTACGGAATTCCATGAGATACTGTTAGCGTACTTCATCTTTCTTCCGCTTTCAACCCGTTACTCCAAGGATGCCCAAAAGCCCCGAATCGCGCACAAACGCGGATTTCGAGGCTCGTTAATCGTTCACCTGCTTTTATATCACTGATCCTATTGCTCCTTCAAATGAAACGCATGCTGCAGCCGCTGCAGAACGACTACGGCCTCGGCGCGCGTCGCCGTCTGCTGCGACAGGCTCCGGGCATCCTGCTCCCCGTCGAGGAGCCCGGCCGACACCGCCTGCTCCCACTGCTTGTCCGCATCGTCCGCAGCGCCTTCCGGATCAAGCGAGCGCAGCGCGAGCCGGATCATTTCCGACCGCTGCAGCTCCTGGTCCAGCGCATCTGCCGAAAAGTCGCCGCCGCCGACAATTCCGACATCGAGGAGCGACTTCAAATAAGCGTCTCGTTCGCTTCCATCCTCCGCGTCCGCCGAAGGAGGAATATGCAATCCGTGCGACAGCATGACGACGAACTCTCCGCGGCTCACCGTTTGATCGGGACGGAACGTGCCGTCGGCATAGCCCGATACGATTCCTTCGGCCACAGCCTCCTTCACAGGCTCTTCCGCCCAATGCCCTTCCAAATCGTGGAATGGTGCGTCTTCAGCGGCGACAGCGGTGGAATGCCCTGGTGCGAATAGGCTGAACGGTAAGCTTACGAGCGCCAGCACATACGCCGTGCGCTTAAGAATGACGATGGATGCGGCTGCGAACATAAGCTTGAATTTATTGCGTTGTCTTCGTAAGGACATGACAATCCCCTCTTTCTTTATTATGAATTAGCGTCATTCCGCTTCGTATGCCTTCATCGTCCGGCTGCTTTCGCGCCGGTCCTTGGAGGTTACGGTTACGTAAAGCTTGCCTCCGTCAGGCTTCAACTCCAGACGGTCGAGCGTAACGACGGTGGAGCCTTCCGCTACGACAGCGTCAGCCTGTTGGCCCAGCGCCGTCTGCATAGGCGTGCTCGACAGAGCGTCATCATAGAGACGAACCCGGTCTCCCGCTTTAAGCCCTGTGACGGTCACCTCGTCTCTGCCGCCGGCCTCCGTGTTATTGTCGACTTGTATATAGCTCGCCGCAATAGGCAGCGTCAGCGGCTCGGCCGGATAAATCTTGGGCGTGCGCGGGCTCTCTTCTCCGTCTGCCCGCGTCACCGTCACATATACGATCCCGTAACCGGTGCCGGGCAAAGTCGTCTTCACTTCAGCCGTTACGGCACCGCTGCCGACCGAGGCTTTGCCGATCGGTTCCGCGGCCGCCTCTTCCGCATACACCTTCACCATATCGCCCGGCTTAAGCCCGGTCACGGTCACCGTATCGTCCGGCCCGGCAATATTGCGGATTTGAATATCGGCCCTGTCGGCGGGAACGCTCGACTGCTCCGCGGCATAAGCTTTCACCGTTCGGCTGCTCTCTCCCTTGGATGGGGAAGTTAGCGTAATATAGACGTATCCCGCGCCTTTGCCGAGCTGAGCGATTTTAATCACGGCTCTGGACGAATCCGCGCCCACCGTCGCCGTGGCTATCGTAGTCGTTGCCGTTTCGCTGGAATAAACCTTAACGACGTCACCGGCGGACAGCCCGATCAATTCAATATGATCCTGAGTCCCTTCCTGCTCGTTCGTCACCGTGATCATGCCCGGATTGATCGGCGGCGTCTTGGGTTCCTCTCGATACCGCTTGGATACGCGGACGCTTTCCCGCAGCGGAGGCGTCGTCACCGAGACATAGATACTGTCGTCCCCGCCTGACGACGGCAGAGAGGCGGAGATCGTCACTTCGCTCTGCCCGGATGCCGCCGTCGCCTGCGCGAAAGGTGCGGCCGCCTTGTCGGAGGCGTACAGCTTGACGGTATCACCGGGCTTGATGCCGGAAACGGTGACGCGGTCGTTAGCGCCGCCCAGCTCGTTGACGATGCGGATTTGCTCCAGCCGCAGCTTCTCCGTTACCGGTTCGGCCTCATACGCCTTTTCCGTAGCCCGGCTCTCCCTTCGTCCCGGTTCCGTTACCGCAACGTAGAGCACTCCCGCCTCAGCCCCCAGAGAGCCTACCGAGACGACCGTTCCGTCCGTCGTCGACGCCGCCACCGTATTCGAGCCGAGCAGCTTCGTTTTGGAGGAATCGGCATAAATTCTGACGACGTCGCCTACCGCTAATCCCCTTACCGTCACCTTGTCCGACGAGGTTCCCGAACGGTTCGTGACGCGAATCGACGTAGCCGCCGGCGAAGCGGACAATGGCTCTTCCGCATACGATTTGACGATCCGCTTGCTCTCCGAATAAGACGGCTGGGTTACCGTCACATACACATGGCCGCTTTCTACGCCGAGCTGCCCGATCGTTACTACCGCGCTGGTCGAGCCGCTGCCGACCGTAGCGCTGCCGAGCGGCGAAGCCGCCCCCGCATCGCGGTACACTTTGACCATATCTCCCGGCGACAGACCGTTCACAGTAACCGAATCGCTGGTCCCGGTAACGCGGTTGTCTACACGGATCAAGCTCGGCGCCGGAGGCACAGAGGCCGCAGCCCATGCCGTGCCGTCGGGAATTTGCAATAATATAGCTCCTCCTATAAGCAAAGGGATCAGCTTGCCCTTGCCCCTTAATTGAAATTTCGCTGACACTCCGTTTCCCACCTCCATCAATGTCGGACGAACCGTCCGCAGCCGCTTTAATCAAGCGGATATTCATAAATAACGGTTTTGTACACATCGCCTTCATAGGAAAAACCGTTCGTTCTCGGCAGCTTGACTTTAACCTTGAAGATGACGGCCGGTCCCTTCAACGTTTTGGATATGCGCTGGTCCGTTCGGACATAGTTATAAGGAAATGTGACCTCCGGCATATCGTCGTCCACGTAATCCTCGAATACGATGACGGGCGCCGCTTGAAGCAGCGTCCGGGCGTAAGGAGTTCCATCCTCGTTCAACTGAAGATTGGCCTTCAAGCCGGCTTCGAACGCCTTTCTCGCAAGTCCCCGTTCAAACACGATTTGCCCTTCTGCAAGCCTGGATTTGACTACCTGCAAAGCGGCATCGTGCGCTCCGTGATTAAGGGCGAATTTTAAGCGGTTATGCGTCGTGCTTGTCACAAACCGGTCGGCTTGAAATCCGGTTGTGTATAAGAACATCAAGATGACGAACATGAGCAGCAGCGCGCGGTTCATAAGCCGTCACCTGACCAGCGCTTCGCTCATCTGCTTGGCATAACGCACGATTTCCGGAGGATCGCGGTCGACGCTTCCGAACATGCTGCGGAACAGCCACCTCGGCGTGCTTTTCACAGATAGCTTGCCTTCAATGTATTCGCCTCTCGGCGTAAGCGCCGTCGTCCCGCTGAAGCGGATATCCGATTCGTCCAGCAGAAACGTATGCACCAGCGTCCCTCGCATCTCATCGATAATTTCGGGCGTGAATCGCCCGTTATCGGCATTGGACGCTTTTTGAATCGCACTGTCGAGCACCATCTCCACCGCATTGGCCCTCGTCGAGTAAATATCGTGAAGAATGGGCTGAAACAGCAGCAGCATAAGGATGTACACCGTCAGCATCTCCACCAATGCGGCCTTCATGCCGTTAGAGAAGGGGGCGGCAGCGTATCCGCTCCGCTCTTCGGACCTTGATCCGGGTCCGCCGGCGTTATTTGATAATGATACGATGTCGGGACGTTCGTATTATTGAACAGATCGTCCATTTGCGTTTTCTTCTCTTTGATGGAGCCCCATAAAGCGACAAAAATAAAAATGCCGATCGCAGCCAGCGTCGCCGCAATTAATAAAAATTTCTCCAAAGCCGGTTTCATAAATAGATCGCTCCTTGTTGGTCAAATGATAATATTACGCTCCGAAATGATTGGTGCTGCGCGCCAAATCGGTGACATATTGCTGGGCTATGTTCAGCGCGTTCCATAAGTAAATAAGCAGCGGGCTAAAGGCGGCGGCATAGGCCAAATTGCCGAAAAACTTGCGCTGTCTGCGCCGGTTCTCCCTAAGCATCTGCGTATAGCTCTCCTCCCGCGTATCCACCATGGCGGCGATGTCCTCCGGAGGCGTCAGCTCCAGATCGGCGAGCAGCTTGCACAGCTCCTTCGCTTCCCGCGTTCCTATATCTTCAGCGATCGTCTGCAGCGCAGCGTGCGCTCCGTCATCGAACATCCGCAGCCCTTTGTTCAGGGAAGGCTTGATTCTCACCGTATAATCGCGCAGCTTCGTCAAGAGCGTGTGCAGGTTCAGCCTGCGCTTGCCGCTGCCTTTCAGCTCGTCGGCAATCATGCTGTAGATCATGAAGAGCTCTCTGTTCTTCTCCCCTTCGTCGATTTCTTTCCATTTGCCGAGAAAATAGGTCAGCAGCGAAGCTTTCGTATTCGTTGCAAGCAGCAGCACGACAGGTCCCCACAGCTTGAGCAGCAGGCTCGTCCACGTGAAGCGATCCCAATGAAACGAAGCGTCGTACAGCGTATTTAACGTCCAGACGAGCGCCGTCCCGTAGCGCAGCGATTGAATTCTCCACGCATTCATCCGAAACGGATAACCGGTCTGCTCAAGCTGCCGTTCGAGTTCCGGGTGATGAAGCCACGCTCTAAGCCGCATATATTGAAGCCTTGTCATCCGCTTCAGCGAAATCGGCGCGCGCAGCTTGCGGTGCACCAAATACGCGGCGTAAACGTAAATCAAACAAACGGCCAGCCCAAGCAGCGCTCCCGCCAGCACATACAGCTTCCGCTGCAGCTCCATGATTCGCTCCCCTTCCCGTCAGATGCTAATAATCGTTTGGGGGCCTGCGGAACCAGACGGCCAGCAGCAGAGAGCCCCCTATAAAACAAAGCGTTACCGTAAACCAAAATCGTCCCTGCTCCGTCCCCAGCTGATAATGCATCGTGCTGTTATAACCCATGAAGACAATCATAATGACGATGAGCAGCGGAAATAAAATGACATGCAGCCAGCTAAGCTGCAGCACTTCGGTGCTCGAATCCCCTTCGTCGCGCAGCATGTCGATTTGTTTATGAATGTTTTTGTCGATAGCGTTCAGCGTGCTTTCGACATTTTCTCCGCGCAGCAATCCCTTCAGCACCGTTAAGCCGAACTGCTTGGCAAAGGAGGTGT
Organism: Paenibacillus doosanensis; assembly: GCF_025060755.1. Lineage (GTDB taxonomy): Bacteria > Bacillota > Bacilli > Paenibacillales > NBRC-103111 > Paenibacillus_S > Paenibacillus_S doosanensis. Next base: position 116,898 of record NZ_JANYUY010000018.1, read on the forward strand.
GAATGCTGTAAATAAATTCCTCCACCGCCTTCTCAAGCTCCTGCGAATCTACGTAATTCAGCTCCTCTCTAATCCAGTTCATAAAATGCCGGCGAATCGGCGCCGAAGCGATCTCCGGGCTGGCAAGCTGCAGGGCGGCGCGCATATTGCCGCGGCTCACCTTGTATTTACTGGACAGTATGCCGACCGCTTCCGCCAGGTCGTATCCGCCTTGAATTTGCATGTTCCTCAGCTTGATCCGGTAATAAGCGGCCGGCGCGGTCAAGATAAGGAGCCCGAGAAAAAGGCTGAATCTAATATCGTAAGTAATGAAATAAATGACGATGCACGCAGATAAAGACGTAGACACATTCATTAGGACGAATTTCTGTACGGTCGATTCGTTGAACTTCTCCCCTTGCGTCGCTTTGAGCAGAAGCTCCAGCTGACGGCGCAGCCGCAGCCATATCACGGTGATCCAACGCTGCTCATCCCGCTGCTTACGCTGCTGCAGCAGCTTCATATCCGCCCGGTGGCGGCGCTCGGTTCGAAGCAGCAAGCCCAGATTGCGCAGCAGCGGTTGAAGCAGCTTGTAAAGACCGAACGTGAACAGCCATGCGGATAAACAAAGATACGCTACGTTAAAGACCGGATAAGTCGCCATGAAGCGCTCCTCCTTCTCGATTCGGCCGTTTATCCGCGGCCGCATAAGCTGCGCCGTCGTAAGCCTGCTCACCCGCTAACGGTATACCGCACGCCCTGCTCATCCGTTCCAGGGAATTGCTGATGCGGTGAAGCGGATCGGCTTCGGCCGGATTGTAGACGACGACTCCTTCGTCCGGAGACATCGGCGCCGCCGAAGCGAGACGCCGAAGCGCCTGCTCGGTCCGTTCGGCCCATTCGGGGCTAACCTCCCGCATTTCCTTGCGGAGCCGATCGCTCATATCGTAACGATACGTCCACGTATCGGTCCGCTCGTCCCAACGCATCAGCTCATGCGTGCTGATCTCGCGGGTAAACCGATCATACCGCAGCTCCATCACGCTTTTGATTCGTTTGCGAATACGCCCCGGGTCCTGAGTTTGTACGATCAAAATGTCGATATTTTCGGCGACACGCTTCTCTTCCTCCTCGAATCGGACGCCGGGGTTCAAGCTGCACAGCAGCCTGGCGAACTGCGACGGAACCGTCTCCGGCTTCCACGTGTGAAAGGTGCTGCCGAAGCCTTTGAGCAGCCGCTCGCAGGCAAGCATCGCCCCTTCGGCCTCAACCCTGCGCACCTCGCCGATGATCGCGTAATCGACGTCGAAGCGCAGCACCTGATCCATGGCGTGATGGAACGTATTTTCGTGCGTCACGCGTTCGATCAGCTTCTTTTCCGGAAAATCGCGGCTGGCCGCCAGCTCGTAATGCTTCTCAATGATCGCCCCCGTATAATCATTTTCCCGTTCGGCCAGCAGCGCCTTCAGCGTCGTCGATTTCCCCGTACCGGGAGGACCGACGATCAAAGCGTTGCAATGCGTTTTGGACAAGCCTTTGAGCAGGACGGCCGCTTCGGGAGGAATCGTGCGTCTTCGCTCGTCCGCCAAATCGTCGACGGTCACCCGTCCGATCAGAAACCGGCGAAACGTGATGACGTCGTGACGCACATCGGGCTTGACCGTGAGCGTCACCCGCTCCCCGGTATACAAGTCGACCTCCAGCGTCGTATGGTACAGGTTGACGATGGCGTCCTCCTTTTGCCGGGTCAAGGCGCGTATAATTTTATCCACTTCCCGGGTCGAAGCGAATTGGAACGGCATCCGCCGGTGACGTCCGCCGGTATGAATCCAGATGGAGGTGCCGATAATTTGGGCGGCATAGCTGTCGGGATACTTTTGCCAGCACGCGAGCGCCTTGAAGCCGTATATTTCGTGAAACATAGCATGCGTAATATCCGAATAGCACTGCTGCTCCTCCCGCGCGTAGGCGCGCAGTCCGGCGTAATACTCCGGCAGTTCGACCTGATAAAGCCCCTGCTGATCGACGTACGATTGGATCTGCTCCATAATGGCCGTTACCGTCTCCGGGACGCCGATAATCGCTTTATTCTCCAGCTCTACGAACGCCTGCGCCTCGTCGCTTCCCGCTCCTTCAGACTGCGTGCGTTCGGAAGCCCCTCGCTGCACGGCCCCGGCGAACCGTTCGCCGACAAGCTCCTTGTACGCTTTGCATGCCTGATCGAACGAAAGCTTGCCGCCCTTGGACGCCGGCGGATCGGAAGGCGGCTCGGCCTTCTCAGGGACAACAGGCTCGGGATTCCCCTCTCTATGAAAATAGCCGATATGAAACCGCTGTTGACGCTGGGCTTCCATCCCGTCAAGCCTCCCTGACCGGTTTCATCCAGCGCAGCCAGCCGCTCTTGGCCGGCTTCATAGCGTGAACGGACGCGCTTTCTTTCGCAGGCGAAACCACCGGCAGATCATAGTACTGCAATATCGCTTTGCAAACTTTGTTCAGCTCCTTATCGTATTCGGGCCAAGCCTGACTCAGCAGGCTCCGGTCCGATTCGCTGCGGCCGAAAGCATCGATATAAGGCAAGCTGCCGACATAAGGCATGTTCAGCTGGCGGGACAGCTGCTTCTCGTTCTCCATTTCAGGCGAATGGATCATCTTGTTGAAAAGAAGCATCGGCTGCCGCTGCTCCATATGGAAGATAGGCTGCAAAATATGCTCGCACATGCGCCGCCATTGCTCTTTCGCTTGACGGCTTTGTCCCATCTGAACCAGGATAAGATCCGCCGTATGAATGCTTTGCGCCGACAACGCATGGTCCGGGTAGCTGCCCGCGTCGAGCAGCACGATGTCGAAACATTCCCGCGCCTTGTCGATCAGCCAGGCGATGCCTTCAGTATGATAATAGTACAGCTTCTTCAAATCCCGGTTGCCCGCCAGGTAATGAACGCCGGGTGCGAGCTCCAGCATTTTCTCCTTCAGCTCGCCGGCTTGCAGCTGTTTGCCCTGCAGATTGCCCCATAATTCATCCAAATATTTGCCGGTATACGCAAGCCCGCTGTCGCCCGGGTTCCAGCCGTTCAAGCCAAGGATGCCTACACGGATGCCGGCCAGCTTGGCCAGCGCGATTCCGGTCCGCAGCAGGCTGGAAGTAAGCCCGAGCTGCGGGAGCGCGCCTACTAGCGCAATCACCTTGCTCGCCGACTGGTTCCTTGTAAAACATATCGCTGAAATTTCATCGGCCACCTGTTCCGTCGTCCGGTAAGGCGGCACATAATCCATCTCATGAGCGGCGCACAGACTCTGCATCGCCCGCATCGCATGGGCGTCTCCGTCGTTGCTCAACAAGTAAACGAACTTTCCGGCCGGATAGAGCGAGCGCAGAGCTACCGCTTCATAAATATCCAGCAGCCCGTCGCTGACGATCCATACGTCCGAAGCCGACATCGCCGAGTCGACCGGAGCCGGTACCATAATCGAAATGTCGTCCGTATAAGCTTCGATGCCGATATCGGCCGAAAGCCCGGCGGCATTCCGCCTCCCCGGCTGCTCTTGTCTTCCTTCCAGCTCCGCCAGCAGCACAGAAATCATTTCTTTCGATACAGGCAAAACGGCGCCGTATTCCCCGGTTTGCCTCAAAGCTTCCAACAGCCTTCTGTCTGCGGAAACGACATATGCGTTCACCTTGATCTTCCTCCTTCATGACGGAAGGCTTTTGCCCCCTCCGCTGCTCTCGCTTGCTTCGTCTGCTTTTCCCGCTTTTAGTGGTAAATAATTAAAAATTTATATCCCTGCATCCCATATTTGCGGATCAGCTCTTTTTGTTGTTCAGTGACAATCACTTCTACGGTATTTACGACCCCCGTCGTTTTCTTACGGTCCTCGGAGGAAGAAATTTCCTGGTTATTCGTTCCTTTGGCGAAGCTGACGACCATATCCGTGAGCCGCTGTTCTTCTTCGAACGGAATTTGCAGCTGCTCCATCTTCTCCCGGGTCATCTCCTCGCCCGATTTCTCTTCGGCTTTCTTCGCTTCTTCCTTCGGGATCAGCAGCAGGGAGATCCGATCGCCGCGAAGCAGGCTGCCGGGCGGCTTGCCGAACGTCCATTCCGCCGGAAGCGGCATATTCCACTCTCCGGGCCCCGGCAGCAGATGAGCGGTATTAAGCATAGCGTCCGTAATTTGCTCGTTGGGGCGGATTTCTCTAACCGTTTCCTGATGAAGAACCGCAGACAGCCGGCTTGCCGCCCCGCTGACAAGCAGCTCCTTCTTCACCTTCACGACCTTAAGATCGGCCTCGGACAAGCGGGCCCCGCGGTCGATGCCGCGCGCCGCCTGTACAACGTCTACGGTGCCCCAGCGCGGCTCTACGCCCCATTTCCAGCCTATCAAGAGCGCCGGCCCCGATAAACAAAGCCCGATCACCAGCACATAATACAAGCATTTATACCAAAAATTCATCGTGGCCCCTTCCCCCGTGTCATCCGTTTTTCCAAAGCTGAAGCAGCGTGCGAAGCGTGCCTCCGCCTATGCCGACCCGTTCGCCCGAGCCGCCGCCTTCCGCTGCCCCTTGCTGCAGCCAGCCGCGCAGCCAAGGCTGCAGAGCTCGGCCTAACTGCTGCTGGACGCCGGGAAGGTCGTGCACCAGTTGGCCGAACCAGTTGGCTTCCGCTACCTTGACGAAGTCGATCGCGGGCAGCAGACATGCCGGCCGCTCCGGAAGTACCTGCAGCCATTGCGCGGTATGGCCGGACGAGACGGCTTTATTGGCTAAGCCGTATACCCGCTTGCCCGCCTGCCTGAACATGCTCAGCAGCTCCAGTCGGTTTCGCACTGCAGGCAGATCCAATTTATGAATCAGCGGGTCCACGACGTAGATAATGTCCTGGGCCTTGCCCAGCAGCTCGCGGACATCGGGGCGGTCCCACTCCGCGCCGATATCGACCAGCAGCAGCGGCGGCAGCTCCCGCTGAAGCAGCAGGCTCAGCCAGCGGCCGGCCGGCGCGTCGTCACGGGCCGCCGCCGGAGCGCGGGCGGCCGCGGCTGGCGCGGACGGCAGCCACAGCGTGCAGCCGTCCGCCCAGAGCG